>CAWKEY010000001.1:0-4178 GCA_963848675.1 uncultured Gammaproteobacteria bacterium
AAACAGGTACGCCGATTCCGGTCCAGTGGCTTCGGGCTCCGCCAGCCGATAGCCACTCTGTTGCAAAAGATGTCGAACGGCTTCGCCAACGGTCCGAACAGAATCCGGAAACTGCACCGTGATGGTCGCCTGCAGTGGATCGGCCTGCGCTTCGGTCGGGGTGGCGGCAAACAGGGAGTAGCGGCCCACCTGGATATCGTTCGCCGGCAGGTTCACGCTGGCCACGGCACAGAAGCCGGCGAGACAGATCGCGGTCGCGGCGACCGGATGGGTGGATGAAAAATGGATCGTTTCATGATGGATTCGGCCTCGGGGCTTTTTGTGCAACCAGAGCCCGCATCATTACGAAGCGCCGTCACACAGGGAATGGGAAATCCATCCAACGCGCTGCGCCGTTTCCTGTGTACCCATTATCTTCCAACGTAGGCTTTATGGAAAGCATTCCATAAGGTCTATTTAGGAAAGTAAGTGGTTATGTAAAGTAGGCACCATGACAGTCAATAAAATCCGGACACTTATCCACAAAACACTTTGCATAATATCTTCCGGATCTGGGTGGGCCACGATTTAGATTCTTCATATGCATGCCCTTTATAAGCGCTGTAGCCATTGCAGCAGCGATTTATTTTCCTTCCACGAAGGAATGTTCGGTACGGGTGCTGGGCTGACTTTTTCGATGGCTGCTCGCTTCATCTCAAGGTTCGCTCTGGCATACAGCTCTGTGGTTTTGATATCGACGTGGCCTAAAAAATCACGGACGATATCCAAAGAGACGCCTCCCTGGACCAGGTGCATTGCTTTGGTATGCCTCAGCGTATGGGGGCTGACTTTTTGTTTGAGATGCGGATAGCGCTCTTGTACCTTCTGCATGTGCTTTTGCAGAATGTAATTGACGCCAACACGGGTTAATTGATTCCCGAACTTGTTTCGGAATAACGGGCGATCATAATTTTCAGGAAGCGCCAGATTACTTTCATCAAAATACTGCTGCAATAACCGGGTGGTATTTTCCATCAACGGTACGACTCGTACTTTACGTCCCTTGCCCAGGATCCTCACTTGAGCGGGGGCTTCCAGCCGCACATCTCCGGCCGTCAGTTCAATGAGTTCCTGCACACGGGCTCCCGTGTCATAGAGAACGCTGAGTAGTACCGCGTCCCGTCTGCCGTCGGATCGTTTAAGGTCCGGTTGGGCTAAAAGCGCGGCGAGGTGATCTTTAGGCAGGTAGCCAACTTCATGACGCACAAAGCGGCGCAGTGGGATGGCGAGTATCCGCTGGCATTGCAATAACAGTGTGGGTTCTTCTACTTGCAGGTATCGAAAGAAAGCGTGCAATACCGCCAAACGTTGATTGAGTGTGCGGATTGAGCAATGCCGCACTTTTTCCAGGTGGTCGAGAAAGGCATCGACTAACTGGACATCGATTTGCTCAAGCTTCAGTCTTTCAATAGCGATCCCTCTTTCATCCCGACAAAATCGTAGCAGCAGTACAAAAACATCTCGATACGCCTTGATGGTATTCGGGCTTAAATTCCGTTGACCTGCAAGGTAATGACTGAGGAAGTGACTGACATGCACAGACAATGTTGTTGGTTTCATGATCACCTCCCTTGCGGTATTACACCGCCAAATTGCTGATTCATTCGTGCCGTCAGGTTAGGGAATAACTCGGCGGTCAGATGAAGGTATTTCTGAGTGCCGGTAAAATCCTTATGACCAAGATAGGCCACGAGAAAGGGGAGCTTGGCGTTCAGGTCCGCGCCTTCCTCATACCATTGCAGTAGTCGGTGAACGGCAAAAGTATGGCGCAGGTCATGCACTCTTGGCCCTTTACCTCGTCCACCATGAGGAATACCGCATTGAAGCAACGCTTTTCGATATAGGCTGTAGATCGTCGTGCAACCCCAGGCGGCTTGTCGAGCTGATGGGAAAAAATAGGCATCAGGCTCCCGCCTTGCCATGGTGCGTTTTTCCATCTCCTCGGCATAGATTCGCAAACGTTCCACCATCTCCATGGAGGGCGGTACGAGACGATCTTTACCAAATTTACCCTGCCGTACCGTAATGACGCCTTGCTGAAGATCAACATCACGGACCTTCAGGTTCAGCACTTCGCTCAGTCGAAAACCACAGCCATACAGCAATCGAAATACTTCCGGTAGGATGATATGGCGAAGTGGTGATTTTGGACTGGGCGGAAGGTTATCAACGGCCAGAATGATCTGACGCACCTCCGCGTGCGTCAGGATTCTGGGCGAGAACACATAGGAACGACGTGGACCAATGCCTTTGGGTGGTTCATATGCAGAAAACCCAAGCCTGATCATTAATCGAGCCAGTTGTCGAACCAGAATGATTCGGCGTTGATGGGTTGAGGCTTGCTCATGTGGATATTGCGCGAGCCATTGCGCTACCAGCGCTTTGGGCAGTTCATTTGGCTGGATGGACGTGCCGCACAGGAAATGGTCAAGATCCTTGAGTACCCACGCCGGGGTATCATACTTATAGCCACTGGCGCGCTTCTCGCGCACAAGTCGTTCCATCAATGGCCCCAGTGGGCTTTCATAACGGAATACTTTACGCTTCGCTATCATGACACACCTCCTGAATGGATAACGCGACATGCCGTAACGATTCAACGCTCGCCTTGGCATAAATCATCGTTGTGCTCATCGAAGCGTGCCCCAAAATATCGGCGATCACGGAAAACGGCACATCGTCCTCTAACAAGTGCGTCGCCAGGCTATGCCGCAGTGAGTGCAAGCCCTGCCGTTGTGGAGTTTTAAAGTGGATGCCAGCCAATTCTCGCCAGTATTTGACGATATGGTGCAGGTGAGCGTTTTTACTGAACGGCTTGAACGGTGGCCTTAAGCTGAGAAAGACCTCACGATATTGCGTTTTCGGACGCACGGACTTGATATAGTCAATCAGCGCATTTCCCACTTCATCGGTCAAAGGCAAACGCAACGGCATTCGGGTTTTAGCCTGGGTAAAGGTGATTGTTTCTGCAGCCCAGTCGATATGATCGAGGGTCAGTGATTTGATATCACCCGATCGCACGCCTAGCCGGCAAGCCAATAGAAAAATGGCATAGTCCCGTTTGCCTCTCGGCGAATGCCTGTCGACTCTGTCCAGCAACTGAGCAAGCAGTTCTTTATCCCAGGCCGATGGAATGGTGGCTCGTTCAGGGAAACACACACCGGGTAAGCTGCCGCTCAAATCTTGTTTTAGCTGACGCTTGTAAAACAGAAACCTAAGGTACACGCGCACACAGGAAACAATGGCGGCAACGGTTTTTCGGCGATAACGGGACAAGGTATAGACAAAGTCTGATAAATCTTCCGGACGTATTTGATTGAAGTTGTTCACATCACGCTTCCCCAGGAAGTCGAGGAACAAACCGGCTTGTCGAACGTATTCATTCACCGTGTCAGGGCCGAGATAACGCTCCTCCTCACAATAGGTTTTGTAGCCATGCAGGCTCTTCTGCATGGCATCGGGTATGCGAAGTTTTGCGGCATTCAATTTGCCGCGTTCGAAGTAACCGAAACGGGCGAAGTGCCACAGTAGCGTTAGGCCATACTCGGCATGTTTTTTCCAACCTGCGGTACGACTGGACGGGTAATTGAGAATTGATTTCATGGTGTTCCAGGAAATCAAGGATGAGTTGTTCTCGAAGCTTGCCTTTATAACCTTGCTGCTGAGCAAAAGTGACTAACTTTCGCCATACGGTTTGATAGCGACGTATCGAGCGTTGGTTGTACTGGAGTACCTGGAGTTGGCTTAATGCACTAAAAACCAATTCATCCAGTGAAAGCTTTTTTGATTTTGGGGCGTGGGAACTCATACATAATCCTCCGTCAATTTAAGTGGCGTTCATGGCCACAACAAAATTAACGGAAATATTATGTAAAGTATTTTAGAGGTAGGTGTTTGATTTGATTGGTCGTTGTAATGGCTACTTTACATAACCACTCTACTTTCCTAAATAGGCTGCCGTAATCTGCTCCCGCTCATGGCCCAGTTCCCGGCTGATGGTGAGCCGTGCCTCGCGGTCCAGCTCGCGCTGCTCCGGAGTTAGCGACTTGCTGTCCGGTCCACCGGCGGCCGGGCATTTCCAGCCGGTCAGTTCCTTGTAGCGATTCTGGGCATAGGCGTGGCGCAGGCCGTGCATCTGG
>CAWKEY010000002.1:0-5349 GCA_963848675.1 uncultured Gammaproteobacteria bacterium
GTAACTCCGAGGCATTATCTAAAGACAGTTGGTTTGCCCGTAATGTTAACTGGCTGTTATCCTGAAGTACCGAACCTATCCCAGTGATAATAGCGCAGCTGCGGGCTCGCCACCGTTGCACATCGGATCGGGCTGCCGGGCTGGTAATCCACTGACTCTGGCCACTGGCCAGAGCTGTCCGTCCATCCAGACTGCTCGCCAGCTTGCATCTTACCCAAGGCCGATTTCGAATCATGCGGCTAATAAAACCAGGATTTAGGGCTCTTGCTTCATTTTCTAATATCGGTCCATCGACTTCGATGCCGGCACTGCGTAACTGCTTAATACCAGAACCAGCCACCTGCGGGTTGGGGTCTTCCATTGCGTAAACAACTCGGCTGACACCCGCTTCGATCAGGGACTGGCAACAGGGGCCCGTTTTGCCCTGATGGCTACAGGGTTCAAGGCTGACATATACTGTCGCTCCTTGAGCGCGGTTGCCAGATATTGTTAGCGCATGAACCTCGGCATGAGCCTCACCGGCGCGACGATGCCAGCCTTCGCTTAAAACTTGCTGATCTTTGACGATAACACAACCAACACACGGATTGGGGCGCGCTGTATAACGGCCACGCTCTGCTAACTGTAGAGCACGAGACATCCATCGCTGATCAGATTTAGAAAGGGCCTTAGAAAGAGTCATTGATGACATTGATGACTGAGCTCAGAATTTTTAACCGGATTCAACCGTTGTCTGATTTTGTAAGCGATCAATTTCCGCACGAAATTCGCTAATGTCCGTGAAGCGACGGTAAACCGATGCAAAACGCACATAGGCAACTTCATCCAGTTTTTGTAACTGTTCCATCACTTTTTCACCAATCAGTCGGGCAGAAATTTCACGCTCACCCATATTTTGCAAATGCAGCTTGATCTGATTGAGTGCTGACTCGACATTTTCCGTGCTGACAGGGCGTTTCTCCAGGGCACGATTTAAACCCGCGCGCAATTTGTTTTCATCGAAGTGCTCTCGAGTACCATCTTGCTTAATGACTTTCGGCATGATTAATTCAATCACTTCGTAAGTGGTAAAGCGCTGATGACAAGCAATACACTCGCGGCGTCGTCTAGTTTGGCTGCCGTCCGCAACCAATCGAGAATCAATGACCTTTGTCTCATTGGCGTTACAAAATGGGCAATACATGATTATTCATTGACTATTCTATGGAGAAAATGAACTTATACTATCACAGGGAAGAGAATACGATAGAAAGCATATAAAAAAACTTGCTTGCTTGCTGGCCGATCTGCCTGCCCAATTCGATTAATTGGATAACCACTCAAATCCGCAGATAGAATTTTGAACCCATCTAAAATGGCGATCTGAGCCACAAAAATGAATGCTTCTTTTCGGAAATGACCCGCAAACAACTCCGAGAGCACAGGAAATGCCCCTGTGCAGGCTGTTTTATGTCCTCAAATAATTGCATTCAGAATATCTTTTACCCGTATTTCATCCTTCAAGTTAATTGCTTCTCCGGACCAGATTTAGCGGTCCACCGAATGACGATCGTACTTTTTACCAGATTTTGGGTAACATTTTGGGTAACATGGCCCAATAAGCAACAACTCGATGAAAACTGAAGACCACATGGCAAAAACGGCAACCAAAAACAGACCCGACAGCAATATCGTCAAGGGCTTTGAAGAAAGCCTGTGGGAGACCGCCAACAAGCTGCGCGGCTCTGTAGCTTCCAGTGAGTACAAGCATATCGTACTCAGCCTGATCTTCCTGAAATTCGTCAGCGATAAGTTTGAAGCGCAAAAGCAAAAGCTAATTGAAGACGGCCATCAAGCCTATGCGTATAGGCTGGAGTTCTATGCTAAAGACAATATTTTCTATCTGCCGAAAACTCCTGCTGGAACTTCATCCTCAAACACGCCAAGCAAGACGATATCGCCCTGCATACGGTCGAAAAAAGCAATAAATCTCTCGCCGGTGTGCTGCCGGATAACTACTTTTCACGCCTGGAGCTGGATAACAGCAAGCTATCGGCTTTGATTATCGATACGGTTGTTAAGAAAAAAGGGGCCAATGACTGTCACTTGAGTGAAACAGGACAGTTGCGGGGGACGGGATTTGGAAGACGACATTATGAAAACCTTGTTTGCTTTGCACATTGGTGGTGTTGATGCTTCCTTGGAGGGCTACGAATCAGGCGTTTCGATTCCTTATCAATCAAGCAACAAAAAGCTTTCCGATGAATTTCCTTATTTGGCTGCTCCGGAAAAGACAGGGTTGCTGCAATTTAATCTTAAGCGATTATTTTTGAACACTATTATAAAGCGAGCCCAAGAGTAATCTTTCATTTCAAAATTGGATGATACTGGAAGATGGTTTGCGTCAGACGGATCAAAAATCCAGCTATTGCGGCAACTATGGGTCTCGGCATCTTTTTTCTCACGAAAATATCGATGTCAATTTATCGTTTGTGGTTGCGAGTTTGTAGGGTAGAATTTTTATGAGCCTTGAGCTGTTGCACCCTTTGGGTAATGGTCTGTTTTATCGCAAACCATCATACAACCAAGGTTTCTACCGATTTACATTTTCTATCTGCGAGCCAGGGAAGCAGAATACGCTTGCTTTCATGCTGTTTTTAGATTGCCGGAAAAGTAGTCCACGATTGTATTGTATTTAATGTTGTGAGTTATGTAGAGCCTGCTCATAAAGTATAACGGATTGATTTTATTATGGAATTCCTTCAGTAAAGGGTACAATAGTGCACGAAAAACAAGCTACCCCCCTCAAAAAGTGTGCACCTATGATCCGAACTCAGAGTCACCGGCAACTCTCCCTGGCAGAATTTGATTGGCCCTTCCAGACTTCACTTGATAAAAATAATCGCTGGGTCAAAATGAGTGAATGCATTCCCTGGGATGAGCTGGCCGAGGCCTACTACCAAGGCCTTTCTAGCACCCAGGGTCGTCCTACCAAAGAGGCGCGTCTGGTCATCGGTGCCGTGATCATCAAACATAAGCTTTGCCTGTCTGACCGAGAGACCGTGGCACAGATCCAGGAAAACCCTTATCTCCAGTTCTTCGTGGGTCTGCCTGGCTATCAGATGGAAGCGCCGTTTGCCCCCTCGCTGTTTGTCGAGATTCGCAAGCGCATGGGGCAAACGGTATTTGACGTTTTTTACGATGCGGTGATTGGTGCCGTCGACCGTGCTAAATCGAAGCCGACGACGAAATGCCCCGCGACAGATCAGTCAGATTCAGATAATAATGCTACCCCACCTGCGGTTTCGGGTGGCGATCCTGAGTCTGAAACTACGAAGCCGGCCGGTCAGGGAAAGTTGATACTGGATGCAACCGTTGCCCCACAGGCAATCCGGTTTCCGACAGACCTCAGTTTGTTGAATGAGGCCAGGGAGTTCAGCGAGCAAATTGTTGATCGGCTGTATGCAAAAACGGACCTGAAGCAAAAGCCTCGGACCTATCGCCGGCAAGCCCGCAAAGCCTACCTGGGTATTGTGAAGAAGAAACGACCGGGTGCAAAGTTACTGCGTCGTGGCATCAAGCAGCAGTTACAATACCTGCGCCGCAACCTGGGCCATATTGAACATTTACTGGCGCACTTTCCGGAAGGGACACGGCTACCACTACCCCATTGGCTGTTGCACCGTTACTGGGTTATTCAGCACATGTACGATCAGCAATGGGAAATGTACCGAAACCGAAGTCATCGTTGTGACCATCGTATCGTGAGCATTAGTCAGCCGTACGTACGACCGATTGTGCGTGGTAAATCGGATAAGCCGACGGAGTTTGGTGCCAAGCTCAGTGTTAGCTTGACTGGAGAAGGGGTGGCACGGGTCGACCACCTGCGCTGGGAGGCTTTCCATGAAGGGCATGATCTGCCATCGCAAGTTGAAGCTTATCGTGAACGCCATGGTGTTTATCCGCAGGTGGTTCTGGGCGACACCATTTACGGCAGCCGAGACAACCGTCGTTATCTCAAGGCACGGGGTATCCGTTTTGCGGGTAAGCCGCTGGGCAGACCAAAGAAAGTGACTGAGGAAAACCAGGCGGAATTAAAGCGGCTGTCGACGCGGCGGCGTGAGGAATATCGGCAACGGATACCGATCGAAGGTAAGTTCGGCCAGGGCAAGAACGGTTATCGATTAAATTATGTTCGGGCAAAGCGAGCCGATACGTCCGCCGCGTGGATCAACAGCATCTTTCTGGTGATGAACCTGCTGATTCTACTGAGGGTTTTTTGTTGGCTCGTAAAAAGGGTCTGTGCCAGATTGCCATATAGGCTGTCAAAGCTCTTGGAGTTCAGCGTCGGCTATTGGCGGGCTGGCGTGACACGTCAGTTGAATCTAGTGTTGGGTAACAGGCAGTTCGCAACTTTATGAGCAAGCTCTATTTAACTGATAAATGAAAAATGTTTAACTCAATGAAGTTTCTATTAAACATACCGAAAGAGAAGTTCAACCTGACATATGAACAAACCAGTGAGCGGTTTGGGTTTGATGCGCCAATTAAGAACCCTATTTCGCTCGCAAGGGAAAATGGAACTCTGCACCATCTCGCGACAAGCCAGCAACCGAGCTGGACATAGATAAGTTGGCTAAAGATGTTGAATCAGCTCCGGACGATTATCAGTGGGAAAGAGCTAAACGCTTAGGGGTTTCTGAAAGAACCATCGGTTATGGCATAAAAAGATTAGGCATTAGCTATAAAAAAACGCTTAAACACCCCAAAGCAGACGAAGACGCTCGTAGGATCTTTCAAAAAAAGATGAGCACCTATGAATCAGAAAGTCGATCCATCGTTTATTTGGATGAAAGTGGCTTTACTTAGGTTAGGATATGCCGCGTACACACGGTTATTCCCACCAGGGGAAGTGCTGCTATAGTGTTCATGATTGGCAGCCAAAGGGGCGTATCAATGCAATTCGCGCCATGGTCGATTTTGTTTTTTTAACCATTGATCTTTTTGAAGCCAGTATTAACGGTGATGTATTTTACGCGCGGTTGACTCAAGCATTAATTCCTGCACTGCCAGCGAATGCGGTTGTTGTCATGGATAATGCCAGCTTTCACAAACGTGCGGACATGATTGAGGCGATTGAGCAATCCGGAGCTCAACTTGAATGGCTTCCTCCCTATAGCCCTGATCTTAATCCGATTGAGAAAAAATGGGCTCAGGCAAAAGCTATTCGAAAACGAGCGCGCTGCGATGTCGATATATTGTTTTCAGAGTACATAAGCTATAATCGGGTAAGGGCGAGTCTCTAGCTCGCCCTCCCCACAACACCTAGCATGCGGGTCCGCACTAGGCGTTTCATCAAGCATAATGAAA
>CAWKEY010000003.1:0-16851 GCA_963848675.1 uncultured Gammaproteobacteria bacterium
AAACTCTGTCAGGCCTATCAGTCGAACAAGCTAGCGTTCTTTGGTGAACAACAGGCGCTTAAAGAAGAAAAGCACTTTATGAATTGGATAAAATCGTTGTCTCAGATCGAGTGGGTGGTATACGCCAAACGACCCTTTGCAGGGCCAGCAACTGTACTGGCGTATCTTTCCCGTTACACCCATCGTGTGGCCATTGCCAATAGCCGACTGCTCTCGATGGATGAGAATGGCATCACCTTTAAGTGGAAAGATTATCGGCTCAAGGGTGCAAAGCGATACACATCCATGACGCTGACTGCTGATGAGTTTATCCGCCGCTTTCTTCTCCATGTTCTGCCCAGCGGTTTTATGTAGAGTTCAGGGTTATGTGGAGAATATCGCTGATGGGCGGCAGTAATCTTCGCGATATCAATAGGTCACAATCCATGGTCTGTTGATTTACTCCACATACTTATTGACCATTAGCATAAGGAGGACAACATGTTGACCACTTACTTCAAACACCCATTCACACTTCGCAAACTCCGCTCCGGTCTCGCCGGTCCGTACCTGGACGACTTCGCCTCCCACCTCACGCAAGCGGGCTACTGTCACAACAAGATCAGAGCACATCTGCGTGGTGCCGGGCGATTTTCCGCTTGGACTGCGCAGGCCGGATTGACGATAGACACACTGGATTTGCCGGCACTGGCGCAGTTTCGCCAGTGCCTGGATTCACAAGGTCTTCTACGCTATCGTCGGGGGGAATACAGTAATACTTTTATCGGGGCTCGCCACTTCGTTGGATTTCTACAAGTCAGTGGTATTGTCTCGATCCCCGCACCAGTTGTTGAATCGGAGCTGCTAGCAACATTCTTCCATTGGATGCACACTCAGCGCGGTGTGACTGAGATAACACTCAACAGTTACCGCCCGGCGCTACGACGTTTGCTCGATACCCTCGGTGACCACCCTGAGCGCTATACGGCGAAGCAGTTGCGAGAATTTGTCCTTGACCACATACGAGGTCATAAAATCAGTCAAGCCAGAACGACTGTCACTGTCCTGCGGATGTTCTTGCGATGCTTGATTGCCCAAGGTCGCTGTACTTCGGACTTACTCCTCGCGATCCCCTCCATCGCGGGATGGCGAGGCACTTTTGCACTACTTGACCTGCCACCGTCCGTCTGTCGACACTACCCACGTCTTTATTACTATGATTGCACCGTTTGTGCCTTTCTCCCGATGGATAGTCAGCACGATTACCGAGCGCGCATTACGCCGCGCCCAGATCGATGCACCGTCCTATGGCGCGCATCTCTTTCGCCACTCGGCCGCCACCACCATGCTGCGCCAGGGAATCTCGATGGCGGCCATCGGTGACGTACTGCGTCATGCCTCGATTGAGACGACCCATGTGTACACCAAAGTCGACGTTGACCTCTTGGAGCAGGTAGTCATGCCCTGGCTGGAGGTTGAGCCATGTTAATTCAAGCCGTGGACACTTACCTTGCGGTGCGCCGTGCAGCCGGCTTCAAGTTAATGACTACAGAGCGATATCTGCGCTACTTCGCTGACTTCGCTCGTGCCCGCGGTGATACCCATGTACAGGCGACAAGCGCCATCGATTGGGCCGCCCAAGCCGGTACTGAAGTCGAGCGCCACCGGCGCTACCAGTGCCTACTGCAGTTCGCGCGCTTCATGCATATAGAAGAGCCTCGCCATGAGATCCCGCCCGAGCACGTCTTCTGTGGGTACCGCCCACGCCCAACACCCTATCTCTTTACCGATGACGAGCTGCACCGACTGATTCGTGCCGCCGGCCAACTGGGGCCGCCAGGCTCGTTGCGACCGCATACCTACCAGACCCTATTCACGCTGCTCGCCGTTACCGGACTCAGACCGGCAGAAGCCTATGCACTGCGCTACGATGACATCACCCACGACGGATTAACCATCCGAGAGACAAAATTTCGTAAATCCCGCTTAGTGCCGATCCACGACTCCACCCGTAATGCCTTGGCACGCTATCTGGAGCAGCATAATCGTATCGCCAAGGACAACGACCATGTGTTTGTAACCTTGGCTCAACGCCCGCTCTCCCCATGCATCGTCTCTCGCATGTTCAGGCAACTACTCCTGGCGGCTGGACTGCCAGACCGACCAGGGCGACCTCGCGTTTACGATCTTCGTCATCGTTTCGCTACCCGCGCACTCGAAGCCTGTTCCGACACCCGTGACCATGTCGGTCGACACATGCTCGCACTCACGACTTATCTCGGGCATGCCCATATCAAAAGTACTTACTGGTATCTGGAAACGACCCCGCAACTGATGACCGATATCGCCATTCAGTGCGAAGACTTCTTCTGTGGAGAATCCTCATGACCGCCATTGCCCCTCATATCACCGCGTTCTTGCGGGAACGTCTTCCTGCGCAGCGCGGCGCCAGTGAGCACACCTGCCAGAGTTACGCCTATGCCTTCCAACTTTTATTCCACTACGCCAGTGAGCGCTACCATGTGCCCCCCTCTGAGCTGGAACTCGAACAGCTCGACGCCCCAATGATCATGGATTTCCTCGAGCATCTCGAGACCCAACGTGGCAATACCGCGAGTACCCGAAATGCTCGATTGGCAGCCATCAAGTCTTTTATGCGCTTCTGTGAATATCGCGAACCCGCTGTCCTCGAGCAGAGCCGATGCATTCTCGCGATTCCGTTCAAGCGCACCGACGTTCCGCTGATCGACCACCTGAGCATTACCGAGATGCAGGCTATCCTCAACGCTCCTGACCTCCAGGTACGAATGGGGCTGCGTGACCGGGCTATGATGCACCTGTGTTTCTCAGCAGGATTACGGGTGTCGGAGCTGGTGGGCTTGCCCTTGACCGCGGTGGAACTCCAATCATTCCCCAACATTCATGTCCTCGGCAAAGGTCGACGCGAGCGCTGCCTCCCCCTGTGGAAACAAACCGCTAAAGATCTTCGGGCGTGGTTGGCGGTGCGCGGTAACGCATTAGTCCCGGAGCTGTTCCTCAACGCACACGGTCAACCCATGACGCGTTCCGGCTTTGAGTACCTCCTGCACAAGCATGTTCGTGCTGCCACTGCACGTTGTCCCTCTCTAAAGCACAAACGAGTTTCACCGCATGTGTTGAGGCATACCTGCGCGATGATGATCCTGCAGGCTACCGGTGACCTGCGCAGAGTATCGTTGTGGTTGGGCCACGCGGACATGCAAACCACTGAAATGTATCTGCGTGCCGATCCCACAGACAAGCTTGAAGTGATTGAAGCTATCACACCACCAACACTAAAGCGAGGGAGATTTCGCGCACCTGACAAACTTATCGCATCACTGCAACGGTGCTAGTTATGCGGAGTGCGTGGAGCCGGTTTAGCTACCTGGGGCGGTTCCGTACCTCGCGACTCTGCATAACCCTAAACTCTACATAAAACCGCTTATGTGCTGCAGCACATAAGCGGTTTTCATCGTATCCGACACTATGGATTAATTGCCAATGCAAATCGCCAGGTCAACCTGATATGTGCCCGAAAACTGCTGGGGGTGAAGGAAGCTGAATTACCAGTGCAGGAAGAGACAACAGATAAGCATAAGAGCGAAGAGCAGAAACAGGATGCAACCCATGTCTGTCCAGACTGTGGTGCGCCTATGATCATCATTGAAACCTTCCCGCGTAATCAGCAACCGCGGGCACCTCCGGTGAAGAGGGGTGGAACATGACGATTATTATCGCGGTTAATACAGGGTTAAATGACCGGTGCTTATCGGTAACGGGCGCGTTTTATCAAACCCTCAGGATGCCGTGTTTATATCGGCAACCCAGTTGGAAAAACATACGTTATTTACTGGAAGCAAACGCTTATACCGTCTTTATTGCTCGAGTTAACAGGGACTTCATTAACCCACACCGAGGTCTCACTACTCTAATCCCCATAGGCCAGTATCCAAAATTGACCGCATCGCAACATCCCGCGGTTTCCTCCCTCGAGGCTTATCAAACACCTGCCCGCTAAGCTCATGAGTACACTGGCAGGCAGGTGCTTATGGGCAGGTGTCTGATCAACCCTTAACAAAAGCAGGATTTTGAAAAAATGGTGATAGCTGCTGCCAGTCCTAAGCTGACAGATTGTTTAGATTAACCAATTTCAAAATCAATACAGACTTAAATTATTATTAAGCTTTTTTTCTCTATGCCGATATAAAGTCAAAGCTAATAATATTACATAGATAAATCCATGAAAGGCAATCCCAAAAAGAAACTTCGACTGACTAGGGCATTTTCTATCGTGAGCTTGATTGGCATCATTGTTGTGGCAGTTATCATGACTCACATTAATAGATTAGTAAGCCTCGATTCATTACTTAAAGTTCAGAATGAAGCCAATATCGACTTGACCAGAGCTTTTTCGAATTCAATTTGGAAAAAATATGTCAATTTCTTTGATCGTTCATCAAGTATTCCTGTCAAAGAAATTATTGAACAACCAGAAATTTTTGAACTGGAAAAAGATTTAAAACGGCAAATGAAAGGAGTGCGAGTCGTTAAAATAAAAATTTATAACAAAAATGGTCTAACAGTATTCTCCACTGACCCTTCTCAAATAGGTGAAGACAAGTCTAAAAACCCTGGATTTATCAGTGCAAAAAATGGTGAGGTCATCAATAAAATTACATTCCGGGATAAATTCAACGCTTTTGATATGATGATAGAAGACAGGAATCTTCTTGCATCTTATATCCCGATTCATTATGGGCCCAAAAATGATATTGTCGCAGTTTTTGAGTTATATTCCGATATTACGACTTTATTGAATGAAATTGATGATGCGGAACTCAAAAACGTCGCCTTGGGATCATTTCTAATGATCATTCTTTATGCTTTTTTATTGATATATGTTCGCCGGGCAGATTTGGTCATTAAAAAGCATGAGGATGAAGAAAGGCAATTACAAGATGAAAGAATTAAATATATATCAGAAAACGATCAGCTCACTGGATTGCCTAACAGGCAGTCCTTAGCAACACTATTAGATAAGTCATTTAAAAGGTCAAAATATAACGAGTCCAAGATTACTATGCTTTATATTGACATCAATCGCTTTAAGTTGGTCAATGATAGTTTGGGACAGGAAATCGGCGATAAGATTTTGCTTGAACTTGCCTCAAGATTATCGAATTCAGTCAGAAATACTTTATTAATTGGCAGAGTTGGTCCAGACGAATTTCTTCTGGCATTAGAAAACCTTTCCGAGCGCATCATAGAAAGTATTCTGAATCGAGTTATCCGATCCCTAACGAAACCATACTCAATCGATTCTTCGGTAGCAAATATATCTGTATCAATCGGCGTAGTTAATTATCCGAGTGATGCAACAGATGCAAAATCTGCTCTTGAAAGTTCTGAGGCAGCAGTACTTCGAGCTAAAGAACTTGGTAAAAATCGATATGCATATTTTACTAATGATATGAATAAAAGAGCTGTAGAGCGTTTTGAACTTGAAAACGCATTAAATCTGGCACTGGAAAAAGATCAATTCGAAGTATTTTTTCAACCGAGGTTAAATGTACAGGGCAAAATCGTCAGTGCTGAAGCTTTGTTAAGATGGAGAAAGGAGGATGGTCAGCTTATTTCACCTGCTCTTTTCATTAACGTACTTGAAGACACGGAGCTGATTGTTCCTGTCGGCTACTGGGTTTTGCTTAATGCCTGTAAAGAGTGTGTAAAGTGGCATGAACAAGGCTTTACTGACTTATCAGTGTCAGTGAATTTGTCTATGATACAATTTTTACATGGAAGCATTATTTATGATATCCGAAAGGCTTTGCTTGAGTCAGGGCTGGATGCAAAATCATTAGAACTTGAATTAACTGAAAGCTTGTTCTCTAAAAATCCCAATGAAACATTATCGATACTCAAAGCTATAAAATCTCTCGGAATCCATATTTCATTAGATGATTTTGGAACTGGTTATTCTTCATTGAGTTATCTAAGAAAATTCCCAATCGACTGTCTTAAAATTGATCAATCCTTTGTAAAGGACATAACCTCAAACCAGGATCAGTCTAATTTAACGCAATCAATCATAAATATGGCTAAAGCCCTTAATATGACGACTGTTGCAGAGGGCGTGGAAGAAGAAGACCAACGTGATTGGCTAGTTGAGCTAGGCACGGATGAATTGCAAGGTTTTTATTTTAGCAGGCCGCTTTCCGCTCTTGATTTTCAAGATTTTTTGAATCAATGAAAAAAAGGGGGACATAACTATTTTTCCTGCTTTTCTTTAGGAGACCTTCCTCTGACTCGGCGCTCTACTCGATGACCTGTTCGAATTTCTATCTCATCAATGAGTCGATCATTTCCAGTTAACTGATTGCTGGCCCAGGCATCACGAAGTAATTTAATCTCATAATCGGCAGGTCGAAGGCTCGCCTGATACGGATAAAAACTAAACCGAAATTTCATCAGTATCATTCTGGATAGATATTATCTAAAGCTTTTTCAGGTATTTTGGTGAGATA
This sequence comes from uncultured Gammaproteobacteria bacterium, assembly GCA_963848675.1. Taxonomy (GTDB): domain Bacteria; phylum Pseudomonadota; class Gammaproteobacteria; order Methylococcales; family Methylomonadaceae; genus CAWKEY01. Next base: position 6,525 of record CAWKEY010000003.1, read on the forward strand.
TGACACATTTTCAATATGATTATCTCAGCTGGCTTATTTAAAAATTGACAGTAGCCCTCAAGCTATAAATCATTCCTTCAGCATCTGGAATTGAATAATAGTGATCGTCCATATACTGGATATCTGCTGTGAGCGCCAGATTGGGATTTATCACCATCCGGTAGTAAGCTTCTGCAAGCCGGGTTCTGATGATCCTTGTATTGCCGCCATACATATAACCCAGGGCAATACCGATATTATCCAGCATGCGGCCCCAGCCAAGACCACTGATATCGATTCCACCGGTGTAAACTTCCCGGTAATTGATCGGTGAATCATCAAGCCGCCAGCCCATTCGCGTAAAGGCGCCAATGCTGTCACCGAACTGCTGGTCGATAGAAACTATCAATATATCATTTCTTTGCTTGCTTGCGCCGGCTTCGTCAACGAAGTCCCGGTCACCGTTGAGCAAGACGCGGTAATGACCGGTACCCAGAGTGGTTTCCAGAGTGTATCGAGCCTGAACACCATAAAATGTGTACTTGTCAGGACTGGTTAATTGATTCACCTCCATGAACACGCCCGAAAAAGTCCATTGATCCATATGCCACACAGTAGCAATACCCAGATCATAGGAGGGGAAAATCGCGTTAGGAGAGTTGGATAACGCTGGGTTCATGAACTGATTGTATTCATCATTTGCATAGGCGTTTTGATCCAGAAAAGATGTCGCATCGATAATACCGAGGGTCAGACCAATACTCTGGTCACCTCCTATTTCAAAGACATGTTCATACCATGCTTCAAGAAGATAATTCCTGCCGCTACCACTCACATTGATCACGTCATCATGGAGATCAGCACCCCAGGGTGAAATATTGAACGGTGACACATCGTTGAGGCTGTTACCGGCAGCGAAACCGAGTTTTAGAAACAATATGTCATCTTGTGACGGGCGGTAGGTCAACTCGGGCTGAAAAGGCACGCCAAGTTTGCAGGCATCTTCACCGTCACTGCTTGCTGAAAGTTGCTGGCATTGCAGTGCGCCAGATAACACACCATTCAGTGATAACTTGTCCGTTAACTCCTTCGCCTCGACGGTCATGACCGACAACAGTACCATCGTGAATATCAAAAGACAGTTCACGCATGATCGTGACATGCTGGTGAAATTAGATAGCAACTGCATTACGTATTTTACCTTTCAAATTCTTCCTTACTTTTTTGAAGTGTGAGTAAGTCAATCCGAGATTTCTTCACGCTTTACATTTCATCATGTTAAGACGCTTTAAAAAATAATTTGGGGCAGACCATGTTTTAATTAACACGCATAATAACTTTTTTTCAACCAGACAGATAATACCTAGAAACAGTTAAGACAAACTAACTGGTAAGAGCTGTGAACTGTTTGTAACTATTGTGCAGAACCACCTAAATGAACTCGTGAAAACACACATCACGAACGCACTAGTGGTAAGGAAACTGGTATAGTCTCACCCGCCAAACGTCTACACAGCGCAGTTTCAGTGGGATTAAAGACTCGCTAGCCGGGTCTCATAAACGGCAGGTCGAAGGTTCGAGACCTTCCAGGCACACTATTTATTCCCCTTCTCGGCATTGCCCTCGGCATTGCCGGCACCAGACACATATATTCCTTGTTATAGCGAGAAACCACGTATTACGCGGCGTTCAGCCCATCTTGGTTAACTTGTACCAAATGGAAGAATGGGGTCAAATGGAAGAATGGGGTCAAGCCTATTTTACAATGTTATGTTGATTATCTAAATGGAAGAATGGGGTCTATGGAAGAATGGGGTCAAGCCTATTTTACAATGTTAAGTTGATTATCTATATAAATGAAAGAAGAATGGGGTCAAGCCGATCTTTACAATGTTAGGTTGATTATCTATAATATCCTTTATGCCCAGACCAACCAGAATAGAATATGAAGGAGCGTTTCACCATGTGATGAATCGGGGGCGCAACCATGAAAATATTTTTCATGATAAACGTTATTTCGATGAATTTCTAAAATGTCTTAAAGAGGCAAGCGAACAGTTTGATGCGGTTATCCATGCTTATTGTTTAATGACTAACCACTATCATTTATTAATTGAAACACCCAGGGCAAACCTTGCCCGTATTATGCGTCACATCAACGGGGTATATACCCAAAGGCACAATAGGCTTAAAAAAAATGATGGCAGCTTATTTCGTGGGCGCTATAAATCAGTGCTGGTTGATGAAGATGACTACCTACTACAACTCACTCGATATATTCATTTAAACCCGATAGAAACAAAAGAGCCAATGGTACGGAATTTAGCAGACTACGAATGGTCAAGTTATCCAGCGTATATCAATAAAGCAAAATCACCGAGCTGGTTGCACCGGAAAAAGACCTATCAAATGCTGGGACACAAACAACGTTATAAAGGGTATCAAAACTATATCGCAAAAGGCGTGGACGAAGATATCAAACGTTATTATTGTCACTACAACATACTATCGGTACTCGGTAGTCCGGAGTTTAAAAAGAGTGCTATGGATTCATCTGAAGAAACAGAATTAGATGAACTAAGAAAATCACTAATCAATAAGCCAGATACCGACGAGATCATCAAACTCGTTTGCCATTACACCAAAACTAACGAACAGGATATTAGAGTGAAGCCGAAGGGAAAGCGTCAACCTAACGCCATAAGAGCATTTGCGATGTTTGCCTGTCGCTGCTATGGAGACAGTAGTCAAAAGCAGATAGCGAAAGCTTTTCAGTTGCGGCATCCTGGTGGGTCTTCTTTTTCTATAAATAAAATAAAGAAAGAAATCTCACAAGGACTTTGGGGAAAAGAAATAAAGTGGCTGAAAAAACAACTAAACATTGTAAAATCGGATTGACCCCTTTTTTTTTATTAATTGAAACACCCAGGGCAAACCTTGCCCGTATTATGCGTCACATCAACGGGGTATATACCCAAAGGCACAATAGGCTTAAAAAAAATGATGGCAGCTTATTTCGTGGGCGCTATAAATCAGTGCTGGTTGATGAAGATGACTACCTACTACAACTCACTCGATATATTCATTTAAACCCGATAGAAACAAAAGAGCCAATGGTACGGAATTTAGCAGACTACGAATGGTCAAGTTATCCAGCGTATATCAATAAAGCAAAATCACCGAGCTGATTGCACCGAAAAAAGACCTATCAAATGCTGGGACACAAACAACGTTATAAAGGGTATCAAAACTATATCGCAAAAGGCGTGGACGAAGATATCAAACGTTATTATTGTCACTACAACATACTATCGGTACTCGGTAGTCCGGAGTTTAAAAAGAGTGCTATGGATTCATCTGAAGAAACAGAATTAGATGAACTAAGAAAATCACTAATCAATAAGCCAGATACCGACGAGATCATCAAACTCGTTTGCCATTACACCAAAACTAACGAACAGGATATTAGAGTGAAGCCGAAGGGAAAGCGTCAACCTAACGCCATAAGAGCATTTGCGATGTTTGCCTGTCGCTGCTATGGAGACAGTAGTCAAAAGCAGATAGCGAAAGCTTTTCAGTTGCGGCATCCTGGCGGGTCTTCTTTTTCTATAAATAAAATAAAGAAAGAAATCTTACAAGGACTTTGGGGAAAAGAAATAAAGTGGCTGAAAAAACAACTTAACATTGTAAAATCGGATTGACCCCCTTTTTTTTTGCCTGTCGCTGCTATGGAGACAGTAGTCAAAAGCAGATAGCGAAAGCTTTTCAGCTGCGGCATCCTGGTGGGTCTTCTTTTTCTATAAATAAAATAAAGAAAGAAATCTCACAAGGACTTTGGGGAAAAGAAATAAAGTGGCTGAAAAAACAACTTAACATTGTAAAATAGGCTTGACCCCTTTTTTCTTTACGGTTCATCCCCACAGATGCGGGGAACACACTGATTCTAACCTATTGGTTTATCAGATTAAATTGAACCTGTACATTTCTACCGATTTTTTCCAAGTTGTTAAAGAGCATTTTCTTCGTCCTGAGGAAGGAAGGAGACGAGTCGAACTCCGTCCATTTCCATTGGGATTCTTCGATTTTCTCCCAGTGTCTGGAAGTCGAATCCTGATTCCGTATTTGTTTGCCAGGCCATGACGATATTGCCATCTTCGCAGAATGTTTCACATTGTTCCCAGATCATTTCCCTGACTTTTGCTGAGACGTTGCCTATATAGATTCCAGCTCTTATTTGTAATAACCAGACAGCCAGGCGGCCTCTTAATCTTGCTGGGATGGTTTCACTTGCAATAACGAGCATCGACATAATTAGTTACTCCTGTGACCATCGTCGCCGATAGATTCGGCAGGTGGAATTGCAGGCGGTACTGATTCTTTTGGTGCTTTAGGTGGTTTTATACCACCGGCAGCTAGTACTTCCTCAATTAACGGGATAATTTTTTTGAGGATTTCTGTTCACGAAAAACATCACGACAGGCAAGCCTGACCGCTCTATCGGGTTGTGTTGGGCTGCTACTTGCAACCTTAAAAGCGATTGGAATAACGCTGTCAAATTTGTAAATACCGGCTATGTCGTAAACGAATGATTGAGGTTTTCCAGGTGGAGTAAATCGAGGTGTAATGAACAAAACTGCAAGGGTGGCCGAGGCTAACTTCACATAATTTGGTACTTCACATTACACTATTTATGTGGAGCTGCACATAAATAGTTACTCATCACTGCATAAGCGGCAATATCAATCGCGAAGATGCCGGCCAGTTCCAGCAAGCGATCTTCAATCCACTGCCTGCGGTGTTCGAAGTTTTTACCGGTGAGTGTGTCTTCACCACACAGAAACGCGCGGCGTACACAACGAGAAACGCAATGGTAATAGGGTGTGGCTTCAAGAGACACCAATGTCTTCCCTGGTTTTGGCATAGTGCTGTCCTTAGCTAATTGTTTGTATGAGAGTACAAATTTGCCAGGCTGGTGTCAATTGATTTTGTGGGTGTCCGTAATCATCTGGGGTAACAAAAACCCGATGTTTGCTGTTTGGTGCCAAAACACCGTGGAATCGTGTTAGATTGACACGAGGTTTGGGAATCAGTGCTGACAATCGTGCAATAAAGTCCAGTGGCTGAAAGAACACATGAGTGGTTCCATCTCTATACGGTGTTTTGAGTTGGTCGCTCCTGCGCACGCGACATTAGTGAATCCCTTCACGTCATAACGAATACGCCCACCAGACGTCATAGCCAGACGCTTTTCTGATACCGCCGGACGACAGATGTAACGACACAGTCTTTCCAGTTTCTTGCGCTGGTCTCGTCGCGCCATTATTCCGGCATGCAAGCTAAAACCGGCTATTTGTCCAATCTGCGCTTCATTGCTTTCATTGTCACTTGCTGGCAGGGTTTGCAAGGTAAAGACCTTTTGTCCCTGTTGCTCACTCACTGCAATTCGTTGGCTGCTTTTGCCAGCGGGTAGAAACCGCGTCATCTGTGCAGCTGCTCGACCTCTCATTCTAGCTCCCAAGTGTAGAAGATATCTGCGGCACTGCTTCTTGGTGTCGTGGTGCCTTCAACATGTATTTTCCGAGATAGCCGGTAGCGCGTGGAAAATTCGGCTTCTCCGGTATCCAGATTTGTGCCGACCGATACCGACAATCTGGGGTTGACCTGGCGACCGATAGCAAGCTTCGTGTCTCCCCCTTGCCCGATATCTTGGGCTGGTTTACCGATCAGCAGGTAGGAAATGACGTCATTTTCACTCATCGCTGGCGTGGAGAAGGTGGTGATTCGGGGCTTTTTGATGGAGCCAATGGCATTGATGCCCACGATGACCTCATCGATCTGGCGAGTGGCGCGCAGGTTGATTCCGGGATTGCCAGGAGGCCCGCCGACGAAGGAAATGATGCCCCGCTCGATCGTGAGATCTTGCCCGTAGGCGCGATAGGTGCCCTGGTCGATGTTGATATCACCGGCGACGGCAAGCGCCTCATTTGGCTTTGCTTTGGCATTCAGCTCGCCTTCGAAGAAGGCATCCAGTCCAAAACCCACAAAATGGATCTCTTTCCCCAAGGTCAAGGTGACATCCATTTCCAACGGCATGGGTTGCGCTGCCTTTTCAGTATCGGCGTCCTGGAGAACCACCACATCCTCGTGGGCCGACCTGGCACTCGGTGGCAGGGTCTTGAGGAAAATATCGGCCTTTGGCACGGTGGTGTTTCCAGCCAGGCGCAATGCCTGTGGTGTCTTCTCGATGACCAGATCCGGACTGACTAAGATGCGCGCTTCCGGCAGGTTCACCGCAAGAAAATTATCCCCCTTGATCTCAACTTTCGTTGGCCAGCCGGATTGGGCGTCTAACTGACTGTTTCCCTTGATGGCTATGTTGCCCTCTGTGGATGCCAACAACCCATCGATGTCCACGGTTTCTCCCCTGCCAGCGATGTCGATCGAAGAATCGTTCAGCGCGACACCAAACTCCGGCGCGTCCAGCCGTGCGATGTTGATTTTCCCCTCGCCATTTAGTCTTGGTCGCCCGATCGTCCCCTGCACATCGAAGTCCAATCGAATGCTTCCATCGAGTGCTGAAAGTTGAGGGACCATCGCGGTGAGGAAATCGAGCTTCGGTCCATCGAGTGCGATGTTTGCGCCGATCGTTGCTTGTCGTGGATCTTCGACGGCGAGCACATCGGGGGAGTTGACGCTGGCGGTTATCTTGTTTTCAGCCAGTCCCAGCTTGACCTCCCCCTTGGCAGCGTTTCCCCGCACATCGGCGACGATTCTCGCGCCGTCGTGCGGTAAGCTCACTTCGCCGGTCTCGGGGAGCAGATAGACAATCTTTCCCGGGGTGATATTGACATCGGCATGGGCTTGCAGGGTTTTCCCCAGTTCCCCATTGCCGTTTGCCGAGAGCTCACCATCGAGGTTTTGAATCTCCGCCGGCACCAAGGGCTGGAGCCAGCCTAGCGGAAACGCCGCGATTTCAAAGCTGCCGCTGGCGCGCTGTCGCTGCGCGTCACGTTTATCCCATTTGCCCTGCGCGCAGAGCCGCGCACCTTCACGTCTCATGCACAGCGGGGCGGCCGAGGCCTTGGTCGCGCTGGCCATCAGTGCAGTCGCACGCTCCAGATCCCAATTTCCAAACGCGTCGGATTGCAGCGAAAGGCGCTGCAGCAAACCCATCCAGAGCTCGCCCTTGAGCCCACCTTGCAGCGCGAGCTTGACCTGACCCTGTTCGTGTGCAACCGATGTTTCCATTTCGTGCGCATCGAGGGTGCCGGTAGCCGTGACGGAAAGTTGACTGATCTGCTGAGTCCCCACCATCAGCCCCTGTCCGGCCAGGTCAATGTTTGATGTTCTCTGGCTCGAGAGATCAACATCCAGATCCGCCGCTAACTGATCGAGTGCAAATTGCAGTGCATGCAAGGATTTAGCTTCAAGTTGGGCGCTGATCCGGGGCTGTGTCTGTGGCCCCTGCAGCGTGCCTCGACCAACGAGGCGCCCAGAAGCCTCCGGCATCAGGTCGGAGGCATCGGGAACATCGATCGCCCAATCCAATTTGGAATTCTCTCCCAGCTTGCCGTCAGCACGGATCTCTGAATCGCCGGAACCGATGATCAAGCCCTCGACTTTGATCTCTTCGGGATGGACATTGACCACGCCATTGCCTCGTATCGGCAGTCCCCGCAGCTCGCCTGTCAGGGCGTTGAGCGCCACCTTGGCGGTGGGACCGGCCTCACTCAGCGCGCCGCTGATGCTGGCGTTCATATCGATCGCGCCTTGCCAGTCGGGATACTGTGCCCCGGGATTGAGTTGTTGTGCCGTCGTGGTGAAATCATAGTCTAGCGCAGGGAGCCATGAGAGCTTGCCGATGGTCTTGAGCACGCCATCGAGCGTCTGTCCGACGACTTCGACGTGCGCGAGGCTTTGCTCGTTCCCCGTGCCCTGGATCGTCCATTGTCCCTGCGGAATATCCTTTCCCGACAGGTCGGTGGCGAGCTTGAACTGGTAATCGTCCATGGCGCCATTGGCAGAAAACTCCCCCTTAGCGCTGCCGGCGATGGGCTCCCCCGTCAGCGGCCATTGGATATCCTGCCAGTCCCCTTTCAGATCGAAGCGGTTATCCGCAAGCGAGGCGTTTCCGGACATCGACAACTGCATGGGCTGCGTTTGGTGATTGGCTTGCAGTTTGCTGATCAGAATCGAAGACTGTTCAAAATCCGCCGCAATGGCGAATTCGGATTTCAAATCGATCGTCGGATCAGTCGGGCTGTTGGCGAGGAGATGCCCATCGAGCTGCGCCCCTTTTAGATCACCGCGTGTATTGATCTTGCCTTTGATGTGTGCGGCAAGCGCCGGGCTGATCAGGCGTCCGGGGATGTCCTTGACAACCAGCGTACCGTCCCAGGCGAGATTCTCCAGTGGCTGAGTGATCGCAGCACCAAGGTCTAGTTGGGCATCACCGTCAAAGCGCTGGGTGATGTCGATTTGCCTTTTGTCGCCTGCTATCGTCCCTTGTAACTGTCCATTGGGCAGCGACGCGTGCGACAGGCTCAACAGCGTATGGATCTCCAGGGGAAAATCCCCGACCGGGTTTATTCGACCATCGGCCGCGAATTGCAACGCTGGCATGGCCACGTCAAACTGCTGGATTGCTATGCCTTTGTCGTCCCATCGCGCCTGCAGGGCGATGGTATCGATGCGCATCGGCGCGGTGTTCGCATCGGTCACTATCGCCACACCATTGATCTGAACCGCATCGATGATGACGGTCAGCGGAAGTTTCACATCCGGCAGCGCGATCGGATAAGGCGGTTTCTCCTGCGCCGTTTCGGGGGGCTCCTGGGCAAGGCCAACCGCCTCGATGGTCACGGCATCGATCGTTAGCAGTGAGAGATGAAATTCGCGCTGGAGCAGCGCGCTCGGCTGCCAGTCAAGCACAAGATCGTCCACACGCAGCCGCATCGTGGGCAGATTCAGCTGCATCTTCTGCACCTGCAGACGATCGAGGAGATGGCCTTCAAGCGCGCCGATTTCCAATAGCTCCGGGGCGACCCGCGCCGTCTGTCGGAGTGCCCAGCTCAGGCCGGTTTCGGTCCCCAGTAACACGATGACCGTGGTGATGAGCACCAATACGAGACCGAGCAGCGTGCCGAAAACCCAATACAGGCGCTTTTTCATAACACTGCTCCGAAGCCGATATAGACCTGCACATTGTCCAGCATTAATGGCTCATCAACCGGCAAGGCCACATCGACCTTCAGGCTTCCAAATGGGGCGAGCCATCTGAGACCGACGCCGCTGCCGACACGTAATTTTTCGAATTCGTCGGAGAAGGCATTGCCCGCATCGACAAAGACCGCCGCTGCCCACTTGTCCAGGAACCGATAGTCGTATTCGACACTGGCAGTGATCAGGTGTTCGCCCCCGATCACGTTTCCAGCAGGGTCCGTGGGTCCCAGTTCCTTGTAACCGAAGCCACGAACACTGTTTGCACCACCGGCGAAAAAGCGCAGGGAAACCGGATACAAGAGAAAATCCTCGACCCAACTGGTGCCCAACTCGGTGCGAAGATTGAGTCGACCCTTGCTGCCCAAGGGATGGAAATACTCCCCCCGCAGCAGCAAGCGCAGGAAACTGGTGTCAGACAGGATCGCGGAGGTGGCACCACGCAAATCCCCGAACAGGTTATGTCCGCGCTGGGGGAACAGTGATTGCTCTATCTGTGAAAAACGCAAAGTACCCCCGATGGGTAGCAGGTTGGTCGTTGTCTCTGGCTGGATACCGGCCCGGTAAGTCTCGTGCAAGAACTGCAGAAACAGCTTGGCCAGATACGTGTCGTCGAGATTGCGCCGGACAAAGCCTAACTCTGCATCGGTTGTTTCGCGTTCTGTCGAGTCCAACTCTTCGTACTCGTATCCCGCCGAGGCGGCAAACCGATCCGTTAGCGTATTGACCACGGGGATGAAATAGGAGCCTCTGAGTTCCCGCTGGGTGGTTCCAAGTTTGAGAATGACCTCCGAGTGATGACCATTTCGGTTCAGGCGGCGATTCGTCCACCGCCCCGAGATCCGCGGTCCCCGGTCAGTATCGTAACCGGCACCGATCGAGATACGATGGCGCTTGTTTGGCATCATGGAAACGTCCAATGGGACGTGATTGTCCACGGCTTCTTCGAATAGGGGGTCGATCTTTACCGTAGAAGCGTAAGCCGATGCCATGAGACCCTGTTGAAATCGCAGCAGATCTTCGTTCAGAAAGGGCTTTCCCTTCTCTATCGTGATAAAATCCTGGACCAGGTCCTTGTCGAGAAAATCCTGCTGCATCCTGACCTCACCGAAGTAGTAACGGGGTCCGG
>CAWKEY010000004.1:0-9214 GCA_963848675.1 uncultured Gammaproteobacteria bacterium
GAAAGTCCTTGCCTGGAATTCAAAGGAATGAATTCATAAGGCCTAACCAGCCACCAGTATCGAGTGTTGCGTCTCCGGCGGAACGTTGTTAATGGTTACGACTGTGGCAAACGTGAACAAAGGTCAGGCGAAGCGTACACAGAGAACTATGTAGGTCACAGGGGATATGCACATCCCTGAAGCTGTTTTAGCATCGTTAGTAGTCTCAAAGCAAATGGCGACGTTATGGGGTTGACGGAAGCCAATACAAAAGAATCGGTTTGGTGAGATTCTGGAGGATTTGCCGGTGTTATAAGGCGTGACATGTATAGAGAGAAAATGATGAGAACTTGTGAGACCCATTCCGTTCCTGGGAATAAAATAAGGTATGCGGACATTAGCCACAAAGAGGAAACTCGGAAACAGAAGTAACCGAAACCTAAGTTTTGTTGTACCAGGTAAGCCTACCCAACCGAAAGAAGGATGGCTGAAGAGGGGTGGGAGTCAGATTCGCTCATACTACTCGGAGCGTGGGAAAGCCACGTACAAGGGGAAGGGGCGGACAAAACGGCGTAGCCTGCAAAGGACACTTTTACCGGGCATGAAGGACTGGACTTATGAAGCAAACCTCCCTGCAGGGGATAGCAAACAAAGCGGCACAAGATAAAACTTACCGGTTTCGGAACCTGTTTGGCGTGCTGACGGCTGGATTCTTGTTTTGGTGTTGGGATTTTATCAACCGAAGGGCAAGTGCGGGTGTGGATCGAATCGACGCAAGGGCGTATGAGGACAATCTGATCGGTAATATTCAAAGCTGGCGCGAACAAGTGAAAGAGGGTGACGTATCGGGCAAAGTTGGTTCTTAGAAAATATATTCCGAAAGCGGGCGGTAAGTTGCGCCCATTAGGAATACCGGCTATTGCGGATAAGCTACTGCAAATTGCAGTAGCGAAGGTATTGGAAGCCATCTACGAGCAAGACTTTTTGCCTGCAGTTATGGATACCGCACCTCGAATAAGCGCTACATAAAGCCGTTAAAGACTTAACGGGCGAACTGAAATCGAGGCAAGTATCATGTCGTGGTCGAAGCTGATATTAAAGGCTTCTTCAACGCCATCAATCATGACTTGTTAATGGACATGTTAGCGAGGCGAATAGATGACAGTCCCTTCTTAAAACTTATTCGTAAATGGTTGAAAGCGGGCATATTGGAAACAGATGGTCAGGTGATGCATCCCTTGATGGGAACTCCACAAGGGGGAAGTGTCACTCCCCTTACACAAAAGAGAACTTTTATCGTTCTGTGCCGTATCTTGCTGGGTAGGCGATTTAGATGTTTTCGGATTGCCGACTGCCGGCGTAGCCTGTACCGGAATCGAATGCTTGATCGTAATCAAATCTTTTCCCACAATGACCTCTTTGACCAGCAGCCTCATGATCTTTTGGCGCTGACCAATGTCGAGGGTATCGGCATTTGAGCGCAAGCGCTCCAGAAATGCAGTGAGGGTTTCGGCTAAGCGTAAATAAGCCGCCCGATCTGCCGTTTGGTGTGTAATTGCCTGGAGCTCTGCCTGCATAGCTTGTTCTCGTTGTCGTAATGGCGGCATTCTGATACGAAGTTCATCAATCGAGAGCAACTCTTCCTGATAGGCTGTGAGTAATCTCTCCATACTTTTGCGTACGCGAATTATATCGCGGTTCAGCGTTTCCAGTCGGCGTTTGGTTGGGCTGGAATCTCGGGCGGCTTCCAGTCGGCGATTCAACTCGTTTTGAATCAGTGTCGGACTCTCCAGTAGGTGCAGAATTTCGTTCCAAACCAGTTGATCTAGTAAATCCTGGCGAATGGGTTTTTCATCACAGAGGGCTTTTCCTCCATGACGATAAGCGTCAGAACCTGTACAACGGTAGTAGTAGATTTTACGTGCCGATGTCCGTGACGAATTTCGATAGAGGGCGTAGCTACACTGGCGACAATGCACCAGACCCTGGAGAATACTGGGTTCAATGGTACGTCGTGGCCCATGCTGTTTGTTATAGGTCAGTTTTTCCTGTGACAAGGCGAAGGTTTCCTCACTCACCAAAGCGGGTACCGGAATTTCTATCCATTCGCTATGTGGTCGTTCATGGTTAGCACTATTACGTGATGATATGCCGCCGCGCAACCGCAGTGGTCGGGTAATGCGTTGACGTGCCGTTATAGCGGTTTTGCCAAAACAGGCACGGCCTTGATAGGCCGGATTACGCAGGATCGCCCAGATCACGGAACGCTCCCAGCGGGGCTTTTGTTTCCGGGTGGGCACGCCTAACTCGGTCAACTGGCGAGTAATCGCGCCAATACTCAGTCCTTCCACCGCATACAGATTGAAGATTTTGCGCACGACATCCGCTTCGCTTTCGATAATTTCATAGTAGGCTGCCGATTCATCGGTTTTGCGGATATATCGATAACCATAGGGCGCGCCACTCAATACGCTGACTTCACCTTGTTTTGCCCGATGCCGCTTACCGCGCCGTGAGCGTTCCAGAATTTGCGCCCGCTCGTATTCGGCAATCATACCCTGAAACTGTATCAGCAATTGATCTTCCGGGGTGCCTGAGTGCGGCGCTTTGATGAACACCATCTCGACACCATGCCGAGCCAGTTCTTCAGTCAGCAAAACCTGGTAAGCGTATTTGCGGCTCAATCGATCTGGGGATAGCGCCAGAACCGATTGAATTTGACCTTCTGCGGCTAAATCCCGGATTCGCTCAAGCCCTGGCCTGATTAAATTGGCTCCACTATAACCTTCATCTTCGAAAACCCATTCATCCGGTACCTGGTAATTTTCTTGGCGGGCAAACTCTATCAGCGCCGCCGTCTGACTGGCTATGGTCTTCTCCTCCTTCTGTTGATCCGAAGAAACACGGGCGTAGATGGCGGCTATTTTCATGGCTTTCTCCTTTTAGTCCTGTGGATTCATCAATACGGCGTTCCCGGTTAGGAACCAGAATGGCAAATGCTTGCTCCAGCTTGGTGGCTTGCAGACGATCAAAAGCATATTCCAACTCAATATCATGACTTCGCCAGGGGCGATTAGCCATGGCGGTGCAGCTTGTCGAGAAAACTGACGATGGCCTGTGCCACTATCTCGCCTATCGTCATACCGCTGGTTTGTGCATACGACCGAAGCCGGCTCACAACATCTGCGGGTATTTTGATCGTGATTGGGATAGCGGGTGAAGCGACCAAGACTGGCGCATCGATTTCCTGAGCACCCTGAAGGTATCGGTAAGCTTGTCTGCGAGACAAGCCAAACTGTTGGGCCAATATTTCGGCTGCTTCGGCTAAGGTATAACCCTTCGCCAGCAAGTCGAATGCGGCATTCAGCCGGTGAGTTTTGTCGGTGTTTGAGGATCGCGTCATGAGACATATATTTATTACCTTTTACGTCTCATGTCAATCAATGAATTTGATCGGCAGAATGAAATTTGCCGCTCAAACTCAAAGTTCTCTTTTGTGTCTATGGCGTAGCACTTCCCCCTTGTGGAACTCCCATCAAGGGATGCAACACTTGACCATCTGTTTCCAATATGCCTGCTTTCAACCATTTGCGGATAAGGTTTAAGAAGGGACTGTCATCTATTCGCTTCATTAGCATGTCTATTAACAAGTCATGAATGATGGCGTTGAAGAAGCCTTTAATATCAGCTTCGACCACGACATGATACTTGCCTGATTTCAGTTCGCTCGTTAAGTCTTTAACGGCTTTATGAGCGCTTATTCTAGGTCGGTATCCATAACTACAGGACAAAAAGTCTTGCTCATAGATGGCTTCCAATATCTTCGCTACTGCAAGTTGCAGTAGCTTGTCCGCAATGGCCGGTATCCCTAATGGGCGCAACTTGCCGCCCGCTTTCGGAATATATTTTCTAAGAACCAGCTTTGCCCGATACGCACCCTCTTTGACTTGTTGCGCCAGCTGTTGAATATTGCCGAGCAGATTGTCCTCATACGCTATTGCGTCGATTCGATCTACACCGGCACTTGCTCTTCGGTTGATAAAATCCCAACACCAAAACAAGAACCCAGCCGTCAGCACGCCAAACAGGTTCCGAAACCGGTAAGCTTTATCTTGTGCCGCTTTGTTTGCTATCCCCTGCAGGGAGGTTTGCTTCATGTGTCCAGTCCTTCATGCCCGGTAAAAGTGTCCTTTGCAGGCTACGCAGTTTTGTCCGCCCCTTCCCCCTGTACGTGGCTTTCCCACGCTCCGAGTAGTATGAGCGAATCTGACTCCCACTCCCTCTTCAGCCATCCTTCTTTTGGTTGGGCAGGCTTACCTGATGACAACAAAACTTAGGTTTCGGTTACTTCTGTTTCCGAGTTTCCTCTTTGTGGCTAATGTCCGCATACCTTATTTTATTCCCAGGAACGGAATGGGTCTCACAAGTTCTCATCATTTTCTCTCTATACATGTCACGCCTTATAACACCGGCAAATCCTCCAGAATCTCACCAAACCGATTCTTTTGTATTGGCTTCCGTCAACCCCATAACGTCGCCATTTGCTTTGAGACTACTAACGATGCTAAAACAGCTTCAGGGATGTGCATATCCCCTGTGACCTACATAGTTCTCTGTGTACGCTTCGTCTGACCTTTGTTCACGTTTGCCACAGTCGTAACCGTTAACAACGTTCCGCCGGAGACGCAACACTCGATACTGGTGGCTGGTTAGGCCTTATGAATTCATTCCTTTGAATTCCAGGCAAGGACTTTCACCTTGCAAGAAAATGACAAGCTTAACTTGTCGCACGGAGTCGAGTAGTCCCCAGAAGCGATAGGGCATGTGTTTTCACGGAGCGTTTTTTGCGTAGTGAAAATGCAGGCTTTACGAAATCGCGTCGAGTCATTGCGAAAACTATGTTGCATACCCCTTGTTGGGTATGCAACGAGTGAAGCAGGACGGCTGGGGCCGCCGAAGGCATTAGCGGTCGCGTAATTTTTGCCGCTTGTTGGGCAGGGATGCCCATAAAAGCTTTCGCAAAAATAGCGACTCCCCGCGGCTTTACTGAAATTGGCAAAGACGCGGCGTGAAAAGGCGGTCGCGTTCGGTTTTGTTACCCATAACAACGTGAATGGGGCCGATTTTACCGCACATAATTCCGAGGATGGATATGTCATCGCGAAGGCCAAAATTCTCAATCCCTTGATCAAGTCTTTGCTAGTGCAAAATGGGATACCCATTTCCGATGAACTCGATGATGAGCTCATGGAAGTATCCCATACGCTCGTGGAGTACGCGGCGGACCTGCTGATTCGGAAGAAGTACGATCGTTTTATCGGAACCAAAATGATAGCGTCTGCCATAGCGCGCGACGACGGCTTCCCTAAATTGCTTGCAAAAGCCTATACCGACGGCTTCGCGGGGGCGTTTGGACTTTCGGAAAAGAAAGCCATTTTCGCCATTATCAAAGAGGAGGCGAAGTTTCGGAGATTGACGATTAACTACGGAACCATCTTGAGGAATGGTGACCGCAAGGCCCAGGACGAAGTCGCCAAATATTTGGCCAAGATTGCTCCAGACTTCCTGAACCCTTACGGAATTGAAATTCTTCCAGAGGAATTGCTTCCAATTATACAAATTGGAATCGTGCAAGCTCTGGATTTATGTAAGGATGATTTGCTGCCGGCCGTGGAGACTACTATCAAATTAATAAAGGATAACTTGGCTGATTGTCGAGACGGCGAGTGCTGATGTCCTCTTAAAGCAGAACATCTAATTGGCACGCTGTCAAGTTATCGAGAGCTTAAATTAAAGGCTCTCATCGACAGACGATATTCGGCGTCAATTGTCGGAATAAGTGCTATTAGAGAATGAAACTTGAAGATTTTATCTTCACACTTTATCTTCAAAGGGGGAGATATGACTCATGAATCACTAGTTGACTACTGTGGCGACCCCGACCGGACTTAATAAACGAATTTCAAGAGATGGTTGCAGCAAATGCTTATTATAGAGCCGAAAAAAGAGGTTTTGAATCGGGTCATGACATGGATGACTGGTAGGAAGCCGAGCGGGAAATAAGAGACATCTATCGCTATTGGTTTTCGTAAGTTGCATGATGTATTAAATTGTTCTTAATAGACATTTCGATATGTTATGTCTAATGTTTTGAGCGACCGTACATTTAAACATTAGCTTGTTTTAAAACAATTTTGGCCGTCTGCAATGGGTCGCTATCTTAAGCTTAACATAGCGACCCCTTTGAGACATTCGGATATGGATTTAAGCTTCCCGATACCGGTCATTGGCAAAGTAGCACTATCGATCTATTGCCGACAGTAAAATTAATTTTAAAGCAAGATAACTTCAAATGTACGGTCGATCAAAACATTAGACAGTCCGTACCGAAATGTCTAATGTTAATACATTTTTGCGGCATTCATATTATTACTTAAGCCGCTAGTTTATGCAGCTTTTCTAATGCCTTTTAATTTGAATTATAGCCTTAAAAACTTTAAGTTGTTTGAAGTTCAACGGTATGAAAAGTAACGTTTTAGGACAAATAAAGTTTCAATCAGCCTATTACAGAAAATACCTCATTACAATAATAGGGATCAATATGGCTGTCAGTACATAAACTATCCTTAATACTCTGACATAAATTTCACGCCGCATGGTAATTTCGAATAAGACCGCTTGCTTTATTCCTTCGTCTGTTTCTGGCAATTGTTTGAAGGGAGGTCCCAGTAAATCTATGCATCTTAAAAGTAACATTGCCGCTAGCACATAGGCAATAAATTCGATAACTAGTAATAGAAAAAAAATCCCCGTAGGTATTTTCATTGCTAATGAAAATACCTAAGACAATAAACATAATGGATATATGGGTTAACAAGGCACTACATTTTGTATCAATGATATTTGCATCATGAAGAATATCCATTTTTTCTTCGATTCTATTCCGTCGAGAATAGTATTCTGGCTCTTTGGTATGATCGATTTTAAACCATTCTTTGAATAACTCATCCAGTCTGTTAAAGGCGTTTTCTAGTTTCATACGTTTTACTTTATTTTAAATTGGGTAATGGTGGATAGGGTTTATATTAGGCTGTTATATTTAGACACCACAACCTCTGAGATTTTAATTTAACCTACTTTTTAACCAAAATCCACCACACTGCATACGGTCTCATCTCCCTATTTTATCGCCATCTGTCGCGTAAATGGTAAGTTTTGCGACGGTTTTTTGAGCCAAAACGAAAACAGGGCGTTGCATGTTGCATATATTAGGCGTGAATCTTCGTTTTGAAGAACATCAGACAATTTGAACCCTTATGTCTAATGTTCAAACAGCATTATAGGTATTATGCGACTTACAGCAGCTTCAAAATATCACAACATTAGATAAAATGATATGACCGTCTCTTAGTGGCAATTGCCGAACTTTATTCTGTCATATTCATCGCCATAAAGCGGCCAGTCGTGACTGGCAGCAATTGGCCGTTATGCAGAGCTCTGCATAACGAATAGCGTTTATCTGTCGCGCCCCCCAAATCGGATCGAAGCGATGAACTAAATCGCGACAGATAAACCTTGTTGGACTAAACCGCCTTCAATGAGCTACGGGTTGGGGATTAATACGCTGGTTCCTGGGTAGTGTCAGGGTCTGGAGCGGGTTTACAGTCAGTGGTAGCCTGACATTGTTGGCATACTGAAGTGAATAAAAGTCCGAAAGCGGGCCAACCGCTGACTTGATCTGTCGAAGGCGAGTCTTTGCAACCGGCTTGGCACGGTTCAGGCCGAGCGTATCCCTGGCGAGCAGACACCATTTTTTTGAAAATGCGCAAGACCTCGTCGCCATTACGGCGGACTCCGGCAGGTGGGGCGCGGCAACAGCGCGGGATGTGGACGTACTACGACGGAGCGGTCCGGCGGCAGCTCCGCTACGATCCGCATCGTGCCATGCTTACAGCAAGGACACCGCGAGATATCCTGTTGCGCTACCCGCTGCATGAACGCTTCCGCAGCTTCGAGCGCCAATGGCGAAGGCGCGGGGACTTGAAGCGCCTGCCGGGCCTGGCCCAGACGTTCGCGTTTGTGAGCCGGAGACAACAACCCATAGTGGCGAATCCGCTTGAAGCCCGGCGGCAATACATGCTGCAAGAAACGGCCGATGAACACGGCTCCGGGAATCCGGATCACCCGTTTCCCCCCAGAGTCATCGGCGCGCACGCGCACCAGCACATCGCCATTCCGGATCCCGACGATGCGCTCGTTGGAAATGGCAGTGCGATGGGTATAGCGGGACAGATAGTTGAGCACCTCGGCGGGACCGCCAAGCGGCGCCTTGGCATAGACCACCCAGTCGTAGCGTAGCAGGCGTCGGCGCCGGTCGGCCCAAGCCTCGGGTGTGTCCGCCGGGTCGAGCGTTAGCTTACCGGCTTGACGAGCAGCATCCAGGGCATCCAGGAACTTGGCCCGGAAGACCCGTGACAACCCATGAATCGGAAACAGAAAACGCGGGTTGCGTTTCGGCTCAACCCAGTTGCCCTCCGCATCGAGTCCGCCGCAGGCGATGAGCACATGGACATGGAGATGGCGGCGCAAATCCTGGGTCCAGGTATGCAAGACCAGGGTGAATGCCGGTTCTGCGCCCAGCCAGCGCGGATTGCGGGCAAACTCCGAGAGGGTTGCCGACACGCACGCCATAAGGGTGTCGTACACCCAACGGTCGTGGACCGCTGCCAGCGGATTGAGGTCATGCGGCAGGGTGAAAACCAGATGGGCATAGGGAACCGGCAGCAGTTCGGTCATGCGCCGCCGGGACCACTCCTCCTTGGCACGGGTCTGGCAGTTGGGGCAGTGACGATTGCGACAGGAGTGATAGACATAGTCGCGATGGCCGCATGCATCGCACTCCAGACAATGGCCGCCCAAGGCCGCGGTCCGGCAGTCGAGCACCGCTCTGAACACCTTGGCTTGCGGCGCGGTCAAGCCGTGGGCATCGAGATACTCGGCCCCGAAAGTTTGGAACAACTCCGCCAGGGTGGCGGACATATCGCGTGCCCTGTGCCTGGCTTAATGCGGCTTGGGCAAGGCCGCAAGCAGATCAAGGGGATTCGTGGTGGCGGGAGGCCGCCATTGGGCGGATACGAGATGCAGATAGCGACTGGTGGTGGACAGATGATTATGGCCGAGCAATTTCTGGAGTGTGACCAGATCGACACCTGCTTCCAGCAAATGAGTTCCGAAA
>CAWKEY010000005.1:0-39403 GCA_963848675.1 uncultured Gammaproteobacteria bacterium
AGGTGGCTTATTTGGGGTGGAATATGCAAGTGGGAGAGCTGGTTTTGTAATTTTGGCGAAGCAAAAAAAAGCCCATCATAAAGACGGGCTTTTTTAATGCCTAAAACTAAGGTTTAGTTTTTGGTTTTATCGACGATTTTGATTGGCTTTGATCCAAGGCATCATGCCCCGCAGTTTTTCACCGACATGTTCGATCGGATGTTCTGCATTTAGACGGCGTCTGGCGGTCATTTCAGGGTAGCCGGTCAGGCCTTCCAGGATGAATTTCTTGGCGTATTCGCCGTTTCTGAATGTTTTTCAAGGCTTCTCGCATCGCCCAGCGGCTTTCTTCGTTGATGACTTTCGGGCCTGTTACATACTCGCCATACTCTGCATTGTTGGAAATGGAGTAGTTCATGTTGGCAATGCCGCCTTCATACATCAAATCAACGATCAGTTTCAATTCGTGCAAACATTCAAAGTAGGCCATTTCCGGTGCATAACCGGCTTCAACCAGGGTTTCAAAACCGGCTTTAACCAGTTCAACCGCGCCGCCGCATAATACGGCCTGCTCACCGAACAAATCAGTTTCGGTTTCATCGCGGAAAGTGGTTTCGATGATGCCGGAGCGACCGCCGCCAATGGCCGATGCATAAGACAGGCACAGCTCTTTCGCCTGGCCGGAAGCATCCTGATGGATAGCGATCAGGTCAGGAATACCGCCGCCGCGGACAAATTCAGAGCGCACAGTGTGGCCAGGCGCTTTGGGCGCGATCATGATGACATCCAGATCGGCACGCGGCACGATCTGGTTGTACAAAATGGCAAAACCATGTGCGAAAGCCAGGGCAGCGCCTTTTTTGAGGTTCGGCTCAATTTCCTTCTTGTAAAGCTGTGACTGAAATTCATCAGGGGTCAGAATCATGACCACATCGGCGCCGGCGACGGCTTCCGGTACGTCTTTAACTGTCAAGCCGGACGCTTGCGCTTTGGCAACAGAAGGCGATCCTGCACGCAAGCCGACGACAACTTCAACGCCAGAATCTTTTAAGTTGTTAGCATGGGCATGGCCTTGTGAACCGTAACCGATGATGGCTACTTTTTTGCTTTTTATGATTGAAAGATCGGCATCTTTGTCGTAATAAACTTGCATGAGTTTTCCTATTTTTTGCTGTTTTTAAAATGAGTAAGTGGTTTTGCAGGGGGGGGCGAATTATAAATGCAGCCCTTTTTCGCCTCTGGAAATGCCTGTCGGCCAGAGCGAACGACTTCAATAATATGGTCTGCATCAACCGCAGCAATAAAGGCATCCAGTTTGTCTGAAGGACCGGTCATTTCAACGACATAACTGGTCGGTGTGACATCAATAATGTGGCCGCGAAAAATATCGGTCATGCGGCTGATTTCTTCGCGCGTTGTCTCCGTGGTTTTCACCTTAACCATCATCAGTTCGCGCTCAATATGGACGGCGTCGGCCAAATCGATCAGCTTAACCACATCAATCAACTTGTTCAGCTGTTTGGTAATTTGCTCGATAATATCATCGCTGCCGCGCGTAACCAGCGTCATTCGCGATAGGCTGGCATCCTCTGTAGGCGCCACGGTTAGTGACTCAATATTGTAGCCGCGCGCAGAAAACAATCCGGCCACACGGGACAAAGCACCGGATTCATTTTCAATCAAAATTGAAATAATATGTCGCATTATGCCAACTCCCTGTCGGTCGACGTGCCTGGTGCAACACGTAATTTCATGTCATGGTGCGCTTTGCCGGCTTCAATCATCGGATAAACGTTTTCTGTTCTGTCGGTCTTAAAATCCAAAAACACGGTACGGTCTTTCATGGCAAAGGCTTCTTCCAAAGCGGGTCTGACATCTTCGGGATTTTCGATCAACATGCCGACATGACCATAGGCCTCAGCCAGTTTGACAAAATCGGGTATGGTATCCATATAGGAATGGGAATAACGACTTTCGTAGGAAAATTCCTGCCATTGCCGAACCATGCCCATGTAGCGGTTATTCAGGTTGATAATTTTCACCGGCGTGTTGTATTGCAAGGCGGTTGATAATTCCTGAATACACATCTGGATACTCGCTTCGCCGGTCACGCAGGCGACATCGGCGTCTGGATGAGCCAGTTTAACGCCAATTGCGGCCGGCAAGCCAAAGCCCATGGTGCCGAGTCCCCCGGAGTTAATCCAACGGCGCGGCTTGTCAAAATGATAATATTGCGCCGCGTACATCTGATGCTGGCCGACATCGGAGGTAATATAGGCATCGCCTTTGGTGACTTCGTACAATTGTTCGATGACGTATTGTGGCTTGATCAGGCGGCTTTCACGGTCATACTCAAGACAGTTGAGCGCTCGCCATTGGTCGATTTGTTGCCACCAGGCCTCCAGGGCTTTCTTGTGCGGCTTCTGTTTATGTTCCTTGATGACTTCAAGCATTTGTTCCAATACTGTCTTGACATCGCCGACAATCGGAATATCCACTTTAACGGTCTTGGAAATGGAGGCTGGGTCAATATCAATATGAATGATTTTGGCATACGGGCAAAACTCATCGAGCTTGCCGGTCACCCGGTCATCAAAACGCGCGCCGACAGCGAGAATGACATCGCTTTCATGCATCGCCATGTTCGCCTCATATGTTCCATGCATACCCAGCATGCCGATAAACTGATTGTCAGTCGCCGGATAAGCCCCAAGACCCATCAGGGTGTTAGTGATCGGGTAGCCCAGCAGGCGGGTCAGCTCGGTCAGCTCTTTGCTGGCTTCACTGAGCACTACCCCGCCACCGGAATAAATGATCGGTTTTTGCGCATTCAGCAATAAATCTACCGCTTTCTTGATCTGGCCTTTATGTCCGGTGACTGCCGGATTATAAGAGCGCATGTTCACTTTTTTAGGGTATTTGTAGGGCACCTTGATGCGTGGGTCGGTGATGTCTTTAGGAATGTCGACAACGACAGGTCCAGGCCGCCCGGTTGTGGCCAAATGGAAGGCCTTTTTAATGGTTTCCGCCAGCTGGGTGACGTCTTTGACCAGAAAGTTGTGTTTTACGCAGGGACGCGTAATGCCGACCATGTCGACCTCCTGGAAGGCATCACTGCCGATCACCGGCAAGGATACCTGCCCGGAAATAACCACCATCGGAATCGAATCCAGATGAGCAGTTGCAATGCCAGTGACTGCGTTGGTGGCACCTGGCCCAGAGGTAACCAAGACCACGCCCGGTTTACCGGTAGCGCGAGCGTAGCCGTCGGCTGCGTGCGTGGCTCCCTGCTCGTGGCGCACCAGGATGTGTTTGATATCATCCTGCTGGAAAATGGCATCATATAGATGCAATACCGCTCCGCCAGGATAACCAAAAATATATTCAACGCCTTCGTCTTTAAGGCTCTGAACTACGATTTGTGCGCCGTTTAGCTCCACGCTAATATCCTCGATAAACTTGATGTGGCTTTCATTGAAGGTGATTATATTCGTTTTTTAAAATGCAAGACCAAAACACTTGGTTTTATTTTCAAAAAAGGATGGATAAACTACTGGTTTTGTCTTTTTGCGTCAATCCACTTGCTGGTATTTTACCCGCTTCCACTTAAAATGTAATTAGCCGTTATGCGCCACAGTTCATCTTTGGCTGGCTGGTGGAAAAGCCTCAAAAGATCTGAAGACCATTCTGATGAGGTGGGCACCTTTTTCGATACATTAACCGGGAACGACCATGTTCAATAATTTTCCATATGACCTGACGCTGGCGCAATGGTGCATTGTTTTTGCGCTGAGCACCGCCATCATCGCCCTCATCTATAGTTTTGTGTCGAGTAAATGGATTTACCAGCAGCCTGTAGGCAATGAGAAAATGCAGGCAATTGCCCTGGCCATCCAGCAGGGAGCGCAGGCTTATCTGGCCAGACAATATCAAGTTATCGCCATTGTCGGGGTATTGCTGCTGATATTGATTGGCTTTTTATTAAATTGGGAAACCGCCGGCGGCTTTGCCATAGGCGCCCTGTTTTCGGGTCTTGCCGGTTTTATGGGCATGCATATTTCGGTGCGGGCCAATGTCCGCACCGCACAAGCCGCCTATGCCGGCGCTAACCACGCCTTTCTGATTGCCTTCCGGGGCGGCTCCATTACCGGGATGCTGGTCGTGGGCTTGGGGCTATTGGCCGCCGGAGGCTATTACGGCTTGCTACTGTTGCTGGGTACCCCGGATCCCCTGCACGCGATGATAGGCGTTGCCTTTGGCGCTTCCTTGATTGCAATCTTTGCCCGGCTTGGCGGCGGTATTTTTACCAAAGGAGCAGATGTCGGCGCGGATATTGTCGGTAAGGTGGAGGCCGGTATCCCCGAAGATGATCCAAGAAACCCGGCCGTTATCGCCGATAATGTCGGCGATAATGTTGGCGACTGTGCGGGCATGGCGGCGGATTTGTTTGAGTCTTACTCGGTATCGCTGATTGCCACCATGCTGTTGGCCAGCCTGCTGGTTAGCGGAGACAATGAAAATGTCATCATTTACCCGCTGGCGCTGGGCGGCATATCCATACTGACTTCGATCATCGGCATTTTCTGCGTTAATGTCGGCGAAAACGGCAAAATCATGTCGGCCTTGTATCGGGGTGTCGGCGTGGCTGCGGTATTGGCATTGATGGCCTTTTATCCGGTCACGCTTTGGTTGATCGGGGATGATATCCAGATAGGCGCACGCGTCATCCCCGCCATTCACTTGTTTTATTCGGCAGTTATCGGCTTGGGGCTCATGGCGGCATTAATGCTCATTACCGAATATTACACGTCCAGCGAGTATGGGCCGGTGCAGCAAATCGCCAAGGCTTCCACCACCGGTGACGGCACTAACGTTATTGCCGGCCTGAGTCTTTCCATGAAAGCAACAGCCGCGCCGGTGATGTTGATTTGTGCGAGCATGTGGGCTAGTCATGAGCTGGCAGGGCTCTATGGCATTGCTATTGCGTCGACCGGTATGTTGTCGCTCACCGGCATCATTGTTGCGCTGGATGCCTATGGCCCGATTACCGACAACGCCGGCGGCATTGCCGAAATGGCCAACATGCCGGAAGCCATCCGCAAAATAACCGATCCTCTGGACGCAGTCGGCAACACTACCAAAGCGGTTACCAAAGGCTATGCCATGGGTTCGGCCGGGCTTGCCGCGCTGGTTTTATTTTCAGACTTCACCAGCAAGGTGGGCGGCCAACTGTATGACTTGTCCAATCATGTGGTGATTATCGGTCTGCTGCTCGGAGCGCTGATTCCTTATTTATTCAGCGCCCTGGCGATGGAGGCGGTAGGCAAGGCGGCGGGGGATATTGTCAATGAAGTGCGCCGGCAGTTTAAGGAAATTCCCGGCATCATGGATTACACGGCCCAGCCGGATTACTCAAAAGCCGTTGATATGCTGACGATTTCAGCCATCAAGAAAATGGTTGTGCCGTCTTTACTGCCGGTTTCGATCCCGGTAATTGTCGGATTAACGCTGGGCAAGGCCGCGCTCGGCGGGGTGTTGATAGGCACGATCGTCACCGGTCTGTTTGTTGCCATTTCCATGACGATTGGCGGCGGCGCCTGGGACAACGCCAAGAAATATATTGAAGCAGGTCATTATGGCGGCAAAGGTTCCGATACCCATAAAGCCGCCATTACCGGTGATACCGTGGGCGATCCCTACAAGGATACTGCCGGCCCTGCTGTCAATATCATCATCAAGATGGTCAATACCGTTGCCTTGCTGATGGTGCCGCTGTTATAAAAGGAGGGGTTACTATTCAGTGTAATCTGGGTTCGCTATTACAGCAGTATCCCGGAACATTAGGCTTCGCTCGGCGAATTTGCTTTTTGCCCTTGCCGGGCCAGGCTTGACGATTCCAGGCTTATCAAAATTTCCATATAAAATACAGAGGATGCGCTATGAAAAATACACTTAAGACAACAGTGGATTATGTACTTATTGGTGTGATCGGTTTTATCCCGATTGCGCTGGTGGTTCAAATTGTTGTATATGTGGAACGTTTTTTGAAGGATTTTGTTTTACTCGTGCATGGTAAATATGAAAATCCCTTGATAACAGTTATTTTATTTGCGTCCGCTGTAGGTTTGCTGGCCTATTTCGGCAGGCTGCTCAAACACGATAAAGCCCACTTGCTGTATTATCTGGAAGCGTTTATTCAGCGTGTTCCTCTCATAGGCAGTATTTACCGGGTCACGCGCAAACTGTTGAGATTATTCCTGACTACCGAGGAGTCTCAGGTACGGGAAGTGGTCTATGTAGAATATCCGAAAGACGGCATGTGGGTTCCGGCCTATGTTACCAATCGAGTCGGCGACTACTATGTCTTGTATATTCCCACCTCGCCTAACCCAACCTCCGGCTTCACCGTGATGGTTCATCAGTCCAAGGTCATCATGTCGACGATGAATATCGAAGAAGTTTCAAGCTTCGTTATCAGTGTCGGCGTCGATTACGCCAAACCCGAAGATGTGGGGACGTTTCATAAATGATTTCCAGATGAGAGCATTAAAGCCATTGCCGTCCAATGGCCCAGATCTCGCTATGGGGCGTTAACAGCGGTTTTACGCTTGTTCGGATTTATCCCGATCCTTTATCTGGTCTCCACATGGCTATCATAGGACGCCGAATATAAAGCAGAGGCCTAAGCCATACCTTTAATTGCGCTTGAATTTTCTGAACAGATTTTTGAGTTGGACTGGCATTTTTTTGTTGGCGCCGGCGATCATCGGGGCGGCTTGATCGCCAGAAGCTTGCTCAGACGGTTGAGTTGCTTCGGGCGGAGTCGCTTGAGTCGATTTTTCGACCATGGCGGGTGCAGCAGATGAGGCGCGCTTGGACCTGACAAACAGATTCTTAAGTTTTCTGGCTGTACCACTGCCTTGTTCCTTGGCTGCATTAATCGGTTGACGTTGGTCTAAAGCTTCGGATTGGCTGTCATGGGTGCTGGTTTCTGCAGTGACGGCTTGAGGTTCCACGTTAAGCTCGTCTGGCTGACCAGGCTGCTCGGGAGCTGGCGTCGAATTACTACTTCGCCCGGTCAGCTTTTCATCCAGCGTTTTTACTTGCCTCATGGTGCCGGCAAACAAGTCTTTAAGTTTGCCGGTTGGGTGCGCTGAGGGTTCTTTAAGAGCTTTGATGGGCGGCTCTTTCAGTGCTGTTTCTTGTGCTACGGACTTCGTGAACCCAACGGGTTCTATTTCGATTTGAGTTAGCTGCGGCTTTACTTCAGCAAGTGCGGGTTCAGACAGTATTGGAGCAGTCTCGACCGGCGGAGTCTGTTCCTGTTGCGCAATCAGGACTTCCTGGGGTTTTAGTGGTTGTTCCTGGTGTACCGTCTGCTGCCGGCTATTCGCCCATGCCACTGCTTGTTGCTCTAATGCGGCAAGTCGAGCCAAATCGGCTTGATGTTTTTGCAGGGTTTCCGATAAGCGTTGTTCCGCGTTTTCCTGTTGCTTCAATTGGTTCTTTTGTTCTTCAATAATTAATTCGAACTGAGCAAACTGTTGAGTCTGGCTGTCCAGACGGGCTTGCAATGTGCCCAGTTCAAGGTCTTTTTCGGCAAGTTTTGCAATTTCCGCACGATAGGCCTGTTGCAATTCGGTTGTGGTTTGTTGCTCTGTTCGTAAGCGCTCGATTAATTGCATGACACTCTGTCTATAGCGCTGCCACAAGCCTTCGGTTTCAAGAGTATCTGCCGCAGGCAAGGATTGCTCAGCTAAATCAGCACTGGCTGCCAAAGTTTGAATGCCCTCCGATAGGTGCTTGCCGAGGTCGGAAATACGCTCCTGAAGCGCTGCGGCGCGTTGGGCCTGTTGCTCAGCATCGGCTTTGGCCTGTTCCATGAGCGCCTTGTTCGTGGCAATTTGCGCTTGAAATTGTTGTATCTGTTGTTACGCGGCGTGAGTGTTGAGACGGTTTCTTCTATTCAAAAAGCCGATTCTGAGGCTGTAGAAGATTGCCGTCAGTAGCCAGACGGACACGGCAAGACTGATGGCGTACAACGCATTATCAAGCGTTAGTTGATACCATTCAGCAAGTAGATTGTTTAAAAAGGGCATAGTGGTTTGCATACGAATACTCCTAGTTGAAAGTGTTTGGATCGTGCAAATAGCGCCTTAAATCTCTGAATGCCATCACTATTTAGTTAGGCCGCAGGAAGGCGCGCTTATGCCAGTACCAACTGTCCGCCCTCTGGATGAATCCGGAGCGGGTGGGTTGAGTTGGGTCCGGAGTCCATGATCATTGGACAATCAGAAACCGCAGGCAGTTTCTAGGACATTAACCGCGAGTTTTTGCTGTTGCGAAATATCAGCGGTTTTTCATTTCCGGCCAGGGTGCTTGCTTGTGCTGAATCTATCGCCGCCTGAATCAGATGATGATCGGGTGATTTGCTGCATACCGGGTCAGCATTGTACATATCTCCGGTGAGCAGATAAGCCTGGCAGCGGCAGCCGCCGAAATCTTTTTCTTTTTCTTCGCAGCTGCGGCAGGGCTCTTTCATCCATTCAGTGCCGCGGAAAAAATTGAAGGCCTTGGACTCGTTCCAGATCTGCTCGATGCTGTAGTCTTTGACATTGGGACAATCAAGGTCAGGCAGTTCGCGGGCTGAATGACAGGGCAGCGCAACGCCGTCCGGGGCAATAGTCAGGAAGGTCGTACCCCAGCCGTTCATGCAGGTTTTGGGGCGATCCTCATAATAATCCGGAATGACATAATAAATCTTCATTTTGCCGGCGACTTTTTCTTTGAAGGCCTGTGCGATGGCTTCGGCCTTTTCGAATTGCGCTTGCGTGGGCATCAGCAAGTCGCGATTGGCATGGGCCCAGCCATAATACTGGGTATTGGCCAGTTCCAGATAATCGGCGCCGAGTTCTTCCGCCATAGTGAGAATTTCGGCCATCTGGTGGATGTTTTCACGGTGGATGACCACGCACAGCACCATCGGATAACCGTGTTTTTTGACCAGCCGGGCGACTTCCCGTTTCTGATGGTAGGATTCGGTGCCGGCCAAATGATCGTTCAGCTCTTGGGAGCTGGCTTGAATGCTGACCTGGATATGATCAAGCCCTGCCTCCTTAAGCTGAATAATTTTTTCTTCGGTCAGTCCGTAACCCGAGGTGATTAGGTTGGAGTAATAGCCCAGCTCCCGGGCGTGCTTGACGAGTTCTGTCAAGTCCTTGCGCGTTAACGGTTCACCGCCTGAAAAGCCGAGCTGTACCGCCCCCATTTTGCGGGCCTGGCTCAGCACCCGCTTCCAGTCGTCTGTACTTAGTTCGGACTGATATTCGGTATAATTAACCGGATTCGCACAGTAAGGGCACTGCAGCGGGCAGGCGTAGGTCAGCTCCGCCAGCAGCCAGCGTGGCGGGGTGATGTTAATTTTGTTGGATCCAGCCATTTTTTAAAGCAACCTCAAGGAAAGCGGTGATGTCGTTGATCAGACCGCTGGTGGTGAATTTGTGTTCCAGTTCACTGACGATTTGGCCAAGATTACGGGTGCCGTCGCATAATTTCAGAATTTCGGCGGAGCTTTGATTCAGTTCCACCATGCCTTCAGGGTACAGGATGACGTCTTTTTGCTGTGCTTCTTCCCATTGCAGGCGGTGCATGGGAGAAAACCGGATGAGTTGGTCTGTGTTGATAGTCATTTTGTAGTATTTATGAAAGGTCGCTTTTTTCGCCAAAGCGGCTAAATCATTTCAGGAAGAGGGTGATGGGTGCTGCGAATCTGCTTTGCGGCTTAGCGCTTAGTCTTTACCACTTATTCCAAATCCTCAAAAAATTCGGCCAGGGGCACTGAAAAGTTCAGGCTGGTCAGTTCGCAATCGACTTCGCCGACATAATCATGCAGCAGCCACTCATTATCAGCTGTGCGCCGAAAACATTCCACCCGTTTGCTGTCGATATCGATAATGAGGTATTCCTTGAGTGACTCCAGACTGCGGTAAGCCACAAATTTGGCGCCGCGATCAAAAGCCGCAGTGGATTCTGAGAGGACTTCAACGATCAGGCACGGATGTGATAAAAACTGCTCAGCTTTACGATCATCCGGGTGGCAGGAGACCATGACATCGGGATAAAAAAAGGCATCGGCCTTGCCGACGCGCAACTTCATATCGGCAATATAGGCCTGGCAAGGACCACCGCGCAGGCGCTGTTTCAATGCCGTGGCAATGTTTAAGCTGACAACCACATGCTCACGCCGCGCGCCGCCCATGGCAAATACATCGCCTGCCTGATATTCGTGTTTTTCTGTTTGCACAGCTTCCCACGCCAGAAAGTCGGCGGCTTCAAAGTGATATTGCAGGGCGGTTTGCATGGTTCAAATCCCTCTAGTAGTTGGGTTCGACAAACTTCAGGCTATTTTTCGATATTAAAATAAGGCGGCATGTTGTTGATATAAGCCAGATACATCGCATCCGCCATCGTCCATAACACATCCAGTTTAAACTTTAGGATATCCAGCATGTGCTCCTGCTGTTCGCGGGTTTTATACCAGTCCAGCGTCAACTCTAAACCGTGCTCGACATCGCGGCGCGCTTCGGTCAGGCGTTTGCGGAAGTAGATATAGCCCTCCTGTTCAACCCACGGGTACACCTCTGGCCAGTTGTTCAGGCGCTGCTGGTGTATTTTGGGCGCGAACAGCTCGGTCAGTGATGAACTGGCGGCTTCATGCCATTCGGCGCGGCGGGCGAAGTTGACGTACGCATCGACAGCAAAACGCACCCCCGGCAGCACATGTTTTAACGAAGTGAGGTCTTCCCGGCTCAAACCGACTGCAATGCCCAGCTGTATCCATGCCTCGATGCCGCCGGGATCGCCGGGATGGCCATCGTGATCGAGAATCCGCTGCACCCATTTGGCGCGGGTTTCCCGGTCCGGACAATTGGCCATAATGTTGGCGTCCTTGATCGGAATCATCACCTGATAATAAAAGCGGTTGGCGACCCAGCCTTGTAACTGTTGTTTGTTAAGTTTGCCTTCATTCATCAGCGTGTGCATGGGGTGATGAATGTGGTAGTACTTTTCCATGCCGCGCAGTTTGGCTTCAAATTCTTCGCGGCTCCAGGGGGCTTGATCGGATTTAGGCTCGCAGCTGCTCATGGGTTTCCTTATAAGTCAATTTCTAAACCATCGTAAGACACTTCAATGCCGGCGGCGTCCAGTATCTTGCGTTCCTCTGAATCTTCATCCAGAATCGGGTTGGTGTTGTTGATATGAATCAATATTTTGCGTGTATTGGCAACGCCATTCAGCACTTCTATCATGCCGCCCGGGCCCGATTGCGGCAAATGGCCGATTTCGCGAGCTTTTTTAGGGCTGATGTTCTGGGTGCACATTTCGTCGTCGGTCCAGAACGTGCCGTCGACCAGCAGGCAATCCACGGATTGCATGGCTGCCATGACGTGGGGTTCTATCTCGCCGAGTCCGGGTGAATAAAAAACTTTTTTGCCGCTGGAAATCTGCTCGATAATGACGCCGATATTGTCGCCTTCATGCGGATCATGCCGATGCGGGGAGTAGGGCGGCGCCTTGCTTTTTAGGGCTTGGGTATAAAAGCGCAAGTCGTCTATGCCGGGAATAGTGAAGCTGCTGCCGTCGACCGGGACGGGGTGATGATTGACCGTGCAATAGTCTTTCAGCATGGTGAATAGCGGAAAACCAGAGCTTAGGTCCTGTTTGACCATGTCAGTGCAATAGACCTCGAGGGGCTTGCCTTCGCGCAGCATCAACATGCCAGTCGTGTGGTCGATCTGGCTGTCGATCAGCATAATGGCTTTGATGCCGGTGTCGCGTACACCGTTTTTCGGCTGTATCGCCGGGAAAGCTTCGAGCTGGGCGCGAATGTCCGGCGAGGTATTAAAAAGCAGCCAGTTTGTGTTGTCGGTACTGACGGCAATAGATGATTGGGTGCGCGCTTTGCCGTTCATTTGCTTATGACGCAAGCGGTGGCAATTATGGCAGTTGCAGTTCCACTGGGGGAAGCCGCCCCCAGCACCTGAGCCGAGAACTCTGATTTTCATAGTTTACAAGCGGGTTAACATTGGGAAAGTGGTTGTGAATGATACGGGAATAAAGGCTGGCAGGCAAAAAAAAGGGGCTCATGATGAGCCCCTTTTTAGCCTAAGCAATTGGTTCTTAACGGTTGTAAATATACATGGTTACTTCAAAACCAAAACGCAGGTCTGTATAGCTCGGTGTTTCCCATTTCATAGTATTAACCTCCAGAAGTTTTTAGAAATTATGTGCTAGCTTGATCAAGTAAGCTGCTTTGAAGTATACGATGAAGTTTTTTTTTGCGCAACTTTTGGCTGGTTATAAAAGCAAACTGTGTGATGGCTGAAGCGAATGGCAGTAAACCCCAATGCATGAGGCATGCATACTCAGGGGGTTAATAATAAGGCCAGCGGGTGCAGAATAAATCCGGTTTCGTTCAGGTAATCCCTTTGGAAGCAGTTTATTTACTAGATGTTTGCCGGCAAACGGATGGGTGTTTTTTTACCGGAAGTGGGGTATTATCGGTGTTCACCAAAAAAATAATAAGACAATTCACATTATGAGGAGGAACTATGAGCGGAGTGACCGAGCTGTTTTTGGTTATGTTGTTAATAGCTGCATTTGCGTTTGCCCCGTTGGGCTATTTCATTTATAAATTTACACAAAAAAACGGTAAACCTTTCGGAGAAACAGAACCGCACGGCGATAGCTCATCTTTGATTAACGAGCTGGCGGAAACAGTGATCCATTATATTAAAGGCCTGCTTGGAAAAAAATAGACTGCTTGTTGAAACAATTTCCAGACACGTCCTTGCTGCCTGGAAATTTCACCTCCACGGTTAATGAGTCATTGCACTCCGCATGTCGGGCAATTGACATTTTTACGCAGTCTCATGGTGTTCCATTCCATGGTCAAGCCATCCAGCAGCAATAGCCGGCCGGTCAACGTTTCACCAATCGCCATAATCAGCTTCATGGCTTCCAGCGCCTGAATGCTGCCGACAATGCCGGTTATGGGCGCTATCACGCCATTGGTCGCGCAGTTTTGCGGCTCTTCGCCGTCACTGGCGTATAAACAGTTGTAGCAAGGGCTATCGTTTTTGCCGGACGTAAACACCGAAATCTGGCCTTCAAAACGAATGGCCGCACCTGAAACCAGCGGCGTTTGCTGTTTGACGCAGGCATCATTAATGGCAAAGCGGGTGCTGAAATTATCGCTGCAATCCAGGACAACATCTGCATTTTTGACCTCGGTTTCAAGCTGTTTACCTGCTAGTCGCTGTTTAATCGCCCTCACCTGTACATCAGGATTTAAATTATTCAGCGTCTGGCGGGTTGAAATTACTTTATCAGCCCCTATATCGCCGGTGTGATGAGCAATCTGTCGTTGCAGATTGGATAAATCCACTTCGTCATCATCATAAATGGTGATATTGCCGATGCCGGCTGCGGCTAGATACATTGAGGCGGGCGAGCCCAGACCTCCTGCGCCGACGATAAGCACATGGGCATTCAGGAGTTTTTGCTGTCCCTCAATATCGCAAAGGGGCAACATGATTTGACGGCTATAGCGGAGTAATTGGTGGTCATTCATGGGGCATGTTGATTCGGGATAATGAGGTGGGATGATGCCAAAGAACTTGACGGACTGCAAAATCTGATTATTATTAGCACTCATTGCTGGCGAGTGCTAATGGCCAGTTTAACTTTTAAATTTTAATGTTAGGAGATGTTGATGAAAATACGTCCGTTACATGACAGAGTGATTGTCAAACGTGTTGAAGAGGAAACAACCACTGCGGGAGGTATCGTTCTGCCTGGTTCTGCAGCTGAAAAACCAAGCCAAGGTGTGATTTTAGCCGTTGGCAATGGCAAAGTGCTGGACAATGGCGAAGTTCGTCCATTAGAAGTCAAAGTGGGCGATAAAGTGCTGTTTGGCAAATATGCTGGTAACGAAGTTAAAGTTGATGGCGAAGAACTGATCGTTATGCGCGAAGAAGACATCATGGGCGTTTTAAGTTAATCCCGAGTCTTTATTTTACTCATAATCATTTAACAATAGTTTAGGAAAAAAAATGGCAGCAAAAGACGTATTATTTGGTGATGACGCACGTGGCCGCATGGTAAGAGGCGTTAACATTTTGGCAAACGCAGTCAAGGTAACCCTGGGTCCAAAAGGCCGCAACGCGATTCTTGATAAAAGCTTCGGCGCACCCACCATCACTAAAGACGGTGTATCGGTTGCGAAAGAAATCGAATTAAAAGACAAATTCGAAAACATGGGCGCGCAAATGGTTAAAGAAGTGGCTTCACATACTTCTGATGTCGCGGGTGATGGTACTACGACTGCAACGGTATTGGCTCAATCTATCGTTAACGAAGGCTTGAAAGCTGTTGCCGCCGGCATGAACCCAATGGACTTGAAACGCGGTATTGACTTGGCCGTAATTAAAGTCGTTGAAGCCATCGTTGCTTCTGCCACGCCTTGCACAGACAACAAAGCGATTGCGCAAGTCGGCACCATCTCTGCAAACTCTGATGAATCCGTCGGCCAAATTATCGCCGAAGCCATGGAAAAAGTCGGTAAAGAAGGCGTGATCACCGTTGAAGAAGGCACCGGCCTGAACAATGAACTGGACGTTGTAGAAGGTATGCAGTTCGATCGTGGTTACCTGTCGCCTTACTTCATCAACAATCAGGAAAACATGAGTGTTGAACTGGAAGATCCGTTTATTCTGATTTACGAAAAAAAAATCTCCAACATCCGCGAAATGTTGCCCATTCTGGAAGCCGTTGCCAAATCCGGCCGGCCATTACTGATCGTTGCTGAAGATGTTGAAGGCGAAGCCTTGGCGACGCTGGTAGTCAATACCATTCGTGGTATCGTCAAAGTCGCGGCGGTTAAGGCGCCTGGTTTTGGTGACCGTCGTAAAGCCATGCTGGAAGACATCGCTGTGTTGACAGGTGGCGTAGTGATTTCTGAAGAAGTGGGTTTAAGTCTGGAAAAAGCGGAACTGGCTCAATTAGGTACCGCGAAAAAAATCCAAATCAGCAAAGAAAACACCACGATTATCGATGGCGCGGGTTCTGAAGCGCAAATCAAGGGCCGTGTTGCCCAAATTCGTGCCCAGGCTGAAGATGCCACTTCTGACTACGACAAAGAAAAACTGCAAGAGCGCCTGGCTAAATTGGCCGGCGGTGTTGCCGTGATCAAAGTCGGCGCGGCGACTGAAATGGAAATGAAAGAAAAGAAAGCCCGCGTAGAAGATGCCCTGCATTCAACACGCGCTGCGGTAGAAGAGGGCGTCGTTGCCGGCGGTGGTACCGCGCTGATTCGCGCACTCTCTGCACTGGCAGGCCTGGAAGGCATTAACCACGACCAAACCGTGGGTATCAACATTCTGCGCCGCGCCATGGAAGAGCCCTTGCGCCAAATCGTTGCCAACTCGGGCGACGAGCCTTCGGTTGTGCTGAACGAAGTAGCCAAAGGCAAAGGTAACTTCGGTTACAACGCGGCAAGCGGCGAGTATGGCGACATGATCGAAATGGGAATTTTAGACCCGGCGAAAGTGACGCGTACTGCATTACAAAATGCGGCTTCTGTTGCTGGCTTAATGCTGACGACAGAAGTAATGGTTGCAGATTCGCCTAGCGATGAAAAAGGTCATGGCATGCCTGATATGGGCGGCATGGGCGGCATGGGTGGTATGGGCGGCATGATGTAAGTGTGCCGTCTTAAAGCGCAGTTGCTTTAAGCAAAAAAAAGCCCCGGCTGTTTTGATTAACAGCCGGGGCTTTTCTTTATTGTACGGCGGGAATTGGGCGGTTGGGGCATTCGTTTGGCAAAAGCCCCGCCGTAAAGTACGGCTTATTTTAACGGCCGGCCTTTGGCATCTTTGTCCATTTGACCGCCAAACAGCAGTACGGCTTCGATAAACCCCCAAAGCAAGCCAAATCCTCCGGTAACAAAGGTCAGCGCCAGCTGCATTAGCGCGATCCAATAGAAGCCTAAATACAAGCGGTGTATGCCTGCGCCACCTAATACCAGAGCCAGGACAGCAGCCAGGTAACGGTATTTGACGGCTTCTGATTTGCCTAGATAAGCGCCTACCAGATTGATCTTGAGCGCTGTCGTCTTACTGGCATCGAACATAACGTCATCGCCAATTTCGGGACCTGCTTCGGCTACCCAGTCATCGATATGAAACTGAAAAAATTTTTTACCACTTTGTATCACCCCGGTTTGCATATCAGGATCATAACTTTCTATATGCCCAATCATTTATTTATTCTCTTTTTTTAAAATATACGGGTACTTCAGTTTTTATAGGCTGCTCTTACTGGTCTTTTTCGGGACAAGACAAGGCGTTTAAGCTCGGCATGCCCCGGCCCATGGCAGACAGTTGGTATGTTGCACCCCAAACAACATAGTCCACTCCAGCCACTGCATTATTCATCTTGTAAACGCACCGCCAGTACATCGCAGCGGGCATGATGCAGGACGCCATTTGCCGTTGATCCCAGCAACAGAGCCCAGCCATGCCGGCCATGTGAGCCGACAATAATCAGATCCACCTCGTTTTCTTCGGCAAGCCTGATAATTTCAAGTTTTGGGCTGCCCAGTTCCAGCCATTGACAGTCTTCCGCAATGCCCAGTAATTCAGCCTCTTTTGTCAGTCTTTTTTTGGCTGCCGTCATCAGTTCTTCGGTGACATCGGCATCAAAAGGAATAGCCGAACCATACGCCTCATCGGCAATCGGCAAATTATCAATGACATGCACAATACTCAATTTGGCCTGATATTTGTCCGCCAAGTCTTTTGCCCGGTTCGCAACCTCTTTGTTGTGCTCAGAAAAGTCGGCCGCCAATAATATATGTTTGTAACCTACCATAACTCCCCCTATTCAGTTCCGGTAACTCCAGGAAACAACAAAGCCATCACCTGATAAGATCCCAGTATGTATAAAAACGCCACACCCAGGCTAAACACCAATGGTTTTTCCAGCGCGTTACGAATAATATGACCGGTCACTGCCCAGTGCCAGGCCATTAAACCAAGCATGACTGAAAAAGCCAACAAAGTCATGCGCCCTGTTATCAGTGAAGCCGTGCCGGGCAAGGCAAAAAAACTAATCAGCGCATCTGTACCCAATAATGCGCAGGTGGTTTGATAAAATCGCCCCAGCCGCCGTCCCAGATACAGCATTATCCAGCTAAAGCCGAATACCAGTATAACGCCAACACCGGCCTGCAATAATGCGCTAGGCCATTGGCTACTCATGGACAAGATCAAAAAGCTGATCACAGCATCGGCGAGCAGCATAATATGCAGCAGCGCCCGCGAATGTGGCACATCCTGAGGGCCTTTCTTAAACAGGCAAATATCAAATATCAGTTTTAAGATGTCCAGCATTGCTTTATTTTCCATCCCGCTGTGCAGGCGTTATACCAATCCCAATACGTTATTATTTGAATCCACTCTTCCACCTTCTCCCTCTGGCGAAGGGTAAAAGGGAGAACTTATTGGAATTGGCTTTATTTAATCGCTTCCAGTTTTTCCTCGGCTTCCAGCCAGTCCGCTTCGGCTGCTTCCAGCGCCTTGTCGACCTGAGCTTTACGCTCCATCAGGGTTTTTAGGCGCTGTTTTTCCGATTCGGCATAAATTGCCGGATTTGCGAGCTGCTGTTCCAACTGCCTTTGCTCATTATGATAGTTTTCGACGGCATTTTCCGCCTTTTTTAAGGCGTCAAACAAGGGTTTATGTTTTTGCCGGCGTTCTGCATCCAATTTTCGCTGATCTTTGCGCGATACCGCGGGTGTATTGTCGATTGCCGGAGCTTCCTCGCCCTTTTTCTGCTCCGCCAGCCAGACGCGGTAATCATCAAGATCGCCTTCGAAGGGCTGAACTTTACCCTCGGCAACCAGTAACAGCTGATCGGTCACCGAGCGTAATAAATGCCGGTCATGCGATACCACGACCAGCGCGCCCTCATAGTCCTGCAAAGCCACGCTCAAAGCGTGGCGCATTTCCAGATCGAGATGGTTGGTCGGTTCGTCGAGCAGCAAAAGATTGGGATTTTGATACACCAGCAGCGCCAAGACCAAACGGGCTTTTTCTCCGCCGGAAAAAGGCCTGACAGGCTCCAGCACCTTGTCGCCCTGAAAGTCAAAACCGCCCAGGAAATTGCGTAAATCTTTCTCGGTGGCCTGCTTATCCATTTTTTGCAGATGCCATAAGGGGCTTTCATCCAGGCGCAATTGTTCCAGCTGGTGCTGAGCAAAATAGCCGATTCTTAAGGCATCAGCTTCCTGCCTGATTCCGGACAGGGGCGCCATGTCGCCGGCCAGGACTTTGATTAAACTGGATTTACCGGCGCCATTCGGACCCAGCAGGCCAATACGGTCGTCCGGCGAGATGGATAAGCCGGCTTGTTTGATCACGCAGGTTTGGCCATAGCCGATGTCGGCCTTATCCAGTATTAACAAGGGATTGGGCATTCTGCCGGGCTTGGGGAAGCTGAAATCAAAGGGCGAATCGACATGCGCCAGGGCGATCAACTCCATTCTTTCCAGAGCCTTGATCCGGCTCTGAGCTTGCCTGGCTTTGGTAGCCTGGGCTTTAAAGCGATTAACAAAACTTTGAATATGGGCGATTTCTCGTTGTTGTTTGAGATAGGCCGACTGTTGTTGCGCCAGTTTTTCAGCGCGCATTTTTTCAAATGCCGAATAGTTGCCGGTGTAGATTTCGGCCTTGTTTTGTTCGATATGGACAATATGATCGGTGATGGTATCGAGAAAATCACGGTCGTGAGAAATCAGCAACAAGGTGCCCGGGTATTTACAGAGCCAGTCCTGCAGCCAGATGACGGCGTCCAGATCCAGATGGTTGGTGGGCTCGTCCAGTAATAACACATCCGACCGGCACATCAGCGCCTGCGCCAGATTAAGCCGCATGCGCCAGCCGCCGGAAAACGAGCTCACCGGGTTGTACTCCTGATCCGGGGTAAAGCCCAGACCGTTCATTAAGCGCGAGGCTCTGGCCTGGGCGGTGTAGCCGCCGATGGTATCCAGTGCGGCATGCAACTCCGCCTGTTTTAAGCCTTCATGCATTTGCTCGGCGCTAAGCAATTGCTGTTGCAGGCGCCTTAATTCCTGGTCGCCGTCGATGACATAATCAATGGCTGAGCAGGCGGAAGCCGGTGTTTCCTGAGCTACATGGGCAATTTCAAGTCCCGGCGGCATCGAGAAATCACCTTCATCCGGATGCAGTTCGTTTCTTAACAGTGCAAACAGACTGGATTTGCCGACGCCATTGGCGCCGGTAAGCCCTACTTTGTCGCCTTTATGAATGGTGAACGAGGCCTTGGCAAACAAGATCCGCGCGCCCCGGCGCAATGATAAATTCTTAAAATTCAGCATGAAAGCACAGCAATAAAATCGGCTAAAATAAACCCATGAAAAACAGATGCCGCAAACCTTTAAATCCTTTGTTTAAGCCACAAGACCGGTATTATGTGAATGCGCAAGGCTGGTGGTTTTATACGGTCGACATGATAGCAGGGCCCTACAAAACCAAACCTGAGTGCGTGGATGCCTGCCGGCATTACATACAACACAGAGATTTGGCAGGTTAAAGGCAAATCGTAGAAACGTAAGATATTGCCCGTCTACGCGCTGTCGCCTTGTTAAGACGCAAGCTCGATCATTTTTTCGGCCTGGGCGGCAAATTGTTCGAGATTGCCTTTCTTGACGGTTTCGACAGGAATCACCAGGGCAGTATTCAAGCTGATATAGATATAAACATAGCGCTTGCCATATTCCACTCGCACCAAATCCTCCCAGGCCATCTTGTGTTTGCCGCTGGGCGATTTCTCGAACAAATACTTGGGGTTGGCCGGATCGATGGTCAGGGTATAGGTGCCGAACATGTTGACCTTTTCCTTGTCGGTATAGTTGGTCAAGATTTGTCTGCGAAAATCCAGCATCATGATTTTAGGCGACAACACCGCCCACAGTACCGCCAGCACCAGAATGTAGCCGGAGGATTTCATATCGCCATAATAGATGTAATAAAAAAAACCGATCAGCACCATGATGCCCGGCACGATCAGGCGATTTTTTCTGATGCTGTTCTGGATTTCTTCAGAGCGGGTAAACTGAATTTCATTAAAATGGATTAAGTCTTCTTCGCGGAACTCGTATTCGATTTCTAACATGATGATTCAAGGGTTAAGGTTTAAGGGTTTAAAGGCGAAAGACGAAAGATACAAGATGAAAATTTCTTCAAACCTTCTTTCATCTTTCATCTTTCGCCTTTCGTCTTTATTAATGCATTTTGATTCTTGCGTGCGCACTGCGACGGAACAAGTTGGAAAGCGTTAACATCGCCGTTCTAAAATAGCCGTGTATCGCCACCTGATGCATTTTGTATAAAGAC
Source organism: uncultured Gammaproteobacteria bacterium (assembly GCA_963848675.1). GTDB lineage: Bacteria > Pseudomonadota > Gammaproteobacteria > Methylococcales > Methylomonadaceae > CAWKEY01. The sequence continues at coordinate 20,457 of CAWKEY010000005.1, forward strand.
AGATAGACCACGCGGGCGATAAATCCGCCGACACTGACCGAGCCCATCAGATTGCCCATCAAATTGCCTACCGTCGTGTATTTGCCCAGCGACACCAGGGAGCCATAATCATGGTAGACATATTTCACCAAAGCGCCGCCTTTTAAGCGGTTGACAATGGATTTGCATACCGTTGACGCCTGCTGGTGCGCTGCTTGCGCTCTGGGCGGCACATTGCCGGAATGGCCGCTCCAGACGCAGGCCGCGCAATCGCCGATGGCAAAAATAGCGTCATCAATGGTTTTTAAGGTTTCATCCACCACCAATTGATTGATCTGATTGGTTTCCAGGCCATCCAGATCCTTGACCCAGTCTGGCGCTTTAATGCCGGCGGCCCAGACTTTCAGGTCCGCTTCAATCATTTCGCCATCATGCGTGCTAATGCCGTGTTCAGTGACTTCAACGACACGGCGGCCCAGCTTGAGATCGATTCCCAGTTTGACCAGTTGCTGCTGCGTAGCGGTCGCCAGTTTGATGGGCAAGGCCGGTAGTAATTGGCTGGCGGCTTCAATAATGGTGATTTTGACGTTGCTCGATTCATCCAGGCCATAAACGGCCAGCAGATCGGTAACCAGGTGTAATTCCGCCGACAACTCCACACCGGTTGCCCCTGCGCCCACGATCGCAATGGATAAGGGTTTGTTAGGGGTGCGGTTTTCTCCGGCATGATTTTTAATATACGATTCAACCAGCTGTTTCTGAAATCTGAATGCCTGTGCGGTGGTATCCAGAAACATACAATGCTCTTTGACGCCCTTAATGTTAAAGGTGTTGCTGATACTGCCGACGGCCATCACCAGGGTGTCGTAATGGAAACTGCGCCGCGGGATGAGTTCTTCACCGCTGTCGCTCAGGGTGGGACTGACAAAAATCTCTTTTTTTTGCCGGTTCAAGCCTTCCATTTTGCCCAGTCTGAAGCGGAAATGATTGCGATGCGCCTGGGCAAGATATTCAATTTCTTCGGCTTCGTTGAGTGTGCCGGCCGCAACTTCGTGCAGCAAGGGTTTCCAGATATGCGTCGATGATGCATCCAGCAGCATCACCTCGGCCAGGCCGGTTTGGCCTAATTTTTTGCCTAAATGGGTCGCCAGCTCAAGGCCGCCGGCGCCACCGCCAACAATCACTATTTTATGTTTTTCTTTTTGTTCAGCCATTGTTATCTCTTATAAATCATTTCACTGCGCTGGGCAGATTTAAAATCAGACCGTCCGTTTTGCCGCCCATGAAGGTTTGCGGGTAGGCGCCGTTCCATTTTCCCACGGCATTATAGCGAATCAACTCATCCGTGACTGATTTTGCTAACAATTGATTGGCTACCGCCTGGGCTTCGGCTTCCCTGCTGATGCGGTAAGCTTCGGCATCGGCCTGCGTGCGTTTGGCTTTGGCATCAGCTACGGCCGCCATTTCCCTGGCTTCGGCCTGTTTAACCTGCTGCTGGGCCTGCTGCTCGACAATTTTTAACTGGGCTTTTTCGCGTTCCAATTGCTCCTGGCGCTCTTTTGTCTGAATAACAGCATCGGTAACTACCTGCGGCAGGGTGATATCCCGGAACAAAACTGCTATGACGATGACGCCCTTCGGCTCCAGATAGTCTTTCAGGCCATCTTCCATATACATCTGCAAAGCCTGCTGCACGGTGTCCTGATAAAAATCCTGTGACTGGGCCACGGTTTTACCGGCTTCTCTTAACAGGGATCGGACTTTGGGGGTGACGTGTTTATTGACCACATCGTCCAGACTGCCGCTCTCCTGGAGAATCAAAGGTGTCTTTGCGGCATCCAGTTTGAAGGTAACGGAAATATCCATCGATGTCTTTAATTTGTCCTGAGAGGGCACCTGCACCTTGTCCCAGGTATACGTCAACTGTCTAAGATCAAAGCTGACAAAATTTAACAGTGGATTGACGATGTGGAAGCCTTCCGCATAAGGCTCGGGCCTGACCTTGCCAAACAGCGTGGCAACTTTGTTATGGCCTGCTTCCACGGTGATGTAGGCATTGAGCATCACTGTCAAGCCAATCAGGCCGATGACTACTGATCCCGCATGTTTTAGCTTATCCATTGCTGTCCTCGATTTTTTAGTTAAGCAAATGCGCACAAACTGTAATAAGATAAAGTCAGTTTTTACTTTAGACAGAGTCCTCGCCATGCGCCGTTTTTTGCTACTTAGCTTACTTGCCTTACCGGTATTCGCTGCCGATGAGCGGCCGCCCACGCTTGGAGCCGTTCCGGAAGCGCCGGAGCCGCCTTTGCCGGTGCAAAGCGGTGAAAATCTTGAGCCTGATATTACCATCATTCGTAAAGGCAAACAGACCATACAAGAATATCGCAGAGGCGGCAAACTCTATATGGTTAAAATCATTCCTGCTATAGGCCCCGCCTATTATCTGATTGATACCAACGGCGACGGCAAAATGGATGTTCAGCGCGATGATGCGAACAAGGAAGGCAGGGTCAATATGTGGAAAATACTGGAATGGCAATAATCCAAACTGTGTCTGCTTACCCCCTGTAACCCGCACGATTTTTCAGCACTTACCGCCTCTGGCGCCGTCAGTTCTTTTGAAGGCATATACAGCACCGGCAAAAACCCGCAGCTATTTTAGCTCGGCCAGCAGTTGGGCAATTTGGTGTTCGGCCTGCCGTAAATAGCCGCCACCAAATAAATTCAGATGATTCAAAATATGATACAGATTGTAAAGCGTCTTTCTGACCGGATAACCCGGGTCTAGGGGCCATACCTCGTCGTAGGCGGCATAAAAATCCGGGCTGAAGCCGCCAAACAGTTCCGTCATCGCCAGATCGGCTTCACGGTCGCCATAATAACAGGCCGGATCAAAGATAAGGGGGCGGCCTTGGCTGTCTACCGCGGCATTGCCCGCCCACAAATCGCCATGCAGCAGCGAAGGCTTGGGTGAGTAGTTATCAAACAGCTGTTCCAGTACGCTGCACAGATGCTCTCCTGTTGCTTGCAAGCGGCCGCCGTAGCCATTGTGCGCGGCCAGCGTTAACTGAAAACGCAGGCGCTGTTCACGCCAGAAACCAGGCCAGTCAGCGTACTGGTCATTGTGCTGGGGTGTACTGCCGATGGTGTTGTCTCTGTGCCAGCCAAAATAGGGCTGCTTTTGCTGATGCAGTTGCGCCAGTTGCTGCCCCAATAACTGTTCCGAAGCTTTTCTGGCAGCGCCAAAATCAATATGTTCCAGCACCAGAAAGGCATTTTCCGCAGTTTTCCCTGTGACAATAACGCCGGGAACCCGGACGGTATGCGACTTTGACAATTCAAGCAGCCCGCAAGCCTCCGCCTCAAACATGGCTAGCGAGCCGGGCCGGTTAAGCTTGACGAAATAAGTGTCTTGCTCTCCTGATAAACGAAAGGCTGCATTGATGTCGCCACCGGCAATGCCCTGAGCTTTTACAAGCTTAAAGGCGTGCCCGGTGGCTGTTTCAATTTGCTCAATAATGCCTTGCCAGTTCATTTTTATGGATGTTTACATTCAACTCATATGTGTCCGTATAAACAGACTTAACCCGGCAAAACTTTTTATAACCGGCTATTTGCCGTTGTTAACTTTAAGAATGATTCCAGCCAGCGGCGGTAAGGTCAGACTGACAGAGTGCAGCTGATTCATCCAGGGTATCGGTTCGGACACCACCGAGCCATTGGCGATTTGAGTGCCATCGTAACAACCCGAATCCGAGTTGAAGATTTCTTTATAGGTTCCTGCAGTCGGTACGCCTATCCGGTAATTGCCTCTGACAACCGGGGTGAAATTAAGCACAATGATCAAATCCTGATGATCATCTTTACGCCGGTAACTGATGACGGATTGCTCGGCATCATGACAGTCAATCCATTCAAAGCCCTGATGATCAAAGTCGTGTGTAAACAAGGCAGGCTGGGCCCGGTAAAGCTGGTTTAAATCTTTCACCAGGGTTAGGAGGCCTTGATGATGGGGGTAGTCCAGTACATACCAGTCCAGGGACTGGTTAAAATTCCACTGTGTGCCCTGGCCGAACTCGCAGCCCATGAACAGCAGTTTTTTGCCCGGATAAGTAAACATCATCGTATACAGCAAACGCAGATTGGCAAACCGCTGCCATTCATCTCCCGGCATTTTGTCGACTAACGAGCCCTTGCCATGCACTACTTCATCGTGCGAAAAGGGCAGGGCGAAGTTTTCCGTAAACGCGTACAGCATGCCGAAGGTCAGTTGATCATGATGATAGCGTCTGTGAACCGGATCCTCTTTCATGTATTCGAGAATGTCATTCATCCAGCCCATATTCCATTTCATCGAAAAGCCCAGGCCGCCAACCCAGGTGGGTCTTGTCACGCCGGGCCAGGCGGTTGATTCTTCCGCCATCATCACGGTGCCCGGATGCTGCTGATGGGTCACCGTATTCAATTCTCTGAAAAAGTCGATAGCTTCCAGGTTTTCATTGCCGCCGTATTCATTCGGAATCCATTCATTGTCTTCGCGCGAGTAATCCAGGTAGAGCATCGAAGCCACCGCATCCACTCTTAAGCCGTCCAGATGAAATTCCTCCAGCCAGAAAATAGCACTGGAGAGCAAAAAGTTTTTTACCTCATTACGCCCGTAATTGTAGATTAAGGTGCCCCAATCGCGGTGCTCGCCTTTGCGGGGGTCTTCATGTTCGTATAGCGGCGTGCCGTCAAAACGGGCCAGGGCAAATTCATCCTTGGGGAAATGCGCGGGCACCCAGTCCAGAATAACGCCGATATTGCTCTGGTGGCAGGCATCAATGAAATAACGAAAATCATCCGGGGTGCCGAATCGGCTGGTAGGGGCAAAATAACCGGTAGTTTGATAGCCCCAGGAAGCATCGAGCGGATGCTCGGTAATAGGCATCAATTCAATATGTGTAAAGCCCAGCGTCTTGACATAGTTAACCAGTTCGTCAGCCTGTTTGCGATAGCCTAGGAAATTACCCTCATGGTCGCGCTTCCATGAACCCAAATGAACCTCGTAGATCGACATGGGTTCATGCAGCCAGTCATGACTGCTTAGGTTTTCCATCCACGCCTGATCTTCCCATTGATAGGTGTCATCGCGCACGACGATAGAGGACGTATTGGGTCGTAACTCGAATTGCCGTCCATACGGATCTGTTTTGGCGAGCACCTGGTGACTTTGGCGGTTCAATATTTCAAATTTATACAAGCAACCGGCGTCCAGACCCGGAATAAAGAGCTCCCAAATACCACTGCCGCCCAGGCTGCGCATGGGATGACAACGGCCATCCCAGCGATTAAAGTCACCGATGACGCTAACCCGGCCGGCATTGGGCGCCCATACCGTAAACAAAACCCCTGTTATGTTATCGACCGTGTGCAGGTGTGCGCCCATTTTCCGGTAGATATGCCAGTGCTTACCCTCGGCAAACAATTGCCGGTCAAATTCCGGTAACTGAACGCCGAAATCATAAGGGTCGAAATCGGTGTGTTTGCCGCCATCCTTGTCTACCCAGTCAAGTTGATAATGTTCGGGTAATTCGTTCGGTTGGGCAAGGTATTCGAAGAAGTCGGTGCCGGGCACGCGAGGGATTACCGTGCCACCGTTGGCAAAGGTTACGGTTTCCGCGTAAGGTAAATAGAGCTTGATTTTAAAAAGTTTGCCGTGCGGATGACGACCCAAAACGGAAAAAGGATCATGATGCTTCGCTTCTATGATTTTAATTGAATCGGTATCGAGCACGGTGTTAGATAGTTTTTCCATTTTGAATAGCCTCAATGTCTTGGGATAACGTTCGCCAATGTTACCAAATAATGCGTCGGCTGTTAGATTATTCTGCACTTGTATAGGCCGATGGCTATCGGGTTGACACACTGAAGCACTTGAGGTCTGTCTTATGTCAAGGGAGATTTGCCCCCAGCTACCTGAGCTGCATCCGTAAAGAGCGGTTTTGATAAGCGCAAAGCTTTATGAATCGAGAGGTGCGCGCATTTTGCCGGCGGTATTGTTGCGAGAAGCGGTCGAATTAATCGCGCTTTGTAGGGTTGCGGTGTACGGCTATTTGAATGCCTCGGATACAGTTCAGAAAAACTGAAGGTCTGAACTGGAAACGCCGGGGCAATCGTCGCAACACTTTGCTATCCACACTGCACTATTTGACAAACACTGAATATATGCGTAAATATTACTCAATAAGTAAGTATAATTTAAACACTGGAGTGCATTATGAACACCAAAGAAAAAGTTCGCATGAGTCTGGATCTATCTAAAGATCTGTACGACCAGCTTGAATCCTTGGCCACGGACTCTCATGCCTCGAAAAGCGACGTTCTGCGCAAGGCGCTGGGTTTGATGATTGTCGCGGCGGATGCCAAAAAAGACAACAAGAAGCTGGGTGTCTTCAATAAAGACGAGCATTTGGAAAAAGAAATTGTCGGGATCTGATTCAGAAAAACATCCGACCGTCGATGTCGGCAAACTCATTGAACGTGGTGATGTCCATGTCAATATCAGTACCCGGGAATCGGAGGATGACGCACGGGTCCGCCGATTTAAGGAGATCGCAGGTTTTATTCTCGCGGTTTTGTCTGTTTTAGTGGCCATAGGAACCTCGGTTTATCTGATGTTCTTCTATTCTGCCGCCAGTGCTGACGAAAGAAAATGGGCGTTGGGCACGATTAGTACGGTTCTTGGTGCAGTTGGGGGCTATTTGCTTGGAAGAAAAGGAATCTGTCTATTGGTTGCTTTCCCTCATTTTTCGGTTTGGGTTGAAAGATGCAGAAAAACCAAGGAAACAGCTGTCAATAATTGGACAGTTATCGTTAAGTAATGCGCACGAAATAAGTTCAACAAATGTAGGTGCGGATAAATCCGCATCTACACAGAAAATTGTTTCTTTAGAGTTGCGCAAGTTATTTGATACCCGTTCCTAAGGGGCCAACTGATAAAATCGGCCAAAGCAGGCGTTGGCGATTTTGGTCCGAAGGAGATATTTGAAGCCTCCCCAGATACATCTTGAAAGCACTCACAAAGGGCGCCACAATTGTGCCGCATAAATTAATCCTGAGTTTTTCATGGGGAATTCATCCGCCAAAGAAAACCGCCTTAATATTCGCTGCGATTTTCGTGCGCTCGAGTCGCTTGACAAAGCCGCTACTTACTCTCATGCACAGCATTTCAGAATCTGTCTTATCCCACTGATTATCCTTCGCAGAGATAGTGGTGCAGGCAAATACGGCGAATATCCCAAAGCCATTAAGGTCACTGATGCCGAAATGGCGGCACATAAACGGGAGTGACAGGCGTTTCATGGTGAATGGAGCTACACGACCTGACCATAATTTTTTTTGACAGACTTATTTTGTTACAGCGCCTTAGAGTCCTTGTATTGCCTGTCTCTGTTGAAAACTGCGTAGATACTCTGTTCAATTTCAAGTTAAATTTCGCTAATTTTTACTATCCGTTACATTCTGGAATAGCATAAAAACGAGTGTTGTCGAAAGGTTCGTTGTTTTTCAACATGCCGTGGATAGCGTGGAGTAGTTTGCGCATAACCGCGCAGACAGCCTGCAATGGTTTCTTGCCGTTAGCCACGAGATGTTGGAAATAAGCCTTGACGTGTGGGTCATGCTGTTTGGCGCTCAAGGCCGGCATATACAGGGCAGAACGAATATGCCGGTTACCCGCCTTGGATATGCGCGTTTTTTTGTGAACGCTTTTGCCGGAGTCGAAGGCCCGTGGGTCAAGTCCAGCAAATTTTACCCATTCTCGATGTGAAAGATCAGGCGGCAGCAACAGCAGTTCGCCCATGAGCGCAATGGCGCTGGTATTGCCAATGCCCTTGATGCCGATCAGCAACTGTAGTATCCGCGTGAGTTCGGGATGTTTGCCAATCAAGATCAGCGCCTCAGCCGTTAAACGGTCGATGCGCTTCTCCAATTGGGTGATGGCCAGTTTGGCGTCCTTGATTACCGCTTTCGGTGTTTCCGAGGTGGCGGTTAGTGCATGCAGATGGTTTTTGGCAGCCGCTTTCTGACCGGTTAGCGCGTTAATACGGCGGGCAAAACTGCGCAAAGCAATCGACTCATCGGACGGGCGGGTCCACGCGACGAAGTCCATTCTCGCGGCGTATTCGGCTAAGGTATTGGCATCGACCACATCGGTTTTGCTGTTTTTCATCAAGACTTTGGCAAAATTATGGGCGGCTTTGGGATTCACCACCATGAGCAACACGCCGGCATCATGAAGGGCTAGGCTTAAGTCAAAGTGATAGACACCCGTAGCTTCCAGGCAGACGATGATACCAGGCAGCTTAACCAGCTTCTTCACCAATCGGGTACGATCAGCGGGGGTGTTGGCGAACTTCTGTGGATCGAATGGCTTACCATTCTTGCGGATAACCAGAATCAGTTCCTCGGCACCGACATCGATACCTGCGAAAAGCACTGGCTTGGCTTCAGGGTCGATATCTTTAAATTGAATGTTCGTCATAATTGTTTGTAAGAATGGGATTAAAGAAAGTAGACTATTTACTGGTTCCCGACCCTGCACATGCACCTGCCATCCTTGTGTATACAGGCTCTAAGCCTCTGATACTCCACGGTATGGGTGAATAGGGCGGGGGCCAGTCTACGCGACAGGCTCTGGTTAATAACCAGTCCTCAGGTCGGGACGGCCTCCCAATAAACTGTTAAAGCTTACTTGATCTCTTTGTCCAATATTTATTTTAAATTTAATCATACAAGGCCGGGTTATAGACGTAGCCTTAACTCGACAAAGCGGCTGGCGTCGAGGCCCAGCTCCAGTTGTACCGCTTGCTTCCAATGGGCATTTAACGGAAGCAGCTGTCCAATATCGAAGCCGGCAAGGAATTCAGTCCGGATCCGATGAATATGTTCATGAGCGTTCCAAATTATCTGCCTCCCTATTTCAATGACTAAGGTTTATCGGCACAAAGGTTTACGCATGATTCGCGTCGTTCCCGCCGCACTAGCCGTGGCGTCCTTTTGTGCGAAAGCACAGGATCTCGAACCTCGTGCCTATTCCAATGCGCCCGTCGGGCTGAATTTTCTAATTGCGGGCTATGGCTACACGGGCGGCGGCGTGGCGACTGACCCCGCTTTGCCAATTGCGGACGCGCAGGTCGAGGTTCATTCCACGGTGCTTGCCTATGCCCGTTCACTGGATGTGTTCGGGAAATCCGCCAAGTTCGACGTGGTGCTGCCCTATGCCTGGGCCTCGGGCAGCGCCACGGCTATGGGCCAATTCCGCGATCGGGAAATAGCCGGCTTTGCCGATCCCCGGGTGCATTTTTCATTCAACTTCTACGGTGCACCGGCGCTTTCCATCCAAGACTTTTCCAGTTACCAGCAGGACACCATTGCCGGTGTTAGCGTCGAGGTGACAGCACCCGGCGGCCAGTATGACGCAGAGAAGCTCCTCAATATCGGCACAAACCGCTGGTCGATTAAGCCGGAGATCGGAATTTCCAAGCGCCTGGGGCCGGTGACGCTGGAGTTTGCCGGTGGTGTCCGCTTCTCTTCTACACTGACAATGGCGATTTTTTCGGCGGAAAAGTCCGTGAGCAGGCACCCGTTTATTCGGTACAGGGACATCTCATTTACAGCATCGGATACGGCATCTGGGTGGCGGTGGATGGCACTTTCTACACCGGCGGGCGGACCACTGTGGATGGCATCAAAGATAATAACCCGCTGGAGAACTCGCGTTTGGGTGCCACGCTCGCGCTTCCAGTAAACCGGTACAACTCGGTCAAGCTCTACTATAGCACCGGTGCCACCGGCCGCACCGGCAGTGACTTCGACATGGCCGGGATCGTCTGGCAGTATCGCTTTGGCGGAGGGCTTTAATACATTTCAACAACATTGATACCAGTGTCCTCAAAATGAGCTGTTCACCCTAGGCATGTTTCATGATGCGGGCTTTTTCACGTTGCCAATCGCGGTCTTTGGCGGTGGCGCGTTTGTCGTGCAATTGTTTGCCTTTGGCCAAGCCGATTTCCAGTTTGGCACGGCCATTTTTCCAGTACAGGGACAGCGGGATGAGGGTGTAGCCTTTGCGTTCGACAGCGCCGATGAGTTTATTGAGCTCATGCCGGTTCAGCAACAGTTTTCTGGAGCGAATGGTATCGGGGTTGACATGTGTTGATGCCGACAGCAGCGGGGAAATGTGCGCGCCCAATAGCCAGGCTTCACCGCGTTTTAGAATGACATAGCTTTCTTTGAGTTGCGCCCGGCCTTCGCGCAGACTTTTTACTTCCCAGCCTTCCAGCACAAGTCCTGCCTCAAACCGCTCCTCAATAAAATAGTCGTGTGTGGCCTGACGGTTGACGGCAATGGTATTGTTTTGCGAATTTTTACTTTTTTTGGACTTTTTGTCGGCCATGGCGTGCGCTGGTATTTTTAAACTGACGTAAGATGATAATTTTGTTATTTTACTCGATTTACTAATAATAATTGTGTTTTATTAAGAGACGGCGGGTACACAAATGACGGGTACAACAAAAACAATTCATGGTGAATGGTCATCACGGTTCGCATTTATTCTGGCCGCCACGGGTTCCGCGGTTGGTCTGGGTAATATCTGGAAATTTCCATACATTACCGGGGAAAACGGGGGCGGGGCCTTTGTTGTTGTTTATTTGCTGTGCGTTGCCTTGATCGGCATTCCTATCATGATGGCGGAAACGATGCTGGGCCGGCGTACCCGCCAGGACCCCATCAATACTATGGAACTGTTGACCGAAGAGGCCGGGGCCGATAAAAACTGGCATTATGTGGGCTGGGTGGGAGTCACCGCAGGGGTCTTGATTTTGTCCTATTACAGCGTCATTGCCGGCTGGTCCTCCGCCTATGTCATCAAGGCATTTACCGGCAGTTTTTCTAACGCCGATGCCGAGGCAATCAAAGGCATTTTCGATGCTTTTGTAGGCAATCCGATGCAATTGATTTTCTGGCATTCTCTGTTTATGGCTGCAACCATGCTGATTGTTGTTCGCGGCGTCAGTAACGGACTGGAGTATGCGGTTCGCCATTTGATGCCGGGCTTATTCGGGCTCATGATCTTATTGTTGGGCTATGCGATGAGCACCGATGGTTACTTTCAGGGACTGCATTTTTTATTTAATTTCGATTTTAGCAAACTGACCAGCGACTCGGTGCTGACTGCGATGGGACAGGCGTTTTTTACCCTGAGCCTGGGCATGGGCGCGGTCATGGTATATGGCTCTTATTTATCGGCCGACGTTTCAATCGCGAAAACGTCAGTGATTATCGCCGCTATCGACACCATCGTCGCGTTGCTGGCCGGGCTGATTATCTTTCCGATCGTTTTTACCCACGGATTGCATCCGGATTCAGGCCCCGGCCTGATTTTCAAGACATTGCCGATCGCTTTCGGCACGATGACCGGCGGCTGGCTGTTCGGGATTTTGTTCTTTCTGGTGCTGACGATTGCCGCGTTGACCTCCTCCATCGCGTTGATTGAACCAGCAGTCGCCTGGCTGGTGGACAGCAAAGGCTATGCCCGCGAAAAAGCGTGTATCGCATCGGGATTGGTCGCCTGGTTATTGGGATTGGGGACGGTGTTTTCGTTTAATGTGTGGTCCGATGTCAAGTTATTTGATCGCACCTTTTTTGAATTGCTGGATTATTTAACGGCCAATCTGATGCTGCCTGTCGGCGGTTTTGCCATTGCCGTGTTTGCCGGCTGGATCATGAAACGGCAGCATAGTGAGCAGGAGCTGAACATGCCTACTGCCCAGTATTATCAGCTATGGAAGTTTTTGATCTGTTATGTAGCTCCGGCAGCGGTGTTTCTGGTGTTTCTGCATGTGGTTGGAGTGCTTTAGTCATGACCGTCATTCAGAAAAGCGCACTGGTCAAGTTTTCTGCACAGCAGATGTTTGATCTGGTTAACGATATTGAGGCCTATCCGCAATTCTTGCCTTGGTGTAGCGGTAGTCGAATTATTAAGCGTGAAGATGATATTGTTGAAGCGGAGTTGCTGATTTCCAAAGGGGGCTTCAAAAAATCATTTTCTACCAGAAACCGCATCGACCGGGGCGGCAGACTTACGGTTTCTCTATTGGAAGGCCCTTTTTCCTATCTTGAAGGCGTATGGGATTTTATGCCGCTACGCGAGGATGCCAGCAAGATTTCGCTGAATCTGGAATTTGAGATGACCGGCAAGCTGGCCAGCCTGGCCTTCGGCGCGGTATTCAGCCAGATCTGCAATACCATGGTAAGTTCTTTTACCGCGCGGGCCAAACAGATTTATGGCTGAACTGCTGGTAGAGGTCGAAGTGGTTTACGCCAAGCCCGAACAGCAAGTGCTTGTTGCTCTCAAAATCCCCGAGACGGCAACGGTAGAGCAGGCGATAAAGAGTTCCGGTATGTTGGCCCGTTTTCCGGAAATTGATCTGAACGCATCCAAGGTAGGCATTTTTGCCAAAATCTGCGCCCTGGATCAGGTGTTAAAGCAGGGCGACAGGGTGGAAATTTACCGGCCTTTGCTGCATGATCCCAAGGATGCCAGAAGGCAGCGAGCGGCAAAGGCATGAGGGTTGTGTCTTAGAAGCGCACTGATTAAATTGTGATGTGGAGAGCGTCGAGCAGGCTGGTTGGCCAATAGAGAACATTTCAGCGGTGCGTGAAGATTACTGTCGAGGCGCTTCGGGCATTAAGTTAAAAGCCCGTTCGCCTTCCGGCAGGGGCGCGAACGAGTCAAGTAAAGGGCCGGGTCTTGATGCATGGAATGAAAAAAGCCGCGGCTCATGTTGTTAAAGTGGTTGATCGGTGCCGCCCGGTGAGCTTGGACTTGTGCGGCCGGTATCATTGGCATCATCAATGTCCTCATGGCCGATAGCGCCGGTGATTTTTTCCCATAAGGTTTTTTCAATATCCCGCGTTGGCAAGTCTACCGTTGTTTCTTCGGATACCTTCGCCACCGGCAGTGTGCTGGGTTTGAAATCACCTTGTATGCCGACGATATGATCATTTGCAAACAATAATGTAATTCTTTTTTGCAGCCTGGGTTCTCTGCCGGGCTGAAATGAATAGATGTAATCCCACCGGTTTTGGTGAAAAGGATCCGCCAGCATGGGTGAGCCCATGATATAGAGTACCTGGCGTTTGTTCATGTTGGGCCTCAGCTGGTCAATCATGGCCTGATCAACCATGTTGCCTTGTTGGATATCCAGGGTATAAACACCGGGCAAATTGTTTAAGATGGTGGTGCAGGAGACAAGTATTAGGCTTGCGAGCAGGGACAGCGGAAAAAGCGGCTTTCTCATGTGAGGCGGCAAAAAAATAATCTGAAAAGCAAAATCATACAGGATGTTAAACGATTATCCTATAAACTGTCATGCGCTTACGGCTAAAAAAAGGCTACAATGTGGTGCCTCATGTACAAATAGCCTATCCATCGGCTTAACCGGAGATGTATGTTGGAAACCCAGGATTTAAAAAATGCAGGTCTGAAGGTGACCTTGCCGAGACTCAAGATTCTTGAAATTTTAGAAAAACAAATTGATGAGCATCATTTAACCGCAGAGAAGGTTTATAAAATCCTGCTCAGTGAAGACGAGGACATCGGGCTGGCTACGGTCTATCGCGTGTTAACCCAGTTTGAAGCCGCAGGACTGGTGACACGGCACCATTTTGAAGGCGGCAACTCAGTATTTGAACTGGCCAAAGGTGATCATCACGATCACATACTGTGTATGAAGTGTGGCAAAGTCGATGAATTTACCGATGAACTGATTGAAGCCCGGCAAAAACAAATTGCGCTAAGGCTGGGTTATGAATTAACCGATCACAGTCTTTATCTTTACGGCTATTGCACTGCGTGCAGAAAACCCTGATTTTTTTCTAACATAAACCTCATGTTCAAACCCCTCATTTTTTATATCGGCTTGCGTTATACACGAGCCAAACGGCGTACCCAGTTCATTTCTTTTATCACCCTGACTTCGGTGCTGGGAATAGCGCTGGGCGTGACCGCGCTGATTACGGTGTTGTCGGTGATGAATGGCTTCGAAGCCGAATTACGCGAACGCATACTGGGCATGACTGCTCATGCCACCATGACCGGAAAGTATGGTCAACTGGATAACTGGCAGGAACTGGAGCAGAAAATAAAAGATTATCCACATATAGAAGGTGCAGCACCTTTTATCGACGGCCAGGTGATGATCAATTCCGGCCGGAGGGTAAGCGGTACTTTATTGAACGGGATTTTGCCCGAATATGAATCGCGCGTGTCGGACGTGGCCAATAAAATGGTGTCCGGTCAGCTGGCACAACTGGCTGCTGGTGAATTCGGTATCGTGTTGGGTGCTGAGCTGGCCAATTACCTGGGTGTTGCCACCGGCGATCAAGTCACTGTGATCAGTCCGCAAATTAATTCCACACCGGCCGGTATTTTGCCGAAAATGCGGCGTTTTACCGTGACCGGTATTTTTCAGGTCGGCATGTATGAATATGATCGCAATATGGCGATTATTCATATCGGTGATGCGGCCAAATTATTTCGTTTGGGCGACGCGGTTTCAGGCTTGCGGGTTAAATTGGACGATCTGTTTAATGCTCCGCAAATAACCCGCTCACTGGCAAACGTTTTCTCGGAAGAATACCGGGTCAGCGACTGGACGCTGGCACATAATAATTTCTTCCGGGCTATTCAGACGGAAAAGCGGGTGATGTTTATCATTCTGCTGCTAATCGTGGCTGTGGCGGCTTTCAATATTGTTTCGACCCTGGTGATGGTGGTGACCGATAAACGCGGCGATATCGCCATTTTGAAAACTCAAGGTCTGACTTCGGCCTCGGTGATGGGTATTTTTATCGTGCTGGGCACCATTATCGGCTTTGTCGGCACGCTCTTGGGCACCGTAGGCGGTATAGTGCTGGCCTTAAATGTGGAAACCATAGTGCCGGCGATTGAAAGCTTTTTTGGCGTGCAGTTTTTGGCGGCCGATGTGTATTACATCAGCGAATTGCCGTCGAAACTGGTTTGGACGGATGTGTACGTCATCGCGGGCATGGCTTTTTTCCTGTCCTTGTGTGCCACGATTTATCCTGCCTGGCAGGCGTCAAAAGTAAATCCAGCGGAAGTTCTGAGATATGAATAAGACGACTATTTTGCAATGCCGGCAATTGACTAAACGCTATACGCAAGGCGTGCTGGATGTAGAGGTTTTAAAGGGTGTCAATATAGATATTGGCGTCGGTGAGCGTGTTGCCATCATGGGGGCATCTGGATCGGGCAAGAGTACCTTGCTGCATCTGCTGGGCGGGCTGGATAAGCCCAGCGGCGGTGAGGTGGTGCTTGATGACGTTAATCTGAATAAAGTCAGCGCAGCAAAACTGGCCAAGTTAAGGAACGCATCCTTAGGGTTTATCTATCAATCGCATCATTTATTGGGCGAATTTACCCTGCTGGAAAATGTGGCTATGCCCTTGCTGATCGCTGATCTGCCGTTAAAACAAGTGCGTAGCCGTGCTGTTGAATTATTGGAGCGGGTGGGCCTCGGTCATCGTATTGAGCATAAACCGGGTGAGTTATCCGGGGGGGAACGGCAGCGTGCCGCCGTGGCCAGGGCACTGATCAACAGGCCCAAATGCGTACTGGCGGATGAGCCCACCGGCAATCTGGACAGCAAAACCGCTGACCAGGTGTATCAGTTGATGCTGGAATTAAATCAGGAGCTTAACGTCAGTTTTCTGGTAGTGACGCATGACCATGAGCTGGCGGCAAGAATGGGCAAGGTTCTGCATATGGAAGATGGCGTCATTGTCGGTTAAACACGCAAGGCAAAAGTGCAAGTGTAAAATTTTTTGAACCTTGAACCTTGAACCTTGAACCTTGAACCTTGAGCATTTAGCCCCTTTTTCCCTTTCTTTCTTCCCACTTTTTAGTAACGTGATAGCGCCAGAATGACTTAATGCCGAAATAACCGACGGCAGAACTTATAATGCCGACAATAAAACAGCCCAATAAAAACGGCTCCCAGATATCACCCAAACCAGACAGGGCATTGTCTACGGAAAATTCAAAATTTTCGCTGGGCGAAGGATCATTCAAAGCCCAAAGCCCAACCAGATAAGAAAAATAAAACATGGGCGGCATCGTGAGCGGATTGGTTATCCAGACCAACGCTACCGAAACAGGCAGATTGGCTCTCAAATAAAATGCGGTAATAGCGGCAATGGCCATCTGCCCGGGGGTTGGAATCCATGCGACAAAAAGACCTACAGCAACAGCCATGGAGATGGAGCGCCTATTTAAATGCCAGAGATTGGGATCATGAAGTCTATCGCCCAGGAACTGAAGATTTTTGTGGTTTTTAAAAAAATCAGGATGGGGCAGGTACTTTTTTATCAGTTTTTTGGGCATTGTCATTCATAGGTCAAGTTGCTTATCTGCTAAGTCTATCAGGTTTTGCCAGCCTCAAAAATATAAGGAAGTAAATGCTTGTTTCCGCCCTGTCATTTTTAGCAGGACTCTTGCTGGTTCAGCAGTTGCCGGTGTTGCCGGATAGCGCGTGGCTGGCGGCCTTGCTGGTCTTGGCGCTGTTGTGTGCAGGTTTGCGTTGCTGGCGCAGTCTGTTTTTGGTGGCCGGTATTTTATGGGCGGCAGTGTTTGCAATGGACCGCTTATCAGACCGGTTGTCCGGGCAACTGGAAGGACAGGATATTCAGATTACAGGGACTATTGCCGGTTTGCCGGAGCAGGATGAAAGGCGCATCCGCTTTGATTTTGTTATCGCCGATTCCGGGCAGAGTCTGCCCGCTAGAGTCAGATTAAGCTGGTATTACCCGAA
Organism: uncultured Gammaproteobacteria bacterium; assembly: GCA_963848675.1. Taxonomy (GTDB): domain Bacteria; phylum Pseudomonadota; class Gammaproteobacteria; order Methylococcales; family Methylomonadaceae; genus CAWKEY01. Next base: position 37,316 of record CAWKEY010000005.1, read on the forward strand.
GCAGGCGCTTAAGGCTGGCCAGCACTGGGTTTTTACCGTTAAGCTGAAACGGCCGCATGGCACTCTGAACCCCGGCGGATTCGATTATGAGCGCTGGTTATTTACCGAAGGCATCGGGGCTACCGGGTATGTGCGCTCTTATCCGGCTCCTGTCTTGTTGTCGCGTGATTCCCCTTGGCGCAGCATCGCCGTATGGCGGCAGGATCTGACCGACGAGTTGTCACGCTTGTTGCCCAATAGCCGGAATCTGCCCCTGATCAAGGCGCTGACGCTGGGTGATGACAGCGCTATTATCCAGGCGCAATGGGATGTGTTTCGTAAAACCGGCACACTTCATTTGATAGTTATTTCCGGTACACATATTGGCCTGATTGCCGGGCTGGTTTATTTGATTATACTCAGGCTATGGGCCTGGACGGGCCTGTTAGCCTGGTCTCCACAAAAAGTGGCGGCGCTTTTTGCCATGCTTACGGCATTTTTTTATGCGGCCTTGGCAGGGTTTTCCGTGCCGGCACAGCGCGCAGTCATTATGCTGGCTATCGTCATGGCGGCCATCATCTGGCAGCGCAATACGCGCCCCTTTAATACCTTGGCTGCGGCTATGTTCGGCGTTTTGTTGCTGGATCCTTTAGCCGTGCTGGCACCCGGATTCTGGCTGTCATTTCTCGCGGTGTCGGTGATTGTCTATGCCGTTGACGGGCGCTTAGGCAAGCCCGGGTATTGTATAGGTGTACTCAAAATAAACTGGGCCACCACGCTGGCTTTGTCGCCCTTATTGTTATTCTTCTTTCAGCAGGTTTCGCTGATCGCACCGCTGGCCAATCTGATTGCCGTACCGGTTATCAGTTTGCTGGCGTTGCCTGTGTCACTGTTGGCCGTCATTGTCATGTTTATCTGGCCAGCGCTGGCGGTTCAGTTGTTCTTGCTGGTGGATAGGATTTTACAGGGCTTGTGGTGGCTGTTGTCCTGGCAGGCGGATATACCGCTGTCGGCCATCACGCATACTCAGCCTTCGTTTTGGGTGCTGCTGTTGGCTATCCCGGGTATTTTGATATTGCTGGCGCCGGCCGGTATTCCTGCGCGCTGGCTGGGTTTGGTAATGCTGTTACCAATGGTTTTTACTCGACCAGACAGGCCTGAAGTCGGTGCTGTCAGGATGACCCTGCTGGATGTCGGTCAGGGCTTGTCCGCAGTGGTACAGACGGCACACCACTGGCTGGTTTTTGATACCGGCGCGAAGTTTTCAAAAGAAAGCGATATGGGGAAAACGGTGCTGTTGCCTTTTTTACATGCGCGGGGTGTTAAGCAAATTGACAGCTTGATCATCAGTCATGGTGATAACGATCATATCGGTGGTGCTGAGTCGCTTTTGCAAGGCATGAACACCCGGCAAGTGCTGACCAGTGTGCCGGGGCAGCTAAGCGAGTATGCGCCGCTTAGGTGTGCAGCAGGGATGTCTTGGCTATGGGATGGCGTGAGATTTACCGTATTGGCGCCGCAACCCCAGGATTTTGTTGCCGACAATGACAATTCCTGCGTGTTGAAAATTCAATCGCGACACGGCGCGTTGTTATTGACCGGCGACATAGAAGCCGCCGCCGAATCCTGGCTGGTTGAAACTTACGGCGAGCAGTTAAAGGCAAACGTGTTAATCGCCCCGCATCACGGTAGTAAAACGTCATCAACGCCAGCATTTTTGAGTGCGGTTCAACCTGAGACAGTGTTAATTCCGGCAGGCTACCGTAATCAATTTGGCTTTCCTCATCCAGTCGTTGTCCAGCGCTACCAGGAAATCAAGGCAAAATGGTTAAATGTGTCTGATAGCGGCGCCCTTGACATTCAGGTAAAAGAAAACGCCTGGCTTGTGCGCGGCCAGCGCGAGACGGCGGGCAAGTATTGGAACAGCCGGTAATCGTCATGAGCGCCGGGTGGGATTTGGCGGCTGAAAACCGTTGTATTTAAAAGATTGGTGTGCCGGCAATCTGAATCCGGTTCGACCAACGCCTAATGATGGTGTTATGAGCAGATAATGCGTTTAATGCTGATCAACAAACACCAGGTCATGAGTTTGGATGTTGTGTGTCCGGC
>CAWKEY010000006.1:0-12570 GCA_963848675.1 uncultured Gammaproteobacteria bacterium
GACCATATCAGTGCTGGTATGATGTCAACGTTTACCGTTAAATAGGGTATTACCAAGTTGAATCGGCCCGGTTTTTCCGGAGACATTTTAGTTTGAGTCATGCTGCCTCATCTGACTCTTCCAAATGGCGATAATATGCCATTTCGTATTCTGCCGGTGGAATATTTTCTATTGATCACAATAACCAGCGATTGTTAAACCAATCAACCCACCCCAAGGTTGTGAATTCTACTTCGTTGATACTTTGAGCTGGGTCCGATTTAATGGACGGATAAGTCGCTAGCATTATGCAGCGATTTGTTTTTGATTATAGAACTGTTTAGCGAAATCAGCTGGTATTTGATTGCCGATTTTTGCATGTCGCCTAACGCGATTTTAGAACACTTCGATATAATCAAAGACGACCTGCTTAGCACTGTTTCTTGTTTTAAAGTGATAATGGTGCAAGCTTTCAGCTTTTATCGAGCCGAAGAAGCTCTCCATTGGCGCGTTGACGCTCCTATGTTAAGTAAATTGTGGCTGCATCTGACAAATCCGCAAGAATAAGCGGATATAGCTCACGAACAACGTACCGTTTCAGGCAACGTTGAATTTCTTTATTTGACATCCCTTGAGCAGCACGTTGTGCCACATAGGTTTGGGTTCTCGGCTCACTGCGCATGCGTACCATCGTGATGGTCCATAGGGCGTTGTTTGCAGATCGATCGCCGCCGTTTGTGGTCCAACTCCAAATAAGTCTTTTCGACCTTGAGAATCGATACGATCAGCTAAACAAACTAAAAGATCCGCTTGTAGAACTGAATCATGTCATTGACTGGAATTTATTTGCAGATCTTCTCGCGGAGACAACTAAGAAGCCCAGAAAAAGTTCGGCTGGGCGCAAACTCTTTGATCGGGTGATGCTATTCAAGATGCTGGTATTGCAAAGAATGAATAATCTGTCGGACGATCGTCTGGAGTATCAAGTTCGTGATCGATTGAGTTTTATGCGGTTTTTGGGGCTTGATTTGGCAGGAACAGTGCCCGATGCAAAGACTATGTGGGCGTTTCGGGAAGATCTGAAGGAGAGCGATCTGATTGGGCGTCTGTTTGCAAGATTTGATGAATGTTTACGGGAGCTGGATGTAGAGCTAAAGTCAGGTCAGATGGTTGATGCGACCTTTGTGACTGTTCCCAAACAACGCAATACGCGTGAAGAAAACAAGATTATCAAAGAAGGTGCTGTTCCGGTTGAATGGGGACGGAGTCCCCACAAGCTGGCACAAAAAGACACTGAGGCGCGTTGGACAAAGAAGGGCAACGAGTCGTTTTATGGATACAAAGATCACGCCAATGTGGATCGAGACACCAAGCTGATAACTACATGGGAAGTTACTTCAGCGGAAGTTCATGACAGTCAGGTTCTGGAAGAAGTGCTGCAATTCTCTGAAGTGGGAGGAACGGATGTTTACGCAGACTCGGCGTATCGTAGCAATGCGCAAGAAGAAAATCTGGTCGCCTCAGGACACACGAGTCACATTCATGAAAAAGGCGCGCGCAATCATCCACTCACGGAAACACAAAAATCCAGCAACAAAGAAAAATCACGGGTGCGTGCGCGGGTCGAGCATGTGTTTGGCTCGATGACGAATGAACTGGGCGGGATTACTATTCGCACCATAGGTCATATGAGAGCAAAAGTACAAATAGGCTTACTCAACCTCGTCTATAACATCAAGCGAGTGGTAACACTGATTCGAAAAAGGCACTTCAGTTTCGATAGGGTTATTGCGCCTGAAGTTGCCTAAAAGGGGCGAAAACTAGAAAATAGCAGCTAAATATCGCCTTGAATTGAAGAAAACTCTAATTATTCGACAAAAAACGTAAAAAAACGAGTGAAATCGAGGGTGTAAAATTTTCTGTGTAACTGTCTGAGTTAAATGTAGTCCGTCAAACGGTCTTCAAATTCGATTGTAAATCTATTTAGCGCCTGTTTCCAGTTATGAATTGGCATTGTCCATTTATGTGATGCAGCCTGTATTGCCAGATAGATGACTTTCTTTGCGGAATCATCGGTTGGAAACAGTTTGCGTTTTTTGACAGCTTTGCGAATAACACTGTTAAGCGATTCAATGGCATTGGTTGTGTAGATCGCTTTTCGAATGTCTTCAGGGTAGTTGAATAATGTGTTGAGGTTGTGCCAATGAGCACGCCAGGAGCGGCTAATTTGAGGATATTTATCATCCCACCGTTCAGAGAATTCATCCAGTTTCATCAAGGCCTCTTCTTCTGTCGCTGATTGGTAAATCTGTTTCAAATCAGCTGCGACAGCCTTGTAGTCTTTCCAGGGAACATACTTCATTGCGTTACGCACCATATGCACAATGCACAGCTGAATTTGCGTATCCGGAAAGGCGGTGTTAATTGCATCAGGAAAGCCTTTTAAACCGTCGACACAGGCAATGAGAATATCTTTTACGCCACGATTCTGCAGTTCAGTCAGTACGTTTAACCAGAACTTTGCACCTTCATTCTCCGACAGCCACATCCCCAGCAGTTCCTTGTGACCCTCTATATTAACGCCTAGCGCAAGGTAGATCGATTTGTTTATAACTTTCTTATCTTGGCGGATTTTAACAACGATACAATCAAGATAAACAATGGGATAAACTGCATCCAGCGGCCGGGATTGCCACTCAACAACCTGTTCCATAACCGCGTCAGTTACTTTGGAAATCAAGGTTGCAGAAACATCGGCGCCGTACATTTCCCTGAATGTAGCGACGATTTCTCGTGTCGTCATGCCTTGGGCGTACAAAAAAAGAATCTTGTCATCCATCGAGGTAAATCGACGCTGGTGCTTTTTGACAAGGTGAGGCTTGAAGCTACCCGATCTATCACGCGGCGTGTCCAGTTCAAACTGGCCGGATTCCGTTTGCAAAATCTTACTGCCGTAACCGTTTCGGTTATTGTTAGCTTCGTTCGGCTCATGCTTGGCAAAACCAAGATGATCATCAAGTTCAGCGTTTAATGCCGCCTCAACCGTGATTTTAGTTAGCATCTGACGGAAGTCGTTCAGGTCTTCTTCGGTTTTTATATTCTTAGCAGCTAATGCGGCTATTGCGTGGAGTTCTTCGTTTTTCATCGTCTGTCTATCCTTTCCCATGTTTGGGGTTAATGATAGACAGTTACACAGAATTTGTTACAGTCTCCTCGTCAGGGAGCCAATTCGGTACAAAGCTGGGCACTCTATTTAGAGCGCCTTTTTTTGTATCTTCTACTGCATGAGCAAGCGCTGAATAACTACCAGTAAACTCAGCCTGATTGCCTTTAATGCGAATTTCAGTCACCAGTAATTTCAAATATTCTTTGCCAAAGCCGCTTGACCGATCCATCAGTTTAGAACGTAATGCCTTGGTAAAGGTTGTAAGCTGATTCTGTTTAATGTCTGGCAATTGTTGCTGACGACGATAACCAGCAACCATAATCAACAATTCTTGCTTTCTTGCATGTAATTTATGGGAACGTTCTTGCAGTGAGGAGTCTAGCGGCAATAATCCTTTTTCAACTGCTTCATAAAGCCGATCAGTAGCGGTTTTTAATTCGTCGAGTTCCTTAGTGAGTTTCTTCAAGCCATCATCTTGGCTTTCTTGTGCAGCCTTAATTTGCTTTTTCATATCAGACAACATGGTTTTCACCCTTTTTGGATCAAATACTTTGTCAGCTAAAGCATTGAGTATCAGCGTATCAAGTTTTTCCATAGGGAAACTGCGACTATCACAGAGTTTGGTTCCTTTGCTGATACGTGTGTTGCACTTGTAATAACGATAGCGTCCACCTTTTCCCGTGGCCAATGTCATCCCAGCACCACAACAGCCGCACTTCAACAGACCCGTCAACAAGGTGGGAGAATTAACCACTCTTGGTGGAACGACTGAAGGCGCACGTGCTGCTTTACGTGCTTGTACAACATCAAACATGGATTTCTCAATAATTGGCTCAACTGCCATATGTATCCATTCACTTTCCGGCTTGGTCTTTTTATTTTTGGTGTCCCGTCTGTTAAAAATGAATTCACCGTGACAAGTCGAATTAGAAAGAATCTCATGCACCCGATTACGTGCAAATTGTTTCCCGCGAATTCCTCTCTATCTTCACCTGTTAAGCGTTCGCCACTCGCTTCCTCTGCAATTCGTTGCTTCCAGTTATATATTTGATTAGCTCGTACACCGACAGCATCGGCTGCTTCCAGTACGGTGTAGCCTTGGTCTGTGATTAAAGAAACTGTTTCTTCTTTGAATTGCTTGGTATAAGTTTTATTTTTACGTTTTGATGATGTCATTTGAACCTCGATAAGTGATTAAATTATCTCTTATCAATCTGTTCAATTCCATCAACCTAGAACAATCGGGGTTGTGTTTGAATGTTGGACCTGTCACGTTGTGTTGAAACCGTTGTGTGCTTCACTTCACTTCAGAAATCAGCCAGAAGGTGGCCTTTCAAGGTTAAAGCAAGTGAACGTGCACTTAAAAAGGCGGATTCAACATGACCTTCAACACACCAATCTCCACATGCGGCAAGCTTCAACTTTTGATCAATGAAATATCCATTGTTTTCTATATCTTCATCAACGGATGTATTTGCATAGCACCAACGATGAAGACTGGTGTAAACAGCATTTCTAATGCTCCTTCCTATAAGTCTTTCAACTTCACCGAGTAATATTACCCGTATATGATCCTGATCATCTTCAATGTCGGACTCCGCCCATTCATTGCTTGTTTGCACAAGAAGAGAGTAATCACTATCGCGTGAAGGTTTTGAAGAATCAACTGCTATCCATTCTATCGGAGAATTTTTAACCTTTGCTGCATTCCAATTTAGCTTCAAGTCTTCAGGAAACCCAAGCATAAGGCTGTAACACCCTTGCATTTTTGTATTGGAAATCGAATCATATCCTGAGAATTTTTGAGGTAAGAGCGCTTTAGTTTGGGGCGCAGGAGCACTACTTATGACCCAATCAAAAGGACCATGCCGTACATTATTTATATCGGTCAAGAACCAATCATCTGAGTCTTGCGATAATTGTATAATTTGCGTTTTTAAACGCACATTATGCTCATCCGCAAGCAGCTTACACAGCATATTCATCTTAGGAGAAGCAATGTAGTGAGGTTCAAACCAGTCGTGCTTATATGGTTTATACCCGTGCTCCAGCGTCACGACCTTCGGCCTCCATTCTTGAACAATATCCTGTTCAATGAATGGCTTTAAAAAACTTTGAAAACTTTTTGAGCGCGCCGTAAAAAACTGTGCACCATGATCAAACTGAAAATCATCTGTATAACGCGTAGACATTCGACCGCCAACACCCCGTGCCTTTTCAAAAACCGAGATCGCATCATGATCTTTAAGGAAACTGGCAATACTTAAACCAGAGAGCCCCGCACCGATGATCGCGATATTTTTTTTCATGCTTTTTACGCGTTTGATAGATGTTTAAATGCCGCCAAGGCTCTTTCTCGGGATGCTTTTAAATCAACAATTGGGACAGGATAGTCTTTTCCCAACTTAACTTCAGCGCATTCTAGAACGCTATCAGGCGCCTCCCAGGGATTATGCAAAAATTTATCAGGCATTTTGCTAAGCTCTGGCACAAAGCGCCGGACATATTCACCTGTCGCATCAAATTTTTGTCCTTGCGTAACCGGATTAAAAATACGAAAATACGGAGCTGCATCCGCACCGCATCCCGCTATCCATTGCCAGCTTGCAGCATTATTTGCAAGGTCGGCATCAATCAACGTATCCCAGAACCAATTCTCCCCATGATGCCAGTGAAGTAGCAGGTTTTTCACAAGAAACGAGCCCACAATCATCCGCACACGGTTATGCATATACCCTGTTTGCCACAATTCACGCATCCCTGCATCAACAATAGGGTAGCCCGTTTCACCGCGCTGCCAGGCTCTAAGCGCACCTTTGTCTTTACGCCAGGGAAGAGCATCGAACTTCTTTTGCAGATTCTCGCGAGGTATGCTGGGAAAATGATGTAAAAGCGTATTGAAAACTCACGCCAGCCCATTTCACTTAAGAAGTGTTCACCGTCATTTTCACACTTTTGCACTATCATTGCCGTTTTTGCAGCACACCAAGCATCGTTCGGAGAAATTTCGCCAAAATGCAGATAGGGCGATAAACGCGATACATTCTGTCGTACTGGAAAATTACGCCCATTTTTATACCCCTTCAATCCATTCTCAAGAAAAATCTGCAAACACGTTTGTGCCCCCTCTTCGCCGGGTTGCCATTCCTCCTGCATACCTTCATACCATGCAATGCCGGGGATAAGGTTTAACTTATCGAGAGAAAGGCGCTTATAGCTTTGTAAATGCAGATGTTCTGGACTTGTAGTAGGCATACGTGGCTCACCTCCACGACCCGCACAACCCTTTTATAAAAGGGGGTAAATACTCGGTAAGAGGTCCGTTTTTTTTAAGCACTTTATGCGGCTCAAACAACAGCGCCCCATTAAGGCTTATAACTTCCAAGGTTTCATTATTCAAATTCTGCTTAATCGCTGTGTCACGCTGAATGCGCCACGGCTCATAACATCTGTTCCAATAAATTTTATCAGCGCCTGTTTTACAGATAATGTCAGACAAGATGGTTTCAGGGTCACCTACTTCAAAAACCAGCCCCCTGTTTAAACTTTTATTTAAGGCGTTTAGGCTTTGATGCAGCCACCAACGGCTTGCACCCCCCATTTTCCATTCGCCACTATTAACATCATCCAGAATGTACAACGGAATAATTGGCTTACCGCTCTCATGTGCAGCCAACAGAGCCGGATTATCTTTTAGTCTTAAATCTTGACGGAACCAAACAATAACTGGAAAAATATTTGCATTCATGATGGCACTTCCTTTCCATCCCAAGCAAAAACCTTTCCACTTTGCTTCGATGTTACGTTGTTAATCACCGTTAACAGACAAGCAGTGGAATATTCGGGTATAAATAATTTACCAACTTGAACTTGGCGTTGAAACGGCTTGGAAAGAGAGGTGTCAACCGTGCCTGGGTGCAAACCAATAATGTATGTTTGTTTATGTCGTCGAGCTATTTCAATGGCAGCATTTTTAAGAATCATATTTAGGGCTGCTTTTGACGCACGATACGCATACCACCCGCCAAGCCTATTATCACTGATACTACCTACGCGTGCAGATAAGCATGCAAACACGCTTTTTCGGTCACGCCGAAGACGCGGCAGAAAGTATTTGGCAACCAACGCTGGACCGTATGTATTGACCGTAAACACATTGTGAAAATTATCAAGACTTAATTCACGAATGCTTTTTTCAGGTGAGACGCTGTCATCGTGCAAAAAACCGGTCGCCACAATAACAACATCAAATGACAACGTGTTTCCTACACTGGCAATGGCCTCTTGAATACTAGCGTCTGAAGTTATATCGATTTCATGCTTTTTAACTTTTTCACTTTTAAATTGTGTTCTGGATCTTGAAAATGCATGAATACTTGAAACATTAGGTTGAGCAACACAATGTTCAACAAAAGCACGCCCTAAACCTCCAGACGCGCCGACAACGGCAATATTTAAATGATCGCCAAAATTCGATAAAAGATCATGACTCATGAAGCTTTAATAGGTATGAGAACTTCGTTGCGACGCAAAGCCGGAATCGTAAATGGCGGATTATATCCAGCAGCTTTATAAGCACCTTTTATTTTACATCCTTCACTTTCAATCCATGTTTCTAAAAGTGCTTCATGCTTATCAATGTTGCCACGTTTCAACACACCATTGAATGTGATGACCGCGACGGTATAATCAATCACTTCATATAGCTTCACATCAGGGTCTTGAGGGGTCGGTGCTGTATCCAGCGTATAGGATGTCGGCAGAACGAAAGACATTGTTGGTTGCTCTATGGCGTCCTCCATGAAAACCGGAGCGGTCATTGCTATTTTCGAACCTTGCGTATTCTTCCCGGAAATATAGCCAAACAATTTGTAAAAAGCGCCGTTTTTACCCGAGTCCATTCCGCCCACCATAGGTGTGGAGACAAGAACAAGACGTTCATAATAACGAAGCTCTATTTTCTGCTGGCTATCAGATTTTAGAACACGGTACGGCGCAGTTTCTACGCTAGATTTTCCAAACACAGAACACCCCACCAATATAATTGCAGCGATACATACACATAAATTTTTCATATTAGACCTTACCATGATATTTTATAGAATTGTGGTTCAATCTAGCCAAAAGCAAACACTAAGCTCTTTCTCGCAATGCACGCCTAGATGCCCGGCCAACCAAACCAAACAGCCTGTCAATTTCATCTTTCTTGCTAGATTGAATCACCCCGGGTTTACAGGAGGCTCTATTACTTGAGAGGATAGGGTCATGAAAAAACAAATCAGATATTCACCAGAAGTACGGGAACGGGCTATCCGGCTGGTGGATGAACACCAAGATGAGTATGAGTCGCAGTGGGCGGCGATGGTATCTATAGCCCCGAAGATAGGCTGTACAGCTGAGACGCTGCGTACCTGGGTTCGTCAATCAGAAACAGATCGGGGTATTCGAGGCGGCATGTCAAGCACGGATCGTGAGCGACTCAAACAACTGGAGCGTGATAACCGGGAATTAAAACGGGCCAATGAGATATTGCGCAAGGCATCGGCATATTTTGCTCAGGCGGAGCTCGACCGCCGACCGAAGTGACTGTGCTATTTGTCGATAGGTATCGAGAGCAGTACGGAGTCGAGCCGATCTGTAAACAAATTGAGATTGCTCCGTCGAGCTACTATGAGCACAAAGCTCGTATACGAGATCCTGCTCGATTGCCAGATCGTATTAAGCGAGACAGGGGACTTGAGTACGATATACAGCGTGTATGGGAAAGCAACTTCAAAGTCTATGGCGTTAACAAAGTATGGCGGCAACTGTTGCGAGAAGGTATTCGTGTTGCGCGTTGTACAGTTGAGCGACTGATGAAGAAGCTTGGAATGCAGGGCATCAGGCGCGGCAAGAAGTGTTGGACAACGCTTACAGATGATTTACTTGACCGACCAGCAGACAAGGTTAATCGGCAATTTGTGGCAACCCGCTCCAATCAGTTATGGGTAGCGGATATCACTTTTGTCGCCACATGAGCAGGATTTGTTTATGTCGCTTTTGTTACGGATGTTTTTGCACGGCGTATTGTCGGTTGGCGGGTCAGTCGATCATTACATACCGATCTGGTACTCGATGCATTGGAGCAGGCATTGTGGTAACGACGAGAAACCAAGGGATTAATTCATCACAGTGATAGGGGTAGCCAATATCTGTCGATTCGCTATTCGGAGCGTTTGGCTGAAGCAAATATTGATGCTTCTGCTGGCAGTATTGGTGATTCTTATGACAATGCGCTGGCCGAAACGATTAATGGATTATACAAAACAGAAGTCATATGGCATAGCGGCCCCTGGCACAATATAGAGGAAGTCGAATTTGCTACCCTGGAGTGGGTTGATTGGTTCAACAACCGTAGATTACTGGAGCCGATTGGGAATATTCCACCGGCAGAATTTGAAATGGCATATTATCGCCAACTGGAAGAGTCAGCTAATGCAGCTTGACTCAAACTAAATAGTCGTCCGGAAAAACAATCCAACTCATTGATAATGAGAAATAACGAGCTTATTTTTGCGCCCTACTTTCGACCAAAGATGGTAAAATAACGCTATATTTCTGGTCGAAATGGTTAACAAAAATGCTCATACAAAGCAGCTCTTTCCATCAAACAAATCTATTTGGCACGGATCTACTTTTACAACTTGATCCAAGCGATCCTCTCCTCAAATTATCTATAGCCATACCCTGGCATCATTTTGAAGAAGTGTTTTCAGTTCATTACAAAGAAGCTGTTGGTGCGCCGAGTAAGCCGATACGCTTAATGGTTGGACTACTGCTGCTCAAGCAGTTGGAGAATCGTAAGCGTCCAACGCCACCATCTAAACCATATTAATTAATTCCGATATCCTCAAGTATTTTTCATGAGGATAACCGATGTCATTACCCACACATCAGCAAAAACATATAGAAGCCTGGCAGTCGAGTGGTTTATCGCAGGTCGCTTATTGTCGTCAGCATAAGTTGAATTCCAAAACATTCTCGAATTGGTTGCAAGTCTATCGTTCCCAACAGGTAGCCTCAGCTGCGCCGACTTTGATTCCAGTTGAGATCAAGTCGAAAGCTTCGTCATCTGGGTCATTGTGTTTACGTTGGTCGCAGGGGCATACACTAGAACTGCCGGCAGACGTATCACCACAATGGCTGGCGGAATTGTTGAAATGCCTGGACTGATTGCCAATCCAGGAAAGATCTGGTTGGCGGTTGAGCCGGTTGATATGCGCCGTGGCATTGATGGTTTGTCGATGGTGGTGCAACAGTCTTTGGAGCAAACACCCTGCGCGGGATCAGCTTTTGTATTTTGCAATCGTGCGAATAATCGTATCAAAGTGTTGCTGTGGGATGGCACCGGCGTGTGGTTGTGTCAGCGCCGTTTGCATCAAGGTAAGTTTGTTTGGCCGAAGTTAAATGAGTGCTGTTTTGCGTTAACGCAAGCACAATGGAATTGGTTGATAGCAGGTGTCAATTGGCAGCGATTATCGGCGTTGCCACCGGCGCATTTGAAGGCTTAGAATAACAGCTTAAAGCCTTTATTCATCAGCTATCCGGTGGTGTTTATGGTAAAATTAACTCCATGAAAACGCTTGCTCAATTGGATCAATTGAACCTTGATGCGGACACCAAAACACAGGTAACTGGCCTGGTTCAAATGCTGCTTGAAGCAATGCGCAAAAAGAGGTTCATTCTCAGGCACTCAAAATCCAAGCGCTGACCATGGAGCTGGCCTATTTGCGCCGCATCCGAGTTTGGCAAAAAGAGCGAATCGTTGTCATCAACGCATCCTGACCTGTTTGAAGAAACACTGCAATCTGATTTGGCGGCGGTAAATGCAGAAATCGAACAGCTTGATCCATCAGCAAAAGCCACAGGCCAAACCACCACGTTCCCGCGCTGGCCGCCAACCATTACCGGATCATCTGCCACGCATTGAACACCGCCATGAACCAGAATCCTGCCAATGCGATCAATGTGGCCATCAATCTGGTTAAAATCGGTGAAGATGTCAGCGAACAGCTGGATGTGGAGCCAGCCAAATTCTTCGTCCATCGCCACATTCGCCCACAATATGCCTGCAAGACTTGTGAAACAGTTACTGCCGCACCGATTCCGCCAGCCATCATTGATGGCGGCATGGCAGCACCCGGCTTGTTGAGCTGGGTGCTGACAAGCAAATACCTGAATCACCTCCCGCTGTATCGTCTTGAACAGATTGCCGCACGTGAGCAAGTCACGCTATCGCGTTCAACCATGGCGGAATGGGTTGGTCGTAGCGGTGTTGCTTTGCAACCTTTGGTCGACCGGCTGACCTGGCATCTTTTGCAAGGTAACACGCTGCATGCCGATGAAACGCCGGTAGCACAGCTCGATCCCGGCAAAGGCAAAACCCGCAAGGCCTACCTGTGGGCCTATCGCAGCAATGATCTGGAACCGGGGCCGCGCATCATCGTCTTCGACTATCAAGCCGGTCGTAGTGGCCGGCATGCGCAAAACTTTCTTGAAAACTGGCAAGGTCATTTGCTGGTTGACGACTATGGTGGCTACAAAGCACTGTTCTCTGGAAAACAGAACAAACCCCTGTATTGAACTGGCTTGTTGGGCGCACGCACGGCGTAAATTCTTTGACCTGCACAAGGCCAATAACAGCCCGATGGCTTTTGAGGCATTGCAATTGGTAAAAAGAATTGGCTATTCACCGGATCAGAACGCGCTGGCCAACGTGCAGCTGCCATTCAAACTTTGCTCGGAACTGCCCAACTCAACAGCATCAATCCATCTGCTTGGCTCGAAGATGTGCTTACAAAACTACCAGCATGGCCCAACAGCCGAATTGACGAGCTGCTACCACTGCCAACTGATTTTATTCAAATGCTAAAGTAGAATAATTGATAGATGGTGGGGTTGGACGCTTACAAATGACGTATGCTCAGACGCAGGGACTTTACTTCCTTGACGTAGGTACGCCGTTGCTGAAACCCATGTGCTTTGGCAAGCTTGTTCAGCCGATTAATAATCTTGATGGCCAACTTGCTATCTGTTGGGTACGTGATGTTCTTCTCGTGAACCGTGGTGTCGATATTGACCGCATCTTCTTGGGCCAAGTCTCCGTGCAAGCCAACACTCATCTGGAATATCTGCTCAAAACCAGCTTTGCCAATACGTTTACGAAAATGCACTAACTCTGTACTGTGGCATGGCAGTTTCTGCTGAAACGCTTTCAGACCATAAAAAGCTTGGTAATAAGGGTTGCGTTTCCACTGCAAAACAACGGCTTCATCACTTAGATTCTCCAACTGCTTGAGCAGCAGTAGTCCAACCATTAAGCGTATCGGCTTACTCGGCGCACCAACAGCTTCTTTGTAGGGCACCTCTGAAAAATACCTAAGCAA
>CAWKEY010000007.1:0-15269 GCA_963848675.1 uncultured Gammaproteobacteria bacterium
CATCACCGCATTTTAAAAACTCTGATGAAAAAATCGGTGAAGTGATTGGCCTATGGCGGCAAGTGTCGCCTGCGCTGCGTGAAGACGGCACACATTATGAAGTCGCGGGTATAGGCGGTTCCTGGTTTCGTTACTGGCAATTATAAATGGGAATGGCAGCGGGACTTTTTTGATTTGGGCAATGTGAAGGCCTTGTTTTTCTAACTGGCTGCCGACGGCAAACTCGACCCGGCCGTGAAAAGAAAAATAGGCAAATTAGCCAAAGGGCAATTGCTGCCCGGCCATGAGCGTTTGCGCAAACAGCCAACTTTATGGAAAAAACTGAAAGGCTTCATGGCAATGGTGCGTATTGCCCTGTTTAATCAATAAATTCCAAATTTACGAAATCCTGCCTTCAAACGCTGGATTACGTTGCTTAACCGAGCAAAAGGAATCTCATAAAAATCTATGTTGAATGTAAAAGTCTTCTTGGAAACACTGGCAACTGCTCACTGATAAGGGCCGGCAAATGTGGGCATTTAAGCCCGCCTCAGACAATATCAATGAACATCTGCAAAATGCCTGATAGCATTACTGATGAAGAAATTGCCCAATTTGCCGAAGATTTTCAATTTGACAAAGGCAACAATCCAAATTCCGGCGATAAGGTTTTCAGACACGCCGCCATTAACGCGAAGTTCCAGGAATTTACCGGCCAAATACCAACAGTCAGCAAACCCCTGAAGCGCAAAAAGTCACCGATGCGCTCATCAAAGGCATGAACTACTTTTCATGCCTGCAAAGCGAGACGGCCCATTGGCCTGGCGATTATGGCGGCCCCTTATTTCTTTTACCCGGCTTGCTGATTGCCTCGTATATTTCCGATACGCCGTTTCCCAAAGCGCACCGGGAAATGATGAAGCTTTATATATTCAATCATCAAAATGAAGATGCTGGTTGGGGCATGCATATTGAAGGCCAGTCGACCATGTTCGGCACCGTCATGCAATACGTGTCGCTGCGACTTCTGGGAGTGGATAAGACTGATCAGCAACTGATCAAGGCCAGGGCGTGGATCAACAACAACGGCGGTGCAACCGCATCTCCTGGGGAAAGTTTTATCTGGCGGTTTTGAATCTCTATGACTGGCAAGGTTTTAACAGCCTGTTTCCGGAAATGTGGCTATTTCCAAAATGGCTGCCGGTGCATCCCGCGCTACTGGTGTCACACGCGCATGGTTTACTTGCCGATGGCCTATTGCTACGCACAGCGAATCAAAGCGCCCAAAGCGAACTGATTTTGTCATTAAGAGAGGAAATTTATAACGAAGATTTTGCTGCTATTAACTGGCCTGTATAGTTAATGCGCTTTGCTGAAAAAGATAGCTACACCACTTTGTCTCCTGTTTTGAAGTGGATGAGTTTGTTCACCAATAGCTACTAAAAATGTAAATGCACCTGGTTAAGGAAAAAGTCAACCGACTACATATTAAAATACCTCAACGCTGAGGATGAGCAAAGCAACTATCTCGATATAGGCCCCGTCAATAAAGCCATCAATTCTATTTGCATCTGGCATGCTTACGGAAAAGATTCTAATGAATTTCAAAAACATGTTGAGCGATGGAATGATTATTTATGGGTTGCTGAAGATGGTATGAAGATGAATGGATATAATGGATCGCAGCTTTGGGATACGACTTTTGCAAGCCGCGCCATGCTAGAAAGCGACTTTGGGGCAAGCGATTTCCTGGTAGTATTGCAAAAAGTTATCAGTTTATCGAACTGTCGCAAATCGATGCTGAACACTCGACGCATAATGAGTTTTTCCGTCATCCCGATGATAGGCAGTTGGCCTTTTTAACCGCTGAGCAAGGCTGGCCGGTTGCCGATTGTACGGCGGAAGGGTTAAGCGCCACTTTGGCTATTCATCTTTCAGGCCTCGGTTAAACCAGCAATATCAGAACAGCGTATTCAACAAGCTGTCGATGTTCTCCTTTCTTACCAAAATACCGACGGCGGCTGGGCGACTTATGAATTGACGCGTGCACCCAAATGGCTCGAAAAACTTAATCCCTCGGAAGTGTTTGCCGATATAATGATCGATTATTCATGGACGGAATGTACTGCAGCTTGTGTTATTTCTTTACTGGAAATTCAGGAAGCTTACCCGGCTTTTAAAAACACCGAAATACGCAAAGCGATTAGTGCAGGCCTTAACTTTATCCTTAAGCAACAAAAGCCGGACGGCTCCTGGTATGGCGGCTGGGCGGTCTGTTTCACCTACGCGACCTGGTTTGGCGTGGAAGCGATCAAAAAGGCCAAAGGCAAGGGTTTTTGTGATGATGCATTAATAGCTGCCAGTATAAACAAAGCCTGTACATTTTTAGTTGACAAGCAAAAAGCGATGGCGGCTGGGGAGAGACTTTCGAATCGTGTTCCAAACTGGTTTATACGGAGTCGGCGACATCACAAGTAGTTAATACCGCGTGGGCTTTGCTAGCCCTGATGGCTGCTGATTTTGGCGATAAAAAAGTTATCGAAACAGGACTCGATGTGTTGTTGAACAGACAGACCGACATGGGCGATTGGCCACAGGAACGTATCTCTGGCGTTTTTAATTATAACTGCATGATTACCTATGCTAATTACAGAAATATATTTCCTATTTGGGCGTTAAGTCGATACCGTAGCCGGTATATTTACACATGATAAAAGCATCAACACAGTTTAGAGTATGCGGGTCAACTAGCTCATTATGAAATCAGAGTTCGATATTTGCATTATCGGCGCAGGCATGGCGGGCGCTACCATCTCAGCTTATCTCGCTCCCAAAGGCATCAAGATCGCTTTAATCGATCATTGCTATAAAGAGAAAAAGCGTATCGTAGGTGAATTGTTGCAACCAGGCGCCGTACTGTCGCTTGAGCAAATGGGTCTCAGGCATTTACTGGATGGTTTTGAGGCGCAAACGGTCAAAGGTTACGCCCTGCTGCAAGGTGACGAAAAAACTACCATTGCTTATCCGCGCCGGCATACCGGAGTCGGCTTGCATAATGGCAGGTTTTTGCAGCAAATAAGAGCCTCTGCTCTGCACAATGAATCGGTTACCCAAATACATGGCAAGGCATTGCACCTGCTGGAAAATGACAGCAATGAAATTATTGGCCTGAGT
The DNA here is from genome assembly GCA_963848675.1 of uncultured Gammaproteobacteria bacterium. GTDB lineage: Bacteria > Pseudomonadota > Gammaproteobacteria > Methylococcales > Methylomonadaceae > CAWKEY01. Next base: position 3,154 of record CAWKEY010000007.1, read on the forward strand.
TACCGGGAATCGCTCACCTCCCAGATAAAGTCCATTTATGCCCCCTTAACCATTACCAGCGACGGCTTTTTTTCAAATTTTAGGGCGCATCTCAGCAATAATGAAAAAACCGTGACATCTTATTTTATCGGCTTGATATTAAAAGACTGTGACATGCCTTTTCCGCAACATGGGCATGTGTTTTTATCGGGACCGACACCCTTTATTTGTTATCCGATTTCCAATACTGAAGTCAGACTGTTGATCGATTTTCCAGGCGAACAGTTGCCTAGAAACTTTTTGCTTAAGGAGCATTTAGAGGTCAATGTAACGCCTTATATTCCCGAATGTATGCGCAACAGCTATGCGCAAGCATTGCAAGAAGGCAGGTTTAAGGTCATGCCCAACCATTACATGGCAGCAAAACCCATCATACGGAAAGGCGCGGTGATGCTTGGCGATGCTCTGAATATGCGCCATCCCTTAACGGGCGGCGGTTTGACCGCAGTATTCTCGGATATCCAAATATTGAGCGCACATTTATTGGCCATGCCTGATTTCAAAAATACCGATTTGATTCACGAAAAAATCGAAGCCTATTACCGTGACAGAAAGAGCGCCAATGCCAATCTTAATATTCTTGCCAACGCGCTGTACGCGGTTATGTCCAACGATTTGCTTAAAATGGCTGTATTCAAATTCCTGCAGCGTGGCGGCGCTAACGCGCAGGAATCGATTGCTGTTTTGGCAGGCTTGAACAAGAAACATTATTCTTTGATAAAACAATTCTGTTTTTTGGCGGTGTTCGGCGCCAGCAATTTACTCCGTCAAAAGATTTCGAATTTACCTAAGGCAATAAAACTGCTTTCTGATGCGCTTGCCATAATTAAACCCCTGATAAAAAACGAGCTTTCTCTATCGACACTTTTTATGGCTAGCTCACGAAAATAAAATCCAATGCTTAGTTCGGTTATGGCACAAATATTCAAAGGCCTTAAGCCAGGAAAAAACTATCCCCTAGGAGCCATAAACTTTACATAATCCCTCGGCCCGACATTTCGTATCCACAACAGATGGTGCTTTCTGAAATTGATGCGATGAGAGCAAATTAACGCTCGCAACAAGAGCAATCGACCACCTTGCGCCAACCTGACTTAATTGTTTGCGCGAATTGATGAGCAGAAGCTCCTTACTATGAAAACAGACCACCATGCCGCTAAGCTCGCCGAATGTTTTGCCCGAAATCCCTGGCGAGTCTTGGGACTGGCCTTGGTATTGTCATTGTGGCAGGCTGGGCGACAGCGCAACTCCCGGTCTACACCTCGCGGCAGGCGCTGCTTCCTCAGAACACGTCGGTGGCAAAACGCTTCAACAATTTCCTGAAGAATTTCGGCGCCGCCTCGGATCTGATGGTGGTGCTGGAAGGCGCTCCCCGCAATGAATTGGAGTCCTTTGCCAACGATCTGGCCGCCAGACTCCGGGCAGAGCCCGAGATCGGGCAAGCGACTTCCCGTCTTGACATGGTTTTTTTCCTGAATCACGCCTACCTGCTGATGCCGGCCGAGGGTCTGGACAAGCTGGCTGCGCTGGCGAAACAGCCCATTCCGGGTGCCGGAATGGAGGAAAGCCTGCGCAAAGCGTTGAGTTGGAGCAAAGACCACCCGCCGCTGGGCGGGACGGACACTGACCTGCAAGCCGCCGAAGCCGGACTGAACCTGGTGGCGTTTTTTCTGGAAGAGTGGCAGCGTGGGCCGTCCGCCGAAACAGTGTCAACCAGCTTGGACTGGAACCGGCTACTAACCAAAAACGGGGTGGGCGGCATGGCCGACGGCTACTTTGCCTCGCACAACGGCAAGATGCTGTTTTTGTTCGTCCACCCGAAAAATTCATCCGGGGATTTCAAAAATTTAGGTCCTTTCGTCGAAAAGGTCAAAAAGGTGTCGGCTGACTTGGCTGGGCAAACCAAAGCCGCCGGCCACGCTCCACCTGTCGTAGGACTGACCGGCTTACCGGCCATCGAATACGAGGAATACGTCAATATCCGCAAGGATATCATCCTGGTGATATTCACCTCCGCGGGACTGATCGGCGCATTGATTCTGCTGGTGGTGCGCAGCGTGCGCTGGGCCGTGCTGATTTTCATCCCTATGGGGCTCGGGGTGTTGTGGAGCTTGGGCCTGGCCCTGTTCACCGTCGGCCACCTGACCATCATCACCGCCGCTTTCATCGCCATCCTGTTCGGGCTGGGTGCGGACTACGGCATCTTCACCTCCTCGCGCATCGCCGAGGAGCGACGGGCAGGCAAGCCCTGGTCGAAGCCATTGGCGCCGGAATCGGCTCATCCTTTATCGGCGGTGCTGACCGCCGGCGGCGCCTCGGTGCTGATCTTTCTGTCGCTGGCTCTAGTCGAGTTCGCCGGGTTCTGCCGAGCTGGGCGATCGTGGCCGCGGCCGGGGTGGGTATGGTCCTGTCAGCCACCTGTCACTGGTCCAGCCGGCCACTTCATGCTCTTGCCGCCCAAGGTGAAAGACACCCGGGAAAAATCCGCGATTGAGAGCAGGGGGCCAGTGCAAGCAGGTGAAGGTTTCCTGGCGCTGTGCGGTGGCGTCTCGTTGGTACTGGCCGCATAGGCGTGCGCCATCTTCGGCGGCGTGAAGGTGCCTCGGCATCCCCTTCGACTACGACCTGCTGGGCATGTTGCCCAAAGATTCCGAGGCGGCCTATTACCAACGCCGCATGGTGGCGGAGAGCGACTACCAGGCCGAAGTTATCATTTTCACCGCCAAGGACATGGCCGAGGCCCGGCGAATCACCAGCGAAGCAGGCAAGCTCAAGACCATTGCCCAGGCGCAATCGCTGACCAACCTGTTTCCTGTGGATGCCGGCGAACGCCTCCACAAAGCCTTGAGCATCGGCGAGTCTTTCGCCAAGGCAGATTACGCCAGGCAGATCGCCGAACTCGACTCGGGCCGGCTTGTCCGCAAAATCATTCGAGCTATTGCGGGCAGTGCTGGAAAATAGCACAACCATCATCGACGATGCCCAGGAGCAGGCATTCTCCGCCGGACATTCCAAACTGGTCGAAAGTTTGGAGAATGTGCGCGGACAGCTTTCGGACATCTCGGCCAAGCTCGCCGCAGACGGCGAACAGGGCCGCGTGCGCAGCGAAAGCTTCTTACGCGCCTTGTTGTCCGGAGCGGATGCCGGGCTCAAAGTCATCGACGCCTGGCGTCAGGCCCAGCCACTCACCCCTGAGCAGTTGCCGCCCACCCTGCGCGACCGCTTCTTTGGCGCTGACGGTAGTATCGCGGTCTACGCCTTCCCGGCAAAAACCGTGTACGATCCCGGCAACCTCGACGCCTTGATAAAAGACGTGTACAGCGTCTCGCCGGAAGCGACCGGCTTTCCGACCACGCATCAGGTGTTTTCCAAGGCCGTGGTGGACGGTTTCACTCGCGGCACGCAGTTGGCCCTGGCGCTTTGCCTGCTCTGGATCATGGCGGCGACGCGAAGCGTGCGCGGCTTCGCGCTGGCAGCGCTGCCCTTGCTGATCGGCGGCGGCTGGATGCTGGGGCTGATGGCCCTGGGCGGTATTCGCTACAATTTCGCCAATATCGTCGCCTTGCCGCTGGTGATTGCGCTGGCGGTGGATTACGGCGTGTGGTTCAGCTATCGCTGGAGCGAATTGAAAGGCCACACACCCTTGCAAGTCAGCCTGACCGCCGGCAAGGTGATCGGGTTGGCCGCAGGCACCGACATTGGCCGGCCTAGGCGCCATCACCCTGGCCAGCTACCGGGGCGTGTCTTCCCTTGGCATGAGCATCACCCTCGGACTGGTGTGCTGCCTGACTGCAACCCTCGTCGTGGCCCCGGCCATTGGGCAATTATTTGATTACAAGAGAAAACCCTAATGCGAAAAACTACCCTCATTATACTTGCCAGCCTGTTGGCTGCCTTCGCCGCGAACGCCGCGTCCACTCCCGAAATGATCGTGGTGTGCTATCCCGGCGGTTCTGTCAATTCCAAGGACGCCAACGGGGCGATGAGCTCCATGCTGCGGGTGGTGGAACGTGTCGGCCAGTGGCAGGCGAACAGCTTCAACAGCCTGTTCACCACCAAATCGGACGAATGCAGAAAACAGATAGCCGAAAAAAAACCGAAGTTTGCCATCACCTCCCTGGGCCTCTATTTGGAATTGCGCAGCCAACACAATTTGGTACCGGTCGTCCAGCCCAAGATCAAAGGCCGCACCAGCGAGCATTACCGGGTAATGACCCAAAAGGGCAAGTACAAGAGCCTGGATGAGCTCCAAGGCCTTACCTTGGGCGGCACGGCCTTGGAAGAACCCGCCTTCATCGGCAAGATTGTTTTTGCCGGAAAATACGACCCCGCCAGTTTCTTTGTCCTGAAATCGTCCAATCAGGCCATCCGTGCGCTGCGTGCATTGGACAAAGGGGAGCTGGATGCCGTCATTTTGAACGAGCAACAATTCGGCGGACTCGCCTCGCTGCAGATGAAGACTCCGCTTGAAGCTGTCTTCACGTCCGAGGAAATTCCGCTCATGGGAGTGGTGGCCAACAGCGCCACCACGACTGCGGAAGAACGCGCTCGCTTCGGCAAGGCGCTGGAAGAAATGTGCACCGACACCGAGGGCAAAAAACTGTGCGACCTGTTCGGAGTGGAATCCTTCGTCACCGTGGACGCAAGCTGTGTTCGAGCCCATGGTCAAACTGTGGGCTGAAGGGAGCTAAGGCTTTGCGCAGAGTACGACTTCTTTGGGCCGTTTCGATGCTGGCATTCCTGGCCGGCTGCGCCGGAATCCAGCGTGAGCACGTCCAATTCGACAGTGTTTCCGAGTGCCCCAAGCAGACCGCTGCTACGCTGGTCGCCCAACAAAGCCAATTCGGCCCGACGAGTGACACGCATACCCTGGAATGTGCGCTGACGGTCTTGCGCGACAGCCAAGACCCGGTAATTCGGCGCACTGCGCTGGGCAGCCGGCTCTGCCTGCTTCTGGCAGAGCGTGAAACCAGCCAGGAAAGCGCGAGAAACTCGCCGCCGAGGGCGTAAGCTTTGCCGAAGCCGCGTTGGCGCAGAGAGGCAGCGGCGACGGGGCGGTGCATTACTACCTGGCTGCCAATCTTGGCCTGGCGGTGCGCGAACACATTACGCTGGCCATGGAGAACCTTGGCCGGCTGGAAAACGAGATGAAACGGGCGGTAGCCTTAAGCCCAGACATTGATCACGGTGGTCCGCTACGGCTTTTGGGAGCGCTTTATCTGAAAGCACCGGCTTGGCCCAATGGCATAGGTGATCTCGACAAGTCGCTGGAGCTGCTGGAAAAAGCGGTCAAGGAACATCCAGGGCATCCGCTCAACCACCTGTTTTATGCTCAGGCACTCTGGAATGAGGGCGCCGAGGCCGACCTAATTCGGGTAAAAACCGAATTCGCGTTGGGGGAGAAGCTCTTGGCGGAGGGTTTGTGGGGCTACAACAAAGCGCCCTGGAAAAAGGAATTCGCCGAATTTGCACAAGAATTTGGGGGCTGACGCATCGCGCGAGCAACCACTAGCGCAAGATCCCCAAACCTGAAACGAGCAGTTATACCACTCCCAATAAGTTCTGCTTTTATCCTTCTCCAGAGGCAGAAGGTGGGAATGATGGGGCCGAAATCTGCCGATCAAATCACTTTTGAAAACTGCTGCTGTTTTTGCGCCAGGTAGCGGTCGAAGACCATGCAGATATTGCGGATCAGCAAGCGGCCTGCCGCCAGGACCTGGATGCCCTGTGTTGTTACTATCGAGAGTCGTCAGCTTGCATTGGCGCCAATCTGCTGAGTTCGTCGGCAAAGTAGGCGGCAAAATCGATGCCAAATGCTTTTTCAATAGCGGCAAAGCTTAAATCAAAATGACAAATTAATTGTGTAATCACGGCGCGACGCAGTTTGTCATCTTCATTGAGCTCAACGCCTTTGAATACCGGCAGCCTGCCCTGTGTGATAAGCCGGTCATATTCGTCCAATTCCTTGACATTCTGGATATAGGCATCCCCGACCCGGCCTATTGAAGTAATGCCCAAGCCGACCAGATCGCAATCCGAGTGCGTGGAATAGCCCTGAAAATTCCGGTACAGCTTGCCCTCACGCTGGGCAACGGCCAGCTCGTCATCGGGCTTGGCGAAGTGATCCATACCGATATAGACATAACCAGCCTCGGTGAGGCGTTGGCCGACCATTTGCAGAATATCCAGCTTGATCTCCGCAGAGGGCAGATCGACTTCATTGATCTGGCGCTGGGTTTTAAAGCGCGCGGGCAAATGGGCATAATTGAAGATCGAGAAGCGATCCGGGGCAACGGCCAGTATTTTGTCCAGGGTTTTCGCGAAGGTGGTGACCGTTTGCAACGGCAGGCCGTAAATCAGATCAATATTGGTGGAACGAAAGCCCTCGGCGCGCGCGGCCTCTAAAACGCTAAAAGTCTGTTCTTCGCTCTGAATGCGATTCACGGCTTTTTGTACCGCTGGATCAAAGTCTTGCAGACCCAGACTGATCCGGTTAAAGCCCAGTTCTCGCAAGTGTTTGATAGTCTGGGAATGGGTTTCCCGGGGATCAACTTCAATAGAATATTCGCCCTGATCGTCCTCTCTTAACCAGAAATGCTGCCGGGTCACCGCCATTAACTGTTGCATCTGCTCAGAGCTTAAAAAAGTCGGCGTGCCACCGCCCCAGTGCAATTGGTTGACGATTCGGTTTCGGTCAAACAAGGCGCCCTGCATGGCGATTTCTTTAAACAGATTAGCTAGGTAGGGCTCCGCATGCTTGCGGTTTTTGGTAATGATTTTGTTGCAGGCGCAATAAAAACACACGGTATCGCAAAAAGGAATGTGAAAATACAGCGATAAAGGCCCGCCCGCGGCATTGGATTTGGCGATGTGCTGACGGTATTCCTGGTCGCCAAAGCCTTCATGCAATTCCAAAGCCGTCGGATAGGACGTGTAACGCGGGCCGGCCTTGTCGTAGCGATGAATCAGCTTGAGGTCGAATTTGATTGATTGATCCATCATTTTATTTTGTCCTTAATCACTATTGACTTGATGCCGGTTTCGGCTACCACAACCGAATCGACGATGCCGATCAAATCCCCGGCCTGTTGAACGGCGTTGCCTGATTTTGAAATACGCGCCACCAGCTTAACCTGTTCGAAGTTGGATAACTTCATCGCCGGCATCATCGCCATGCTGTCATTCAGCTTGACTGTTAACGGCAAATCAGCGACTTGTTTGCGCACGATGGCCAGTGGCATTTGGGGGCCCGATAATGCCTGAGCATACACAAAAACAGTATCATCAGGGCTGGCGAATGCCTGAAGCCCGGGCGCTAAACTCACCTGAACTTCAATACTCTTTGTATTACCAGGTTGCGCTGATTTTGATTGCACTTGCGCGGCGCCTGCCGGTATCTCAGTAGCGAGCTTTACCAGCAAACCTTGCACTTCTTGCCGAGCCGTTGAATCTGGCGGTAATAGCGCTTCCAGTTTTGTCCACAAGGTTCTTGCCGCAACAAAATCGCCTGTTTGCGCTTTCGCCATGCCGCCAAACCACAATCCGCTCACGTTGTCAGGCTCCATCGCCAGGACTTTAAACACCAATTCGGCGGGCTTTCCAGCGAGTTGTTCGTTATTGGCGAAAGCCATCGCTTCGGCGTAAAGCAGCATAAGCTCTGGTTGGTCTCCCATTAATTTGTAAGCGTGGTCAAAGGCATCAACAGCTTTAGGATATTGCTGCAAATACTTGTAGGATCGGCCTAACATTAACCAGCCCTGCGCATCATCCGGTTGTTTTTTCAGGTGCTCTGCCAGACCTGCAACCATGTCGTTGATCTGCGCCAGATCGGGTGTGGGTGCGGCAGCCGAAACAGTTAAGGCACCATAATTACCCAGCGCCGCATACAATGAAAGTGCGACTAAAGGCAACGCCAAAACCAGTACAAACACCATCCAGCGGCCTTGTGACACGGGTTTTTCTGCCGGATGCGCTATGTCCAGATCATCACTGAGCGCTGCTTCAAGCTCTGCAAACTGTTCATCGTATTGATCCTGGGATAAAGCGCCGGCCCGCAACTGCGCTTTAAGCTCTGCCAGCCGCTGCGCGGCAATGGTAATGTTGCGCTGGTCTTGATCGTCCGCGGGAACAGCGCGTTTGCGCCATAACGGCGGCAGGATAATCAAAAAAGCGATCAGGATCAGCGCACCGTCCAACAGCCAGAATATCGTAGTCAAGAGGCGTCACCCTTATCCAATAAACGGCGGATTTTTGCTTTTTTTTCCGGACTCAATTCAGCCGCAACCGTCCTTTTGCGCCGGACAATTAAAAATACCGCCATCAGGCCAATCAGTAAAAAAGCCACCGGCGCCAGCCAAAGTATGCCGGTCTTGGCTTTAAAAGGCGGATTATATAAAACAAAATCACCGTAACGCGCCGTCATAAAATCCGCAATTTCCTGTTTTGTTTTGCCCTGTTGCAGCATTTCATAGACCTGTCTGCGCAAATCCTGCGCCAAATCGGCATTGGAATCGGCAATGGTCTGATTTTGACAAACCAGGCAGCGCAATTCCGAAATCAGCGATTGATAAGACTGCTGTTGCTCGGCATTGGCAAACTGCCGGTATTCGACCGCAGCCAGCGCCGTATTGGCCGTTATCAGCAAAAAAAGCAGCGTTAAAGTCTTCATGAGGAGGGTTCTGCCTGTAATTGAGCAATCAGCGGAAGGAAGGTCTTCTGCACATCGTCAGCGGTAACCGGCCCGGTGTGTTTGTAACGAATTACGCCCTGTTTGTCGATGACAAAGGTCTCGGGCACACCGTATACGCCCCAGTCGATGCCAATGCGGCCGTCCTGATCCATAATGCTGACATCATAGGGATTGCCCAATTGCGCCAGCCAGCTTTTGGCCGCCTCCGGCTCATCCTTATAATTCAGACCGATAATCACAACGGCTTTTTGCTGTGCCAACTGATTGAGTATCGGATGCTCGGACCGGCAAGAGGCGCACCAGGATGCCCATACATTAAACAGCCAGACCTGGCCTTTTAAATCACTTTGGCTTAACAGTTTCGAAGGCTCGTCAAGCTTGGGTGCGGAAAATGCCGGGGCCGGTTTACCCAGCAAGGGCGACGGAATTTCACGCGGATTAAGATGTAAACCCAGCGCCAGAAACACCGCCAGGATAATAAACAAGACCAAGGGGATGATGTATTTAAGCATTGTAAAAAAACATAACCATCGAATAACTAACCAACATGTTGCTTACGCGCATTTATGAAACTTTTAGTTTTTTGAAGCTCCAGTATTAAAAATCGCTTTAACTCATCGTTGTCATTCTGTAATTCAGTGACTATTTGGTAAAGTTGAGTAATCGTATCTTCGCGTAAACGTTTAAGCCGTAAACAATTAAGATTTAGGACTTCCAAAGTGTGCTCTACTTTATCAGTATCTGGGGAACTCAGACCTGGATACGCTATCGCGCGTCCGTCCAACTCAAAACTGAAATAATGCTCGCAATTCGAGTCGGTAGGTTTGATAAACAGCGATTCATCAAACTTATTAGTTCTTTTTAATTCCGCATGTCCACAACTAACGGGAGCAGGGTCTTTTTCATCAGCTTTTATCTCTCCGCCTGTAGCAAAGCAGGACAATACTAAATTATCATAATCGAAGGTCAATGCCGGGTGTTTTTCTTTGGGCAAGATATGGTCAACGTGAGATCCGATGTTCTGATTATCCGAATTTTCCAACCCTATTTCACAATAAACGCACAAGCCATTTTGACGCGCATGTAACGCAGCTTTGAGTTGTCTTCTACTTGCAGTTCTTTTAGTGAATCGTTGCCATGCTTCAGTTGGATTATTAGGGATGGGCTGTCTTGTTTTGCAGGACTGCAACAGAGGAGGAATATCAGAACTTACCGGCAAATATTTCACGCTGGCCCTCGCTTTGCTTTCCATTTGCTGATGACCATATCGGCTAATTTCAATTTGCTGTATTCGCTTCCAAAAGTTTTTTCAAGTGTTTGCCGCCATTGCGTAACTTCCGAAGAATCGATATCTCCCTGATTAATGCGTTGCAAATAGCGTTGCAGTAAATCCGTCTCATCAGTATGAGGTCTGGAGCTGACATGCATAAGGTCTTCCAATACAACTTTGCTTTCTTCGCCATATGTGTTAATTGAAGGTGTTAACACATCGCAATCAGCGGTTAATAAGCGGATACATTTTGCTTGAACAGTAGTTAATACTTGCGGGCTATGCGTGGTGACAATGAACTGGATTTTCGGAAAGGCTTTAATTAAATTTCCCAATATCGTTTGTTGCCATTCTGGATGGAGATGCATATCGATTTCATCAATCATGACCACACCGCTTGTTTCTTTCGCAGCATTCAAGCCTAAATGCGGATTTAATTTAATGCAGCGATAAGCAATATCGCCAACCATCGCCAATACGCCACGAATACCATCACTCAGTAAACCAACTTTTAAAGTGCCGTGTTCTTTGTGTTTAAGCACTAATGATTTCTCCTGACGCACACTGTATTCCAAGGAATGCCAACCTGTTTCTTGTAAAACGCTATCGATGGCTTGTTGTACTCCTTGAATCGTGTTCTTCCATACTGAATCGATCTCAGAAGACAAACCTTTTTCAGATCGTTTAATTTGATCTTCCCGATAACTTTCAAAAACCCAGGTGAACCATTCGGCAAAATGTTTATATGAAGAAGCGGGATCCAGGCAGTCTCGATAAGCAAATAAGCGCATATAAAAACTGGCATCATGCTTTTTTTTCTTTTCCATTAAACGTTTTTGATTCCAAAGCCGTCCTGTACCGTAATAACCCGCAGTAGGTAAATTAATGACAGTACCATCGGTATCTCTTATATGCCATTGTGTTAGAGAAGCCAAGCTAAGTATCTCTTTACAAGCGCTATCATCTTTAGTTTGTGTACGAGGAACTTCGCTTTCACGAAAACGTGACCAAATCAATAATTTCCCCCGATCTTCGATATTTATCACATCAAGATCGAAATTCCCTTGCAAAGTGATTTTGCAGGGAAGTTGACGAACCATATCAACATATCCATCACCTATTGTGGAATCGTGTTTTATTACCACCCTCACATCATCAATACTAATAGCGTTAGCTGGATCATTATATCCAGTGTGCGCCAAATCAAAGCCTCTGATAAACGGCCACAAACCAATACGAATAGCATCCAGCACTGACGATTTACCTTGCCCGTTTTTTGCAACAAGCACAGTCAGTTGTTGATCTAAATCAATAGATAACGATTTAAAACAACGAAAATTGATTATCTCAAGTTTTTTTAGTTTCATTGTTCCTTTTACTTAGGGGAACCTCTAATAATTCAAAATTTTGTTTTTCTGATGATTGTAATGCATTGATTTTATTTGAGCGCGATTTCCAGAAAAGCAATTTTTAGAGACCCCCTTAAGATGATTTCCAATAATGAGCCCACCAAATGAATCGTCCCCGAAAAGCACGAAAAATCCCACTACACAATTCTTTCGAATAGTTTTTTCGTGTCTTTCGTGATTTTCGTGGATCATATTTTTTCCTAGGAATCAGCAGCCAAGGCGCGCGCTACGCAGTTTTCGCTTTCCAATACCGTCTGTCGCAGGCCGCGCATAGCCCGCCCAGCGCCATGAATACCGCGCCCAGCCAAATCCAGCGAATGAAAGCCTTGTAATAAATCCTGAGGCTCCATGCGCCCTGATCGCCCAAGGGTTCACCGATGGCCACGAATAAATCCCTGAACAGACCGGCATCAATGGCTGCTTCGGTCATGGGCATTTTTTGCACCTGATAAACCCGTTTTTGCGGTTCGAGTTTGGCGACCTGCTTGCCCTCGTGACTGACGCTAACAAACGCCTGTTCAGCTAGATAATTAGGCCCTTGGGTTTGCTTGACGCCGTGAAATTCAAAGCTATAGCCGGACATATCCAGCGTATCGTTTGGCGCCATGCGCACGTCTTTTTCCACGCTATAAACGCTGGTGTAGGTAATGCCGTCACAAATACGGCGATACCGAAATGCGCCAAGGTCATACCGTAATAACCGGCCGGT
>CAWKEY010000008.1:0-14886 GCA_963848675.1 uncultured Gammaproteobacteria bacterium
CGACGGCAAGCTCTAAGCATGAGTCAGCAGTTGTAGCCATCAATCGGCTTTGGCTGTGAATTTGGAATCTGCATTCAATGTGGGAGCAGCGCCCTCGTCGCGATTTACAAGTTCGCTCCCACAGGTATATCTGATTTATAGATAGCAAGTTCTAAATATATCGTTATTACCCATTACTTGAAGTGCTTATCATGGTCACAGTTTTAATAATTAACGCTTTTAATTTAAGGAAAAAAACCATGAAATTGACCACCCCCTTAAAGTTCCTGTTATTCAGTCTGGCCTTGTTGCTAAGCGGTACGGCCCTGGCAGATAGAACCCTGCTGAATGTATCCTACGACCCGACCCGGGAGCTGTACCAGGACTACAACAAGGAATTTATCAAATACTGGAAAGAAAAAACCGGTGAAGACGTCGCTGTCCAGCAATCCCACGGCGGCGCCGGCAAACAGACCCGCGCGGTGATCGATGGTCTGGAAGCCGATGTGCTGACGCTGGCGTTGTCTTACGATATTGACCAGATTGCACAAAAAGCCCGGTTGTTGCCTGCGGATTGGCAGGGCCGTTTGCCCAACAACAGCCTGCCTTACACGTCCACCATTGTGTTACTGGTGCGCAAAGGCAATCCCAAAGCCATTAAAAACTGGGACGACCTGGCCAAAGAAGGTGTTTCAGTGATCACCCCTAACCCTAAAACCTCCGGCGGTGCCCGTTATAACTACCTGGCCGCCTGGGCGTTCGGAGAAAAGACTTACGGCAGCAAGGATGCAGCCAAGGACTTTGTTAAAAAGCTCTATAAAAACGTACCGGTGCTGGACTCCGGCGCGCGCGGCTCAACCACTACCTTTATTCAACGCGGTATCGGCGATGTGCTGATCACCTGGGAAAACGAAGCCTTTTTGGCGCTGAAGGAACAAACCCCAGGGGAGTTTAAGATCGTGGTGCCGCCCAGCAGCATTAAGGCCGAAACGCCGGTTGCTGTAGTCGATAAAGTCGCCAAAAAGACCGGTAACCTGGATCTGGCCGAAGCGTATCTGCAATACCTGTATTCACCGGTTGGCCAAAAACTGGCGGCCAAGCATTTTTACCGTCCATCTAAACCCGAATTTGCCGATCCCGAGGACCTGAAACGCTTCCCCAATCTGGAGCTGTTTACGGTTAACGAAAAATTTGGCGGCTGGGCGCAAGCGCAAAAAGACCATTTTGATGATGGCGGCAGCTTCGACCAGATCTATGCGCCTTAATCAAGAGTAGGTTGGGCTGGCGTAAGCCAACCCAACACAACGGGTTTTACTGTTGGGTTGCGCTCGCTCAGCCCAACCTACACACAAAGATTAATGACATGCCACAAAGTAACATCATGCCGGGATTTCGCCCGGCCCTGGGTTTTACCCTGTTCTATCTGGGTTTGATCGTGCTGATACCGCTCAGCGCCATGGTGCTGAAAACCCTGCAGCTGAGTTGGGATGAATACTGGGCTATTTTGACCAATCAGCGCGTGCTGGCTTCGTTCCGTGTCAGTTTTGGCGCGGCATTGATTGCCGCCGCGATAGCCGGGGTGTTCGGCTTTATCATCGCCTGGACGCTGGTGCGTTATCCCTTTCCGGGTAAAAAACTCTTTGATGCGCTGATCGATTTGCCTTTCGCATTGCCGACAGCGGTGGCCGGTATCGTGCTGGCGACGATCTACGAGCCTAAAGGCTGGATCGGTAAGATCGTCATGGATACCCTGGGCGTACAAATCGCGTATAAACCCTTGGGTATTGTTGTTGCGTTGATCTTTATCGGCTTGCCGTTTGTGGTGCGTACCATTGAGCCGGTGCTGCAGGAATTCGACACCGCCATGGAAGAAGCCGCCGCCAGTCTGGGCGCCAGCCGCCTGCAAGCGTTTATGAAAGTGATTTTGCCCAATATTCTGCCCGCCACCATCACCGGTGTTGCGCTGGCTTTTGCCCGTGGCGTCGGCGAGTATGGCTCGGTGATTTTTATTGCCGGCAACATGCCGTATGTCTCGGAGATCGTACCCTTGCTGATTATCACCAAACTGGAGCAGTACGATTATAACGGCGCGGCGGCGGTCGGTTTGAGCATGTTGATTTTGTCGTTCCTGTTGCTGCTGTTGATTAACGGCCTGCAATGGTGGGTACGACGTCGTAGCGGACAACTTTAGGAGGCGCACTGATGAATACGATGGCTGCTGGTTTTACGTTTAAGGCCAAATCCTTGACGCTAAGCGATCCGGACTGGGTACGATATGTCCTGGTCGGTATAACACTGGCCGTCATTGGCTTGTTTTTGGTGTTGCCGCTGACGACGGTGTTGATCGAAGCCTTTGCCAAAGGCTGGACAGCCTATGCGTCCAGTCTGACTCATCCCGATACGCTGTCGGCGATCAGACTGACCTTGCTGGTTGCGCTGGTCACCGTGCCGGTGACGACTGTCTTTGGCGTTTCCGCGGCCTGGGCCATCGCGCGCTTTGAGTTCCGCGGCAAAAGCCTGTTGATTACCCTGATTGACCTGCCGTTTTCGGTGTCGCCGGTGATTGCCGGTTTGATTTATGTGCTGATTTTCGGTGCTCAGGGCTGGATAGGGCCGTGGTTGTCCGAACATGACATTAAAATTATTTTTGCGGTGCCGGGCATCATTCTGGCGACCATGTTTGTGACTTTCCCGTTTGTCGCCCGCGAGCTCATTCCGTTGATGCAGGAAATCGGCCACGAGGAAGAAGAAGCGGCTTTATCGCTCGGCGCCAACGGCTGGCAAACCTTTTTCAAGATCACTGTGCCCAACATTAAATGGGGCTTGCTGTACGGCGTACTGTTGTGCAATGCCCGGGCCATGGGTGAGTTCGGTGCCGTCTCGGTGGTATCGGGACATATCCGCGGACTGACCAACACACTGCCATTGCACGTTGAAGTCAGCTACAACGAGTACGATTTTGTCGGTGCCTTCGCCAGCGCTTCGCTATTGGCCGCTCTGGCCCTGGTGACACTGGTAGTCAAAACTTTCCTGGAATGGAAACAAGCAATAGGAGCAAGGAGCAATGTTCAAAAAACCGAGACCAACCTCCGTGAACCCTGAACCCTGAACCCTGAACCTCATGAGCATTACTTTAAATAATATCAGCAAACATTTCGGCGCCTTTACGGCGCTGGACAATATCAACCTGGAAATTCCCGAAGGCGAACTGGTGGCTTTACTGGGGCCTTCCGGTTGCGGCAAAACCACGTTGCTGCGCATCATTGCCGGACTCGAACAGGCCGACCAGGGCGACGTGTTTTTAAAAGGCGACAAGGTCACTGACCAACCGGTGAAAAACCGGCAAATCGGTTTCGTTTTTCAACATTATGCGCTGTTCCGGCACATGACCGTGTTTGACAATATCGCCTTTGGTCTTAGAGTCAAGGCGCGCAAGGAACGCCCCAGCGAAGCGTTCATTAAAGGCAAAGTCCATTCGCTATTACAACTGGTGCAGCTGGACTGGCTGCATGACCGCTTTCCCGATCAATTGTCTGGCGGCCAGCGCCAGCGTATCGCGCTGGCGCGGGCATTGGCCGTGGAGCCCTCCGTGCTGTTGCTGGACGAACCGTTTGGCGCGCTGGACGCCAGCGTCCGCAAGGATTTGCGGCAATGGCTGCGCAATCTGCATCAGGAACTGCACGTCACCAGCATTTTTGTAACGCATGACCAGGAAGAAGCCATGGAAGTCGCCAGCCAGGTCGTGGTGTTGAATCAGGGCCGCATCGAACAGCAGGGCGCGCCTGATGATATTTACGACAATCCGGCCAATGCCTTTGTATCCAAGTTCATCGGCCAGACCAACGTCTTGCATCTGCAGCACAGCGATGCCGCCTGGTTGAAAACCGCCGGCATCACCCTCGATGAACCCAAAGGGATTGTCGCGCATGTGCGTCCGCACAATATCGACATCGAAAAAGCCGCCAGTGGTTCTGATTCCCCGGTGACCTTAAAAGACTGGCAGCATTTGGGCGCAACCATCCGTATCGAATTGTTCAATCCGCAAATCAACGACTCCGCCGGTTCCATTCTGTACGCCGAAATGCCTAACGAGCGTTTCAAGCAGTTAAAACTGAGCAAGGGCGACCGGGTTGCCGTGCATATCAAGCATGCGCACTGGTTCAACTGATTATAAAAATGATCTAGCTGCGTTATACCGGCATGGACTGCCGGTATCCAGATGACATGGATGTAGCGGTTGTGCGCCTTCCCTGGCGACTGGGTTCCGGCACAAATCTGTCTGGAACAGATTTGCATTAACCCGAAGGGCATCAGGCAGGATAGCCTGATGTGAATCCCTGCCGGAACGACGATATTGTTATATCAGCTTTGCTAGTTCAACCACGAAGGACACGAAGAGCTTCAATAGGTAATATGGATTTCGGCACTTACCTTTTGCGTGAACTATGGTGCAATCGACGCCGGATGATTTGATTGAGCAACTGCATCATCACCGGGCCGATATTGCCATCTGCACAGAAAAGCTGGATCAAGATGATAAACTGGTCGTCAAGCCTTGTTACGAATGGCACCATGTCGCCATCGTGCCGCGCCATCATGCCTTAGCTCACGGCGAGATTACCCTGGCCCGGCTGGCAGCATTTCCTATTTTGACCTATTCGACCGGTTTTACCGGCCGGTCCACCATCGAAAAAGCCTTTACAAGTGAAGGACATGAACTCGATATTACCCTGTCCGCCGCTGATTCTGACATCTTCAAAACCTATGTCAGACTGGGGCTGGGGGCCGGTATTATCGCCGGCACATCCTTTGAACCGAGCGTCGACAACGATCTGCTGGCGCCGGATTTGTCGCATCTGATTCCGTCCTCGGTCACCAAATTCGCCTATTTAAAACAACTCTATCTGCCTACGTATTTGCGCTATTTTATCGGCGAGTTATTGGCCAGTACGGCGCATATTCGATAATTCTGCTTGGCGTCATCCAACAGTGATCGCTATTTAAGCCAGCCGATACGAGCGCAGAGGCCGCCGATAATCCAAATGAACTCACGAATCGATAGCTTGTTTAAGCCAGTCAGCTAAAATCACTGTGAGTGCGCGACTAACCATTTAATTCTTCTACCAACTGGAGACTGACTCGTGAAAATTGGTCTGATCAAAGAAATCAAAAGCAAAGAAAACCGTGTCGGCCTGACCCCCGAGGGCGTTGCCGCATTAACCGCCAACGGCCATCAGGTCTATGTCGAACAGGGCGTCGGACTCGGCTCTGGCTTTAGCGACGATGCCTACCGGCAAAATGGCGCGGCTATCGTCAGCACGGCGGAAGCCTGGGACAAGGATTTGGTGGTCAAGGTCAAAGAGCCTGTCGAGCCGGAATATCCCTATTTAAAGCAACAAATCGTGTTTACCTATTTTCATCTGGCCGGTGTGCCTTGGGCACTCACCGAAGCCTTGCTGGCCGGTAAAACCAGTGCGGTCGCCTACGAAACCCTGGAAGACGCCAACGGCCGGCTGCCGCTGCTGGCGCCGATGAGCGCAGTGGCCGGTAATATGGCGGTGCAAATGGGCTGCCATTATCTGGCGGCGCACAATGGCGGCAAGGGGGTCATGCTGGGTTCGGTGCTCGGCAGAAGGCATGGCAAGGTGCTGATACTCGGTGATGGCGTAGTCGGATCGCATGCCGCCAGAACCGCAGTCGGACTGGGCGCCAACGTGGTCGTAGCAGGACTGCTGCCGGAAAACGGCGTGCGTCTGCGCCGCGAAATTTCAGAGCAGATAGAGTTCTTTATTTCCGAACCCGCTGCGATTGCCAAACAGCTGCTGGATACCGATCTGCTGGTCGGCGCGGTCTTGCTGCACGGTGCCCGCGCCGCACATCTGGTCAGTGCGGCGATGGTTAAAACCATGCAGCCGGGATCGGTGATCGTCGATGTCAGCATCGATCAGGGCGGCTGCATCGAAACCGCCCGTACTACCACGCATGAGGAACCGGTCTACGAGCAGTATGGCGTGATTCATTATTGCGTCAGCAACATGCCGGGGGCTTATCCGCGCACTGCAACGCTGGCCTTAACCGATGCCACGCTGCCTTATGTGCTGAAACTGGCGGACAAAGGCTTGGCGGCCTTAGCAGAGGATCCAGGCTTCGGTAAAGCCTTGAATACCTATCAAGGCGCAATTACCTGTAGGCCGGTAGCGGAGGCATTTGCCGTGCTGGAGCGCTACAAGCCGTTGCCAAAGCAATTTTAGAATCGCTGCCTGCGTTGAAGAGCTTAGTAATGCGCACGAAATAAGATGAACAAGTGTAGGTGCGAATTTATTCGCACAGTGCGGATTAATCCGCACCTACACAGAAAATTGTTTCTCGGAGTTGTACAAGTTATTTGATACGCGTTCCTTAGCGATCGCGATGCAGGGCATTAAACAGTATAAACCCCGCAAACATAGCCCCGGCGAACACATAATTGCCGGGTAAACCACTCGTTAAGCCGACAATCGCCGGTCCTGGGCAAAAGCCGGACAAGCCCCAGCCGATACCGAATATCGCCGCACCAGCAATCAGACTGGTATCAATCCCGGCTTTGGGCCGGTCGCAAGCCCGCTGCTGGTCTTGTTGTTCAGCCGGCTCGGAGGAGGGGCGAACTAAACGTTGCCAAGCACCCAAAATCAGCAAGGCGCTGGCCATGACCAGCGCCAGGCTTGGATCCCAAGCGCCGGCGACATCCAGAAACGCCAGCACTTTGGCGGGGTTGCTCATCTGTGCGACGATCAGACCCAGGCCGAAAATCAGACCGTAGATAAATGCGAAAATATTTTTACTCATTGTCTGCCAGCACTCAAATGACGTGACGAAGCAGATAAACCGTCAATCCGGCAGTCAACATAAAAATCATCGTCGCTGCGACGGAGCGCACGGATAGCTTCGCGATGCCGCAAACCCCGTGGCCGCTGGTGCAGCCGCCGCCAAGACGCGTGCCATAGCCAACCAGCAACCCTGCCACGGCCATCACGGCAAGCGGTGCGTCGATTTGTACCGGAACCGGCAGACCGCTGAGCCTATACAGGGGCGCGCTGGCGATCAGGCCAAGCATAAACCATAGCCGCCAGCGGGTTTCTGCAGTCCAGGGCGGCAAAATGCCGGCGGCAATGCCGGAAATGCCGGCGACCCGGTTATGCGTAAAAAGCAGCAATGCCGCCGCCAGGCCGATGAGCGTACCACCCGCCAATGCGGATACAGGGGTAAAATTGGTCATGTTCGATGATCTCTGTTAAGCAAAGCTCCTATTGAATCAGAAACGCCGGGACCATGCCAACTGCAATGAAAATTGCGCCATCGATAGATCGATAAATTGACCAGGGCGTAATGGTTTGGCGCCGGTTACATGCCACTCCTGCACACCGGGCGCAAGGCTATTGAATAAAACTTCGGAACTATTCAGCGTTTTTTGCAATTAGAATTACATATCGAATAATTGACCATGCCTGCAGATACAAATCTGATGTTTACCGTTGCTTGACAGGACGCAAAGAATCGAAGTAACGTAAATAAAAGTCGCAACTATGCTGACCGGACAACCGGAAGCCAGTGAGCTCGTGAGGGCCACTGGTTTTTTTTTGACCTGACATACACTAGAAGGCAACACATGACACATTGGTACCCCGACAATTCACAATCCATAGGCAACACGCCGCTGGTGCGGCTTAACCGCATCGGTGAAGGAGCGCCGGTAACGCTGCTGGCCAAAATCGAAGGCCGCAATCCTGCGTATTCGGTGAAATGCCGGATCGGCGCGGCCATGGTCAACGATGCCGAGCAGCGCGGCTTGCTGGGGGCAGGCAAGGAGCTGATTGAGCCCACCAGCGGCAACACCGGCATTGCCCTGGCCTTTGTTGCCGCCGCGCGCGGCATTCCATTGACCCTGACCATGCCCGACACCATGAGTGTTGAACGCCGCAAATTATTGCTTGCCTTTGGCGCCAGGCTGGTGTTGACCGAAGGCGCCAAGGGCATGAAAGGCGCTATTGCCAAGGCAGAGGAAATCGTCGCCTCTGCGCCCGACCGTTACGTTCTCTTGCAGCAGTTCAAAAATCCCTCCAATCCATTGATCCACGAACAGACTACGGGGCCAGAAATATGGGCCGATACCGACGGCGCTATCGATATTCTGGTATCCGGCGTCGGTACCGGCGGCACCATTACCGGTGTCTCGCGCTACATTAAACAAACCCAGGGTAAATCCATAGTCTCAATAGCGGTCGAGCCTGAGGCCAGTCCGGTGTTAACCCAGCAGCGTGCTGGTCTGGAAATCCAGTCCGGACCGCACAAGATTCAAGGTATCGGCGCTGGTTTTGTGCCGGATGTGCTGGACCTGTCCTTAGTCGATGAGATTGAACAGGTCAGCAACGAAGAAGCGATAACCTATGCCCGGCGTCTGGCCCGCGAGGAAGGCATACTCGCCGGCATTTCCTGCGGTGCGGCAGTGGCTGTCGCTGTGCGGGTTGGCAAACGTCCGGAAAATGAAGGTAAAACCATCGTGGTGGTGCTGCCGGATTCCGGTGAGCGTTATTTGAGTACGGCCCTGTTCGAAGGACTCTTCGATGCTCAAGGTATCGGCGTATGAGCTTGAACAACAACGTTCAACATTGGGGTATCGAGGCGCTGGTTGCCGAACTGCGTGAGATTCGCTTGCAATCCCTGGAAAACCGCCAGCGCCGCGATCATCCGCCAAAACTGCCTTCGCGCAAGATACTGGGTCATAGGGCGCATCACCATTGGCCGCGGCTCCACCATTGGCGGCAACGTCTGGCTCACCCACAGCGTTCCGCCAGGCACTCACATCAGTCAGGCGCAGGTCGCAGCGAGATGTTTGATGGTGGGGCAGGGATTTAGGATGGCCAGATTCAAGGCGCGCCATGCTGTTTTCATCTTTAGCTTTGGATTATGGATCCGGATAGATAAAACAGCTATTGAAAATCGAAAAATATCTTGTTGCTTGCCATGAATACTGATGCGCCTAGTTCGCTTTTTATAAAGCACGGAAAATCAATGGATTAAAAAAACCTATTGCCCCCCTATTGCTATCAGCTACCCGCCGACGTGTGTACAAATGATATTTTCGGACAAACCATTCTAATTTCGACATAAACCAGTAGGCTACGATTTTTCCGGGCCTTGACATAGACCAGTTAGGCCAAGTTTCGTTATGATGGTAATTGGCTGACCGGACAACCGGAAGCCAGTATCAGTGAGAAGGTCATATGATCAAGAAACAAGAAGGACGGCAGCAATTTGATCTGCAATTTCGAGCAGAGGTTGAGGCGAAGTTTGCCAACGCTTCTTCGCATGAGGCATTGCGGGAGATCGAAATTCGCCATGCCCAGGCTTTGGCCATGGCCGGGTTGGGAACATGGTTGTGGAATATCCAAACCGGCCACTTTGATTTCAGTGTCCGCTGGGCTGAGATGCGCGGCTACCGCCTGGAGGAAATACAGTCTAATATCAAAGTATGGAAAAATGGCATCCATCCCGACGATCTTCCCGCCATGCGCATAAAACTGGCGGAGCATTTTGCCGGCTGCACTCCATTTTTTCAGGCCGAATACCGCGTTCCTACCAAATCGGGATCATGGATATGGATATTGGATCGAGGTACGGTAATCGAGCGGGATGTCGAAGGAACCCCCCTGCGTATGGCAGGCACCGAGATAGACATCACAGAGCGTAAGCAAGTCGAGGAAGCAACGCGCATTGCTGCTGCAGCCTTTGAAACGCAGGATGGCATTATGGTAACCGATGCTCACAAGCTCATCTTGCGCATTAATCAGGCATTTAGCCACATTACCGGCTACAGCGCCGAAGAGGCGATTGGCCGGACCCCGTCCTTTCTCAGTTCCGGGCGGCATAGTGAAGATTTCTATCAGGCCCTATGGGCAACCGTAAATGGCGGTGGTTACTGGCACGGAGAAATCTGGGACAAGCGCAAGAATGGCGAGATATTCCCGTTGTGGCTTACCCTGACCGCCGTTACTGACGTGGATGGTGAAATCACCCATTATGTCGGTTCGTTCACTGATATCACCGTACAAAAGCAGGCTGAAAAGCTTTTACTGGAATCCCGTCAGCGTCTGGAAGACAAGGTAGCAACCACAAAAGAAGAATTAGAAAAACGCAAGGAAGAAAGCACAGAGATTAATGCTGCGCTCAAGGTTCTGCTCAAGTACAGGGAAACAGACAAATCTGATGCGCAAAGTGCGCTGTTATGCGAGGTGGAAGAATCCATCATGCCCTTCCTGAAAAAATTGAAAGGGGCAAGTAGCGGCCGGCGCCAAAGCATTCGCCTGATCAACATTCTTGAAAGCAATCTCCAGCAACTGGTGAAATCCTACGGGAGTGCCACTACGCTATCCGCTGCCTTCCATCAGCTGACCCCAGTCGAAATACAGGTGGCGTCATTGCTCAGGCAGGGACTATCCACAAAGGTTATCGCTATGACCTTAAATATCGCGCCGGGAACCGTCAGCATCCACCGGAAGCACATCCGCAAGAAATTAGGATTAGACGGAAAGGCAGCCAATCTTCAAAACTACCTGAAGTCATTGACTGAATAAGACAAAACTACAATCAGTCCAAACTTCCCGAATGGATATTTTTTATATCCATTTCATATCCATTAATACTTCATTTTAAGTGATTGTCTTCTACTCATTAAAAGGAGTCTACTAGCTATGACTTCTTAGGAAATGGGTTATCGCTTGTTAGACGATGGTTTGACTAGACGCTTATAGCCTTAGGTCGAAAAGTTAACCTTATTCTAAGGATATAGGTAGTTAAATTTTTTTAACTCATGTGGTGGCTTGTATGGAAACCTTAAATAAATCAACTGTAAACAAAATTACGATATCTTTATCGCTTGTAATTTTGATTTTATTTTCAACTATCTCAAAAGCGACACCTCCTGATTATTTATCAGAATATTGTTTTCTAATTGAGTTTAATCCTCCCTTTGAAAATTCTGACTCAGTATCGATGAGAATGGGTGTTACGTACAGCGGGGATCGATATTATCTAGGTCAAGGAATAATAGAATACCCTATTACACCTCTTATTTTTACCGGCACTATTATCCCCACTGGAAGTGGAGACCGTTACCAGATGTCAGCAAGCGGAACAGAGCACAATATTTTACAGCCGGGGCCTGGTTTTCTTACTGAAAGAATGGTTATACAAAATATACACATGGTTGTAGATAGCGCCACTTTGAATGGCACTGTTCGGATTAAAGAAACGGTGATAGATAATGGTGTTACCCAGCCGGATTCGCCAGATTCATATACTTCCGGCAAGGTAACATTTAAGCAATCCTGTTCATTGTAATAAATAAATGGGAGCAGTTGGCAAGGCAATTCGCAGTTTTAACCCAGGCATTCGGGATTTATCTTGAATACCTTTTTAAACAGAGTGGTATTTAGTTTTATTAAAGTTTCCTCCTTTTAACCGGTCACTATTATAAGAAAGCCGGGTGTAATTCGAAACATTGTAAAGCTTCATATCGCTGGATCACTAATTAGAATAGTTACAGGAGAATTATCATGAAAACTTCAAAATTAAGTATGGCGATTGCGCTTATTCTGAGCGGTGCTATGGCTTCCGGCGCAGCCTTTGCGGCCAAAGGGGGCATTGCAGGAAAGCCCGGCGGTGGCGAGGAGACGGCCGCCCAGAACCTGTCGGTGCCGGCGATCATGGTAGGTGCTGCGCCCGGGGGGCTTGTCTGCGACGGCGACGCACCGGAGACTGCGTCACCGCTGTTGCGGCCTTTGGGTGAACCACTGACCGGTTATGAGGTCCCGGGCTACTACTACGTCCAGAAGGTGCACACCTGGCGGGCGCAGTGCTTCAACGACGTTGGGGCAGATGTATTTGGCGCCTGGGGCGACAACCTCGAGGGCGACGCGAAGTTGAAGGTCGGCAGCCCGATCCGGGTTGAGCTGGTTCTCATGAACAGTCGCACATATGGGGATGGAACGACATCTTTGCTAGGCTACCCGGTGATCAAGCTGGAGCCGAGCCAGCTCGACCGGAATTCCGCCTACGGGCACGCAGCCAATGCACCGACAGCTGTTTCCGACACTCCGGCCGAATTCGGGCAGGGTTCGTGGCTGGTACATGACAACCAGATCACGTTCAGCGTCCAGAACCTCGACACCGACGTGTACGCGGTTCCACCGGGCACGAACCCCACGGCCGAAATCAACGCGACCGGCAAGATCGTGTACGGGTACAACCTGCGCGTCTCCGAGGCAGGAAATTACAGGATCACCTTCACTAGCTCAACCGGTGTCGTATTCACGGGTGTTGACGCTGGGGGCCAAGTGGACGATAACAACGTCTACATCGATATCAATGTGACGCAGAGTGGTGGCGGTGGTGGTGGCGGTGGTGGTAAACCACCAAAATCAAAATAAGGCTATCTAAATTCGGTTAGCAAGCAACTCAGGCCGGGCGAGCTTTAACGTTTCCCCGGCCTTTTCTTTCTGTCTCATACCCTTCAGAGGAAAAAACCAATGAACTACCGTTATTTGCAATCAAAAATACTGACTCTTGGACTGACGGTGATTGCGGCATCAGCAGTTCAAGACACGATGGCTGCACCGCCCGCTCCTTTAAATTGGTTAACCGTCGTCAACAACGGCGATTTCATGCCGACAAATACCTGCGACCCTACGGCGGCAAACCTAACTACCCCTCCGTGCAAAACGTTTAACAGTTATAACCAGCCCTCTGTCAACGCGAAAGGACTGGTGGTGTTTAGGGCGCGGAGCAAGGGAGGCGAAGGCGGTGGTGGGGGTGAAGGCGAAACTGTCGCAGAAATAGCTGGTGATGGTGGTTCCGAAGGAGGTAACCAACCTGTGCATGGGGTCTATACACGCAACATGGCTGCAAACGGCCCCTTAGTCAAAATATTGGATCGCAACACCGAGGTTCCCCAACCCAACAATGCACATTATTCGCCAGCCAACCTTCTGCTGACCACCTTCATCGAGCCGCCGTCCTTCCCACGCATCGATATTGGAACAAACACCATCGCCACTCGTGGCAATCATCAGCCGGTTTGGGAGCATAGCCTACCGGATAACTCTGAGACGAGAGCAGGTACCACCGGCATCTACACCAATCCCTTCGGTTCCTTGATCACCGGCGCCAGCAAGCTCGGATCGGTTTTGGAATTCTCGTTCTTTCAGGTCCCTGAAGTTCCCGGTACGCCCTTCGACGTGTTCCCGGGGGCGCCTGCGGTGACCGACGGCACTACCATAGTCTTCAAAGGAAATTATACGGCAGCTGGCAGCAAGACTGGGGTGTACTACCGCGACCTTGTGAACACACCGATCCCGCTTACAGCTGGCAACTCGCTCGCTCCAGCCGGCGGTAGCAACCCTGTCGTGTTGATAGCCAACAATACCGACACCCTCATTCCGGGTACCGCATCAGTATTCGGTTCCACGGCGCCACCCAGCGCAGCTGGCCGCCAAGCGGTGTTCACTGGTTTCGTCAAAGAAGAGGACCCGATACAAGGAGGGGGCATCTACCTGGCCCCGCTAACGGGACCGACGCCGCCGCTCACGACACTCGTCAGTATCGATTCACGGGTACCCGGAGAGAACAGTAGAGCCACATTCAACAAGCTTGGCGAAGGTCTCTCCTTCGACGGGCGCTTCGTGGCCTTCTGGGGCGCTTGGGGTGGTGAGACCAAGACCATCGTCCTGCAGTGCCGTGCCGAGGGCAACGCTGGCCGAGTGGCCTACTGCAATCAGCAGCATCCGAACGGCTTTGCAACAACCGTCCCCGTGCATCAAGGCATCTTTGTTCATGACACTAAAACTAAAGCCACCATCGCAGTCGCCAAGACACCGACGGATTTCGATGACTTCGTGTACTGGAACTTTTCGGGCCGGACCCCTGGCACGGGTGAAGGAGACGACGACGGCGAGCTGGCGCGCTGGCGCTCCGCGAGCTTCGTGGCCGTTTCTGGGATGGTCGACGGGAGCCTGACCGACGCGACCTTCCACGCAGCTTTCAAGGCGAGGTCTGGTGAAGTAGTTAACGGTGCCTACATTGATCCGATGGATGGTATCTATCTCAGGAAAGGACCGGGGCAATCGCAGATTCTCACCGTGGTCGAGACAGGCATGAACGGCACACTGCTCGACACTGAAGCTATTGATCCTGAAACGAGCGCAATCCTTCCTATCACGGAGATGGGCATCGAGCGTGATGGTTTCCGCGGCAACTCATTGGTCGTCAACGTGAGCATGGGCACAGAAGAAGCAGGCTGGGCAGGGATCTACCTGACGCACGTAGCGAAACCTTAAAAAACCACGCTATCCTCACGACTTGAGTTTCGTGTCCCGATCAAGGGACGCGAAAACTATTTCAGGTCGTGAACTTGGCATTTGAGCAAACAGGTTTGTGGGACAGGTAAAAAATGAATGTTTTCACAAACCATTATCCATGAGGTTTAAACCATGAGCATGAAACACCTGAACCATGCCGGTATTACCGGCCTATTTCTGTTTGCATTCGCGTCTGCCGCGTTTGCCGAAACAGAACAACCTCGCGTACAGCAACAGCAGCAGATTCAACAGCAGCGCGAGCAGATTCAGAGCCGCGAACACATGCCGTCTGATCAAGGGTTACAACAACGCGAACAGACCCGCACCATGACGGAAGAGCAGGAACGTTTGCATCAGCAACAGCAAATGCAAATGCAACAACATCAGCAAATGCAGGAGAGAGCTCAGCAGAAAGATATGATGCAGAAAGGAGACCAGAGAATGGGGCCGCATGGCGGCGGCATGGGCGGAGGTGGTGGTCGCGGCCGGTAAAAAATTATCGGGGCCTCGATCCATG
>CAWKEY010000009.1:0-3983 GCA_963848675.1 uncultured Gammaproteobacteria bacterium
TCGATCACTTTCCAATGGCCGCCTTTGGCTGGCCCGATACGTGACAAGCGATTTTCAGCTTGCAGCTTTTGCAGGTTGCGTTCAATGGAGCGCTCGGTCACGCCAATCGAAAGGGCTAATTCCGGAATCGTCAGCAGAGGATTGTCGCGAAGCAGTGCAAGAATTTTCCCCGACGTTTTTACCGGCGTATTCCCCGACGTTTTCAAGAGCGCTTCTGTCATGGCATCTTGCAAGGCCTGCAACATAAACTCAATGAAAGGGGTTGAATCAGCCAACTTATCGGCTTCCGCCAAGGCTTGGTAATAGGCGGTTTGGCGTACCCTGATCACCGATTCAACCGGCAAATAGGCCAACAGCGGCTGCCACTGGCTTAGTATTACTGTTTGCCATAACCGCCCCATACGGCCGTTACCATCGGCGAAGGGGTGGATAAATTCAAATTCGTAATGGAAAACGCAACTAGCAATTAATGGGTGTACTGGCACCGATGCCAGCCAGGCCAGCAAATCGGCCATAAGACCGGCTACCCGGCTGGCAGGCGGGGCCATGTGCACCAAGCCCTGATCATTGTATATGCCAACGCCGCCGGTACGAAAACAACCTGCATCATCGACCAGTCCCGCCATCATCAAGCCATGAGCAGTTAATAGATCGGCGACAGAATGAGCTTGCCAATTAGGCATCTGTTCATAAGCGGCAAAGGCATTGCGCACCTCCTGAATTTCACGCGGCAATCCTAAAACGGGTTTGCCTTCCAGCACGGCGGTCACCTGCTCGATACTCAGCGTGTTGTTTTCGATAGCCAGCGACGCCTGAATCGTGCGTATGCGATTGTTGCGGCGCAACTGCGGCGACAAGGCGTTATCGCCCGAGACCGTCCAGCGGGTCAGCAGTTCGACAATCTCGGCCACCCGCTGCAATATCAGTGGTGTGATGGTGTAGGGCGGTTGGTAACTCATGCGCTGGCTTCCTCGGAGAGTGCTTCGGCATCCGGCAGGCGCAACTGGCCGGAGATCAGGCGAGGAAGTAAGGTGTCGCGGAGGGTGGCTAAGGTTTGGGCTTTTTGTTCGTTAAAGAATATCTTGTCATGAATTGGAGCTACAACACTGTCAAAGTTTTTTAGGACAGACCTTTCCGGTTTGATGATCTGCAAACGCTTCAAGTCAGAAACCGTCACATGACCAAGACCTGTCGTTTGTTTGTTTCGGGCAAGTTCAGCAAATACTGGCCGTAAGTGTTTGAGAGTTTGCAGCAAAAATGATCGTTCTTCCGCTGCTTTAGGTAACACACGAAAGATATGCTGATTTAACCAAGCTTGATCATGTATCCACACAAAAGTGTCAATTGATGTATCGGGATTACCTGACCATGAGAACAAGATGTCTCCAGTTTGAATGCGGTACTTTTCCGGCATGGCAACTTCGGAGTAGGCAGTCTGTGCTGTCACGCCGGATTTGAGTTCTGCAATTTTTATGATTGGAAGACCCCGACGTTCTAGGTTGGGATCGAAAGCTTTATAAGCCGCTCCGTTGATATAGGTAGCCAAGTCATAAACCGAACACGCAGCCCACCCTATTGGCACCAAGCCCAATTCTGATTCTTCAAAGCTGTCGGGAAAAAGCGCGGCGGTTTCGGCATCGATGCCTTCCGGCTCAAGGCCTTGCTGTTTGGCATGTACGGGATCAAAGTCCACGAACCAGGATTTGAACAGGGCCTGGGCGATGGCTTCGAGGGTGGTGTTGGTTTCGCGTAGTAGAGTGATACGGTCGTCGAGTGAAGACAGAAATTCAGCAATTTGTTCTTGCTCAATTTTGGAAGGTAGATTTATTGGTAATCCATTTAATATCGTCTTTGTCAGGAATTTTGTAGACGTACCAATTGCCAGTTCTTTTAAGTGGCCAACCATATGGCTAATTACGAAATAGATATATCTACAACTAACCTCTTTTGGGTCAAGTGGTTCTATAACATAAGTGCGTTGGTAAGCATTAAATTTGCCAGAATAATGCTTGGTTGAAAACACGCCATTCGCATTGTTTCCAGCTAGGATCACTGCCTCAGTATCAAATGCAAAACTGTTGATTCTCAGCGTAATCGGCGAGCATGTAAAAAATGGATATTTACCGTTATTTTCTGAAGCATTAGAGTCGAGCTTGCCAGTTTTGAAGCTTACGATCTCGCCCAGTGGCTTAGTTACGAAGATCGGGTTAGCGCAGCGTAACCCGACATTTTCGGTGGTTGATGCATCTTTTGGAGCTTGTAAAGCTTCGCCCGATGCGCTCGGCAAGCGCTCCATGCGTTGCTCCGCCTCCTGCATCCCTGCAGTCGTAACCCGGCCTGCATGGCTGGATTGCATCTGGCATCCTTTTTGAACAACGACTTTGTCTTGCTCGATAATTTTCCGGAACGCCTCGCTGGTCGTGGCCCAATCGACAATATCAACACGAATAGATAAATTGGATTCATCAAAGGCTTCCTTAATGTTTGCCATTCGAGTCAAAGACAAGGGTTGCTGGGTAATAATTGCCAAATCAAGATCAGAGTAAGCTTTAGCAGTCCATTTCACCCGCGAACCAAACGCCCATACCGTATATTCAGGCACATGAGCTCTCAAAACATGACACACCTCATTCCAATCCTGAGGATTGAGGTCAATATTTGGCATGTTGATTTTTAAATTCATTCTTGTCGGCTTTTATTGACCAATTGTTGATACAAATACTTTGCCTCTTCTAAAAAATCAGTGGCAATACTATAAACTGCTTCCGCCTTTTTCCCGTCATAGGTATGACTACTATTGCTACGCGCATGACGGTAATTTCGCCATACTGTCCAATCAGAGCGGAGCAATCCTTTTTCATTTCCTATACGAATAATGTTTTGAAAAGTGCTTAAATCGATTTCTTCCGGATTTGCGGCGGTCTCTTCAAGATAACGTGTAAGCATTTTATGACTCAGTTCATAAGTAAATTCAAAACACTGGATAACTGAGTTACGAAATTGTTCAAATAAGTCGTCATCGTTTTCTGCCATTTCAGAAGTTGCGAATGCAATGCTTTTTTCCAATTGACTAATTGCACTTGCCAGTGGCGACAAATCAATATTCATAAAAATCCTCTGTTTCAATAAAAATGT
The DNA here is from genome assembly GCA_963848675.1 of uncultured Gammaproteobacteria bacterium. Classification (GTDB taxonomy): domain Bacteria; phylum Pseudomonadota; class Gammaproteobacteria; order Methylococcales; family Methylomonadaceae; genus CAWKEY01. The sequence continues at coordinate 3,136 of CAWKEY010000009.1, forward strand.
TGTCATGGAGCGTTTAACATTTAAAAATAATACCCCAAGCCCCCCAACTTCTGGCGTATCAGTTGATCCAGTTCCGCACCTTTCGCCATTTGCTCGCCCAGCGTTTCGGTCAGTTTTTGCATTTTTTCGGCAAAGGCTTCGTCATCGTCTTCAATGGCTTCTGCACCAACATAGCGGCCGGGCGTGAGGACGTGGCCGTGTTCAGCGATTTCTGCCAGGGTGACACTGCGGCAGTAGCCAGCGACATCGGCATATTCTTCGCCTGATGCATTCTCCCCACGCCATGCGGCAACAGTGCTGGCGATCTTTTCAATGACTTCATCGGTGAATTCGCATTGCACACGGCTGATCATACTGCCGAGCTTGCGGGCATCAATAAACAGCACTTCGCCTTGCCGGGTGCGTTTTTCCTTAACCAAGAACCACAGGCAAGCGGGGATTTGGGTATTGAAGAACAGTTGGCCGGGCAGCGCGATCATCACTTCAACTTTATCAGCTTCGACCATGGCGCGGCGAATGTCGCCTTCGCTGTTCTGACTGGATGACATCGAGCCATTGGCGAGCACAATCCCGGCGCGGCCTGTGGGTTTGAGGTGGTAGAGCATGTGTTGCAACCACGCATAGTTGGCATTTCCTTGGGGCGGAGTGCCGTAGACCCAGCGCGGGTCTCCTTCAAGGCTGCCGTGCCACCAGTCGGAGATATTGAACGGCGGATTGGCGAGTACAAAATCTGCCCGCAGGTCTGGGTGCTGGTCACGCACAAAGCTGTCGGCGGGTTCTTTGCCCAGATTGAAGTCGATACCGCGAATGGCAAGGTTCATCGCAGCCAGTCGCCAGGTGGTCGGGTT
>CAWKEY010000010.1:0-10976 GCA_963848675.1 uncultured Gammaproteobacteria bacterium
TGAGTGTTTTAGTAACAATAGCCACTTCCTCGGCTACCTCGATAGGCAATTCCGCCACCGGTTCCGCTCTGGTCACAGACTGGCTGGACAGATACTCATCCCAAACCTGTTTAAGCCGACTGGGATTACCGCCACCCACCTTCTGGCGTAAAGCAAAGCCGGTGATATTACGACCGGCATCACGCAGCTCGTGACCGGCTTGAATGATGGCTTCCGGCGCAAATTCGGCAGGGCGCCCGGTTTGTATGGTGGTGGTTTGCATGAGGATTTCTCCTTTGAGGTGACGGGTTCAATATAGCACAAATAAAATAATAAACAAACTATTACAATAACAAATAAACGAACAAAGTAATAAACAAATAAAGTAACTAGCTTATTATTTAATTGCTTCCGCCGCGTGACAAATGACCTTCATTTGTAAAACCCGCGAAAATGGCCGGCTTTGCGTTTTTATTGCTTAAGATAGGGATTTGTATGGCTGAACTGGATAAATCGCCGCCACGGGTTTGATATGGCGTTTTTTGAGCCGAAAAGACCAAAGCAGTAGGCAGCTTAAAGTGGGGCTGGGTGACTGACTAAAAAAGTATTGCCGGCATTGATTCAAGGCATGAGAACTCGTTCAGTGCCGAATGAATCACCGACTGCATCGATACCTTGTCACAAAAGGGTAGGGTGGTTTGATGGGTTCTCAGGAATTCCGAGACCACAATCCTGCCAGGTTGCAGTTCGAGGGCATCGGCCAGTGCCAGAGCCTAGACTTTATCTCGGACAAGGGAATCGCATCGTGCGCCATCGTAATACCACCGGCATTAGCGGTGCTTTCGCCGTGACGAATGAAGGTGAGGGTTTTCATAAGGCCGCTTTCCTTTATTTTTAACCTAAATCCTGCAATCAAACAACAGGATATATTTAATAACCCATATAAATCAATGATATAATGTCAATAGTTAGCAACTATCCAGATCATGATTTCAATGAAGACAAAATCCTCACACATACGGAAAAAACCAGCCACTCGTAAACAAACAGGCAAAGTTCACATGTCAGCCACTGCAACTGGACTGACCAGCCAAGCCGGCCTGATCCCGGTTGTCAAATACTTGCAGCGAATTGGCTTTGAAAGAATAGTCGACCAGGATATTCCGCACCCACGCGGTGATAACGCCGATTATCAATTGACTAATGTGGTTATGTTCACCTTGGTGGGCATCATTGGTGGCGCCACCTCCATGGCAAAGGTTTGTGGCGTCTGGTCGGATAGCGTCTTACGTAAGATTGCGGGCTGGACCAAGCTACCCGTTGAAACCACGATAGCGCGGATTTTTAAAGAAGTTACCGAAAAACAGATCAACCAGTTTGAAAGCGTCACTCATCGATTGCGAGGACAGATTTGGCGCCGTGCTAATCGTTCAGGTGCCTCCAAAGTAGGGCTTAACCCGGTTCAGTGGGTCGATATAGATTCCACGGTTGATTCAGTGTGCGGTACCCAAGAGGGGGCTGCCAAAGGCTATAACCCCAAGAAAAAAGGCGCCCTTTCCTACCATCCTCAATTAGCCTTCTTAGCGGGTAGCAAAGAAATTCTGCAAGCCTGGTTTAGGACCGGAAGCGTCTATACCAGCAATGGCGTTGTTGAATTCGTCAAGCAATTGTTAGCGCATTTGCCTAACAGAATGCGCATCATCGTCCGGGCCGATAGTGGCTACTTTGTCGGCGCTTTATTAGACGTGCTGGATGCCCATGGCCATGGCTATCTGATCAAAGTTAAGCTGAAAAATCTGGTCGCACTGTTAACCCAGCAACATTGGAGTGCCATAGCCGGACAGCCAGACTGGGAACAGTGTACCTTTGACTATCGTTGCGGTGAGTGGAAAACGACTCGACGCTTCGTTGCCGTGCGCCAACGACTGCCCAAAGAAGCAAGCCCGCAACTCGATTTACTGGAAACGGCACGCTATGATTATTTCTGCTATGTCACCACTGAGGCCTTAACACCCTGGCAAACCCATAAAAAATACGGCGAACGCGCGACTTGCGAAACCTGGATCGAAGAATCCAAAGGGCAAATGGGCATGGGCAAGATAAGAACCGCCGATTTTTTAGCTAATGCTGCCATATTCCACTGCGCAGTATTGGCTTACAATACCCTGCGCTGGATGGCCATCATGAGTGGCAGCCAGGCGCTTCGGCAATGGGAGCCAGAAACAGTAAGGACTTATCTGGTTCGTGTAGCGGGCAAGTTACTCATCGGAAATAGGCAACTGACTGTTAAAACCCCGGACAATCATCTTTATCCTGGGGTTTGGGATGACTGGGTAGCGGTTGGTTTGGGCTCGTGACCCGATAAATACACGAAGCGCCAAAATCAACGACTAGCATTAGCCTTTCTGCGGGAAGGAGGGTCAGGTTTGGCAAATTGTCACCCAATTTCCAGAATTTATTGCTATCCCGGGTGTGTATTGGTTAAACAATCCTGAATCCATGGACGCGTGCGGGCACCGGCAGGCCTTGAAGCATACAATCCGGGAATAAAAAACAGGACTTGAACTCTAGTTTTCAGGGCTTGCAGGATTTAGGTTTAAGGTAATCGCCAGCCGTAAACCTCGGCTGAACCGTCCTTTTTAGTGACCGAATGTGGATAACACAGGCCCTTTTCGATCTTCCAGCCCGGTTGATTGCAATGGATCAAGGCGCCGAGGCTACCGGCTTGCGCCAGTCGATAGGCGGTTTTACCTTCCGGCGTATTCGCCCAGGCGGCTGCGGCTTTTTCGTCTTTAGCCTCAGCATATCCAAACCCATAGCCTGAGTTATAGCCCGCATCGTAGGCCGTGCTGTGTAAATACCAGCCGAATCCCCCAAACGCCAAGAAAGCCACCGCCAGACAACCTGCCGCCCACTGCCACATCTGTTTGCTGGCGGTGTGATTCGCTACCTCCTGAGCGGTTCTGGCGATGGCTTTGGCCAAATCTGCTTTGGTCGCTTCCGCCGAAGCCAAAATCATGCTATCCGCCGTTTCCTTAAAACCGGCCAGGGTTTCACTCGCGGCCAGCGCTATCGCCTTCGGAAACCGTTCGTACTGGTCTTGGTAGTACTGTAAGGCCATCAATACTAACCACAGGGCATCATTGTTTTTTAACTGAAGTGCATCCCTGACCCGGTAGAGCTGTTGCCGTTCGGTATCACTGGGTTGTCGTCCGAGCAGTTTGGCAAAGCTCTCGTCCAGGCTGTTGCCCCCCTCACTCATGAATCACAGCCTCAAGGGTTTTCTTCACTTCGGTTTTCCATCGGGACAATTCTGCACGGTTGCCTATCGGCAGTTCTTTTAAGGCTTTGGCGATACTCAGCCGTTTACTGTAAATATCGTCGCTAACCCGATCCGCCAAATCCGGAAAATTTAACGACAGACCACCGCGCGATTCGACGGCGGTACGGATTTTAGAACCGTTATAAAGCTCAAACTTCTTTTCCTCGCCGAAATAACCGTTTCTGACCACATGCACCCTGCTGTCCGGAATCGCATCCATGTATTCCTTGAGTAGTTCCAGACTATCCCGCTGCCGGTTAATCACCCACAGCGTCACCAGATCACGTTTCAGTTCCGCCAGCGTGCTATTCAAGGTAGCGCCATAGGCGCTAACGCCCTGGTTATTCCGGGCGGCGGTATTGATCACCACCACGCACTCGGGTTTGCTATCGCACAAATTCACCAATTGTATCCAGCCATCCGCCTCATCCAGATTAAGCAATTGGGTTTCCACGCACTCACCATAACCTTTCCAGACATCCGGGTTACTGGTATCCGATTCAATCAACAACACGCTTTCGCCTTGTTCTTGCAAATAATCGATGATGGCCATCGACACCATGCTTTTACCAACCCCACCTTTGCTACCGCCGATCAAATATATTTTTTTAGCCATGATGATTTTTCCTTAAATTAAGCTGCTGATTCAATGAGACTGATTAACCCCTCTTTAAATATCGTCGCTGTCCGGTTTCGGCGTAAAGAATGCTTCCGACTCTTTAGACTGTTGTCCGGTTTCTGCTGCTTGCTTATTCACTGGCGTTACCGTTTTTTTCGATTCGGTTTTATGTGCCGTTTTTGAATCTTTATTTTTCCCGGCCTTAATCCGCTGTAAATAACTCTTCAGGGTAGGTGTGGTAATATCCAAACCTTCGCCGCGTAAAGTTTCCGCGATTTGATCCAGCGTATAGCCGCGTTTTTGCAAGAGTGCTATCTCCTTTGACAGCAATTTTACCGCATCCTGTTTACTGTGTTCCTGCTTCTTTTTCTCAATGACCGGCATATTTTTCAACTTAGCCGCAATTGCCTCTAATTTTTCATTAGTGTATCCCATCGAATCACTCCGTTGCTTACTGTGTTCAATACTGTTTATCGGTAGACAGCATAAAACGAATTGTCGTGATTGAAAAGCGGTTTTAAACAGTCTAAGATCGTACGCTTTAAGTAAGCCTAACCATTGATACAGGATGGCCCTTGGAATACACATACTAGTGTATGCGATGCCAAGGGACGCCAGACCATTCGGCGCTACGCTTCTCACAGTCCGGCTCAATCCTGCCAGGTGATGCCCCTGGACCCCGAATGCGTGGCGCTATCGCTGCTTGCATTCAAGACACACATAGCTCGCACGGCACAGTACCTGATCCGTCAACGCCGCACCGATGTGGCCGAAAACCACGCCGGATCATAACCGAAACGAGTCAACGGCGAGGATGCTATGACACCGATACCCCTTAACAAGCGTCATGGAATTTAAAAGGAGATAGCCACATGGTATTTGAAACACTCGGCGTTGAACCGCTGGACGCCATGCTACGGCTGCGCCTCACGGCCAGCGAAAAAGAACGCCTACGCGAAGACGCAGACCTAGCGGCCTTGAGCATGTCGGAACTGGTGCGCCGCCGCTACTTCGGCAGGCCGATTATCGCCAATGCCGATGCGATCATGATTAAAGAACTGCGCCGCCTGGGCGGCTTAGTCAAACATGTGCATAACGAAAGCAACGGCGTCAACAGCAAAGAAACCGCCGAGGTTCTGGTGGCGCTGAAAGCCTACATCGAGAGTTTAAGCTGTGGTCGTCAAAAAAATTAAAAACCCGAAAAAGTCCGCCAGCAAAGCTGGCCGTATCGGCGGGCTATTGGATTACATTCTCAACCCCGAAAGCAAAAATGAAAACGAGAAGTGCGTCTATGCCGGTTCGCGAGGTTTTTTGACGGACAGCCCCCAAAGCCATAAAGCGGAAATGCTGGCCTTGTCCCAGGAGGCGGTAAGAAGCAAAGACACCGTCAATCACTACGTCATCAGCTGGCAAGCAGGCGAACAACCCAGCCATCAACAGATAGACGAAGCGGTGAGCCTCTTCCTGGATGAATTGGGACTGAACGGCCACCAGACGGTCTACGGCCTTCACGCCGACACCGATAATCTACACCTGCACCTGGTCATCAACCGGGTGCATCCGGAGACCCTGAAAGTCGTCAAGCCGAATAAAGGCTTTGATATTGAAGCCGCACACAAAGCCATTGCTCGCATCGAACACGCCCAAGGTTGGCATCGTGAACCACACGGACGCTATCAAGTCTTGGAAAACGGCGAGCTGGGCCGGGAGCACATCGACACGGCGTTGGATGCGGCGCGAAAGCAGCGGCAACCCGATCAGGTCACGCGAGACCGTGAGCAACGTACTGGCGAGAAATCAGCACAACGGGTGGCGATTGAAGACGGCGCCGCCATCATCCAATCGGCAACCGATTGGCAAACCTTACACCGGCAACTGGCCGAAAAAGGCATCCGCTACGAAAAGAAGGGCAGCGGGGCAATGTTGTTTGTCGGCGAGGTAGCCATCAAACCCAGCAGCGTGGATCGAGCGGCCAGTTTGCCGCATTTACAAAAACGCCTGGGGCCTTATCAGCCGCCGATTGACCGGTTAAACATCGTTGAGCGCGGGCCAGAACCGATCCAGGCGGCGCAACCCGGCTGGGAAACTTTCATTACAGACCGGAAAGCCCACTATGCCGCCCGTAACGCAGCGACGCTGGCACTTCGAAAGCGCCAGGATGCAGAACGCAAACAACTGGCCACGCAACAGAAAGCCAAGCGCGAAACGATTTTAACAGGCAGCTGGAAAGGCAAGGGCGATTTGCTGAATGCGATGCGCAGTGTCCTCGCCGCCGAACAGGCCGCCGAGAAAGCCGGTCTCAAGGAAGGCCATCAACAGGCCTGGAAACAGTTACGCCAACAATACCGGCCCTTTCCGGACTATGAGCAATGGCTACGGCAACAGCAACAGCCGGAACAAGCGGATGTTTGGCGGTATCGCCATACCGAGCCGCAGCGTATCCAAGGGGATACCAACGAACCGCCGACGCCGCGAGACATCCGCGCTTATACGGCGAGAATTCAGGGCCGGCAGGTGCACTATTTTCGGAAAGAGGAAGAGACCCAGGCAACTGGGCAAAGCGGCATAGCGTCTTTTGTAGACAAAGGCCGGGAGATTGACATTCACGACTGGCGGAACCGGGACTGTGTACTGTCGGCCTTGCAGCTGTCAGCGCAGAAATGGGGCAGCTTCCGGATTAACGGTAATCCTGAATATAAAGCCCTGTGCGTCGAGTTGGCCGCTGAACACGGCTTTAAGATCAATAATCCAGAACTGCAAACCGGCATCGAGAACGAGCGGCAGCGGCTACAGCAGGCGAGGGCGCAGGCGGTGCAGAAAGAAACCGTACCGCAACCGGTGCATGAGCTGGGCCGGGGACGGTAAGTGTAGCGGACTTGCAATCTAAAACCCGCAATCAGCGCATTTTTCGACCGTAATTAAATGCAATTGATGGGCGCTCAAACCGACATTATTTGCAACTAAAATTATGTCATTGGCCATCGGCGGCAGTCGACCCATTCTTGACTGTCGGGCTTCTCCATACCGGCCAGTCAGCCAAATCCAGATTCTGCGAACTGGAAGACTACAAAGCAGCCGTTGGCGACCTCACCCAATCGGCCAAAAGCGGACCGCTGTGTTGCATGCGTCAGCGACAGCAGTTGAGTTGACAGCAGACTGTTTGTTTTAGCTATAGCTGTTCGACTCCAAAACTTGTTACCAATTTCCTTGCAGGATATGTTTAGCTGGTGTTGCCGGCTTAACTTTAAAATGCTGTCCTTACTACATCAGGCTTGTATGCGCAATTCACTGAAGCTTTTTAATATTATCAAGAAAAACTTGATCCAAAGGGCGAGTCCATTGAATATCCTTTAAAGGCGTTAAATCACCAAGCAAGTACTTAAGCATCAAATTGACAACCATTTCAGAAGTTTGTTTTTCTGTACATTCAAGCTTCCATGGTCCCGACTTAAATATCAAAGTATGACCTACATTTGGTTGTCCGAACCAGATACTCAGATAATGCTCGTCATCAGACATTAATTTAATTAAATCGCCATTAGCGGAAGAAGCGAAAGCCTCGCGAATGTTATCTTCTGTTGGCTGGTCAAAATGGCCAATTGAATCAGTTCTCAATTTCATGTTTTTCCCAAAAACAATAAAGCCCGTATAGCATCTTGGTTCGAAATGAGCCATTACGCAAACAACTGCTAATCACGCCTACATTTTGAAGGGCAGCTTATTTGCCTTTTCCTGTCACCGCAAATTAAATCTTAACTGACGGGAATGGGTCGCCAGGTGACTGTCTTCTCTTCAGATTCGTCACCGGAAAGCGGTCAATGAAATTCCGATACCCGAAAGCAGCCAGTCGTCACTGAGTTCAACCGACCCAAACCGGTCATCCAAGCTGGCTAAATCGTTGCCCGATACCGGCCATTTGATTTGTCAATATCAGGTAATCAACCCAAGTCTCTAATCACTTCCAATTAAACAGAAGCGTTAGACCTTCTTCAAAAAGCTTTCAAACTCTTCCAGTGGCACAGGTCTGCCAAACAAATAACCTTGGAAGTGAGTGCAGCCGTTGTGCAGCAGAAGCCGCCATTGCTCTTCCGTTTCGACACCTTCCGCAATCACTTCCAATTCCAGACTTTGTGCCATGGCGATGATAGTACGAACGATGGATTGGTCATGGAAGTCAGTGACAATGTCATCCACGAATGACTGGTCAATTTTCAATTGATCTAGCGGCAACCGCTTGAGATATTGCAGGGAGGAATAACCGGTGCCAAAGTCATCCAGTGAGAATTGGACACCAAGTTCTTTCAGCGAGCACATGGTTGTAATAGTGCTTTCAACTCTCTCAAGCAGCAAGCTTTCTGTTAACTCCAGTTTAAGTAGTTTCGGATTGATGGCATAACGATGCAAGCTAGCCTGAACCTGAGATATGAAATCTGCCTGATGGAATTGTTTTGCACTCACGTTCACTGACAGCACAAGATTTCGAGTAGATGCATCCTGTTCCCATGCCTTGATATGCGCACAAGCCGTATCTAGCACCCAGTTTCCAATCTGCAAGATCAGACCGGTTTCTTCTGCCAATGGAATGAATTGCGCAGGAGAGACCTGGCCACGCTCAGGATGGTTCCAGCGAATCAGCGCCTCCGCTTCAGATGGATTACTGGTGTTATCCATCTGAACTTGAAAGTACAACTGGAATTGCTGACAAGCAATGGCTGCGCGTAAATCACTTTCAAGTGATACGCGGGCAGTGATGTTTTCATGCATTTTCTGGCCAAAGAATCGCAGGGTATTACGACCATCTTTCTTCGCCTGATACATGGCAATGTCGGCTTGCTGTAACAGCTCATCTGCCCCCATTTGGTGAACATTGAAAAGGGTAATGCCTATGCTGGAGGAGCAATGGTATCGGTGCGCTTCAAGCTGGTATGGCTCGCTGAGAGCGAGTAGAATTTTATTGCCAACCAATTCAGCTTGCGCAGCTGCTTCAATGTTTTGCACGCTCAACCCTACCAGCATGACCATGAACTCGTCTCCACCCAAGCGGGCAACGGTGTCCCCTTCACGTACACAATACCTTAACCTTGTTGCGACTTCTTGCAGCAGTAGGTCGCCCATGCAGTGACCAAGGGTGTCATTTACCGTCTTGAAATTATCGAGATCAATATATAGCAGAGCACCATCATGTCCGCTACGGGCACTAGAAGCAAATGCCTGATGGAGCCGATCGGTGAAAAGGCGGCGGTTGGGCAAGCCGGTGAGAGGGTCGTAGAAAGCCAGCTGTTCAATCTCTTGTTCTGCGGCCATGCTCATGGAGATATCTGTCAGTGTGGCAACGTAATTCGTGAGATTGCCGTCCTTATCTTTAACCGCAGTAATGATGAGGTGTACAGGATAAATTTCGCCATCCTTACGCTGGTTCCAGACCTTACCTTCCCATCCCCCTGTGTCATTGATGCAGTCCCACATCGCGGTATAAAAAGCTTTGTCGTGCTGATCGGAACTGAGTAGGTGCAGATTCTTACCTATAGCTTCTTCAGCAGAGAAGCCGGTAATACTGGTAAATGCCCGGTTTACCTGAAGGATATTGCCATCTACATCGATGACGATCATGCCTTGCTGAGACTCAAAAACTGTTGCAGCAATACGAAGTTGATACTCAGTCTGTTTGCGCTCAGTGATGTCATGGCCGGTGACCACCGTTCCGACGATCACGCCATGGCTGTCGCGAATAGGGCCATAGTTATAGCTCCAAATCCAAGTTTCACCGGTGTCTTTGTGCCGCAGCGTAAATTCGACATTTGTATCTGTCTCACCCCGCAACGCTCGGGGCACTGTCCATTGCTCCAAGGGCAGACGTTCCCCGCTGGAAGAGTATGCGTCAAGGAATTCAGGGAATTCCGCCAATACCTTGGCGCATTTATCTTTATTTTTGAACTTGTGAAACCTCGCAAAGGCGTTATTGAAGTTAATGAGGCGACCCTCGGAATCGGAAATGAATACAGCGTCACTCATACTGTCCAGAGCGCCTTCCAGTTTCGCCGTGCTTACCAGCAATTCCTTATCGCTGGATGCAATGGTGGCTAGATTTGTAAGCATCAATGTGAGCTTGTAGATGCTCATCAGTTCACGGTACAAAGGGAGCACATCTTCGTAGCTACCCCTATCCAGGAAATAGAAAATATTTCTGGCGGTCATCTCCATCCTGTCCGCCATTTCGATGGCATAACGAGCAAGTGCAGCATCGCCTTTGACAGACGTCATAATCGTATCGATGATGTCCAGGGGTATTTGCGGCGCGGGCGCTGTGGCTCGGTCTTCGAACTTGATCGCATTAATAACGTTTTTAAGCCAGATGACACGATCAGTCGCAAGTATGGTATCAATCTCAGAAGTCCGCTGGACGTGGGCCAGATAGTGGTTGATATCTTCGATATCCGACTCAAGCAATTTATTCAGGTAGCCTTTAGCGGTAGCAGACCGAATCAGCTTGAAGAAGTGAAACGTTATTTCCAGTATTTCCAAGGGTTCGTTACGCACCACTAAAGCCTGAATCAAACCCTGCTCTAAAATTCTTAACCCTGCCAAATAGTCGACAAATGGCACTTTGATCTGGTCATGGTATTCGCCCAATGTAATGTAGCGCTTCTTGATCTCTTCATCGGTCAAAGGAATCGTGTCGAGCAGAAATTGCTTTTGCCGTTTTATAAGTGATCTGATCTGTGCCTGATCCTTAAAGAACCCGGAAAATTCTGGAGTCGACAGCATAGTATCGTAGAAATTCTCGAATAGCCCATCCAGGTCGATTTCAGCGTATTTTTGTAATTTGTATTTCATTCTTGAATCGAAGACATGACCAATTTCTTATTGAACAATGTTACACCGAGTTCACCCATTCGCAATGCTGATGAAAAGAAGCAAAATGCCTGCTTTTTGCACACACACAAAACCTAAAATGGACAAGCTGCTTGTCGTGAAGCGTGGCAATCACCAATGCCTATTTCTGGCCGAGTACCACCGTTGAATGGTTGACCAACTAGCTATGGGTTGCTGCCGAAC
>CAWKEY010000011.1:0-14446 GCA_963848675.1 uncultured Gammaproteobacteria bacterium
TCTAACTGACAAAGAGGATGCTGAAAGTGCAAAAATTTGATGTTTTTTAAAATAAGCATTAGCCAATCCAACCTAATCGATCCGAATGTTCCAGTTGCGATCCAGCCAGCTGAGAACCGCGCCCCTTAATCTGTCAATTTGCTAAAATAGCTGGGGGCAAACACACACATAGGAAATTTTCTTGAGATTAAAGCAAAAACGCCTGCTTGTGATGGTATGGGTATTGATCATTTCCGGCATGGTTTCGGCTGACGAAAATACCGGCAGAATACTGGTAGTCGGTAGTGAACAGGACTTTCCACCCTTTGCTGTTGGCCAAACTGATGAAACCGCCGGTGGCTTTACCGTCGAGTTATGGAGAGCAGTGGCTAAGGAAGTCAACCAAAACTACCGCATTCGCGTCAGACCATTCCGGCAGATTCTTCAAGAATTTAAAGACGGGCAGATCGACGTATTAATTAATCTCGCTCAATCCGATGAGCGCCGCCAGTTTGCCGAGTTTACCGTTCCGCATGCGACCGTCAATGGCGCCATTTTTGTCCGTGATGGGGAGAACCGTATCCACTCTGAAGTCGACTTGGCCGGTAAATCCATTATCGTACTTAACGCGGATATGGGGCACGACTACGCCATCTCCAAAGGCTGGAAAAAGCAACTTGCTCTGGTAGATAACACCGCCGAAGGTTTCAAACTTCTGGCGTCTGGGCAATATGATGCCATGCTGATCAGCAAGCTTGCCGGTATGCAGACACTGCAAGCATTAAAACTTAGCAACATCCACGCTATTGCAAAAGCAGGTTTTTCCCAGAAATTTTCATTTGCCGTGCGCAAAGGTCAAGCCACGCTGCTCGCCGAGCTTAACGAAGGTCTTGCATTGACCAAAGCCAGCGGGGTTTATGATGCATTATATGAAAAGTGGTTCGGGGTATATGAAGAAAAAAGAATTTCCTTGCAAGACGCGCTTAAATACCTGATTCCAATACCGTTGCCGATAGCCCTGGTGTTGCTGGGCCTGACGGGATTCCTCCTGTACAAGCGCCAGAAAGAACGCAGACAAGCTGATGTTTTGCTGCGTGCGAGTGAGGATCGATTAAGAACCATCTTCGATACTTCACCTGAAAGTATCATGCTGATTAGAATGGATGGCATCCTGCTGGACATCAATGCGGCGGGACTCAAGATGATCGAGGCAGATGGCGAAAAAGCCGACTTCAGCCCGAATGTCCATAACCTAGTCGCCACCGAGTACAGGGGGACTTTTCGTCAGTTGACCGACCATATCTGCCAGGGACAAAAAGGCATTTTAGAACTCGAAATTATCGGCTTACAAGGCACCCGCCGCTGGATAGAAATCCATGCCGTTCCCTTTCTCAATCCGGCCAACGGGGAACGGGTTCAATTGGCCATTTCGCGCGACATCACCGAGCGCAAGAAATATGAGCTGGCGTTACAACAAAGCGAGGCCAAATTCCGCGCTATCATTAATGTTTCCCCGGTACCCTATGTGCTGGACGATGCTCAACAAAACATTAATTTCGTAAATCCTGCTTTTATTAACACCTTCGGTTACACGCAGCACGAAATCCCAACTTTGGCGGACTGGTGGCTGAAAGCCTATCCTGACCCGGACTATCGCCAGTGGGTAATGACCACCTGGCAGGCTCGTCTCGATAACGCAGCATTGGAAGGCCGTGCCTTCGAGGCAATGGAACTTACTATCCGCTGTAAGGATGGCAATTTTCGCACCGTGATGGCGAGCGCCTCGGAACTCGGCGCATCGTTTAAAGACACACATTTAGTTATTCTTCATGACATCACGGAACAGGTTGCCGCCATGACATCGCTGGCGGACTCGCGCGCATTACTGCAAACGGTGATTGATGCCCTCCCTCTACGCGTTTTCTGGAAAGACACCGACTCCCGTTATCTGGGGTGTAATATCGCCTTTGCCAAAGATGGCGGCGCAGTCAGTGTTCAAGACATTATTGGCAAAGTAGACTCAGAATTGGCCTGGCGAGATCAGACCGAGCACTATCGTGACGATGACCGACAAGTCATGGCAACTAAACTTGCCAGACTAGCTTACGAAGAACCTCACATCTCTCACGAAGGCAAAAGTGTCTGGCTGCGCACATCCACAGTACCCTTACGCAATGCCGACAACAAAACCATTGGCGTAGTCGGTATTTACGAAGACATCACCGAACGCAAACAGATTGAACTGCGCGAAGAATGCTATAGCCAGGTGTTGGAGTTGCTAAATAATGACGCGTCACTGTCAGTCATTTTAGAAACCATTGCCCGTAGCGTAGAGCGGGAAAATCCAACCATGCTTTGCAGCATCGCGCTAATCGATCACGATGAAAAACACCTGACCATTGCCGCAGCCCCCAGTCTGCCAGATTATTATGTTTCCGCCACGGATGGTATGCCGCTCTGCTCCACGCTCTGCTCTCGCGGCGCTGCAATCAATAGAGCTGATACCGCCATTGTTCAGAACACACGCCTGGATCCTCTCTGCCAACCCTATTTAGATCTTACTGTCAAAGCCGGGCTTTGGGCATGCTGGTCTGAACCGATCATAAGCAATTCCGGTAAGACATCGGGCACCATTACCCTGCATAGTCATGAAGTCATCACGCCAACTGCCGCCGATTTAAAACTGATCAAACATGCCGCTCACTTGTCTGCACTTGCTCTCGAAAAAACTAAAGACAGGGAAGCCCTGCAACTGGCCTCGTTGGTTTATGAAAACAGCAGTGAGGCGATCCTGATTACAGACGCCAATAGTACCATTATTGCCCATAACCCTGCCTTTACCAAGCTGACCGGTTACACGCAGGATGAAGTTATCGGCAAAAAAGCTAACCTGTTCAAGTCCGATCGTCAGGATGAGGACTTCTACCGAGCCATGTGGAAAGTTATCGACACCACCGGTCATTGGCAAGGCGAGATTTTGAACAAACGCAAGAATGGTGAAATTTACCCGCAATGGCTCACCATCAATACCATCTATAACCCGGATAACAGTGTCTATCGCCGCGTCACCTTGTTTTCCGACATTAGCCAGAAAAAACAATCCGAACAAATTATCTGGCAGCAGGCCAACTTTGATCCTTTGACCGATCTGCCCAACCGTCGTATGTTCCATGACCGTCTGGCGCAGGAAATAAAAAAATCACATCGTGCCGGTCTGCCATTGGCGCTCATGTTTCTCGATCTGGATCACTTCAAGGAAATAAACGATACCCTGGGACACAATACGGGCGACTTGTTACTGATAGAAACAGCTCGCCGCATCGCCGAATGTGTCCGCGAATCGGACACGGTAGCGCGGCTTGGCGGCGATGAATTCACTGTTATCCTTAGCGAAATTGATGACCTCAACTGCGTCGAACGGATCGCCCGACTGATCGTACAAAAATTGTCTGAGCCGTTTCAGTTGCATAACGAAATCACCTATGTGTCGGTTAGCATTGGCATCACCCTGTATCCGGACGATGCTGTCGCCATTGAAGACTTGCTCAAGCACGCCGATCAGGCTATGTACGCATCCAAGAATCAGGGCCGCAACAGTTACAACTACTTCACTCCCTCCATGCAGGAAACGGCACGGAACCAGAGGCAGCTGACCAATGATTTACGCGGTGCACTTGCCGATCATCAGTTTCAGCTGGTTTACCAGCCTATTGTTGAACTGGCAACGGGCGTCATTGACAAAGCGGAAGCGTTGATACGCTGGCGGCACCCCGTGCGCGGGCTTATCAGCCCCGCTGAATTCATCACCATCGCGGAAAAAACCGGCATGATTGTCGAGATTGGCGATTGGGTATTCCGCGAGGCAGCACGCCAGAATGCACTCTGGCGTGCATCGAACCATCAGCAATTCCAGATTAGCGTTAATAAGTCGCCGATACAGTTCCATCGCAACAACAGTCATGCCGACTGGTTCGAGTATTTGCAGGCACTGGATTTGCCTGGACAAAGCATCGTGGTGGAAATTACTGAAGGATTACTGCTGGAGGCCGATGCCGCCATCACCGGACAGTTGCTGCAATTTCGCGACGCGGGCATTCAGGTATCGCTGGATGATTTTGGCACCGGCTATTCCTCACTGTCTTACCTGAAAAAATTTCACATTGATTATCTCAAAATTGACCAGTCCTTCGTGCGTAACTTAACACTCCATTCCGATGACATGGCGCTCTGCGAAGCGATTATTGTGATGGCGCACAAGCTCGGTATCCAGGTTATCGCCGAAGGCATAGAGACCGCCATACAACGCGACCTCCTGACAGCCGCCGGTTGCGATTACGGACAGGGCTACTTTTTCTCCAGGCCGGTACCGGCAAACGAGTTTGAAGCACTACTCTGGCCCGCTAAAAACCAGTAACTTTGAAGTTATGGTGCCGTTGAATACAGTAAATGAAGCTTGTGCAACATCAACGCGGTACGGCGGATACCTGCTCCTACCTTATAGATTCAAGGTTCATTATGCAAACTGGTTCTGTCGCGTTAAGTGTAGAAGACTAAAATCGGTTATAGCGTTTACCCGCCAAGCAGAAAACGGCCTCAATCTTCTGGTCTAGTTATGAAAATCATACGATGAAAATTCAAGGACTTGCAGACAAGTATTTAAAACATCTGTAGAACGATTTTTTTATCTATAATTTAGGGTGACTAAAACATACCAGAGCAAATGCTTAGGTCAGCAGGATGAAATAGATAATGTAATTTTGCAAGACTTGGCCTTGTGCCCCCGGTATATGACCCGGCTGAAGTTTAGCCTCTCCCTTCCTAACGCTACTCATCTCTTGCGTAAGGGACAGCATGGACAACTGTTGTAGCCTTATGGTTGGAAATGCTTACTCATTTAAAAAGAGATGCAATAGTCACCAATATCAGAATTAAAGAAATATCTATGCCTATAACTTGGAATCCCCCCCTGGTTCTACTTTCTATTCTGGTAGCCATTTTCGGCTCCTTTACAGCCCTCATCCATGTCAAGCGCATGCGAGAAAGCACTGGCCGGAGAGAAGCCGTTTGGATGATATCGGGGGGTATTAGCCTCGGCCTTGTGATCTGGGCGATGCATTTCATCGGCATGCTAGCATTTCATTTGCCAATTCCTGTTTCCTACGATCTCAAATTGACCTTATTTTCTGGTTTTCCTTCAGTGATTGCGGGAATACTAGGGTTCTATTTATTGCGTGCGGAGAAAATGCACTTGGGTCGAATTGGCGTCGGTGGTTTGATCATGGGTTTGGGCATTGCCGCCATGCACTATACCGGGATGGCGGCTTTGAAGATGTCACCGCCTATCATTTATGACCCCCTTATTTTTACAGTTTCAGCAGGGGTTGCAGTATTGGCTTCCTATGGCGCCATTCTTGTGGTTTATGCAGGAGAAAAATTTCAACTAAATCCCTTGATATATTATGGCCTAGGGGGCTTGGTAATGGGGTTAGCTATTTCCGGCATGCACTATACGGCCATGGCTGGCACCCATTTTGCGGTTGGCAGCATCTGTCTTGACGGCCCTTCCCGAATTAATCCGATCTTGCTGACGCTATTCGTTTTACTCTGCATTTTTTTCTTGCTCGGCACAGGAATTTTAGCCAGTTTTTTTGATCGCCGTTTTGTTCGGCAAGCTTCGCAGGATCTGGCAGAACTGCAGAAGCTCAATGGGGAACTAGAAGATCGTACCAGAAAGCTTAATGATAGCTCAGCGCGCATCCATGCAATTCTCGATACCGTGGTTGATGGCATTATCACCATCAATGAGCGCGGCACCGTTGAGAAGCTTAATTCAGCCGCCGAGCGCATTTTCGGCTATACCGCTGCCGAGCTAATCGGCCGCAACATCAACATGTTGATGCCGGAGCCGTATCACAGTGAACACGATGGTTACCTGCAAAACTTCATGACCAGCGGCGAGAAAAAAATTATCGGCATAGGGCGAGAGGTGGTTGGCCGCCGTAAAGATGGAGCAACTTTTCCGATGGATCTGGCTGTTTCCGAAATGCAGCTTGCTGGAAATCGGATGTTTACCGGCATTGTGCGCGATATTACCGAGCGTAATCAAACGAATCAGGCGAGGCGCGAAAATGAAGCGCGTTTGGCCGGTATTTTAGACAATGTGCTGGACGGCATCATCACTATTGGCGAACGAGGAACCGTAGAATCGTTTAACAAATCGGCCGAGAAAATTTTTCTTTATTCTGCCGATGAGGTAATCGGGCACAACGTCAACATGCTGATGCCGGAACCGTATCAGAGTGAGCACGATGGTTACCTGCGAAACTTCATGACCAGTGGCGAGAAAAAAATTATCGGCATAGGGCGTGAGGTGGTTGGCCGCCGTAAAGACGGAACAACCTTCCCGATGGATCTGGCAGTTTCCGAAATGCAGCTCTCAGGCAGGAAGATGTTTACCGGCATTGTGCGCGATATTACGGAGCGCAAGCAGATGGAGCGCATGAAAAGCGAATTCGTCTCAACCGTCAGCCACGAATTGCGCACGCCGCTGACCTCGATTCGGGGGGCATTGGGCTTGGTACTTGGCAAGTTCGCCAGCGGCCTGCCCGACAAAGCCCGTCAACTCCTGGAGACAGCAAACCGCAACAGCGAACGATTGACCCTCCTGATCAACGATATTCTCGACCTGGAGAAAATCGAGTCAGGTCGGCTGGAGTTTGAGTTCAAGGGGCTTGATCTGGTGGCTATCGCGCATCAAGCGATCGTCGCGAACGAGTGCTATGGCCAGCAACACGAAGTGCATTTACAACTGGTCGATGTACCTGAAAGTGCGATCGTCTGGGGGGATGAGCATCGTCTGCTGCAGGTTTTCGCAAACCTGATTTCCAATGCAGTAAAATATTCTTCCCCTCTCGGCATGGTTGAAGTATCAGTGAGCAGGTGTGATGGACACTTCCGAGTTAGCGTAAGAAACTACGGCCGCGGCATCCCCGCAGAATTCAGAAATCGAATCTTTCAGCGCTTTGCCCAAGCCGACAGTTCGGACACACGGGAAAAGGGTGGCACCGGACTTGGTCTCTCCATCACCAAAGCTATTGTGGAACGCCATGGTGGCAACATCGACTTCAACAGTGAGGAAGGTGCGTGTACTGAATTCTTTTTCGTCCTGCCAGAATGGCAAGAAGTCATTGAACAGGTGCCATCAGAAGACACCCGACCGCATATGCTGATTTGCGAAGACAACCCGGACGTGGCGATGGTGCTGTCCGAATTGTTGGAACAGGAGGGTGTGATTAGTGACCGAGTGGCGACTGCAACTGCAGCTCTTACTATGCTCAAACAGAAGCACTATCGAGGCCTGTTGCTCGATCTCGGTCTTCCTGATATGGATGGCTTGACGCTAATCCAAAAGCTGCGTAGCGACGAGACGACCCGTAACCTGCCGATTATTGTGGTGACGGGACGCACCCGCGAGGATACGAAAACCTGGGATGGAGAGGCGCTGGCAGTACTCGACTGGCTGCAGAAACCGATTGACCGCGATTGCCTGAGTAGGGCACTCAATCATGTAATGCATAACTACAGTCGCCCCCGTATTCTCCATGTGGAGGATAATATCGACGTGGTTCAGGTCACCCAGGCACTCCTCGAGGAAGATGCAGACTATACCTATGCGTCTTCACTGGCGATGGCGCGCCATGAGCTTGAGACTAATCACTTCGATCTGCTACTGCTGGATCTCACCTTGCCAGATGGATCAGGTCTCGAATTGCTCGATGCCCTCAGCCCGGATACTAAAGTAATCGTATTTTCCGGCCTGGATCCGAACCTTGCGCTCAAGCAGCACGTTTCGGCCGCGCTGACCAAGGCCACGACCAGCAATAAACAACTGCTCGCCACCATCAAACAGGTCATCAACCAGGAGAAAAATTAAACCCATGAATGAACTACTGAAAATCATGTACGTGGACGACGAAGCTGACATTCGCACTATCGTCCAGTTTGCGCTGGAAGACGAGCAAGACTTCGAGCTAAGAATTTGCGCTTCCGGCCAGGAAGCTTTGGAAGCTTTAGGCGGCTATCGACCCGATCTCGTGCTACTGGATGTGATGATGCCAGGCATGGATGGCCCGACGACATTACAGCGGCTGCGTGAACAATCCGATTGGGCACGGCTGCCTATCGCCTTCGTCACCGCCAAGGTACAACCGCAAGAGGTCGCACATTTGAAGGCAATAGGAGCCATTGATGTAATCGCCAAGCCGTTCGATCCTATGTCTCTGGCCGATCAGGTGCGCGATATTTGGAAAAGCATCGCACATGTCTGAAAAGGAACAACCGAAGAAGTTAGCGAAACTGGGTGCGCTTCGGGCTGCCTTCGCCGCTGCATTGCCGGTCCGGGTCGAGGCTATTGAGGCTTGCTGGCGGACAGCATGCGCAGCAACAGTTTGGGGAGATGCCCACGCCGAATTGACTCATTTAGCCCACTCGCTGGCGGGTTCTGCTGGAACCTTTGGGTTTCGACGCTTAGGCGAGCAGGCAAAGACGCTTGAGGAGATTTTGGTTCTAATATCTCGATCTACTAACCAGTATAATTTCCAACAGGAAACACGAATTACCGAGCTGGTCAATGCACTGCGCAGCTCAGCTCTGACTGGGCCGGATGAAGGTGGGGAAGCTTTTTTTGTTGACGCGTCCGCTAATTCGGATGTCATGATAATGCCCACTAATCATCGTATTGTATTAATCGAAGACGATGCTCTCCTGGCTCAAGAGATGGCAACGCAATTGAGTACGTTCGGATGGGATTTAAGTGTCTTTTCCAATGCCACAGACGCCCTCACAGCAATAAAAGAGCCCTGGCCAGCAGCAGTGATTATTGACCTGATGTTGCCCGAAGGCCCTCTGGCTGGCCTCGATCTAATGGAGAAAATCCAGTCCCATTGTGGCGTAACCGTTCCCCATGTAGTCGTTTCCACCTGCAACGACTGGGAATCTCGCCTGGCCGCCGTTCGCTCAGGGGCAGCTGCCTATCTAGTCAAGCCAGTCGATATCTCTGTCCTGGAGGAACAACTTGAATACGTGACCAATCGCAGCGTCCAAGACCCTTATAGAGTGTTGTTGGTAGACGATGACGAAATCCTGGTGGCTCATTATGTTCAAACCCTGACAGCGGCAGGCATGGATGCGATCGCGATTACTAGCCCATCCCTGCTCTTGGAGGCTTTAGCGGAACATCAGCCGGAAATAGTTCTATTGGATCTTTATATGCCGGAATGTAACGGAATCGAGGCATTGAAGGTCATTCGTCAGGAACCTCAATTCTATAGCTTGCCGGTTGTCTTTTTGTCCACAGAATCTGGTCTTGCAATGCAGCAGAACGCCATGCAGATCGGTGCAGAGGATTTCCTGCAAAAACCCATTTCCGATACCAACCTGATCATGGCGGTATCCATACGTGCCCAGCGCTTTCGAACGTTAACCGAACTCATTCGTCAAGACAGTCTGACTGGCCTCCTTAATCGTATTTCATTCAAGTTGCGGCTGGAAATAGAAATCGAGCGGGCACGGCGCTCGAACGAGTCACTGTCCCTGGCCATGCTGGATATCGATCACTTCAAAAAAGTCAATGATACCTATGGTCACCTTCAGGGCGACAGAGTAATCAAGAGCCTGGCGCAACTGCTGCGCAAACGGCTACGCAAGTCGGACATCATAGGTCGTTATGGTGGAGAAGAGTTTGTAATTGCAATGCCCAACACACCGTCAACACTGGCAGTAAAGATTCTGGGTGAATTGCGCGAAAGTTTTGGTAAATTGCAATTTGCAACCCCTCAAAGTGAATTCTCTTGCACTTTTAGTTGTGGTGTGGCTGCTGTTCCCCCGATGGAGAGCTCAATAAGCCTGATCAAATTAGCCGATGATGCGCTCTATCATGCCAAACATAAAGGCCGCAACCGAATCGAACTGTACATAAGGCCGGATACGAAATTTTTTGATAGCGCTCGACCTGCTCAGGAATATAGGCAGAAATGACCCAAAGGACCTATAAGGCGGTCAGATTGATTCTCAGGAGCTTGGTAAATAATTCGATGAATCGAAAATGTGCTTATGTGCTCGAACATTGTTGACAACATATTGCCAATTATACATTTTGGCGGGAGGCTGCTTTGGGTCGTTGTAGCACATCGCGACTGTCCGGTTTAAGGAAGCGTATAATCATAGCCGACCGGCAGTTATGGGTCGAAGGACTAAACCGCTTCGCGCTAGGGAGTTTGTGTAGCAAAGCTGAAGGTAATTGACAGCATGTTGCTGTTTCCAATGTCTATGGAATGAGGCAATCCGCCTTGTTTCCAGACAGGAGCAGTGTCATGACTTCGATAACACAACCCATCACCCCGTTACGCCAGCGCATGATTGACGACATGCGGATGCGCAAACTATCTCCCAAAACCCAGGCCAGTTATATCCGGGTTGTAAAGCGATTAGCCGCCTTTCTGGGGCGATCACCCGACACGGCCAGCGCCGAAGATCTGCGCAGGTATCAGTTGCATTTGGTTGATCATGGCATATCACCCATTTCACTGAATGCGACGCTCACCGGACTCAAGTTTCTCTTTGAAACAACGCTGGATCACCCGGAGTTGCTGGCCAAGATGCACTCGGTACAGGTGCCGCACAAACTGCCTGTGGTATTGAGTCGGGAGGAAGTGGCTCGCTTGCTCGCCGCCGTTGACAATCTCAAACACCAAGCGGCGTTAGCGGTGGCTTATGGCGCCGGCTTACGTGCCAGCGAAGTGGTGTCGCTGAAGGTCAGTGACATCGATAGCCAGCGCATGACGCTGCGCATCGAACAGGGCAAAGGTAGTAAGGATCGCTACGCCATGCTGTCGCCGGTGCTGCTTGAACGCTTGCGCACTTGGTGGAAGTTTGCCCGTGCCCAAGGCAAAATGCTGCAAGGGGGTTGGCTATTTCCTGGCTTGGATCCTATCGACCCACTCAGCACGCGTCAGCTCAACCGGGCTGTCTATGCCGCTACCGAGGCGGCGGGGATTGATAAGCGGGTATCCATGCATACGCTGAGGCATAATCCGGAGTACCGAATAATGTCGAGTAGCTGTCTATAATAGGGAGAATCTCTGGGCTTATGAGATATTTTAGTCGGCATTATTAGAGACCCTTGAGGAAAGCCATCAACTCGTCATCGGGCCGATAGCGGCCTGGATGCCCATCTATTGGTGTCGTTTTCTCAAGCGCCCGCTCTTTGAGTTCAAGACTGGCATGCAGGTAGATTTGAGTCGTGTCCATTGATTCATGACCCAGCCACAAGGCGATGACTGCGCAGTCGACACCACTTTGCAGGAGCTCCATAGCTGCGGAATGGCGCAGGACATGCGGAGTTACCCGTTTATGTTGCAACGAAGGGCAATGCTGACAGGCCATTGCAACATACTTGGCCAAGAGATAGGCGACTCCGTCGCGACTCAATGGCTGACCCCACGCATTGGGGAACACCGGCGCTTCCAGACGACCCTGTTGCTCTTGCTGCCATGCCTTTAACGCGGCGACCGTATCTTTTCGAAGTGGGGTGCAGCGCGTCTTGCGCCCTTTACCCTGACAGCGCACATGGGCACCGGTGCCCAAAACGATATCTTGCCAGTTTAGACCAATCAACTCGGACACGCGTAGCCCAGTTTGTAGTGCTAATAACAATAAGGTCCGGTCTCGTCGCCCGATCCAAGTATCTTGATCAGTCGCGGCCAGTAGCGCCTCGATCTCGACATGAGTCAGAAACTCGATGGGTTTACGCGCATAGCGCATGCTGGGAATAGCTAACACCTGCTCGATCAAGCCGCTGTGGTTGGGTGCCTGGAGTGCCGCATACTGGAAAAAAGAGTGGATCGCCGCCAGCCGTACATTGCGGCTGCGCGCACTGGTGCCTCGCTCTTGCTGCAAATGATCAAGAAACCCAATAATCAAGGGGGCATTCAGCTCAGCCAATGATAGCTTTGCCGGCGTTTTGTGTAACCGTTGCTGAGCATAACGCAACAGTAGACAGAAGGTATCACGATAACTCGCGATGGTGTGCGGGCTGACTTGTTTTTGCTGTAACAATCGATCAGTGAAGAATGCTTGCAGGAGAGCAGGAAAAGTGACGTTAGCGGTCATGAGTGCCTCCTTGTTCCGAGCGTTGAAGGGCCAATTGCAGCAGTTCCGGCGTAGCCGAGAGATACCAATAGGTATCGCTGACTTTCACATGACCCAGATAGGTTGAAAGCTCAGGGAGATGTTGCTCCACGTCGGCACCTTCCTGATACCAGCGTAACAGCGTCTGAACTGCAAAGCGGTGCCGAAAATCGTGCAGCCGAGGGCCATGGCTGTCCGTGAGCCCTCGCAAACCGATCTGGCGTGAGATCTGGACAAAGGTGGCTCGTACCGTACAAGAGGTCAACCGCGTGCCTTGCTCGGAGACGAAAAAGCCGGAACTGCATGGGATGGGGTATTGCTGATCACGCCTTTGTACATACCACTGAAGTGCCTGCTGGGTGCTGGAATGCAACGGCAGCCAGCGCGATTTACCAAACTTGGCGTCGCGGATCGTTAGCTGACCATGGGCAAGGTCGACGTCGTCGTTATCGAGTGCGACCAGCTCACTGATTCTCATACCGGTAACCGCAAGCAAACCCAGGGCGGTTACGTAAGTGTGGGCACGCAGTCCCGTGGGCGAGCACAATTGGCCGGCGGCCTGAAGCAGCCGGTTGATTTCATCGTCGTTGTAAATATAGGGTTCTGCACGCCGTGCGCGGTAGGGCAACAACCCGGTGGGCGGAATTTGCGTGCGCGGATCGGTCGCGCTTCGGTAGCGCGCGAAGATACGCACATAGCGCAGGCGCCTGGCCCATTCGGCGGGCTGAGTAGTACGGCACTGGGTCGCCCAACGCACCGCCATATCCGTGGTGATAAACGTCTCGCCATGAGCATCAAGAAAATCAATGAATCGGGGCAACAGGCGGCTCTCCTCCTGCAGTTTGAACCCCATTGCCTGACGCAAGGCGAGATATTCATTGAGGGCTTGCCGGAGCGTGTTCATACCTCACCTCCTGGCCATGGCAGTGCCAGTCCGCGCAAGGCAGATTCATCGACCTTGGCATAAATCTGCGTGGTATTGAGGTCGCGATGTCGCAATAGCTCGCCGATTTCGGCCAGTGATGCGCCATTTCGAAGCAATCGGGTGGCCAGTGAATGGCGCAGCAGATGCGCACCCTTGTGCGCTGGGTGGAGGCCTGCCCGGTCCAGGGCACGATGGACGATCGTACCTATGGCCTCGCCATTGACAAACCCGCGCTGCGGCGCCCGATGGCGCACAAACACGCGTCGTGTCGAGCAGGACGGTCGGCCATCACGCAGGTAGTTGGCAAGTGCCTGGCCGACTTCATCAGGCAAGGGGAGTCGGTCGTAGCGTCCGCCCTTGCCGCGTACGATGATTTCCCCGGCATCCCAGTCGAGGTCATTTAAAGTGAGGGCCGCCACTTCAGCGGCCCGCAGACCCAGTCGGGCCAATAGCTGCAAAATCGCATAATTACGGACGGCCTTCAGGCGTTTTCTGGTCAACGCAATGCAACAAGTGCTCGACATCATCGGCGCTGATAAACCTGGGTAACGTCGATAAACGTCGCCGTGCCTGGGTGGGTACGCACTGTGCCAAATCGTTGGTAATCAAGGCTTGCTGAAGCAGAAACCGGAAAAAGCTGCGTAGCGCTGTAGCGATCAACTGGGTTTGGCCCGCAC
This sequence comes from uncultured Gammaproteobacteria bacterium, assembly GCA_963848675.1. Taxonomy (GTDB): domain Bacteria; phylum Pseudomonadota; class Gammaproteobacteria; order Methylococcales; family Methylomonadaceae; genus CAWKEY01. Next base: position 13,768 of record CAWKEY010000011.1, read on the forward strand.
TATAACGGCGTGCCTGCTGCAGCATAAAACCGGTGACATCTTGCGCGCACAGCGCATCCAGATTCGGCAACTGTATTCCAAAGCGTTGGCTAAGAAAACGCACCACCGTGTCGAGATAATAATGGATGGTCGAAGGCGCCAGATTGCGCTGGCAAACCAGGTATTGTCGAAACGCCTGCACAATACTGGCGTATGCGGGATCACCAACGGCCTTTACCGGTGCTGCGATTAGACCCTCCGTTCGAAGATATGCCAGTAACTTTTTCAAGATAGATTGATCATCGCGATGAGGACATCGGATCTGATAACGGTTCTGAAAAAAAGTATGGACTGGCAGTTCAGCAAGGTCCGTTATCGTGAGTCCTTGTTCCTGCATCCATGTAGTGAGGTCTGCGAGCAGACGAACAGAATACTTCACTGTCCACAGGGCATAACCTTCGTCAAATAACTGCTGGGCGAAGGTGTCGATGTGCGCACTCAGCGGACCCGCTTGTAAGCGCTGTACAACAATGGGATTGGGATAGAAATTTTCGATCATAATTGTCTCCTGGGTGACTGGTCAATTGACCAGACAGAGAAGACAAGCCGAATAATGCTGAGTAAGCAAGCCTTAGCTCAGAATGAAACCTATTGAAAACCGTGGATAATAACAATCGACCTAAACCTTACTCGGCATTAT
>CAWKEY010000012.1:0-6038 GCA_963848675.1 uncultured Gammaproteobacteria bacterium
TAGTGCCTGAACGAAAAAGCATTAAATCAGAAAATTCAGACTATTTCATCTGAGGAAGCCAAGGCCTGGCTTCAGACATTTGTCCAGGCCATGGACTTCCAGTGCGTTGATACCGGATTCTACCGCTGAGTGTTTCTTTTTGCTGCTTCTGAACTCTGGACTGTTTTCCCTTTCTTGCTCTTGTTTATTGCAGCGTCCTTTCTTGGGTAGCACGACTTGATCCAGTAGTGCGGTCAGTCCGAGCTGGTTCTCAGGCGAGTGAAACCCTTTATCAAAACTACAGGCGGTCAACGCCGGGTATTTGCGCTTTGCCTCTCTGATCATTTCCAGAGCGATCTGGTTGTCCGTTTCTTTTTGCATCACGCGGTGGTGCAAGATGTAACCCTGGCTATCTTCCAGCACACAGACCTTGAGTCCCAGCTCAACCGGTACGCCGGCTTTTCCTTTGCTGATCCATTCGGTATGCGGCTGGAACAGGGAAAAGACTTTTTCTTCATGGGGGATTTTTTGCCCTTGCAGAACGCGCCGGTCTATTTGATCGATTTGGCGTTGCGCATGCCGGGGGGTATCTCGTCCAAAGGCAAAATAAATTTTAATTTATTTTGCCTTCATTTTTTCTAATATCTCTAGCTTAGCTAGAGCTGTAGATTCTGATTTGATACTTTTTTCATGTTTGCTAAGCAGTTCGTCGTATCGTACTTGACTCCTATTAAGTTCGGTTTCCAGTCTTCCTATAGCCTTCGTTTGTTCAGCCGATATTGCACTTGATGTTGCTGCTTGTTTTTCAGCTAAAGTAAGGTCATGTTTCAATTGATTTGCTTCTTTAATTAAACCGTTTACCTGATCTTCTGCTTTAATTGTCGCCTTATCTGCTCTCTCTAACTGCATTTGCGCTTTCGCTGATTCTGTACGTGATAACTCTTGGGCTTTAATGGAGTTATCAAGTTTTTCGCTAATAAGAGAGTTCTGATTTTGCAACCCTTCAACTTCTTTTTTAGTGGCCGAAAGCACTTTTTCTAATTCTAACTCTCTGCTTTTAGCCTGTTTTATACTGTCGTTTGCCTGTTGTTGTAGTGTAAGGGCTTGTTCTTCATGCCTGGCTATCAGATTTATATTATCCTCGATTTGTAATTTATTATCGTTTAGCTCTATTTCATACTGGCTTGTGGCTGTATTTACGGCATCAGCAATTGCATTTTTCATTGCTGAAATAAGGGTTGCGGGTATGCCTATATCTGCCATTACAGTAGAAAACTGATTGCCCTTCCATTCATTTATATGCCGTAAAATAGTTGAGGCACTGCCAGTCCCCAGCTCTCCCCTAACATTACGCTGAGTAGGTTTTATCCCTTCCGCTTTTAGCTTCTCGCAAATAGAGCTTACTTCTTCGTATGTAACTCCTTCTCTGGCCATGATTACACCTTTAATATTTAACGTATCGTATCATATCGTATCGTTTCATTTCAAACGTATCGTATCAATTACTTTACAACGGGCTAAAAGAAAGGTTAGCGGGGGTTTTTTAGGGGTGTTCGGTTATGGGAAAAATGGCTGATTAGCCCAATGCTGAAAACAGTGTAGATATTTAAGACAATGACCCTCTGAGATCCATGGCTGACGGGGCGAAAAGAGGGTTATGTTTTTTTAAGACTGAAAACCTTAAGCTCCTCGGAGGATGCATGGATGCAGAGGACCCCGCTGGGACGGTTGCGTAGCGCCGCGTAGCAGAGGATCGCAGGCTAATGGCTAGCCATGAACCAAACTTTTCGCGGTGATTACTTCTCATTATCTTCTCATCCTGTTAAAATGGCTCGATGACTCTCAAAGCGTACAAATTCCGGTTTTATCCCAACAAAACCCAGCAGAAAAAGCTATCGGGTTTCTTCGGGGCAAAGCGCTTTGTCTGGAATAAATGCCTGGACTGGCGCAGCGACCGGTATCAAACGTTTGCTGAATCGGTCACCGGGGTGGATTTCAGCCGGGAACTGACCTGGCTTAAAAAACTCGAGACCTATGCCTGGTTGAAAGCAGTACCTTCCACGGTATTAACCCAGGGCCTGCTTGACCAGGACAAGGCCTTTAAGCGCTTTTTTAAAGAAGGCGCCGGCTACCCAAAGTTCAAGAACCGGCACCAGCCGCAGAGCATCCGGTTCCAGATGGATCAACGTGTGGTGATGAACCATTACAGGGCAGGCCATTTGTTGAAGATTACCGGTCTGGGTGAAGTGAAGGTGCGTTGGTCTCGAATCCCCAAAGGCGTGCCGAAAATGGTCAGCCTCTCGCGGGATGCCGCCGGTCGTTACTTTGTGTCAATGGCCATTGAAGAAGACATTCAACGCTTGCCCGAAAGTCGCAAAGCGGTTGGTATCGACCTTGGTACCTTGACCAGCATGACACTGAGCGATGGGAGCCAGATTGAAAACCCCCGGCATTTACTGAAGCGTAAAGAGCAGCTCAAAAAACTGCAGCAACGATTGGCGCGCCAGCAAAAAGCGTCACGCCGTCGCGCTAAGACCAAATTACGCATTGGGAAATGTCACGCCCGAATTGCCGACTGTCGCCGGGAGTATTTACACCAGGTCACCACGAACATCATCAACGACAACCAAGTGATTGTGATCGAAGACCTGTTTGTAAAAGGCATGACCGCCAGCGCCCGGGGCACGCAAGCTGAACCCGGTAAGAACGTCGCCCAGAAGTCCGGGCTTAATCGATCGATACTGGAGGTCTCCTTTGGCGAGATCGCCCGGCAGCTTGAATATAAAGCCGACTGGTATGGTAGAACCTTACTCAAAGTGGACCGCTTCTACCCATCCAGCAAGCTCTGTTCCTGTTGCGGGCATAAGCTGGATGAGATGCGTCTGGATATCCGGGAATGGACGTGCCCGAAGTGCCAGTCGGTTCATGACCGGGACCTGAATGCGGCCATCAATATCCGGAACGAAGGTTTAAAACAGTTAAGTTCAAACACCCGTAGGAATCTCGGGGAAGTGCGCGACTCTGGCGGCGAAGGGGGTTTCCCCATGGCTGTGTCACCGCGAAAATCAGATCAACCTGTCAACCGTCTGGAACGGTTGTAATGGGGGATTTGGTGAATTCCGACTGAACTTGATGGCTTCTATGGGATCAGGTGGACTTATAGGATAATTCTTGTTTTCATAAACCTCTATCAGGGTAACCAGGATTTCCATATCATCAGCTTCTGGTGTTCCTTCTTTTGCTTGATATATTCCTTCCAGGTGACGAAAAGCCTCTTGTAAATCTTCATCGTTGCGGATTGGTTTAATATTCATTTACATTCTCGACATTAATCTTATCGTATTGAGTATGAGTACCGATAAATTTTACCCAGACAATTCCTGCTCGATACTGAATTTCAACAACCAGACGGTATTTATTTCCACCGATATTAAAAACAACGCGATTGTTAGCACAAATGCTCGCATTACCATATTGAGATTTCACATCTTGTGGTGATAACCACAGGCTTTTCACTGTTTCCTCGTACCAACTTTCGAGAGGATTTCGCGCATCGCTGTAAACAGGTTGTTCCCAAAACTTTTTTAAAGTGCTTTTCGCGATTACCCGCATAATCCAATATATCTCCCATATCGGGAGAAATCATAAATTAATTTATGTAAGTTATCAAGCAACAGTCTTGTCCAATACGGAATTAACGGACGTTCCATTCAACCTCGTGAGAAACATGATTCTAGGACTGCACAAAGATTATTTCCATAAGCTCGGTCACGTAACTTCTCATTGAAGCTTTTCGAATTCCACGCTAAACTTAGCTAAGTTTAGCTAAAGCGAGCTTATCTATCATGAAAGTCAACATGCACGAAGCCAAATCCCAACTATCGAAGCTGGGTGAAAAGGCCTGGCAGGGCGAAGAAATTATTATCGCCAAAGCGGGAACGCCTTATCTTGATCTTGTTCCGCACCGGGAAATCGGCAAGCAACGCAGGCCAGGCCGTTTTTCGGGTGGAATAGAGCTGAGCGAGGATTTCAATGATGAATCCTCGGAGATCAATGCCATGTTCTCAGGTGAGTAGTGAAACGGTTGTTGCTGGACACACATGTGTTTCTGTGGTGGCTGTCAAGCAAGCACTATCAATTGCTTGGTGAAGCCACTCGCAATGCCATCATGTCAGAGCGCAACGAGGTTTATATCAGCGCCGCGAGCGCCTGGGAGATATCGATAAAGAAGGCGTTGGGGAAATTGAAGGCCCCAGACGATATCGATAGTATAGTGGAGAGTGAAGGTTTTTCCCGGCTTCCCATCACTCTGTTTCATGGAGAGCAGGCCGGACAGTTGCCCGCACATCATAACGATCCATTCGACCGCATGCTCATTGCACAGGCGCAAGCGGAGGGATTGACTATCGTAACCAACGATTCGAAATTTCCGGTTTATGGCATCCAATTGATGCATGCTGGTAGCTAACCCGGTATTTCTTAACTGCAAAGATTCAATTTTTTAACAATAATTACCCAGATACTTTACATAATACTATTTCAACTCCTTCGAATAAGTCACTGATTTATTCAATATAAAAAATAATAAAAATAAAAAGACTCCTTACAGGGCCTTAAAGCCTGTTCATTTGAGCATTTTTTAAACTTGATGAGGAATCAAACAAATGAACAGTCAATTCATGCGGGCACTGGCCCACCAACCCCTATATTCTGTCGACCCTGATTATGAAAGCCTGATTCGGTTCTGGGTTCTCAAGATACTGGTTGAATTAGGCGCGACAACAGAAATATATCGATGAAAATGAGTTTATTTCTGAAACCATCACCAGCCTTCTTGGCCTGAAGATCAACCCATTTGGAAACGAGAAATCCAATCGGCAAAAGGTCAAGGAAAGGATTAATCACCTGTATGAAAATGAAGTGTACGCTTGCAAGCGTCTGGAGATAGATAGCACGCTGAGAAATAACCTGAATGTGTTATCCGGTCAAATAGGACTCGGTCATGCGGAGGTAAGGGTTCTCGAATTCGCCATTTTACTGGATACGGAAATCGTGCTCGATCAGGCCCTGGACCTGCTGGGAGACGTCGGCTTATTAATGTTCTACACGCTGCTGGCTTCTTTGTTGATGATACCCGTGGAACAAATCAAATCCATCCTATCACCCGGTGGCTTATTGTTTCAATCAGGCCTGCTGAAGATCGACCTCGGTCATTCCATGCGTTTTAGCAATTACTTTGAGCTGATGAGCCGGAATTTGGGCGGCAGATTACGTACTGATGCGGTCACCCTGGAAAGTATGTTTTCAGATGTCCTGTGGCCGGTTAGCGAGGGAGATCTATCCATCGATGATTATCCCCATTTGAGCGGCCCTATCGCTCGCATGATCCGCTATTTGCAACAGGCATTTGATCAGGGGCAAACTAAAGGTATCAACATTCTGCTTTACGGGTCTCCGGGGACTGGAAAAACCGAGTTGTCGAAATGTTTGGCGCAACAGGCGGCTGCAGAGCTTTATGCAATACCCGGTCAGAATCTTGAAAATGCGATAAAACTGATTTCGGAAGATCGTATCAAGGCGCTCTCCATTGCGCAGTATTTATTCAACAACCAGAGAACGATGGTGCTGTTTGATGAAGTAGAAGACATCTTTAATGATGGTGGGGCTTTCCTGCCGAGTACCGCCGATAGCATGAAAGCGAGGATCAATCATTTACTCGAAACAAACCCCGTGCCGGTTATCTGGATTACGAATCACATAAAGGGCATCGATAATGCTTTTCTGAGGCGGTTTGACATGGTGCTTGAAGTGAATGCCCCACCAGAAAGCCAGCGCAAGATAGCCATCAAAAAAATATGCGGTGGCACTCTGCAGCAGATCACCATCGATCGGCTAGCTAAAAATGAATCTGTTTCTCCTGCCATCGTCGCACGTGTCAACAAGGTGCTTTTGGCAAGCAAGACCAACGGGGAGCCGGTTGATGAAGCGTTTATACAGATGGTCAACCAGACCTTAAAGGCCCAGGGATTGTCGAAAGTCAGGACGTGTAAAACTGACCT
>CAWKEY010000013.1:0-20550 GCA_963848675.1 uncultured Gammaproteobacteria bacterium
CGTGTAATTGGACGAGAAGAGCTGGATATTGTGCTGGTTGATCAGGTGCTGAATCTGGAACACCGGAACGCCCATTTTGATGCCCAAGTCTTTGACTTCCTGGCTGCGTGCAACGATACAGCCATCGTTATTACTGAGCACGGCAACCGGTTTGCCGATCAGGTCAGGCCGGAACACGCGCTCGCAGCTCACATAGAAGTTGTTGCAGTCAACCAGGGCTAGCAGCGGTTGCATTACAGCGGATGAATGACGTTGGTTACGACGCCCCAGATCACCATCTCCAGTTCTTCATAAATAACAATATCGGCATAAGCCGGGTTTTCCGCTTTAAGCCGCCATTGTCCGTTAGTACGCCCCAGGCGCTTAACGGTCAGCTCCCCGTTCAACGCACAAATAACGATCTTCCCTGGAACCGGTTCGATGGAACGGTCCACGACCAGAATATCATTCGGGTGAATGCCCGCGCCGAGCATCGACTCGCCTTGCGCGCGCACGAAGAACGTAGCGGCGGGTTTTTTGACCAGCAAGTCGTTCAGGTCCAGGGTTTTCTCGACGTAATCATCGGCGGGCGAGGGGAATCCTGCGGCCACTTTGCCGGTAAACAGCGGCAAGGCTACCCGGCACAGCGTGCGGCCGGGGGAAAAGATGTCCGTCAAACCGGTGCGAATAAATGATTGATTCATAGAGGAATAGGAAAAAGGGGTTAATTATGTTTTCTTTTTGTTCTCCTTTTGCTTTCATTTTAGGCCGATTTTGGTAAGCTGACAAAAAATAAAAAACACCGGGACGATGATGACTGAGCTCACCCGTCGACAGCGGGAAATCTTCGATTTTCTGCGCGACAACTACGAAGGCTTTGCCTATCCGCCGACGCTGGACGAACTCTGCGCCGCGCTAGGCATGGCCTCGCGCGGCTCGCTCTACAAACACATCATGGCCCTCATTGGGGCCGGCCTGGTCGAACCGTTCACCGGCAACAAGCAAGGCGGCATCCGCTTGACCGCCCAGGCGCAACGCGATGACGGCGCTTGCGAACATGCCTTGCCATTTGTCGGTAAGATCGCCGCTGGCAAGCCCATCGAGGCGCTGGAAAACATTAGCTACATGGCCGTTCCTGAAGTCTTGAAAAGCGATAAGCCCTGTTATGTGTTGCAGGTCCAGGGCGATTCGATGATCGAGGCCGGCATATTCGACGGCGACTGGGTGATCATCGAGCAGCGCAGCTACGCCAGCAACGGCGAGATCGTCGTAGCGCTGATCGAGAAAGCCGAGGCAACCCTGAAATACATCGAGCAGACGCCGGGGAAAGTGCTATTGATTCCGGCCAATGCCAACATGACGGCGATGGCATACCGTCCGGAGCAGGTCGATATCCAGGGCGTGTTGGTCGGACAAATGCGCAGTTACCGTTCACATTAGGACACAATCATCTTAACGAGGAGAGCTATCATGCCAAGAAAAATTCACATGCAGGATCAAGTCAGTAATAAGGTCGAGGAGATTATGAGCCACTATGACCGCTGTTACGGGGAGCTATGGGGGATGAAAGTGTTGCTGCTGGCGGCGTTTTTAGTACTGGGTGTGTATGGGTTGGGAGTCCGTTCGTGAGTGCTTATGTGCGGTCGATTTGCGCTTTATAGCGACCCAGCCACTTTGGCTCAGCGCTTCGGGGTGAGCGAGCCGCCAGACTTATTCCCGCGCTATAACATAGCGCCAACGCAGAATATTCTCCTGGTGCGGGAGGAAGGCGAAAAAAGGCGCTTTGCGCTGGCCCGTTGGGGTTTGATTCCGCACTGGGCCAAGGATACGAAGATTGGCTACCACACGATCAATGCCCGGGCCGAGACGGTTGCCAGCAAACCGGCGTTCCGCACTGCCTTCCGGCACCGGCGTTGTTTAATTCCCGCCGATGGTTTTATCGAATGGAAGGTTATGCCGGGTTCCAAAGTCAAGCAACCCTGGTTCATCACGCTTGAGGATAGCCAAGTCATGGCCTTGGCCGGCTTATGGGAGCGTTGGCGGAGCCCAGAAGGCGAAGATATAGAGAGCTGCTCAATCATCGTGACGGATGCGAACGAGATCATGCAACCAATCCATGACCGGATGCCGGTCATTTTGGCGCCTGGCGATTGGGACGCTTGGCTCGAAGCGGAGGCCAAGGATGCGGGAAGACTGCAAGGTCTGCTGAAACCTTACCCGGCGGAAGGTATGAAGGCCAGGCCGGTCAGTACGAAAGTCAATAGTCCGAGGAATGATTCGGCGGAGTGTTTGGAGGTATTAGCGTGAGGTCTTTCGCAAACGCCGAAGATTCCCCGCATAGCAGCATTTGGTCGCGATTGATGAGGCTATACTTATCCCGTGTGGGTCGGAGTCACGGAGACAGTTGACGTTATGGCGGGGTAACGCATCAATTCCGGCAAAGGCAGTAGACGATTTTTTTAGCGGCTAAAATTTTCGACATCGTCTATAGAAATTAGCAGCACAGTATTAGGCCCAGAGGGGCAGTGGAAACCTACGGTCTCGCCGGTTTGTGTCGTTCATAACGGTAGGTTTTTGCACCCATCTCCCATCAAATGGCAAGAAACGGAAAAACACTTGGCTAGCCATGTTTAAGACGAAACGCTTCTGGATGTATGGCCTCGTCCTGGTGTCTTGGGCGGCGGTGACGTCGGTCACAACGGGTCTGGTATTCAAGCTTGCGCTGCATAAAGCCGAAACGGCCTTTAATCAGAGGGTCGCGCAACTGGACGAAAGGCTCGAACTCATCGCGCGGGATAACGAATCGATCTTGGAGGGTTTTTCCGCGTTTCTGAGCTCCATTGAATATGCCGATAGGGAAAGCGCATCCCGTTACGCCCGACAAATCCTTGCCCGCTACCCTCATGTCAATGCGCTCGGAGTCGCGCTCGTCGTAAAAAGGAACGAGTTGGCGAAGTTTACCAAAAGACAAAAGCGCTCTTGGTTTCCCCATTACAAAGTGAAGGCTTTCAATTACGAGGCCGATCGCCGCAGTTGGCGGCCTGTTAAAAAAAAGCCGACATACACCCCGATTATTTTCATTGAACCGATGTCGCCCAGCACCAAGCCACTGATCGGCGCAGACATGGATTTCGGCGCCCTAAAGCAAGCGAAGAAATTGCAGGCCTCTGTGGCTAGCATCCCCTTCAAACTCGTCGATGGGCATCGGGGCTATGTCCTCTTTCATCCCGTTCCCGATCCGCCAAAAGGCGTTTATACCACGCGAAAACAAGCGGTGGCGATAGTAGAAGTCAGTGTCGAAGCGATCCAGAAAAACATCGGGTTCTTGCTCGAAAATCTTGAGTTTCGTCTTTATTACGCCAGCTATTCGAGCGATGCGCCGGAAGGCTTGCTGATGCATAGTGCAGCATCTGCACCGGACAGAGTGGAAGCGCAGTTATTTCCCAAATTGACTGCCGAAAAGAAGCTGGACAGTCAAGGTCAGCCATTCGCGCTCAGGGTCGACAAACAACTGGGCTGGTCTGATCTTGACCTGCCGCTTGTGATCGCCACAGGTTCAACCTTGCTCCTGGTCCTCGCACTGCTGCTGCTTGTCCTGAACGAGCATTTTCGCCGGGAAGAACAAAGGAAAAGGTCGGCAAATCGCTTGCTCCATATGGCGATGCACGATGCCTTGACGGGACTCCCCAACAGAACGCTGCTGACCGATCGATTCAGTCAGGCTTGTTCCCGGGCACAGCGCCGGAACCTGACATTTTCGACTATGTTTCTCGATCTGAATGGCTTCAAGAAGGTAAACGACACCTATGGTCACGACGTTGGCGATCAATTGCTCAGGACAGTGGGCGGTTTACTCAAGGAATGCATCAGGAATGAGGATACTTTGAGCAGAATCAGCGGAGATGAGTTCGTGATCCTACTGGAAGATACGTCTTACGCGAATGCGGAAAGAGTCGCGCGGGAAATTCAGGCCAAGTTGGCGCAGCCGCGGCTTATCCGGGGTATTGAACTGACGATTGATATCAGCTTAGGAATTGCGGTTTATCCCGGCGATGGCACGGACATGAGCGAATTACTCAGGAAAGCGGATGCAAGAATGTATGCAGCAAAAGAGCAAAGCAAAGGCGTGCTGATGGAACGCACATAAAGATCGACTTTATTTTTGACCTTAATGGTCAATTTTTTCGGGCTCCAAAAAAACTTGTCAATCGGCCATCTTCGATTCAGATGAGTGGTTCATATCTAATCTCACAGTTACTGGTGTTTATAAGGTTTATTGTTGGATTAGTGCCTCACCACCCCAGCGAGCCTAATAAAAGAGGTCAGATTTGAACTACCGCAACCGACCCAAACCGGTCTCTTAATTTAGATGTTTAAATGTCGCTTGAGTTGGTTATTGCGGTCATTCAAAATGTTGCTTTGGAATTATCCCGATCGGTTTATCATGAATGAAATGTAGGTTATACCGTTCAGAAACTCTAGCGTTGAAGCTGCATTCTTGACAATTGAGCAGGGAAAGCCGTATGTTAGCCCGGTCGGGATAATAACTTGTTAGCGGTACAAGGAAAGAAATGAGCATCCTGAAAAACGCGATAGATTCCATAGCCATCGGGCTTGAGGATTATCAGTCTCCAGATGAGAGACGAATTGTATCCTCAACGAGAAATATCTTTGCTGGGATACTCTTGCTTTTTAAGCACAAACTTTGCGAATTGAGTCCTTCAGATTCTGATGAGGCTTTAATTAAGCAGAGGGTTCTGCCTGAAATAGATGCAACGGGGGCTGTTAGGTGGATAGGAAAAGGCAATAAAACAGTAGATGTTCAAAATATCAAGGAGCGCTTTGAGTCTCTTGGTATATCCGTTGACTGGAAGCGCGTTGAGCGTATCAATAAGTACCGGAATGACATAGAGCATTACTTTAGTTCTCTTAACACTCAATCTGTACAGCAACTAATATCTGATTCATTTTTGATAATAAGAGATTTCATATCCGAGCATCTTAACGAAGACCCGAAGCAGCTTTTAGGGGATGACGCATGGGCCGTGCTTATTGAGGTCAATGAAGTATACGAGAAAGAAAAAGCGACATGCGGAGAAGCTCTTGAAACACTCGACTATTTCAATGATGAAATATTGAATGCCTTTGAAAACTATTCATGTGCAGAATGTGGTTCTGGCTTAATCACGCCATCGGAACGAAATGTAGAAGCAATAGAAGCTGAATATACATGCAAGTCATGCGGAAAGACTCTTCCGTATGAAGATATAGTGAAGCCTGCTGTTTCCGACTACTTTAGTCGCGAAGTCTATTTATCGCATACCGATGGAGGGGACTCTCCGATAACCGATTGCCCAGAATGCTATAGTATTTACTTATATAACGAAGGCATATGTTCGTCTTGTGGTCATGTTGCAGAGCACGAATGCCAAAGATGTGGATCAACCATAATGCCAGAAGAATTATATGCAGAGCCATTCTGCGGTTACTGCGCTCATGTAATGTCTAAAGATGATTAATATTGCTAACAATCACATGCACTCGGACAGCAACAAGCGGCGCTCGTTCCTCGCTGTGCTTTTCGCTGCCGGTGATGTGAAGCGTTATGCCCTGAGAGGACAATCCCAGGATGTCAGATAGTGATTCGGTAACATTACTTGTCGGTGCAGGAGCTACGGCTGGTGCATTTCTTGGCATCTTTGTGACGGCATTGCTTTCACGCGCAAGTGCAACCTCAACTCTCCGCCAAGATTGGATCAATTCTCTCAGAGCGGTGTTATCAAAATACCTTACTCATGCCGAGATATTTATTGATGTGCCCGACAAAAACAGCGAAGAAGCCTACAAAGCAAAAATCGCGCTAATCGAGTATGTGCACCAAGCGAAACTCTACCTAAATGAGAGCGAGAAGAAATCGGGAGATTTGCTTCAGCTAATGCAAGAACTACCCAATAAGTACTCTAAAGTTGAGCATGCGGCCAAGGAGTATCAAGATGAGAAACCAAAAATATCATCCTTAATGCAAGATGTCCTAAAAGAAGAGTGGAATAGGGTTCGAGATGGCGAGATATTGTGGAGCATTAATAATTTTTTCAAGCTTATCCGATTGCCAAAATGGTTTTACATTTCTCGAATTCGTTTGTTTTGGGCGTGCGTACTGTTAATCGCCTTATATGCGGCTTATAGATTTTGTACTTATGGTGTGGTGGTACAGGCATAACATGGCGCTCAACCTCGCTCCCTTCGGTCGCTGGACGCTGCGCGATAAAGCCGCGCAGCGCCGGTTAGCTCTACGTTGAAAGACAGCTTAGTGTGTAATAGGCGCCATTCGCAGAAAATCTTGAATGTCGCAAAATGGCCGAGACCGGACGACCAGAAAACTCAAAATCGCACCTTGCCAGTGGCTGCTTTTGAGAAATTTCAGGTTCGGGTTTGCATCTAAACTTTCGTTTATCCAACAGCCCTTTGATTGACCTTAGGCTGCTTCTCCGATTTGCCGATCAAGGTTAATTTTCATGTTGGTTACCGCAATTTCAAGCAAGCTGTCTTCCACCTTGTAGCTCTCTTTATCCTTAAACCAAGAAAGTACTTTAGCAAGATGCCAAATTGTTGTGCTACCCTCATGGATAGGCGATGGAAAGGACGACCGATATTTGATATAAATATTTCTGATGTTTTGACGGCTGCATCCCAGAATATCTGCAATATCGGTTAAACCAACAAAATCAGGTGTAGCTTCGATTAACCTCGCTTGAGGGAGTGCTTTTTTTATATCACTTAGTGCGCTTGAGACGGCTTCTGATGCTGATCTGGCTTCTCTTGTGAAATTCATGGCGATTCGCCCAGGCTGCCCAATCCCCATGATTGCATCAGCGCACCCCGCTTCATAAAGCTGATCCAACAGAGTTTCCGGTTCGCATTCAATGGTAGTAATATCAAATTTCAGAGTGAAATCATAATCAGCCATAACTTATTCCTCACCAATATGTGGTTTGTGTTTTTGTATAATGCAGTTGTCAACTATGCGTCGAATTTGCTTGGCATGATTTTCCGGGTTTTTTGGAGTGCTCCAGATGCTCGCCCTGCAAAATTCACCGCATCTACATTCTTTATCGTTGTATGGGCAATACATTTGACCCCATGCATGAGACCCGCCTTCTACAATTCGCCAACCCTTACTCGACGCATACTCTAAAGCGGACGCGATCTCTTTATTGTGATGGGGCATTGTTTATCTCGAAAATTTTCCAAAATGGTAGGCTGATTGTGAGTGATTGTCAATTGACAATCACTGATTTGTTGCTAACAGAGGTCGTAATAGAGTTTCTGAAAAAAACGTTACTAAGGTCAAACCCGACATTCCATACCCAATTAGCATCCTATTGATTTTGAATGCTTATTTTCTAATGGTGCGGAATGTCGGTCAAACTATACCGATAAGCTTTTGTTTTATAAATATGAATAGTGCTTAACACAGTTTTTCCTAATTTTCCGACACATTCACTATTTTGACCTTCCTGTGAACTGTGCATTTGAATCAAGGTCTAGCTGCACACGCAAAAGACGGGGCTGTGTTGTGCATTTGTACTTGAAATTGATTAAATGCACAACTTATAATATGCACGCATCCTATACGCACAAAATGACCTGAAAATGAGCGCAGTAAAAATTGGCTATTGCCGAGTATCAACCAGCGGGCAAAATATGACCGCCCAATTGGAGTTATTACACAAAGCCGGATGCCAGGAGATTTTCAAGGAAAAAATATCAGGTAGTAATAGTGCTCGACCCGAGTTACGGAAATTGTTGGATTACATCCGTAAAGGCGATACCGTCACCGTGACAAAATTGGATCGGTTAGCCCGGTCAACCAAAGACTTACTGAGTATTGCCGAAGAAATAAAAAAGAAGGGTGCAGACTTGGAGGTTTTAAATATCAATTTGGATACAAAATCCCCGACCGGACAATTGATGCTCACCATGCTGGCCGCTATCGCTGAATTTGAAAAAGGAATTATGTTGGAACGTCAACGGGAAGGTATTGATGTCGCAAAAGAGGACGGTAAATACAAAGGCCGTAAACCGATTGAAGAAACAAAGTTGCAGCAAGTGCAAACCCTCGTCGAGGGAGGTATAAGTGTCAGCAAAGCAGTTTCTGAGGTTGGAATCGGCAGACGTACTTATTACAAAGCGATTGAAGAAGGCCGGATTTAGCGCCTATTTTCCTTAGCGACGTTTTTTTCAGAAACTCTATTACGACCTCTTGTACAACTGTTAAGTTTATAACCCAGGTGATTTTGTCCACCACTTACCTTACCAGGCTCGACTCACGCGCTGGCTGCTGCGCCGTTTTTTTCTGCACTACCCGCATCCTCTGCCGCTCGCTCTCGATGCTGGCTTGTAGCTCAGGATTGCCGATCTTAAAGCCGTGTTCCGCCGCCAACTTGACGCACAGGGTTTTGTATTCGGCATTGCCGTTGACCTGAAAGCTGCCCCATTTCTGCGCGGATAACTGCAAGGCCGCCAGTACGCAGTCCCGATTCCGCCAGTCGTGAATGTCGATCTCCCGGCCTTTGTCGATAAAAGAGGCGGTCTGGGTCGCTTCGTCTTTCCGGAGGTAATGCACCTGTTGACCCTGTATTTTCGGCGTATAGGCCCGGATGTCTCGTGGCGTCGGCGGCTCAGTGGTGTCGCCATTGATTCGCTGCGGATCGCCGTTGAGATACCGCCATCTATCGGCCAGTTCTGGCTGTTGCTGTTGCCGTAGCCATTGCTCATAATCCGGAAACGGTCGGTATTGTTTGCGTAACTGTTTCCATGCTTGTTGATGACCTTCCTTCACGCCGGCTTTCTCGGCGGCCTGTTCGGCGGCGAGGATGCTGCGCATGGCGTTCAATAAATCACCCTTGCCTTTCCAACTACCTTTTAAAATCGCTTCGCGTTTTGTTTTCTGTTGCGCCGCCAGTTGTTGACGCTCTGCTTCTTGATGCTTGCGAAGTTCCAGTGTCGCGGTGTTCTTCGCAGCATAGTGGGCTTTCCGGCCTGAAATGAAGGTTTCCCAACCGGGTTGTCCGGCCTGGATCGGGTTCCGGCTTTCGCTCAACAACATTGTAGCCGGTTGCTAGGCGGCTCATAAGTCCCCAGCCGTTTTTGCAAATGTGGCAAACTGGCGGCACGGTCAACGCGGCTGGGTTTCACACCGACATCGCCGACAAACAGTAGGGCCCCGCTACCCTTTTTTTCGTAACGCAGGCCTTTTTCGGCCAGCTGTCGGTGTAACGTTTGCCAATCGCTGGCCGACTTGATGATGGCTGCGCCGTCCTCAATCGCAATCCGTTCCGCCGATTTTTCGCCGCTGCGTTGCTCTCGGTCTCGCTTGACCTGATCGGGTTGCCGTTGCTTTTCGGTGTCGACGTGCTCCCGGCCTAGTTCGCCGTTTTCCAAGACCTGATAGCGTCCGTGTTGCTCACGCCGCCAGCCTTGTGTGTGTTCAATGCGTGCTATCGCTTTATGGGCAGCTTCAATGTCAAAACCCTTATTCGGTTTGATGACTTTCAAGGTATCGGGATGCACCCGGTTGATGACCAGGTGCAGATGGAGATTATCGGTGTCGGCATGAAGTCCGTAGACGGTCTGATGGTCTTTCAGTCCCAGTTCATCGAGAAATAGGCTGACTGCTTCGTCTATCTGCGCATGGCTGGGTTGTTCGCCGGCTTGCCAGCTCATGACGTAGTGATTGACGGTATCTTTACTTCTCACCGCTTCCTGGGACAAGGCCAGCATTTCCGCCTTTTGGCTTTTCGAGGTATCTGTTAAAAAATTTCTTGATCCAGAATAGACGCATTTCTCGTTTGCATTTTGGTTTTCGGGGTTAAGGATGTAGTCCAGTAGTCCGCCGATGCGGGCGGTTTTGGTGGCGGACTTCTTTGGGTTCTTAATTTTTTTGACGACCATCGCTTAGATTCTCTATGTAGGCTTTCAGTGCGATCAACGCCTCGGCAGTTTCCTTACTGTTGACGCCGTTGCTTTCGTTATGGATGTGTTTGAGTAAACCACCTAAGCGGCGTAATTCTTTAATCATGATCGCATCCGCATTGGCGATAATCGGCCTGCCAAAGTAACGGCGGCGCACCAGTTCCGACATACTTAATCCGGCCAGGTCGGCATCTTCACGCAGGCGTTCTTTTTCGCTGGCGGTTAGGCGTAACCGCAGCATTGCATCTAGCGGTTCGGTGCCTATTGTTTCGAATACCATGTGGCTATCTCCAGTTTAAATTCCATTGCTCTTGTAATGGGTGTCGGTGTCGTAGGATTCGTTTCGGTCATGATCAGTCATGGCTTTTGGTGACATCGCTTTGAAGTTTTTAGTGATACGGTGTTGCGTTTGTCTTGAATGTAAGCAGCATCAGCGCCGCATAGCCGGGGTTCAGGGGTGTCCCATGACAGGATTGAGCCGGACTGTGAGAAGCGTAGCGCCGAATGGTCTGGCGTACCTTGGAATCATATACGCTAGTATGTGTATTCCAAGGGCCATCCTGTATATGTTATTAGGTGTCTATAAAAATAATAATCTTAGACTGTTTAAAACAGCTTTTCAATCGCTATAAATCGTTTTATGCTATTAATGGATAAATACTATTTAACACAGTTGGCAACGTGGGGATTATATGGGATACAGCAATGAAAAATTAGGGGCGATTGCGGCTAAGTTAAAAACAATGCCTGTCATCGAGAAAAAGAAGCAGGAACATAGTAAACAGGATGCGGTAAAAGTGCTTGCAAAAGAGATAGCGGCCTTGCAAAAGCGTGGCTATACGCTGGATCAAATAGCGGAAACATTAAGGGGAGAAGGTCTGGATATCACCACCCCTACCCTTAAGAGCTATTTACAGCGGATTAAAGCCGGAAAAAATAAGGGACAGAAAGAACCCAATAATGAACCCAAAAAAGAGACTCAAAAAGAACAAAAAAACAGGATGACGCCAGAAAATAAAAAACCAGCTGACACCGATAAATCAGAGCCATCGTCTAAAGTATCGTTGACACCGAAACCCGACAGCGACGATATTTAATCAATAAAAAAGACGACTACATAAACAGCTTAATTTAAGGAAAAATCAATCATGGCTAAAAAAATATATTTGATCGGCGGTAGCAAAGGCGGGGTTGGCAAAAGCATGGTGTCGATGGCAACCATTGACTACCTGCAAGAACAAGGCGAAAGCATTTTGTTGATTGAATCGGATACCAGCAATCCCGATGTCTGGAAAGGCTACCACGAGTGCGTTGCCACTGAACTGGTCAATCTGGATGAGGCGGACGGCTGGATACAACTGATTAATCTATGCGATAGCAATCAGGATAGCATCGTGGTAATCAATACGGCAGCACGTAACAACACCGGCGTCAGTGCCTACGGCACCACCCTGAATAGCACTCTGGCGGAACTGCAACGCGATTTGGTCACGCTGTGGGTGATTAACCGGCAACGGGATAGTCTTGAACTGCTCAAAGACTACATGGACGCTATTCCCGACACCCTCGTGCATGTGGTCAGAAACGGCTACTTCGGCGACGAAAAGAAGTTCGAGCTTTACAACAGCTCTAAAACGCGTAGCGCCGTCGAAGCGCGCGGCGGTCAATCGCTAAACTTTCCGGATTTGGCGGATCGGGTTAGCGATGACCTTTACAGCAAACGGTTGAGTATCGCCAAAGCCTTAAAAGAACTGCCAATAGGTAACCGGGCTGAACTGTCGCGATGGCAAGGCGAAGTGAAGAAAACCCTGGCGGCAGTTATTCATGAGTGAACTGGACGACAGCTTTGCCAAGCTGCTCGGTAGACAACCCAGTGATGCGGAACGACAACAACTCTATACGGTTAGGGATGCACTCGGCCTAAAAAATAATGATGCGCTGTGGTTGGTGTTGATGGCATTACAACACTACCAGGACCAGTACGAGCGGTTCCCGAACGCAATAGCACTCGCTGCCAAAGAGACATTGGCCAATTTCAAGGCGACAGCGGATGCAACTGTAAAAGCATCAGCGGAAGCAGCCAAGGCGGATTTAGCACAAGCTGTAGCATTAGCCGCGCGAGAGGTGGCATACCACACATCAGCTAAACAAATGTGGCAGTGGGCGGGCGGGTGCATCGCAGTGGCCTTCCTGTGTGTCAGTATATTCGGCTGGTACATGCATAGCAACGGCCATGATGACGGCTATAACAGCGGCTATGGCGTTGGCTACTCCGAAGCCAGGGACGAAAAAGCGGCGGCGGCTTGGGCAAACACACCAGAGGGCAAACTGGCCTACCGCTTCGCCCAGTCTGGAGAACTCCAGCGGCTAGCTAAATGCCAAGGCAAAGGATGGACGGTAGAAAAAGGCAACTGTTTCCCCTACGCCTTTCAAAACAAAGGAACCTACGGCTGGCGCTTGCCTTGACCGGCACGCCACATTTTCTGGCTAAGTGGAACAGCCGGGAAATAATAAATTAGTTTATTTGTTTATTACTTTGTTTGTTTATTAGTTTATTTATTCTTTTATTTCATTTGGTGCTATAGTAGAACTATCAACTTAAAGGAGAACCCC
Organism: uncultured Gammaproteobacteria bacterium; assembly: GCA_963848675.1. Taxonomy (GTDB): domain Bacteria; phylum Pseudomonadota; class Gammaproteobacteria; order Methylococcales; family Methylomonadaceae; genus CAWKEY01. The sequence goes on from CAWKEY010000013.1 coordinate 12,568, forward strand.
ATGCGCCCTGTCGAATTCGCCCCTGAAGCCATTATTCAAGCAGGTCAGGAACTGAGAGACGCCGGTCGCAATATTACTGGTTTTGCCTTACGTCAGAAAGTTGGTGGCGGGAACCCGAGTCGGCTTAAACAGGTTTGGGATGAGCACTTGGCCAGCCAGTCTGTCACCAAAGCGGAACCTGTGGCTGAATTGCCTATTGAGGTGGCAGAAGAGGTGGCTATCGTCACTAGGGCGTTAACAGAGCGCCTTTCAATACTGGCCGTTGAACTGAACGACAAGGCTGTGAAAGCGGCAGAGCGCCGGGTCGCAGAAATGGTTAGGGCGGCGGGTGATCAACGCGAACAGGCAGAGCGGGAATTAGCTGATGCCTCGCAAACGGTCGATGACTTGGAAACCAAACTGGACGGGATGAAGGCCGAAACCGAAGTAGTGGAGAACCGACTGGCTGAAACTCAGGCGACCAGTCAAACGCAGGCCGTAGAGTTGGCTAAATTGCGCGAACGCCTTGCCTTGATTGAGCAGACTGCAAAAACAGCTGGCGAACAATATGCCGTCGAGCTTGCACGATTGCGGGATGAACTGGCCGAACAAAAGCAAGCTTATCAACTCCTGGCCACCGAACGTGACCAGGTACGTGCTGAACTGGCGACCGTCAAAGCGCAGGCAACCGCTGCCGATCAAACCCACCAAGAACAACGCAAGCGCACAGCCGAGGAAATCCATCGCAATGCCGAACGGATGACAAAGGCCGAAGCCGCCTGCGACGATGCTCACAAACAAGCCGCTACAGCGCGCGAGGAGGCCGCTAATTTACGCGGACAGCTTGAGGCCATGCAAACCCAAGCCGTTGAGCTAATACAAGCTCTCAGTAGCCATCAGTCAGCAAAAACCGCTGGGGGGAAGAAAACCAATTAGAAATATTCTTGGCTATATCGACCTGCCCTACCCGATTCTTTCCTGGCATAAACAAAAAGCCTTAATTGAACGGTATCGTGGCGTTCGTGCTGTTGTGTTATGAGGAATTGATGGTGTCTAAAAACAATAAAAAGACAAAAAACAGTCTGACTGGTATAATTGCCACAAGTGGCAATTAAGGAAGAGGGAAGTATCTCAACCTTTTGGTCTTGGTAAATCTAATGAAAACCGCATGATTTACTTTCTGAGTGTTTAGATGCTCCGTTAATTCATTACTGACACTTCTATAGCCGGATCAGCTTTAACGGTGAGCATCATTATTGTTCTTGTGTGCCTCATAATAAGCCCGTAGGATTGCATTAATCCGGGTTTGAACCCCCTGCCATGCCCTTTCAGCCAGTCAAGAAAGTTCTCGTCCAGCCTTAAGGTAAGCTGTTTTTCGGAAGGCTAATAAACCGTAGTTTTGGTGAAAAAGCTCTCATCCAGTTCCGGACTATCGGAATAATCGATGTCCCGGTTCTTCAGTGCGTCAATTCTTTTCAAATCGCTTTTGATAGATTTTTGTCTGAACTCGCGAAAATCAGAATATTTTGACCTATAAAATCATTATCCAATAGTGAGATAGAATTTTGGCGGTTTGGGCATAGAACCCCTTACTATGACGGTGAAGATTTGGCAGGGTGTTTCTTACCTAATTCCTTCCATGCGTCTTACGACCATGTTGCTATACGATGGAATAACAAGGTTTATGATGCACGGGTGATCTCAAGCCGAGTCTCGCATGATCTGGAAGGCTACCCCCAATATCAATCAGGGCAAATATCCCGTGTTGATCTTCTCTTTGCCCATGTTCCGGCGCAGCTGTCGTTTTGGAAATGATTATTCGGGCTCTGATTTTTTCTTTTCCTATAGACAGAATAAAACCAAAGAAAACTGCTTTGACTCGCGACCTAAAACTACTGGTTTTCAGTTGGGAACAAACTTACTATTTTTTATATGTTGTCTCTTTCCCGCTGTATTTTTATGAATTTAGTTATCCACAAGCGGCAAAACAAGAATAAGTTATAAAAGAATAAATAAAGAAAAGAATAGGGATTTTTGACAAGCTGAAAAAACTATTTTTATCAATGGATTGTAGATTTTTTGGTGATTTAAGTGTGGGCTGGCGTGCCTACTTTGGTCTAACTGTGGGCTGGAGTGCCTACTTTTTTAGCTAACTGTGGGCTGGAGTGCCTACTTTTTTAGCTAACTGTGGGCTGGAGTGCCTACTTTTTTAGCTAACTGTGAGCTGGAGTGCCTACCTTCTAAACATAAAATCACCTTATTTTTTGTCGTAATTCGGTATTTTTTTCAAGTGTGGGCTGGAGTGCCTACTTACTGTGAGCTGGAGTGCCTACTTTTTCGATTGAACTGTGGGCTGGAGTGCCTACCTTGATTATCACTTACCCACAGGATCGACGGATTTTTGCGTTCCAATTTGTTGCATATTTGCTCGCTTATTTGCGGCTTTTTGTTCGGCTATGAAATCATGGTGTGGTCTGATTGTGTATTTTATATCTATAACCTTGCGTCCTTCTTTACGTTCATCCTTATTATATTCAGAAATAACACGTCTTTTTTTGAGCTCTTCTAGTGCTTCTAAAACCTTCCTGCGATTATCGTTGTCTCTCGCTTGTTGTAAAAGTCCGCTTGCTTGTTGAATATCTGAAAACATGAGGTGGTAATCATTCATGTAATTGGCATTTATAAAGCGATTGACGAGCCGCTTGTAAAGAAAGCGAGTCAATTGTTCACTGCACTCCATAAAACGCGCATAGTTAAACTGTCGATATTGTAGCGTGTTGATGGCATGGGATATAAAAACAGGCAGTCGTGCAACGTGAAGCGCGTCTGTATCTTCAAGATATTTATTGCGGTCGATGCTGCAATAATCTTGCAAAATTGAGCCTGTATAAATTTCCTTACCGTCTTCGTAAACGGTTAAAATGCATTTGCTCATCACTTCCAAACTATGCTTGATCTGGTCATATCGAAGTCCGCTGCCCATCCGGTAAAGTTCGCGGCGGATCATGCCGTAGCTGAATCTTACCCAGCTTTCAATGTTTTTGGGATCGTGGATGCCGTAATTTTGTTCAGTAAATATCTTCTTCAAAACCTCTTCGATGTTCTCTTCGGTTTTTGTTGGAAAAAAGGCTTTGTCCTTTCCATCAGGCTGCTCGATCAAAGCAGGTTGAATTTTAACTTTATAGTGCAATTCTTCCCCTGCATTGTTTTTTAGTTTGTATTCATAGGAGAATGACTGCGCTAAACCGCTCGGTTCTCTTAATTTATTTTGTTGTTCTGTGGAGAAAAAGTATTTTGGGATGCGCTCCCAATATTCAACCGTGTTTGAAACCTCGCTTAAGTCATTAGCCAGAAATTGCGAAAATAAATCCATTTGAAAGCTTTTGACAACTTTTTCAGGTGGTTTTCTCGATGGCTTCGGCTTCGCTTCATCCTTCTTTTTTCCCTTGTCTGTCATTTTGTAAGCTCCTTAAACAGTGCCAAGTATTCTTTTGTTCCTTCCTTTTCAATCAAGGCTAATAGAGCCAGTTCAAAGGTTTCATTATCGAAGGTTTCAAGATGCGCTCCAATCTCTTGAAAAAGCGGCTTTATGCCTTCCCTTACCTTTATATTAAGTTGCGCTGTGTATTTGGTGCGGCTACGTTTTTTGCGTGGCTGGCGGCTTATAAACCCTGTTTGCGTCGCGATTTCTTTAATCTCTGCCTTACCTATATGTTTTGGCAAGGGACGTTTTTGGGTCAGCTCCTCAAGATCGATTGTATCGTCAAGGTTTAATGCTTCGCGCTCTTTAGCCATTTGCAGCCCTCTTCTGGTCTATGCTCGTTTTTAATTTGCGTTTGACTTCTTCGGCAAAAATTTTGGCATTATCGGCGGCTTTTTTGATGCTTTCTTGCTCTCTTTTAGTGCTTCCCTCTAAGCCGTTTACTGTCCCTCCATAGGAAAAAACAGATTTGAATGCTTCACGGTCAATCAATGAACACTCAAAAAGGTCAACCCCTGCCCCGTCAAATTCAGCGGCAAGGTGTTTACCTGTTTTGGTAATAATTGCCGCGCTTAATCGCGTGAATAAAACAGCAAAGGGGATTTTGCGCCCTGCTACGCGAGCGCTATATTGAATCGTTTTAATTGTTTTGACCGCTTCTTTCGCGTCATTTTGTGATGGTTGGCAAGGGATAACGACCAAATCTGCACGACTGACTGCACCGATAACCGCGCTGCTTGCCACTCCCTCAAGATCGACTATAACAAAAGCAGCTTTGTTCTCAGCTTCATCAATCGCATCTAAGATATTCTCCTCTGTGGCATTCTCGATCAATTGTATATTTTCGGGACGACCTTCCTTGTTCGCCCATGCCGCGCTATGCTGATTCGGGTCAGCATCTATCATAGCAATCTGGAATCCCTTTGCTGCCCCCTGTCTGGCAAGTTCGCAAGCCAATATAACGGCGGCTGTTGTTTTCCCTGCCCCTCCTTTTGAGGATGCAAAAACGATTGTTGGCATGTATCACGCTCCCGTGGTTTAAAAAAGTGCTATCGGAAAAGATAGCCACAATAAGATGATAGCAAAAAAGATAGCAATGTAAATAGAATATCTTGAAAGATAGCTTATTAAAAAGATATTTTAATAAATATTAAAATAAGTAACAAAAAAGATAGCTATTATAAAAAGCTATCTAAAAGGATATTAAAAAGGATACTATGTTTTTGCCTTTACTTAGGGTGAGTTTAAACAAACGACAGGATTGTTTCATAGGATTTTGAGCAGTGACGAGGCGTAAACTTTCGGTGCATTGCTGAGTCATCACTGTTGTTGTTACATTATTCGATGAATACCTCACTAAAAGATAGCTGCGATTAATGTCAGAAAAACTGGATTTATAAATCAGTTAATCTGAGATATAAAAGGCGGATAAGTGCAAGAAATTGCGATTATGAAATCAAGAAACTACAGGTAGGGCTGATTTTTCAGCCTTTTTTATAGCTATGCTATTCTTAAAACTGTCTCTTGAAACGGGATCTCCGAAAACCTCTATCCCAATTGAGTTTTGCGAATGTCCGGAAAATCTGGATTTTCCGGACAACATGATCTCCTTATAAAAACAAAGTCTTGCGTGTCCGGTAAATCTGTCCGTAATACCGTTAAGGGAAGTCATTTGGGGGGAACCTATCCACCAAGTCGATTTTTAAGTCTGGCTAACATCTCCATCCGCTCATGCAAAACTGCAATAATCCGAGGCGGCTTTGCCTTTGGATGGACATAAAAAATATAGTGGTGCTCGCATCGGCTCACCAAAATTTGGGGATACAGTTTCGAGAAGGGACGGGAATAGGCGTTCCGGGCCGCGATCTCACGAAACCGGGTTTCAAGCAACTCAGCATAGTGCAAAGACTGTTTCTTGCCCCATTTCGTTATAGTGTAACGGGCAATCTCCTTGAGGTCTTCCTGTGCCGAAGGCGTTAATTCATAAGGCAGCATTCCATTACCGCATTTCCTGATGGGTTTCTTCGAATATTTGTTTTACTGATTTGTTCGTGACGGCCTCATCCGCTTCTTTGAGACGCGGTTCCAGGAATGCCTCTAACTGACGCAAGGCTTCGTCCTCGTTCTCCGTCGGCGTTTGCGGCAACACGCGATCCAAAACATAATCCTTGATGCTCTGACCGCGCAAAGCCGCGACCGCCTTTAGCCGTTGATGTTGTTCGGGTGTCACTTCAATGGATAAACGCATGACCATGTCCTCCGTATCTTCTATCATACTAGCACCAAAAACAACATTTGTTCAAATGTTCATTTGTTGCTTTCGGTGTTCGGTGACATTCTAAAAACGTTTGTTTTTGGGAGGCCACAATTCATCAAAAGGGAACCCTTTTGACAGGGAAAATCAGTATTCGTAACTGATTGAAAAATATAGCTCTTGAATACATCAAAAGGGCGTGTCAATATAAAGTCATGAAAATTGGCTATGCTAGAGTTTCAACAGACGAACAAAATCTTGATATGCAACTTGACGCGCTCAAGGCGGCAGGATGCGAAACGGTATTCATGGATCAAGGGATCAGCGGTATTACCAAGGAACGGGTAGGGCTGTCAGATGCTCTATTGGCGATAGGAAAAGAAGATATCCTGGTTGTCTGGAAGCTGGACAGATTAGGCCGTTCTCTAGGGTTTTTGTGTGAATTGATCGAACGTTTAAAAGAGCAGGGAACTGGCTTCCAAAGTCTAACTGACGGCATCGACACCACCACGACCGGCGGCAAGCTGGTCTTTCATATCATGGGTGCATTGGCCGAATTCGAGCGTGATCTGATCCGGGAGCGAACCAAAGCCGGAATGAAGGCCGCCAAGAAACGCGGCAAACATGTCGGGCGGCCAAAATCCTTGTCAAACGGACAGGTTCAGCATATGCATGAATTATTGGATACCGGAAAGACACAATCCGAAGTGGCCGAATTGTTTGGTGTATCGGCGAATACAATTGGACGGGAAGTGAGAAAAAAATGGACGAGAAAATCATCATCAAAAACAAAATAAGAACACATATGGATGACTGAGATGGTACCGAGCGGTGAAAAAACGCGGATATTGTGGTGTGACGTGACGCAGGTGGATTACGAAACCTTAAACCGCCTATGCGATAAACTGGCTATCAATCAAGCGGACATTGAATTCGATGTCGTCTATATCAACGGCGACCACAACATCCCTGTTGTATTTACCAGTCTTGAGACCGAAGGAGGCATTAGCAAAACCCTGAAAATCCGTCAGAACGAACCGGAGTTTTTAAGCCGCATGCTTGCAGTGGTGGTGTAAGTGAGCGAAATCAATGTTCATGCCGATTACAGGTTGGCTCTGAATGAAATTAAACAACGGATTCAAGCCACGCAAATGCGTGCAGTGCTGGCGGTTAATAATGAGCTGTTGGTGCTGTACTGGCATATTGGTCAAACGATTGTGACCTTGCAGCAAGTGCAAGGCTGGGGCGGTGCTGTGGTAGAACAAATGGCAGCGGACTTACAAGCCGAATATCCGGGCATTCAAGGCTTTTCGCGCAGCAGTTTATTTGCAATGCGCCAGTTTTACCTGTTCTTTTCAAAACGCTTTGAAATTGTCCCACAGCCGGTGGGACAAATACCTTGGGGACATATTCGCACGATTATGGGCAAGATTAAGGATGTTGATATTGCCCTGTTTTACGCAACAGCATGTATTGAAAATGGCTGGAGTAGAACGATTTTGGAGTTGCAAATTGAGCAAGGTTTACACCTGCGGCAAGGTCTTGCACCGAGTAACTTTAAAGCAGTGCTGTCGGCACCACAGTCTGAGTTGGCTCAGCAAACCCTGAAAGACCCTTATGTATTTGATTTTCTAAATTTGACTCAGAAAGCCATAGAACGTGACGTTGAAAATCAGTTGGTCGATAACATCACCCGATTCTTACTAGAGTTGGGCAAGGGCTTTGCCTTTTTAGGTCGCCAATACCCGCTGGAAGTGAATAACCGCAGTTATTTTCTGGATTTGCTGTTTTACCATACCAGACTGAAGTGTTACGTAGTGATTGAACTAAAAACAGGTGAATTCAAACCTGAGTATATCGGCAAAATGAATTTTTACTTATCGGCGGTTGATGATCTGTTAAGCGCGGAAGGCGATCAGCCTAGTATTGGCTTGATTCTGTGCAAAGACAAAGACCGGCTGGATGTGGAATATGCCTTGCGTGATGTCAATAAGCCAATAGGCGTTAGCTCTTTTATTACCAAAGAAATACCGCTGGACGTACAAGCACAATTGCCCACGGTAGCCGAAATTGAACAACAGTTAACAGGGAAACTATGAATGCGCGCTGGTTTTATCAAGCATTTCCGATTTGGAACGCGGTGCGTACCGAATTGAGAATGATCGGTTTTACAGGAACAAGCAAAACAGAATGGACAAGTCGATGAGTAAAAGGGGTGTGCTTCTGCTCGTCTTGTCTAATGTTCAGGCTAAAAACCGTCAAAAGTGAT
>CAWKEY010000014.1:0-14431 GCA_963848675.1 uncultured Gammaproteobacteria bacterium
CTTTTTTTGTGCTTTCCTGGGACAACTCACCCATGATCTCAAGAAAATCCTGCAATCCATAGTTACTCGCTTTTTTCATAAAATGTTCTGTTGTTTTATTTACCATCTAATTCACCGTTAGATTGTTTTTGGGTTAGATCTGTTTTTAGGCTCTATCGGCCACATTGATTGGCAACTGCAGGCCACAGTTTATATGTTTAGCTCAGGAAGCCGTAGTCTGCGCCCTGTTTGTCTTAAAACCGTGTTGTTTTACGTAAAACAATGTATCTCCGGGGCGGACCAGCGCAAGCCACTGCGAAATAAATATATACACATGAAAAACGGATGTATAAATAAATCTGCCCCCTTTTACAATTTTAACTACTCACTGAATTTTTTCCCGCTTTTTCTATCCTGCTTTGTACGCGCGCGGCTTTCAGAAGTTTTTCATCGATAATATCCGGGTACAGGTGCCAGTGGTGTTCGATCGATACTGCCTGTACGTTCAGGTTGTTTTCAATACGTGTACGTGTTTCCCTGTCGAGGTGCTGCAGGGTAAGCAGCGATGGTGAAATCCACTCAATATATGCACGGGCGCGTTGTTCTTCTTCCACGTCCGGCCAGTTTTTGTCCAGTAATAAAACCGGGAAATCTTCCAAAGGGATAAACCGGTCTGTGTTCTCTATAATGCCACTGCCATCCGCCTGCCGCTTTATCCAGTACTTGTTGATATTGAAGCCGGCACGCTGCTTGACCTGATATTCCAATTCCGAGGCTTCAGGAAACCTGCGCTGACTGGGCGAACCGTTGGCGCCTAAACAGGAAGTCCAGCACCGAGGTTCTGGTGAAGGTAAAGCATGATCGGCAGTGACTGATGCGAGTAGTGCAAGCGGTTGCTGGTCCTTGCTGTCAAACAGCCAGAGTTCATGATCATCTGCCAGTTCGAATGGTAACTGGTGATGGCGTTCACGCACATATTCGATAAGCGCATCACACTTTGACGCCAGTTCAAAATAATCCTGGTCAGGCGATGGCGAGTTGGATCTTTTTATCAAGCCGTCTTGTAGTGACCACATCCCAAAACGGTAGTAGGTGTTCTGTTTATTGTTGCGGTTGAGGCTGCCCCAGCCATTGCCTAACTTAGCACGTACCAGAATTTCCCAGACCACGCCATTGCAGCTAAGAGCGCGGCCTTCTTCGGATTCGATGACCTGCATCACGCCGAGAAAAGGATTAACGCGACGTATTGCGTAACTGTGAACGGTTTTGGCACCAGTGTGTTGCTGTTTAGCTGGCATAAACGATTTTGTCCCGCAACAGGCTGATTAGTTTTTCGGCATTGTCCTGCATGTCATGCGGTATGACCTCGAACAGGTATTCGTGAATAATAGGGTGCAGGCCACGCTTATCATTCTTTAGTACGGAAAACCGTGGTCTGTCCCCTATTATTGTCTTTTATTCGGTAGTTAGAAGCAATGTCAGATCACATTTTATTATTCATACACGTATCAATTCTGACTGCTTATACTTCCTGTTAGCACTAAGCACCAGTTCCGCCTCGGCATCTCGTCGTTTTAACAAACCATCCAGGCCTTTACCTTCCCACAAGCGTTTCATATTACGAATCTCTTGTGCAATACCAACGTAATCTTGCTGTAATACTAATGGCTTGATGGCCGCCATCTCTTTCCTTCTAGAGCCACTCATTGATGTCCCACGGTTATAGACAAGTGATAACAATGCCGCCTGGGCATCATGATATAAAACCTCAATACCAGGATATGCTTTAAGTGTCGACTTTGCATACCGTGGTAAGGTACTTTCGCTGAAAACCTGACTTGCATGATCAAACGTGATCTCAACTGACTTTAGGCGTTTGATTGCTAGTTTCGCCTTATTGGCTTTAAGGCCAGAGACACGCTTTAGTTTTTCCAATGCAGCATCAGGAATTTTACCGCCCCAATCCTTTTGAATTTGAGCGGCGCGATTGTAGCCAAGGTCATAACCAATGCCAATTGTGACTCCAGAAGACCCTCCCGGCCAGACAGGTTTTTTCAATAATCTACTGTAATAATTTTTTGAGACAACTTCGTGACCAATCAGCTCACGCATACCAGTTCTTGAAATAATCAAAGAATATGCGCTGGATACATCAATAACTTTATTGAACAGTCTATTTTCAATGCCAGTCAACGTATCCGGACCAATTATTCCGTCTGGTTTAATATTTAAATGCTTTTGAATATGCTTGATACGATCTACAGTCGATTTGTTTTTCATATTCAACTCCTATAAAAGAAAAATGGGGACGGAGGGATTATTTATTAACCAATAGTACGTGGTCAAATTTTAATCCCATTGTCACCTTTTATTTTTTTGATGGGACAACGCATTGTCCAAACACTGCCACACGATAGCCACCTCATAAAATAGGCAGTCCAGTCACGGACCGTAGCAGCAATTTTGTTTCACCCAGCATCCATGTCTGCCTCAGCGTGTCATCTGGTCTGTCGTCATTACTAAACAGTGATTGTGTAAGAAATGCACGCGAACGCATTCTCGCCCACCAACCAACCAGGCTATAGCAACTCTCTGCACTAATACCGGCCCAGACGAGCTCCAAATGATTTACTCTATCAGAGATAATACTGCCATCACCTAATCTGAACTCGATAAGAGAATTATTCTTTGTCAAATCCAGCGATGGACCATTAGATGTCAAGGGTTCAGTACAGAGCTTACATAGTGCTTCATGATCGGGATGGCCAACCCGCGAGAGGACATACGTAACTAGTCCAGCCACAGCACGAATATCGTTTCTTCTTTCTTCATTATAAGGGTAGTCCGGCCAAGCACACTCACCCTGAGTGCGACGCTGGGCCAACCAATTACTACTCAATGCGATCGCATTACGAATACTTGCTATCTCCGTACTAGCGACCAGTGATCTATCAATATGCAGCTGCATAGCAAGCGTTAGAAGTGCAGTAGCGTACACAGAAGCGTTCGCATTCTTCTGTTTTGCTCCTTGGTAAAGTGCCCACCACCCCTCATTGTGCTGTTCACCGAGCACAAATTGCCATGATTCAATCGGGGCCTCTCTTCGCATGTGGGCGAATGCTAAAAAAACCCAGGCAGTCGTGGCTAGATGACAAGGATCACCCACATTTGGTTTAAGTTCCCCTTGTACCCAGCAATGGTGATCTTTCTTTGATTGTCTAATTAAAAACTCGTAATGAACATCCTGCGATGGATGTGGCATTTCCCCTATTTCCAGCCCTACCAAAGCATCTGCGTATGTCCAAGGATCGACAGAAGCACCCTCCAGCCGCAGGCTGTTGGTCGCTGCTGCGAGCCTCACTTCAAGACGCGCCGCCATATCATTAAGACGGATCTTCTCATGATCTCCCATTGGCCGCGTCACGTCCCAGGCATCGTACGCATATGTAACTAGCGGTGCGATGTTTAGCATAGACTTGGCAAGGGACATGCTTATAACCATTGCTAGAATAATAGCAATCGCACGGTACGGGTGGTTTCTCCAAAACGCTTGCGCGCGACTAAAGATGGATTCTCGTAGACTCCGTATTCCAGAGTAACTTCGCTCAACACCCTTCAGTGAAGCTGCCACTTGATCGAGGTCGGCATCAAAACGCGTATTTCTGATCTCAAGGGCATTGAGATTGGATAACTTCCGAATATCCTTCGGTAGCTCCTCAACACTCGGCATAACCGCCTGATTTATGAGCAATGGAATCACTCGTAAGTGATGCCTCAACGCCGCATCTACTTCGATACGCGCCCAATCGGGTTTCTTAGGTTTTTCCTTGTCGCGTGCAACTGTCAGATCAAGCCAGTTTGGTCCAATGAGCACAAGCACCACATCACAATCCTTCAGCGCCTTTTCAACTACTTCAACGAAATCGGCGCCAGCGTCAATGCTATCAATGTCCATGAAAACATGATAATCACTACCGAGCCGTCTAACCAACTCCTTATAAACGGCAATAGCATAACCACCACTATCTTCCCGACGATAGCTGATGAAAACATTCTTTCGCCGTTTATTACCGTTCGATATGTTGTTCATAAACGTGCCCGCGAGTGAAACCTGAAAACTAAGCTAAATTTTGCACTAACACTATGTATTATGCATGAGTGCTTGCGTTGATCACTTCCGCTTGAAGTTTGGACTACTATTTGAAACCGTCCCATAGTATTCAAGTGTATCAAGCATTGGTGAAGAGAGGTCATCTACAGCTTGTACTTATATACTTACCCAATATTATTGCTACCAGGTATTTTGACACTACCAAGGGCTGTCCTATCTTCCTATCAATTTATGAATTCACAATGATTCGAGTTACACGATTACTTGATAAGTTTTCGGGCGTCAAGATGGGTAAAGGTGGCACCCCGGTCCTGTGCTCGCTTGACCATGTCTTCAGTGCCGCCCGGCCCGTCCCCGGCTTCCCCGTTCCAGAGTGCAATGAGCGTGAGATTACCTTTCGAAATATCGAGCGCGTTATGCAGCATCCACATATTTGAACGCTGCCAGATGCTATAAGCGGGTTTTCCGCGGAGCCATCTTGGCAACTCGCTGGAATCAGAAAGTATTTCAGGGTGTTTGCTTTCGAACAGGCGTTTGAAACGTTTGACCCAATCCGGGCCACCATCTGCCACTGAGGCCTTGATATAGTCGTTCTTTGGCAGTGCCAGGTACATCCTGGTGGGAATGCCTAGCTCATCGCAGACTTCGTGAAAGAGAATGTCGCCACCACTGGCGCCTCCAGTGATACCAAGCAATTCTCCTTCAGTGTTCTGTTTTTCCAGCGTTAGTGCCTCGGTAATCATGGCGCGGACTTGGTCTTCTTTGTCAGGGGGGAAGCGCGGCGTTTTCCTCTCCGCAGCGTCAACACGATGCCCGGTAAACAGGATGACATGTGGTGCTTTCTCACTGGCTTCTTGGTGTGCGACCTCCGTAATGTTGTCGAGCGCGGCTTTTGTATTTTTTACCAGGATTCCAAGTGATTGATAAAGCAGAAGCTGTTTGCGTGCTGAGTCGCGTGCAAAGTCCGGAGCACCTGCTAACGCTTTCAGATAAGCACGTGCAACACGATTGGATTTTGTCGAACTCAGCATAACGCGGTCCGCTTCGCTGATTTCCGCCCAGATATCAGTCTTATCCTCGCGCACCAGCGCAGCACGTGTTGACTCGATCGCAAGTTTTACACCAACCGCCAGTTCGGAACACCGAGCTTTAAGGTTTTTCAGTTTCAGTTTGGCTTCATCCTCTGAATCGAAACCATCCTCCCAGGCATCCGGCTGGGCAGTTGCGAGTTCCAGCGTAACAGTGCCCATGGCCAGTGCATTAAGGCCTGAATAAAAATGGTTACGGTCTTCGATGAAACCTTTACGGTAAGCATTAAAAGATTTTTCAAGGTAAGGTGAGATCAGGGCTGTGGTCTGTATCGAGTCAAGGCCTTTCTGTAGCTTCCATTCGCGTTCCCAATGCGTTTTCTCATTGCGCCCCATCAGCGCACGTATTTCTGCCCGGTCCCAGCCCGAAATACCTGTGTTTTCCAGTGCACGCTTCAGTGCCTGACTCGATCTAACGAGGTCATCAAGCCGTTGATAGACAGTACCCAACATTGTGTTGGCTTCCAGATCCTCGATGTCATAGTCACGTACTGCCTCCCAGGTTGTTTTCGCGCCATACCAGTCTTTCAACCTGAATTGAGCGTGCCCGATCAGGCGCAGTCCCATGGTTTTCCATGAGTAGCCCTCGGTCTCCGCAGCCAGCATCTGGAGGTCGCCACATTTTCTGGCAGTTTGCGCACGCTCCACGTCTTCACGAAATTCAAGGGGGACTACAATCAGCTGAGTTGGGTCGCCAGGTTTCAAACCAGGCAGGAGCTGAAAAACCGGGCTGTCGGACTTCAGTGAATTCCACGTGGCTTTGAGTGCCTTGACGAGATCGGCACGACTTGCACCCGGGTCACTGGCATCGTAAGGCAGATAACGATCCGTCTTGAGATCAAAAGGGACCTCATCGCCTTTCGACCTGATGAGGAAGGTGCGCTTGTCGCGGAAAGCGTGGCGTATCCCCAGCTCATAAAAACAGTTCGCATTATGTATGGAGATATCCGCAATGACGAGATCAGCAATCAACAATTGCTCGAACATGTCAGTGCGTATGTTGCCCTGTTGAACCAGTTCACCCGTTGTGCCGCCTGAGAAGCCGGCTTCATCCAGCGCAGGACGAATCAACTCTGATTCGACCTGATCGAAATTGATACCTTGCTTGATGCCAAAAGGGCGGACGATAAATGCATGCATACAGTTCAACTCTTTATGAAATGAAATTGCCGGGTGGAATGACAGCCGTTAGCCTGTCCCATCACAATGCACGCGTGCCGTCTCCATCGGCAGATTCTGCCATTGATACACATTCAAACGAACTTATTAAAATGTTCACTGCTTATTTTTTTCGCTACAGCACGCCCAACTTCCTGCAACTCCTTTATATTCTCCACAGAGTCGAGCTTTTGTACATCCTCAGGCTTGATCCTGGTTAATCCAAGATCATCCAAACCATTACGGGTAAGTTCAGCATTGTATCTAACATAGGTAAACAGTTTTGAATTTACCGGACGTTTCATCGTGCCATCTTTATCTATTAGATCGCCCACTTCCCGATCTAGCTCGTCACCGCACAGACAATTGCCAAAGGCCCTGCAGAGCAGATCCTGTTCGTTGAGTGCTGCAAACATCAAGGCAGAAGGTAGAGAGGAAGCGTTGTAAAGCAGGTTCATCTCGCTCGGGCTCAAATCGGCATTGGCGTCAGGGCTGGTACCGGTACCGATGGATACGATTAGTAAATTATCCTCGCCTGTTTTCCATCCCAGGTTGTATGGTCCGAGTGTCGCCATCAAGAAGGTTTGAAAGGAGGGATTGTTGTAAGTAGTAATACCGCCATCCACAAAGATGAAGTTACGTTTACCGATGCGAACCTTTTCCGGTGGGAAATAGACCGGTGCTGCAGTACTGGCGCGGACCAGCTGCCATAATTGGAGATCAAGATTGCAGTCATCTCGTTTACGCGAATTATACTTTGCACCAGGGTTGTTGCTGACAGGCCAGGGTGAGTCAGTCGTGGAATTACGCATGACCATCATCAACAGTGTCTTCAGTTTGTCACTGCCAAGCGTTGTTTCGGAGCCAAATTCCTTCTGCAGCATTTTTTTGAGCTCTTCGTCCTCGTATTGATACTTGAACTTTTTCAGCAGGCTAGCCTTATCGAACATCTGCTCGCCGCTGTTGATATAGAATTCGCGGATCTTGTCTACCGACCAGCCAAGTGACAGCGCCGCCGCTATAATGGCACCTGTGCTGGTGCCAGATATGTAGTCAAAGTAGTCTGCGAGAACAAAGCTCTCACCGCCACCCGTTTCTACTCTAAGCAATTCTTCAATTTCTTTAAGGACCTCGACCGCGATCATGCCACGGATGCCACCACCATCGAGCGCGAGAATTTTCTTCGGGCCATCACCGCCAATTTTTTCTTGTAAACTCATTATTTTCCTCCTCCTTACTAATTATTAATACACACATTCGATCCGCACACATAAAATCAGGCTCACGGGATATAACGGACATTACAAACCAAGTACAATTACCCCAACAACAAATATTAAAGATCAACACTCTAGATTATCCAGACTTGCGCGCAGTAGCCTCGCGAATCGTTTCATCTGCCGCGGTTTACCGCCGGTGTAGGCAAGAACCTTAGAGCCGTCAAGTCGCGCAGCCAGACGTTGCTCGACACTTCCATTGGTCGTGTTGCCGACTGGTATGGTAGAGAGTCGCATGAGTGCATCATACTGCCCCACGAGAATCCACTGGTGTGCATGCTTCGCTTTCAGGTTATCTAACTCCCACAGTAAGCCCTCTCCGGTTTCGGAAATATCGATCAGCACGACGTCGGAAGCCGCTGCAAGCTGGGTTACAACGTTTTTCCAAATCTTGTGTGCCACGCGCACGACCACCAGCCGTGGAGCCAGTATCTTTCTGCTTCGCTTGAGTATCGCCATCACGACCTGCCCTATCTGGTCAGACTTCTGAATGGAGGTTGACTTTCCAAGTTCCGCCTTTTTGTACGACCGATATGAGCTCCACGAAAACAGCGCCGTCGCGCCGAAGAACGCGACGATAATTAGTACAATACCACCAACGAGCATCCCTGCGATTAACATAATAAAGAATGCGCCGAAGATTCGACCCATCATCTCTTTGAAACCACCACCACGACCCTCCGCTATGTAGTCGTCGGTGATACCGCCAAGGTGTTCCGCCAGCCCACCCCCGAACAGCCAGAACAGTCCTGCTATAACCATGGCGAGTGCAATCCATCGCCACAAAGCCGCCAGACGTCCCTTGCCCTCTGATCCGTGAATCGGCGCGATCTCATTGTCGTCAAGCGTCACTAGACGCCAATGCCCACCCATCGCGGTGGTCACGGCGAAACTCAGCGCTTCGGTGGCGTTGTCGTATCCGAAGCGACGGAGAAACAGCGCCTGACTTCGACGGCCGCGAACAAGTTTGGTACCCAACCACAGGCCGACAACCGCGATAACGGTTGCTGTCAGGAACAACACTGCCTGTTCTTGATCCATGTCCGGAAAGTTGATTGTAGGCGAGAATAGCGACGCAATAATGACAACGACGAATATCAGCGGCAAGCTTGATGCGGCGAGGCCGGCAAACACGAAGAGTATGCCGAGCAACGTAGCGAGCGCGCGTGGGAGCAGACGAAAAAACTTTCGCCTCGGGGGATCGACGATGATTTCGAAAGGCATTGAGAATTCCGCTTCGCTGTTCAATCCGTTGTAAGGGTGATACTCGCGGTACGATATCACAAGGGCGGCTTCGGTAACGACCGTATAAAGCATAAAAGCCCTTTTATTAAAAGTCCAGCTTCAATATAGTTCCTGACAGACCAGACAATCCTGTGTTACTACACTCCAAATACAGGGTTAGAATCTGCTGTCACTACTCATATTCGCACTTGAGCTTAAATGACAACGCTTAAGATTTGTTAAACCAATCGCAATTGACTCAGTTTCCTAAAAGCTGGAATATACCTTATGGACATTTTCATAAGTTACAGCCATAAAGATAAAGAGTGGAAGGATCGTATCGTTACCTTTATGCAATGCATGAAGCAGCAGAACCAGTTTGATTATACGGCCTGGGACGATGGAGAAATCCACCTGGGAGATGAATGGAGTAAAATCATTCAATCTATGATTGAACAGTCAAAGATCGCCATTCTAGTAATATCACCGGACTTTTTAAGCTCAATATTTATCAACGAAACAGAATTAAAATGGCTTTTGGACCGACGAGAATCGGGCGAGCTGGTGATTGTGCCACTTGTTGTTAGACCCTGCCCCTGGGAAGTGGTCGATTGGCTGGCTCCAATACAACTGCATCCC
Source organism: uncultured Gammaproteobacteria bacterium (assembly GCA_963848675.1). Classification (GTDB taxonomy): domain Bacteria; phylum Pseudomonadota; class Gammaproteobacteria; order Methylococcales; family Methylomonadaceae; genus CAWKEY01. The sequence goes on from CAWKEY010000014.1 coordinate 9,477, forward strand.
GCTGATGGGAATGCTTTATCAGGTGGCAGTGAGTACGAGATTGAGAAAAGCCTTAAACACTTATCATTGGAAGTAAATAGATTGCTAAATCAGGCTAAAAGTGAAGACGATATTGAAGGTGAAAGCGAAGAAGAGAGCGTAGCGGTTGAATCAGAAGCAGAAGTTACAATAAGCAGGGAAAAAGCGATATCGGGACGTGGGTACAAATTTATTACACCTGTAGAGCTGAAAGAGTATGTAGCTGATCAAATAAAAAAACCGGTTATAGACACATTACTGATCTTTAGCACTAAAAACCAGCATACATGGTTAGTCGCCACCTCGGGTCAACTCCACTGTATATTAGATTCAGAGAATACGCGGACTGCTGACAGATTGTTTCAGTGGTCAATGAGTACAGGTGGCGTGATTGATGTCAAAGCAAGAGAGCGTTCAAATTATAAAAATTCGGGCCTGGTTGACATTGGCAGACGACAGAACTGGCTATACAGTCTTAGACTATTTGCTTCCCATGATGACTTGATCAGCAAAATAAATGCATTGTTACAAAAGGCGCAGCATTCTTAAATGCATATAGATGACCATCTTTACTATTACGGCCGATAATAAGGAAAAATAAATCTACTCCATTTTTCCCTTATTATTTTCGAGTTAGCTACTCATCTGTCCGAAGGCTTCAAAATAAATAGGGTCAGAGAGCAATTGTTTCTAATATTAGAGTTAATTGCTCTCTGACCCGTTTTTCCTTTCTTCTTCCGAAGCCGCAGTTCCTCTACATCCGCGAGCAGTTTCCCAACGTCGTAATCCCAGCGAGCATTGCTGATCTCGCGGGCGTTTAGCCGGGCGAGTGCCTTCAAATCCTCAGGAAGCACCGCTTCCGATGGCATTTCTGCACCGCCCACAAGGACAGGCAAGACACGAATTCCCGTCTTGAGTCCAAGAGCCACCTCCTGGTGCACAAAGTCCCCGGGATCCTGGATCCGCGGATGTCCGTCTTGACCCGCGGCTTCAAGCCACTGCGGGCCGATCACAACGAGCATGGCCTGGGCTGACCCAATCGCTTCCTCGATCGCGTGCTGGAAATCGACTCCGCCCAGGATCGTATCGACATCCATGAAGATTCGATCCCGGTCCATATGAGTCGACAGACTGTCCCGCATCCGACCGGCATAGGCTGCCGCATCGGCCCTCCGATAACTAATAAACAGGCCGATTGAGATGCGCCGTTGACGGCGCGCCGCGTTCTCGCCGATCCGATGCGCGGGCGGATTAACCAGCCGATCGTCGACATAAGAAAGCATCCCTTTAAGGAACGCGAACACCAGCCAGGTTGCCCCCCAGGCAAAGCACCCTGACACTCCCCAGCTCACATATCTGGACCACGAGGGCAGAAACGATTGCAGAGATTCGATGGCCCGCGGATCGGGAACAAGCGCAATAAAAAACACCCAGAATGATAGAAAGAAAAGTTGCCTTGCGCGGTTGTTTCCGGTTGGCCAGAAGGCATTCTCGGCAAATCGGGCAGCGACCGCCTCGATCTCCTCGGGAGGCGGGTCGTCATCGCTCGACCATGCGTCATCGGATAGAAACTCACGCAGGTAACCGATAATGGATGCAGGAGTGCGCTCGCCGCCCCGCGAGGGCAAGCGCGGGAGCAGCTTGACCATGACCGGGAGCGCGACCAGCCCGAGCGCCGCAAGCCAGGTGATCACCGATATCCATTGGCCGGCATCCGGAAACAAACTGCTGCCTGCTTCGACGTTATTGAAGCGCGTAAACAGTATGAATACCGCAGCGGCGCCTAGCGCCATGACCTGAGTATTGAACGCGTCGTTCGCACGACGAAAACCGAAGCACCTGTCGTTATCGTCCAGGTCAATATGGATGTAAGCGTGCTCCTCGCCCGCAGGAACGCGACGTCGTTGGTAGACACGGGAGAGGAAGAACAGGTTGTGACGGGCTATAAGCACGATGAGTATAACGCCGATCAGGATCAGGCTGAACTGCACGGAATAGGCGCTTACGTTCAGTGCGAGGTTTTGCCACTTCCTGCCCTCCATCTCAGACTCCGGAAGGAAAGATGTGGAAAGGAACATGACCGACCAGTCTTTCTCCACCGTGTAGCCGTTGGCACAGATTCTCCCGAGCGGCACTTGTTCTTTTTCGCAGACCATGGCCGGGTCCGCCATGTAGAAGCCAGCGAGGTTCCAAATATCCACTACCTGGATCACCGCGGTGACGAGCAACGCCATCATCAAGTTCCTGGGCGACAGTAATGTTCTGCGTAACGCCCCGTATGCCATTTGCCTTCCATCCTCCGTGTCAATCAAATGCACTATGGACGGTAGTGACGGCGGCGGCCACGACGATGACACCGGTGCGATACGGTTCATCACCCAGCGCAGCACAAAGACGGCGAGCGGCAGAAGCAGCACGAACAGAGGCCACTGGCCGTCGTACCCGGATTCACGGCCATACCCGGAAAAACCTTCACTCGTGCGATTTGCACCGATCAGCCAGGCGTGAAGAAGTGGGATGGCCGCGAACGCAGCGATCCATAGGTAGTCAAGCGGTTTGTGATGATCCAGAATCCGGGCCAGCACACGGCTGGGCAACGGTGTGCGCTCGCCGTGCGTCGCCACTAGGGGCGACCCCAGGTCGCCGCGCCGCTCTGCCAGAGCGACTCGTCCGGAGGCGATGAACTCAACTTCGCTCCCTGATCGGATTTTATGATGCGTTCGAACACAGGCTGCCCGTCCTGGGAGTAGCCCAGAATCAGGATGTAGTGCACCGTCGCCCCGTACGGCACCCCGAGAAAAGTCTTCTCCTCGGCATGGACATAGACTGAGCCGATTTCAGCGAGCTTGTCGCGAATCTCGATGGTTGTCGAAACGTTGCAGCCACCGTCTTCGGTCTTCGAGAGCCGTGCCGTGATCTCTTTCTCCGGAAGCGCGTTGAGGCGGATCGTGATCTCCGAATCACTCAATCGATCAGTTTTGAAACCATAGGCCGGAGGCTCCAACAACGGAATGATCTCGTTCGTGACATTGGCGCCTTCCTCGAGGTCGCGCCAGTAGTAATCCACCTCATCAGGCTGGCTCCAGGCGCAGTTCTCGACCCGGGCGTCATAGTGAACTTCGTTAGCGTTCTTGTTGCGTTTAATGAAGAACAGGTTCTCGCTGCTTGCGAGATCGGCGGCCGGTGCCTGGGCGCCCGCGAATAGGGAAACGAGAACAAGGCCCGATACAATTAGCGCCGACTTTCGACATTTCTTATCTGGAGTTGGTCTTACTTTCGAACAGCGCATAAGGATCATAACCGTGCGTAATTAAAAGCATAAGAAGAATAAACGACTCTTTTCCTAAAAGCCAATGGTACTGGACAGCCGTTCACACGTGACAGCGAAGTTAAAGGGGACGGAGGGATTATTTATTAGCCAATTGTGTGGTCAAATTTTAATCCCTCCGTCCCCTTTTTCTATACAACCAATGATAAATGGGTGTTTTACCCATTTATATATGATTCCATGTTTTTAAAATTAGTCATCAATGTGCTTGTGAATACAGTGCGGTCGTCTGTGTTTAATGCGCGAATTATAACTACAACGTCAAAGACCTGTGGAGAAACCCAATGTACGGTAATAACCCAGTAGGAATCGTTATTCACAACAATGATGCGTTACAACAAGAGCAAGTCAACAAGCTGGAATCCTCATTGGAGCGCTATGCAAAAGAAAAAGAAGCGCGCATTAATCTAAATAGTAACAATCATAAGCTGTTGGACTACATGCCAGGTGTCATAACTGCTCTTCCCAGCGTCCTGGCGCTGGGGCTATTCAGCGCAGGGGCGGCGCAGGCGCTGACGCCCGAAGAGCAGCTCGGCAAGTCCATATTTTTTGATACTGACCTATCTATCGAATTGAATCAGGCCTGTGCCGTTTGCCACAAACCGGAAGTTGGCTGGACCGGGCCGGATTCGTTCATCAATGCTACCGGCGCAGCCTATGAAGGCTCTATTCCGGGGCGCTTCGGCAACCGTAAGCCACCGAGCTCGGCCTACGCGACCCAGAGTCCGATTTTTCATTTCGAGCGCCAGGGCGGCGGCACCTTTGTCGGTGGCAACTTCTGGGACGGCCGCGCCACTGGCGAGAAGCTCGGCAATCCGGCGGCTGATCAGGCTCAGGGGCCTTTTTTGAATCCCGTGGAGCAGGCCCTGCCGGACAATGCCTGCGTGGTATACCGTGTCTGCACAGCCGGCTACCCGGTGTCTTTCACCGACGTTTGGGGAACTGAGGCTTGCGCTATTGCCTGGCCATCGGACGTCGCAAGCGTCTGCGCGACCGAGGGGGGTATGCTCGAACTGTCGACCGATGATGCCGTAAAGGTCGAAACGGCCTATGATAATATCGCCCTGTCCATTGCGTCCTATGAGGCCTCGAGCGAGGTCAATGCCTTCTCCTCAAAGTACGACGCCTACCTGGCCGGCGTGGTGGAACTCAACCCCGAGGAAGCACAAGGCCTCAAGCTCTTCAACGGCAAGGGCAAATGTTCGCGCTGTCACACGAGCAAGTCCATGCAGGGTGAGCCGCCGTTGTTTACTGATTTCACTTACGACAACCTCGGTGTGCCGCGCAATCCGGAGAATCCCTGGTACACCCAGCCGTTCAATCCGGACGGTTTTGCCTGGATCGACGAAGGGTTGGGCGCTTTTCTCGCCACGCGGCCGGAGTATGCCAACCGGGCGTTGGCAAACCGTGGCGCGCAAAAAGTCCCCACACTGCGTAATGTCGACCTGCGACCAGATAATACCTTTGTGAAAGCATACGCTCACAACGGCTACTTCAAGTCGTTGAAGGGTATCGTGCACTTCTATAATACCCGTGACGTGCTACCCAGCTGTCCGGATCCATTCACTACTGAAGCCGATGCACTGGCATTGAACTGCTGGCCAGCACC
>CAWKEY010000015.1:0-88101 GCA_963848675.1 uncultured Gammaproteobacteria bacterium
TACCTTCGCCAAAAATCATGCTGCTTTCGCATGAATTCTACCGATTTCTGCGGCTTGGAAAATCCTATCATCAATATAAAACTCATCTGCATTTTTGCCGAGCGAATTAATAATGCGCCGCGTGTATTTTCGCGCCCTGAAGATGGTTTTTAAGTCCAGCATGCTGCCCCTGTTTACGCCCTCGATTTTGACTGACAATAGCTGCGAAAAGGTCACCATAAAGAGGGCAAAGTTAGCGGCATTGTTGACTTGCGTTTGCTTTGACATTCATAAAATCTTCCAGCCCCCAGTATTGTTTGGCATCACGAAAGTTAAACTCGATTTGAAAACGCAAGGCGTAATAACCAATCAACGTTTCACTGGCCAAGGTTAGGTCATCACTAAACAACAACACCTTGGCGGTTCGCCCAGTTTTCAGATTGGTTTTTACGATGATCACAACATTCAGCAATTCGGGAAAGTTTTTGTGCCAAACCTGCGCTTGGTAAACACGGGTGCGGATATTTTTTTCCACAGTTTCCATTTTTAGATGATCAGCCGTCAGCGTTTCCACGGTTAGTTTTTCGCCATACTTGCGGGGCTTGCCCTTGCCCGAATACGCCCCGGCATAGGGGAAATACAGCTTTGAATCATGGCGCAGCTTAGAAATAAGATGCAGTCCTGCTTGTTTAACCGCTTGTAGACTGGCATTGTTGCCCAAGGCACCATCGTACACGAAGTAGACGATGGCCAAGTCCAGGCCTATCAGGGTCAAGGCTGAACGGATGCAGCCTTGCAACTGCGTCTGAAAAGGCGACAGTTCTACAGCCTTTCTGTTTTTGTTAAGACTGCCTTTGGGTCTGCCGACGGCTTGACCTTTCGCCTTGATGGCTTTGGGCGCGCTTTTTTGAACGTCCCTGCGCACCAGCTGCTCGGTGATTAAAGGATAAGCAGCACGCGTTTCAACGTGTAGCAATGACAGGTTTAAAAAGCACAGGCCAGGGAGCGCTTTGTTGTAAATGGATGAAAAAAAATTCCCAGCCCATGCGTTTGTTTGCCTGATTTGGTCACCATGACCTCGTCACCGATGAGCAACCATATGCCTTTAACGCCCGGTGTATGCTGTTGTATCAGTTGCCAACGCAACAGTGACCACTCGATTTTTTCTTTAAAAAAACGTTGTACCGTCCGATAACTGCCGCCTTTTTCAGTCCAACGGGATATGCCCAGCATGGTGACACGCCCCGTCATCGCCAACACGGCTTCAACGACCAGGGTTAGCTGCTTGAGCGTACGAGGCGCCAGCGTTGGGCTCAGGATACCAAGTGTTGTTATGATTTCGTCCATGATCAGATTGGGCCAGTGGTGCTTGGTTTAAGAGTCCTGTATTCTACCTTTTTTGAGCATTTCTTGTCTCTTTGGCAAAGAATCAGTCTTGTTTTTTGGCGAAGGTATTGTTAGTAAAGACAGTGTTTCATTTACCATTGAAAAGCTGGCTCGTAATGTAAGACGGGTATTCGACTACCTGCGTATGACAGATAATTCTAAAAAAAATGTATTGCGATAACAAAGTCAAGAAGTTTAGAACAGTTTCGCCGTGAACAGGCGGCATTGATGCCTGGTCTTGCCAATGCGATAGCGCAGTGCCGCGCTATTAGCCCATTTAGATAAACAGGCTGAACGGTTCGACCGTGACGGTTTCTCCGGCTTGTATGCCGGCACAGGCGGCCGCCAACACTATGTAGCAATTGGCCTGGTTGATCGAACTGAGAATGTGCGAGTCTTGTTTGCCAGACGAAGACACCAGAAACTCGCCGTTGTCACCTTGTGTGAGTATGCCGCGCTGAAATTCCTGTCGCCCCGGGGCTTTTTTTAGCGTGGAGGTACAGATTGCACGTAATCTTAACGGTTTGGTGGCGGGTGCCCCGGCCAGTTTTTGAAGTGCTGGGGCGACAATTTGCTGAAAAGTGGCAATCACGGAAACCGGATTGCCAGGCAGGCCGAAAAAACAACTTTGGCCAATGTTGCCGAATGCCAAGGGTTTTCCCGGTTTCATGGCAATTTTCCAGAACTTGACCTGCCCGCAGCGGCTCAGTATCTCATGAACAAAATCGGCCTCGCCGACTGAAGCGCCGCCCGTTGTGATGATGACATCGTAGTTTTCAGCGGCCTGAATAAAGCTGTCGTGCAGTTTCTGCCTGTTATCAGGGATTACGCCCAGGTCGGCGATGCGGTAGCAGGCATCCGCTAATAAGCCGTTTATGATATAGCGGTTGCTGTCGTAGATCTGCCCCGGTTTGAGGGCGTGGCCGATGGCGGTCAGTTCATCCCCGGTGGAAAAAAAGGCGATCCTGACAGACCGTTTAACGGTAAGGTCATAAATGCCGGCCGATGCCAGCAGACCCAGGTCGATGGCGGTCAATTTTTTAGGGGACAACAATAAACAGTCGCCTTGGCCTATGTCTTCCCCGATGGCTCTGACATATTGATGGGCTTGCGTGTTGGCGGGAAAATGGATGATTGGGCCATCGCTTTGGACCTGTTCCTGCATCACTACCGAATCAGCCTGATCGGGTAATACGGCGCCGGTAAATATTCTCACGCATTGCCCCGGCAGCATGGGCTCTTGAAAAGGTTGGCCCGCCCAGGATGTACCGGCTAAATGTAAAGTAAACGCCTGTGATTTTATGTCGTGACTGGATAAGGCATAGCCGTCCATGGCGGCATTTCGATCAAGTGGGATATTAATCCCTGAGCGGACGGCTTCTGCCGTTACCCGGCCCAGTGCTTTTTTTAACACCACTTTTTCTGTGCCCATTACAGGCTCTATGGCAGCATTGATTTTTTCCAGGGCTTCTTCAATAGAAATCAGAGGCTTTGGTTCCTGGCTGCATGCGTCAATCATCATTTCTCCATGAAATCGTTTAAAATAAAGGCGGCAATCTGTTCAGGCTGGTTAATGTCGAGTTGGGGCAGGTAGTCGGGCGTGATCAGCGGGCAGTCCGAAGCAATCGCAATGATGTGCGGGTCCTCCTTATACAGCAAGGGTTTGCCCAGAGATGGTCTATGCAGTTCGATTTTTGGGAATTGCTCGGCTTTAAAGCCTTCAACCAGAATCAGATCCAGCCCAGACTGATCAAATAACTCGAGCTGATCATCCAGCCGGGGTTCCTGTGGCTGCGCGATTTCGGTAATGATAGCGCGCCGATGAGTTGATACCAGCATAACCGGAGTTGCGCCAGCGGCGCGCAAACGGAAGCTGTCTTTTCCTGGCTGGTCTATTTGAAAATTGTGATGACTATGTTTGATTAAACCAATGCTTAGGCCATGGTGTTTTAAAATGGGAATCAATTGAGTCAATAAAGTGGTTTTGCCGGTGCCACTGAAGGCGGCAAAACCTATGATGGGAATTTGTGCATTTTGCATGGCTAAAGATTCAGGGTTATCGGTAGATAGCCTATTCTAAGGTATTATTAAACCAGCCGCTAAACGAGCGCAAGTCTGCGAATCATTCCACGGAGAAAACATTGATTCGAATTTATCTGCTTTTATTGATGATTATTATGCTGGTTTTGGCATTAAGGCCATTGCTGAAGAAGCCGCCCGCTACCTTGATGCGCTGGCTTCGTTTAATGGGCTTGGTAGTTGCCGGCCTGTTGTTAATCTATTTGGCGGCAACCGGGCGTTTGAGCTGGCTGTTTGCATTGCTGGGTATTGCTATGGCTTACTTGTTCAGAGTGATGCCGGCATTGCTGCATTATGCGCCTCAGTTGCAGCGCTTATGGGCACAATTTAATGCTGCAAAACAGAACACATCACAACAGCACAGTCATAAAAATGCCAGGGGTAAAATGTCGGTAGAAGAAGCCTACGAAGTACTGGGGTTGCAGGCCGGGGCTTCGGAGCAGGAGATCATTGCCGCTCACCGCAGATTGATGCAAAAAATACATCCAGACCGTGGCGGCTCGGATTATTTAGCTGCGCAAATCAACTTGGCTAAACAGATTTTGTTAAAAAACTAAGTCCTTCTATGTCTATCTATAAAGCGAGGCCGATTTTAATATTGCTGATATCTTTGGCTTTATTGAATTCCTGTTCGCACTATACCGAATATGCGCCGTTAATGCCGGGTAATCAGAGTGATGTTAATCCGCCAGAGCCTGTGCCGCCTGAAAAATCCATTTCCGCACAAAAACCAACACAAGCGCCAAAAGCCGCTTCTCCGCCAAAGCCGCTGCGTCCCATCACGCCTGATAAGCGGCAAGCTATTGAGGCTGGAACAAAATATTATGTAGTACAACCAAACGATACCCTGTACTCAATTGGCGTACGTTCCGGACATGGCTATGAAAGCCTTGCGCGCTGGAATGATCTGCTGCCTTCCTATCATGTCCAGGCAGGACAAAAACTAAAATTATTTAATTCCCTCCCGAATAAACAGAAAGACGAAATTAATATTGCAAAAGTTGGAAGTAGTTCACAAAAAAAGCCAATCATTTCAATTGCTAACGACAAGTCATTAAAGTTAAACTGGCACTGGCCGATAAGAGGGGTGATAGTAAAAAAATTTTCCCAATCGGGCAACAAAGGCATAGATATTCAAGGAAAGATTGGGCAAGCAGTCCAGGCGGCCGAGGCGGGTAAAGTGGTGTATAGCGGAAAAGGACTGCTGGGCTACGGTAGTTTACTTATCATCAAGCATAACGAGTTGTATTTGAGTGCTTATGCCAATAATAGCCAATTGCGTGTTACTGAGGGACAAAAGGTAGAAAGAGGACAAGTTGTTGCAGAAGTGGGCACTGCGGGAGCCAAGCACTCTGCGCTGCATTTTGAAATTAGAAAAAATGGCAAATCGGTCAACCCATTGAATTATTTGCCGGAAAAATAAACTAGACTTGTTCGGCTATAGGTCGATGAACCTGGGGGTTAATATGAAGGAAGAACTAATGGAAGCGTTGGACGAAGATATTTGCGTATCATTTGATGATAATTTATCTTTTGATGAAGAGCTTGAAATAAATTCCAGCGTAATAGAGATATTGGAAGTCGATGATGTGGTGTCCACAGAGGCGCACAATGACAATAATTTTGATGCGACACGGAGCTATTTGAATGAGCTTGGCCGTTCGCAATTATTGACTGCAGAACAGGAAAAAATCTACGGTAAAAGAGTTTTACGCGGCGATGCAGAAGCCCGCAATATCATGATCGAAAGCAATTTACGTCTGGTGGTAAAAATCTCCCGGCGCTATTTGAACAGAGGGTTGCCGTTGCTGGATTTGATCGAGGAAGGTAATCTAGGCTTGATTCGCGCAGTTGAAAAATTTGATCCAGAAAGAGGCTTCCGGTTTTCAACCTACGCTACCTGGTGGATCAGACAAACGATTGAGCGGGCAATCATGAATCAGACCCGAACCATTCGTCTGCCGATTCATATTGTTAAAGAAATGAACACTTACCTCAAGGCGCAGCGGCATTTAACCCAGTTGTTGGATCATGAGCCGAGCGCCGAAGATATAGCCGAACACCTTGACAGACCTGTCAGCAAAGTCGAAAAAATGCTTAAACTCAATGAGCGGGTCTCATCCGTTGATGTGCCGGGCGGAAAAGACTTTGAGAAACCCCTGCTCGAATCTATTTCAGATTCGGAGAGCTTCTCGCCTACCGAGAAACTCCAGGAAGATGGCATTAGAGCCAACATTGCCAATTGGGTGTTTCAATTGTCTGAAAAGCAGCGTGAGGTCATTTGCCGTCGCTATGGTTTGTGTGGTTATGAAAACGCAACGCTTGAGCAGGTCGCTCAGGAGTTGGGTGTAACCAGGGAGCGCGTTAGACAAATTCAAATGGATGGACTGAAAAGGTTGAAAGAAATTCTCGATGCCAATGGTTATTCATTTGAATCAATTTTTAATTACAGTGTAGCGGTTTTGCAAGGGCCAGTCCCGGTAGTTAAAGACTTGCCCTTGTGCACGTACGGTTGCAATTTCGTCGAGAGAGATTTCTGCTATCACCCATTGGCTGGCATTGAGTTCGCCCATGGCTAAAATGCCGTTGTCAGGAAAGCCTCGATCTACCGGGGTGTAAATAGCCGCTGCGCCGATATTAACATCGACTGCTTCCGACCACGGCGCATTGCCGACGGTGGGTGATTGCACGACAAAGCACTGGTTTTCGAGAGCCCTGGCCTGACAGCCTATTTTTACACGATTAAAACCGGCTAGCGTGTCGGTGCAGCTGGGCACTAAAATCAGGTTGGCGCCGGCTTCAACCTGTTTTCTGGCCAGCATCGGAAATTCGCTGTCATAGCAGACATTTATTGCGATTCGGCCGTATTCGGTATCAAAACACTTTAATTCTTCGCCACTGTGAATCAGCCATTGCTCGTTTTCAAAACGAGTCATCATCAGTTTGTCCTGATATTCGACGCGTCCATCCGGCATAAACACATAAGCCCGATTGCGGTATTGTCCTGATTCCATTCTGACCGGGAAGGTACCTGACTGAATAGTGCAGCCGGTTTTCTGAGACAGGGTTTGATACAGGTCGATATAATCATCCAGCAGTGCCTGCATGGATTCGAGCTGCTTGCTTAAGCATGAATAAATGTCCTTGCTAAACAGCGATGCCAATTCCATGCTGCCATACTCGGGGAACAGCAGAATTTTGGCGTCTTTGGTGGCCGCTTCAAGTACCCAGCGCTCAATTTTGTGCTGATAATCCCGCCAGTTTTGCAAAAAACTGATGTCGTATTGAGCCGTAGCGATTTTAACTTTCATGCTTCAGCCAGAAGGTCATGGGTTTGGCGGTTTCTTCGTTATCATCCAGATCTTTCCAGGTGTACGTTGTTTTCAGTTCCGGATGTTTGAAATAGCCGCGTTTGTTCCAGAATTTATCCAGCGGAACATGGTCTGCCGGGCGGCGCGGGTGATCGGCAGGTCGCTCTACACAGCAGAAACAGATATATTTAAAGCGGCCCAGCTCGGCCGCGTGGGCTTCCCTTTCTTCAAAAAAACGAACACCAATGCCCAGACCCCGATAATGCTTGTCCAATACGGATTCGCTGCAATAGAAAACCTCATCCAGATTGTAGTCCTGTTCAATGAAAGGCTTTTTCAGCTCATCGGTTTCGTACTTCATAGGGATGGCGGTGGAGGCGCCGATGACCTTATCGCCATCAAACGCGATGACAATGACACTTTCAGGGCAGTTGATGTAAGTTTGCAAGTATTTCTCTTCATATTCATAAGTGCCATCATACAAATAAGGGAACTCACGAAACACTTCAATTCTCAGGCGGGCAAGTTCCGGAATATAGCGTTCCAGCGCTTTTCCGCTCCATCGTTCAATGCGAATATCTTTGGACATGATGTTTATCGGGGGTATGGAAAAAAGCAGCTATTTTAGCCGAACTAGGACTTGCTTGCGTAATTTATAGAGCAAAGCCACAGCCAGGCTGGCGCCGACGGTATCGGCTGTCCAGTCGGCAATATCCGATACTCTTCCGGCAACAAGAGACTGATGCCATTCATCGGACACGCCATATAAACTGCAAAATATCAGGCTCGATAATGCCAGTATAATGGGCGATGAGAACAGGTGTCTGAAGCAGCGCCATGCCAGCAGCGCCATTATAAAATAGGCGCCGGCATGATGCAGTTTGTCCTGATGTGCAAACCATTCCGGAGTGGGCAGTGATGACTTGCTGGAAAGCCAGTAAATAAATAGGCAGTACAATAGCAAAATAATAAAATCTAGCAGTTTAATCATTCGTTCGTTGACACTAAATGAAGAATATATTCGAGTTTGCCGAAATGTGTCTGCATCATGCAGATATTGAAGACACATTGGCATTGACCCATCAGGCCCGGCATCTATCGGATCAGGGCTTGTTAAGCTTTGTACCGGATCGGCCGGTATTGCCGATTTCAAGGGTTAGCTTTCCCGATCGTCCGGTATTGTTGTCGCCCAGAGAGATGCCCAAACGAAAACTGACGACGAGGCAAGGCGTTGCGGCTTTTTTTCATGCCATTGCCCATGTCGAGTTTGTCGCCATCTATCTGGCTTGGGACATGCTTTACCGGTTCCGGGGTTTTCCTCAGTCATTTTATCAGGATTGGTTGCGTGTGGCTGATGAAGAAGCGCAGCATTTTGCCATGATTCGAGAGCATTTGCGCAGCATGCAGTTCGATTACGGTGATTTACCCGCTCACGCCGGCCTATGGGAGCATGCCACTGATACCGCAGCAGATGTGCTGGCCAGGCTGGCCCTGGTTCCACGTTGCATGGAAGCGCACGGACTGGACGTCACGCCGGTTATTATTGATAAGTTCAAAGCGCAGGAAGATGCACAAAGCGCCGCCATTTTAGGCCGGATTTTGCATGATGAAGTCGGGCATGTGAAACTGGGTTCCTACTGGTTTAAGTTCGCCTGTAACCAGCAAGGCCTGGAGCCGGAAGGCCAATACCGAAAGCTCATCGGACACTATTATAAAGGCGGCAAACCAAAAGGCCCATTTAACAGAGAAATGCGTATAATTGCTGGTTTTTCGAATGCTGAACTGGACTGGCTGGAAACCTGATCAACATGAAATCACAAGCTATTTTTGATTACCCTCTGTTTGCGTTGGGCTTTAGAACGTTTTTTGCCTTGGCCGGATTATTCGCGTTGATCCTGATTGTGCTTTGGAACGCCATTTTTAAAGGCCAGTTAGGCCTGGATAATTATTTCCCCAGCACTTACTGGCATGGACATGAAATGCTGTTGGGCTATGCGGTAGCCGTTATTGCGGGTTTTTTATTGACAGCGGTAAAGAACTGGACCGGTAAACCGACTGTAACCGGTGACAGGCTGGCGGGCTTAGCATTGCTATGGCTGTATGGACGCATCCTGCCGTTTTATTCAGGTCTGTTGCCGGATGCGCTGATTGCCCTGGTCGATTTTTCCTTTCTGCCGGTGCTGGCCTATCAGGTCAGCAAGCCCATACTGCAGGCCAGACAATATAAAAACCTGATTTTTATCGGCTTGTTAGTGTTGCTGACTTTAGGCAATGGCCTGATACACAGTGAAATGCTGGGGCTACAGGAAAACACGGCATGGACGGGGATCGAACTGGTGATAGCCACCATTATCAGCATGATTTTGATAATTGCCGGGCGCGTGTTTCCGTTTTTTACCGAACGCGGTATTCCCGGAACCTTAGCATTAAGAAACCCTATGCTGGATGCCCTGGCCGTTGTCTCCGCGGTTTTGGTTTTTGGTCTGCAATTATTTGCTATTTCTGGCGGTATTCTGGCCTTGGCGGCGAGTTTGGCAGTGGTAATGAACATCGCCCGTGTCTCAGGCTGGTACGTCCCACGAATCTGGTATGTGCCTTTGTTATGGGTGCTTTATATCGGCTATGGCTGGATCATTCTGGGCTTTGTTCTGATTGCCTTTTCAGCGTATGAACTGGTTTTACCATCGCTAGCATTGCATGCCTTTACCCTGGGCGGTATTGGTGTATTAACCTTGGGCATGATGGCGCGGGTTTCATTAGGCCATACCGGCAGGGTACTGAAAGCCTCCAATGCCATGGCGCTGGCTTTTGTGTTCATCAACCTGGCAGCTTTGTTCAGGGTCTTGTTGCCTGTCGCGCTGCCGGAGTGGTACAGCATATTTGTTTACGGATCTACCCTGTCCTGGTTGGCGGCGTTTTCCCTGTTCGTCCTTATTTATCTGCCCATGTTGACTAGCCCACGGTTGGATGGTCTGGAGGGTTGACAAAAGTAGCTTCGAATTAGATTGTATTAAAGCTTAACGTTGACGATTGATTCCAGATTTTTAGGGCCTTGTTTTTTTCGCAGTTTTTACAATTTCACGATAACCAAACTAAAATCAACGAAGCGAGAACTTTTTTTACTCTAACGCAACGAAATATTGGCTGCCATGTTCTGGAATTTCTTCAAGAAAAAAAATAAACCCTCTGAAAAACCTGAGCCCAAGGTTAAAAACGATCCAAAACCGGCTGAAAATAAACTCGTGGGCACTCAACAAATTCAACTGCCCCATAGTTTTTTTAAAAAACTGATTCCTGTTGGGGAGCTTCTTGATCAACAAGAGTTTGAACAATTGCCCATTTATTCGGCGACATTTCCTCCAGGGTCAGTGATTTTTAACAGAGGTTCAGAAGTCGATTCGTTAATTTACCTAACCAAAGGCATCGCTTTTCTTGAATCGAATAGTGGGTCAGGACAAGAAATAGACGCTGATACCATGAGAGCATGGTATCCACTGTCCAGCGATAAATTGCATCATCTCACTGCCATTGCAAAATCAGACGTTACAATAATCTATCTACCCAGATATCTGCTCCAAATCAAGCCGCAAGAGGATTCTCCAAAGCTGCCAGCGCATTTAACAAACAACCGTTTTATCAATCGTTTTTACAAGCTTTATCAACACAAAAGTTTCGAAATCCCGCAACTGCCGGACGTTGCACTAAAACTGCGCAGGGCATTTCTGCAAGATATCGGCATCATCGAAGCCGTTAAGATTATTAGTCTTGATCCGGTTATCGCGGCAAGATTGATTCAAGTGGTCAACAGTCCCATTTACCGGCCAGTGACCCCTATCAGTCAATGCCTTGATGCCGTCACTCGCTTGGGACTCACGACGACACGTAATTTGGTTACCGCTTTCAGCATGAAGAATTTGATCCGAATTAAGCATCCCGCGATCAAAAGGCGTGCTCAAGAAACCTGGATGCAAAGCGTCAGAATTTCCTGTATCAGTCACACTCTGGCCAGAGTTACCGGAAAAGTCGATTCCGAAGAGGCCTTGCTGGCCGGGCTCTTGCACAATATCGGCGTGCTGCCGATACTCATGTTTGCCGATAGTCTTGCAGAAAATGATTATGAACTGAGTGACATCGATGATTGCATTAAAGAAATGCAAGGCCCGGTCGGCGCTTTAGTCCTTAAGAATTGGGAATTTCCGGAAAATTTAAAAAATATACCTCTGCAAACAGCCAACTGGTTTGAAAGCCACAGTCCGGCACTGGATTTAAATGATGTGGTCCTGCTGGCAAAATTCCACTATGAAATCGCCCAGCCCAATAGAACACAACTGCCTTTAATAAGCACCTTGCCGGCTTTTCAAAAATTGGAAAATCACCCGCTGACACCGGAAATGTCCTTGAGTGTGCTGCAGGATGCCAAACAGGAAATTGCTGAAGCCCTCAAATTTTTCATGGATTAGTAAGACAGGGGGGGCGTAGACTTGGCCTTTTGGTTACACTGGGTTGAGCCTTAAAACCCGAGCAGGCGTTTTAGGGTGTAATCTGACCTGGCAAATTCACTCGGAACTTTGCTGTATCCATACTGGATTTCGTTTAACTCCAGTCCAGAAGAGGTAGGAATCTGGACTCCGGGAATAAAATGGATTTACGAAGCCACGCATATACCGGCTGCCTGTATTGAATTTGGCGAACAGCTGTCAAAGTCGTCCGCACAAAAATCATAACTGCCTTGATTATGCGCCGTAATGTGATTCGATATAACGTTGGACAATCGCTTGAAATTCCTCGGCAATGTGGTCGCCTTTGAGGGTAACGGTTTTCTGGCCGTCTTCATAAACAGGCGCGACCGGAGATTCGCCGGTGCCAGGCAGACTGATGCCAAGGTTGGCATTTTTACTTTCGCCCGGACCGTTTACCACGCAGCCCATCACCGCGACTTCCATGGTTTCGACGCCGGGGTACTGACTGCGCCAGATCGGCATGTTATCGCGTAAATAGGCTTGAATCTCCATCGCCAGTTTTTGGAAGTAATCGCTGGTGGTGCGACCGCAGCCGGGGCAAGAGATAACCATTGGCGTGAAGGATCGGAAACCCATGGTTTGCAGGATTTCCTGCGCGACAATGACTTCCTGGGTTCTGGCCGCGCCGGGCTCGGGCGTTAGCGATATGCGGATGGTGTCCCCGATACCTTGCTGCATCAGCACCGATAAAGCCGCCGATGATGAGACGATGCCTTTGGAGCCCATGCCCGCTTCGGTCAGACCCAGGTGCAGGGCGTAATCGCAACGGTTCGAGAGATCCTGATAAATGCTGATGAGTTCCTGTACATTACTGATTTTGCAGGATAACAGGATTTTGTTTTTGGCCAGACCGATTTCCTGTGCTTTGGCAGCGCTTTCCAGGGCCGAGATGATAATGGCTTCACGGGTGATGGCGGGTAATTCCTGTGGATTCGGTTTGAGTCTGTTTTCATCCAGCAAGCGGGTCAATACTGCCTGATCCAGACTGCCGCCGTTTACGCCGATGCGCACCGGTTTATCGTATTGGCAGGCAAATTCAATCATTTGCTGAAATTGCGGATCACGGCTTTTGCCGCGGCCCACGTTGCCGGGATTGATGCGGTATTTGCCTAAAGCCTCGGCACAGTCGGGATATTTTTCCAGAAGTTTATGGCCGTTAAAATGAAAATCGCCAACCAACGGGACAGAGCAGCCTTTTTTGTCCAGTTGATTGCGAATTTCCGCAACCGCCTTGGCCGCTTCCTCCGAATTAACCGTAATGCGGACAATTTCAGAGCCTGCCGTGGCCAGTTCAATGACTTGGTTAACCGTTGCGGACACATTGGCGGTATCCGTGTTGGTCATCGACTGAACGACAATAGGTGCGCCGCCGCCGACTTTAACGTCGCCGATTAAAACTTGCTGGGTAATTTTTCTAGGGCTAATGGACATACACAATCTTTATGGAAAAGGTTTCGGTTATCTGAAAGAATACGCGCAAATTATACGCTATCACAATATATTGAGTAGAGTTTAGTGTGAAGATAAATTATTTTTCAGATATCCATCTGGAGTTTGCCATGCTGGAAGCTCCCGTCAATGATGCTGACATCATTGTCGCTGCGGGTGATATTGGCATTTACAATCAAGGCATCGACTGGTTGAAGTCGTTAAATAAACCCGTTATTTACGTTGCCGGCAATCATGAATTTTATGGTCATGAATACCACAATACCCTGGAAATGATCCGCGCGCAGTGCTTAGGCAGCCAGGTACGCTTTCTGGATAACAACCGCTTTATTTTCCAGGGTGTGCGTTTTTTAGGCAGCACGATGTGGGCGGATCTGTATGTTGACGGTGATGAAAAAGCAGCGGCGCTGGGCGAAACCTTAAACGATTTCAAGAAAATTAATCTGTCTGACAGGTGTTTTGATACCCAGGACTTTAGCCAATTGCATCAGGCTTCAAAACAATGGCTGGAAAAAGAGCTGGCCAAGCCGTTTTCAGGTCAGACAGTTGTTATTACTCATCATGCGCCCTCCCTATGGAGCTGGAATGATTCTCCCAATGCCCTGAAAAAACTGGCGTATTGTAATGACTTAAAATCCTTGCTGCATGAATACGATATTGCCGCCTGGTTTCATGGCCATGTCCACAGTACGGTGGATTACCGCATCTCCGGTGCCAGAATTTTATGCAACCCCAGAGGCTATGCCGGCAGGAAAATCGTGCCGGGTTTTGAGCTGAACAAAACGGTGGTGATTTGAATCGCACCCTGATCCTTGGCAGCCGGATATTAAACTAACAATGTTGGTTTTCCGGTCTCTACCAGCTTAGGCTCTCGAATGAAAAATTATCTGCTACTATGTCGTTATCACGGGCAAATTAGGGACAGCTGATGAAATCCATTCTTCCGAAAAAATACAGCCTCATTCTGGTTTCCACTTTGTTATTGCTATCGCCTTGTCCGGTGCTATCAGGTGACTGGATATACGCTGTTAAACCGGGCGACAGTATTTGGACTATTGCTGAAAATTATTTATCGAACGTCAGCTACTGGAAAAGGCTGCAAGCTTTAAATAATGTTCAGGATCCTTTGCATATTCCGCCAGGAACAAAACTGAGGATACCTGTAAACTGGTTAGCAAAGTTCCCCGTTGTTGCCCGAATTCATAGCATCAACGGTGCCGTGCAAATTACAGAGGAAGATAATGACAAAGCCCGATTCCTGAAAGTAGGTGATTACCTGTTTATAGGGGACGTGATTCATACGGGTGCTGATGCAACGGCGGTTATTGAATTCGTCGATGGCTCAAATTTATTGATTCAGCCTCAAAGCCAGCTCATTATGGCTAATCTAGGGATTTATTCTCAAACTGATGTGACTAGCACCTTGCTAAAATTAACAAAAGGCCGCATCGAAACTCATGTAAGACCCAAAAAAGATGCCGCCAGTCGATTTGAAATTAAGACACCGGCTGGTATTACCTCGGTTCGTGGCACAGATTATCGGGTAAGTGCAGAACCGGCTGTGGCTGAATCCAGAACGGAGGTTATCGAAGGTGCAGTAGGTGTTACCAGCAGGGGAAAAACGCGCTTGATCCCTCAGGGGTTTGGTACTGTTTCAAGCCTGGATAGCCCACCCAAAGCACCAATAGAATTATTGCCTGCTCCTGATATGGCCTCTGTTCCTGAACTATTTGAACGCCTGCCTTTATATTTGAATTTATCAGAAAAAACAGGGATTAATCGTTATCGAATTCAACTTTCAAAAAATCCTGATTTCGATCATGTTCTGTTTGATAAGTTGTTTGAGGGCAATAAAATCAGAATTTCAGAACTACCCGATGGTCACTATCATTTACGGGTTCGCGGTGTTGATCAGCAAGGACTGGAAGGTAAAAATGGCCTGCATGCTTTCACTGTCAATGCCAGACCGGAACCGCCACTTTTACTGGAGCCCAAACCTGACTCCGGCGTGCCACAAGAACAACCGCAGTTTAGCTGGGCTAAATTACAATCAGTTCAGCACTATCATATTCAGATAGCAGAGGACGCGCTATTCAAAAAAATCATTATCGATAATACTAATCTTGTTGATGTTAGTTATGCTGCCGATAAAAAGCTAACGCTAGGCCAGTATTATTGGCGAGTTGCTTCCATCAATACTGATGAAGGCCAAGGGCCTTTTAGCGATGCTCAGGTTTTCAGGCGGGTTATGCCCGCACCGAATGCTGAAGAACCGGAAGTTTCCGATACAAGTATCATGATGCGTTGGCGCGCTGGCTTGCCGGGACAAAAATATCAGTTTCAGTTAGCCACAGAATCTTCATTTGCGCCGCCTCTTATCGACAAACGTATCGAAAAAGCCGAGCTTGAAATAGATCGTCCTGCCGGCGGTAAATACTTTATTCGGATCAGAACCATTGAGCCGGATGGATTTATCGGGCCGTATAACGAACCTCAGATGATAGAAATCCCCGATCAGTTTAACTATTGGTGGCTAATGGCCTTGCCGTTACTCGGATTAATTGCGCTATAGCAGTGGTTGCTAAGAAACAGCAATATGCGTAAATTCATTAGTCACTTGATTTTTCGCGATCTGTTATTAGCAATAATTCTGTCGGCTTTGGCGTTGTTTTTTTACCAACAAGATTGGCTGGCTGGCTTGGATAATCAAATTTACGATCTGGAATTAAAGGCATTTTCCAGGCCATCAAGTCACGATATCGTCATAATCAACATCGATGAGCGTAGCCTAAGCGCGATCGGTCGCTGGCCTTGGGCGAGGGATGTTCATGCTGAATTTATCAATAAATTAACAATAACTCAACCGAAGGCTATTGGGCTTGATATTATTTTTGCTGAACCTGACACTCAAAATCCAAATGCAGATGACAGGTTAGTGCAAGCTGTTAAGAAGAATGGCCGCGTTGTATTGCCAGTATTGCCGGAGCTGCCCAGCATCGGAGATGTCATAAAAATCACTAAGCCCTGGCCTGAGTTGGCGGTATCGGCTGGTCGATTGGGTCATGTCGATATAGAGATTGATACCGATGGTGTTGCCCGCAGTATTTTTCTGAAGGCAGGGCTGCAAGGTTCAAGCTGGCCGCCTTTTTCACTGGCATTAATGCAGTTGGGATCAGCAGAGGCCAGTGCCGCTTATTCAAATCCATTGCCCGAAGACTTCTCTTCCACTACCTATTGGACACGGAAACGTCCTGTGTACATTCCCTTTGTCAGGCGTCCAGAACATTTTCAGCAATTTTCTTATGTTGATGTACTAGGCAATGAAGGTATACGGGCCTTGCTGCGTGACAAATACGTGATTGTGGGTATGGCGGCAGCCGGTATGGCGCAGGTTTTTGCAACTCCGGTCATGAATAACGCGCATTTGATGACGGGTGTTGAATTTAATGCCCATGTTCTGGATGCCTTGCTAAATCAGAGAACCATCACCGCACTTGATCCTGTCTGGGGGATGTTTCTTACCGTTTTTCTGGCCCCGCTTCCGCTGGCTGGTTTTCGCTATCTCACAAAATTTCATCCGTTGCTCGTCGTGCTGCTGGCGCTAACAATCACGGTGGTATTAGGGATTTTATTGCTGCACCAATTTTATTTGCGCTACGACCAGGCGGCCGTTGTATTAACTCTGCTCATCAGTTACCTTATTTATCATTGGCGCAGTCTCAAATCCATCAAGCAATTATTCTTTCGTGAAAAGGCAAAAGCGCTGGCAGCTCTGCATGCAATCGGTGACGCAGTGATCAGCACTGATAGCCGGGGTATTGTTAAGTACATGAATCCCTCCGCGGAAACATTAATCGATTGTTCCTTGGATAAAGTTCGGGGGCAACACATTGATTCACTCTTTACTGTTAATAGCGATACCAATGACCTCACAGATGAATTCACGGAAATGGCTCGGCATCTTGCAAAGGGTCATGAGATCAGGGCCAGGTCTCCTCGCATCATTACTAATCTTAAAGGAAAACAGCGCGCGGTACAGATAAGGGCAAACCCTATCAAAGATGCGTCGAAGCGTATCTCCGGCATGGTTTTCGCTTTAAGTGATATCACCGAGAATCTGCAAATCAACCAGAAACTAGCTTATCTGACAACGCACGATCTTATTACAGAATTGCCCAATAGGCTGTTATGTGAAGATCGTCTGAGTCAGGCTATCAATGCATCCAATCGAAAAGGTAGCTGCTGTGCTGTACTGTTTGTCGATCTAGATGACTTTAAAAAAATAAATGAAGGAATGGGGCATGCTATAGGCGATCAGGTCTTAAAGGAACTTGCTCAGCGAATGCGCGCCATTGTTCGTAACTATGATTCCGTCGCGCGCTGGGGTGGCGACGAATTTGTCATTGTGCTCGAGCAGCTCGAAAATGAGGAAATTGTTAGTTTCATAGCGCAAAAAATTCAGGAACAGTTAGCACAACCTATTTACCTTGGCGGGCAAAAGCTTTTTGTAACCTCTAGCATGGGTATCAGCCTTTATCCAAAAGATGCCTTAACGGAAGAAAATCTTATTGCCCGTGCCAACGCTGCAATGTTTCGAGCTAAAGAAACTGGAGGCAACAAGTTTTGTTATTTCTCCAGAAGTCTCAATAAAAAGGCGCGGCAGCGGCTGATTCTGGAAAAAGAAATGCATTATGCCCTTGAAGAAGGTGGTTTTGAGGTTTTTTATCAACCCCAAATTGAATTGAAAACGTCCCGTATTATAGGTGCTGAAGCGTTGCTACGCTGGAATCACAATAGCAGAGGCTGCATTTTGCCTGATTTATTCATTCCTCTGGCCGAAGAAATTGGTCTGATTAATCCGATCGGCGAGTGGGTTCTGCAAACAGTTTGCCAGCAATTAACACAATGGCAAATGCAGGGTTTGCCTAACATCAACGCTGCTGTAAATTTGTCTCCACGACAATTTTTGCAAACCGATCTTTGCGATATTATTAAAAGGTCAATACAAGATAATCAATTAAATCCCTGCTATCTGGATCTGGAAATTACAGAATCGCTAATGATTAAAGATGTTGACCAGATTGCAGAAATGTTAGCTGCTATCAAATCGTTAGGGGTAAGCATTGCGATTGATGATTTTGGTACAGGATATTCTTCTCTCAGCTTTCTGACACGCTTTCCTATCGATCAGCTAAAAATCGACAAATCCTTCATTAACCACATCACAACCAGCAGGAACGATGCCAGCATTGCTAAATCATTAATTGCGCTGGCGCACAATATGGACATGAAAGTGGTTGCCGAGGGTGTTGAGCATTTCGATCAGCTTGAATTTCTGAAGAACAAGCAGTGTGACATCGTCCAAGGCTATTACTTTAGTCGCCCTTTGACAGCAGAAGCCATGACTCAACTATTAAAGAAAAGTCAGGGTTTTATGACAAAATAGCTTAGCCTGGACAACACTTGATGCTGTTTATTAACATGCCCAGTTATGAATCGTGGGCTTTTGGTTGTATGAATAAGCACTGGGGTGGGCGTTTTTGAAGTACTGAACCCCAATCAACACTTAATCACAAAAGGTAAAACCATGAAATGTAAAAAATCGTTATCCTTCCTGCTAGTCGCGTTATCCTCATCGTCATGGGCGCAGGCTGATATCATCGTCCCCATGAACTTGATTACCGAAACTGGCGTTGACAAGCCGATTGGTCAAATCACCATCAGTGAGTCCAAGTACGGGTTAGTGTTTACACCAGCGCTGAGTGATTTGCCGGCCGGCATGCACGGCTTTCATGTGCATGAAAACCCAAGCTGCGAGCCCGGTGAAAAGGACGGCAAAATAGTGGCGGGACTTGCGGCCGGCGGGCATTATGATCCTTTTAACACCAAGCAGCACGGGCCATGGGGCGAAGGCCATTTGGGTGATTTGCCCGCGCTGTACGCCAATTCAGAAGGTAGAGCTGGTCAGGCGCAACTGGCGCCACGCCTTAAATTGACTGATGTGCAGGTCAGATCCCTGGTTATTCATGAAAAAGGTGATAATTATTCTGATCAGCCGCTACCCTTGGGCGGCGGCGGTGCGCGCATTGCCTGTGGTGTGATTCCAAAAGTCAAAGGAAAGTAAGCCGATCTGACACAGTTATGGAAGCGGCTTTAGCCGCGATTGCCAACGTCCAACAAAACGCTACAGCCGGAACTTAACGTATAATGCGTTTATTTGTTCTGGCTGTTCTGGATGTCCACCCTCGATCTAATCAAACAACTTACTGCGCAATTACCTGATTGTCTCAATCAGGACCGGCACAGCTTCAAACGGCAACTGGACAGGTTGCGCAGCGACACTCAAAAAGGCAAAAATCCGCTTGAGCAGCTCAACACGCTGAAAATCCGTATGGAAAGATCATGGGCGTTGCGGAGCAGACGTCTGGCCAGTATCCCCGCCATTCAATTTCCCGATTTGCCGGTCACAGGCAAAAAAGATGACATCGCTGCCCTGATAAAAGCCCATCAAGTGGTGATCGTCTGCGGTGAAACCGGTTCAGGAAAGACCACGCAATTACCCAAGATTTGCTTGTCCATAGGCCGCGGCGCAGCGGGTTTTATTGGGCACACCCAGCCAAGGCGGATTGCCGCGCGCACGGTGGCCGACCGCATCGCAGAAGAACTCGGTGAGTCGATCGGCAAGTCGGTCGGTTACAAAATCCGTTTTAATGATAAAACCCACGCCGAGTCACTGGTAAAGTTAATGACCGACGGCATTTTACTGGCCGAGTCGCAAAACGATCCGTATCTGACGCAATACGACACCATCATTATTGATGAGGCGCATGAGCGCAGTTTAAATATCGATTTTTTGTTGGGCTACCTGAAGTGGCTGCTGCCCAAACGCCCCGATTTAAAACTGATTATTACCTCGGCGACCATTGATCCGCAGCGTTTTTCCACGCATTTCAATGACGCGCCGATTATCGAGGTTTCAGGTCGCACCTATCCGGTGGAAATGCGTTACCGGCCCGTCCAGCAGAAGGAGGAGGAAGCAGATGACCAATCCGCTGGGAGCGGATTGGCACGCGTAGCGCCCGAAGGGGCACGGGCATGGACAGCCCGTGATGAAACCAGTGACGATCTGCAAAACGCCATACTCGATGCCGTTGATGAGTTGTACCGGGATTTACGCGGCGATATTCTGATTTTCCTGAGTGGCGAGCGCGAAATCAGGGAAACCACCGATTCCTTAAAAAAACATCACCCGACCCAGTATGAAATCCTGCCGCTGTATTCAAAACTCAGCGTCAGCGAGCAGGAGCGGGTGTTCAAGCCCAAGGGCGGCAAGATACGCATAATTCTGGCTACCAATGTCGCAGAAACATCGTTAACCGTGCCCGGCATCCGTAGCGTCATTGACACCGGCCACGCCCGCATCAGCCGCTACAGTCATCGCAGTAAAATTCAGCGTTTGCCGATTGAAAAGATTTCCCAGGCCAGCGCCAATCAAAGGGCAGGGCGCTGCGGACGTGTCGCCGAAGGCATCTGCATACGGCTGTATTCGCATGACGATTATCGGGCCCGGCCGGAATTTACCGAGCCGGAAATCATGCGCACCAATCTGTCGTCGGTTATTTTGCAGATGACGACCTTGAATCTCGGCGATATTGAAGACTTCCCGTTTGTCGAGGCGCCTGAAGACAAAATGATCCGGGACGGCAAGAGTTCCTTGCATGAAGTCAATGCCTTGGACAAGCAGGGCAAACTGACCGAAATCGGCAGACAGCTGGCCAAATTTCCGACCGATCCGAAACTCGGAAGAATGCTGCTGGCGGCCGAAAAACAGCATTGTTTAACGGAAGTGGCGATTATTGTGTCCGCTTTAAGCGTACAGGATCCGCGCGAAAAGCCTGCCGACAAAATGCCGCAGGCCGATGCCAAACATGCCGCTTTCAGAAAAGAAGATTCGGATTTTTTAACCCTGCTGAATATCTGGAATAGCTTCGAAGAGCAGAAAAAGCATCTGTCCAACAGCAAACTGCGCAAATATTGCAGCGATAACTTTCTGTCGTATCTGCGCATGCGCGAATGGTTCGACATACACGCGCAGATCATGCAGGTGGTTAAGGGCGAATTAAAAATGAAGCCGAACATGGTCGAAGCCAGTTATGAAGAAATTCATCGCGCCTTATTGCCGGGTTTGTTATCCAATATCGGCTTCCGGCATGAGCAATACGAATATCTGGGCGCGCGCGGGCTGAAGTTTTTTATTTTCCCCGGCTCCGGTCAGCATAAAGCCAAGCCCAAGTGGATCATGGCCGCCGAACAGGTTGAAACCAGCAAGGTGTATGCACGCAATGTCGCCAAAATTGAACCGGAATGGATAGAGCAGTGCGCAGAGCATTTAATCAAGCGCAATTATTTTGATCCGCACTGGGAAAAGAATGCCGGGCGGAGTGCCATCTATGAGCGCACCTTGCTGTTCGGACTGACGCTGCAAGCCGGACGTAAAGTGCCTTACGAAAACGTTGACCCGAAAGCGGCACGGGAAATCTTTATCCGCTCGGCGCTGGTTGATCAGGACTACCATACCCGCGCGCCGTTTTTTGTGGCCAACCAGCAATTGCTCGAAGAAGTCGGTTATATCCAGCACAAGGGCCGCCGGGTGGATCTGATTGAAGATGAAGAATGGCTTTATCAGTTTTACGATCAAAAACTGCCGCCCGAGGTCGTCAGCGGTATTACTTTGGATAAATGGCGTAAAACCGCCGAAAAGGAAAATCCCAACATCCTGTTTCTGACCAAGGCCGATTTGACCCGCGCGCAGGATAACCAGATTAATGAATGGGATTTCCCGGACAGCAAGAAAGTAGGCAACCTGAGCATTGCCCTGCAATATCGATTTGAACCAGGCCATGATGAAGACGGCGTTACCGCGATCATTCCCGTGCATCAACTCAACCAGCTCTCGCCGGCGCCTTTTGACTGGCTGGTGCCCGGAATGCTCGAAGAAAAACTGGCCGCCCTGATTAAATCGCTGCCCAAGCAAATCAGAAAACACTTCGTGCCGGTGCCGGAAACGGTCAAGCAGTGTCTTGAAATAGAGCCCGATTTTAAAGGCTCCTTGTACGAATGGTTGAGCAACCGGCTCAGAAAACTGACCGGTGAAGCGGTTCCGTTGAATGCCTGGAACCCCGATGCTTTAAGCGATCATCTGAAAATGAATTTCAGAGTCATCGATGACCAGGACAAACTGCTCGATTACGGCCGCGATTTAAAAAAGCTGCAGAGCCAATACGCCGTTAAGGCCGGCGACAGTTTCGACCAGCTGGCTGCCGATGAGCTGAATTACACCGGCTGCATTCAGTGGGCATTCGATGATCTGCCGGAAAGCTATGAGTTCATGCAAAAAGGGCAGGCGTTTATCGGTTTCCCGGCCATTATTGATGAAGGCGATGCCGTCGGCGTACGCATTTTTGATACCGGACAAAAGGCCTCGCTTCAGCATCAGGCCGGACTCCTGCGTCTGTTTCAGCTGCAACTGCGCAAGGACTGCACCTATCTGTTAAAAAACCTGCCACGTTCGGCCGGTGTCGAACTCAGCTACAACCAGTTGCCAAAACACCCCATCGTCACGTACAACTTTAAGGCCGCTTATCAGGACGACCTGCTGTATCTGATCCTGTACACGGTATTTGTCGAAGGTCGCACGATTCGGACCCAGCAGGCTTTCGAACAGAGTATGCAGCAACACAAAGGCGAGCTGCTGAGTCTTGCCAATGAGGCCGGCAAGCTCGTTGTGGACATCATGGAGCAATACAACCAGATCAAAACCCAGCTCAAACGTTTGAACAGCAACGATGCCTTGGCGCAGGACATCAACGATCAGCTGAATTTGCTGATTTATGCCGGCTTCATCCGCAACACGCCTTACCCGCAACTGAAAGCCCTGCCGCGTTATTTGAAGGCCGTCGCCTATCGGCTGGAAAAACGCGATAACACGCCGCAGAAAGTCCAGGACGTCAACCGCTACAGTACGCGCTACTGGAAAGACGTCGAGAAAAAAGCCAAAAAGGGAATCATTATTCCGGAACTGGATCCGTACCGCTGGATGCTCGAAGAATTCAGGGTTTCCCTGTTTGCCCAGCAGCTTAAAACCGCTTACCCGGTTTCAGCCAAACGCATGGACAAGGCCTGGGATGAGCGAGCCTAGCTTAATGGATGGCAAAACCTTTCAAAATAACTGTTGCGGCCTGGACTTGGAAACCGATGAGAGCAGCAATGTTGGCGATATGTGTAGGGCGCAGTAGTGAAAGCGTATTGCGCTACAACGAGGTTCACCATGCATCTGACCGCGTTGATTGTAACTGCGACGAGGATATTCAGCACATCAATTCACGCTGGAAGAGGGTAAATATTTTTCTTGTTTCTAAACTCTGCTACCATTCGAGACAATCAGGCTTGTTCCGGCAGCCTGATTACCCTTATGCGTTAGATTTTGTAGAACCACCTCAATGTGAAATCTAGCTAAACATTATAATTGAGGTGATATTTTCGAGATAAATAATGGACAAACTTACAGCACTCTCTTTAAGCATTGGCATTTTGGCTGGAGTCGCAACGTTTTTGGCGGTAGGGCCCGCCAGCGGTATCTTTTTTATATGGGCAGCAACCATTGCATGGGCAGCTTACTTTTTTCTGGGGGCTAACAAGGAAGCCTTGGTAAACACCATCGTATGCGGGATTTTTGGCGTCGTTATGGCTTGGATTACTGCCATTTTGCTGACTGAAATTTCACCTGAAGCGGCACCTGGCTTTTCTGTGATGGCGGCTATTACTGTGGCTGTTGCAGTGACGGTAATGTGTCTTGCGGCAAACATTCCGCAACTGGCGACCATTCCTGCCAGCGTATTGGGCTATTCATCCACTTTCGCCTATTTATTGCAAACCCCTGACAAGTTAACTCAAGATGTTCTGTTGAGCGTTTCTTTGAGCAATCCATTATTGGTAATATCCATCTCAATTGTGGTGGGCACCTATTTTGGTCAGTTCTCGGCACAACTTGCGGCCAAATGGACTGAAGAATAAAAATCTCCTATCAGCGCCAATCAATGAAGGGAATTGCTATTCTTGCGAAAGCTTGTTTTGAGCAGCCGGCTTCGCTCAGGACAAGCGCTGCTTCCTTCGTTGCATACCCAGCAATCATGAGGATGGTTTCATCAGTCCGGAAAATGAAAGCCGTTTGTAGGAGCGGCGCCCTCGACGCGATTAGCGCAGCGTAGACGCCGCTCCCACGAGCTTTGTAGTCACTTTCACGGTACAAGGGTTATGCAACTTGAGTACGCGATGACTCGATGCCATGCCGGAAAGCCTTCGTTAGTCAAAT
Organism: uncultured Gammaproteobacteria bacterium; assembly: GCA_963848675.1. Classification (GTDB taxonomy): domain Bacteria; phylum Pseudomonadota; class Gammaproteobacteria; order Methylococcales; family Methylomonadaceae; genus CAWKEY01. The sequence continues at coordinate 24,096 of CAWKEY010000015.1, forward strand.
AGCCTGGGACTTTGCCTTACCCGGTTTCAGTCAAGCGGCATGAGAAAACCTGGGATGAAAGAGGTTGTGCTCAGGCAGATGACTTTGAAAACGGGCTTGTATCATCCATCAAGACAAAATTAATGACTGACTCAATGGATGGCATTGCTTTTCAACAAAACTGTTGCAGCCTGGACTTGGAAACCAACGAGAACGGGGAAATCTTTGCCGTAGGTGCAACTTTCAATGGCCAGACCTTTCAGCGCAAAGCCCCGTTCGATATCCGCAAGGTTCTGCGTGAGTTTGATGGTTTTGCCAGTGACGCAACTTCTCTTCTGGGCCACAATCTCCTCTGCCATGATCTTCCTGTTTGCCGGGCTATAGCGCCCGATCTGGCTTTTCTGTCCAGGCCGGTCATTGATACGCTGTTCCTGTCTCCCCTTGCATTTCCAGAAAACCCCTATCACCGCTTGGTTAAAAATTACAAGCTGGTGCGTGATAGCTTAAATGATCCATTGGCCGATGCGCGTCTGGCGGACTGTCTTTTTCAGGATCAGTGGCTGGCCTTGCAGGAACAGCATGCCGATTGCGGTGTGCTGTCCTTTTATCACTATGCCTGCTCAGACAATCCCCAGTTTGCCGGGCTGCAACAGGCCTTAGCGGCGATGGGCGCAGAAGCGATTGGCGCATCAAAGGCTTTCGATATATTCAAGCGCTTGACACAGGATAAAGTTTGTTCGACTGCATTTAATAAAGTCATTTTGTCATATTTGCCTGATCCCAGATTGCGCCCCGCCTTGGCTTATTGCCTCGCCTGGTTACGGGTAGCGGGCGGTAATTCGGTGTTGCCGCCGTGGGTGCGACAACAATTTCAGGATGTGGCGCCGGCACTGGCGCAATTGAGAGATATTCCCTGCAACAAACCCGGCTGTTTGTATTGTGAGCAAACCCATGATCCGGTTAAACAGCTGGAGCGCTATTTTGGCTTTTCTGCGTTCAGGCCGAAACCTGCGGCGGCTGATGGCGGCAGTTTACAGCAAGCCATCGTGCAAACGGCTATGTGTGACAGGCCGCTGTTTGCAATATTGCCGACCGGCGGCGGCAAATCACTGTGTTTCCAGTTGCCAGCCCTGGTGCGCTATCAGCGCCGGGGTGTATTGACGATAGTGGTTTCACCGCTGCAGGCGCTCATGAAAGATCAGGTCGATAATTTGCGTAATAAAACCGGCGCGCCCAATGCCGCGGCCTTATACGGTATGTTAACCGCCCCGGAGCGCGGTGAGGTGCTGCAGGGGATACAAATGGGCGATATTGCCCTGCTGTATGTGTCGCCGGAACAGCTGCGCAATCAGAGTTTTCAAAAAGCCATTGAACATAGGGAAATCGGTTGCTGGGTATTTGACGAGGCGCATTGTTTATCCAAATGGGGTCATGATTTCAGGCCCGATTATCTCTATGTGGCGCGCTTCATCAAGGAATTTTCACAAAAGCAAAAAGCCTTGCTGCCGCCGGTGCAGTGTTTTACGGCGACCGCCAAGCAGGATGTCAAAGATGAAATTATTGATTATTTTCGCGCCAATCTGGGCCAGGAATTGGCGGTATTCGAAGGCGGCGTAGAAAGAAACAATCTGCAATTTGAGGTGCAGACGGTCAATGCGGCGGATAAATACGCGCGTATCAACAGCTTGTTACATGAACGCTTGCCGGATCAAGACGATGCCGGCAGCGCCATTATTTATTGCGCCAAGCGCAGTCATACCGAGCAAGTCGCCGACTACTTGCAGCAACAGAACTGGCCGGTTGAAGCGTTTCATGCCGGCAAAGATGCGGCGGAAAAAAATCATATCCAGGAAAACTTCATTAACGGCACGACCCGCATTATCACGGCAACCAATGCCTTTGGCATGGGCATCGATAAGGACAATGTGCGCTTGGTCATTCACGCCGATATTCCCGGTTCCATCGAAAACTATCTGCAGGAAGCAGGGCGGGCCGGCCGCGATCAGCAGGATGCCGAATGCGTGCTGTTATTTGACGAAAACGATATCGATACCCAGTTTAAATTGTCGGCCTCCTCGCAAATCAACCAGCGCGACATTGCCCAGATTTTGCGGGGCTTGCGTAAAGCCAGAAAAGATAAAAACGGTAATGTGGTCCTGACCACCGGCGAGCTGTTAATGGATGACAGTGTTGAAACCTCTTTTGATAATACCGATACCAGTGCGGATACCAAGGTAAAAACCGCGGTTTCATGGCTGGAGCGAGCCGGATTTATTGAGCGTAATGAAAACAGAACTCAGGTTTTCCAGGGCCGTCCGCTGGTTAAAAATCTGGATGAGGCCAAAGCGAAAGTTGAAAAACTGGGGCTCTCACAAAGGCAACAGAAACGCTGGCTCAGTATTCTGGAAGCACTCTTTAATGCCGATAGTAATGAAGGATTCAGTGCCGATGAACTGGCTCAAGCAGGCGCATTTGCCGATGATGAAGCCGAACAAAAAGCCGGTAAAGCTCAGGAAACAGCAAGCCAACGCGTGATTCGGACTTTGTACGATATGGCTGGAGCCGGGCTCATTCAAAAGAGTCTGCTGTTAACGGCTTATATTCGCTATAAAGTGGCCAATTCATCAATCGCCATGCTGGAAAAAATATGCAGTCTGGAACGCATCCTGCTGAAAGAGTTGCAGGAACAAGCGCCCGATGCGAGTACTGAGGAATGGCAAACCCTGTCATTGCGCCATGTCAACCAGCGTGTGCTGGATGCCGGACACGCCAACAGCAATCCTGAAGTTTTGCGTCTGTTGCTGGGCAGTCTGGCTAAAGACGGCCTGGGCCTGGCCGGCAACAAAGGCAGTATGACGCTCAGGCACAGGGGCCTGGATCACTATGCGGTCAAGCTCAACCGGGGCTGGCCGGCGCTCATCGCCACCGCGGAAAAAAGACAGGCGATTGCCAAAATTATTTTGGATGGCATTATTCAGAGAATTCCGGAGAGTACCGGCGGCTCCGCCGATTTGCTGGTCGAATTTTCCGCTGAAGATTTGCTGAAGGCACTGAAACAGGATCTGGTGGCCGCCGCCGAAGTCAAAGATCCTCTGGCGGCCGTCGAGCGAGCATTAAACTTTCTGCACGAACAGAAAATCATCACCCTGCAACAAGGCCTGGCCGTTTTCCGTCAGGCCATGACCATTCAGGTTTTACCCGAAGCCAGAAGCCGCCGTTATGGCAAAGGCGATTATGAACCCTTATCGCAGCATTACAGCGAACGGATTTTTCAGGTTCATGTCATCAATGAATATGCCAGACAAGGTCTGGACAAGATAAGTCAGGCACTGGCCTTTGTGGTGGCTTATTTTTCCATGGATAAAACCGAATTTGTTAAACACTATTTTTCCGGCCGCAAGGAAGTGCTTGAGCGGGCAACCAGTCAGCAGTCTTTCCAGCGTATCGTCGGTGATTTGCAAAACCCGGAGCAAATGGCCCTGGTCGCCAGTCCCGAAGATGACAGTCTACTGATTTTGGCGGGGCCAGGTTCCGGTAAAACGCGCGTGGTGGTGCATCGCTGCGCCTATCTGTTGCGGGTTAAACGTGTGCCCGCGCGCAGCATTTTGGTGTTGTGCTTTAATCGCAATGCAGTGACCGAACTAAGGCGCAGACTGATTGATTTGGTGGGCGATGATGCCAAAGGCATTACCATTCAGACCTATCATGGACTCAGTTTGCGATTGACCGGCCATGCCATGACCACTCGGGAGCCTTCGGCTGAAAGTCAAAATCAGCATTTTGCCGAACTGATCAAGGAAGCGACCGAATTATTGCGCGGCGACAAGCCATTGCTGGGCGTTGATGTTGATGAAACCAGAGATCGTTTGTTAGCCGGTTATCGATTTATGCTTGTGGATGAATATCAGGATATCGATGCCGGCCAGTATCAATTAATTTCAGCGCTCGCCGGGCGCACTCAGGATGAAGAGAACAAGCTGACCATTTTGGCGGTAGGCGATGATGACCAGAATATTTACCAGTTTCGCGGCGCCAACGTCAGTTTTATCAAGCAGTTCAAGGATGACTATCAAGCCCGTGAGCACTATCTGGTGGAAAATTACCGTTCCAGCGCGTATATCATTGCCGCTGCCAATCAACTGATTCAGCACAATCACGACCGGATGAAACAGCAGCATCCGATCCGTATCAATCAGGGCAGAAAAACGCTGGAACCCGGAGGCCGCTGGCAGAAACTGGATACGCTGGCCAAAGGCCGCGTGCAGCACATCAGCGCCGCCACTGAACAGGTGCAGGCTTTGGCTACGGTTGAAGAGTTGCTGCGTTTACGGCAACTGGACAGCCGCCTGGACTGGCCGCACTGCGCCATCTTGGCGAAAGAATGGCGATTGCTTAGTCCAGTCAGAGCCTTGCTGGCCGAGCGGGGCATTCCCATCAGCATCATGCTGCCGCCTGACCGGCAACCGCCGCCGTTTCGCATCAGGGAAAATGCCGATTTGCTGGATGCCATCCGGCAAAGCGCGAAGTCCATCAGCAAGGCCAGTGACTGGCTGAGTTATCTGGATGCAAAATATGCTCATGACAGCCAAAATCCCTGGGCTGTGCAATTGAAAGAGCTGATGCGGGATTGGCAACGAGAGACTGATGATGCCGAGGTCTCCAGTCAGCAAACGCTGGAGTTTCTTTATGAAACGCTGGCCGAGCAACGTAGGGACAGAAGGTTGGGGCGAGGCGTTTTTCTCGGCACCATCCATTCGGTAAAAGGCATGGAGTTTGCGCATCTGTTCATGCTTGATGGCGGCTGGACAATACAGTCCCTGGAAGAACAGCGGCGCTTGTTTTATGTGGGCATGACCCGGGCAAAAGAAACCCTGTGTTTAATGGGCCGCCAGGATCAAAACAATCCGTTCCTGCAGGAAATCGCAGGCGACCATCTGTTGCACCGGCAGGCAGCGATCCAGCTGCCAGCCGATACAACCACTATTAATAAACACTATAGGGTACTGGGACTGCAGGATTTTGATCTCAGTTTTGCTGGACGTTTTAACGCGGCTCATCCGATACACCAACAGCTCGGCAGGCTGGTGCCCGGGACTTCGCTAGCGCTGGAAAACAAGCACGGCAAAGTCGTTCTGAAACAGGATGAGGTCATCGTAGCCCGCTTATCCAGCCAGGCACATCAGGAATGGCTGACAAAATTAGAGCTCATCGAATCGGTCACCGTGCTGGCCATGATCAGACGATACCGCGAGGATAACGAGGAAGCATATGTTTCCAGATGTCAAACCGGGCAGTGGGAAGTGCCGATGCTTGAGCTGGTTTTATGCGAAAAACACCATCCTTGAACCTAAAAACCGCAGTTAGTCCACGAAAAGCACGAAAGAAATCAGAATGTTGCGTTGATTTAGGAACGCGTAGCAAATAACTGGGGCAACTCTGAGAAACAATTTTTTGCGTAGGTGCGGATTTATCCGCACTGTGCGAATAAATTCACACCTACACTGGTTCAACTTATTTCGTGCTTTTTGTGTTTTTCGTGGAGCAAATGGTTTTTTAGCGTTAAACCTTGGGCATTTGCCGCAGCTTTTCAACCACTTTGTCGCCAAACTGCTCGGTGCTGATCATCGTCACGCCGCTGCCGGGCTTGGACAAATCGGCGGTGGAATAGCCGTCGGCAAACACGCCCTGCATCGCCGCCCAGACATTTTTGGCTTCCGCTTCCATGTCGAAGCTGTTTTCCAGCATCATCGCCACCGAGCCGATCATGGAATACGGATTGGCGATGTTTTTGCCGGCAATATCCGGCGCCGAACCGTGCGATGGCTCGTAGTAGGCTTTGTCAGGACCGATACAGGCTGAAGGCATCAGGCCCAGAGAACCCAAAATGCCGCCGCCCTGGTCGCTGAGAATATCGCCAAACATGTTTTCCATCACCATCACATCAAACTGGGTCGGTTTCAGGCACAGGGCAGTAGCGGCCGCATCGACCAGCATGTTGACCACTTGCACATCGGGATATTCTTTGGCGACTTCTTCCATCACCTCATTCCACAACACGCTGGATTTCAGCACGTTGCTCTTATGAATGTTGTGCAGCAATTTCCGGCGTTTACGGGCCAGTTTAAAGGCTTGCTGCATGATTTGATGAATTTGCGCCTCATCATATTCCAGGGTTTCCCGGACATAGCGCAAACCTGCAGCGTTGACGCCCATTTCTTTCTCGCCGAAATACAGGCCGCCCACCAGTTCGCGGACGATGACCAAATCGATGCCTTCGCCGATGATTTCCGGCTTCAGCGGTGAAAAATGCGCCAAGGATTTCGGCAGCGAAACCGGGCGGAAGTTGGCATAGGTGTTGTAACGGCGGCGCAGCGGCAATAGCGCGCCGCGTTCGGGCTGCTCGTCGATAGGAATTCTTTTCGAGTCTTCGTGGCTCAAGCCGATGGGGCCTTTCAAAATCGCGTCGGCCTCATCGCAGATGGCTTTGGTTTCTTTGGGGAAGGCTGCGCCAAATTCAAAATACGCGCACGCGCCAAACGCGGCGGGCATGAGCTCGAACTTGACATCATTGCGCTCTTCGATGACCTTGAGAACTTTGAGGGCTTCTTGGGTAATTTCAGGGCCGATACCGTCACCGGCCAATACTGCGATTTTATAATGCTTCATGTTTCTGCTTGCTTTTATGTGGGTTGGAAATGACTGAAGGTGTTGCCGTGGCTGCCGCCATTTCGTGCAACTGGATGTTGATCAATTTGATTGTGGCCATAATGCCCGAAAATACCTGATTGACGTGGACGCCGCGGGTTTTGCGTATTTCATTGCCGCAATTCCAGGTAATAACACACTCGGTCAGGGCGCTGGTGTGGCCGCCTTTGGGGATGCGGATTTCAAAATCGGCCAGGGCGGGCAATCTGTAGTCATAATTCACGAGCACCTTGCCGATAGCCTCAATAAACGCATCGAAACCGCCGCTGCCGGCGCCGGTGGCCTGGTGTTTGTCGCCTTTGACATCGACGCGCAGGCTGACCGTGGAGGGCAGATCCAGGCCGCTGTTGATGGAACAGGCCAGCAATTTGATGTGCTGATAACTTTTGCTTTCCAATACATCGGCAATAATGAACGGCAAGTCGTCGGTGGTGATGGTCTGCTTGGAATCGCCGATACTGACGATACGCGCCAGGACTTTCTTTTGATCCTCTTCGGAAAGGTCCAGCTCGAGCAGTTCCAGGTTTTTTTTCAGCGAGGCCTTGCCGCTCATTTTGCCCAGCGCATAGCTGCGGATGCGCGAAAAGCGCTCCGGACCCAGCCGGGTTTTATACAGGCCGCCCTTTTGGTCGCCATCGGCATGGATGCCGGCGGTCTGGGTAAATACATCGGCACCGACGATCGGCGCGTTGTCAGCAATCCGCTTGCCGGAAAAGTTTTCCACCATCTCGCTGATGCGAACCAGGTGGCTCTCGTCGATGGACAATTCCATCGCCATTTTATCGCGCAGCACCACGGCCACTTCAGCCAGAGAAGCATTGCCGGCGCGCTCACCCAGGCAGTTGATGGTGCAATGCACGGCGCTGACGCCCGCTCGCACCGCGGCCATGACATTGGCTGTAGCCAGGCCATAATCGTTATGCGGATGAAAGTCGAACTGCAGCTCCGGATAGCGCTGGCACATATCGCTCAGGCTGATGAGAACCTCGTCCGGCGACATCACGCCCAGCGTATCCGGCAGCATGAAGTGGCTGATCGGGCTGTGTTGCAATCGCTCCATCAGGCCATAGACGTACTCGGGGCTGTCTTTATAGCCGTTCGACCAGTCTTCCAGGTAGATATTGATCTTCAGGCCTTGCTCGTGGGCATAGGCGATGGTTTGCAAGACATCGGCGCTATGTTGCTCAAGCGTCTTGCCGAGTTGTTCGCGGCAGTGTTTCTCGCTGCCCTTGGCCAACAGATTGATGACCCGGCCGCCGGTCGATTTGATCCAATCCACACTGCGGGTATGATCGACAAAGCCCAGCACTTCGACGCGGTCGGCAAAACCTTCCTGCTGCGCCCATTGATTGATCAGGCTGACGGCTTCCTTCTCGCCTTCCGAAACCCGGGCCGACGCCACCTCGATACGATCGACGCGCAAAAACTGCAACAAGGCCTTGGCGATGCTGACTTTTTCCATCGGCGTAAAGGCAACGCCCTGGGTTTGCTCGCCATCGCGCAGCGTGGTGTCCATTAGCTGGATGTGTCTTGAATGTGTGGACATGATTGTTAACTGTATTTTTAATGTGGCCGGTTAAGCTATTTAACGATGCAGGTTACGCGCCGCGTACCTCTGAAGGCTTATTATGAGAGGTGTAAAGGCGAGTACCTGCCATCAATCCACCCTTGCGAGCCAATAGCCCGGACGCCGGCGGTGATGTGCGAACGCCGTGATTTGTATAGTATTGCCAAGAAGCACTCGATAAAACACCGTATAAGGGAAACGCGATAGCCTGATGACCCTAATACCTGAGGGATGGACCAAGCGGCAAATTTCAGGTTTTTCAACAACCAGCTCGATAACACGCTCAAACTCGCAGATAAGCGCATCTCCAAGCCCGGCCCTCTGCTCCTCGTAAAAGCGGACTGCCGCCAAATATTCGGCCTCTGCTTCGAGAAGGAAACCATAGTCACTCATCCTAATAACGCACGCGCCTTCTTTGCAACTTCTTCGCCCGGGATGGCCTGTGTTTTTTCTGCATCAAATTCAGCAATACGACGCACTGATTCTTGAGCCCACAAGCTTTCAAATTCAGACTCGGAAACTTCTTCCAAGCTCAATAAAAGCCGTTGCACTAGAGCCGCCCTATCTTGAACAGGGAGAGAGAGCGCTTCAGATTCAATTTGTGGGAGATTCATAACAGCAACCTCAAAATAGGTAATGGACAAAACGCGAGGGTCGTTACCTCACCCCAATTATAAATACTGCCATCTTTCATAATGGCAGAGCTTCATTTAAAACCTGCGAATACAGGCAAGGATGCAGACTGTTTTTAGTCACTAAATCCACTTTGCGCTGCAACAGGGCCTGTAAATTGATTAACAACTCACCTAAATCAAACAAATCGCGCCCCTGTTCAAGCTCAACCAAAAAATCCACATCGCTGTTATCGCTGACCTCGTCTTTCGCCATTGAGCCCTGTAGGGTACGCATCGCGTACCTTTTAAGGCATAGCCTTATACACAAGTCCATAAAACCCTTATAAATCAACAATGTTGCCAAACGGCAACAGCATTGATTTTATTGCATTTTTTCGACTTATGTATAAGGGCTTGCTTTTAAGGTTGCCATGGATTGACATTTTAATGGTACGCGATGCGTACCCTACACGGCTTATTCATTGGTTTTCATCACAAGCAAGTGCCTGAGCGTATTTCACTTTCTAGCATTGGATTTTTTGGTTAGGCTGTTTTTTGGGTTAAGGCCAAAGTTTCATAATCAATGTTCTGTAAGGCTTTTTGAATATGGTTCACTTCATTTTCTTCAAAAAGCGCCTCGCCACATTGCGTGCATACCCAAGCTGGAATGGCCTCCCATGAAATATGATAACCATTGCGGTCCGCACTAAAGGGCGAATGACCTTGAATCATTTTACCTTTGCAATGAAAGCACTCCATTTTATTTCCTCACTTTAAAATCCGACGACCATTGGTCTGCGGCAGGTAAATACCCTGTGATGATCGCTAAATATTCAAATTTGGGTGAACAGACCACATGAATAACACGCTGATCTTTAGTATGAAAAACCAAACAACTTTCACCTTTTTGATCCTCAGGATATTCTTCGACGATCTCTCCAAGAAAAATAGCTTCTCTAATATCATCTGTTGCAATCATTCTATCCGGCCGAGACATTTGTTTAACGGCATGAGGCAAGAAAAGTATTTTTTTCTTTGCTGATGCAATGATTTTATTTTTCATTACATGATCATCAACCCAGCCGGAGGGTACGCGATACGTACCCTACAGGGCTTACTATTCGCCTCCTCAATTGATGCCCAACGCTGCATTCAGCGGCTTGTCCGCTGTAATGCTTTGTTAGCAGCCAGCTGTTCAAGGCGCTCCGCCAACCAGACTTTTATGATGGATTGACGTGTTACCCCAACGCGGCTTGCTTCTTTGTCCAATGACTCAAGCATCCAGGCAGGAAAATCAACGTTAACCCTTTTTTGATCCTGCATAGTTCTTTTAGCTTTAGATAGATCCAAGGAATCCAGGATGTCTTCCCCGTTATCAAATTTTTGGTCTAGCTCTTTAGCCTTCATATAGCTCCACCTCTTCTTGTCGCGATCGACGCACAGAAATAATTCTAATGTTTCCTTCCCGGTATGTAATCACTCCAGACCAGTGCTTTCCAGCAATCATGCCTATGATCAGTGCTCGGGGTTCATCGACAGTTTTTGCGGGTATTTCAAGAAGGTCTGGATCATCCCAAAGTTGCTGAGCGCCGACAAAATCAATTCCGATGTTTCTCAAAGTTGGACCGTTTATTTTCATCAATACATCGATAATATGTTCAAGATAAATACTGTCATCTTGCATAACGGCAGGGCTTGATATAAATACCTGCGAATAATAAGACAAGCCTGCTTTGTTTTTAGATCACTAAATTCCACATTTACTCTGTGAACAAAGTCTGTAAATCCATTAAAGCTCAGATAAATCAAACAAATCTGCAGCCCTGTTCAATCTAGCCGAAAAATGGACACGCTGTATTCGCTTGCTTCGTCCTTCGCCATATGCGAACTGAACAAACCAATGGTTTTCACGCCATGTTGTTTGGCCAGGTTAGTGATGCCATTGGTTGTCAGTAATCAATTTGTTATTCGTTTTCACTCAACCTACGGTTCTGCCACCGTTTAATCATTAGACATCGTCATGTTGAGCAACGATAAAATTGTTGCCCAACCTACTCAGCTGTTTAACAGCATGAAGCAAGAAAAGTCAGATGGTACGCGATGCATGCTACATCAGCTTGTTTGCAGTAGCTCCTATTACACTATCGCTAATTTTACTCAGCGGGAGCAGTGCAGCCTACGCGGCTTGTTAGGTATTGGCCTAAAGCCTGAAGCGCAAAAATACGCTTTCGACCTGCAGGGAGTTGCCGGATTGCAGAAACCCAGGAATCAAAATGACCTTTTCCCGTGACGGCTGAACTGCGTAAACCCAAAGAGCACCCCGGCGCTAAATGTACTGGGATTAATGGCTGCTAAATCGGTGTAGAGTTTTCGGAAAAGGGACGCGGTTTTGCTCATATAGCAATCGCTGATCCAAGAAGTATTACTGACTCGACACGACCTGGGATCTTACGTAACAATGTAGCGCACAACTTTTAAAAACAGCCAAAGTTGATACGTTTGCAAATGCTGAAGGGATTACATCATTTTGTTCTTCCGTTGTAAGGTGATGTCATTAGAACATTGTAAGCTTGTCATCTTTGTGTTTTATCCATTCCGATTTTCACCTTGAGCCAAATACAGCGCATGATTTATTTCTGAGCAATTAATCTAAATTAGATTACATAAAGCGGATATTTTGTCGATGCCGAACGAATGATCATATGGTTTCCATATATCAACTCTTTTACGCTCAAGTTGCTTAGGATAGGTTGTTATTGTTTTCAATCAGATTTAAAGAGTTCTAAACCCACAACCAAGGAAAATCCCGCTTATGCTGGACTTCATACTGGTCGATCTTGTCGACATGCTTTAAGGTCAAGCCGATGTCGTCCAGTCCGCTGAGCAGATTGCCTTTGCGAAAAGGATCGATCTCGAAGCTAAAGCCGTTGCCGCCGGGGGTGATCACCTGTTGGTTTTCCAGATCGACGGTAAAGCGCACGCCTTCGTTGGCGGCGATTTCGCTCATCAATTTATCCAGTTTATCTTTCTCGACTTTAATTGCCAGGATGCCGTTTTTAAAGCAGTTGTTATAAAAAATATCGGCATAGCTGGTGGAAATAATCGTGTTGAAACCATAATCGGCAATCGCCCAGGGCGCGTGTTCGCGCGATGAGCCGCAGCCGAAGTTGTCGCCCACCACCAGGATCTTGGCACCCTTGAAAGCGGGCTTGTTCAGTTCAAATTCCGGGTTGTCGCTGCCGTCGTCATTGAAACGCCAGTCGTGAAACAGGTGCTGACCAAAGCCGCTGCGTTCCACTTTTTTCAAGAACTGCTTGGGGATGATCTGGTCGGTATCGACATTGCTGCGGTTCATCAACGCGGCAATGCTTTCGTGTTTTTTGTACGGTTCCATAAATATTTCCGTTAGATTTTGCAAATTAAGCGCGAAGCACTTACCGTTCCTTCTCCCACCGGGAGAAGGTTAGGATGAGGGGATCAAAAAGGCAGTGCTTATTTGATTCTCCTCACCCCAACCCTCTCCAGCAGGAGAGGGAGCCTAACTCAACAGTCGCCTATAGCTTACGAATGTCAACAAAGTGGCCAGCGGCTGCTGCGGCTGCGGCCATGGCCGGAGACACCAGATGGGTGCGTCCGCCCTTGCCCTGACGGCCTTCGAAATTGCGGTTTGAGGTCGAGGCGCAGCGCTGGCCTTTGGACAATTCATCGCCATTCATCGCCAGACACATGGAGCAGCCCGGATCGCGCCATTCCCAACCGGCGTCGATAAAGATTTTATCCAGGCCTTCCTGTTCGGCTTGTAGCTTGACGTGATACGAGCCGGGTACGGCAATCGCGGTGACGCCGTTGGCTACCTTGGTGCCTTTCGCCACTTCGGCGGCGATGCGAATATCTTCGATGCGGCCATTGGTGCAGGAACCAATGAAGACAAAATCGACCGGAATGTCGGTGATTTTGGTGTTGGGCGTCAGGCCCATGTAGGCCAGGGCGCTTTCACAGGCCTTACGTTTGCTTTCATCAGTAAAACTGTCCGGTGCCGGCACCACGCCATCGACGCCGGCCACTTGCTCGGGCGAGGTGCCCCAGGATACTTGCGGGGCAATCTCGGCGGCATCCAACACGACAGTGGCGTCGAATACCGCACCTTCGTCGCTGGGCAGCGTTTTCCAGTAAGCCAAAGCCTGCTCCCAGTATTGACCGGAGGGTGCAAACTCGCGGCCTTTCAAATATTCGTAGGTTTTTTCGTCGGGCGCGACCAGGCCGGCGCGAGCGCCCGCTTCAATCGCCATATTGCACAGCGTCATGCGGCCTTCCATCGACAAGGCTCTGATCGCCGAGCCGGTATATTCGATCACATAACCGGTGCCGCCCGCCGTGCCAATCTTGCCGGTGATCGCCAGGGCAATATCCTTGGCAGAGGCGTATTTGGATAACTCGCCATTAACCACAATCTGCATGGTTTTGGATTTTTTCTGCGGCAGGGTTTGCGTGGCCATGACATGCTCGACTTCGGAGGTGCCGATGCCGAAAGCCAGCGCGCCAAACGCGCCGTGCGTCGCGGTATGGCTGTCGCCGCACACCACCACCATGCCGGGATGCACGAAACCATGTTCGGGCACCACCACATGAATCACGCCATTATTGGGGTTTTTCATGTCATACAGGTTCAGACCGTTTTCCCGGCAGTTTTCCGCCATGGTTTCGATCTGTTTTTTGGCAATCGGATCGGCAATTGGCAGATCGCGATTCTTGGTCGGTACGCAGTGATCCATCGTCGCCAGGATGCTGTGCGGATTGCGCACCTTGCGACCGGATAAACGCAGTCCTTCAAAGGCCTGCGGACTGGTCACTTCATGCATCAGATGCCGGTCGACATACAGCAAAGGCGCCTGTCCGGCCGCATCGACGACCAGATGGCTGTCCCAGATTTTTTCATACATGGTCTTTTTCATGGCATATTCCAAAGCTTGCAGTGCGGCTCTTATAGAGAGCGCATGACGTGTTACGGGGGTCAATCAACGGCATAGTCAAACTATGCGCAACGGGGTATTGTCCCCTAAAAGCCATCCTATTTGCAATTTGGGGGTCACTTCCAGTGCTGAACTTAATGTTGCTCCACTTTGTTTAGTCAATCAGGTTTCATCTTTGCCAACCCAGTGCTTCACGGCAGGAGGCTGATAATTGACATAGCGCTCCAGCAGCGCGTCTGGATTTGTATCCACCATCAACATGGCGCGGTGATGTTCTTTAACAAACTGCTCGGCCAAAACGTGATCCAGGAACTGGATCAACGCATCGTAATAACCTGCCACATTCAGCAGACCGCACGGCTTATGGTGAAATCCCAGCTGCGCCCAAGTCCACATCTCAAATAATTCCTCAAGCGTGCCTATGCCGCCAGGGAGGGCTATGAAGCCATCGGAAAGCTCGGCCATCAGCATCTTCCTCTCATGCATGGATTGGGTGACATGCAATGCAGTCAGATGCTGGTGCGCGACTTCTTTATGCGCCAGGGCCTTCGGGATGACGCCGATGGCTTGGCCGCCCAGCTTCAATACCTGATCCGCCACCCTGCCCATGATGCCGATACTGGCGCCTCCGTACACCAGTCTGATATTCCGGCTGACCAATGCTTCGGCCAGTGAACAAGCGGCTGAGGCGTATGCCTCGATCCGCCCGGGGCTTGAGCCGCAATAGATACAGATGCTGTTAATGGTTGTCATGTTTGCCTTGCTGTCGAAGGGTATTGCCGGCATCCGGCTTCCTGATTAAATTAACGCTTCAGCCAAAATCGGAATGGTATAACTGCATAAACCTACAGCAAGCTGACTGGCGGATAAAGCAGACATTACTGTCAAAACTCGGCATCATGATAAACATTCTGCACATCATCCAGATCGTTCAACATATCCAAAAATTTTTCAAACAGGGGAATATCATCACCGCTAATCGTGGTCACGCTTTTGGGCAGAAATTGAATCTCGTCCACCTCAAAATCAATCTCACCCGGAGCATCCGCCAAAGCCTGTTTGGCCTTGAAGTAGTCGGCCTGGGGCGTGAAGACGGTGACTATGCCATCATCGCTTTCAATATCGGTCACATCGACATCGGCCGAAAGCAAGGCCTCAAGAACAACGTCCTCGTCAGCATGTTTAAATGCCAGGATGGCGGCATGGTCAAACATGTGGCTGACCGTGCCCTGAGTGCCAATTTTACATTTTGTTTTAGTAAAACATAGACGTACATCGCCAAAAGTACGGTTAGGGTTATCGGTCAGGCAGTCGACTATCACCATGCAGCCGCCGGGGCCATAGCCTTCGTAGCGCGCAGGCGCGAAATCCTCACCACCGCCGCCTTTCGCTTTGTCGATAGCTTTTTCAATCACATGGGTAGGGACCTGGTCTTTCTTGGCGCGCTCGATCAAGCCTCGCAAGGCTAGATTGCCAGCCGGATCGATGCCTCCCGATTTGGCGCTTACATAGATTTCACGGCCATATTTGCTGTAGACCTTTGCCTTGGCATCAGACGTTTTGGCCATAGACACTTTACGGTTTTGATAGGCTCTGCCCATTTTGCGGTTGCTCCGATGACAATAATAAAGCGGCAGATTTTACAGATAAGTATTTGCATAGGAAACTTATGAATTGCCTGACAACGCATGGCAGGTCAGGAACTCACAGTCATACCGCATGAGTCCGCCATGTATGACTATCCTGTTTGATTGCTTGTGGTAATCGATAGTAACGCAGGCGATGAACGCGAGTAGCCGGCTACTACCAATGGGGTTAAAAGTGCGCGTAGAATGATGGTGGCAAACCCATAAAAGTGCCCCTTTAAGAAATGGCGGGCTTGAGGGTGGCTGATGGTAGTTTGAAGCACTGCATGGAATACAAAATCAGAGGTAAAGCATGAAAAAGATTTCCGAAGTTTGCATTCATTTTCTGGTCGCTCTGGAAAACGGCTTATTGCGTTATCCGAAGACGCTGATTTTGTTGGTTTGCATAAGTTGCGGATTCAGCCTGTTTTACGCGGCCGGCCATTTGGGCATTGATACGGACACAACCAAAATATTATCGGAGGATTTGCCTTTTCAACAGGATCGAAAACGCTTCCTTGAGGCCTTTCCGCAGGATGATCAGGCCATATTGGTGGTTGTCGACGCCCAGACACCAGAACAAACCACGCGCGCGCTGGCTTTTCTCGGAGGCCAATTCCGGAATCAAAAGCAGCAGATTCAATCGGTCTATATTCCCGGCGAAGGGGATTTTTTCGAACGGCATGGCCTGCTGTATCAAGACATTGACGATCTCGAGGAATTGGCCGCCAGGTTGGCGGAAGCACAACCTTTTATCGGCACGCTGTCCAAGGACAACAGCCTGAAGGGTTTGCTGTCTATTATCGAACAGGCCATCACCACGGAGGCGCGCGAGTTGCCGGTCGATTTGAATCCCTTGCTGGCTAAAATTCGCACAGCGGTTCGGGCCGTGCTGGAAGGCAAAACGTATCAATTGTCCTGGCAGCAGATGATGCTGGGTGAAGATCCGCAGCTCTTGAGTACCCAGCGCTTTATCCTGCTCAAGCCGCAACTTGATTTTAACGGGTTGATGCCTGCCGAAAAGCCGCTGGTAGCGGTGCGCACTATCGTGGACGCAGCCAAAAAAGCTTTCCCCGGCGTTCAAATACGCTTGACCGGCGAAGTCGTGCTGGAGCATGACGAGCTGGTCAGCGTGACCTACAGCGCCGAAATGGCCGCGCTGTTTTCCTTTATTCTGGTTGTTTTAGCGTTATCAATCGGCCTGCGCTCAATACGGTTGACATTGATCACGCTCAGCGTTCTGGTGATGGGTTTGCTGTTGACCACCGGCTTTGCGGCTCTCGCCATCGGGCATCTGAATATCATTTCTGTCGCCTTTGCAACTTTGTATATTGGCATCGGCGTTGATTACGCGATTCAACTATGCCTGCGCTACCGGGAATTATTACAAAAGCAATTGCCGCGGCAGCAGGCGCTGACCGATGCTGTGCACAAAGTGGCGCCCTCCCTTGCTCTGTGCGCGATTACCACGGCGGCGGGGTTCTTTGCATTCATCCCGACGGCCTATACCGGCGTCTCCGAGCTGGGCATCATCGCCGGCGTGGGTATATTGATATCGCTGCTGATTACGCTGACAGCGCTGCCGGCGCTGTTGAAAGTGTTTCCGTTGCAGTATTCGCCGCCGGCCGCGGCAGCCGAGGGTCTATTTCCGGATTGGGTTTACCACTTTCCGATGCGGCATGCGGTGCTTGTCAAATGGACGACGCTCGCGCTGATACTTGCGGGCCTCGGCTTGCTGACGCAGGCCCGCTTCGACATTAACCCGATCAATTTGCGCGATCCCGGCAGCGAGTCTGTCGCCACCTTCAAGGAATTGCTAAAAACCAAAGACACGTCGCCGATGACCTTAACGGTGCTGGCCAGCACCAAGGAGGAGGCGCTTGCAATGGCACAGCAGCTAAAACAGCTGGAATCGGTTGAAAATGCGCTGACGATTTTCGATTTTATTCCCGAGGATCAGGAAGCCAAACTGGCCGTTTTAGAGGATTTATCCGTGGTGATGGGGCTCCGCTTGACGACGTTCCCGCCTGTTTACCAAGATAGCGCCGACAACAACTTGGCAGCGCTGGAAAAATTTAGACAGGCTATCCACGAGCATTTAAGCGCCAAACCAAGCAGTGGGCTAGCGGAAACCTTGCGCCCGCTGCGCGATGATCTGGAGCGGCTTATTACGGCGCTGCAATCCGAATCCGCGCCGGCCAGAAAGGTAAAACTGGACAGGCTGCAGTTCAGTTTGCTGGATACGCTGCCCGATACCATGAACGCGCTGTTAAAAGCCCTGCAAGCCGGGCCTGTCACGATCGATGCGCTGCCCGAAGACTTGAGCGAACGCTGGCTCAGTAAGGGGGGCATTTACCGGATCATGATCGCGCCCGCCAAGGATCTTAACGATGATAAAAATCTGCGCGCCTTTATTGCCGAAGTCCGGCGGCTGGCGCCCGATGCCACGGATTTGCCGGTTATTTATCTGGAATCGGGCAATGCCATCGTGGGAGCCTTTCAACAGGCGCTGGTCAGCGCGCTGGCAGCCATTATCCTGGTTTTGCTGCTCACTCAACGCAGCAGCAAGGATGCGCTGCTGATCCTTCTGCCCTTGCTGATGACGGCCATCCTGACCGCCGCCTCAACGGTCTTGATGAATAATCCGTTTAATTTTGCCAACATCATAATCATCCCGCTGCTGTTTGGTCTGGGTGTCGACGGCGGCATCTATATCATGCATCGCTTAAGGAATCCGGATCAGGAGAGCAGTGTGCTGCACACCAGTACGGCAAGAGGCTTGTTCTTCAGCCAGCTGACCACGCTCTGCAGTCTGGTCAGCATGGCTGTCACGCCGCATCTGGGCCTGGCAAGCATGGGCAAACTGCTGTCCATTGGCCTGAGCCTGACGATAATCTGCACGCTGGTCGTATTACCGGCATTTGCCCATAGGTTGCGCAGCTGACATGAGTCATTGATGTCAGGCAATGAATTGACTTGAGATCGGTCCGATTTTAAGGGGCTTTCATTGCTCATGGTGAGCAAAAATGTTAGCGTGATAATCAAAAACTGACTTTCAATGCCAATGCGAGAGCAAAAAATACTTAGATCCTCCCATCTTAATCGGCTCTCCTGCGCGAATACCCACGGCAGCTCCCAGGAGGCGAAGCGGGGAGCCGCTTTGTTTTATGATCCGGGAACTGCAAATTGAGTCTGGACTACGCTACCCTCGACGTGCTGCGTCAAAATCATCCGGCCTGGCGACTGTTAATGGCGGATCATGCGCCGTTGGTTGCGAGTTTTCTGCAGCGTGTGTTCATTGAGCCCAACGTGCGCGAGATGGCGCAGGCCGATTTGGCCGAGACGCTGGAAGACGAGTTGTTTGCCCTGCGTGAACGCTTGGGCGCGGAAGCATTTCCCAAATCAGCGCTTGATTACCTCAACGATTGGGCTGGCGCCGACAAGGGCTGGCTGCGCAAGTTTTACCGCCAAGGTTCGGACGAAGCGCATTTTGACTTGACGGCCTCCACCGAGAAGGCAATTAACTGGCTGGGGACACTGACCGCACGTAGTTTTGTCGGTACCGAATCGCGCTTGCTTACGCTGTTCGAGCTGCTCAAACAGATGAGTTCGGGTAGCGAGACTGATCCCAAGCTGCGCATTGCCGAGCTGCACAAACGGCGCGACGAAATCGATGCCGAGATCGCCTGCATTGCGGCGGGTGACATGCCTTTGCTGGATGACACGGCACTTAAAGACCGCTTTCAACAATTCATGCAATTAGCGCGCGAGTTGCTCGGCGATTTTCGCGAGGTGGAGCATAACTTCCGCGGGCTGGATCGACGGGTACGGGAACGCATCGCCCTGTGGGAAGGCTCCAGTTCAAAAGGTAAAGGCGCGCTGCTTGAAGAAATTATGGGCGAACGCGATGTCATTGCCGACTCCGACCAGGGCAAAAGCTTTCGTGCCTTTTGGGATTTTCTGATGTCCAGCAGCCGGCAGGAAGAGCTCTCGGGTTTGCTTGCCCAGGTACTGGCCCTGCCTGCTGTCGCCGAACTCAATCCCGATGCGCGCACACGCCGCGTCCATTACGACTGGCTGGAAGCCGGAGAGCATACGCAGCGCACAGTGGCGCAGCTTTCGCAGCAATTGCGGCGTTTTCTGGATGATCAGGCCTGGCTGGAGAATCGCCGTATCATGGAAATTCTGCACGGCATCGAAGCCAAAGCGCTGGCATTAAGAGCTTGTCCACCGCCGGGAGATTTAATGAGCATTGCCGATACGGCAGCAGACATCGAGCTGCCGATAGAGCGGCCGCTGTACACGCCTGCCAGTAAACCATTGATTGCCGATATTGAGCTGGAATCAGGCGATGTCGCGCTGGATGCGACTGCGCTATATTCCCAGGTGGTGATTGATAGCGCACAATTGGCCAGGCATATCCGTCACACCTTGCAGGATTGTTCGCAAGTTACCCTGCGAGAACTATGCGATAGGCAGCCGCTGCAGCACGGCCTGGCAGAGCTGGTGGCCTACCTGCAACTCGCCGGCGAACCTTTCAAGGCAGTAGTCGATGAAAATGTGTGTGAAACCATCGTCTGGCACCGGAAAGAGCCGGACGGCCGGAAATATGTCAAGCAGGCGCATTTGCCGCGCGTGATTTTTGTGAGATGAGGATGGCAGAACCCATACTTGAAAGCACTGCGGCACCGGCTGATTTATCAGCCTTGATCATTTTTTTGCTGAAAGGCGTGATCTATCAAGAAGCCGATGCCAAGGTTTGGAACGCCTTGCTCAACCTGCAAGCCCGGGTGCGCGACTACGTGGCGGTGCTGGGGCTGGAACTGGTGCTGGACGAGTCAGAAGGCTATGCCTTTTTGCGCTCGCGGCCGGAAAGCGAAGACGATTCCGCAAAACTTCCGCGCCTGGTGGCAAGACGGCCGTTGTCGTTTCCAGTGAGTTTGCTGCTGGCACTGCTGCGCAAGAAACTGGCCGAATTCGACGCGAGCGAAGGAGATACCCGTCTGGTGCTTACGCGCGATGAAATGGTGGAGCTGATTCGCGTGTTTTTGCCCGAAACCAGTAATGAGGCCCGCTTGATTGACCAGATTGAAACCCATTTAAACAAGATTGTGGAGTTAGGCTTTCTCAGACGGCTGAAAACAAGCATTACGCCGCAACCGGGGCAGGCAGCGGTATTCGAGGTGCGGCGCATCCTCAAGGCCTTTGTCGATGCACACTGGCTGGCAGATTTCGATGCCCAACTGGCGGCGTATCAGGCACACCTCGGCGCAGGTGCAACAGACGATGAGTGAAATGCAACTGGGCCTGGATTTTGTCGACGATGATGCGCTGTCAGGTTTTCGTTTGCATCGGCTGGAAGTGTTCAACTGGGGCACTTTCGATGGCCGCATCTGGGTGCTGAATCCGAACGGCAACAATGCCTTGCTCACCGGCGATATCGGCTCGGGCAAGTCGACGCTGGTGGATGCGGTGACCACGCTACTGCTCCCGGCCAATCGAATCACATACAACAAAGCGGCGGGTGCCGATACGGCAGAGCGTAACTTGCGTTCCTATGTGCTCGGGCATTACAAATCCGAACGCAACGAAGTCAGCGGCACCGCCAGGCCGGTGGCACTCCGGGATCACAACAACTATACGGTGATACTGGGTGTTTTTCATAACGCCGGCTACGATCAAACGGTAACGCTTGCTCAGGTGTTCTGGATGAAGGATGCACAAGGCCAGCCGGCACGCTTCTTCGTCGGTGCGGAACGTGATTTATCGATTGCAACGGACTTTGCGCAGTTCGGTTCCGACCTTAGCGCCTTGCGCAAAAAATTAAAGCTTGCCGGCGCCGACTTGTTCGACAGTTTTCCGCCCTACGGCGCCTGGTTTCGCCGCCGCTTTGGCATTGAAAACGAACAGGCATTAGACCTGTTTTATCGAGCCATTTCGATGAAGGAGATTAAAAGCATTACCGGGTTCGTGCGCAGCCACATGCTCGAACCTTTTGACATCGCTCCGCGTATCAATGCCTTGATTGCTCACTTCGATGATTTGAACCGGGCGCATGAGGCCGTCCTGAAAGCCAAGCGACAAGTGGAGCTGCTGTCGCCGCTGGTTGCCGACTGTCAACGCCATTCATCGCTAATCACGCAAGTAGACGAGCTGCGCGCCTGCCGGGAAGCGTTGAAAGCCTATTTTGCCGGGTTAAAACGGACGTTGCTGGCAAAGCGTCTGGATGGGCTGAACGAAGATATGACGCGGCAAAACGCGCAGGTGGATCGACTGGACGAACGCAAACAGCAGCAACAGCGTGAGGAACGCGAACTGCGGCGCAGCATCGCCGAAAACGGCGGTGACCGTATCGCCCGTATTGGTGAAGACATCCTCCACCATGAAGATGAACTGAAGCGGCGCAAACACAAGGCCGAACGCCATGAGCAATTGTTGCATGCACTGGGGTTGAGCCCGCCGGAAGATGGCGATGCATTTTTGGCCCAGCAGCGGCAATTTGCCGAATTGTTGCAAAAAGCGGAAGCTCGGGAAGCCGAATTGCAAAACCAACAGAACGAGACTGCAGTGGCGTTTGCCCAAGACCGCGAGCAACACCGGATCCTGCAAGCCGAGATCGACAGCCTGAAAGCGCGGCGCAGCAATATCGATGCCCAGCAAATCGCTCTGCGCCGGGCTTTATGTCAAGCATTGACCTTATCTGAAGACGAGATGCCGTTTGCAGGCGAGCTGATTCAGGTGCGCGAAGAAGAACGCGACTGGGAAGGGGCGGTGGAGCGCATGTTGCGCAACTTCGGTTTGTCGCTGCTGGTACCGGATGCCCATTATGCAGCGGTAGCCGAATGGGTCGATCGCACCCATCTCAAGGGACGGCTCGTGTATTTTCGGGTGCGTTCGGGTAACCGCGCCGAATTACCCAATCTTCATCGCGATTCACTGGCGTACAAATTAGCGATTAAACGTGACTCGGCATTTTACGAGTGGCTGGAACGGGAAATCGCCCATCGCTTCGATGTGGCTTGTTGCGCAAATCAGGAACAATTCCGCCGCGAAACCAAAGCCATTACCCGCGCCGGTCAAATCAAGGCGCCCGGCGAACGCCACGAGAAAGACGACCGTCATCGGCTCGACGATCGTAGCCGCTATGTGTTGGGCTGGACCAATACCGAAAAAATAGCGGCGCTGGAAAGTGACGCCAGACGATTGGAAACCGAATTAGCCGAATTGGGCAGCCGTCTCGCCGGCCTCGAGCATTCGCAAAAAGCCGTCAAAGCCCAATTGGACACGTTGTCCAAACTGGATGAATACCGCGATTTTCGCGAACTCGATTGGCGGCCACTGGCGACCGGAATAGCTCGTTTACACGAGGAAAAACGGCAGTTGGAATCGGCCTCCGATTTGCTTAAAGAACTCACTGAGCGATTGAATCGTGTGGTACAAGCGCTGGCAGATACGGAGCGACAGCTCGAAGAGCATAAAGACAAGCGCTCCAAGACCGAGCAAAAGAAAACCGATGCTGAGGCCTTGCTGCAGCAAATTCAGGCTGTGCTCGACGATCCCGTCAATGCGATCCACGCGATCCACTTAGAACGCCTGGAATCCATGCGCGGCGAGGCCTTGGGCGAGCATCAACTGACGGTGGAATCCTGCGACAACCGCGAACGCGACTTGCGCGATTGGTTGCAGGATCGGATAGACCAGGAAGATCAGCGTCTCAAGCGGCTGCGCGACAAGATCATTGATGCGATGCGCAGTTACTGCTCGGCTTTCCCGCTCGATACACAAGAAGTCGATGTCGCCATCGAAGCGGCGACCGAATACCAGAGCATGCTTGAAAAGCTGCAAGCCGATGATTTGCCGCGTTTCGAAGTCCGCTTTAAGGAATTACTGAACGAGAACACCATCCGCGAGGTGGCTAACTTTCAGTCGCAGCTGGCCCGGGAGCGCGAAACCATCAAGGAACGCATCGATCGCATCAACGACTCGCTGACCCAGATCGATTACAACCCCGGCCGTTATATCCTGCTGGAAGTTCAGCCGGCGCCGGATGCCGACATCCGCGATTTCCAGTCCGAACTGCGCGCCTGTACCGAAGGCACGCTGACTGGTTCCGAAGATGCGCAATACTCGGAGAGCAAATTTCTGCAAGTCAAACACATCATCGAACGTTTGCGCGGACGCGAGGGACTATCCGATCAGGATAAGCGCTGGCGAGACAAAGTCACCGATGTGCGCAACTGGTTTAGCTTCGGTGCCAGCGAGCGCTGGCGCGAAGACCACAGCGAACACGAACATTACTCGGATTCTGGCGGCAAGTCGGGCGGTCAAAAAGAGAAGCTGGCCTACACGATTTTAGCTGCCAGCCTGGCTTACCAGTTTGGTCTGGAATGGGGCGCGGTGCGGTCGCGCTCGTTTCGTTTTGTAGTCATCGACGAGGCTTTTGGTCGAGGTTCAGACGAGTCGGCCCAGTATGGGCTGAAGCTGTTTCAGCGCTTGAACCTGCAATTGCTGATTGTTACGCCGCTGCAGAAAATCCATATCATCGAGCCTTTCGTCTCCAGCGTGGGCTTTGTCCATAACGAAAATGGCAAAGAGTCCAAACTGCGTAATCTATCGATAGAGGAGTACAGCGCCGAAAAGGCGAGGCTGGTGTTATGAACTGGACCAGGCCGGCCGGCTTGCGCGCCCAGGTACAAAAGCTGTGGGATCGGGGGGAACTGCTGGCTAGTCTTATCAGTGGCCAGTCGTTATTCCCGAGACGATTGGTGTTTAAGGCGCCTACGGCTGCCGAGATGTCCAGCCGATTTGACGAAGTGCGCGCCTGGATCAGTGAAATTCGGCAGATGCCGCATTGCCGGGTGCAGATGCGCGAATTCAAACACCACCTGTTCGGTACAAACACGATACCCCACGAGGCCTGGGTCGAGTCTTTTGAAGAGGCCTTGGCGTTGATTGGCAAGCAGCGGGATGCCGCTCGTTTTGGTTCGCTAATTGACTTAACCGGGCAGCGCCAACCGCAACTATTGAACTGGCTGGCGAAGCGTCCGCTGCGTGGGCTGGAACTGGCCAATGACTGGCGCCGCTTGTTAGGCATTGTGGCCTGGCTGTTAAACCATCCGCGACCCGGCGTGTATCTCCGGCAGGTGGATATTCCCGGCGTACACAGCAAGTTCATCGAAAGCTATCGCGGTGTGTTGATTGAGTTGCTGGATGCCGTGTTACCTGCAGAGAGCATTGATCCGGCAGCCGTTGGCGTGAGTCAATTCGCTCAGCGTTATGGATTTCTCGACAAGCCGGTGCGCATCCGCTTCCGTATTCTCGATGCTGAGCACGCCCTGTTGCCGGGCAATCGTCTGCAGGACATCACGCTCGATGCCGAAAGTTTTGCCCGGCTAGATGCATCGGTCTCACGCGTTTTCATTACCGAAAACGAGATCAACTTCCTGGCCTTTCCGCAGGTAGAAGACAGTCTGGTGATTTTCGGTGCGGGTTACGGTTTCGAGATGTTCCGCAAAGCCGAATGGCTTTCGCGTTGCAGCATGCATTATTGGGGTGATATTGACACCCACGGCTTCGCGATTCTCAATCAGCTCCGCAGCCAGTTCGATCATGTCGAATCGTTTTTAATGGATCGCAACACTTTATTGGCGTTTGAAACACTCTGGGGCGAGGAAGAGAAACAGACAGTTCGCGATTTGCCCATGTTGACTGCAGAGGAAAGTGCGCTTTACGATGATTTGCGAGATAACCGGATACGCAAGAACCTGCGGCTTGAGCAGGAAACAATCGGCTACGGCTGGGTCGAGTCCGCGCTATTGGCGCTCGTGCCCGTTCAACCAACAAACCGCAGTTAGTCCACGAAAAGCACGAAAGAGACAGAAGAAATCAGAAGGGTGTATTGATTTAGCTATTCAGCGGCATATGTCATTCCCGGCAGAGCGAGGAATCTTGAGGCCTGTACTCTTGCCCCAGCGCTTAAGATTTCTCCCGTTGGTCGAAATGACAGTACAATCCAGCACCTTGCGAAAATCGCTGAATAGATACCAATTCGGTATCTCTTGAGAAATTTTCGTGCTTTTTGTGGTTTCGTGGATGAAATTATTTTCAGGGGTAAACAAATGTTAAGACTATTTCATACCGCAGACTGGCATCTGGGACATCATCTACATGGCGTATCGAGGCATTTGGAACATCAGCAGTTTCTGGATTGGTTATTGGATGAATTGCAAAATAAACAGGCCGACGCGCTGATTGTTGCCGGTGATATTTTTGATTCGGCAAATCCCTCTTCTGCCGCGCTGTCGCAGCTTTACGGTTTTCTGGTTAAAGCCAAGCTGCAGCAGCCGCAGCTTGATATTGTGCTGATCGGCGGCAATCACGATTCTGCGTCACGGCTGGATGCGCCGTCGCCCATTCTCAATGCCCTGGGCGTGACTGTGGTCGGCGGCTTGCCGCTGGACGAGCGGGGCAGCATTGCTTGGCAGCGTTTGTTGGTGCCGCTGACCAATGCGGCGGGCGAGATTGAAGCGTGGTGCGGCGCCATGCCGTTTTTGCGTAATGCCGATTTGCCGGCCGCCAGGGATGGTGGCCGAGACTGCTCCCGGCAGTCCTCGGCATCCCCTCCTTCCATGGAGGTCAGAAGTGTCGCAATCGGTAGGGAGCCGATGCGACCGACTCCCAGGGAGTGTGCAAATTCTACAGAACAGCCAGGCGAGCAAGACCAGGATCCCTTAATCGCCGGCATGAAAGCGCGGTATGCGGAATTGTTTGCACAGCTGGAACAACAGGCGGGCAATGATGCAAGTCTGATTTTGACGGGGCATTGTTATATGGTCAATGGTGCGGTGTCTGACTTAAGCGAACGCAAAATATTGGGTGGCAACCAGCATGCGCTGCCGGTTGAATTGTTTCCTGAGAATATTGCTTATGTGGCCTTGGGACATTTGCATTTGGCGCAGCGGGTCGGTGTGCATGAGCATATTCGTTACAGCGGATCGCCGATTCCGCTGTCGTTTGATGAAACTAATTATTTACATCAGGTTCTTCAAGTTGATGTCCGGATAGGTCAGCCCGTTGCACCCGCCGTCATCAAAATCCCCCGCAGCGTTCAATTACTCAGAGTCCCCAACGGCAAAGACTTCGCCGCATTGTCAGAGGTGATAGGGCAATTGGAAAACCTGACCCTCGACGATTTGCCGCTAGAACAAAGACCGCTGCTTGAATTGAGAATCAGGCTGGAAAAACCTGAGCCCGGTTTGCGTCAGCAAATTGAGGGCATCATCGCCAAACTGCCGGTGCGTTTATTGAAAATATCCACGGCTTACAGTGGCAGCGACAGCAGTCTGGCGGATATAAATATCGAAGAACGCCTGGAAGAACTGCAACCGCTGGATGTTTTCCAGCGCTGCTATCAAAACAAATATGACCAGGATGCGCCCGAAGCTATAAATGCATTGTTTAACGAGTTGGTTGAAAGCCTGCAAGGAGCAGAATAATGCGCATTCTGGCGATTCGTGGAAAAAACCTGGCCAGTTTGGCCGAGCCCTTTGAGATTTTGCTAAATTCCGGCCCGTTGGCGCAGGCCGGTTTATTTGCCATAACGGGACACACCGGCGCTGGTAAAAGCACAATTTTGGATGCATTGTGTCTGGCGCTGTATGACAAAATCCCGCGCCTGCCGGAGGGTCACGGTTTTGCGGTCGGCCATAAAGACGAGGATGAAAATCTGCGCGTGACCAGCAATGATGTGCGCTCGATATTGCGCCGCGGCACCAGCCACGCCTATGCCGAAGTGGATTTTATTGGCAAGGATAAACATCACTACCGCGCACGTTGGGAAGTCAGCAAAGCCCGAGGCAAAGCCGATGGCCGCTTGCAGGCGCAGGAAGTCACCTTAAGCAAGATTGACGACGGCCAGCGCATCGGCCAGGGCAAGAAAAACACGCTGGAACTAATTAGCGAGTTGATCGACCTTAACTTTGACCAGTTCCGCCGCTCGGTATTATTGGCGCAGGGCGATTTTGCCGCGTTTTTAAAAGCTAAAAAAGACGAGCGCTCCAGTTTGCTTGAGCGCATCACCGGTACCGAGCTGTATTCCGAACTGTCCATCGCCGCCTTCGAACGGGCCCGGCAGGAAAAAGATGCGTTAACCCAGATTACAAACCGCATGCTGGATCAAATCCCGCTAGACGCAGAAGCACGTCAATTGCTGGAACAACAACGCGATCAATTCATCAGCCAGTTGGCCGAACTGGATAAGCAAATCACCAGCAACCAGAAAATAATCGACTGGTATGTTGAACTGAAAAAACTGCAAGAAGCTGAACGAGTTGCCCGTGACACGCTTGCCGGTAGTCAACAGGCGTGGGATGCGGCAGAAAACGAGCGGCAGTTAATACAAAAAGTCGAAGCTGCGCAGCCGTTAAGGCCGCTGTTAAGCCAGTACCAAACCGCGGATACAGAATACCGGGACGCCCAGCAAAAGCTTAAAGACAGCATTAATCAGCAATTAGCCACTGCAACAAAACTGCAGACGGCAAAGGAGCAGCTTTCCCTTCTGGCAGGTGCGTTAGTAGATGCCGAACATCAACAACAGCAGGCGCAACCGGTACTGATTAAAGCGCGGGCACTGGATACCCGCAGTGAGGTTATCCGGCAAACTGTCGGCACCCTGGCCGATGAAGAAAAACAGCTGCTTGCAGCCTTGAACAGCGCCGAAAAAGAACATCAAGGGTTATTAAGCCAGCAGGCCGAACACCGAGCGGCGCTGCAACGGCTTAACGAGTGGCTGGAACAAAATCAGGCGATTAAAGCCATCGCCGCCGAATGGAGCCGCTGGGATGCCGAGCTGGAACGTTATCAAACCTTGAATACCCGGAAAGCAGATGCCGAACTCGACGCGAATCAGTTAAGGCTGTCGGTTGTTAAGGACGAAGTAAGTCTGGCGGAACTAAAGCAGGCGATTGATGACACCCACAAAAAGCTGGAACAGCATCAACAGACGCTGATGCAACTTAAAAACCAGGATAGCCAAAAATCTCTTGAAGATTTGCATCAGATAAAAGACGGGCTTGAAATCAAGCGCGGACAGGTCGCCCAAGCACTGAGTCTGGCGAATAATGCCCAGGAACTGCAACAGGCTATCAAACAGAATACGGCCAAACTGGCAGTTACCGGGCAGGCAATTAACGACAGCACGCTACAACTGCAAACCTTAAACCAGCAGCAGCTTGCCAATGGCATCGCTCTGAGCGAGGCAAAAAAAGCCTTGGAGCTGATTCAGGCTGCAACGCATAAAAACGCCGGACAGTTTCGCGCGTTGTTACAAGACGATCAGCCTTGTCCGGTTTGCGGCGCGCTTGAACATCCCTGGAAAGATCACGGCAGCATAGGTAATGAACATTCGGTAGCACAGAGAGCCCGTGTCGCCGAGTTGGAAAATGTGAATGAAACGCTGATTAAAACTATCGCTGAACTGACCAAGAGCATCAGCCAAGCAAGGGAGCAGAAAACAGTATTAGCCGACAAGCTGGCCGAGGCGCAGACAAAACTGGCACAGTTCGGCAATGATTGGGCTGTTTTGGCGGTGCACGATAAGGTCGCATCGGTTCCAGACCGATTGCGACACTTCCACCATCCATGGCAGTCGGTTGATTTTCTAATCACAGATATTCAGTTGTTAGCTGAACTTAAAACCCACGAAGAGCAGATCAATTCCGCGCTGGAGCAAATCAGGCAGCAGGAAAAAGCGGCTCTTGAATTACAAAAACAGCTCAAAGCAGCACAGGATTTATTCGATGCGGCCAAGCTGAACAAGGAAAACCTAACTGCCGGACACACATCGCTGGATAAGCAGCACGCCAAAAATAAAGCCGACATGGAGCATGTCACTGCCGGTATCCAGGAGCTGGAAAAACAACTCCAGGCGATAGTCGATTTATTGGCGACACCGTTCCAGCAGTTGGATAGCTGGCAGTCCTGTCTAAAGAATTCCACCAATGAATTCAGACAAAATTACACGGCTAAAGCGCAGCAATTTCAGTACACCGAACAGCAGATTGTAGTTGCTGCCCAAGCCCTGGAAAAAATCAACCACGATGAAAAACTCGCCGCGCAGGCATTAACACAATGCCGGCAACAGCACCGGCTTAAACAGGCCGAGTTAAAGGCGCAAACGGCAGCACAACAGCAACTGGCAGTCGAGCGCGCTGCGGTGTTGCCAGGGCTTGCTGCCGACAATTATGAACACACCATCAATGACCGCGTGGTGACCGCGAGAGCGGCGTACCAACAGGCTGGCCATGCGCTCAGTCAGGCAGAAGCCCAGCTGGCAGCCCATCAACAAGATCAGCAGCATTGGCACACTGAAACTGGCAGACGCTTCAGCAACCAGGAAAAAGCCCTCAACGCGCTGAACCAGTCACTGGAAAACCAGGGCATTGACCTTGAACAGTTAAGCCGGTTGCTGGAAAAAGACGAGCATTGGCTGGTTGGCCAGAAAACCAAAATCGTGACCCTGGAGCGCCGCCTGCAAGAGGCTGCGGCATTGTTAAAAGTAAAAGCCGAGGACTGCCTTAAGCACCAAGGCAGTCCAGCCGAAATAGCTGAGGAAGATGCCAGTAAACTATCGGCCGGATTGCAGCAGCAAAGACAGACTGTGCATAGCCAAAAAGAAGAGCAAGTCATACTGCTGCGGGAAGATGATAAAAAAATCGAAACTGGACACCTTTTGAAAGCGGAGCTCGACAGCCAACGCAACCGCTGGGAGCAATGGGAAAGCCTGAATGACACAATCGGCTCAAAAAACGGCGCCAAGTTTCGCACCTTTGCCCAAAGTCTGACCCTGGAAGCATTGCTTGCTTACAGCAATCGGCATCTTGAAGATTTTGCCAAGCGCTACGTTCTGCAGCGGGTGCCCGGCAGTGCCCTGGAGCTGCAAATTATAGACCGCGACATGGCCGATGACGTGCGCAGCGTACACAGCTTGTCCGGCGGCGAAAGTTTCTTGGTGTCTTTGGCGCTGGCCTTGGGCTTGGCATCATTGTCATCGAACAAAACCCAGGTTGAATCGCTGTTTATCGACGAAGGCTTCGGCAGTCTTGATCCGGAAACACTCGACATGGCCATCGCCAGTCTGGACAGCTTGCAAGCCTTGGGCAGAAAAGTCGGCGTCATCTCGCATGTGCCAATTCTGGTTGAGCGCATCGGCGCGAAGGTGGTAGTTGAAAAACAAGGGGGCGGGCGCAGTCGTGTGGTGGTTGATGGCGCATGGTGCCAATGATCATCGAAGGGCTGCCAGTAAACACCAGTCACAGGTATGTGAATGTATCAGTGCCTAAGCCGGGCGGCAGGGCATTTTGCAAGTTACCCTCCATGGCTCCGGATTACAGGCTGTCTGACCGGCTTCAGATTTAAGCTTGCATTGCCGTTGTTGAAGCGGGTGGCTATAACTCAATCGAACAACGGCTGTTATAGGACATTGGTTGCTTTGGTGGGCTTGCATGTGGCCGCAGTGCTTAAACACCGGTTTATTGATCGCCGCCGCGTCCTGCTGCGGATACTATAACCGGCCGCTGTTGCTCTCATGCATGAGCAAAGTGGCCATTTCCAAGGCAGCAAATTCAATGATCAGATTATCTATTAATCATCAAATTGCCCTAGGCACTGTGATCGGTGTTGTCATGGGTCTATGGCTGCAAACCTTGCCGGCTGATGACGGCAACAAACAAACACTTCTGACCGGCGCGGAATTAATCAGCGGGGTGTTTATCGATTTGTTAAAGATGATCCTGGCGCCGCTGGTGTTTACGTCTATCACAGTGGGCGTGGCCAATTTGCGGGCCCAGCAGGATATGCATCGAATATGGCTAAGCACATTGGTTTATTTTGCGGCGACTTCTCTGATAGCCATTGGCGAAGGTTTGTTTACGGCTAATGTCTTTGCGCCGGGCAGCGGCCTGGATAGCGCGCTTTTCCAGGAAGCCAGGCAACAAGGCGGCGGCGTGGCTTCCATTTCCCCGTATGAATTTATAAATAGCGTCTTGCACGCGTTATTCATCAATCCTGTATCGGCGCTGGCACAAGGCAATATTTTGGCGATTGTCTGCTTTGCATTATTTCTGGGTATTGCCCTGGTTGTCGGTGGTGAACGTTATCGCAACATGCGTCTGCTGTTACAGGAAAGTCTGGAAATTTTATTGCGCATGATCGCCTGGATCATGCATGTGGCGCCTTTGGGGATTATGGCTTTGCTGATTAAGCTGTTTGCCACGCAGGAGCATGGTCTGCTGCTGACGCTGGCTGAATTTGTGGCGGTCATAATTGGCACCACCTTGTTGCATGGGCTGGTGGTGTTGCCTGTGTTGCTGTATCTGTTTACCGGGATGAAGCCCGGGCGGTTTTGGGGCGGGGCCCAGAAAGCCTTGATCACCGCATTTGCGACCAGTTCCAGTTCCGCGACCTTGCCGGTGAGTTTGCATTGCGCGGAGCAACATTTGCACATTAAGCCCGATATTGCCGGATTTGTTTTGCCTTTGGGCGCAACCATGAACATGGATGGCAGCGCATTGTATGAGGCGGGTGCCGCTCTGTTTGTTGCGCAACTGATGGGTATTGAGCTGAATGGTGTTCAGCAATTGATTGTTTGTTTGACCGCCATGCTCGGCTCCATTGGTGCGCCCGGCATCCCGAGCGCCGGTATGGTGACTATGGTCATGGTCTTGCAGGCAGTGGGGCTGCCGGCCGAGGCCATAGCCATTCTATTACCTATGGATAAACTGCTCGATACCATTCGCACGGTGGTCAATGTGGAAGGCGACATGATTGGCGGATTAATTGTTCAAAGCCAGCTGCGACGCAGGCGCCGCCAGCAATCGTGAGCTGTTGGTTTAGCAACAGCTTGTCAGCATTGTTTGCTGTCTGGACAGCAAGCGCTTGCTAGTGCTGATGACTTGCCTGGTCATTTTTGCTTCCGCCGCCAGTAAGGTAGTGTTTCCCCGAGTCCGGCAAAGGCCTCTTGCTTGTCGGTCTGCCAGGCCCTGGCGGCTGTCACTACGCCGCTTTAAACCTACTTAAATCACCCGCACCGACAATACGCCGTGAATCGACTGCAATTGAGTCAGTGCTGATTCGGATATCGCACTATCGAGGTCGATGAGGGTATAGGAGTAGGTGCCACGCGATTTGTTGAGCATCTCGCTGATGTTGATATTATTTTCGGCCAGCGTGGTGGTAATCTGGCCCACCATATTGGGGACATTCTCGAAGGCAATGGCTAATCTTACCCTTCCGGTACGCGGCAAGCTGACATCCGGAAAATTGACCGAGCGCCGGATATTGCCATTTTCCAGAAAATCGCGGATTTGCTCGGCAACCATCGCCGCGCAATTGTCTTCGGCTTCGGCTGTTGATGCGCCAAGATGCGGTAATTCTATGGATTTCGGATGTTGCAGCAGAGCATTGGATGGAAAATCCGAGACATAGGCGTGCAGCTTGCCTGCGTCCAAAGCACTGACCACGGTAGCTTCGTCGACCACCGGGGCGCGCGAGAAATTGAGCAAAGTCGCCTGATGTTTGATGTGCCTGATGCGCTGGCTATTAATCAGGCCACGGGTATACTCGTTAAGCGGTACATGCAGGGTGATGAAATCCGAGCGCGCTAGCAGATCGTCGAGGCTGGCGGCCTGAACCGCTGAAGACGATAGCTGCCAGGCGCTTTCCACCGTCATTTGCGGATCGAACCCGATTACCGTCATGCCCAGCGCAGTGGCCGCGTTGCTGACTTTTACACCAATCGCACCCAGACCCACTACACCCAGGGTTTTTCCGGCCAATTCAAAACCGGCAAAGCGCTTTTTGCCTTTTTCGACCTGAGCGTTGAGGCTCTCGTCATCGCCTTCCAGCGTGCGGATGAAATGCAGGGCCTCCGGAATATTGCGCGCCGCCAACAGCATTCCGGCGACTACCAGTTCCGCCACGGCATTGGCATTGGCGCCCGGCGCGTTGAATACCGGAATGCCCCGGCTGGAGTAATCAGCCACGGGAATATTATTGACGCCGGTGCCCGCGCGACCGACGGCTTTCAGGGTTTCCGGAATAGCGACGCCGTGCAAGTCCAAAGATCTAAGCAAAATGGCATCAGGGTTGCTGATGTTGTCGGCGACTTGAAACTCCTTGGGTGGCAATTTGTTTAAACCGGCAGAGGAGATATTGTTATAGGTTAATATTTTGAAGGTCATGTTGTTTGATGGATTTTGTTAAAAAGAAGCTTAATGACAGACTCTATGTTTACCATGCAAACCTGTCAAGGCAGCAATAGGATACTGCGCATTAGCGAATAAAAAAATGGCTTGGACTTATCCGCATCTTGCAACAGCAATGCCAGTGTCGCCTTGGATAGCTTGCATCTGATTAGGCAATGCGGATATTCGCCGGAAATAACGAAATCTCTGAGCAGTCTGTTTTATCAACAGTTGCCTGCGCCTCTCTGGCAGCCCTGAAATGGGGAGCAAGGGACGGGTAATTTTTGTGAAGATACCAACAAGCGAGAATTTTCCCTTACTTAAAAATAACTTGCCCCGCCTGAATTGCCTGCGCTCGCCATTGCTGCCAGTAGCTTTGTGCTTGTTGCTGACGCAAACAACGCAGATAACGCACCCGTTGCGCATCGTTGAGATGTTCATGAATCAGCGGCATCAAGCCATCTTCGACATTGTAAGCAGGTTTTTCCGGGGCAAGGCAAACCGGGACAATGTGATCCAGGGGTAAATTTAAATCTTGGGCAATGGCTACACACGCCTGCCGGATACTGTCTGCTTTAGGGTTGTCCGGCTGTTGAATATTGTAGGGCGGTTGCCATTCGCGGACTGGCCGTAAGCGGTCACAATGCGTAGCCACCGCGATGATGACGGGCAAGGCCTGATTGGGGCGTTGTTCTTGAAAATACTGGCGAATAACAGTCAGTTGTTGCGCATCGGCCTGGCGGGCGGCTTGCGCGGCATTGCACACCATTAAAATCACATCGACTTTAGCCCATTCCTGTTTTAACGCCGCCGGATCCTGGGGCATTAATCCGCCATAACCGGCGCTGTCCAGCAGTATAACGTGTTGCAGACTATCACGTTCAAGCAGGTACGGGGTGATTTCTGCAGTAGTCGGCAGTAGTCCTTCCGCACTTTTTATTTCACCAAATAAGGCATTAATTAAACTGGATTTGCCGCTGCTGACTTGGCCTAAGATAAGGAATCGCAAGGGTTCCATCGATAGCTGGCGCGCTTCACTTTCGGCAATATCTTCCTTTGAGTCAGGGCTTAATCTGTCAGTCGGGGCAATGTCCTCCAAGGTTATTTGGCCGCTGTAGAGTTGAATCGCGTAATAGCCCAACTTGCCAATATAAGCACCAATCAAGCGTTGCGATATTTCATGGGTAACCGTATTCAGCCCTTGTCTGACTAATAAATTGCGTGCCTTAGCCAGTTTCCCGCCTGACCAGTTAAACAGCCAATGGCCAACATTGAAAACCGATTGCAGTTTCGTGAAAGTATCAACGGCTTGTTTGGCGCGTAATAAATCACCAACTCTCACCGCATGACTGCCCGGAATTTTGTCCAGCACGTCGTGTTGAATATCCTCACAGACCAGGGCAATCAGCTTGAGCAAATACGGCAGCGGAAATTCTAGAACAGGGTATTTAGAATCGGCATGAAAGTGTCGCGCAACCTGTGTTAATACTTCATTGGTCAGTTTTAAGGCTTTGCCTGAATCGGTCAATAAATCCGTCTGGGTTTGCCAGCGTTCGGTTACGGGTTTAAGGTCCTGCCAGGCCTGTCGGGCTTCATCCGGCCAGTTTGGATTGGGCCGGATATCAATAGACTCGACAAACACCGGCGTTGCCTTGTGACTACGCCAGTGCAGCAAACCGTATACCAGGGCAACATTCACCGATAAAATACCAAGGCCTTCATAAAACCAGCCTTGCTGCCACAACCAGTAACCGCCCAGGCTTATCAACGCCAGCCATGGTAATAAAATAACCACCGCTACCATCATTCCAAAGCGTGTTAATTGAAACAGCATCAGTTAATTCGTCTTGTTTTGGCTTTTGAGTATGTGCCGCGCATGGGCGAAGGCCTCGTCGTAAGTTTGTTTTATAGTGTCACGGTCAGGGAGAGCCCCGCGTTTAACGCCATACAAATACACACAAAAAGCCTTGCCCAATGCATAAGTCATCGCTCCTGAATAAACACCTGCTACCGCCCAACCGAACATAGGGACAAATTTCACCAATTCCCGCCCTAATAAGCCAATACCAACACCCGTTCCAATCAGGGTGGTAAATTCCGCATAAAGTCTACGCGTCAGCAGCAGTCCATAAATTGAAGCGATACTATGAAACAGTTTGGCTTGAACACCCAGCACGACCGGCAAACCAGCCACGGGAATTGCGCCCATGCCCATATTGAGTAGTGCGTAGCCGATAATGTGCGGGTGAGCTTGTTGCGCGTGAAAGTCCAGTAATTCTTTATGCTGTTCAGTGCCACGTAACAAGCCAATCACGCCCTCTGGCAACACGTTTTCGATGGTGTCCCATAACGCTTTCAAGCCATAATCACTGGGCTCGTACTCATCTTCCGGCAAGGTGAAATCAACCGGTACAAAATGAGCCGGCATTGATTTAAACCAGTCACGCTGATGCAAGAGGACTTGTGCCAACCCATGAGGCACTTGCGGCGGAAAGGGCGTTTGCTGATAAGGATAGGGTTGAATGTGCTCAACATCTCCGGACGCATAGCCCTCATGCAAGGCGGTTTGCACGACCACAATTGGCCAGTCCGGGTGCTGCTCATGAATGTTCAGTACGGAATTCACTACCTCTGCCTGATTCATATCCAAGGCCCGCAGCACTACCACCAGTAAATGCGCCTGATCTGCGCACCAGGCCAAG
This sequence comes from uncultured Gammaproteobacteria bacterium, assembly GCA_963848675.1. Classification (GTDB taxonomy): domain Bacteria; phylum Pseudomonadota; class Gammaproteobacteria; order Methylococcales; family Methylomonadaceae; genus CAWKEY01. The sequence goes on from CAWKEY010000015.1 coordinate 60,497, forward strand.
TCTTCGCTCGGATTATAAACTGTTTCACCCAGGCCCCGCGTATCAAGAAAGCGCAGCATTGGATGGCTGGGTGATGGGAAATCATAAAACCGCGATCTTTTCGTACAGGGTTGAAAGCCATTGCCAATTTCCGCCGTATCGCTACCGGTTAATGCGCGAATCAGCGATGTTTTGCCAGCCCCGGCTTTGCCCAATAACCAGAAAACAGGAATCGGCAAACGCTGCTTGGCCAGGTTTATTTTAGAATCTACGCCGGTCGCCTTTGGGCTAAAAAGCGCGTCGCCCAAACCTTTCCAGCTCCAGCTTCCCATGATATTGATGGCGATCACTTAAAGGGTTAATGTCAAAATTATTGACTTAAATACAAGCATTAATGCCATTTATTAGAGCGAGCGATGCTTCATGATGATCTTCAATGGCTAAGCCATTGTGGTTTATTTTTTGCAGAAATAACACTAAAAAATCTTGCTAACAAACCAGCTCTCGCGGCTGCCTTAACAGCGGCTGGATTAGTGTAAGCCGTTCAGGGAGTTACCTGCATTTGGCCCGCGAGGTCGAATTCAGCTTATAAATTTCCATCCCGATGCCTTGTTTCTTGAGAGCTGTTTGGATCGGATTTAACGGTCTGGCCGAATGGGCCAGTTATTTAAAATTCTGCAGCACGGTTAAAAAATAATCAATATCCTGTTCGGTATGCTCGGCCGACACCTGCAAGCGGATTTCCTGTTCGCCTTTGGCGACGACCGGATAGTTCAAGCCGGTGGCGAGGATATCGCGGGTAAATAGATGCTGAACCAGTGCGCCGGTTTTGGCGGTGTCACGTATCATGATCGGTACAATGGGATGTGCGCCCGGCAAGGCTTCAAATCCGGCGTCGACGATGCCTGTTCTGAGCCTGATCGTCAGGCTCTTGAGGCTTTGTAACAAGGCCTTGCCTTCCGCGCAGTTGACAATCCTGACGGCTGCCTGGGCGGCGGCGGCTTCGGCCGGCGTGATCGGATTCGAATAAATATACGAGGCGGCCGTTTCCCGCAAATAATCAATCACGCCTTGGCTGGCTACTACATACCCCCCGTTGACACCAAATGCCTTGCCCAGCGTCCCGATTAAAATATCGGCCTGGCTTCCGGTGACTTCTTCCGTACCCCGACCGCCTGCGCCAAATGCCCCGACGCCATGCGAGTCGTCAATGACGGTAAAGATGCCCTGCTCATAATCGGCTTCATGTGTTTGACAGCAACGCATGATTTGGTCTAGCGGGGCATGGTCGCCGCGCATACTGAACACGCCGTCACTGGCCACACAAACCCTTTTAAAATGTCCCTTGTGGGCAATCAGCAGCTGTTCCAGAGCGGCCAGATCCAGATGCGGATAAACCGCCTTGTGTCCGCATTTGGCCAAGCGCAGCGAATTGATAATACAGTTGTGGTTCAATTCATCACTGATGACCAAGGTATCTTCATTGAGCAGCGTTGGCAATACGCCGGTCATGGCGGCATAGGCCGCGCTGAAAATCATCGCAGCTTCACGCTCATGAAATTCAGCTAGCGCCTGTTCCAGCTCTCTATGCGGCAGATAGGTGCCGCTGATAAAGCGCACGGCGCCCGGCCCTGTTCCGTACTTTTCTATCGCGGCGGCTTCTGCGGCAATGACCTGCGGATGCCGGGACAGGCCCAGGTAGGAATTTGAATTCATCCTTAAAAACGCTCGGCCAGGGTAATTTTGCAGAAAAACCCGGGGACCATAACCGTTATGGGCGGGCTGGAAACCGCTAACGACTTTTTCACCGCTCTTGGCAGTGCCTTGTGCTTTCAGGTTACGGACATGATCATTAAGCAAGGGTAACAATCTGGATAGGCTCATGGCAGGTTCCTCATGTGATCGAGCATGTCTTTAACCATCGCGGGCAGATCATAACGGGGCTGCCAGCCCCATTCGTGTCTTGCGGCACTGTCGTTCATGTGCTGCGGCCAGGAATCGGCAATGCCTTGCCGAACCGGGTCTATGCGGTAGCTGATGCTGAAATCCGGAATATGCTTGTTAATTTCGGCGGCCAGTTGTTCCGGGGTAAAGCTCATGGCGGTGATATTAAAAGCGTTATGATGCCTTAGCCGGGCCGGATCCGCCTGCATCAATTGAAGGATGGCAGCAATCGCATCCGGCATGTACATCATGTCCAATTGCGTATCCGCTTTTAAAAAACAGGCATAGGGCTGATGGCGGACCGCAGCCGAAAAAATTTCCACCGCATAATCGGTGGTGCCGCCGCCCGGCGCTGTTTTCCAGGAAATAAGGCCGGGAAAACGCAAGCCGCGGACATCGACGCCAAAATGCTGCAGATAATAATCACACAGCAGTTCACCCGCAAGCTTGGTGATGCCGTACAGGGTGTTGGGGCGTTGAAGGGTATCCTGGGGTGTATCGTGCTTGGGCGTATTCGGCCCAAATGCCCCTATGGAACTGGGGAAAAACACCCTGCAACCGTATTGTCTTGCCGTTTCCAGCACATTCAGCAAGCCATTCATGTTAATGTCCCAGGCGTGTTGAGGATTGCTTTCTGCGACAGCCGACAACAACGAGGCCAAATGGTAAATGGTGCCGACCTGATAGGTGGCGACAATTTCCTGCAGACGGGGCGCATCGCGGATATCCAGGCTGAAATAATGACCTGCCTGCAAATCGGAATCGGGCTGACGGCGATGGCCAACCGCGATGACATTGCCGGCGCCATACAACTCGACTAAAGCCGGGGTCAGTTCTGAACCGATTTGCCCGGTTGCGCCGGTAATTAATGTTTTCATCAAACCCCCACTTCACAATGGCCAATAAGCAAAACCGCAGTTCCCTTTAAAGCACTAATAACCATCATGCCCGTTGCTGGAACTGAGTGGCTTAGCGCATCAACTTTGGAACGAACGCTTATCGCCGAAAGCCGTTTGCCAGTCGCGTGTAAACTGAGCAACTGCGGGCTGTACGGCCGGATGCGCCAGCATCTGTTCGGCAACATCAACAGGAAGCGTAATCGCGCCTATGCCCAGCTTCATCACCGCCATCGCCTGCTGTGAGCTTTTAAAGCTGGCTGCCAAAATCGTGCTGTCCAGCCGGTGCCGTTCAAGCAGACATTGCAGGTCTGCCACCACACCGATACCATCCATGCCCAGCGCATCGATGCGATTGACATAAGGCGCCAAATAATCAGCCCCGCACATGGCCGCCAGAAAACCTTGCTGCGCACTGTAGATGGCTGTGGCCAGAACCGGGATGCCTTCCGTCTTGATTTTTTTAATGGCAGTAAGACCGGTTTCTGTGGCCGGCACCTTTACCACCAGATCATAGGGCAGTGCGTGCAGCTGCTTAGCCTCTGCCAGCATTTCCGCTGCGGTCTGACTAACGACTTGAGCGTGAAACCGAGCCCCCGCACCCATGATTTCAGTCAAATCGGCTAACAGCTGATTAAGCCCTATGCCAGACTTTGCCAATATGGACGGATTGGTTGTGACGCCTTGTAAAGGCAGGCACGCATTAAAGCGGGCGACTGCTTCTACATCGGCGGTGTCAAGATATAATTCAAACATTTCCCTGATTCCTGTTAAGCATTACCGGCAACAGAATTTGCTGATTCAACGGATTTTTCCAAAACTGCCCACATGTGCAATTACAGCACCGGGCTCTGTTATAATCAATTTGGCTTGCCTATCCTGACTAAGAACCCGCTGGGGTTGCTGTTCCATTAAAGAAAAAGGTTCTGGGGATCAAGGGCTTTTGTATGAGAGCACGGTCTTTGGCAGCTATCGTTGCTGACTTTGGTGGCATAGTTGTTACTGCGTCAACACGCCCGCCCGGTAATCACGAAAAGCCTGTTCGATTTCTTCTTGGGTATTCATGACAAACGGACCCGATTGCACAACGGGTTCTCGCAAGGGCATGGCTGCAAGCATTAAAAACCGCGCCGGCTGATGGTTTGTTAAGAGCAGCAGGCTATCGCCATCAATTAAGTGCCCCAGTTGACCGGCTTGTAATATCTTGTCTGCAGTGCCGATTGCCATCTCGCCCTGATAAACGTAAATCAGAGCGGTCTGGTCAATGGCGACAGGGAGCTTTAGCTGTTGCTGAGGGCCCAAGCGGATATCGAAATAACTGGGTTGCGTGCTAACGCCGCTTACCGGGCCGGTGACGGTCTCACTATTACTCCTGTAAGTGCCGGCTATCACTTTAATGTAGCCGCTCTCTGCCAGAGCCGCTTGCGGAATCTCTGCAGCGGCAAAGTCCTGGTAGTGCGGAGGTTGCATCTTTTCTTTGGCAGGCAGGTTAAGCCATAATTGAAAGCCATGCAGAACGCCATTTTCCTGTTCCGGCATTTCCGAATGAATGATGCCATGGGCAGCGGTCATCCACTGTACATCGCCCGCGCGCAGATGGCCTTCCTTGCCCATATGATCGCGGTGCAGCATGGCGCCTTCGAGCATATAGGTGACAGTTTCAAAGCCGCGGTGAGGATGCTCGGGAAAGCCGCCGATGTAATCTGCTGCATCATCCGAGGCAAATTCATCCAGCAAAATAAAAGGATCAAACGTGTTTTTGTACTGAGGGCCAATGATGCGTTTGAGTTTTACACCTGCACCATCCGAAGTGTTTTGTCCACTGATAACAGTTGCCAGTTGGCGGGGTTGTCTAGTCATAATCTGTACTCCTCAGTAGCTTAGCGTCAAGTATATAGCGGTCTGGCGCATGGTGGTTTCCGCGCTACCGTCAAGGCGGGCGTTGCTGATGCTAACGCCCGCGTCTGTTCAATGCCATGCGTAGCCGGAACAGTGCCTATGTCATTATCGGCGCATTCAAGCCCGCCTGCTAATGCTGTCATTAACAATCCGCTCAGATGAAAATCGAATCTTGTGAGCCGATTCTTATGCAGGTGAAGCGATTAGCAAATGGCACTATTCCTGTCTCAGATTTTTAAGTATTTCTTCTAAAGGCACAAGGTTCATCGTCATTCTGAATAAAACTTCATTATTTTCCAGCAGGCCGTAACACTGGTAAGTTCTTAGCATTATCTTGGTCTGGTTTAATGTATTTTCAGGGGATTCGGGGAGTTGTTTGACCAGAATATGCAATTTGTCGTTATTTTTAAGCCGGCTTAAATAAAGCCGGTCTACTGAAATTTCATGCGATGTGTAAACCATAGGGTTGGCTTTAAAGTCATGATTTTCTAATTGCGCCTTTTCCAGCAAGGCGCCCGAGCTTAGGCTGCAAGGAAATATTTCCGGGTAATGTGCAAAATGCGTAAGCTCATCAAAGTAATCGGATTGTTCTGCTAAAGACCCGGACAGAAAATTTTTAACAGCACCGTTATTCATATACTTCCGTTTGAGAAAATACTCTGTGCCGGGAACGGCAGTACGATCGGGAATTTCGTTAAGGTCGGGCAGGCTGTCAAGCTTGGTATCGGCCAGGAATAGCGGCGATTGGGTTTCCTTTTTAAAGCCCAGCAATACGGTCTTGCCCTCTGACTTCATGGCAATGCGATTGCCCAGGGTCAGGGTGGGAATGGTTGTTATGAGTGTCTTTTTAATATCCAGGTAAACCGGAAAGCGTGGGCGAACAGCGTTAACAAAGGTGATCTGGTAATTGCTGAAACGCAGGTTGTTTTCGGCTATGATCTGATTTTCATGATGCGCTTCCCGGTACAGCCGCATTTGATATTCGATGAAGGTATTGAGTTGATAGCCCAGAACGATAGGGCCTTTGAACGGGTTATGGGTTATCTGCAGCCATTTATGCTTGTCATGGAACAAATTAAAGTCATCAGAGGCGTTACGCGCGACTTCTATATGAATCTGGTCGAAAGTGAATGGCTGGTTATTCATGTATAGTGTTTTAAGAATGGCGTAATTGAGAGTTAGCTTTATAAAGTTACCGATTAGTCCGCCATTGTCAATAAGGAGATATCGGGTCTTTTTTCAGCAATCAAAAAGACGACCCGATTCCCTGAGCTTGCCGGCATGACGGGCTTTCACAAAGTGTTGGTTTTTATAACACGCTCTGGGATTACTGTAGGTTTGAATTTATGCGGAGGAGTGTTATGAAGCATGTGTGTTTGCCGGTAATGGTGTCGTTTTTGTTGTTTATGGTGGGTTCCACGGTAGCCGCCCAGGAACTGATACCAGAGCTCAATGACAAGCTGACGATCCAGCAGGACAATGGCAAGGCCTTGCAATGTGTGGCGTTCAGTCCTTATGTGGGGCAGCTTAATCCCGACTATGGCGCGCATCCGTCCAGAGAATTGATTGATACTTTGCTGGATCAGTTGCTTAAAGAAACACCTTTTCGCTGCATTATGACATACGGTGTTATCAATGGCCTGGAATATACCTTTGCCGCGGCCGAGGCCCGAAAGCTTAAAGTGATTGCGGTAATTTGGCTGGATAAGGATGTGGCGGTTAATTCACAATCCATCGCCAGCGGCATTGAGGTAGCCAAGGCTTTTCCCCAGACCATCATCAGACTGAGCTGCGGTTCCGAAGTCAGAACCCGCCACGCTTATGCCTTTGACGGTGAAATCAGCCGCTGCATCGATAGCCTGCGAAAGGCCGGCGTCAAGCAGCCGATCACCACGATCGATACCTGGTGGGAATGGTGCAACCGGTCTTGGCCTTGCCATCAAACCAGTTTTGGGTCAACGGTAGACTGGATAGGCAGCAATATTTTCCCCTGGTGGGAAAACAGGCATTCCGGCCTTTTTCCCTGTACGCCGGCAGAAAAGGCGGCCGATTTCCATATTGCACGGCTGGACGATATACGTCGCACCTATCCCGGCAAGGACGTGATCGTCACTGAATTCGGCTGGCCCGATGGGCCCGAAGGCGCGACAGAAATCAATGTGCATACGGGGCAGCAGTGCGGCGTGCCTAGCGAACAGAATCAGCTCAGGGTCGTGCGCGAGACTTTTGAAAAACTGGCGAAAAGGCAATGGTCAGGGGTGGCCTTTGAAGCCTTTTCAGAAAACTGGAAACCCACAAATGAAGGCAGCTTCGGTAGCAACTGGGGTATTTGTCAAGGGCTGCCACCTTATACCTGTGCACAGGGATTGATAAGCTCTGACCGGAAGCGTAAAAAGCACCGGTGATTTGTTAATTCAATGGTACTGGTGGAGAGGTTTTAACGGCGAGGAAGCTTGCGGCTACCAACAGTAGGCGCTTTAGGCGAAGCCCCTCGCAAATTTGATCTTGACTTGTCTGGCCATTGCCTCAATCTCTGGCATCCGGATCGGCAGGGACGGTTTTTTTCCGGTGCAGATAGCTGCGTATATCGTCCGCTACCAGATATAAAGAGGGGATCAGAATGAGGGTAATCAGTGTGGCAAAGAGGATGCCGAAACCCATGGAGATGGCCATGGGGATTAGGATGCGCGCCTGCCGGGACGTTTCAAAAATCATCGGCATGATGCCGCAGAAGGTGGTCAGCGTGGTCAGAATAATGGCTCTGAAGCGCTGAGCGGCGGCCATTCTGATAATCTCGGCGGGTGGTTTATCGCTGTCTTTCTGCAAGTGCAGGGCATGATCGATCAACACCAGTGAGTCATTAACCACAACGCCGGATAAGGCGACAATGCCCAATAGACTCATGATGCTTAAATCGTAGCCCATCAACAAATGCCCGAAAATGGCGCCGATAATGCCAAACGGGATGGTGATAATAACGATCAGCGGCATAAGATAGCTTTGAAATGGAATGGCCAGCAGCGCATAAATAGCCAAAAGAGCCAGGACAAAACTGATTTTCAGACTGCTCATGCTGTCGGCCATATCGGCTTCCTGGCCCTCAAAACTGAACTCCAGGCCCGGATATTGATCCACTATCCGCTTTAGTTCAGTGTCTCTCAGGTCATTTAAAATTTCGCCGGCCTTGCTTTTGGGGGTGACATTGGCTTTTACCTGCACATTACGGCGGCCATTGTGCCGGTTGATTTCGGTGTAGGCGCGGCCGCGTTCGATATGCACCGCTTCGCGTAGAGGAATTTCCTTGCCGGTGCTGGTCCAGATCAGCAGATCTTCAATATGTCGTTCTGACACGCGCTCACTTTCCGGCAACCGTACCATGATTTTAATTTCGTTGCGGCCGCGTTGCTGGCGCAGCACTTCAGCGCCATAAAAGGCGTTGCGCACCTGTCTTGCCACCATTTGTGCAGTCAGCCCCAAACTTTTGCCCTCCGGTAATACAGTAAAGTCCAGTTGTTGCTTGCCGGCACTGAAGCCATCGTCGACATCTTTTACGATAGGGTATGCGCGCAAGGCATTGGCTAATGCTTCGCTGGCTTTTTCGAGAATGTGAATATCGGGATGATTTAATTCAATGGTAATCCCTGAGCCGGCGCCGGGGCCGCCGGCATCGGATTCGTATAATACCGATTCCACGCCGGCGATATCGCCGCTTGCTTCCCGCCAGCGATGGGTAAATTGTTCGGTGCTGATAATTTTTTCGCGTATTTCTGGATCGGCGAGATAGACTCTGATAATCGCGATATGGCTGCCGGATTTACCCATTTCGGTAAATATGCCCTGAATAAGCTGCTCACCGTTTTTGAGGCTATTAGCGGTTGTGCGAGCGGCGGCGATGATTTTTTGCGCAACGGCCTGGGTTTTTTCCACGGGCGTTCCGTAAGGCATGGTGACGGTTACCCGGGCAAAATCAGCATCGGTCTTAGGAAACATGGACATGCCCATACGCCCGCTTAACGCATAGGACAGGGTGGCAATCAATAGAGCGAATGCGGCGATGGTGGTCAGATAGCGATGTTTCAGCAGCAGGTCAAGAAACGGGCCATAGCTGTCCAGCACCCAATGCTTAAAGGCGCGGCTGAAGCGTTGTTGATGATGATGAATCCAGTACTGCAGGCCTGTTCTGTTAATGTGTTGTAAACGGCCGATATGGCTGGGCAGGATAAACAAACTCTCTATCAGTGAAATCACGAAAACTGTGATGACCACGATGGGAATCATAAAAAATATTTTGCCCATTTCGCCGGGGATAAAAAACAGCGGTATAAAGGTGGCGATATTGGTCAGGATACTGAAAGTCACCGGCACCGCCATTTCTTTGGCGCCATTGATGGCTGCCCGCATCGGAGGCAGGCCCTGCTGCCGGTAGTGATAGACATGTTCTCCGATAACGATGGCGTCATCGACCACGATGCCCAGCGTAATGATAAACGCGAACAGGGAGATCATGTTCAGCGACACCCCCAGTAGCGGCAGCAGTAAAAACGAACCCAGTACAGAAGTGGGGATGCCCATCATCACCCAAAACGCCAGCCGCAGTTCAAGAAACAGGGCCAGGGTAATAAACACAAGCGTCAGGCCCATGGCGCTATTGCGCATTAACAGGTCTATGCGTTGGGCGTATTGTTTGGAAGCATCATAACGGATGTCGGCATGTATGCCTTTGGGTAGTTGTGAATTGACGTCTTCTAAATGCCGTTTGACCGCATCGGATACTTGCACCGGGGTCTGTTCACCGACACTGTATACCTGCACCATTACCGCGGGCTTATCGTCATACACGGCCGAGTAGTCGGTGCTTTCATAGCCGTCGTTGATAGTGGCAATGTCTTTTAGCAACACCTGGCTGCCGTTGGCGGCGGTAATAATCGGGATGCGGGCAAATTGTTGGCCGTAATCCTTGCGCTCTTTCATGCGAATTAATATTTCACCGCCGCCGGTTTTAACGCTGCCACCGGGCAAGTCAATGCTGGCATTTTTAATGCGTTGTGCTATTTCTGCCAGTGACAATTTATAACGGCGCAAATCAGCCTGGTTGACATCGATGCTGATTTCCAGCGGTCTTATCCCGGCCAGTTCAACTTGCGTAATTGCCGGATCCTGCAGAAGCCGGCTGCGCAGCTGTTCAGCCAACTCATGCAGAACCTGTTCTTGCGCATGTCCATACAGCACCAGTGACAATACTTGCCGCTTGCGGGTGACGACGCTTACTTTGACTTCTTCGGCATCCTCGGGGAAGGTGGTGATGCGGTCAACTTCCTTTTGAATATCCTGGGCTAGTTGCTGTATGTCCGAGCCGCTCAGGGCGTCGACGATGACAGTTCCCAAGCCCTCTTTAGCGGTCGAATTGACCTCGTCTATGCCATCCAGGCCGCTGATGGCATCTTCAATAGCCAGCAACATGCCGTTTTCAACTTCTTCGGGACTAGCGCCGGGATAGGCGATGGTGACGCTGACAGAATCGATCTGAAACTCGGGGAAGACTTCCTGTTTGATGGTGGACATGAACAGTAAGCCGCCACCCAAGCAGGCCAGCATGAGCAGATTGGCGGCTACCGCGTGGCGCGCCATCCAGCTGATAGGGCCGGTGTATTGGGTTTTAGTTGTCAAGGGCATGGTAGAGTTGCTGTGTTCAATCAACGGCGGCGCTGCGGATATGCATGCCGGGTACCGGGGCGGATAAGTCGCTGGTGATAATGCGGGCGTTATCAGGCAACTGGTCTTTGCTTAAATAAACGCTGCCTTGTTCGCTCCAGACGGGATTGACCGTGCGTATTTCCAGGGTCTGCTGGTCAGCCATCAGCCAGATTTGGCTGCCGTCATGCAGGACTGTTTCGGGAATACTGATGACTTCATGGATCATTTTCCCGGCAATTTCAACGCGAACAAAGGTGCCCAGCATCAACGGCGGGGCCTGTTTGTTGGCGGGTTTTTGGCTGAGCGGATCATCGATTTCGACGATGACTCTGGCCATGCGTCCTTCGGGTTCAAGTTCCGCCTGCAAGCGTTTGACCGTGCCGTGCCGATAAACGCCTTTGCCCCAGCCGGTTTCGTAGCTTATTTTTGCCGGCGAGCCTTGCCGGCTGTTAATGCCGGGAATTTGAATCCAGCTTAATTTATCAATCGGTACCGAGGCATTAATCCAGAAGCTATCGGTGCCTACCAGTTTTGCCAGCGGCGTTCCGGTTGAAAAGGCCGACATCCAGGCGCCGATATTGGCGTTGCGTGTGGTAATGATGGCATTGAACGGGGCCACCGGGCGCGTGCGCGACAAATCCAGATGGGCCTGTTGCAAGGCTGCTTCGGCGGCCGCCAAGGCGGCCTTGGCGGCATTCAAATGGGGTTTGCGCAACACCAGTTCCTGTTCCTGCTCATTCAGATCAGCGCCTAACAGTTGAAATTCACGCCTGACGATGGCTTGCTGCCCCAATTCCAGTTTCAGGTTGAATTTTGCTTTCGCGACTTCACTTTCTCTTTGCTTGATGGCTAAGCGGTAGTCGGTCGGATCCAGTTCAACCAGTTCTTCGCCTTTTTTTAGCATGCCGCCTTCAATAAAATTGGGACTGACGCGAATAACCATGCCGCTAATGCGTGGTGTTAAATTGACGCTTTCCGAGGCCACTACCGTGCCCATCGCGTAAACAGCCGTTTGATAGTCGATAACCGGCGCTCGCATCAGCTCAACCAGGGGCGCGAGTGGTTTTGGAGGCGTCCGCTGGGCGCGGGCTTTGTGAGTCATCCAGTAATAAGACAAGCCCAGAGCAGCCATCACAATCAGCACTATCGGCAGTAATTTCAGTATTTTTCGGGTCATGTCACTGTGGTAGGGTATTGAGTAAAGGCTGGCTCAGGTGTTTGGAAAAGGATTGAAAATTACAACTGTTCCGTGGTCTTCCCAATCGGAAGGTGAAATCCGCCTGCCAGGGCCCGGTACAGACTGATACGGTAATCAAGCAGCTGCTGCTGCGCCCGCAGGCGATTGCGTTCAACACTTTGCTGGCTGAGCAATGCGGTCAGCAGGCGCAGAAATTCTATGGCGCCATAGCTATAGCGCGTAAGTATCTGGGTGGTAGCCAATTGCGACAAGTGCACCTGTTGATCAAGCTGGGTAATTAACTGCTGTTGTTGCTGTTCCTGAATGAGGGCATTTTCAACTTCTTGAATCGACTGGATCAGTACCGTTGCATAATTATTGACGGCTTCGGCAGCAACGGCTTTGTTGCGATCAACTTCGGCAACGCGCCGGCCGCCGTCCAATAGGGGCGTGACCAGATTGCCGGCAATGGTCGCCAGCCAGTTATTAAACAGTGATTGTAAATCCGGTGCGCTGGTGTTTATGCCTGCCGCCAGGCTGAGTTTGGGAAAGCGATCGGCGATGGCGGAGGCAACACGCTGATCGGCGGCCTGGATTTTGACATAGGCCTTGCGAATATCCGGCCGGCGTTGTATCAAGCTGGCGCTTAAGCCGGTTTCGGGAAGGGCGGGCAAGACCGGGAAATTTTCCTGTACGGGAATAGTGGTGGTGCCGGGCGCCTTGCCTGTCAAAATAGCTAAAGCATTTTCCAGTACCTTGATAGTGGCGATAACGGTCGCTTTCTCGCCGGTGACTGATGCGAGTAATTGCCGCTGCTGGAAGACATCGGCAGCGGTCGCCTGGCCAAGCTGAAAGCGGGTGAGGATCATTTCAGCGGAGTCGTGATTGGTGTTTATCTGTTTATCCAGCAACTGTAATTGTTGGCGTTGTTCAATCAGACGATACCAGGTGCTGGCTATCTCGGCTGTCAATGACAAAGCGGCGCTGGCCAGATCTTCTTTTGCCGCGTTGACGTCCAGTTCGGCTGCTTGGATATTGGCGCGGATACGGCCCCAAAGATCCAGTTCATAGCTTGCCGCCAGTCCCAGGATGAAATTATTGAGGGTCGGAGTGTCCCCTGATTTTTGGCTGGCGATAATTTCGTTGTTGACTTGCGGGATGAGTTCCGCGCCGCTTTTTCTGGCTAAGGCACGGGCCTGCTCAAGCCGGTTAAAGACAGCAAGCAAAGTAAAATTGGCATTGAGCGCCTGTTCGCATAACTGATTGAGTGTCTCATCATTAAACGCCTGCCACCATTTTTCTGGGGTTTTGCTTTGGCCGCTCACGGAAAACTGCTCCGGCAATATCACTGGAGCCGGGACGTTCTTGACCTCGACGGAACAGGAGCTTGCCAAGGTGAAAAATATCCCAAATAGCACTCTGATGTTGGTCATCAATCCGTTCCGATCTCATAATTAATGTCATCACGAATGGCCGCAATACCCGCCAGGGAAAATTTCACGACATGCTCAGCATAGGCTTCGGCATCATTTAAATCCAGCACATACTGGCGGGTTTCCTCGCTTAATTTCATATGTATTACCTTGAGCAAATGGAAGCATTGGCCGACGATGCTGGCATGACAAAACTGCACCTGTTTGTCTGTTGCCTCAGGGCCGAGGCATTCGCGTATCAAAGCATTCAGGGCAAGGCGTTCCGGATTAATTTCCTGTTCCATGATGATGGCTAACAGACGCGTTTGCTGGGCCATTTCTTTATGAACGATGGAAAAAAAATGCGATTGAGGGTCGGCAATGCGGGCAAGCAATGATTTGATGCGACCGGCAAGGCGCTTTGGCGCGGGGGTGTCAACGTCGATGCCGCCATCAGATGGATGCTTTATAAGGTCTTCCTGTAAGGCATAGCGCCAGGCTTCCAGGTAGAGGTTTTCTTTGTCATTGAAATGATAATTGACCGACGCGATATTAGTGTTAGCCTGCTCGCATATGTCCGCGATGGTTGTTTCCTGATAGCCCTTCTCGGCAAATATACGGCTTGCAGCAATCAGCAAGCGCTGGCGCGTTGTTAGCGGCGTTTTATTGTTGTTAGGCATTAACTGATGGAAAGTTTCTATTAAATATTTTAAATTGACGTTTTAAATATACATTAGAAATATCATATCGACAAACAGTAAAAGGAAAATTACTCAACAGTGTGTATGCCTGTCCAAATGATTAATTGCGCCATTGTCGGCGCTTGGCTAAAGGAATGTAGCAGTCTACCCTGGAGTTGAGAGATAAGATGGATGTCTGGTTTTTGAAAGCAAGTTTGTTTTGTTTTTGCAACAAATTAATAAATAGTGTAACTATCTAGCAACTTTTCGTAGCTTCATGTATACTTTAATTGTTGTTGAAGTTTAGGCAGGCAAATGAAATGCCTATGTCTTGGAAGTCAGTGATTTTTCTAAAAAATTTTTGTGCGAGGAAGCTAGGTTGATGAAATTGCGCACATTGAATTTTTTGTAGATTTTAACGGGTTTGTAGTTTTTATATGTTAATTAAGGAGAAAGTTATGCTCAAAAAACACTTAATTGCTGTTATTTCAATGGCAAGCATAGGGTTCATGTCGGCGGCTCAGGCTGACGAAGTTCAGGACGATCGTTGGTATGTTGCGCCTTTTGGCACGTTTATCCAGCCGGGCGGTGATCGGGGCTCTAATAACGGCTGGGGCGGCGGCATGGGCTTCGGCAAGATGATTGATGAACATTTCAACGTCGAGTTGAGAGGTTTTTATCAAGGCTTGAGCGGCGGTAACCAAACCGGAAACTGGGATTTGACTGGTGGTACTGCGGATGTGCAATATTTCTTCACTCGCGATACCTTTGCGCCCTATACCGTGTTCGGTTTAGGCGGCATGAACAGCAGCCATAATGGTGATAGCGGCGCAGGCTTCATCGGCGAAGCAGGTGCAGGTTTTACCTATGAAGTTAGCGATAATTTCCTGGTTCGCAGTGATGTACGCTATCGCTACAATCAAAATTTCAACGCTAATTTACAGCCTGGTACCAATGAATTCCATGATATGACCGTTAATCTTGGTTTTGTCGTTCCGTTCGGTGAAAAGCCAAAAGCGGCGGCTGTTGAAGAACCAGCACCTGTTGCAGTTGCGGATTGCTCAACACTGGATTCCGATAACGATGGTGTCAACAATTGCTTGGATCAATGCCCCAATACAATGATCGGTAGCAAGGTGGATTCCGATGGCTGTCCATTGCAGATTGAGCTGAAAGGCGTTCAATTCGATTATGATTCTGCGCATTTGACTTCAAACGCCATGACTGTTTTGGACGGTGTTGCCGCAAGTCTTATGTCTGCTCCTCAGAACAAGTCTATCGAAGTTCAAGGACATACCAGCAGCGAGGGTAGCAACGCTTATAATTTAAGATTATCGCAACGTCGTTCGCAATCCGTTGTTGATTACCTGAAATCAAGAGGTGTGACCAACTCACTGTCGGCTAGAGGTTACGGTGAAAGCATGCCGATTGCAGATAATTCAACTGAAGAAGGCCGGATCCATAACCGCCGGGTCGAATTGGTCTGGTTCAGCGAGTAATCAAGCGTTAAAGTCAAACCCGGATGGGCAGGCAGCAGTTTTGCCCATCCACATCGTAGTAAGGACACAAAATCATTGTCCTATGAAAAACAATCAAGCCGGCATTATTCGATAATGTCGGCTTGATTTTTCAAGTCTTCTTCGCTGTACATCATCAAATCCTTATCAATAAGCCTGTTTTTTTTTAAGACTCAGCTTATGGACTGCATTCATCAATCCAAAAAATGTTTTTGCTTTATTGAACTATAATTTTCGTCAACTTTAATAGACGTCCCCGGCGTTACTCTGTGCAAATGCATGTTGCCTTGTCCAAGTTGTAGATGATTGCTGTTTAAACAATCGCATGTTTATTAAAGATCAGGGTTAACGCTCACTGATAAAGCGGTCTGAGACTCACGGGTTATATGCCGATTTATGATTTTTGATGTGTTACTTTCTGTAATGAAAGCGTTGAGAATAATAGTGGATCAGACCTTGCGGCATAAAGGTTTAAAGTTTTCAATTTGGTAATTATGAGGTGAGTTAAGTGGATGTAGCGTCCTTACTGGGTTTTGTACTGGGTGTAGGTATCATTTTTGCCGCTATTTTTACGGGCGGGGATGTGATGATGTTTCTTGATGTGCCGTCTGTGCTGATTGTTTTTGGCGGAACTTTTGGTACCTCGTTAATGCGCATACCCTTGACTGATTTTTTGCGCTCTTTTGCCGTTGTTGGTAAGGCCTTTTTTAACAAAAAAGAAGATCCGCTGCTGTTAATTGAAGATGCCGTGCGTCTTTCCGATGTGGCAAGAAAAAATGGTTTACTGGCGCTCGAAAACGAAGAGGTTGCCAATCCCTTTATGAAAAAAGGTATCAGCCTGTGCGTCGATGGGCATGATCCCGCCTTTGTAAAAAAAATGCTCTCTCAGGAAATCAATCAAATGATTTCCCGAAATGAAGTCGGGCAAAATATGTGGAAAGGTGTTGCAGATCTGGCGCCAGCCATGGGCATGATCGGTACCTTGATTGGTTTGGTGCAGATGCTGGCCAATATGTCGGATCCAGCCAGTATCGGGCCGGCTATGGCGGTGGCGTTGTTGACGACATTGTATGGTGCCATGGTTGCCAATTGTTTTGCACTGCCGGTGGTTGATAAGTTGTCATCGGTATTATTGTATGAAAGAACCAATAAAGAACTCATTCTCGAGACCATCAGCGGCATTCAGGAAGGCATGAATCCAAAAATTCTGGAAGCGCTGCTGAATTCTTATATCTCCGACAAAAAACGGAAAGCGGCGTAGGTGAAAAATGGCTGACGAATGTCCAAAATGTCCTCCGGTAGGGGCGCCGGCTTGGCTGGCGACTTTTGCCGACATGATGTCTTTATTGATGTGTTTTTTTGTTTTGCTATTGTCATCGGCCACTCAGGATGCCAGAAAATTTAAGCAAGTAGCCGGATCGATGAGAGAGGCATTTGGAGTTCAGCGCGAGGTTTTCGCGCCGGATCAGCCCCTGGGTACCAGTGTGATTGCTGAGAATTTTTCACCCGGGAAGCCTCATCCTACGGCACTGGATGAAGTCAGGCAGTCCACGATGCAGGAATCTCAAACCCTGGATGTTGATATAGAGGTCATCAAGCAACAAGTGATGGAAGCTGCACTCGCGGAAGTTGAAGCCGAGGCGAAGAAGATAGAAGAGTCACTTAAATCCGAAATCAGGCAGGGATTGGTCACCGTAGAAACCCAGGGCTTGCAAATTATCATGAGGATTGAGGAGAAGGGTTCTTTTCCTTCAGGTAGTGCCGAACTTAAGCCCGGATTTGAAGTAGTGATGGATAAAATTACCGCCTCGGTTAAAGAAGCTAAAGGCAAAGTCAGGATTGCCGGTCATACCGATGATATTCCCATCAGTACCAGTTTTTACCGATCGAATTGGGAGTTGTCTTCCTCGCGAGCGGTCACTGTTGCTCATTATATGTTACGTAACAAGGGTGTTGAATCAGGGCGGATTGCAATAGAAGGCTATGCCGACACCAAGCCACTGGTGCCCAATAATTCCGTTCAAAACCGGGCAAAAAACCGGAGAGTTGAAATTATTCTGGTTCAGGATGATCCGACTCTGGCGTTGGATCATAACTAAGTAATAAGGCCGATTTTTTATCAATGCAGGCAAATAAGAAAATCTTTGAGGATGGACATTGTGGACGAGAGCAATATACCGAAAGTTGAAGAAAGACGCCGGTTTTTTCGGATTGATGATGAAGTCAATCTGGTGTATAAAAAAATAGATGAAAAAAGTGCCACTGAGCCCAGTTATACTAGTGACCACATTCTGGGTAACTGCTCATTGTCAGCGGCGATTGAGATGGTGTCGCAGGAATCGACATTATTGTTAAACCGGCTGGAACGGAGCCAGCCTGAGGTGGCGGATTATTTGCGTTTGCTGGACAATAAAATTGATTTGCTGGCTCAGGCCATCATGATGCAGAGTAATCAATTTACCGAGCAAACTACCCGCAATGCTAATCTCAGCGCAGCGGGTCTGGCGTTTGAAAGTGAAGAAGTGTTGGAACCGGGTGAATATCTTGAAATTAAGATGACGCTGTTATCCTGCATGGCGGTCATTGTCACTTACGGCAAGGTTGTTTATTGCAAACAAAACCCGGCGAACGACAGTCAGTTTCCTTATGTTGCCGGTGTTGATTATATTAATATGAAAGATCAGGATCGCGAATTGCTGATAAAGCATATCGTCAAAAGACAATTGCAGCAGATTAGAGATAAAAAAGAGCTGCACAATCCCCAATAAAGCCTGAGCAGGGATTAGGGCTTGCTATTATGGACAATGATGGTGCTCATTTCTGATAAACAAAAAAAAATCCTCACTATTCTGGCAGATGGTGAATTCCATTCCGGCACTGAATTGTCCTATGCGCTGGGCATCACCCGCAGCGCAGTATGGAAGCAGTTAAAAGGGTTGGCCGAGCTGGATTTAAAACACTCCGCAGTGAGCGGCAAGGGTTATCGGCTCGATAGAGCACTGGAGTTGCTGGAGCAGGACAAAATCCAGCGGGCTCTTAATGATCAGAGTCTCCCGCTTATTTCCGCACTGGAACTGCATCAGCACATTCCTTCCACCAACAGCTATTTATTGGAACAATCACACAATAATGCCGCATCCGGTGCGGTGTGTTTCGCGGAATATCAAACTGCCGGCAAGGGCAGGCGTGGCCGTCAGTGGATTTCGCCTTACGGTAATAATATTTATCTGTCGATACTGTGGCGTTTTCAGCAAGGTCCCGCGGCTATTTCAGGCTTAAGCCTGGCGGTCGGCGTGGCGGTGATCAGGGCGTTAAAACAACATCGTATTGCTGACGTCGGTTTGAAATGGCCCAATGACATTTATAGTCAGGGCAAAAAACTGGGTGGTATTTTGGTTGAAGTGACCGGCGAAACTGATGGCCCCTGCGCGGCCGTTATTGGTTTGGGTTTAAATTTATTTTTATCTGAGGCCGAAGCCGAAGGCATTACACAGGCTTGGACCGATGTCAGCAAAATGCCCAGTTCACCCCTGGTATCAAGAAATGAACTAGCCGGCGCGCTGCTAAATCACCTGCTGCCCGTGATTGCGGGATTTGAAGGCGACGGCATTGGGATTTATCTCGATGAATGGCGGGATTACGATTGCTTGAAGGATCAAGCGGCGACGCTGTATATCGGCCAGCAAAAGTTTGACGGTATTGTTGCCGGTATCGATCATAACGGCTTGTTATTGATTAAGCGGCCTGACGGCAATGTTCAGGCGTTTGCCTCCGGTGAAGTCACTTTTAATAGCATGTCGCCATGAATTTGCTGGTTGACATCGGCAATACCCGTTTAAAGTGGGCCATGATTTCAGAGGGCGCTCTCATGCCCGGGGTGCCGCTGCTTCATCAACAGTTTAAGCGTCAGCACTTGCTGGCGGCCTGGAAAGGTATTGGCCCGCCTCAGCGCATGGCCATTTCCTGTGTCAGCGCAAAGCCCTTATTGATGCAAGTTTGCTCGGTGGCTCAGGAACTTTGGCCAGGCATTGATATTGTTCAAGCGAGCTCGCAAGCCAACGCATGCGGGGTTTATAACGCCTACCCGCAACCCGAAAAGCTGGGGGTTGACCGCTGGTTAGTTTTGCTTGCAGCGCACCGGCTTTATCCCAGGGCGGTTTGTGTCGTCGATTGCGGCACGGCCATTACCGTCGATGTAATGGATGCAGACGGTCAACATCGGGGGGGTATGATTTGCCCTGGTTTGGAACTGATGAAAAAATCGCTGCACCATGCCACGGAAAATCTCCAGTTCAGTGAGACAAGTTATAACCCAGGCTTAGCCAATTTTACCGAAGCCGCCATTTATAGTGGTACTTTAAGCGCAGCAATCGGCTTGATCGAGCAGGTTTATGCAAAACAGCACGAGCATACGCAATTGATTTTAACCGGTGGCGATGCCGAACTGATCGCCAGGCATCTGGCCTTCAAGGCGCATATTGATGCCGATTTGGTGCTGCGTGGATTGGCCATGGTATTGACAGGGTAGCGCATGAAAATTGTTTTTTTTATCGTGGCATTGGCTAATGTAGGCCTGTTTATGTGGGAATACAAAACGGGGGCTTTTGAGCGGATTATCAAAACAGAGCAGGGGGCTGATCTAAACCAGGAAAAAATTTATCTGGTGAGTGAGTTGCATGGCTTATCTGGCTCGAGAAGCGCCAAGAATGCAAGCAGCGTCTCAGGGACGGACGCCGCGAAGCAGGTAGCCACATTGTCTTCGGTTTTAAACAGGCAGTATACAATGGACAGCATTATCCCCGGCCGGTTGATGTTTTCCGAAGTTTTGCCTGAGCCCGGTTTAACTGATCAAGTGACTGAAAATGCACTGCCCGAGCAAAGCCAAGCAGAATCCGCCATGGCAGCCTTACCACAGTCTGAGCGGGGAAAAATACAAGAGCCCATAACCAATACGGCTGACGAGGCAGTTTCTGAAACAGCCAGGACTGACGTAAGCCAACAGCCCGCAAAGCTCGATGGCGTTGAAAAAATTGACAGCAACAAAACCGAAAAGCCGGTTATTTGTTATGAGGCAGGACCGTTTTCCAGTAAGAGTGCTTATCAAAGCTGGGTCAAGCGGTTAAACGTCGACAAAGCGGCAATTCAGCCGCTTAGTCGAGATGAGGAGGTCATTAGTGCTTACCAGGTCTATTATCCTGCGGCGGAAACATTGGCTGAATCCGAAGCTAATGTGCAGATGTTCAAGGAGAAGGGCATAACCGATCTTTTTCTGGTGAGAACGAGCCAGGAGCAAGGGCAAATTTCGCTAGGCGTGTTTACTAAGCAATCGCAGGCTTTATTGATGCAGAGTCAGATGCTGGCTAAAGGCATCAATACACTGATTAAGCCAAAGTCCAAAACCAAATTGCAGTATTATGCCCTGATTGCTGATTCCGGCGAGGTCATGACACGCTTAAACACGTTGGAAAAAAACGATCTCGATATGACCGTGAAAAAACTTAACAAGTGCTTGGACGACTAAAGTCGAGCTGTTGAATATGCGCAATATGTATCCATACATAAATTCATCATGCTCTTAAGTATTGAGGCTGCAGTAGATATTAATGCGTGTTATAGATTCTTGCTTGCAGCTGCTCAATTAGGTAAAAGCCAGAGTTTTTTTGCAGAGTAATGCCGGCAAATATAAAGAAAGAACTGTACACCGAAAATAAGATTGGCCATCAGCAGATGTATCGGCTGAGCAATCGGCGGTACACCTAGTCTGTCGAGGCTAACACCCGCCAGTATGGCAATGACGACCAGCGCGGCAAGGCAGTAACCGGCACGAACAAATAGGCTGTTTTTATCTACCGATTGGACAATTTTCCAGACCAGCCACAGATTGGTGAGCAGAATAACCGATGAGAACGACCGGTGTACGTAAAAGATGATGGGGAAACCATCGCGCCAGTACTGGCGGTCAATATAACTGTGTTCATGAGCGATAAAGTCGACTGTTTCTCTGACTTGTGTACCCATGGCGACTTGCAGCAATGTCATGATCATGGCAGCAATCAAGACGGTATCAAATTTATCCGGCAGCCGCCGGGTATCCATTTGGCTCAGGGCGTCGCGCTGAGAACGGGCAATGGTATAAATCAGTAATGCTACTATAAATAAGGCCAGCAGCATGTGCAGCGTGATCATATAGGGCTTGAGATTGCTGGCGACCAGGGCCGAGCCCAGCCAGCCCTGAAAACCCACCAGAAAAAAAACACTCAAGGCCAGATAAAAGATGGTTTTGTCGGTTTTGAGAAAGATACGTGACGACCACGCCGTTAAAAAGATTAAAAAGCCAATGCTGACCCCAATCAGGCGATTGGTATATTCAGTCCAGGTTTTAACCGGATTAAATTGGGTGTTCTCATAGCCGCGTTCGGCATAAATCTCATGATAATTTGCCGGCAATTGCGATTCATCGGTGGGCGGAATCCATTGACCGAAACAGGTTGGCCAGTCCGGGCAGCCCATCCCGGCGCCGGAGGCTCTGACAATGCCGCCAGCCAGAATGACAAAATAAACGGCGAAAATGGTTAATGTGCCGAGACGGCGAAAGCGTAGGACTTCTGGGCTGTTAATCATTGGGTTTGTGATAGGTCTATTTAGAAAAACGTGCTGCGGGCTAATTCAATTTCATCAGAAACACCCTCAATTTCGAGCACTTCAGTGTCAGGTGCAAGGCCCAATTTGGCAAATGAAGCTACCAGGGAGCAATCGACCCGGCAGGCGGGATGGTCGGTTCCTGCGATGCTTTGTAAGAAAGCAACTTGCACGATGTCCACATAGTCAGCCCTGGCTCCTGAATCGTATTGGAAATTAATATATTCATAGGCAACAGGTTTGAGATTTTCGGGAAAATCCCAGACATCCATAATGAGCTTGCCGACTGCCGGATGAGCTTTTTCCAGTAATTTCTCCATGCGCGTAGGGCTGTCTCTAAATTCAGGGATGTTCTCAGCCAGGGTTAGAATAGGCAGTTTGCCTATTTGATGGATAAGGCCGGCCAGCATGGCTTCATCAGCGTTCAGGTGCGGAGTGAAAGTGGTCAGTGCGCGGCTGATAGCGGAAATATTGACGCTTTGTTCCCAGGTTTGTCTGAACAGGGTTTCCAGCAGTTTAGTTGAGGGATGAAACATCTGCTGCATGACCAGGCTGGTTACCAGGCTGCGCACGGTATTGTTGCCGAGCCTGGCAACTGCCATTTGTATATTGTTAATTTCTGTTGAGCCCCGGTAGAGGGGACTGTTTGCCACATGAATAAGCCGGGTAGATAAGGCGGCATCCGTTATGATCAAGGCGGATAATTCCTGAGCCGATGCATCGCCTTTGGCGACTGCGTTTCTTACCTTGATGGCGACATCGGGTAAGGTAGGCAAGATCAGGCGGTTGGCATCCAGTTCATTTTGAACATGATCAAGGAAGCCCTGAACGGAAGTGAATTGCATTGTGGTGAAAACCCCGGTTTGAAATATGCTGGAATCAATTATAGCGTTAGTATGGTGATTTTGTCTTGAGGCGAGTTCTTTAGCTTTAGCTGATAAGCATGCGATTTCGAAACATGTAAAACGATGAGCATTTTACAAGTCTGCTGGTGAGTTTGCGCCAGCAATACTTTGCCAACCTCCTGTTCCGTGCCTGCGTCCGCATGCTCATCGATAATGACGGCATTGGCTTTGGGCGGAACTTGCGTGGTGCATTCGGCGAGAAACAGTTCCCTTTTGGTTTTGCCCAGGTAGTGGGTGCGCGCGACAATTTCCTGACCGGTATAGCAGCCTTTGGTAAAGCTGATGCCGCCCAATTTATCCAGATTAAGCATTTGCGGAATGAATTCTTCCGATGTGGCGGTAGTTAACCAGGGAATGCCTGTAAGAATATCCAGATAACGCCACTCGTCGGAAGCATCGGGCTGAAAATTCTGTTCACGAACTTTTTCTGACCAAAAGCCCATGGCTTGGTCTGGCGCTAAAATATACAGATAGCGGTTTTCTGCCGGTGACAATTTGATACAGAGAGGGGCTTGCTGACTGCAAGCAAATAGCGGGGCAGGATCGGGGCTGGCGGCATGGTACAGGCCTATTAAACAAAGCGTCTCCGAGCTGTCGTCGATACGGACATCCGCGCGCAAGACATACATTTGTAATTTTTTTTTGACCGTTTCCAATAATTCTTGAGGTAATATCATTAGAAACGCAACAGCTGTTTTTATCAGTAAAAAAGTGCTGATGGCGCGTCCCTTGGGGTTGCACATCGCGCCCAGAGTGCCTTGTGTTTCAGAAATATCATGAATATTACAGGTAATCTGGCCTTGTAATAATGCTGCCGCATCTTTGCCGGTAATGGTCAAAACAGCCAGGTCGGCAATTGGATAAATGTGCTTATCGTGCTCATGGGCAAGGGCGGAAAAGACGATTCGGTTATCCTCTTCAAACAAGGCATGTTCAGCGAGCAGAAAGTTTTTCCAGTTTGAATTCATGGAGCGGCGTTAATGTTAAGTGAACAACAGTATATAATTATATCGCTGTTCGCGTTCGCGTAATATTTCAGACATGTCAAAACAACTCGACCTACCGCTGCTGCTTGAGCCTAAACCTTCGTTATACTTAAAACGCATGCTCGTGCTGGCACATGGGCTTGCATTACTAGCCTGTGCAATCAGCTACTTACCGATAGGCTTCAAGGCAACTCTGGCGGCGGTTATTTGTTTGCATCTGTTTCTCGTTGTTAGGAATCTAAACAGCACGCAGCACACGATTAAACATAGCGAAGCTTTTGCTTGGCAAGTGTGGGGCGAGCATGGTTTTGAGCCGGTTGAAATTCTCTATTCCACCGTTATTACTACATTTGCAGTCTTCCTGCATATTAAACGGGAAAATGCAGATAAACAGACTATTCTTGTCTTGAGCGATACGCTACCGGAAGACGTTTATCGCCATTTGATTATTAGGCTGAGAACGACGGTCATCAAATAAGACAAAACCATGGCAATAGAAGAGAAAGTCAACCTGCAAATTTTAAGGCTCAAAAATCTGCCCAGTCTTTCTGTTGCCAATGCAAAAATTATCGATGCTGTTAATGATCCCGATGTTTCGATTGATGAACTTGCAGCGTTGATTTCTGTTTCACCCTCCCTGGTGGCAAGATTATTGGGCTTGGCTAACTCGGCGTATTTTGGCCGTGCCGGGGAAGTGCAAGATATAAAAGTCGCTATTGTGCGCATATTGGGGCTGGATCTGGTCAAGAGTCTTGTTATCAGCGTCATCTTAAATCTGGAGCTGGATACCTGCAAATGCAGCCGCTTTGACAGCGAGCGGTTCTGGATGACGGCCTTGTGGACCGCTGTGCTGGGTCAGCAATTCAGTCAGATTATTCGTGACCGGACATTAGTCCCTGCTACTGTTTATACGAACGGCTTATTGTTAAATATTGGTTTGATCGTGGCGGTTTATCTGTGGCCGGAACAAACCAATCAGGTGTTGTTGAATGTAGAAAACAATGCCAGTTCGGTTTCCAAGGAAATGGTTGAGCTGATCGGGCAGGATCAATACGAGCTGGGTAGATTGTTGTTGGAGCATTGGCGTTTGCCGGGTATTTATCACACCACATTAAAAGAATTCAAAAATGCCGGCTACAGTGGTGACGAAAGAAAAATGCTGGATTTATTAAGGCTGTGTTTTAATATGGCCAAAAAAATTCTTTGTGATCAGCACGATGATTTAACGCCGATAATTCAACAGTTGCAAGCTTTCGGGCTTTCCGGACAACAGATTCAAACAGTCATTGATAACATGCTGAGCAAGAAAGAGGCTATCAACATGGCTGCACTGTCAATTAGCGGGGGAAGAGCGTGACAAAGGATGAGATAAAGGCCAGCATCCCGAAATTCGATGTGCAAGACATCATTGTCGATTTATTAAATTCACTTTCTGCCATCAAAGAGCTTTCAGAATTAAATTCTCAGGCCAGTGATGAAAAAGAGCTGGTTTCCAAAGCCCTGTCAGTTTTAATTCAGAACCAGGATATGGAGCGCTGCTCTTTTTTTGTACCGGATCATGAAAATAATCTGATTAATCTGACTGGACTCAGTTGTCAGGAATCCTCTGGTGCGGAGCGAACCCCACAAACTCCCCTAAAATTTCGGATCGGCGAAGGCATTATTGGCCAGGCTGCACAAACCGGCGATTTGCAACACTGCAAAAACTGTCAACTCGACGCGCGTTTTTCAAATCATGGTCTGCCGGCAACAGGAGGGCTGCCAGGTTCAGTCATAAGTGTGCCGGTTTTTGCCTTGGGTGAGTTGCTGGGTGTGTTGAATATCTCCCATCCTGATGCGCATTATTTTTCTGAATGGCACATTCGCCTCTTGCATATTTATAAAAATATGATGGGCGAATTAATTTCCAATTATCGCTTATTGCGGCAAATGGAAGCGCAAATTGCCGGGCGGACACAAAAGCTGGAAGCTGCATTGGAGGATATTAGTCGCCTAAAACAACACTATGAAAACATATCCATGATGGATGAATTAACCGGGCTGTTTAATCGCCGTTATTTTTATGCGCAAATTGGTACGGTTTTGTCAAATGCAAGGCGCTACGGACAATCGTTCTGCATACTCGCATTGGATCTTGATCGTTTTAAAGAGGTCAATGATGTTTATGGCCACGGTTTTGGCGATACCGTATTAAAGGATGTCTCGCTGGTATTGCGCGAAGAAATTCGTGAATCCGATATTGTCGCCCGTTTTGGCGGCGAGGAATTTATCATCATATTCACCAATGCCTTCAACACTGAAGGCAAATTGTTTGCTGAACGCATTCGAAAGAAAATAGCATCTTTAACCTGGCTTATTGATGCGAAAGAGATCAATATTACAGTTAGCATTGGTGTGCACTGCCAGGTTGGCCAAGCACTTAAACAAGGCTACCCCGATATTGATGCGTTAATACAAAATGCCGATAAAGCCCTTTATGCAGCCAAAGCCCAAGGCCGAAACCAGGTGGTGATGTTTTCGGATACGGCTTGCGATTAATAAAATCTCTTTTATGCTTTTTAGAATAAAGCAGTAGCTTGTATAATCCGGCCCCTGTTTAGCCTTGAGTATTGGGCTGCACTCACTTCTTGTATCAAAATCCTATTAAGAGAATCCTATGGCGCTGTACTGTGGAATCGTTGGTTTACCCAATGTTGGTAAATCGACCCTGTTCAATGCATTAACCCGGGCGAAAATTGCCGCCGAAAACTATCCTTTCTGCACGATTGATCCAAACGTAGGGGTAGTGCCGGTACCCGATGCGCGCATGGAAAAACTGGCCGAAATCGTAAAACCCGAACGCATTTTGCCAACCACCATTGAATTTGTTGATATCGCCGGCCTGGTGGCAGGCGCCTCAAAAGGCGAGGGCCTGGGCAATCAGTTTTTGGCAAATATTCGTGAAACCGATGCCATCGCCCATGTCGTGCGTTGTTTCCAGGATGACAACGTCATTCACGTTGCCGGAAAAATTGATCCACTCTCGGATATTGAAATTATTAACACCGAATTGGCGCTTGCCGACATGGCCACCGTTGATAAAGCCTTGCTGAAATCAGCGAAAGCCGCAAAATCCGGCAATAAAGATGAGCTGGCGAAAAAGCAGGTACTGGAAAAAGTCATCAAACAGCTCGATGCGGGTGGAATGGTGCGAACCATGGGCTTAAGTGATGATGAAAAGGCGCTGATTAAGGATCTCTGCCTGATAACCATCAAGCCGACCATGTACATCGCCAACGTTCAGGATGACGGTTTTGCAAATAATCCCCTGCTGGACAAAGTGAAAGCATATGCCGAAAAAGAAGGCGCTATTGTGGTGCCGATCTGTGCGGCTATTGAAGCAGAAATAGCGCAATTGGCTGATGATGAAAAGAAAGAATTTCTCGATGACCTAGGCCTTGAAGAACCCGGCTTAAATCGCGTAGTCAGAGCCGGCTACGCCTTGCTGAATTTGTCCACTTATTTTACTGCCGGTGTAAAAGAAGTCAGAGCCTGGACCATTCCGGTAGGCGCAACTGCACCGCAAGCCGCGGGCGTTATTCATAGCGATTTTGAAAGGGGCTTTATTCGCGCTGAAGTCATCTCTTATGAAGACTTCATCGACAATAAAGGTGAGCAGGGCGCTAAAGACGCCGGAAAATGGCGCCTTGAAGGCAAGGATTACCTGGTTAAAGACGGTGACGTCGTGCATTTCAGATTCAACGTTTGACAAAGAAATAGCGGGTACCTATAATGCCCGCTCTTTACAAACCCGCTTCCAAGGCGATGTAGCTCAGCTGGTTAGAGCACGGGATTCATAACCCCGGGGTCGGTGGTTCAAGTCCACCCATCGCCACCA
>CAWKEY010000016.1:0-8950 GCA_963848675.1 uncultured Gammaproteobacteria bacterium
CCGGGATCATCGAAGAAGCCGATGCAACACCGGAGCAAAAGGCAATTAACCTGATCAATACCGGCATTTATTGTATCAAAAAACAGTTCCTGTTGGAGGCCCTGCCGAAAATCAGATCGGACAATGCCCAGGGCGAATTATACCTCACCGATGTCATGGGAATTGGATACCGGGATAAAAAGAAAATCGGGGTTCAAATCGGCACTGATTGTCAGCAAATCCTGGGCGTCAACACCTGCCAGGATCTGGAATTGGTGGAGGCGATCATGAAAAAGCGGAGGCGGATTATTCCTTGACTTTTTGATATATTACAGATTATATTGAATTTAATTTAGTGTGAGGTACGGATTTTGAATGATGAGTTGGTTTTCAGACAATTTGAAGAAATTGAACAAAAAGTTGAAAGATTAATCGAAATTTGCAAAGCCCACGAGGCAGCCAATTTAGAACTTAAGTTAAAAATTAAAAGCTTAGAGGAGGAGATTCAAGGTAAGGTTGAGGCGGAAAGAAGTTACGCTGAGGAGAAGGCCTTGATCCGATCAAAAATTGACGGTTTGCTGGCCCGAATAGATGTCGTGACTCGTCACGCCGAGAGTCGTGCCCCGCTTGGCCAGGCGGCAGGTCGTGAATTGTGGCGACGGGTTCGGGCGAGAGGTCGGGTCTGGAGATGTCCACGCTGGGACGTCATGGGCAAATTTCGCCAAAAGCTGTCGTTCTGGAAAAGTATTCTGGAGGTCTCAAAAGTGCCCAAAGAGGACAATAGGGGATCTTTCATCTAGGGCACGTCGACAACTATAGGGCGCTCAACAGTGAATCAGCAATACCTCATATCATTTGGCTATTAGCGCACGAGCGCGGCTAGATCTCGACTTTTAAATTTAGATGAAGGTAAAAGACCACACGCAATTCGCTGGCCATCCACAATGATTGGTAGGTCTCCCATGCCAGATGTTGCAATTTCGACATTATCGTAAAAGGCAGGTTAAGAAGGACTTGGAGTCACCACCGCCATCCAAGCACTAACAGCGACCATACCCGTGCAAATTGGAATAACTAAAAAGCAGGGCAAGATTTCTACGTACTTGAGATGCCCCTCATCTCTGATTAAATCTCTTTCCTCTAATGCAGCTTGAGTTGTCCGGAAAATACTATAGGTATTCAATGTAAATAAAATAATCCCTGTTACGAAAATGACAAGTCCACACAAGATAAGTAAGATATTGCCCAAATCATTAGTGCATTGCCAAAAATCACTACAATCAATCAGTTTCAACGTAACCAGAATTATGCCGGTGTAAAAAATTGTTGCACATACAAATGAATTTCTTAGTCCATCAAAATATGTTTTTAAAAGACTTTGAGATTTGGAGTATTCACAAAATTCGCTAGAAAATCGACAACTACCATTGCCGCTTTCAGTTGTAGAACTAGTTCTACCATCTTGTATATTAGGCGCTCCCAGTTTGAGCATCAAAATAGTTAACAACGTTCTTCTATTGAAAATAGCAAGAGCTATCCCTAAGGCGTTGAAAATAAATGTTGCTGTGAAAGTATCACGCAGGAGGGATATATCATGCTCATTAAAAAGCTAAACCAGAAAACTGCAACAAGGCTCAGAGCTAGCAAGATCAATCCTGATTTAATTGCAGCATAAAATTCCTGGTCGAAGAATTTATCGACTTGTATTTCACTGTGGCCTGGTTTTTTTTCTGAGATCGCTCGAGTCCATCAAACAACAGTTCGAATTCTCAAGCTAATCTAAAAATTTGGATTTGTCCAACTTAGCTCTTGAATTACTTCTGAAAGTTATTATCGAGAAAATTACAACTGACCCTACCGCGAGTCCTTTACGAAGCCACTCAATACTTTTTAGGGCACGATTCGGCCCTCCGCTATACTCACTCAAACGGCCGCTTTGATGCGAATCCAGCCGATTTAGAATCCGGTCTTCAACGATCGCTTGCGGGAAATCTGAAAACTGAAATTCTGAAAATCTGTAACCGAGCGTCACCGATCTCGGCGCCGTCCTGTCGGACCCGGCGGGGGCGCCACCAGGTCCCTAGATCGGCCAACTCTGGGCCAATTTCCGCCCCGGCATGCCGCCTCCATGCCGCCCCAAACGACCCCACTCCGGGCCATTCTCGAGATCTCTCGCGGTGATGACCCTAGCAGATTCTCAGAAGGTTAGAATTTCGAGGGTACGGTGAGCGTCGCCAATAGGTACTATTCTTAACTGAGTCGTTTAATACTGGTTTACAATCTGTTTTGCCTACGAGGAGGTAGTATGAAAAAAATTTTCTATATTGGATTCTTTTTTTTGTGGTCGGATGCTCATCATTCGACGAAGATAAATTTCATAGATTGCTGGATGAAGCAGACGAAATTGCAAAAGAATGTGAAATTTATAAGAAAGAGGTTGCCTGTAATAAGGCCGTAAATAAAGTAAGTAGGTTAAAGGATTTCATGGATGCAAATGAAGAGGCAGTCATAAAGCACTTTAAAGCTCACCCCACTGATGAAAAACTAATCTTTAGCATACAAAAAAGTCTGTCCAATATTTCAGGAAGTTAGTCTTTTTATTACTAATGTAGTGCTCTCCTGAGGTCAATCTAGATTATGAGGAGTAATTGATATGATTGTTGATTCCAATGTCTTAATTTAGCTTGAGAAAAAGTGCACTTGGGCCACGATATTCGGGTCCGGTTCGGGAGGTTCGGATCGGGTTCGATTTCCATAACTCGTTGAACGTATTCGGCGTTTTCGTTCAGGGTCGAGCAATTTCGGGGGCAATTTCGGCAAGATAAGTCGTGTGCGTTTCGGGATAGGTTCGGGTGAGCCACTAAGACGAAGATTTCATTGAAGAATTCGTTGAAATTCTTCAGCTTACGGGCCCAAAAACTCGGAGTGATTTGGACTGAAAATCCTCGTGTCGGTGGTTCGATTCCGCCCCTGGGCACCATTTTCCGCTGATTTTCAACGAGTTGCCTGATGGGTGGTACGAGGATTTATAGTCCTTGTGTCTATAGCCACGTGACGGGTACCGCTATTCTCTTGCTTCGATTTCTTTCAACGTCTCCCCGGACGTAGTTTTCTACATTGTCAGCCTTGGTGGTAAACCGGACGTCAGCGGAAAGCCTGAGTTGGATAGAGCGCCGATGATGCTGCTCACACCGGGGAGCAGCGCCAGCTTCGATTGAGTCGTGCACATATAGTCTGACTCAGAAATGTTTAATAAATAAAACTAAGAAATAAATAACCAGCAAGAAATATCGCTACCCACATCGCCATGCTGCCAGTAGGACGTGCACTTGTAAGCAAGCCGCTGGGCACCTGGTAAATTCCAGAAAGATAGTCCAGACATTGGTGCAATTTGGTAACAAAGGCCCGGCGTAATGCTCCATCCAGTTTCCATGTGGCCGCGAACAGGCTTTGTATCGCAACCGGGAAAAGACGGCGATAAAACCAGTCCGCGTCCAGGTTTGTAGAGTGTAGTTCGGGGGGATATAGGCCTCTGAGGTTGAGCCAGACGAAGGCTAGCGCCGAGAAAAATAGTAGCTGGGTCTGCGCCAACACGTGAGTCGCGTCATAGGGGTTATAACCAGTGTCGTAGGGCAGCAGGGAGTATAGTGCGGCGGGATAGACGCCAATTCCGATGCACAAAACTGCGGCGATTAACATCGCCAATAACATATTGTTGGGCGGATCACTTGTACGAATGCCCGAGTCATGCGCAAAGAAAGCAAAATAGGGGATCTTGATACCGGCGTGATGAAAAACACCCGCTGAGGCAAATAACAGCATTAACCATATCCAGTCATAACCATTTTCCAGGGCAGCGGACATCACCATGGATTTGCTGACGAAACCACTGAATAACGGGAAGGCCGAAATAGAGGCTGCCCCGACGATGCACAACACCGTGGTTTTCGGCATGGTTTTGTATAGTCCGCCCAGATCGGAGCCGTTCATGCGCCCGGTCATATGCAACACCGCCCCC
Source organism: uncultured Gammaproteobacteria bacterium (assembly GCA_963848675.1). Classification (GTDB taxonomy): domain Bacteria; phylum Pseudomonadota; class Gammaproteobacteria; order Methylococcales; family Methylomonadaceae; genus CAWKEY01. The sequence goes on from CAWKEY010000016.1 coordinate 3,998, forward strand.
ATCGTCATAAACAGCAGGCCCTTGAAGATGACATCGTTAAACGCATGCGAAACAGCGCCATTGATAGCGAGCGCTGTGCCGATGCCGACACCAACGACCATAAATCCTACCTGGTTGATCAGGCTGTAGGCCAGCACCCGGCGCAGGTCATTTTCGATCACGGCAAAGAATATCGGGAAACAGGTCATAGCCGCGCCGATATATACCAGCAGCTCGGTACCGGGATATCCACGAGCCAACGCATAGACGGCGACCTTGGTGGTAAACGCACTGAGAAATACAGTGCCCGTTACGGTGGCCTCGGGATAGGCATCGGTGAGCCAGTTGTGCACAACTGGAAAAGCACATTTGATGCCAAAGGCGATAAAGATTAGCCATCCGGCAATACCTTCGAGGCCGATATATCCGAATTCCAGAGAACCGTTTTCGGCAGCATAAAACAGTGCACCGATCAGCAAAATGACACCGGACAGGACCTGGATAATAAGATAACGCATACCGGCCTGATAAGAACGTCTGGATCTGCGCGCCCAGATGAGAAATACCGACGTGAGTGCGAGGAGTTCCCAGAACACGAATAAAGTTAACAAATCGCCGGAGAAGACAGCTCCGAGGCCGCTGCCTGCATACATTAAGGCAGCTACCTGTTGCAGGGTGTCACGTACGTGCAGCGAGTAAATAATGGCAATAAACGCGGCGATATGAAATACATAGCCGAACATCAGGCTCAGCTTATCGACACGGTAAGGGGTGAGCTGATAATCGAAAACGGCCAACTGTAGATGAACACCTTCGGGTACCATCCATAAATGGAGCACACTCGCGACAGGCACTGCCAGCATGATTACACCGCGCAAGGTTCCGCGGGTGACAGCAGCAAACAGGGCACCGATAAAGAAAGGCATGAAAGGCGGTATTTCAAGCATCCACATCTTTACCACCTGTTTCAGCACTGTACTTTTCGGTAGCGTCGGGCTTGGCGTTTATCTCCGTATCGCCCTCGTCATAGTAATCTTCCGAGCGCATGAGAAAGGTTCGCATCCATTTGGCGACCAGCACCAGGATGACGCAGCCGACAAAACCATAGATGGGATAAAAACCCCAGAGGTTTTCCCAGCTATGCATGACGTGTCTATGAATCACGAAATCCAGTGCAAAAAGCAGTACGCAACATGCAACGAGAATCTGTAAAACGCGTTTTACATTGCCGGGGTTATCAAAGATATATTTCTTTTCGTTTTCCATGAGTCAGTCCCTATGTTGCCAAAATAGCTCTGGCCAATTCGTATAACGGTTGAGGGTATACAAAAAGGACCAAACAGCCCACGGCGGTAATGCTCAAGGCGATTAATGACGATAAAGGTGCTTCTTTTATCCCGGCTCGGGAATAGGGCGTTTTGTCGCCGGAGAAAAAGGCGTGGAAAGGTATGGGTAACAGATAAGCGATATTTAGCAATGAACTAATCATTAGAACCGCCATAAGAAACCACTGTTCAGCTTCCAGCGTACCCATCAACAGGAACCACTTGCTCCAGGTGCCACCGGCGGGTGGTACTCCAATGATGCCGAGGCTGGCAATAAAAAATGCAGCCATGGTGAACGGCATTTGTTTACCAAGACCTCGCATTTCACTGATGTTTGATTTATGCGCGGCAACCAGAATAGCGCCAGCGCAGAAGAACAGGGTAATTTTCCCGAAAGCATGCATGGCGATATGCATCGAGCTACCGATAACCCCCGCTGAGGTAGCCAGCAGTGCTCCGATGGTGACATAGCCCAATTGACTCACGGTTGAATAGGCCAGCCTGGCCTTTAAATTATCTTGCCGCATGGCTACCAGTGAAGCCAGTAACACGGATGCGCCCGCCAGGTAGAGCAAGAACTGGGTGCTTGGCAGCACCGACAACAAATCAATGCCAAAGATGAATACACACACTTTCAATACGGTGAATACGCCGGCTTTTACCACGGCTACCGCGTGTAACAGTGCGCTAACAGGTGTCGGTGCAACCATCGCCGCGGGTAACCAGCGATGAAAAGGCATAATTGCGGCCTTGCCAATGCCAAAAATAAACAGGATCAGTATCCCGCCTGCCACCGTGGTATTGACATTAGAGTCAAATACGCCGCCAGGTTTAAAGTCCAGGGTACCGGCCACAACCCAGGTACTGATTATGGCTAATAAAAAAAAGGCAATCGAGGTACTAAGTAATATGCCAAGGTATATTCGCCCACCTTTTTTGGCTTCCGGAGTTCCAGCATGGGTGACCAGTGGATAGGTGGACAGGGTCAGCACTTCGTAAAAAATAAATAGCGTGAACAGGTTTGCCGCGAAAGCAATACCCATCACGCTGCCGATTGCAATGGCGAAGCAGGCGTAGAAGCGGGTTTGATTCTGTTCGTGATGGCTACGCATATAGCCAATGGAGTAGACCGTCGTGATGATCCAGAGGAAGCTGGCAACTAAAGCGAAAAGCATTCCAAGCGGTTCGATGGCAAAACTCAACTGCAATCCTGGCACCAGTTGCCACCATTGCACGGCGATGACTTCTCCCTGCTCGAGCCCGTGATAGAGCCTAATTACAAAATAGAACAGTACCAAACTAGTGCCAATCGTCACGGCCTCGCGCAGATTTGGCCTGCGCCCAGTTGCTACGATTCCCACTGTTGCCAAAAGAGGCAAGAGGATGCTGAGCTGTAGCATAGATTCGAGAGCGAGATTCATGGGCTCATCCCAAACAGACTCTGCGATGCCGCCTGAGCCACCTGAACGCTAAGACGGGTATCCATGCCGAAATAGATATTTGCCGATACCAGCAGCCACACCGGAATCAGGAATCCCAGCGGTGCTTCTTCGATGGATTCTCTACCTGCCGGGGGCTCATTAAAATAGGCAGCCTCGACGATACGCCAGACATAAACGATAGCCAATAACGAACCCAGAAGTATGAGCACCGCGACTGGCCACCAGCCATTTTCAAGGGCAGCCAGTACCAGATACCATTTGCTCACAAAGCCCACGGTTAGTGGTACCCCGATCAGGCTTAAACCGCCCACCACTATTGCTGCCATGGTAAAAGGCATCTGCCGGCCTAAACCCTGAAACTGACTCAGCTGAACGCTGCCGATACGGTACATCACTGCACCCAGGGCTAAAAACAGGGCACTCTTCATCAAGGCATGATTAAACAGGTGCAGCAGGGTTGCCATGAGACCCGTGGTTGTACTGATACTGAAACCTACGATCATGTAGCCAATCTGCGCGACGCTAGAGTAGGCAAATAAATGCTTTACATTTTTTTGAAAAATAGCCGTAGTCGAGGCTGCAAATATTCCCAATAGCCCAAGTATTACGAAGATGGTTTGTAAGGGTACCGTGGTGAAGGAAAACGAAATTCCAAAAATCGAGAAGGTAAAGCGGATTAGTAAATAAACGGCGACCTTGGTAGAAGTAGCCGCCAGGATTGCCGTTACTACCGAGGGTGCATAGGCATAGGCATTAGGTAACCATTGGTGAAGGGGAAATAAGGCGATTTTCAGGCAGACGCCGACGATAATAAAGGCGAATGCAGTAAAAACGGTGCGCGTTTGGGCGACCTCAGGCAGGCGCCTGGATAGATCATCCATATTCAGCGTACCGGTCATTTGATACATCAGACCGATACCAATCAGAATAAAGGTGGCGCCTATGGTACCCATGATCAAATACTGGTAGGCGGCCCAGAGGGCGCGTCGATCTTTGCCCAACGCGATCAAAGAGTAGGCCGCAAGCGAGGATATTTCCAGGAAAACAAAAACGTTAAAGGCGTCACCCGTCGACACAATGCCTAGCATCCCGGCCAGGGAAAGCAGGTACAGGACGTAAAACAATATTTGGCGATCTTTCTGGATTTCTTGTTCTATGCTGGTGTTGGCAGCCAGCAGGACGACGGTACTGATACTTGTAATAATGAGTAACAGGTAGGCGTTGAGTTTATCGATGCGATATTCGATCCCCCAGGGTGCGCTCCAGCCACCCATCTCGTAGACAATGGTACCCGAGGCCATCACTTGTTGAAGCAGCGTAATACTTACCAGCAAGGTCAAGGCACTGACGATTATCGCGAACCACCATGCCAGCAGCGGTCGCCTCAGAAGCAGGCAAAGTGGCGCGGAAAGCAGCGGTAAAATAACCACCAGAGCAGGCAAATGGGTTACCACGCCTGATTATCCTTATTCTGAATATCCTCTTCTTCGATGTTTCCATAGGCTTCCTTGATACGGACAGCCAAAGCAAGCCCTAGAGCGGTGGTTGCAATGCCAACCACGATTGCGGTGAGAATTAAGACATGCGGTAAGGGGTTAGAGTATTGACTTGCCCCTTCAACCAAAATGGGAGCAGTGCCACCCTCGATCTTAGCCATGCTGATATAGAATATAAAAACCGCAGTTTGGAAAATACTCAATCCGACAATTTTCTTCACCAGGTTGCCGTGGGCGATAACGATGTACAATCCGATCATCATCAACACAACCACAATCCAATAATTATAAAGCCCAAGTATCATTGATTATCCTTATTCTCAATATTCTCAGGGGATTCCCCGCGACCGGCAAAATTGAAGAATATGATCACCATGACCGCCGCAACGGTAAGTCCCACACCTAATTCGATTAACAGAATACCCAGATGTTGGCCAGCGACAGGGTCGCCGGCTAACACGTTGTAATCGAGGAAGTTGCCTCCTTTCAGCAGGGAAACCACCCCCACTCCGCCGTATAGCAAAACACCGGTCGCGGCGAGCAATTTAACAAACGTCTGACTCACGACCCGTCGCGCAGTGCTTAAACCGAATACCATGGCATAGAGTATTATCGCGGCCGCGAAGATCACCCCTGCCTGGAAACCACCACCGGGTCCAAAATCACCGTGGAATTGAACATAGAGCGCAAACAGAAGAATAAAAGGAATCA
>CAWKEY010000017.1:0-61889 GCA_963848675.1 uncultured Gammaproteobacteria bacterium
CTTTGACTTCCTGGCTGCGTGCAACGATACAGCCATCGTTATTACTGAGCACGGCAACCGGTTTGCCGATCAGGTCAGGCCGGAACACGCGCTCGCAGCTCACATAGAAGTTGTTGCAGTCAACCAGGGCTAGCAGCGGTTGCATTACAGCGGATGAATGACGTTGGTTACGACGCCCCAGATCACCATCTCCAGTTCTTCATAAATAACAATATCGGCATAAGCCGGGTTTTCCGCTTTAAGCCGCCATTGTCCGTTAGTACGCCCCAGGCGCTTAACGGTCAGCTCCCCGTTCAACGCACAAATAACGATCTTCCCTGGAACCGGTTCGATGGAACGGTCCACGACCAGAATATCATTCGGGTGAATGCCCGCGCCGAGCATCGACTCGCCTTGCGCGCGCACGAAGAACGTAGCGGCGGGTTTTTTGACCAGCAAGTCGTTCAGGTCCAGGGTTTTCTCGACGTAATCATCGGCGGGCGAGGGGAATCCTGCGGCCACTTTGCCGGTAAACAGCGGCAAGGCTACCCGGCACAGCGTGCGGCCGGGGGAAAAGATGTCCGTCAAACCGGTGCGAATAAATGATTGATTCATAGAGGAATAGGAAAAAGGGGTTAATTATGTTTTCTTTTTGTTCTCCTTTTGCTTTCATTTTAGGCCGATTTTGGTAAGCTGACAAAAAATAAAAAACACCGGGACGATGATGACTGAGCTCACCCGTCGACAGCGGGAAATCTTCGATTTTCTGCGCGACAACTACGAAGGCTTTGCCTATCCGCCGACGCTGGACGAACTCTGCGCCGCGCTAGGCATGGCCTCGCGCGGCTCGCTCTACAAACACATCATGGCCCTCATTGGGGCCGGCCTGGTCGAACCGTTCACCGGCAACAAGCAAGGCGGCATCCGCTTGACCGCCCAGGCGCAACGCGATGACGGCGCTTGCGAACATGCCTTGCCATTTGTCGGTAAGATCGCCGCTGGCAAGCCCATCGAGGCGCTGGAAAACATTAGCTACATGGCCGTTCCTGAAGTCTTGAAAAGCGATAAGCCCTGTTATGTGTTGCAGGTCCAGGGCGATTCGATGATCGAGGCCGGCATATTCGACGGCGACTGGGTGATCATCGAGCAGCGCAGCTACGCCAGCAACGGCGAGATCGTCGTAGCGCTGATCGAGAAAGCCGAGGCAACCCTGAAATACATCGAGCAGACGCCGGGGAAAGTGCTATTGATTCCGGCCAATGCCAACATGACGGCGATGGCATACCGTCCGGAGCAGGTCGATATCCAGGGCGTGTTGGTCGGACAAATGCGCAGTTACCGTTCACATTAGGACACAATCATCTTAACGAGGAGAGCTATCATGCCAAGAAAAATTCACATGCAGGATCAAGTCAGTAATAAGGTCGAGGAGATTATGAGCCACTATGACCGCTGTTACGGGGAGCTATGGGGGATGAAAGTGTTGCTGCTGGCGGCGTTTTTAGTACTGGGTGTGTATGGGTTGGGAGTCCGTTCGTGAGTGCTTATGTGCGGTCGATTTGCGCTTTATAGCGACCCAGCCACTTTGGCTCAGCGCTTCGGGGTGAGCGAGCCGCCAGACTTATTCCCGCGCTATAACATAGCGCCAACGCAGAATATTCTCCTGGTGCGGGAGGAAGGCGAAAAAAGGCGCTTTGCGCTGGCCCGTTGGGGTTTGATTCCGCACTGGGCCAAGGATACGAAGATTGGCTACCACACGATCAATGCCCGGGCCGAGACGGTTGCCAGCAAACCGGCGTTCCGCACTGCCTTCCGGCACCGGCGTTGTTTAATTCCCGCCGATGGTTTTATCGAATGGAAGGTTATGCCGGGTTCCAAAGTCAAGCAACCCTGGTTCATCACGCTTGAGGATAGCCAAGTCATGGCCTTGGCCGGCTTATGGGAGCGTTGGCGGAGCCCAGAAGGCGAAGATATAGAGAGCTGCTCAATCATCGTGACGGATGCGAACGAGATCATGCAACCAATCCATGACCGGATGCCGGTCATTTTGGCGCCTGGCGATTGGGACGCTTGGCTCGAAGCGGAGGCCAAGGATGCGGGAAGACTGCAAGGTCTGCTGAAACCTTACCCGGCGGAAGGTATGAAGGCCAGGCCGGTCAGTACGAAAGTCAATAGTCCGAGGAATGATTCGGCGGAGTGTTTGGAGGTATTAGCGTGAGGTCTTTCGCAAACGCCGAAGATTCCCCGCATAGCAGCATTTGGTCGCGATTGATGAGGCTATACTTATCCCGTGTGGGTCGGAGTCACGGAGACAGTTGACGTTATGGCGGGGTAACGCATCAATTCCGGCAAAGGCAGTAGACGATTTTTTTAGCGGCTAAAATTTTCGACATCGTCTATAGAAATTAGCAGCACAGTATTAGGCCCAGAGGGGCAGTGGAAACCTACGGTCTCGCCGGTTTGTGTCGTTCATAACGGTAGGTTTTTGCACCCATCTCCCATCAAATGGCAAGAAACGGAAAAACACTTGGCTAGCCATGTTTAAGACGAAACGCTTCTGGATGTATGGCCTCGTCCTGGTGTCTTGGGCGGCGGTGACGTCGGTCACAACGGGTCTGGTATTCAAGCTTGCGCTGCATAAAGCCGAAACGGCCTTTAATCAGAGGGTCGCGCAACTGGACGAAAGGCTCGAACTCATCGCGCGGGATAACGAATCGATCTTGGAGGGTTTTTCCGCGTTTCTGAGCTCCATTGAATATGCCGATAGGGAAAGCGCATCCCGTTACGCCCGACAAATCCTTGCCCGCTACCCTCATGTCAATGCGCTCGGAGTCGCGCTCGTCGTAAAAAGGAACGAGTTGGCGAAGTTTACCAAAAGACAAAAGCGCTCTTGGTTTCCCCATTACAAAGTGAAGGCTTTCAATTACGAGGCCGATCGCCGCAGTTGGCGGCCTGTTAAAAAAAAGCCTACATACACCCCGATTATTTTCATTGAACCGATGTCGCCCAACACCAAGCCACTCATCGGCGCAGACATGGATTCGGCGCCCTTCCTACGCGACGCACTAAAGCAAGCGAAGGAATTGCAGGCCTCTGTGGCTAGCATCCCATTCAAACTCGTCGATGGGCATCGGGGCTATGTCCTCTTTCATCCCGTTCCCGATCCTCCAAAAGGCGTTTATGCCACGCGAAAACAAGCGGTGGCGATAGTAGAAGTCAGTGTCGAGGCGATCCAGAAAAACATCGCGTTATTGGTCGAAAATCTTGAGTTTCGTCTTTATTACGCCAGCTATTCGAGCGATGCACCGGAAGGTTTGCTGGTGCATAGTGCAGCACCCGCGCCGAACAGAGTGGAAGCGAAGTTATTTCCCAAATTGACCGCCGAAAAGAAGCTTGACAGTCTAGGTCAGCCGTTCGCGCTCAGGGTGGACAAGCAACTGGGCTGGTCTGATCTTGACCTGCCGCTTGTGATCGCCACAGGCTCAACCTTGCTCCTGGTCCTCGCACTGCTGCTGCTTGTCCTGAATGGGCATTTTCGCCGGGAAGAACAAAGGAAAAAGTCGGCAAATCGCTTGCTCCACATGGCGATGCACGATGCCTTGACGGGACTGCCCAACAGAACGCTACTGACCGATCGATTCAGTCAGGCCTGTTCCCGGGCACAGCGTCGGAACCTGACATTTTCGACTATGTTTCTCGATCTGAATGGCTTCAAGAAGGTGAACGACACCTATGGTCACGACGTTGGCGATCAATTGCTCAGGACCCTGGGCGGTTTACTCAAGGAATGCATCAGGAATGAGGATACTTTGAGCAGAATCAGCGGAGATGAGTTCGTGATCCTACTGGAAGATACGTCTTACGCGAATGCGGAAAGAGTCGCGCGGGAAATTCAGGCCAAGTTGGCGCAGCCGCGGCTTATCCGGGGCATTGAACTGACTATTGATATCAGCTTAGGAATTGCGGTTTATCCCGACGATGGCACGGAAATGAGCGAACTACTCAGGAAAGCGGATGCAAGAATGTATCAAGCAAAAGAGCAAAGCAAAGGCCTACTGATGGAACGCACATAAAAAATCGGCTTTATTTTTGACCTTAATGGTCAATTTTTTCGGGCACCAAGAAAGCTTGTCAATTGGCCATCTTCGATTCAGATGAGTGGTTCATATCTAATCTGACAGGAACTGGTGTTTATAAGGTTTATTGTTGGATTAGTGCCTCACCACCCCAGCGAGCCTAATAAAAGAGGTCAGATTTGAACTACCGCAACCGACCCCAAGCCGACGTAGACATTAAAACTATCGTCAGGCTGGTTTTTGCTTCATAGCTGCCATTAATGCGACACTGAATCTAACAATAATCTTGCGGCAATTCATCGTAAGAATTCCGACATTAGCTGCTGTTAAAGAATGCCAGGTTGCGATTAACTTTTCACACTCGACTTTTCATAAGAAAGATCCCACTTCGTCTAAATGTTCAGTGGGTGCTGATTAAACTAAGGTCAGTATCTCTTCAATACCTGGTGAGAGGAAAATATCACGTATGGACTTAATTCTATCCAGCGCCTGCTCCCGGGTCATATGATGTTTCATCATCAAATACCGTGCAACTATGCAAACTGAACGGGATCGCCCAGCATGGCAATGAACCAGTATTTTTTTTTCCATCTGAAACGACATCGTCGATGAAGTCAATTGCATCACTTATATCCCTTATGGAATTGCCGCTACCGTCAGTCAATGGTAAGCATAAAATATCAAAACGTTCATCACTTTCATCACAACAACCTGCTTTGAGGCAAAGAATGGCGTCAATTTCAGCCTCGGACACATTTCCAGCATCAATAAAATTGCCGATTGCTATTTGTGGTGTAATCCAGTCCATATAGTATTACAGCCCAATTGTTTATCAATTAACTACAATTCGAATTGTTCAATGATGGCTTTAACGGCCTTACTTCGTGCTTTGCTTATAGCCTCTGATTCTGAATAACCCGCAGAAGATCCGTTTATTTGGCTGCTATTAATAATCTCGCCAGTTAATGTATTCAATAACCTCACTTCTATCAATATCGTTGCATCTATTACACCGGCAATTGCTTTATTACCACTAGTTGTTTGCTTAATTTCACCTAGCATTATTTTATTAGCCAAGCCAGCAAGTTCTAATTTTTCAAATTCGCTCTTGTCACCTTGAAATAAACGATCAAATACACCGTCTTTAAGAGCTTGTTGGTTTAGAAATTCCGATTTCATAGGCTTTTTAAAACCAATACGGAGAAGGTGCGATAGCTCACTATCTAGCGTGGCTCCATTTGAAAAACTAGTTGCCATATCCGCTTTATTACTTCCGGCAAGCACATACTTTTTAATGTAGGCGGATTTTTCTTCCTCAATTTGATTGATGTGTTCTTGTTCTGCTTTTTGGGCGGCAGCTGACTGTTCCGCAGCTAAAAGAGCTTCAGCTTGTGCATTTGCTTCTATCAGCCTCAGTTTAATTTTTTTGACAATCTCTTCCGATATTGGAATCAACTTTTCATTAGTAACTTGATCATATCCAGGCTGATTAAAGCATTTATAGCCCCATATTCGATCTTCATCCTCGCGACACCATTTCCTCGGGTCACCTTTCAAAAACAATCTATCTTCATCCGAATCATAACGATTAAATTTTTCTAATGAAAATTCGTATTCATCAGAACTGGGCACCAGTTTTGTAGAAATAGTTCGATCAATCCATTCAATAAATACAGAAAAATAAGAAGAAGTAAGTGGGAAATAGCTGAGTAAGGCAAAACCAAATGAGAAAACAATCAGATTATAACCCAGTTGTTTCTTACAAACTTTTATGCCAACTAGCCAAAAGCCCAAAGCCAGCATCAAAAATAAACCAATTTTACTAGCGCCATCAATCCCAGGCGATACTTTAAACGAAAAGATAAAAACCAGGATAAGCACCAGTATTGTAGCGCCTATTATGCTAAAAGCACGTTGAGCCGGTGGAAACTTTTTGAGTTGTACCCCTAATTCAACGAAAGGTTGCAGGAGAACAACCCAAAACAAAATAAGACCACTGGCAATCAAGAATCCGAGTATATTGAAAATAGCATAACCGGTGAACTCGCTCAGAGATATTAAAACGACTACAACGCCAATAACCCAAAGCGATGGTATTAATGACCTGACTATAAAATCCAGGTAATCTTGAGTAATTTCTTTGATGCTGCAAAACGATTCAAAAACAAATCGTTGAAAGCCCTTAAACCAATCGTTCATCTATAGCCTTTTTATTCAGTTAATTAAACACGTTGCATCAATTCAACCGCAAACCGCTTAACTGTACAGTAAAAGGCTCAGGACCGGAACTAGACCATTTGTTAAAAGTTCCACGTACTGTTAGGTAATTTCCCTTGAGAGCGGTTGTACCTCTTTTGGGCTGAAGATCCCAAACCACAATAATATTGGAATTAGGGGCAATGACCGTGCATCCATCGAAAGATTTGTAATTACAATTAATTTCTATGCCTGTGACTTCATACCGATCAAAAGTATCGCCACTGCGAGTAGCCGCAAAAATGCTGCCATTTTTATTTACTTTTGTAATAAATAACGGCTTTTTTGTGATATTACGAAATTCGGTTGTGACCCGAATAATGCCATTTTCTTGCTTTAACAGACTTGTAGGAACAACATGGATGAATGCATTCTTAAAATAAACATCACTTGGCTGAGTCTCCAATCCGGTTTTTTCGGTTTGTCCACCTGCTCCGGCTGAAGCTGATGATTGCTGCAAAAGATTTTTTATTACCTGGTCTTTGTTGATGGATGCGGAAGCTGCAGCAAAGACTCCAGCGGTTTCAACACTTATTGCTCTTGTGTTCAGCTTTATCTTTTCGCCCAGATCGGTAATCGATCCCGTGATGATGGCGTCGATACCGAGTAGCTTTTGTAGTTCGGCAACTGTATCTTTATCAAAGACGTTTTGGGTATATTTCTGTTGCTCTTGCAACACACGATCAAGCTCGCGGCGCTCGACCACATCAAAATTGCCTTCACTAAATAGCGCAGTAATCAACTCTTCCGCTATAAAGGAACTCAGGGCAGATTCGTAGCCATTGAGATCAGTAAAACTGACGACAGCAATCTTTTTTGCCGCCTTTTCTTTCATCTGTGTGGCGAGTTCTTCTGGCAATTTTCTTTATCGCGGGCTCAAGTTCAGCTTCATTAATAGGTGGCTCAACTTTAACGTCTTTTGTTTCGCTGTTAGAGGGTTCAACTTCAGCTGCATATAACGAAAAGGACAAAGTCATTATCACTATGGCAGTTAAAAACCTCAGCATCATTGATTTATTATTCATGCATAGACTCCAATTATTTTGGTAATACTGTTTTTTAAAAAAATGGTTGTGCGCCACGCCATAAATCGAAGCACATCTGGTTTCCAAGCTATTTAGCAGTACAGCACCTTTTAGGAAAATTTTCACATAATAGGCATGCCAGCTTTCAGTTGATGAATCATCTTTTTCTATTAGCACGCCTTTTTTGCCTGGCGTCAGCGATCTTATCTGCAAGTTGATCAAAGAATGTCTGGCGTTTATTAGCTGGTGAATTTTGCGTTTCTTGGAAGGCATTATATGCTTTCGTTTCAGTTAAATGCTCTACCATAATCAATAGCTGGTCATCACTCAGCGCATTTAATCCTTTTTCAACATCAACAGGCGATAAGTCGTATCTGGCATCCATCATTCGCTTTGCAATTTCAGGCGGTACATCAGAGATTATGGAGTAGATGAATGACCGAATCGCACTAGGATTTGGTTCGGAATGTATTGCAAACGCTGAAACAGCGTAAGAAATGAATTCTAATGCATATTTTTGTTGGGTAGTGAGTCCGACTAATTTTTGCCCTATCGACGAACTCATAAATTGGTCATAATATAACCCATCTAATTCGCGCCTGACATAGCTTGCGGCGATATCGGCAATTAAGATTTTATATTTGTATTTATCAATCATTTACAACATTAAGATATAGTTTGAACTATCGCACCTTAGAGCAGCATAAAAGTATGTGGTGGGTAACGGTGCGACTCGAAATTTATGGGGTCAAAACGCCTAAACAAACCTGTATGGCGGAAAAAACAGATTAATGTTTCTTTTCCTAACGTTCTACTGAGTGGTGTCGCCAAGCAGTTAGTTAGTCAATATCCCAATTTTTTGGCCCAGTGTATCGAACAAGTGTTCACTATGCCAAGATTGAGTTTCTATACCTTGCGCGACAAGCCTTAATGGCTAACTCTGTGTTCACACGAAAGGAAAGTAGTTCTATGAAAAGATTAGTATTTATAGCTTTGGAAGCTTGATCTTGGCGCTAGCGAAGAAAAAAGCGACTTTAACAACCAACCAGTGACTTAGCATGCGATTGCTGATTATTGAGGACAATCTCGAGCGTATAGCTCTATTTAAAACCTGGAAACCGGATGACATCCACTTCGTTTTTGCAACTAGCCCTGGATCTGCGCTTGGTTTGATCAAACGTGACAAGGGCTTGATTTATGGTGGCGTGTGTCTGGATCACGACTTACAAGAGCAGCAGGTTTGTGAAAGTGAAGAATCCTTTTCAGGCACGCAAATCGCGGCAGCGCTGATTAAGAATTTTTCTTATGAGATTCCAGTCCTAATTCATTCCATGAATGACAATAGAGCATCGGGCATGGCGCAAGCTTTGACCAAAGCCGATTTCTCGGTCACGCGTATTCCCTTTATTCATTTGAATCAGCAGCGATTTTCCAATTGGTTGGTGGACGTGAAAGAAAATTGGTCATACATAGAGAGTTTCAAATAATTGACTAACAAGTGGGATTTTACTGCTTTCTTTTTTGATGCATACATTTGGCTTTATTGCCGGAGGTCGGCTTTGTAATCAAAACCGACCGCTCATTTTCAATTTTTTTCAGCGCCTTGAATGTCGCAAAATGGCCGACGGCTGCCTGCCACGTCCCGCCCAATTCTGCCGGACAATGACTATAAGTCATATTGATTTTGGTTATAAGTTAAGCAAGCCTTTTCTATATTCATCCCGCAGGTTGGCGGCAATCTGCAAAAACGACTCATTATCGCCATTCGTCTCATAAAGTACCGCGCCCCCAGTCCCAGTCCACTTTACCAGGTTCAAACAACTCATCTAACGGCTCCTCTGATGGTACGCCGATGCCATATAGGTTGCTTGAACTAAATCAGTGATCGGCGCGAGTTCAAATAGGTCCATACCAAACCGGTTAAGTTCATCTGCACGTTTTTCAAACTCATACAATCCAGGCTTAACCTGAGAACCAGGTCAGTGAGATAGGGTTGTTGTTCAGAGTGGGTGAGCATTGTAATCCTCATCTACCTAACGCATAGTTCCGTTTGCGAGCAAGGACCGCTTATGTTTTCTTATTCGCAAATAATGGATGCTAATAAACAAAAAGCTCTAAAGTTTCACAGGATTTTGGCTAACCTATTGTTCAGAAAGACCTACAGACGATTTTCGACCTCTCAAATTTTAGCTGCTTTTAGAGGCTGTTTTTTGAGAGCTTGGCGATTTTGACGTTTGCACCACTTTAGCGATTCATGCTTATTTTCCAACCAATCATTGTGCATAGGAATTGACTTTATTTTGCTTTGATTATCAGTAATAGCATTCCACACACCTGAGCATCAGGACTTACGTAAGAGTTCAGCAAACTCTTTAGGGGGTAAAGCCCGACTATTCAGATAACCTTGATAACTATCACAGCCTTTCGCTTGCAAGAATGCTAGCTGTTCAGGTGTTTCGACACCTTCTGCCGAAACTTTAAAACCTAAGGTATGCGCCATAGCGATAATAGTGGCAGTGATTTCCATATCACCTTGCTGGAAGGGAATGTCGTCGATAAAGTTTTTATCGATTTTCAATACGTCCAACGGAAAATATTTAAGATAGGCCAGGGACGAATAACCCGTACCGAAGTCGTCAATAGCCAAACGAACTCCCTGGGCCCGCAAGCTATTCAGGATAGTCATCGCTTTGTCCTCATTCTCCATCAATCCGCTTTCCGTTATTTCTAATGCAAGATGCTCAGCAGGATAACCAGTCTCGCCCAGGACGGTAGCAACTAAAGCGTTAATGTCCTGGCGGCGGAACTGGTAGGGGGAAACATTGACCGATAAAGTTAACGGTGGCAGACCCTCATCTAACCACTGCCGTCCTTGGCGACAGGTTTCTCGCAACACCCAGGCGCCAATAACTAAAATCAGATCGGTTTCCTCAGCGAGGGGAATGAAGCGTCCTGGAAAAATCAATCCTTCGGTTGGGTTTTGCCAACGGATCAGGGCTTCGGCGCCGATAATTCGGTCACTGGCAATATCTATCTGCAGTTGATAGAACACGCGTAATTCCTGCTGGTCAATCGCTAGTCGCAGACGCATTTCCAGCGCAATTCGTCGACGGACGGCAATCGTCAGTTCTTCGGAAAAATAAGCGAAGCAGTTTCGCCCACGGGCTTTAGCTTCATACAGCGCTGCATCGGCGCTATTCATCAGTATTTCAGGACTATCACCGTGGTGCGGACACAAACTGATACCTATACTGACGCCTATTCTTACGTCATCACTTTGACTTAGCTGGAAGGATTTATTCAATTCAGCAACGATGTCTTTAGCGACCCGTGCAGCATCTTCCGGGTGTGCAATGTCTTCCAGTAGTACGATAAATTCATCGCCCCCCAAACGTGCAATAGTGTCTACATCGCGTAGCCTTGTCTTGATGCGTTTAGCGACTTGTACCAGTAACTCGTCGCCAGCTAAATGGCCGAGGCTGTCATTAACCTGTTTAAAACGATCCAGATCGAGCATTAACAAGGCCAGTTGCTTGCCTTCACGTCGCTCCACATCAATACTGTGTTTCAGCCGATCCAGCAATAACCGGCGGTTTGGAAGCTGGGTAAGCGGATCATAGAAAGCAAGCTGTTTGATCTTTTCCTCTGCTATTTTACGCTCGGTAATGTCGGTTAGCGTAGCGACGTAATGAGTGGTCGCACCATCAATGCCCTTCACCACGGTGATGGTTTGCCATTCGGGATACACCTGGCCATTTTTGCGCCTATTCCAGATTTCGCCTTGCCATGCTCCGGTGTGTTTTATACTATTCCACATTGCTGTGTAAAAAGCTTTGTCCTGGCGATCTGAATGAAGCAAATGCTCTGGCTTTTGACCTACTGCTTCCTCGGCTTTATAGCCAGTGATCTTGGTAAAGGCCTTATTGATTTTGATAATTCTGTTCTTGGCATCGGTGACAATCATGCCTTCCTGTGACTCGAATGCGGCGGCGGCGATGCGAAGTTCTGCCTCGGCAGTTTTACGCTCGGTGATGTCTGCGTGGGTGCCGCTCATCCGAATAGGGCGTTCATCCTGATCGCGCTGGACAATTTTTGCGCGATCGAGGATCCATCTTAAACTGCCGTCCTTGTGTATCATTCGGTATTCGATTTTGTGTATTATCGAATCACCATCAAGCGTGTCTTTTATAGACCGCAGTACCTTTTCCCGGTCATCCGGATAAATAAAATCCGTCCAATGTTGCGTTGAGTGTTTTATCTCTTCGAGGCTATAGCCAATTATTTCTGCCCAGGCAGGATTTCGTTCTATTTTATTGGTATCGATGTTCCAATCCCAAAACCCAAGTCCACTGCCTTCCAGCACAAATCTCAAGCGTTCTTCGCTGTCTATCAGTGCCGTACCGTCCTGATCATGTTCAATCCCGAGTTGTGCCCGGCTGGCATAGTTTTCAATCAAGGTGATTTCTGCATCCGATGGTCGTGCTGGCTGTTTATGATGGCTATCCATCGCTATTATCCCTTCGTCTTCGTCGATCAAAATCTTTTTGCTTAACATACTATGTTCCTTAAGCCTGCAGAGTATAGTCATCTAGAAAAGTCTAGTCCTTGGCACTGACATCCTCCCTAAACCCAAAGGATCACATCGGCCATGGCGATTTATGCCTTTATATATAGGCGCAGTTGCGTGCGGTTTTAGGCCCTATAATGTATTTTATAGGGCCTAAAAGCCGGGCAGGGGGCTTGACCGCTTTCGCGGGGCTATTGACTGTCAAACGATAAAAATACGCTGTGTGTGGACGGGTGAAATGGCCGCTGAAAATTGGCAAGTATTGGACGCCGTTTTACGCCTAAAAACCATCACGCGTTAACCGCGTCTTTTAAGGTTTTGCCGGCTTTGAATGCCGGTATTGTCGCGGCGGCAATGGTAATGGCTTGTCCGGTTTGCGGGTTGCGACCGGCACGCTCGGCTCTTGCTTTGGCTTCAAAGGTGCCAAAGCCGACTAAGGTCACAGCGTCACCGGCTTTTAACGTGGTTTCGATGGTTTTGGTTAAACTATCTAACGCGCGTCTTGCGTCGGCTTTGGATAAATTGGCGTGTTGGGCAATGGCGTCTATGAGTTCGGATTTTTTCATGAGGGGGCTAAAGAGTGAATGATGAAAGTAACGTTGAATACGCAAGCACAAATGATGACCGCAATGGCATGACCATGATTACCATCCGGGGTGGTTTCTTATTGTTAATGGTCTTTATCCTTGGCAATAGTAGCCGATAATTTTCAATCTACAAGTTAGCTGAAATAGCAGTATTGGCGACTATTCGAGTTGCTCGGAGCCATCGTGAGCCGGGTTCAGTGATCTTGAACATTGATTGTCAGAACCTAGAGTCGACTGCTCCGACCGGCAGCAGCCGGCCAGTCTGGGCCAAAGGCCCGGTTCCGGCCAAAACGGTAATGACCTACAAAAATCAGACACCTTCGTAGGTTGTTTTTCAATAAAATTCCGGCTCAAATTCCAATGCGCTGGGTAGCTTTTTAGCGAACCGAACAGTTTTGAAGTTGATAGTAAACGGATGTTTTGCATAACGAAAAGGGAAGCATTTCCGACAGTTTTGCTACAATTTGGTATTGTTTTTTTTAATAACTCTTAAACAAGGAAATAGCATGTTAAATATTGTTGGTACTACCGCGGGCACTATCTGGAAATATCTGGATAAACATGGACCCACTACCGTCGCAAAATTGATACGAGAAACCAAAATCGATGAAAAATTGATCCAGCGCGGCATCGGCTGGTTAGCTCAGGAAGATAAAGTGGCCATTGAGCTGGTTAATCGAGCAGAGACCCTTTCGTTGAAATCATAATTACAAAGTAGGATGATCGTATGGAAATCGCCATTATGCAGAGTTCTGCATAATGGCCGAGAGCAGTTAGGTAAATAGGACGCTATATTAGGTAAGGACGCAAAAATCCACTTTTCCAAGGACTGGGAAATTTCAGTTTCCTATATGTGATAATGTCCTTTATCACATATAGGAAACAGGCAAAAAAACAGCCCATGACTCAGCTTATCACGCAGTCCTTGTCATCCAACTTGCCGGCCTTGATCACTGCTGCCGGTGGCCGCGCCCAAACTCGGTTTCTGGAATTCTTTGCTTCCAACATCCGCAACCCGCACACGCGCCGCGCTTATCTCCGCGCCGTGACGGAATTTCTCGATTGGTGCACAGCGGTTGGCGTATCGTCGATCATCGATATTGAACCCCTGCATGTCGCGGCCTGGATCGAAGGCAAAACCCAGCAACTGTCCGCGCCGACCGTTAAACAACATCTGGCGGCGATTCGTCATTTGTTCGACTGGCTGGTGACCGGCCAGATTGTGTCGGTCAATCCGGCGTCCTCGGTACGCGGCCCGACGCATAGCGTGAAGACCGGCAAGACGCCAGTACTGGACCCCGAAGAAGCCCGCCAACTGCTTGCCAGCATCGATACCCGCACACACGCCGGTCTGCGCGACCGCGCCCTGATCGCGCTGATGGTGTATTCCTTCGCGCGCATCGGCGCAGCCTTGGGCATGAAGGTGGAGGACGTATATACGCAGAACCGCCGCCTCTGGGTGCGGTTGCGCGAGAAAGGCGGCAAGCGCCATGAAATGCCTTGTCACCACAACCTTGAAGAGTATCTGACTGCTTATATCGACGGCACCGGCCTGCGTGACGATCCCAAAGGCCCCCTATTCTGCACCCTTGGCCGCGGCACCGGCAAACTCACCCAGACTCCCCTCGCCCAGGCTAATGCCTATGCGATGATACAGCGCCGCATGGCTGCCGCCGGGATTGGAACCAAGGCCGGCAACCACAGCTTCCGGGCAACCGGCATCACCGCCTATCTTAAAAATGGCGGTAACCTGGAGAAAGCCGCGGCGATGGCGAATCACTCCAGCACCCGCACAACCCAGCTTTATGACCGCCGCCGTGACGACATGACGCTGGATGAAGTGGAGAAAATCGGGATTTGAGCTAAGCCCCCAACCAGCATGGCAAACCGAACGGAAATTTATTCCTTAATATATATGGGAGATAGAATTTAGCCCGTACCAAAAAAACCTTAGTTTGTTAGCTTGCTATTTCTGCCCCTGTTTTTTCTGTTGAAATACGGTAACGTATAGGTTACTATTAAGAATGATTGAGCTTCTGGAATACACCGACACAGACGGACGCAGCCCTTTTGCAGATTGGTTCAATGATCTTGATGCCCCAGCCGCCGCCAAGATTGCGACCGCGCTGGTTCGGGTTGAGCAGGGTAATTTTTCAAATGCGAAGGGAGTCGGCGCGGGAGTTTTGGAGTATCGCGTCGATTTTGGTCCCGGTTACCGGGTTTATTTTGGCAAGGACGGCGAGCGGCTGGTGATCCTGCTAGCTGGCGGCTCAAAGAAGCGTCAACAGCGCGACATCGAGGACGCACAAGCCAGATGGGAAGATTACAAACAACGCAAGCGACACAGAGGTCAAAAATGACATTTACCCGCAGTTTCAAAGAAACCGTAAGAGTCCGTATCGAACGAGACGCCGAGTTCCGTGATGCGCTGCTGCGCGAAGGGGTTGAATGCTTGTTGTCAGGTGAAGTGGATACCGGCAAAGCCATTTTGCGCGACTATATCAACGCGACAATCGGTTTTGAAAATCTCGGCGAGGCTACAAGTACCCCGCCTAAAAGCCTTATGCGTATGTTCAGCCAGCGCGGTAATCCGCAGGCCAGAAACCTGTTTGCGGTGATCTCGCACCTTCAAACCCAGAGCGGTATTCATCTCGAAGTCAGGGCTGTGAAGTAAGCGTAGACTATTATGGGTGCGTTTAAACAAGTGCGACGTGAAGTTATAACCGTTATTGTCTCAACTCGAAAGAGGCAGAGAGACTCGTTGTTCCCTCAACGATAGCCTACCGATGCAGGCGAAGCTGGTAACGGCTTGGTTTGAAGCCATCGGGACAATGAAGCCCCTCGTAAGAGGAGGAAAAGCCGCGAGGTGATTCCAATGCTGCCAGCATTAGGCGGCAGGGGCGCTAGGCTGGATAGTATGACCAACATATGTGAACTGTTGATAAACCTCGTCAACGCAATCTAGCCAAAGATGCTGGCAGGCTAGGACCAAAAATGGTGTGTGATTGGATGCTCGTCTTTGTTTTACGGGCACAGGGATAAAACATCACCGGGGAATAGACAGGGTCTACGCTATCCGTGTAATAGCTATGAAACACGGTAAACCCGTATCTCCGCCTGGAACATCGGGCAAGCGAACCGCAAGGGACGCCGATGGAGGTGCGGGCAAAGGAATGAGGAAAAAAGCGAATGCCGCCCTGTAATCGGGCGGATAGGGGTTTAAACGTCACCCCACGCGAAAGCGGGCAGACTTCCTTATGGTCTCTCGTCACAAGAGAGTTAGTAGAACCTCTTTAACAGAAGGAAAGCAAATGAACGCTGCAACATTGGCGTGTGCGCCTTCAGGCGCGACATGGCACGGCATCAATTGGGCCGATGTTCATCGTCAAGTCAGGAGGCTGCAAGCGCGTATTGTGAAGGCCACACAGGAAGGTAGACATAACAAGGTGAAAGCCCTGCAATGGCTGCTGACCCACTCGTTTAGCGGCAGAGCATTAGCCGTAAAACGGGTGACTGAAAATCAAGGCAAAAACACTCCCGGTGTTGACAAATCAACTTGGAAGACACCGGCAGCAAAGATCAAAGCGATAGCGTCAATGAAGCGGCGGGGTTATTCGCCGTCTCCACTTCGGCGAGTTCTAATTCCGAAGAAAAATGGCAAGACAAGGCCGCTTGGCATCCCAACAATGAAAGACCGCGCCATGCAAGCGCTTTATTTGCTGGCATTGGAACCCAGCGCGGAAACTCTAGCTGACCCAAACTCTTATGGGTTTAGGCCAGAGCGCTCAACCGCCGATGCGGGAGAGCAATGTTTCATTGTGCTGGCTAAGAAGAATGCAGCAGAATGGGTGCTGGAGGCCGACATCAAAGGCTGTTTTGACAATATCAGCCACGACTGGATGATCAATCATGTTCCCACGGACAAGTCGATTCTACAGAAATGGCTCAAGGCAGGATACGTGTTACACAACGAACGCTTCCCTACAGAGGCCGGAACTCCGCAAGGGGGTATTATCAGTCCGGCGCTAGCAAACATGACACTGGACGGCTTGGAAGCAATGCTATTGGCAAAGTTTCCAAAGGGCAAACATCCCTCGCCGAAAATGAACATGGTGCGTTATGCGGACGACTTCATTATCACAGGTGATTCAAAAGAATGGCTGGAAAATGAAATCAAACCCGCAGTGGTTGAATTTCTGGCGGTACGTGGGTTAACCCTATCGCTGGAAAAAACCAAAATAACACACATCAAGGAAGGGTTTGACTTTCTCGGATGGAACGTTCGCAAATACAACGGCAAGTTACTGATAAAGCCGTCGAATACGAATGTCAAGGCACATCTTGACAAAATCCGTGAAGTTATCAAAGGCAACAAAACGGCGAAGCACGCCAACCTGATAAAAATGCTCAACCCAATTTTACGCGGGTGGGCAAATTATCACCGGCATATCGTCGCCAAGGAAATTTTTGCTCGTGTGGATCACGAAGTCTGGTCAATGCTATGGCAATGGGCGGTAAGAAGGCATCCGAACAAGGGCAACAAATGGATTAAAGATAAATACTTTAAATCCAGAGGCACCCGAAATTGGGTATTCACCGCCAAAGAAGAGTGTAAAGATGGAAAGCAAAAGGAATTAGTTTTATTTAGAGAGTCTGATACGCCAATACAACGGCATGTCAAAATCAAATCAGTTGCTAATCCATACGACCTGAAATGGGCGCAGTATTTCGAGCTCCGATGGGGTAAGAAAATGCTGAACACATCTAAAGGTCGAAGGAAGCTATACCGTATTTGGTTGAAGCAAGACCGCTTATGTCCTGACTGTAAGCAACCGATCAAACGGAACCCTCCTTGGGGGGTTAGAATGATTGTGAAAAAAGTTGATGGCGGGACAAATGCTGCAAGCAACTTCCAGATGCACCATCTCTATTGCTAGGGTAACATCAATACAACGCCTAAATTTAGTAGTGAAACTGGGTGCCATAATGGTGCCTTAGTAGAGGCTTGAGCCGGATGAGGTGAAAATCTCACGTCCGGTTCTTAGGGGAGGAAAAGGCAGCAATGCCTTTTCCTTACCCGACACGAGGGTGCGTTTAAACAATCGACAATAAAGTCCCATAGGCTTTATAAACGAGCACTATTGTGAGTCACGCGGACAAACTAACGATACCATTGGCCTAAGTGCTGAGATAGTATCGCTCCATGAGCCTCTACGTCGGTCTATATTTTACACAACATCTATTCTTGGGACGAAAAAGTGTAGCAGTTTAAATCTCCTAAAAATTTCACGGTAAGAATGAGCTACTTTTGGGAAGTCGAAAACGAGCTGAAAGCCTTATTTGATAAAGCATTCAGAAAAATTCTATGAGACTTTAGTGTCGTTTGTTTAAACGTACTCTTTATTGTTCAAATGCTCCCCGCTCTTCCTAATCCGGGCAGGTCTTTCGGTAGGGTTCGCTGCCGAGATGCTGACCCCATTCCTCCTTGGTAAGATTTCTGGGAAGTCGAGAACATGCCTCAGCTATCAAGTCATCAGGTCGCCAAAGATGAATCCGAACGCTATTGTCCCTAGTGCCCGTGATCAGATACTTTCCATCAGTGCTGAAGAGCACAAAAAAAACGTCACTCCCATGCGAGAGACGAAGAAGCTCGCTTTTTGTCTCGGTGTCCCACACACGGGCCATATTGTCTCCATTGCCTGTAGCGGTAGCGAGATACCTTCCGTCGGGGCTGAAAGCCACCGAATTAATTCCTGAATTGTGAACTAATCGGGTGATTTCTTTTCCGCTGCTCGCATCCCAAATGCGTGTGGATTGATCCCAACTCCCTGTGGCAAGGAGTTTGCCATCGGGACTATAAGCAGTAGAGACAACACCGTTCTCATGTGGGAGGCGGTGAATGACCGCAAAATCATTTACACGCCATATGCACGCATTCGGTTCCTCGCAGCGTCCCGCGAGGTGAACGCCATCAGGGCTAAAAGTTAGAGCACCATAGGCAGTAATTCGTGCGACTTCTTCGCGACCCGCCGTGTTCCATACTTGAGTCGGGGCTGATTCTCCGTAAGTAGCGCTGTATGCCAAAAGAAGCGTACCATCCAAACTGTAAGCAAGATTGCCAATGTGTGTACGTTGATGAAATTGTGAGACTTCCTGGCCATTTTGGGTATCCCAAATCTGAATCGTACCGGACGAAGTGCCAGTGGCAAGATGCCTGCTATCGGGACTGAAAGCAAGCGCACTAGAACTACTGCGAAGTTTTATTTTAGAAACCGCTCGCCCGCAGCTCAAATCCCAGATATTTACGATGTCGCCAAGTTGGCCTCCCGTGGCAAAAAGTTTCCCATCTGGACTGATGGCACCTACATCTATAGGGCCAGAACCATCGTGGAAAAGTAGTGCTGCTTCTTTAGCGCTACCTCCCGCCCATATGCGAATGACACCATCGTAAGTTGCTAGGTATGTACCATTAGGGCTTAGAGCAACCGAATAGAGCTTTTTTACATGGGGCAATCGTGCCACTTCCTCAAATTTCAGTCCCTCCTCCAAGTCGTGAACCGCCCAGATTCGAGCTGTTGTGTCCCAACTACCGGT
Organism: uncultured Gammaproteobacteria bacterium; assembly: GCA_963848675.1. Taxonomy (GTDB): domain Bacteria; phylum Pseudomonadota; class Gammaproteobacteria; order Methylococcales; family Methylomonadaceae; genus CAWKEY01. The sequence continues at coordinate 19,085 of CAWKEY010000017.1, forward strand.
CGCAAGGTAATGACCATCGCTACTTAAATCGACCGCATAAACCCCCCGTGAATATGGCAATCGGGCTAATTCAAGTCCGCTACCTGTCTCCAGTAGGATAGGCGCTTCATGTGGTTCATGCTGAATTGCTATCTCTCCATTCAGTGTGTGGGCACCCTCCGGCGAAGGCTTGACCTGCGGAGGTGCCTTTCGCTTGGTATTGATATCCCATACCTGCGCACCATTTTTAGAACTAGCAGTGAGGTATTTACTATCAGCACTAAAAGCAACCGAAGTAACAGGATGCCGGAGTTGAAAGTGCGTGACTTCCCGACCATCTCTCACATCCCATACCTTAGTAGGTGTAAATGAATAAATGGCCGTTTTGATTCGTTTCTATATAATGGCGGCATGATTGATGTCGCGGTTATAGATGGTATAAAGAGGAAATTCAATCGCCTGGAATCTGAGTTAGCCCATATTTAACACCTGCAATTAATATCCATTTAAAAACAATATGTTGTGTTATAAAAAATCTTCGTGTGGCACTACACTTTGAAAAATAGCGCCTAGCCTCAGTGTTTTAGACGATGGTTTTGCTGATACCTCCGGGTGCCGGGTTCTCTTTTAAGGCACGATAAATAGCCATTTGCTCCGGTTCCGCACGGGTGGCTTTGCGCACATGCAAGGCTTTACCATCGGCACGACGGAAACTGGCGGTTACCCGGCATTGACTGCGCATGATTTCCCGTAATGTGCGCCAACTACCGTTGGCATCAATAGCGCTCTCTTGTAGACGGCGGCGAATAAGTTGGACAAACTGATAGGCCAATACGGTGATGAACAAGTGACTGTCAGCCCGCTCTTCTTTACTATGAAAGATAGGCCGAAAACCCAGATCACTTTTAAAACAGCGAAACACGGCTTCAAGGTCAGTGAGCATCATATAAGTGCGCCATAGCTGTTCTTCCGGCCATTGGCATTGGTTACTGCGCAGGCAATAGACACCTGGGAGATCAACATAAGAACCCGGCACACTGTGTTTTTGCCAGGTGATGCTTAGCGCTTTTTCACCGCTGTCATCGGTTTGCAAGTCGATTTGATAATGCTGACCGATGCCATGATGCTTTTCTTTCAAGCGGCCGATACGCTCCCATAATTTATCCGGGCGTTTTTCGGTGCGGGGGCGTTGCAACCCTGCGTTTAAGGCGTTAAGTCCGGCTTCAAAACGGCTGGCGAAGCGTTCCGCCATGGCCCGTTCCTTTTGTTCGCGGCCGGATGAATGGCAATAAAGCCGCACTTCTTGGCCGTCTTCGGCGACGACTTTTTGGCAGCGTACCGTTTCCTGGGCAGCAGTTTCAACCGAGATGGCGGCATCCGCATCAAATTGACGTGCGCGTTCGCGACTGACGACCAGATAACCATAGCCTTTTGTGCGCAGCCATTGAATATTGGCCTCTGTAGCAATTCCGGCATCCATCACCACCAAGGCGCCCTGTGGCGCACCCAGATTTTGCAGCATGGTTTCCAGCGTACCCGCTTCGCTGACATTACCGGCAAAGGTCTGTGAACGGCGCACAAAGCCGCTGCCGTCCAAGACTAAACCCAGCGTCACCAGCGGACAATCCGTGCGCTTTTCTTTTGAGCGTCCACGCCGGGCTTTGGTATTGTGCGGTACTTCGCCTTCGAAATAGGTATTGGTGAGATCGTAGAGGGTGATGGTGGTGGAAAAACCAAACAAATCCGTAAGTCGCGTGAATAAGGTCTGTTCGATTTGGGTGCTGTGTTTCCACAAGGTATCTGCCGCCCGGTACATTGTCATCAAGGGCAGGCTTTCATAGTCAACGTCCATTAATTCGCCCAGTGCGCTTTGCTTCATCAGCCAGTTGTGGGTGGCTAACTCCGAACCCACACCGGCCATACGCCCGATAATGGCACCCACTATCGCGGCTATGTGCGCGCCATTGATGCCCAGGTGAGCCAGCAAGTCGAGGAAATTCAATTGTTGCATGGCCCAAAGTCCTAACTGTTCCACGCCGACGGTTCTGGGCCGGGTCAATTCCAGGGAGTCCACATCGACGGTTTGCAGATCGGTTGGTGCACTCACTATGGATTCTACACGCGCGACTGACGACTCAGCAGGCGTTGAAGGATCCTCATCCGCTATCGGTGTGGTGCTGACGACCGCCCGTTGCGCTATGAGCTGAGCGGCAAAGCGTTGCGCCGCCTTGTCAACGGCAGCCGGCAATTCGAGTGGTAATAGCTCAGTCTGGTGGCTCAGCAATTGCTCAATCCGCACACAAAGCGAAGCCCACAAATCTTGATCAACAGCGAAATGCCTACCCAAATTTAATAGGGTTATCTGACGCGGTTTTCCATCCACGCGTTGGCTAGCCACCAAGCGATAGGTGTAATAGCGTTCGCCCGTGGACGAGTTATTGGTATGCGTTCGACGGATATACATGACGCAAAAAAATAGCGCAGTCTGGAAAAATATGCAATAGGCAGACATAACTATTATGGCCCTACAAAACACAAATAACACTAAAGATTAGCTGCCTATAGTAAAAATCAATAACTTAGACAAGCCTCTCAGCTTGATTTTGAGTAAATTGAGGGGCGTGGTGTTAAATATGGGTTAGATGAGAGGGGTCGTCGTCGTTGGGCAGCGAACGAAGCACTCGAATTGGGGCATGGCGGAATTAAAGCAGTCGCGCAGGCAACGGGTTTAGGAGAACGCACTATCCGTCGAGGGTGCGAGGAGATGCGTCAAGTTCGACCTACCGCAGGTCATGATAAACGGCGGATTCGGCAACCTGGAGGCGGTCGCAAGTCACTACCGGCTATTGACCCTGATTTGGTCATGGCATTAGAAGCGCTGGTCGACCCCAACACGCGGGGCGCTCCGATGTCACCGCTACGATGGACTTGCAAGAGCACGAGGAAGCTGGCTAAGGCTCTTGCTGAGCAAGGACACGAGGTGAGCCATACCCGAGTGGCACAACTGTTGGCGGATATGGACTATAGCTTACAAGGTACACTCAAGACCTTAGATGAGGCATCACACCCGGATCGAAATAACCAGTTTCGCTATATCAACCGTTGCGTAAAGGTATTTCAGCATGCCGGGCAACCAGTGATTTCGGTCGATGCGAAAAAGAAAGAATTAGTTGGGAATTTTGCTAATGCGGGGCGCGAGTACCGTCCGCAGGGACAACCGGAGCAAGTTAAAATTCATGATTTCGCCGACCCTCAGTTGGGCAAGGTTTGCCCTTATGGTGTGTATGATCCTACGCACAATCAAGGTTGGGTCAGTGTAGGGATTGATCACGACACAGCCCAATTTGCGGTCGAATCTATCCGTCGCTGGTGGGAACATATGGGCAAAGAGTGCTATTCCCAAGCGCATGCTTTACTAATCACTGCGGATGGCGGTGGCAGTAATGCCAGCCGCAATCGGTTATGGAAAGTGGAATTGCAAAAGTTCGCCGATGAAACTGGTTTGGTTATCTACGTGCGCCATTTTCCGCCAGGCACCAGCAAATGGAACAAGATCGAGCATCGGATGTTTTGCCATATCACTGAGAATTGGCGAGGGCGTCCGTTGATCAGTCACGAAGTAATTGTGAATTTAATTGGTCACACGACTACGGATACTGGACTCACAATTCAAGCTGAGTTGGATGAAAATACCTACCCAACTGGGATTAAGGTGAGTGATGAAGACCTGAAGAGAGTCAACCTCTTACCTGCTAGGTTTCATGGCAAGGACTGGAACTATGCCATTAAATCTCAACAATCAAGGAATTGAAAGCGGCCAGTTATTTATTTACATCCACTTAGTTACACCGTCCTCTCCGCCAACCGCTAAGTTTTTTCCATCGGGGCTAAACGTCACCGCATACACCGCACTCGTATGAGCGAGACGCATTAATGCTCGTCCACTTGATACTTCCCATATACTTGCGGCGTTGTTCATACCATTCTCGGCATGCGCAGTAGCCAGATATTTTTCATTAGGACTGAAAGCCATGGCCTGCACATTTTCAGTCACTATTTCGCGCAGTGGATGCCAACGCATTAACAAATTCTTCCGGACGGCTTGATCAGTCTGGGGTGAGTGTGCCCGCCGTATAGCCTCAATGGCGAGTAGTAACCCTTTTGGCGATGTGTCTTCCTGCTCAATCGCTAGTTGAGCATCGTTGGCTAACCTTCGTGCAAGGGCAACCTGTGCTTCCAAAGCGGCTTGATTGCGTTGTTGCCACCCGAACCACCCAAGAGAGCTAGTGATTACAATTATGATCGAAATTGTCGCAAGCATCACCCGTTGGCGAAGTTTTGCAGTCTTGCGGCTAGCATGAATATAACTAATCTGCAGAGAGGTAGGCTGAGGTTCCCCATGCTGGGAGGCCTGTGTGAGCCAAGCCTCAGCCTCTCGCAGTTCACCGCTCCTGAGGACAAGGTTTGTACTTCTTTTTTTTCCTTCCCATTCGCGTGCGCGTACCTGCAAGCGAGTATGTCGGTTTACCCATTCGGGATCGGTGTTGAGGGCCTTGATTAAAGATTGTAAAGATGCATCAAAATCGTCAGTTTCACGGAAGAAAATCCAATTCCTTACGGCAAGTGGATCAGGAATGATGGTGTTGTCAATTTCGCGATACAAGAGAGGTATGATTCGTTTGTGATTCTCCAATGCATGAGTTATTTCCCGGTTGCAAATGTGTGAGTTGATAGAATCCGGGCTGATGATAAAAATGAAATTATTGGCCGCCTCAATACCAGAAAATATCTTCAGCAGCCACTCTTCCGTGGGAAGAATATCCTCAAAATCGACCCAAACCGTTTGCTTAAAACCAGCTAATGCACCGCACAGACGCTGAACAAATACTTTGTCTCTACGTGAGTAAGAGACAAAAACATCTTGGTTGACTTTCAGTGTAGGTGGGCTCAAGCACTCCTCCTCGCGTTATTAATAATTCTGAGCTTCCAACGTCTGGCTAACGCAGAGCTTTGCGGCAATTTTGGAGTCGAGAAGCGGTGAAAAAATTGTCCGGCAACAGCGTATTTTTATAGCTGAGGTGTGGCCCGACCTTTCAACTCTGACTCTTTGTGACTTTTAACATCGTTCCAAAAATCAACTTGATTACCCACAATGAACAGCCATTGTTACAAACAGTCTCATTGAGCTAAACCAGCACATCAATGAAGGAAAAGTCGTGAAAAACAAAGTTCAATTTCAAAAAGGCTTTAGTCTGAGCGTGTTCATGAAGCATTATGGGACGGAAGTGTAATGCCGACAAGCCTTGTTTCAGTGGCGCTGGCCGCAAGTTGTGTCTGTCCTGAATGTGGCGGGTCAAGCTACTGCACCCTGAAAACGCGAGCGGTTTATCAGTGCATTCGGAACCAGTTCTCCATCCAATTACTACTCAAACCGCTATATTTTCGGTGTTGGCCGGACATTTTTGGCCCAGTGGGAGCGAAGCTACAATTTGACGACATATAAGAATCCGCTAATAGAATGTGACAACACATAGCAAATCCAGTTACATAAAATCATCCCAATATTCTTATAATATGCCCAACTCAACTCGTAGCAGGGCTTGCCGTGGCGCATTCGTGGAACGATTCAGATACCCAGGACTTGTGGACACTCACCATTGATGAGTCCGCATTGTTGCCAGGCATGACCGACAAAGGGCGGTTTGGTTTCGCAGTTCAGCTCAAGTTTATGGAATTGCACGGTCGATTTCCTGAACGCCAGGATGAGATTGATCCAAACGCCACCCAGTGGCTGGCCACGCAACTCGGTACAACGACAGAGTCGCTGTCCTCCTATGAGTTTGGCGGTCGCCAAGGGCAACGGCATCGGCGCACTATTCGCGTTTTCCTGGGTTTCCGCCGCGCAACCGGCATTGACCTGCAACAGCTTGTTCAGTGGTTATGCGATGATGTCTTGCCGTTTGACCCACAAGCCCATCATGGATACGACATGGCGCTCGACTGGTGTCGCACACAGCGACTGGAACCACCCGCCAGCGATCACCTTGAGCGTGTCATCCGATCCGCCGTGCATGGTTACGAGACGCAACAGCTGGCGACCATTCATGTGCGGTTGAGCACGCACAGCAAAACCGCCATCGACCGACTGTTGGCCAGTGAGGAAACCGATCCCGACGATGCGCAAACCGAGGAATCGACGACCATCTCCTTTAGCAATCTCAAGACTGATCCCGGCAAGGCCAACCTTGATAGCCTGCTGGTCGCCATCGCCAAGCTCAAGTGCATTAACGAAATCGGCCTGACGCCGGAGGTGTTTCAGGATGTTCCCGCCAAATTCATCGAACAATTCCGGCAACGCTGTGCGTCGGAATCGATTCGTGAACTTCGGCGCCACCCAGCCGAAATTCGCTACAGTATTGTGGCCATGTTTTGCTGGCGGCGTCAGCAACAGTTGATCGATGCACTGGTCGAGCTGCTATTGCAGGTCATTCACAATCTGGGTGCCCGCGCCGAGAAGAGGATAGACAAGCGCCAATTCGCTGCATTCAAGAAAGTGCGCGGCAAAGCACGACTGCTGTTCAAGCTGGCCGAAGCCACAGTGTACCAGCCGGACGGGATCATTAAGGAAGTCGTCTATCCGGTGGTAGGACAGAAGACCCTGCAGGAGTTAGTTGCCGAATTCAAGGCCATGGGATTCGATTTCGAGCGCGAAGTACAGGAAACCATGCGTTCATCCTACGGCCACCATTACCGGCGCATGCTGTTGCCGGTGTTGGATGCACTATGTTTCCAGTCCAACAACACCGTGCATCGCCCCGTCATCGATGCCCTGGATGTGCTGAAAGCCAACCGCGACAGCCGGCAGCAGTATTACGATGCCGACGAAGTCCCTCTTGATGGCATCGTACAGAAGAAGTGGCGCGAAATCGTGGTGGAGCAGGACAAGGACGGCAAAGATCGGATTAATCGCATCAACTATGAAATCTGCGTGCTGCGCGCGCTACGCAAGCATCTGCGCACCAAAGAAATCTGGGTTGCAGGCGCGGATCGCTATCGCAACCCAGAGCACGATCTGCCAGCCGACTTCGCGACTAAGCGCGACAGCTATTACGATCAGCTGAAAGTTCCCAAGGATGCAGAATTATTCATTAAGCAAATCCAGGATGCTATGCAGCAATGGCTGGGAACGCTGAACGCAGGTCTTCCACACAATCCGAAGGTTCGCTTGCGTGAGCAAGGCAAAAACAAAAACCTCATTCACCTAACACCGCTTGATAGACAGCCCGAGCCTCCGAATACGGCGGCGCTCAAAAGGGAGATCGGGCGGCGTTGGTCGGATGTGGAACTGATCGACATCATCAAGGAAGTTGACCTGCGGCTCAACTTCACGGCTGCGTTTCGCACGAGCGGTAGCCGTGAAGTGCTTGACCCTGCGCTGTTGCAACGCCGTCTGCTGCTTTGTCTGTTTGGCATCGGCACCAACGTCGGCCTGAAGCGCATCGCCAGCCAGCAGCCAAGCGTCAGTGTTGAGGAACTACGCTACGTCAAACGCCGTTTCGTGCAGAAGGACGCACTCCGCGCAGCCATCTCCGAAGTTGTCAATGGCATTTTTCGCATTCGCAACCCGGCTATTTGGGGCGACGCCACCACCGCCTGTGCGTCCGACTCCAAGCAATTCGGTGCCTACGACCAGAACTTGATGACCGAGTGGCATGCGCGCTATGGTGGGCGCGGCATCATGATCTACTGGCATGTGGATACCAACTCGACTTGCATCTACTCCAAGCTTAGACGCTGTTCTTCATCCGAAGTGGCGGCGATGATCGAAGGTGTGCTGCGCCATTGTACGGATATGGAAATTGATCGCCAGTATGTTGATAGCCATGGCCAAAGTGAGGTCGCGTTCGCCTTCAGTTATATCCTAGGTTTTGACCTTCTGCCACGACTCAAGGCCATTGCCAGACAGAAGCTGTATTTGTCGGCAACGGCCGATGCGGTACAGTACACTCATTTGGAGCCGATCTTGACGCGAGCCATCAATTGGAAACTGATTCGGCAACAGTACGACGAAATCATCAAGTACACGACCGCGCTACGCTTGGGAACTGCCGAGCCGGAGGCTATTCTACGCCGCTTCACCCGCGCGGATGCGACGCATCCAACTTATCAGGCCCTGACGGAGTTGGGCAAGGCGATCAAGACTATTTTTCTGTGCCGCTACCTCCACGATGAGTCGCTACGGCGCGAAATTCACGAGGGCTTGAATGTGGTGGAGAACTGGAATAGCGCCAATGACTTCATCTTCTACGGCGAGCGAGGTGAATTTGCGACTAACCGTGTGGAAGATCAGGAACTGGGAGTACTGTCGCTTCATTTGTTGCAGATCTGTTTGGTATACATCAATACCTTGTTCATCCAGGAAGTACTGGCGGAGTCTGCCTGGCGTGATCGCATGACAGTGGATGACTGGCGTGGCCTCACGCCCCTGATCTACCATCATGTGAATCCGTACGGTCGTATCGAGTTGGACATGACTCGGCGTATGGCCCTCGCCGCATGATCCCCTGAAAACGAGGGTTTTAAAGAGAAGGACGCGAATACAGCGCAAACGCGTAGTTTTTCCTGAATCGATCTCTCAAAACAGTCTCTTGATTTATTCTCCCTAAACAACGATGATAGACATGAGTAATGGGAGAATGGTATGGCTATCGTAATCGAAGATTTGCAAATGGAAGAACTGGCGCAGCAGCTCGCCAAGGCCGAGGGCGTGACTGTCGAGGAGGTGGTGCGTGAGAGCCTGTTGTCCCTGGCCGGCATACGTGGCTTGACCGGCAAGAAACCACCGCTACGCGAAAGGCTTGCCGCGTTGGCTGCCGAAGTTGATGCGTTGCCGCACCGATCCCCAGTCGACAATCGCAGTGACAACGACATCTTGGGGTACGACGAATACGGCATATGGTGATTGACACTTCTGCCGTACTGGCTTGGCTGAAACATGAACCAGAGCGCGAACGGATTGTCGCCGTTCTGGAAGCACACGCTGTATGTCGAATATCGGCAGTGAGTTTGTTGGAGGCTCATATCGTGGTGCGGGCGCGCGAACATCACACCATGCCGAGCAAGCTGCAACGTTTCCTGGAAGAAATTGGTGCAATCGTCATGCCTTTCGACGAACAGCAAGCCCATCTTGCCAATGAAGCATCCCGGCGCTACGGAAAAGGACAAGGCCACCCGGCCCAACTGAACATGGGCGATTGCGCTGTCTACGCGCTAGCCAAGTTGCTTGATGAGCCGTTGCTTTTTGTCGGCAACGATTTTGCGCAAACGGACATTAAGCAATGTTGATCGGCTACGCACGCGTCTCAACGCGCGACCAGAAGCCGCACCTGCAACTGGATGCGCTACAGGAAGCCGGCTGTCAGCGAATCTTTAAGGAAACGGTGAGCGGGGCCAAGCGCGAACGACCGGAACTCCAGTCGGCCCTAGATTTCATGCGCACCGGCGATACGCTGGTTATCTGGAAGTTGGATCGACTCGCCCGCTCCACCCGGCAATTGCTCGACACCGTGGAAGGGTTGGCGCAGCGGGGCATCGGGCTGAAAGCGCTGACGCAGGACATCGACACCACCACCGCTGGCGGTCGCCTCATCTTTACCGTATTCGGCGCTATCGCTGAGTTTGAGCGCGAAATTATCCGTGAGCGCACCCGTGCCGGCCTTGATGCTGCACGCTCGCGCGGACATAAGGGTGGTCGCCCGCGTGCGCTGGCAGAGAAGGACTTGAAGCAGGCGCGCGCCCTGTTGACCGACCCCGAGATCACTGTCGAAGACGTAGCACGCAGGCTCGGCGTCGGCCCATCCACGCTGTACCGCTATCTGCCTGCAGCGCGTCAGACGGCGCAAGAAATGGAACTTTAACCACAATGCAGCGTGGTCATGCGTGAGCAACGTTTATCCTCTCCTTCCGAAACTGACAGTACACCGGCAATTCATTGACGATTTTCTTGCTGCAAGGGCGCCGTGCTTTGCACTCGGCATGATTGAGGAACGGAAGCAAAAGCTTGGCCTCCTTGCGCTCCGGCCAGGCAAGGACATACCGCCGGAAATCACGGAACCAGGCTTCAATTTCGGCCATTCGTTGCAGGGCAATGCCCATTTCGAGGTGGTGCATTTCGCCTTTGAGTTCTACGGTTTCGGCACCTACAACGTCTTAATCAATCCGAATAACCCTCTGGCACAGGCAGTGCTGGGCGCCATGATCGATAGTGGGGAATACTTTTTTCTGGCAATAGGGCCAAATCAGGGCGTAACAGCCTTTCGCTCCGAGATTGGAAAGGAAACTTTGGCGGGCATAACAGACAACCTAGCGCGTATCAAAAGATCGACTACCAGTAATGCACAGTACCAGCAGGCGCTGAATCAATTCCAGAAGCATCCATTCCCGCCCGGTCAGTTGCTCAGCTGGGTGTGCCGGGACAATGTAGGGTATCTAAATATTGCGTCTGATCGCTTGGAGATGACGCCAGCCTCGACTCGCGGTGAAACGTTATCAGCCAGTGATAACATATATCGTGTTGCTCAAAGGCAAGCGCTTGCCGAATTGCTGGACGGCAAGATTAATGATCTGCTGCGAGCAGGAGTCACCGACGACTTTATGTTGCTGTCCCATATGGCGCCCGTTATGCCTATGTTCAAGCGATTAATGGATCTTTCTGATGGGGACGGCATGAATGATCTCTGTGCTGTATACCCTGGACTGTATCGCTTCGCGAAGCTGCTGGAGCTTATCGCGGCTCGCATCCAATCAGGAGACATTGAGGTGCCGCGCTAATCATGTCATCACTTTCCATTAGCATATTCTTATATGTCGTCAAATTGCAGCTTCGCTCCCAATGAGCCAAGTTAGCCGTCATTCAACGCTCACATCAGAAGCGGAAGCAGCATAGGATGAAAATATTCTGCTGCCCCTTCGAGCACTTTGGCATTTCCATCAGTAAGTGCAGCCAACAATTTTGAATGTTCAATGAACAATGAAGAGAATGCGAAGACCGTCCATATGATCGTGAATCCGAAAAATACATATGTAAACACAGCGGTAAAAATAGGATTACGTCTGCACTGACCTAACGGATCAAACAGATCAATCAGCAATCTTCCTTGATGGCGTTCATTATCAACAAGTACGACACCAACCAGATTGAATAGCAACACAAAGGTAAAAAACCTCCACTGCTCCAATAAAACGTATTGCTGACTAATATCCGTTCCGAAACTCTTGCCTATACCCACCATCGGCCGCTGGAATCTCGGCGGTGATCGGCGTGCCGAGAAATCCCGCCGCTCCTCCGAGTTAGGCGTACTTGTCGCTGATCGCTGTCATGTTGGCGCACTCCTTGTCATCCGGTAGTCTCAGAATTGTTCTGCGATAGCTCTGCAGAAGTGAGCTAAATCGTTGGGATCACGACTCGACACGATGGTGAACTTCGCCGGAGATGTGCCTTCACTTGGCCAGTTGGAGATTTCCGTGCCTGTATCAACGACAACGGCTTGATCGTCGACTACATCCGCGCCTGCTTTCTTCAAGTCGATGCGAATATCCGGGGAGCCCGTGACTTTCAGACCCTTTGATATGAGTCCGGCGCTGATCAGAATCTGGGCGCCGTGGCAGATAGTGAAGATAGGAAGGCTCTTGCGGGCAGCCTCCCTGATAAATTCCAACATTTTTCTATCTGTGCGCAATACTGCGGGATTCCAGGTTCCACCGACCAGGATCACACCTTGGTAGTCGGCAGCGACCGCGGCTGAAATTTTCTTCTGATACGGAATTTTAATTGTTGGGGCCCAGAACCTTGCTGCAGGCAGCCAGTCGCGCGGTGTCCAGTCGGGAGCAATGATATCAACTTGGGCACCGCTGGCCTTGAGAAAATCCAGCGGCACCACGATTTCTGGCTCTTCCGGACAAGGCCCCATGAGTATGGCCAGCCGATTTCCCTTCAAAGATGACTCGGGTTTAGGATGCTCGAATCGATAATCCATGCCCTCATCCAGTTCATCAGGCTTAATCGACTCGTAGGGCTCTGTTGTGTAACTTATTCTTGCCATAGGTATACTCCAAAATAGAATCAATAAATGGGTCGTTGCTTTGATCGTCAAGAAAACCGGCTCAGTTTCATTGCTGCCGTCATTAGCTCAAGCGGCAAATAACCTGTCATGTGCCGCCTCTATCCGGACTCTCCCTCTCCATTTTGTCTTTCAGGAGGCATTCAGTTCTTCCGGAATCCAAGTCCACCTTCCTGAAAATTCCCAATGATTTCTCCAGGCGAGGTATTTCTATTTGCTCCAGCCAACCAATGAAACCCAGAGTAAAGAAAAAGAAAACCGCAAATACCAGGATCGTCCATTTAGCGACGCATGACTGTTCCCAAGAATTCAGCGCAAAGTAAACCCAGGCCGCCATAACTGCAGGGTAGATGATACCTGCCGCGAGCGGTTCGGCGATGAATCCGAGGACTCCTTTTGGCCGATCTGCGAATTGCCCATGTCCGTTTCCCTGTTTTATCTCCAGGTATGTCCCAACAAGGATCAACGCCGTGCATTTTCGTATTCCATAAATCTCGAAGGCGAACAAACCTAGTATCACTATAAAACCGAATGTACCGATGGCTGGAAATAAAGGCTTCACCATGGCCATTTTCTGGTCATCAAAAAAGAAATCCGGATGAATGAAAAAGGCAAATATTCCGCCACTGGCCAATGGCAGGAACCCCAACAATTTCATCCGAAAATCATCGATTGCGCGATAACTGGTGCAAAGTTCTTTGTAGATGTCTTCAGTCGCCATGAATGAATAATCCCGTGTTTAGGTTGCAATTGTCGGTTTGGTAATGCGATAAAACTCCCGCTGAATAATGCGTCAACCAGGTAGGTTGGGGTGGCGAATGAACCCCAGCAATTCATCGGCCATGCCATCGCCCCAAACCGACGGGAAACATTCACATCAGACTCGCAAGCGTTTGCCGTCGTATTGCGAAATCGAACCCGTTTACGTTGGGGTTCGTACCTCACCCCAACCTACGGTACTATCGATAGCGGTAGAGTAGAGATGTGACGCGGTTGTGTTAGGTTTTGCTTGTCTGTTTCCGCCCCTTTCGTCTGGCGGTGCCCTAATAGCCTGAACCTTGACCCCGTTTTCACATCCCCCTCATCGAACCCAGCGAGCCTATCTCAGGCACTGGGCTCTCGGACAAGACACCAAACCTTCGTCCACGGAAGGTCATCCTCAGTCGGACAAGCCATGGCAAGAGCTCGTAAAACTCTACCAGAATCCCGCTTGCCTCGATTTAGGTATAACCGCAAACATCACCACTTGGGAGATGGTCGCTTCTCGGATTAATATCCGTGTTCTTCCTTCACTTCAGCCTGTGACACCTTTCGCAGCTCTCGTAACTTAACGGAGTTTCCTAGAGTTTCCCCAATCTCCGCTACTTCGCCACTTCCAGTACCGATCTTGAACTAAGGCCCCTTCTCTCCACCGGCATTACCCGGCTTCCTCGATATTACGGGCCTCTCCGCCACCCCAAAACGCCCAGCCTAGCCGTCACCGGCAACTGGTTGATCGTTACGTGCGATCACGTAATGGGGCTTCCCGTGTTGCCTGCGTTTTCCTTATGTACATGCTGTCGCCACTACCCCGGCGCAGCGTCTGAGTGCATGTCTTTGCTCACTTCCCCAGACGTTTCAGCCTTCCCCGAAAGGGTCGTCGGGTCGGCCTGCGCGATGTCCTTTTCGAGGCTTGCTCGGCGTTCACTCACGTTACGGCCTGCACATGCGCCAAGTCACCAAGTGACCTTCTACATCGAAGGCTTCAGCCACTTCGTTACCTCCATGACTGCTTCGATTGCTTCCGGCTGGAGCAAAAGTTGCCGGGTGGGACTCTCACCCACTGGAAAACGCCGCCTTAGCACGGCGCACACCCCAATTTGACATTCGACGCTTTGCGCTCAATGTCGGAAGGAATTCAATTTGCAGTCTTTCAACTCAAAAGCTCACTCGCCCGCGCCCACAACGAAACTTGAAAACACGAAACAGCCTACGGGCGCGGGTCGGCTGGAGCGCAAAGTTTGGCGCAGGTTTACGCGATTGATGCGGTTCGTCCCTCACAGCATCCTAAATCAGCAAATAGACGATTAGACACCGTTAACGTGGACGATGGGGCAACCCGTAGTTGCCACTTCGACTCTGTTCTGGGTGTGTGTGTGTTCCACCTGCTGGACAGACAGATGTTCCTGTCTCCGGACCATAAAAAAGGCCTTGGCACTTATCACACCAGCGCCATTGATCTTGTCGGCTGGGACCCTCGGGGACGTTGTGAGGCAGGCCGTAGTTGCCGCTTCTGCTAATTGCCGGGTGGGTGTGTGTTCCACCGGCAGGACAAACAGATATCTCTGACTGCGGACCAAAGAAAAGGCCTTGGCATTTATCACACCAGCGCCATTGATCTTGTCGGCTGGGATCCCCGGGGGCGTTGTGAGGTAAGCTGTAGTTGCCACTTCCACTCTGTGTTAGTGGCGCATGCGTGCCACCAGCCGGGCAGCGAGAATTGGACACATGTGCATCCTCTGGCGCGAAGAAGAGCCCTTGACATTTGTTGCAGTAACGCCAACCTTCTTGCATCTGAACGTTAACATCACCACCCAATTTCGCTATTTGAATAAAGATCGAGTAAGAGCCATGAAGAGAAGGATCATCTTCATATAGGATTTCTCTTATTCCAGCCCCTAGGCCTTGGCTATTCGTTGAACTAAGAAATTCGGCTGTCTCATGATTTAGAGCTATCGTAATTGGATTGAAAAAAGTTCCTTGCGGGTTATTGGGATCACGCTTCAAACCGATTGGCCTTCTAACCGCTGGAGGCAGCAGCGACCACGGGCCGAACATTGATCCGACAGTTTCGATTCCAAGCCCTACCGCATCAAAGACCGGTTTAGAGACCGGCCATATGCCCCCAAATATATCTTTCGCACGCTGTCCGTACTTCGCATCCACGCCGACCTGCCATTCGATAAAAGCGTCTAAGATATTTGGTCCAAGATCCCACTCCCAAATCGTTGGCGTCAGCATGACCATTGGAGTAGATGCATCTAGTTCGTCCTCCCAAATCAAATAAGGGGGAACCCTATCGCCGCGCAACGGTACATTTAAATCGCGTTTCCATGGCTCAACATTAGGAAAGCGGTCACCTGTTGTGATGCCGCCAGAAGGGCGTCTTGTACCCGCCTGCACGCGATTTGGAAAACGCCAAGTATCGCCTAATATAGCGCTTTGGCTATTTAAGTTCTCAAGAGTATTCCCGGCCTGATCCACTATCCGGGTATTCACATTAAAGTAGACTTCATTGCTAAACCCATCAAAATCTAGGGGGTCATCAACACTCTCTGTTCTACACCAAAACCCATTAATCGTCACAGCATATCTAGTCATAACGCACCTCATTTATCAACAATATCAAAACCGCCAGAAAACCCCTCGAACCAAAGGCAGAAGGCTGGCATTAATGCTCCCATGAACGTTGTGTTCTGAGAACTAACTAGTTATTAGACAGTTTCCATAAAAAAGGCATGAAGGGGGTCGGGTTACTTTTCGCCGTTTTCTCGCAGGATACTACTTCCACCCGACCAAGCCGTTTATGCAAAACGCTGCTTGGAAAACAAAGCATTTAAGCTCGTCGATACTGTTATCCAAGTCAAGCAAGATCCCGGATGGAGCTTTGCGGAGTCCGGGGCAAACGCGGCTGCGGTTATGCCGGGTTACACGGCGTGTTATTCAGGCTACTTGCCTTCTCACAATGGCCGCCCGCACCAGTGATTTTGGTCAGCACTATGCCAGTTTGTGATCGATTTTTCTGTCCCGTGAATACGGGACAAATGCCACTAGCTTTTAGGCTGTAGTCATTGCGTAGGACTGCCGTATCAATGGTAGACTCGGTTATATGGTTTACTCAGTTCTTATCGTCGAAGACGACCCGCAATTTCGCACGGCTTTTACCAATGCGGTAATTGGCGCGGCTGATTTGCGCCTAGCCGGTGCTGCCGACGACCTGCCGGACGGAATCCGCTTACTGGAACAGACCTTGCCCGACGTACTGCTGGTCGATATTGGCTTGCCCAGCGGCAGCGGCATAGATTTAATTCGCCATGCGCATCAACACGTTCCAAAAAGTGACATGATGGTCGTTACCGTGTTCGGCGACGAGCGGCATGTACTCGAATGCATCGAAGCGGGGGCTACCGGATACCTACTCAAGGACAGTAAAAGCATCGACATTGTCGGTCAAATACGCGCTTTACGTGAAGGAGGCAGCCCGATCAGTCCGGTGATTGCGCGAAAGTTGCTGGGGCGCTTCATGCTCAAGCCTTGCGAAACTGAAAACAGGCAATGCTTGTCGGTGCAGGAGCTATCTGTGCTGGAAATGAGCAGCAAGGGTTATTGCTACGAAGAGATCGCCAGTTTGCTAGGTTTGTCCCGACATACAGTCGGCACCTACGTAAAACGCATTTATCAAAAGCTGCAAGTGCACAATAAAAGCGAAGCTATCTATGAAGCACGAAAGAATGGCCTGCTGAAGGACTGAAAATTAAAATATTAAGCCGATTCTGCGGTTGCCATAAATTTAGCTTGTACAGTCAACTGATGCCTGACGATAATCGTGTAATCGTACGTATGACAATTTAACAGTGGGCAAGGGCAGGAACACGCGTGGCGATTACATCGAATTACAAAACGGACTACGATGAATGGCAATTGCGGGCAGAAGCCGAGCTGTTCCATTTACATTTCACACACTGGCGGATTGCCATTTTCGGCGCGATATCGCTGACCGCCGTGGTTGGTGGCATCTTTTTATATCTAACGCAAAACGTGGCACTGAAGTGGTGGCTCGCATTGCAAACCAGTGCGTATATGCTGCAAGCCGCATTCTGTCTTCGCTACGAACGCAAGCCACCGCAACCTTGTTCTAGGGAGTTTTCACAATGGATGTGGATTTGGACGCTTCTAACCACCTTGACCGGATTGATTTTTGGCGCACTTATTTTCTGGATTCCTCCGGATCAGCCCGGATTGTTGTTATCGGCGATCATGGTCGGCGGCTCACTTGCGATTGGCGAAGCCTCCGCCGGTGGTCACAAAAAACTGGTTATTGCCGCCATTATTTCGCAAGTGCTCATGACTTCTATCGCACTCGTGTTACACGCTAAATTGCCGCTGGGAGTGATCGTCTGCGTCCTGTTTGGAGTGGTTGTACTAAACTTTGGGCTCGAACTGAACAGTGCGATGCGTGAAGCCATTGTTCAGCGTCTGCACGCGCAACAATTGGCGGCGCAATTGGAGCAAGACCAGCAGCGTTTGCTGGAAGCACAGCATCAGCAATCGGTGCTGCTCGAACGGCAACGAGTGATGCAGGATATGCACGATGGCCTTGGTTCGGCTTTGTCGTCATCGCTGGTTCTACTCGAACAAGGAGAGGTGACCGTAGCGGAAGCAGCTGTTGTGATGCGCGAGTGCGTTGACGATTTGCGGCTTGTTGTGGATTCATTGGAACCCTCATCAAAAGATATTGCCACGCTGCTGGGTATGTTGCGCTATCGTTTGAGAAGTCGACTCGACGCAGCTGGTGTGCGCCTTCATTGGCAAATGGCGGACTTGCCCGCTTTGAATTGGCTCGACCCATCGCTGGCGTTGGATTTATTGCGCTTGACGCAGGAGGCAATCGCAAATGCATTGAAACACAGTGCCGCCACCGAACTAACGCTGACAGCACAGCAGAAGGATAATATGATAGAACTGGTTGTGAAGGATAACGGTTGCGGTTTCGATCTTAATACGGTCATTTTGGGTCGCGGGTTGCGGAGCCAGAAACGGCGAGCCGAACGGTTGGGAAGTGAATTAAAAGTTGACAGCAAACCGGGTTGCGGAACATTTCTTCGTTTACTGTTGCCCGTGAATCGAGCCCTAAAACCCTAGCTTGTAAAGGGGGTAAATGACTTGCAGTAAGAAATATGAACACCAATAAAATCCCAAGTTTGCGGTTGGCCGCTTATAACGCTATACCTGACATTTATTGTGTTACTTTTCAATTTCCTGGCTGGCAGGTATTGAGCTTTAACCCGCCATTACATTGAAATCTTGAGTGACAGAACTTGGCCGACTGGCGGAGACCACGAAAGGCTGCTTCTTAGAAGCGAAACCCCAAAAACGATACTTGGGTATGCGGCCGCTTTGGAGAAAGGTGTATGGCGGGTTTGGGTCGTTTACGAACCTTCGACATACCTTCACCTGTGGGCGCTTTAAACAAAATCCAGACTGGTTCGTATGCGCACAACCCTCCCACTTTGCGGGATCAGGCTTATTCTGTTTAAGCGCTTCAATCACTTCTGGCGCCAACGGCAGCAGTTCATCGATCCGGCTATTCTGCCAGGTCGGCAGCTTTTCCAGGGTGTTTTTCAGGCATGCTTCTGCATTTAAACCATTCAGCTTGGCCGTACCCAGCAAGGTTTGAATGGCAGCGGCACGGCGACCAGCACGCTCTGAGCCAACAAAGAGCCACTTCTTTTTACCTAAAGCAAGGGGACGAATGCAGTTATCAATCGGGTTGTTGTCTATCGGCAGGTGACCGGTGTCCGCGTAGCGGCTCAGCGACGGCCAACGTTTCAGGCTGTAATCCAAGGCTTTTGCCGAGCCGCCACCGTGGGCCGTCTGCGCACGGGTAGCCAATAACCTACCTACCCAATTTTGAGACGTCCAAATCCGAACTATATTTTAGCGTCTATTTCTATTATTACGATTTGGATGGCTTCTGGTTACGGGCGGTGGCTCCGGTTCATCGTCTTCTTCATCATCGTCTTCATCTTCATAATAATAATCAGATAGAATTGATTGTGATTCTGCCCAGGCATTCCCCCAGTTCTTTATCATTTCACCAAAAACAACAATAAGCACGGTTGTCAGAATGGCGGCGGGGACCAGGGCGTTGACCAACTCGATGGACGGCATGAAATAAATCATAAGGTGCACTATACCAAGACACAGGCCAACTGCTATCAGGGCGATTATGAATACAACCAGTAAAATAACAGCGATAAAAAAGATTACTTTAAACATGAAGAGACTAGGCAAAATGATGTAAAAAATCAGATCAGTTTACCATTACCTGGCCTGAGTCGATTACCTAAACGGTAAGGAAATTATCACTAAGATGAATAATTGACCCATGAGAATAGTACTTGATAATCGTGAGAAGCAACTCATTCATGAATATTGGTACGCGGCATCAAAAGACATGCAAACTCAATTACTGAATATGCGAAGAAAAACCATAGACATTGCGTATGAGGAACTTCAGGATTTAGTTGGCTATTTGGCAGCAGAGTGTAACCATTGTAGAAGTAAAAAGTTGGCTGCCGAGCTTGATGAACTATGTGATCGATTAGAATGCGAACTTTAACAGCTTATAGCCACGATAAACATCCAATTTAATCCAGTCATCTTGAACGCCGTTATTGGGGTTGTAAACCGGAACCCCAGAAAATTTTGTCACACTGAATAAACTTATTTTGCATATTCCACTACAAACCAGCAACCAGTTCCGATTCAAATCAGGCCATCGATTCTGATACGAATCCACCAGTAGTGAATGTCGGCTTGTGCGAGTGGCGAACTGGTGCTATTGGCCGAAACCCAGCATTCAAAATGTGGCTGGGGTTGTTGTGGAATCGATGGTGGATTTCACGGAATACGCACCTATTTCCAGCCGCCGTCGCATTCATCCCAATAACGGCCTGTTGATTCTTCCTGGAGCGTCAGGTCGGTTACTTCGCAATTGCGGAAATCAGCCATTCTATGAATCTCATCCCGCATTTCGTCGATTTGTTCTTTCAGATCAGCATCGTCGACAAACTGAATCATAATCCGAGTTTCGCTATCGTCCAGTTTCTGCCCTTGGTAACTGGTTAAAAGCATCCATGTGATTTTCTCTCGTACTGCTTTTTTGCCGCGCGTAAATTTGCTGCCATTCTCAACATGAACCCAAAGAATGATGGCAACGGATTTTTTCAATTCGACTTCCGGAGCGGCACATTGTGTGCGTATTGCCCGTGACGTATATTTGATTGCGCTGCTTATCGTGCTGCGGCTGCATCCGATGGTTTTCTGTACAACGTTCCAGGAACTACCGCTTGCCAGTAATCGGTTAATTGCGTTGTAACGGTCATGATCAATTTTTCGTCCACGATATTTTCCGGCTGCTTGCGCCTTTTCAATACCTTGTTTTTGCCGTTCTCGGCGCTGTTCATAGTCACGCCTGGCAATAGCGGCCAATATATCCAAAAGCATGTCATTGATGGCTCCAAACATACGGGCATCAAACTCGTTTTGTATCGGCGATAGATGCTGCCAAGTGGTTGGCACATTCACCGCTACAACACGAACCTCTCGTTCACGGATAATGCCTTTTAAATTTTCCCATTCGGTGCTGGCCAAGCGTGAAAGCCGGTCAATGTCCTCCACAAGCAAGATATCGCTTGGCCGACTATCTGCCAATAGCCGGAATAACTCCGGACGCTTTAAATGAGCGCCGGATTCGTTTTCAGCATAATAATTACAAATGACCACACCGTGTTCGTGCGCAAAGCGATCCAGAGAACCGCATGCACGTTGGGCGTCTTGCTCATTGGTAGAGGCTCGAAGATAAGCGCGGATAAAATGGGCCATTGGTACTATTAAGGTTATTTAACCGAACCAGTCTGATTAGAGTTATGCTTTTATCTTATATAGTACCATTTATCACCAGTTCGATAAAGGGTTACCTTATTCGAACTGGTGCGGGGTATTGGGTTGTGATAAACTAAATCAAGTAAACTAAGTCTAATCAGGGTGTTATTATGCAGACATACAACATTCACGATGCTAAAACCCAGCTATCCCGGCTGGTGGAGCAAGCTGCCAAGGGTGAGCCGTTCGTCATCGCCAAAGCCGGCAAGCCGATGGTCAAAGTGATTGCGCTTAATGCGCCAGAGCCTTCTCAGATCAAGCGGTTCGGTTTTATGGCCGGACAAATCCTTGTACCGGATGATTTCGACCGGATGGGTGAAAAGGAAATCGTGAAGATATTTGAGGATGGCGCATGAAGCTGCTGCTGGACACCCATCTGCTATTGTGGGCGGCGGAAGGTTTTGAGTATTTGCCACCGGCTGCCCAAACGCTGATGAGCGATCATGAAAACGAACTGTTCTTCAGCGTCGCTAGTCTGTGGGAAATCGTTATCAAATGCGGCTTAGGCCGTGAAGATTTCAAGGTCGATCCACGCATACTTCGACGCGGTTTGCTGGACAACGGCTACAGCGAACTGCCGATCCTCAGTGAGCATGTGGTAGCTATCGGAGCCTTGCCTCCGATCCATAAAGATCCCTTTGACCGCCTACTTGTTGCCCAGGCCATTGTCGAAGGTATCACACTGCTGACAGCCGATGCTCATGTGGCTGAATATCCCGGTCCGGTGCAACACGTCTAACGAATAACAGCAAAAAATAAGCAGCTGACAGTACTATGGGTTATTCTGCATAAAGGTACGTAACACCCCACAGGTTTTTCCTTAAGCATATGATTATACAATGATTTCATTGGTTTGTTGGCTCCCATAAACAGGAGTTATTTTAAGCCTCAAATTTGGAGGGAATGAAAAATGATATAAATCCTTATTATCAATTCAATAACGAAATTCCTATGGTTCGTTTTGTTCCTTTATGCAATATGTCTGGGCCGCATGGCTCGGCCGCAATCATGATCAAGAGCTCTCCTTGGATGATGCTTTGTAGTATGCCTGCCACAACCTTACTACGCCGCCACAACACGCTGAGGCGATCGTTCTGCCATCTGGCGAAAAAGCAATCGAGTTCACTTGTGTAATGTGGCCTGCTATTCTGCGCAGGAGCGTAGCATTATCGAGCCGCCAAAGGTGAACTCCACCTAACGTGCCAGAGACAAGCAACGTCCGATCCGGTGAGAAAGCGAGACAGTTAACGTCTTCAAAATTCCTCCAGTTCATTAAAAGCACCCCATCAGCAACCCGCCAGACTAAAATATCATTGTCGTAAGAACTTACGGCCAAGAGTTTATTGTCATTGGAAAATGCTTCTGCCTTGATTCTTCTCCATTCGCCTTTAAGTGTACAAAGCAATACACCGTCCGAAACACGCCAGAGATGTATGCTGTCCATGTCTTTTGATGAAGTTGCGAGAATCGAACCATCAGGAGAAAACCTCATCCTATGATCCGGCATTGACGGTGTCTCCAGAGTCCGCAAATACGACCCATCCGCAACACGCCATAAAAACACGCGCCCGCCCTTATTGCTGGAACTACAAGCGGCAACTAAGCTACCGTCGGGCGCGAATGCCACTTCCTGTAACGTTCCATTTTGCTGATCTTTGGATGTTGTCAGTGCCTGCAGAATTTGCCATCCACTCTTGGGAATCGTGAGTGTTCGCAGCAGTGCCCAGTCTGATAGACGCCATAAGCGAACAGAATTGTCATGTACGTCGGCGCCAAGTGACATCTCGTCATCCCCAACGACAGACTTGAAGTAATTTAGCTCAACCTGCGATTGCAGTCCTGGTACTGCTGTTCCCCCATTAGTATGCCATCCTCGCACGATGTGGTCTCTAAAAAACAGTTTACCAGCTGACGTAAAGTCAAGTTCCTGTGCGCTGCAGTTATAAGCGTCATTAAGACTGTAAAGCAGTTTCAGGTCCGCGACCCGCCATAGTTGGATACGGTCTGCCGTCGCCACTGCGAGCGCCGTACTATCAGCCGAGAAGGCTAAAGCAGTCAAAGAGTTGTACTTGTACCTGGAACCCAAATCTATTGTGCCTAAGTGTAACGGCTTGCAATTGAAAACAGTCGGGCTCGCAATCAACGCAATTTTCGGCTCAAATTAACTGCGACTGATGGGGCACTTGGGCTCACATTATCTGCGAATGAGCTTGCAATCAACGGCTTCGGCTTGCAATCCAGCATCACGGGCTCACATTAATTGCGACTGAATGTTTATATCGGTAAGCCTGCCCGTAACATTTTGTCGCGCAGGGTCTAATTTTTCAGCTCAAATTAAATGCTAATGAGCTTGTATTTATCCGCACCGTCTTCCATTCCATTCACTCCGGCTCAAATTATCTGCAGTTACTTCTGAGGTTGATCTAACTAACGGCGACACTTTTTAATTTATTGGCAGCCACTGTCCTTAATGCTTGATTTATGTATCTAGTCGGATACAATAAGACCATGAATTACACCATCCAGCAAACTGAAACTTTCGCTAAGTGGCATGAAGCATTGCGCGACTTGCGAGCTAGAACCGCCATTGCAAGACGTATTGATCGGGCAGAATATGGCAATCTGGGTGATGTGAAACCAGTTGGCGGCAATGTGTCTGAAATGCGTATCGATGTCGGCGCTGGGTATCGTGTTTACTTTACGAGCCGTAGAGGCATCGTTTTAATACTGCTGGCTGGTGGCGACAAATCTACCCAGGGTGCCGATATTAAACGGGCGATTAAACTGTCTCAGGAGGTTGAAATATGAAAGAAAAGCTACTGCCATTTGATATGGTTAACATGCTCGATAGTGACCAAGCCATGAGTGAATACCTTTCTCAAGTACTAGAGGATGGCGACAGTGACGAGCTTATTCGTGCCTTGGGCTATATCGCCAAGGCCAAGGGCATAGCCATGATTGCCAATGAATCCGGGCTTGGCCGTGAAAGCCTGTACAAGGCACTGGCACCTGGCGCAAAGCCGCGCTTCGATACGGTGCTGAAGGTGGTGCGGGCGCTGGGGATTAAACTACATGCCGAACCGGTCTGATCGGTTCTTGATCCGGTTGTGTTTTATTGAGGTATACCCCAATGAATCATTTTATTGAGGCACTTTATTTGTCTCAATAGGGTTGTTTTGCTAATTTTGATATGGTACTGTCTGAGGTTCTAAAGGCTAATGAGACACTATTGATTTATGGCACTCTACGGATATGCTCGCGTTTCCACTAACGATCAAGATTTTACTCTGCAAGAACAAGCATTACGCGCTGCTGGCTGTGAAGTCATCAGGGCAGAGAAAGTAACCGGTACAAGCCGGACTGATCGGACTGAACTTCAGGTGCTACTGGATTTCCTGCGGCGTGGCGACACGCTTGTTGTTACTCGAATCGACCGTCTTGCGCGTAGCATAAAAGATCTTCAAGACATCGTATACGCGCTGAAAGAACAGGGCGTCACACTAAAGGCGATAGAGCAACCTATCGACACGCGCAGTGCGGCGGGTAAAGCTTTCCTGGACATGCTGGGCGTTTTTGCCGAATTTGAAACAAACCTTAGACGTGAACGCCAGCTTGAAGGCATTGCTGCCGCAAAATCACGTGGCGTCTATCTTGGGCGCAAGCCATCGGTCGATACCGCAGAAATTCTGCGTCTTCGTCTCGAAGATAAGCTGGGTGCAACGGAAATTGCGCGGCGGCTTGGTGTCGGTCGAGCTACAGTGTATCGCGCACTGGCCAACAGTGAAAAACAAGCATAAGGTCATTCCCGTTGATTCACTACTGCAATTGCGGCAGCGGCTTGATCGCTTGCCGCCGAAAAGTTCGGAACGAGCTACCCAGGTTGCGGCGGTAGCCGGACTATACGGTGTCTCTATAACAACCGTCTATCGAGCCCTACATGCTTTCCGAAAACCGCATGCCGCCCATCGTGCCGACCATGGCAAGCCTCGGCTATTGCCGCAAGCTGAATTGGAGCGCTACTGTGAGTTGATTGCGGCGCTAAAGTTGCGCACCACCAACAAGCAAGGGCGTCACCTGTCTACCAAGCGGGCCATTCAACTCATGGAAGACTACGGCGTGGAAACCGCACAAGGCTTAGTCAAAGTACCCAAGGGGCTATTGCGCCGCCCGACTGTCAACCGCTACCTGTCTTTATTGCGACTGGATCAACCTCGACTGTTACGCGAACCGCCCGCCGTTCGATTCCAGGCCGAGCAAAGCAACGACTGCTGGCAATTTGATATGTCGCCATCCGATCTCAAACACATCGACAAACCTGAATGGATCGATCCATCCAAGGGACAACCGACCTTGATGTTGTTTAGTGTAGTGGATGATCGTAGTGGTGTGTGCTATCAGGAATACCGGTGCGTGTATGGCGAAGATGCAGAGTCTGCACTACGCTTTCTTTTCAATGCGATGGCAGCCAAAGCTGATACCAGCTTCCCGTTTCAGGGGCGACCCAAGATGATCTATCTGGACAATGGGCCGGTAGCCAAAAGCATGGTGTTCCAGAACGTGATGCAGGCACTCGGCATTGAATGGCAAACCCACATGCCGGCTGGCAAGGATGGAACCCGTACAACGGCCCGCTCAAAAGGTAAGGTCGAACGCCCATTCCGAACAGTTAAAGAGACGCATGAAACGTTATACCATTTCCACAAGCCGGAAACCGAACAGCAGGCCAATGAGTGGCTAATGCGCTACCTCCTGAGTTACAACGATCAGTATCACCGTTCCGAGAAACATTCCCGCTTGACGGATTGGCTGACTCACTTGCCAGTAGAAGGCTTGCGCGATATGTGTACCTGGGAGCAGTTCTGCCAATTTGCGCGTGAACCTGAATCGCGTAAAGTGGGCGTTGATGCGCGGATTACTGTTAGCGGCACTGTTTATGAAGTAGAACCCGACATGGCCGGAGAATTCGTAGTTTTACTGTGGGGGTTATTCGACGACCAAATGTATGTTGAGTTTGACGGCGAAAAGTTTGGACCTTACTACCCAATATCTGGCCCAATCCCACTGCATCGGTACCGCGCATTCAAGCGCGGCAAAGTCGGAGAACGTGCAGATCGAATCCGGGCATTGGCTGATCAGCTTGGCCTACCGATTTCAGCGCTGTCTGGCGACGATGTGCGCTTGGTACCACCTGCGGTGGCTGTGGATATACCTAAACAGCCCTTTGATGCCCAGATACTGGAATATCAGTTTCCCAATACTATTGCCGCCAAGTTGGCCATTGCTGACGACCTAGCCAAACCGTTAGCAAAACTTTCGGCATCTGACCGCGCTTTCATCGACCAGATTCTGGCCGATACCCTGACACGTAGCGTTGTGCTGTCACGGGTGCGTAGCTACTTCCGTGACCCAAAAAGAGGAGAAGAACATGCGAGTTGACGTGATGCAGCATTATGGACTGACACAGCCATTCAGCCAGGCCGGATATTTCGAAACAGAGTTGCACAAGCAGCTGCTCAAGGACATCAAGGGTGCCATCCAGGAAGGCCGACTGATTGCCGTATGCGGGGTCGTCGGCAGCGGCAAAACCGTCACCATGCGGCGTTTGCAACAACAATTGAAGGAAGAAAACAAAGTCACCGTCTCGAAATCGCTGACAGTCGAGAAGCACAGCGTTAAGCTGACCACGCTGATTGCAGCCTTATACTACGATATTTCCACCGACAAGAAAGTGCAGATACCCAAGGGCGAACAGCGCGAACGGAAATTGAGCGACATCGTACGTAAGAACAAGCGTCCAATCGCCTTGTTTGTCGATGAGGCACATGATCTGAACAGCCATACGCTAATCGGTCTGAAGCGTTTAATAGAAGTGATCGAGGATGGTGATGGCCAATTATCCGTGATTCTTTCCGGGCATCCGAAATTACGCAACGATCTGCGGCGGCCAACGATGGAAGAGATTGGTTTTCGTACCGATGTGTTCAACTTGGATGGTATTGCCGGCAGCCAGCGTGAATACATCCATTGGCTGATCAGTTCATGCACGAAGAGCGACATTGCCGTTGAATCTATCCTGACTGAGGAAGCTATTGACCTATTAGCAACGCGACTGCGGACACCGTTGCAAATTCAACTACACCTCACTTTGTCACTCGAAGCAGGCTATCAAACCGGTGAAACGCCGGTATCTGCCGACCTGGTGGAATCAGTGCTATCACGTCAATTGGACGATCTGGAACCAACGCTAACCCGCCATGGCTACCGCGTTAAAGACTTGGTCGAACAATTCGATACCAAACCGGCGGAGATCAAGGCGCTATTTAGCAATAGCTTGGATGCCACTCGTGCGGCTGAACTACGTAGCCAGTTTTTAGCCGCCGGTCTGCCTATCTGATTAGGGTCTGGAGCCTAAATTTCAGTTGCATTTAAAGTGAGCCCACGAAAATGAAATGCAAGCCAAGGCGGATAAATGCAAGCTCATTTGCAGATAATGTGAGCCCGGCTGTTATTTCATTTGCAATTAATTTGAGCCCAAAACGGCGTTGATTGCAAGCCCGACTGTTTTCAAACGCGAGCCGTTACACGTAGCCGAAGCAAGAAGCTTACCATCCGGAGAGAACGCAATGTGATAGACCAAATCCTCATGCTGTAGAACCTTCCGAACCTTGCCTCCCCGAACATCCCAAAGCCTTACCGTTTTATCGAACGAGGCTGATGCTAGAGCTTCTCCGTCGGGGGAGAAAGTAACGCTCGATATGACATGTTCGTGCCCAGGTAGTTTAAGGAGCATTTCACCCGTAAGAGGATTCCAGACGTAAACGTACCGAGTACCACCCAGGGCGAGCATAGTTTGATCTAAGCTAAGTGCCCCAGACCTTGCTGGACAATCAATCTCCCACACTGCTTCGCAGATTTTCAGATCGAACAGTGATGCACCACCATCAGAGATGGCTATCACATTTGCGTTTTCCAGCGAGATCAGTGTGTGAACAGAGCCACGCGCAACTCGTCGTTCCAGACCCTGCTCCAATTGCTCCGATAAAGTATGTACGCCACGAAGATCGAAAAGTGTTCGATGGAGTACGGTTGCTTGCGCGGAACTGTCGATTTCCAATGGCAAATTTTTGTTTTCCGAAGCACCTCGCTCCTGCTCAGGAGGTTCGACTTGCAAAGTATTTTGAACACATAGACGCGCTTGGAGCTCGTCTAACAATCTGCTAAATTCTGGATGTGGTAAGTTTGGATCCCACGCCACAAGATTCGCAGCTTGCACATGACGGAATTCGAGGGGTATTTTTACATTTTCTATCAGCGCAGGAACCAAGATGCCGCGAGCTTTTCCCTCTCGGGCCTCCGTCTTCACCCAATCCGACAGACTCGAATTTTTTGACCAAAGTACAATGATGCATCTTGCAACATCGATTTCGCGCTCGATCACGTTATCCCAGGTCTCACCTAATGGGATTTTTCGGTCCCACCATACACTCCAGCCCTTGTGCTCAAAGCATTCAGCAAGGGTTTTTGCATGTGACCGATCTTCACTGGCGTAGCTAATAAAAATATCCGCCATCTTCAATTATCCTCGAGTGGCTTTTCGCAAAGGTGTACCATAAACCCCATAACTACAAACTTTAAGCTCTATGGACCAGCGGGAGCATTTGAACAATAAATTGCGGTTTCGATTTAAATTCTCTGTTTTTCAAAAAAATACATTCACCTCACGTATAAACCAACAACGCAATTATCGTTATTCACGGGTGGCGTAACCCATTGTTTATATTAAATAGACTTGTCTTATTCACTCAAATCGTATGTTCCCGTCCAAATGCTCCCGCTGGTCCAACGTGCAAATCCCAGAAGTTATAGGTTTCTGGAACCACTATCCGTCGCCAAATGAGCGGCGTAATATCTTTCATCGTAATCTTGAACTGGTAAACACGATTTGCCATGCATTGATGTCCTTTTAAGCCGATACCGGTTAAGCCCCCTGGCGCAGTTTAGCACCCGCCCGGGGCATCTTGATAGTTATTGACCTCCCGAGGCTACCCCAAAACAGGGGGCTTTAAATAATTGTGTTGTTGCTTGCGCTTATAGGGGCGCTGGCCGTTCGGCCTCCCCTATTCTGCTCAGCTGAGCGGACACTATCCTTAAACCGGCCAATGATCTAATTTGGCGTGATAGCCTTTTTTGTACTTGGCGTCACGCACCTTTTGCCCGGCGATGAGGGCCTCGGCCTCGGTCGTAAACCAGTCTTTTCTGACTGTCCCCGGTGAACCTGCCCTGCCCCATTCCTTAACCAACGACCAGTCATCGAGCAAACCTGGTGTCACCCACAACTGATAAAAGCGATGCAGGTTTTTCTCGGCATCGTGTCGTTCCAGGTAAATATGATGCATGGTTCGCCTCGGTTTTTAGCTATTTGTGGCCTGGCTCAGGTCTCGTAGTCTTTTAATAAGGTATAGATGGTTTGCCGGGTCACCTTAAAATGCCGGGCAATGGCTATTTTGGTAGCGCCGCCGTTGAACATGGCTAACGCCAGAGCTTTGTCTTTTTCAACGAGCGCTTCGGGCCGGCCAAACTTTTGGCCTTTGCTTTTGGCGGCGGCCAATCCTGCGTTCACCCGCTCCCGGATCAAGCCTCTCTCGAATTCGGCGAGCGAGCCAAAAAGGTGAAAGATCAACTTGCCGGTGGGACTGGTGGTATCAATGTTTTCTGTGAGCGATTGAAAGCCCATCTGGCGGTTTTCCAGATCCTTAATCACCTCAATGAGATGGTGCAAACTGCGACCCAGGCGATCCAGTTTCCAGACGATTAAACAATCCCCTGCCCTGAGCGATTTCAGACACTGCTGTAATTCAGGACGGTCTTGTTTGGCGCCGGATTGCTTTTCTTGATAAATGCGTTCGCAACCGGCCGCAGTGAGCGCATCAATCTGCAGCTGCGTGTCCTGGTCGTTAGTGGATACCCGGGCATAGCCTATTTTCATAGGGACCATTACCTTAATGAATAACGGCTATCGGTTAACGGCTTCCGAACGCTATCTGCTGCTGCACGCATCCTCGGTACTTCATCATCCTGCATCGTGTGACTTCGAAAATTCAAAAGCCCCACCCTGTTCAAAAACGTTGCTAAATGCCAGGCTTCCGGGTTAGAAAATTCGACCGTGCTGGAAACTTCAGGTTTTGGCTTCGACATGGCGGGTGGGCTTATTATTTTACCTATGTTTATTTAACTTTAGCACAGGTTTACTTTTTTCACTTAGTTATTTAACGTTTTTGGGCGTTTTTTGACGTCTAAACAGCCTTTTTTGGGAGTGCGGCACAACGTTAAAAATACTCTAGTTTATTTAACGTATCAAGATAGGCAAAAAAAGCGCATCGACACTGCAAGTCATAATGACCAATATGATCATTATCTTTTAAAAAGACCGAGGCCAGAAGCGTGGTGGCCATGGGACGGTTGGCGAAATTAAAGATGGCGGACAATATCCATGCTGTCGTGCAGGACACGGATAATCAGAATATGATCTTTTTTTACAAGATAGACGACCAAATGCCTTCCATGGTGAAGGATGCGGACAGGCGGGGTAAATTCATCCCTTTCTGGGCAAAGCTCAGGATTTTCTGCGATGAACTGAAAGCTTTGCTCAAGTTCTTCCAGATATTTTTCTGCTTGCGCCACACCCCATTTATTGACGCTATAAAGCCATATGTCTTCAAGGTCAGTAAGTGCCTTGGGGAGTAGCTTATAATGATCAATCAAGGTGCTTGGCTTTCATCTCTTGCAGGAAGTCTTTCAGATGAAAATCTTCTGCAACACCACTTTCCAGACCTTCGGTGATGGCCTGCTGCAAGCGTTTTAGATTACCCCTTCGCTCTTGATCCTGCCGAATCAAATCACGCACGTAATCACTATTGCTAGAGTATTTACCCGCCTGAATTTGTGCTTGGACCCAATCCCGCATTGGCTCAGGCAATGAAATGTTCATGGTCGCCATTGTTTTTCTCGAAATAAATCTTTTAAGCCATGATGGCAAATATTGACAATTATTGTCAATATTTTTAAATATTGGGCAAAAATAGCCAAATACAAAGCATGATCATGTTAAGTCGCTGTAAAACAGCATATAGAATTAGCCACTTTCAACATCATTTTTTTCACTAAGTAAATTAATAAAATAAAACAATGATATAGGAATTACTCCAGACTCCAGATCAATTGCGACGCTTTCTCGCCGATTTCTTGGCCAAACTACGCCAATTGCCATGACTAAATCCGCTCGATCAATGCCGGTAGAATATCATCGGCTTTGCCCCGCAGATTATATTGGGCGGTGGTATTCATGGCCGTGATTTCGGGATTGATTTGAACCAGAGTTGCGCCATGCCGCTTGGCATCGATGGGCAGTTGTGCGGCTGGCCAAACCACCGATGAGGTACCCACGGATAACAGCACATCGCAATTCTGAGCCGCCAGCAAGGCGCGGGCCCATTCCGCTTTTGGCAGCATCTCGCCAAACCATACAACACCCGGACGAATGTAGCCATTACAGTGCGAGCAACGCGGCGGCATCAGTTTTCGGCCATCCACCGGCTCATCGGGAATGCCCTCGGGTAATCCGTATGGTCTGTGACAGGCAAAACTGTTAATGGACAACTAAAATGAGCCAGAAATGGCCATTAATTTTGAGCCACTTTTCCAGATTTTCTTTTTAACAATGAATCTGAGACAGTCCCTGATTTTTTGATTCAAGGACTGTTATGAAGAGGTGGATTGTGATCCATAAGATCAAATCGTTATACGATAACGGCAATGGCTTAACCGAGCGGAAGATTGCTAAAGAATTGGGTTTGTCCCTGAGGT
Organism: uncultured Gammaproteobacteria bacterium; assembly: GCA_963848675.1. Lineage (GTDB taxonomy): Bacteria > Pseudomonadota > Gammaproteobacteria > Methylococcales > Methylomonadaceae > CAWKEY01. The sequence goes on from CAWKEY010000017.1 coordinate 50,752, forward strand.
ATCCCCACAAAATATCAATAAAAAACAATGCATTATTGGATAAGATTTGGATAAAGATAAGATTTAAGTCGGTCTGAGCATAAGAATTCATTCTAAAATAATAATCTGGAAGGATAAATTTATGTCAATTATTGCTCTGCTGCATAACTTGTTAAAAGAAAAACTTCCTAGCATTCATGCTACTCGATTCACAGCGCTGATGGCTGCAGTCGAGGCTGGGTTGAAAGGAGCGTCGGTATCGATTACGCAACTCGGACGGACGCTTTCCGGACCGGCCTGCATCAAACACAAAATCAAACGCATGGATCGTTTAGCCGGGAATCGCCATCTTAACACCGAACGCATGGCGATCTACGGTGCTATGACCCAATGGCTATTGCAGTCCCTGCCCATGCCGTTGATCCTTATCGACTGGTCGCCCCTGACCGCAGATCAGCATCAGCAGCTCTTACGAGCAGCGCTGCCTACGGGAGGACGTTCCGTTACCTTGTACGAAGAAATTCATCCCATTAAAAAACTGGGCAACCGCCGGGTACAGCAGCGATTTCTCAGCAGTTTGCAAGCATTGCTACCCGCTAATGTAACGCCTATCATCGTTGCCGATTCCGGATTTCGCACGCCATTTTTTCGCGAAGTTGAAAGTTTGGGCTGGCATTGGCTCGGACGAATTCGCAATAGGGATTTCATTGCCTGGGCCAACCGGCCTAACGATTGGCTGGCGGCAAAGTCACTCTACGCCAAAGCCACTCGAAAACCCAAGTGCTTGGGCCCGGCCCGTTGGGTGCGTAGCCACCCGCTAGACGGTGAGTTGGTGACATTTTATCAGCCCGCCAAAGGCCGGAAACACCTGACGGCCCAACATCGTCCAAGCCAATCCAGTGCCAGTCGTAAACACGCCAAACGCGAAAAAGAGCCTTGGCTTCTGGTCGTATCGCCCTCGCTAAAAGCGTTTTCTGCGGCGCGGGTCGTGGATTATTATCGAAGCCGCATGCAAATTGAGGAAGGCCTGCGAGACACAAAAAGTACGCATTATGGCTTGGATTTTACCAGCGAAAGCCGGATTGAAGCCGAACGCCGCGCCAACCTGTTATTAATCGCCGCGCTCATCATTTTCGCGCTTTGGCTCACTGGGCTTTGTTTAAAAGGTACTGAAATCGAACGACATATCAAAGTCAACAGCAACCAGAATCACTCACCGTATTCGGTTATATTTCTCGCCCGAATCGCCTGCCGCTATGTTGCCTTTGAGTTGTCCGCCTCAATGTTGGAACAGGCGCAAGCTCTTTTATTAAACTACTTCGACTCATTCGAGGGAGGGTAAATTCGTGGGGATACCTCAGGGTTTGTCCCGCAATACGGTGAGCAAATATCTGCACATGCCGGAAACTGAGATGACACAACAGCTTGACGACATGACCAGAGCTAAGAAGTTGGATGCGTATCGGGCTTACATTATTCAGCTACTGCAAACCTATCCGAACTTGTCGGCCGTCAAAGTCATGCGGAAGCTAAAGGTCAAGCTTGATTCACTAACGGTTTCTGATCGTTCGGTGCGCCGCTATATTCAAGCTTTGAAGGATGAAATCAGCTTCAAGCAGCCGCGTTATTACGAGCCTGTCCTTGATATGGTGCCCGGTGTGCAGTGTCAGGTGGATGGCGGTGAATTACGTGGCGTACTGATTGGCGGCAAAGAGACAACCGTCTATTTCATGGTGTTTGTCCTGTCTTATTCAAGACTGATGCATGTAACGGTATCGGCTCAACCTATTGATACCCAAGCCCTGATTTCTCAGCATGATGCCGCGTTCCGTTACTTTGGCGGCAGGCCGCACGAATGCGTTTACGATCAAACCAAACTGGTGGTCATTCATGAAATCTTCCGTGAACTGGAATTAAATCAACGCTTCCATCAATACGCCGCTGGTGCAGGTTTCCTTATCCGCGCCTGCGAGGGTTATGATCCTGAAAGCAAAGGCAAGGTTGAATCTGGGGTGAAATACGTCAAACACAACGGGCTTTATGGCGAGACCTTTAAGGACTGGAAAGACCTTGAAACCTATGTGGCGGATTGGTTGGACACCGTTGCTAACCACCGTGTGCATGGCACCACTGGGCAGCAACCGCGGGCACATTATGACCGCGAAGAAAAGGTCAAAATGCAGCCGTATTTAACACCTTCCTGCTCGCAGAATAAGGGGATAGCACACGAAACCCGACAGGTCGACAAAACCAGTCTGATTGCCTGGCAATCGAATAAATACTCGGTACCTATGGCCTATCAATCCGCCAAGGTAGGCGTTTCGACGCATGCAGGACAACTACTGATTAAGGATCTTGCCAATGGTGAGCAGATTGCTGAACATGTTATCAGTCTGGAAAAAGGCCAGATCATTAAAAACACCCATCATTACCGGGATAGGCAGCAGCGTGTAGAGGCCCTGGAGGTCGCGCTATCCGAGCAGTTGGGTGACAGCGATAGCCAGTGCTTATGCGCGCTATTGAAGGCCAGTTCGCCTAAAATCTACAAGGATCAGTTACTGGGCGCCAAGCAGGTCATCGCTACGCATATCGTGCAATATGGCAAGATCAATGCTGAATTGTTAGAACGCATCCTGACCTCGCCCCGTTTAACGGCGAGCCAGTTGCGCGATAGGCTTGAGGCTTACCAGCTGAATCCAGAGCGCTTGTCTACTGCAACGGCCGATCAACCCATCCCAGATGCATCCGGCGCGTTGGCAGGTTATGCTGCCCTTAATGGCCAGTCTACCGGACAAGGAGAGAGCCATGTCGTCCATTGATAGCGTTGCCCAGAAATATCGCGGCTTGTACCTGACAGCTATTGCCCAAGGACTGGAACAGCTGATTGGCCACGCTGAAGCCAATGCGGTCTCTTACCTGCACTTTGCCGAGACCTTGATTGAGCAGGAACTACAGCTGAGAAATGGCAAGCGTATTGAGCAAAACCAACGGCGAGCAGGCTTTCCCGTACAGAAAAGTCTGGATGACTTTGATTATGGCTTTCAAACCACCATCAGCAAACGCGAGGTGAACAGCCTTTTAGACTTTGGTTTTATTGATAACAGGGAAAACGTGGTGTTCATTGGTTCGCCTGGCGTCGGTAAAACGCATCTTACGATTGGCCTGGGCTTTAAAGCCATAGAGGCTGGATATAAGGTCTGTTTTAGTACCGCGTTAACCTTGATTGAAGCGCTGGAACTGGCCGAATTAAAAGGCGAGCTGAAAAAGAAGATTAATCAGTTACTGAAGTTTGATCTATTAATCATCGACGAACTCGGCTACCTGCCTATGAACAAACAAGGCATGCACAACCTGTTTCAGCTGATTAATGCCCTGTATGAATACCGATCGATCATCTTGACGACGAATAAGGAATTTACCCACTGGGGAGAGTTTTTCTTTGATGGTAATGTCGCCGTCCCTATCGTAGACAGAATCATTCATCATTCACACATTTTTATGCTGGGAGGAGAAAGCTATCGACTGAAATCAAAGCTGAATAAGTGATTTTTCTCTGGAAAAGTGGCTCAAAATTAATGGCCGAAAAAGGCTCAATTCTGTTGGCCATTGACAGCAAAACAACGCGGAGCGTGCAAACTGCCGTGCAAATGAATCACATGCTGGCTGCCGGCCCGCTCATGTAGATCGTCGACGTTTTGGGTAATCACTGTCAGATATTCAACCCGCTCTGCCAAAGCGGCAATGGCATGATGGGCTGGGTTGGGTGCCGCCTTGAGTACCTGCATCCGCCGCCATTCATACCACCCCCATACCAAAGCTTTATCTGCGCGAAAACCTTGGGCACTGGCTAACAGTGACACATCGAATTTTTCCCATAATCCGGTCTGAGTGTCACGAAAGGTGGGAATGCCGCTTTCAGCGGATACCCCGGCCCCAGTAAACACTGCAACATGACGAGCGCGCTGAAGCGTCTCGATTAAACCTGAATCAAACATGGTGGATCACCTTCTGGATTGGGCTCGAAACAGCATTAGATGTAGCGGCCCGATAACATAAATCACAGGAACCGATTACATCGGTTTTTTGAGACCACATTAACTGAGAATATCCGGGCATCAGGAACCACATTAAATGAGAATGAGCCCACATTAATTGAGAACAGCCCGATAACATCCGCCAGGAACCACATTAACTGAGAATTAAAAGAGGCACGCCGGAAGCCACACGCAGGTCCCGGGACGGCCTCATTACACGAATGGATTAAACACGGGCACTTGAAAATGTTCAAAATCCCGGATGTTTCGGGTGACGACGGTAAGCTTGTGCACAAGCGCACTGGCCGCGATCATAGCATCTTCATAGACCGTGTCCGACTGACGGTGCATCAGTTTCGCCCATAGCCGAAAGGTCACAGCGTCCATGGGCAATACATTATAGGTAGCTCCCACCTGATCGGCCCATGCCTCTATATCCGCAGCCTTGGCGGGGTCTTGCTCGCGTGTGATTTCAATGCCTGCTTGGATTTCACCGAGTGTCACAGCAGAAAGGTAAAGTTCAGCATCGGCTACACCTTCGATCCACGCTACTACCGCTCCATGGGGGCGAACCTTGCGCAACTCCGAAACAACATTGGTATCAAGAAGGAACATGACGACCTTACAGCTCAAAGGACTTTCGACGCTTTGCCCGTCCGCGCTGAGGCAAATCAAAGTCGGCACGGCCCACGTCGGACATTAGTAAGTCCTTGAGTGAGGGGCGTGCGGCATTATTCAGGCGCTTCCATTCGGCGATAGGCACGAGCACAGCGGTTTCTGTCCCTCGACGGGTCACTACCTGCGGCCCTTCGTTTACACAGGTATCCAGTAATTCACTGAAATGAGCTTTAGCGTCTTGTACCGGCCAAATTTTCATAATAAACCTCTGTTGACTAGGCATATAACTAGTCTATCAACCTTTTTTCTGCATCGCAAGCAGTTCGACAAAACGGTCGTTTTGTCGAACTCCTAAAGCAAAGCCATTTCCCGTCGAAATCAGCCTATTTTCAGTGCAGAATACTGGTTCTATAAAACAGCGTTCGATTTACCTATGAAGAAATGAGTATGTCGAACCGTACTGTCAGTCAATCAGATACGTTCTAGCCGATGGGTAGCCAGACGCAGTTGCCCGCGCCCAGCCCCCTCAGAACTGTACGTGCGAGTTTCCCCGCATACAGCTCAAGCCTCTTCAAAGGCATCTTTCGACACCCGGTTACATAACGATTTTCGGCATACTGATGATTTATGGCAACTGAGATGGTGCATGTAAAGATTGCTTGCCGCATCCGTCCCGCCATCAACTTTTTTCACATAATAGTGAGCATCCCAAGGCGTGAGCTTTGTGATGGGCTTCTGACAGGCTGAACACAGGCGATCTTGTCTTAGCCAGACCCGATAAAGTTTCGACCGACCTCTCGATGATTTCAGCATTTTCTTGCCCCACCGGGACTCAAAATACTGCGCCCATTTAGGGTCGTGCGGATTGGCGTCTGCTTTGATCTTGACATGCCGCTGTATTGGCGTGTCCGATTCCAGGACCAAGTTAAGCTCTCTTAGCGTTCCATCTTCTTTTTTTTCTGTAGTTGAGAATACCCAGTTCCGGGAGCCTCTGGTTTTAAAATACCTTTGTTTAACCCAGCGGGCTCCTTTCTCTGGATGCCTCCTTATCGCCCATTGCCATAGCATTGACCAGACAGTAGTATCAACCCGAGCAAAGGTTTTTTTAGCGACTACATGGCTGTGATAATTCGCCCATCCTCGCAAAATAGGATTAAGCAGCCTTATCAGATTTGCCTGTTTAGCCGTCTTGTTGGCCTTGATGACTTCCCTGATTTTGTCAAGATGACCTTTGACGTTTGCTTTCGACGGCTTTATCAACAGCTTGCCGTTGTACTTGCGCATGTTCCAACCAAGGAAGTCGAATCCATCCGTGATGTTCGTTATTTTGGTTTTCTCCGGCGACAGGACTAGCCCACGTTCCGCCAGAAACTCTACCACTGCGGGTTTGACTTCCTGTTCCAGCCATTCTTTCGAGTTGCCGGTAATAATGAAGTCATCCGCATAACGTACCATGTTCATTTTCCGACCTGTCTGCTTCGCTTTTGGAAATTTCTTCAAAAGCATCGCTTCAAGGCCATCCAATGTCATATTAGCCGCCACCGGCGAAATGATACCGCCTTGCGGTGTACCGGCCTCCGTGGGGAAGAGCTCGTTTTGATACGCGTATCCCGCTTTAAGCCATTTCTTTAGAACCGCCTTGTCCGTGGGGATATTGGCGATCATCCAGTCGTGACTGATAGTGTCGAAACAGCCTTTAATGTCAGCCTCCAGCACCCATTCTGCACTAGCCTTTTTTGCGAGAGAATTGAAGCATTGCTCTCCCGCATCAGCCGTTGAGCGTTCCGGCCTGAACCCATAGGAGTTCAGGTCGGCGGTGGTTTCCGCAATAGGTTCCAACGCCAGCAAATGTAACGCTTGCATAGCGCGGCACTTCATGACGGGTATGCCGAGAGGTCTTGTCTTGGTGCCATTTTTCTTCGGAATTAATACCCTCCGAAGTGGGAGAGTCGAGTATCCTCGCCTCTTCAACGACGCTATCGCGTTGATCTTTGCCTCCGGTGTTTTCCACGTTATCTTGTCCACACCAGGGGTGTTCTTGCCTTTATTCTCTGTCACTCGCTTAACGGCTAATGCTTTGCCGCTGAACGAGTGGGTCAGCAGCCATTGTAAGGCTTTCACCTTGTTATGCTTGCCGACCTGTGTCGCCTTCACAATACGCGCTTGCAGCCCTCTTACCTGACGTTGAACATCGGCCCAATTGATGCCGTCCCAAGCCAAGTCGGAAGGTGCACGCGCCATTGATGCTGCACTCATTTGCTCTCCTACCGTAAAGATGGTTCTTCAAACTCTCTTGTGAGGAGAGACCATAAGGACGTCTGCCCACTTTCGTGTGGGGTGATGTTGCAACCCCTATTCGCACTATTACAATACGACATTCGCTTTTTCCTCGTTCCTATTCCAGCACTGCCATGGGCAGACTTTGCAGTCTGCTGTCCCCGAAGGGAGCGATACCGGGTTTCCACGTTCCGCTTGCAAAAGTATGTCGGGTTAGCTGCCTGCTGTTGACCGGGAGGCTTGTGGGTCACGAAAAGCGCAGAAAACAAACGCGATTCCCACCTCCTTTACCGTTTTGGTTCAAGCGTAGAAGCCATTTCCGCTTGTTATTAGTCACGGTCTTTATCGCAGATTCACATGTGTTCAGCATACCGACTATCTAGCGCTCATCCGGCGTATGGCTGCCAGAAGGGTTCGCCTCTCGCGAGTTGTTCCCCACACCTTGCGGCGCTTCGCTACGTTGTAAGAGTCGCTCTTTATTCAGACTCCTAGATTCAAACCCGGTGACACGGGCGGTTCCATCTTTAATTAAGTGGAACAACTTTTGTAAGCAACTTCGTGTCGCAGATTCTCAGTTAATGTGGTTCCTGGCGGATGTTATCGGGCTGTTCTCAATTAATGTGGGCTCATTCTCATTTAATGTGGGGCGAATTCAACCCATAAATGCAACACCCAGCAAATTATCGGTATCAAGTCTCGCCATTTTACAAAACACCTCCCAAGGAGTTTTGTAGTTTAAGGTTTTTCTAGGTCTATGGTTAAGCCCAGCCAAAGCTTTATTGGCATCGACTTGTGTTACTTGATCCAGCGGCTTAGCTTTCGGAAAATATTGCCTCAATAAGCCGTTGTGGTTTTCATTTAAACCACGCTCCCAAGAATGATAGGGCTTGGCAAAATAGGTTTCACAATTCAATGCCTTAGCGATATCTAGATGCCGACAAAATTCACGACCATTATCAAAAGTGATGGTGTGGACAAAAGCGGCGAAGGGCTTTAGGGCTTCAATAATCGCGTCTTTGGCCAACCCGGCCTCCTTGCGGATAATGGGAATGACGAGGTTCAATTTTGACACCCGTTCGGTCAAAGTGACTAAAACCCCTTTATGGCCTTTGCCTATGACCGTATCGGCTTCCCAATCACCTATGCGGGTCTTTTCAGCCACTATGGAGGGGCGCTCGTCAATGTCTACACGACCAGGAATGGTGCCACGATAGTCATTTTTACCATAACGTTTACGATACGGCTTAGCTTGATGCCGCAAATGCTTGTATAGCTCACCACCCTTGGCTTTGTCTGCCAAGATAAAGCGATAAATCGTTTCATGGCTAACCGTCGGCTCATCCAGTATTCTTAAGCGCCCTGAAATTTGCTCCGGGCTCCATTTCTCTTCGATCAATGGCGTTATCACCTGCTTCATCGCCTCGTCAAGCTTGATCGCTTTGGGCTTATCTGCATGGCGTTGTTCGGCTTTGGTCTGAGCTTGCTGGTAACGGTACCCACGTTGACCCTTATTTCGACGCAGTTCCCGACTGATAGTGGACTTACTCCTGCCTATGTCTTTGGCTATCTCTTCCAAGGAAACTTTTTTCTTATGCATTAGGTAGATATGGTATCTTTCTTCTTGGGTTAGATGGTTGAATGTTCTCATTGGACACCTCTTTAGTTTTTTGTTTTGGTAGACGGAAACTATACCATCTAGCCTCTTTAAGAGGTGTTGCATTTATTATATGAATTCAAGTGGTTCCTGATGCCCGGATATTCTCAGTTAATGTGGTCTCAAAAAACCGATGTAATCGGTTCCTGTGATTTATGTTATCGGGCCGCTACACATACGGTTCAAGGTGACGCCATCCAAGCTGAATCTCGAACAGATCGATGCGCCATTGGTGATGGATTTTCTTGGGCACATTGAATCAGCACGGGGCAACAGTGCCAGCACCCGCAATACCAGATTGGCAGCGATTAAATCTTTCATGCGCTTCGTTGAACATCGAGTACCGTCCGTGTTGGAACAAAGTCTGCGGGTACTGGCAATCCCATCCAAAAAGACCGATGTACCGTTGATTAACTATCTGTCGATTAGCGAAATACAGGCAATACTCAATATCCCAGATATCCGAACCAGGTCCGGCATTCGTGATAGAGCCATGTTGCATTTATGTTTCGTGGCTGGGCTTCGGGTATCGGAGTTAGTTGGACTGCCATTGAGTGCAGTCATGCTTCAGCCTACACCGACAATTCGAGTTATGGGTAAAGGAAGAAAGGAGCGATGCTTGCCGCTCTGGAAACAAACAGCTGCCGATTTGCGCTCATGGCTGGCTGTCAGGGGAGAAGTGCCGGCGCCAGAGTTGTTTATCAATGCGCGCGGAGAACCGATGACACGCAAGGGCTTCACATATTTGCTCGACAAATACGCCCAATTGGCTATGGAAAATTGCTTGTCATTGAAAGGGAAAAATATTTCGCCACATGTGCTGCGGCACTCATGTGCCATGATGCTCTATCAGGCAACCGGTGATTTACGAAAAATATCACTGTGGCTTGGTCATGCGCAGATGCAAACCACTGAAGTTTATTTGCGCGCGGATCCCACGGAGAAGATCGATGCCATTGATAAGGTGATTCCACCCACACTCAAACGCGGACAATTCACCGTTCCGGACAAGCTGATTGCGGCGTTACAAGATAAACAACATTAATTTAATGGATAGAGGGATCGTTTTATTGAACGAAAGTGTTGTTACGTTTGGCAAGGCAAAACGATCCTTCTTCCCTTGAGTCAAAAAGTGAGACCTATTATGGGAAGTAAATTTGGGTATTTAATGCGGAAAACATTTGCCTTGAACGACGCCGCATAAATATACTTCCCATAATCATGGGCTTTCCATAAGAACAGAAAGTTGAGTTAGCGGCTATAGTAAGTAGGTGTAAATGAATAAATGGCCGTTTTGATTCGTTTCTATATAATGGCGGCATGATTGATGTCGCGGTTATAGATGGTATAAAGAGGAAATTCAATCGCCTGGAATCTGAGTTAGATGAGAGGGGTCGTCGTCGTTGGGCAGCGAACGAAGCACTCGAATTGGGGCATGGCGGAATTAAAGCAGTCGCGCAGGCAACGGGTTTAGGAGAACGCACTATCCGTCGAGGGTGCGAGGAGATGCGTCAAGTTCGACCTACCGCAGGTCATGATAAACGGCGGATTCGGCAACCTGGAGGCGGTCGCAAGTCACTACCGGCTATTGACCCTGATTTGGTCATGGCATTAGAAGCGCTGGTCGACCCCAACACGCGGGGCGCTCCGATGTCACCGCTACGATGGACTTGCAAGAGCACGAGGAAGCTGGCTAAGGCTCTTGCTGAGCAAGGACACGAGGTGAGCCATACCCGAGTGGCACAACTGTTGGCGGATATGGACTATAGCTTACAAGGTACACTCAAGACCTTAGATGAGGCATCACACCCGGATCGAAATAACCAGTTTCGCTATATCAACCGTTGCGTAAAGGTATTTCAGCATGCCGGGCAACCAGTGATTTCGGTCGATGCGAAAAAGAAAGAATTAGTTGGGAATTTTGCTAATGCGGGGCGCGAGTACCGTCCGCAGGGACAACCGGAGCAAGTTAAAATTCATGATTTCGCCGACCCTCAGTTGGGCAAGGTTTGCCCTTATGGTGTGTATGATCCTACGCACAATCAAGGTTGGGTCAGTGTAGGGATTGATCACGACACAGCCCAATTTGCGGTCGAATCTATCCGTCGCTGGTGGGAACATATGGGCAAAGAGTGCTATTCCCAAGCGCATGCTTTACTAATCACTGCGGATGGCGGTGGCAGTAATGCCAGCCGCAATCGGTTATGGAAAGTGGAATTGCAAAAGTTCGCCGATGAAACTGGTTTGGTTATCTACGTGCGCCATTTTCCGCCAGGCACCAGCAAATGGAACAAGATCGAGCATCGGATGTTTTGCCATATCACTGAGAATTGGCGAGGGCGTCCGTTGATCAGTCACGAAGTAATTGTGAATTTAATTGGTCACACGACTACGGATACTGGACTCACAATTCAAGCTGAGTTGGATGAAAATACCTACCCAACTGGGATTAAGGTGAGTGATGAAGACCTGAAGAGAGTCAACCTCTTACCTGCTAGGTTTCATGGCAAGGACTGGAACTATGCCATTAAATCTCAACAATCAAGGAATTGAAAGCGGCCAGTTATTTATTTACA
>CAWKEY010000018.1:0-52502 GCA_963848675.1 uncultured Gammaproteobacteria bacterium
TTATCGACAACCTAAAGGTGGACGTCTTCCACAGGAAGTGTTTGTCTTTACCCCGCAGGGCGGCATTATCAAACTGCCGCGCGGCGCCACCATTGTCGATTTTGCTTATGCGGTGCATACCGATATCGGCAACGGCTGCGTTCCGCCCGTATCGACAAACAACTGGTGCCGCTGCAAACCCGGCTTGAAACCGGCGTCACGGTGGAAGTCATCACCGCCTCCTGGGCCAGACCCAATCCACTTTGGCTCAACTATGTGATTACCGCCAAGGCCCGCTCCAGCATACGCACCTATCTGAAACATTTTAAACAGCAGGAAGCCATCAATCTGGGCCGGCGTTTACTGGAAAAAGAACTGCAAGTCATGCACCAGCATCTGGACACTATCGACCCACAGCGCATGCAGGCTTTGCTCGCCGCCCTGTCCATGCAATCCCTGGATGATTTGCTTGAAGACATTGGCCTGGGCAATAAAATGCCGTTTCTGGTCGCCAAACGCATTACCCAGGATGACGTTAATGCCGGCATCAAACTCGACGGCAACGATCAGCACGTCAGCAAACCCCTGGTCATCAGAGGCACGGAAGGCATGGTGGTTACCCTGGCGAAATGTTGCCGGCCGATTCCGGGGGATTCGATCATCGGTTTTTTCAATCCCGGCAAAGGCATCGTCGTACATCATCACGAATGCCGCAACAGCGGGGATATTCGAAAAAAGCAAACCAGCTGGCTGGACGTCGAATGGAGCCCGGATGCCAGCGGTGACTTTCCCGCTGAACTGCGCCTGGAGATACTCAACCAGCGCGGCTCACTGGCAACCGTTGCCTCCACAATTTCCGAACTGAACTCCAACATTGAAAATGTCACGGTTGTCGATCAGGACGCCCGGGTGAGTATCGATTTAATCACCTTAACGGCCAAAGACCGCGTGCATTTGGCGCAGATCATGCGGCGCCTGAAAGAATTGCCGATTGTTTTAAAAATCACCCGGGTCAAGGCTTAGTCAGGTCTTCCGCACCTGATAAAAGTGAACAAAATTTGTAACTATTTAGCGTCCTGTGTCATTCCGAGCAGAGCGAGGAATCTGGAAGCCTACACTCTTGCTCCAGCGCTTAAGATTTCTCCCGTTGGTCGAAATGACAGTACAATCAAGCAGCTTGCAAAAGACGCAGCATAGGTACCAAAATTTTTTAAATCATTAAATACAGGAAGAAACATGATAAAAGAAATCATCCATACTGCACAGGCGCCCCAAGCTATCGGCACCTATTCGCAAGCAGTAAGAATTGATCGAACTGTTTATCTTTCAGGACAAATCCCCCTGGTACCTGAAACCATGCTGCTGATTGAAGGCGACATCGCCGCCCAGATTACTCAGGTATTTAAAAATCTGCAGGCGGTGGCCGAAGCCGCCGGCGGTGATCTCTACGACATCGTCAAACTGAATGTTTTTTTAACCGATTTAGCGCATTTCCCTATGGTCAACGAAATCATGGGGCAATTTTTTCATGCGCCCTACCCTGCCCGCGCCGCCATAGGCGTTGCCGCACTACCGAAAGGCGCCGGCATTGAAATGGATGCGGTTATGCATCTGAGACCTCAGACCTACACCGCCTCTTAAGCCCGGACAGGGCTTGAGCTAAACCCGCCCGCTAATGAATCAGCCGAATTTCCTGCAACTCTCGGTCGCGTCATTGATGGGCATAGGCGGCCAGACGGCAATACGCCTTGAAAAACTCGGCATCCGCACGGTTCAGGATCTCATATTTCACTTGCCCCATCGTTATGAGGACCGTACCCGCATCCATGCCATCGGCTCGTTGGCTCCGGGCATGACGGTATTAATCTGCGGCCGGGTTGAATTTACCGATGTGCTGCCCCGGGGCCGCCAGAGCCTGGTCTGCCGGATCAGCGACGGCACCGGCTTTATCAACCTGAAATTCTTTCACTTCAGCGCCCATCAACACAACGCCCTAAAACCCGGCACATTGATCAGCTGCTTTGCTGAAGTGCGCTATGGCTATGCGGGTCTTGAAATGGTGCATCCTGAATACAGCGTCATCGCGGATCAGGACAGTTGTATTACCGAGACCCGCCTGACCCCGGTTTACCCCTTAACCGAAGGACTCCGGCAAAGCACCTTGAGAAAAGCCATCCAGCAGGCATTAAGGCTTTGCACCAGGGAAAACCAATGGCTACAAGACTGGATTCCGGCGGCCATTTTAAAGCAATACCACTACCCGGCACTGCTGGAGGCGATCCAGACCCTGCACGCCCCCGATGAGTCCATCTCGGTCGCAGCCTTACAAGACGGCAGCGTACCGGCGCTTAAACGGCTGGCGTTTGAAGAACTGCTCGCGCATCACCTGAGTCTGCTAGCCGCAAAAAACAAGGTGAAAGCCTGGCAAGCGCCGCAGTTCGCCGGCAATAAAACTCTCAGCGAGCACTTTATCCGCGCCCTGCCCTTCAGCTTGACCGGCGCGCAGCAACGGGTGATGGCTGAAATTGAAGCCGATTGCCGCCAGAATCACCCGATGCTGCGCCTGGTTCAGGGCGATGTCGGCTCCGGCAAAACCGTGGTCTCGGCCTACGCGGCCCTGCTGGCGCTGGCTTCCGGCTATCAGGTTGCGGTCATGGCACCGACCGAATTGTTGGCGGAACAGCACTTTCGCAATTTCAGCATCTGGTTTGACGGCTTTCAAACACAAGTGGTTTTGCTGACCGGGCAACTCAAAGGCAATCCGCGCAAGGCGGTTTTAGAGGCACTGGCAGAGGGTTCGGCGGGCATTATTATCGGCACCCATGCCCTGTTTCAGGACAGCGTCAACTTCCATCGTCTGGGTTTGATTATCATTGATGAGCAACACCGTTTCGGCGTGCATCAACGCCTGGCGCTCAGAGAAAAAGGCCAGCAAGCCGGATTGAGGCCCCATCAACTGGTCATGACCGCCACTCCCATCCCGCGCACGCTGGCCATGTTGCAATATTCGGATCTGGATATTTCGATTATCGATGAACTGCCGCCGGGTAGAAAACCTATCGTCACCAGCGTCATTCCGGCCGAACGGAGGCAGGATGTCATTGCCCGGATTAACAGCTGGGTAGCAAAAAAAAGGCAAGCGTATTGGGTGTGCACGCTGATTGAAGAGTCCGAAGTCTTGCAATGCGAGGCGGCAGAAAAAACCGCTGAGCTTTTAGAGCAAGCCCTGCCCGCCGTGCGGGTGGCATTGATTCATGGCCGCATGAAATCGGCTGAAAAAGAGGCCGTCATGCTGGCCTTTAAAAACCATGAGATCGATTTGCTGGTCGCCACCACCGTCATAGAAGTCGGCGTCGACGTGCCCAATGCCGGCCTGATGATCATAGAAAATCCGGAGCGTCTCGGCCTTTCCCAACTGCATCAGTTGCGCGGACGGGTAGGACGCGGCGATGACGACAGCTATTGCCTGCTGATGTATCAATCGCCTTTATCCGATACCGCGCGCCATCGTCTGGGTATTTTAAGAGACACTAATGATGGCTTTGTCATTGCCGAGAAAGATCTGCAATTACGCGGCCCCGGCGAAGTCATGGGCACCCGGCAAACCGGACAGATGCACTTTAAAATCGCTGATTTATCGCGAGATAGCGATTTGCTGGAGCATATCCAGGACATAGGGGCGCAATTTTTTACCGAAACCCCGCAGGCCATTCAGCCGCTCTGTGATCGCTGGCTGGGCGATGCAACAGCATATTCAGAGGTTTAGTCGTTTGGCTATTAAAAGTTTTTTATTTGCCCAGGAACCCAAGTGGCTCGAAAACCGCCCAGGAATTCGCCACCGCCTGCCCGAAAGTGTTCAGTCATGGACGTATGAACCCGGCTCGCTCACGCAGCGTTTACGCAATTTTTATGGCAACAGCGTTGCCGTTAAAATCCTGTTTCACCAATGGCGCACGCCATTCCTGACAGAGCGGCGTTTACTCAAGCTACCCGAACACGCCTGCAATCTGACTCGTGAAGTGTTGCTGCACGCCAGCGGCAAGCCGCTGATACTGGCCAGAACCATTATCCCGGCCAGAACCATCAAAGTGGCCCATCGCAATCTCTCCCACCTGGGCACCCGCCCGCTCGGAGAAGTCATTTTTTCCTACCCCAGGCTGGAGCGCATGGAAATGGATGTAACCCTGATTGAACCGCCCACCTGGTCGCCATCGGCCATTATTGAGGCCGGCATAACCCAGCCGATCTGGGGCAGAAGAACTGTCTATGCCATTCAGCAACAGCCCATGCTGGTCAGTGAATTTTTTCTGCCGGAAGTGTTTCGAAGAAATCCTAACAACTTAGTTGTAATTAAAGGTAGCTCGCATACCGATAAGCCATAGGCCCAATCCATTGAATCAATCTTAAAAACCCAAGCACTATAACGCTTTAATCGCGCTCGGATGGCGAATGAGCATGGAAAAGCCGCCCTTGTTTTTATTGAGCCAGCCGCGGACTTCGAGCTGCTGCCCCAGATAAGCATTGATATCCGGAAACAAGGGCTGCCATTTTCGTTCTATACGCGCTTCAAACCGGTCGGAAAATACCAGGTAAACATATTTGCGGCTGTTGCGGATAGTCACGACCTTGCCGGTCAAACGCATCCAGCCGGAATGATCCGTTGCGTTGATAGTGGCGGCCGGTTTGGCCGCATATTCAGGGCGCTGCCAAATGCCGAGCTTGTTTGCTTGAGCCAGATTTTCAGCCTTAATCAGCTCGTCGGCGTAGCGTAAATTGGGCGGATATATATTTACTGCCGCAAGTCCGCCTGCGACCAGTTGCAGATTGAGATGCTCTTTTCTGTCGGTCATGACATACGCCAGGGTACGGCCATATTTATCGGTCATCTCAACATCGCTCTCCAGGCGCACTTTGCGCTGTTGCAACTTATCGGTCAACCAGCGTTTGGCCTCGTCGCCGCCGGCTTGTGCAGATTCGTTTTTATGCCGCACTTCCGGCGTATTGATGCCCAGCAGCCTAATCTTGCGGCCATCGGCCAGCAAAAGCGTATCGCCGTCAACTACCTTTTTAACTTCATAAAAGCCATAGCCGGGCTTGATGTCGATGGGTTTGGCACCGGCATGCACCCTATCCGAGAAATGCGTGCTGCCGTGCGCATCCTGCCATTGATAGATTTCCGCGCCCGCCCACGCAGGCAAGCCTAACAATAAAACCAATAAAATCTTCATGAAGCTGTCTGTAGCGTTTGCAAATGTTGTAGGATAAGCCAACTTCAGATAAAAAATGAACTCATTATGACTTTTAACCGGCCAATAAACAGCCGCACCAAGGTCGGCGGGCGAGGTTATTGTGATCACCATCATCCAGCGCGTCAGCAGCGCTAAAGTCACCGTGGATAATCAGGATATCGGAAAAATCGATACCGGTATTTTGGCGCTGGTCGCCGTCGAAAAAGAAGACGGCGAAAAACAGGCGCAGCGTCTGTTGGAACGCATCCTAAACTACCGCATATTTGCCGACAAGCTGGATCGGATGAACTTGAGTCTGCGCGATATTGACGGCGGCTTGTTGCTGGTGCCGCAATTTACCCTGGCGGCCGATACCAGCTGTGGCAATCGCCCCAGTTTTACCCCGGCCGCAACGCCGGAAAAAGGCCGGCAACTGTTCGGCTATCTGCAAGAACTGGCAAAAGCCACTTATCCGAACGTAGCCTTCGGCCAGTTTGGCGCCGATATGCAGGTTGCCCTGATCAATGACGGCCCGGTGACGTTTACCCTGAGAACTCAGTAATGCGCACGAAATAAGTTGAACATCGGTGTTTCAGGAGTTCGTAGTACCATAAAGGCATTACCGATACTCGATAGTGTGCCCAAGGCCATAAATAAAAACGCCGTCATGCCCGCCTCTTGGTAAAATGGCAGTTTGTCGTGCTCATCTTAAACACCAATGAAACAAGTCGAACTTCTTTCTCCTGCCGGAACCCTTAAAAATATGCGCTATGCCTTTGCCTACGGCGCTGATGCGGTCTATGCCGGGCAGCCGCGTTACAGTCTTCGGGTGCGCAACAATGATTTTCTTGCCGATAATCTGGCCAAAGGCATTGATGAAGCCCATGCGCTGGGTAAAAAATTTTTCCTGGCCGCCAATGTGATTCCGCACAATGCCAAAGTCAAAACGTTTATGGCCGATATTGCCCCAATTATCGCGATGAAACCGGATGCCCTGATCATGGCCGATCCCGGTTTGATCATGATGGTGCGTGAAACCTGGCCGGATATGCCGGTGCATCTGTCGGTGCAGGCCAACACCGTCAATTATGCCACGGTAAAATTCTGGCAAACCATGGGCCTTGCGCGCGTGATTTTATCGCGAGAGCTGTCTCTGGATGAAATCGAAGAAATCCGCCAGCGCTGCCCCGATATGGAGCTGGAAGTGTTTGTGCACGGCGCCTTGTGCATTGCCTACTCCGGCCGCTGTTTGTTATCCGGTTATTTCAATCACCGTGATCCCAACCAGGGTACCTGCACCAATTCCTGCCGCTGGAAATACGATACCCTGCCCGCGCATGAAAATGCCGAGGGCGATTACCTGTTGAACGGCGCGGCGCTGTCCATGCAAGACATCAGCACGGCCAGCTGCGGCGGCGCTGACCGGCATCCCTTGGCCGATAATATCTATTTTCTTGAGGAGGAAGGCCGCAAAGGTGAATTGCTGCCGGTCATGGAAGATGAAAATGGCACCTACATCATGAATTCCAAGGATCTGCGCGCCGTTGAACATGTGCAGCGTCTAGTTGAAATCGGCATTGACAGTCTTAAAATCGAAGGCCGCACCAAGTCGCATTATTATGTGGCGCGCACGGCACAAACTTACCGTCAGGCAATTGATGACGCCCTGGCCGGACGCCCGTTTCAACCTGAGCTGATCGGCGTGCTGGAAAATCTGGCCAACCGAGGCTACACCGATGGTTTTTATCAGCGCCACCATACCCACGAGCATCAAAACTATATCAGCGGCTATTCCAAAAGCCATCAGCAGCAGTTTTGCGGCGAAATCAGGGATTATGATAAAGACACCGGTCTGGCCGTCATCGATGTTAAAAACAAATTTTCGGTTGGCGACAAACTGGAACTGATTCTGCCCGAAGGCAATCAGAATGTTATCGTCGAACGCATGGAAGATATGTACGGGCGCGCCATGCAGGAAGCCTCCGGCGGCGGTTATGAAGTGAAAATTCCGGTCCCAGCAAGCCAAATCAGCAATGGACTGCTGGCCCGTTATATATAGCATTTTGCCTTAAAACTTGAACCTAATACTTACAACATGCCCTTTACCACAGCCGACCTTTGCGATGCCTATTCTGGTCAGCAAAACCTGCAGATTGCCGAACCCGTATTCAAAATGTATGGCGGCAGTAAGGTTTTTTGCGGTCAGATCACCACTTTAAAAGTGTTTGAAGATAATGTGCTGGTTCAAAAAACCCTCGCAGAAAAAGTCCACAACCGGGTTTTAGTCATTGACGGTGGCGGTTCGCTCCATTGCGCCCTGCTCGGCCATGATCTGGCAACAACTGCCGTCGCTAACGGCTGGCAGGGTATTGTTATTAACGGCTGTCTATGCGATGCAGCCCTGATCAGGCAGCTGCCCATCGGCATCCGTGCCTTGCACACCAATCCCTTGAAAAGCCATAAAAAAGGCCATGGCGATCGCGATCTGCTGGTCACTTTTTCCGGCGTCAACTTTAAAAAAGATCATTTTTTATACGCTGATGAAGATGGAATTATCGTATCGGAAACAATGTTGAGTTAAAATACACTCAAATTAACCTAGCAAAGAAGTCAAGATATGCAAATAGTACTCGCCAACCCCCGTGGATTCTGTGCCGGCGTTGACCGCGCCATCGAAATTGTTGATCAGGCCCTCGAAACTTTCGGCGCGCCGATTTATGTCCGCCACGAAGTTGTTCATAACCGCACTGTTGTTGATGGATTAAAAGAAAAAGGCGCCATTTTCATTGAAGATTTAACGGACGTGCCGGTCGGTTCTTATTTAATCTTCAGCGCCCACGGCGTATCCAAACAAGTTCAGCAGGAAGCGGTCGAACGCCAGTTGACGGTGTTCGACGCCACCTGCCCGCTGGTCACCAAAGTGCATTTGCAGGTCGCCAAACATGCCAAATCCGATCGTGAAGTCATCCTGATCGGGCACGCAGGACACCCTGAAGTTGAAGGCACCATGGGCCAATATGAAAAGTGCACCGAAAATGGCGGCATTTATCTGGTAGAAACGCCGGAAGATGTGGCCAACTTAAAAGTGAACAACCCTGATAATCTGGCTTACGTCACGCAGACCACCTTATCGATGACCGACACCAAGATCATGGTCGATGCCCTAAGAGCCCGCTTTACCGCCATTCAGGAACAGAAAAAAGACGACATTTGCTACGCCACCCAAAACCGCCAAGATGCCGTGCATGAACTGGCTAAAAAGTCTGATCTGATTCTGGTTGTCGGCTCGCCCAACAGCTCCAATTCCAACCGTTTACGCGAAATTGCCGAGCAATTAGGCAAACCGGCGTATCTGATCGATACTGCAAAAGACATGCAGCAAGACTGGTTTGATGGTGTTGATGTCGTCGGCGTGACCGCCGGCGCTTCCGCACCGGAAGTACTGGTTCAGGAAGTGATCGCCCAGCTCAAGCAATGGGGCGGCAAATCCACGCTTGAAATTCAGGGCATCGAAGAAAAAGTCGTGTTTTCCTTGCCTAAAGAATTAAAAAAACACATGGCCTGATAAAACAGCCCCCACTAACCGCCGTCCTTGCCTGAATGCCTGAACTCGAAAGTATCCGTTTAGACAAATGGTTATGGGCTGCGCGTTTTTTTAAAACCCGCAAATTGGCCGCCGATGCGATTGCGGGCGGTAAAGTCCATGTCAAGCAACAACGTACAAAACCGGGTAAAGAAGTCAAACCCGGCGATACCCTCTCAATCAGCAAAGACGGCTCCCACTGGGCCATCACCATTATAGCCCTCAGCAGTCAGCGCCGGCCCGCCAAAGAAGCCGTCCTGCTCTTCGAAGAAGACCCCGAAAGCCACGCCAAACGCCAGCTGCAAATACAACAGGAACGCGAACAACGCGAGCTGTTGCCTTTTAGCGGTCAGGATCACAAACCCAACAAAAAAGAAAGACGGCTGATTCACCGTTTTAAACAGGGCTAACGGGAGGGGAGCTGGGCTATGATCAGCGCCTTACAAACAGGCCGGCGGTTTGGGCAAACCCGCCAGTTTGCAGGCGTATTTTAGCGGGCCTTCGGGAAACAGCCGATACAGGTAGCGGCTATTGCCTTTCGCCTCACCCAACACCTTGGCAATGGCCTTGGTAAATACCCGGGCATTAGGCAAATGCTTATATTGTTGATAATAATCACGTATAAACCAGATAATTTCCCAGTGGCCATCAGTCAAATGAAGATGATTTAATTCCGCCAGCTGCATGGCGACTGCTTCATTCCAATCCGCTGCACGCACTAAAAAGCCCTGTTCGGTCGTTTCCAGGCGCTCGCCATTGACTATCAAGACCATGACTGTATGAGCGGATGTTTGACCGTTAAGGCAACCAGTCCGGCATAATCAATGACTTCGATGCCTTGAAGTAACTCGTCGGCATCTATACCACGAACAGCCAAGTCGTCTTCCAGCACATACAAACCCCGGGTGTTTAACTGTTTTGTTAATGTATCCGCCAGGGTTCCATTTTGCAGAATTCTCAAAACCGAGTTTTCAAGAAACACCAGCACATCACCGGCATCGGTTCGCTCCAGCACAGCCGTTTCAATGGGCGATTGAAAAATCAGATGCAGCACGTTAATGCATATCGGTTAATTTAAGACCAATAATCCCGCCTACCACCAGGGTAATGGACAATAACCGGTATAAGTCTGCCGATTCTTTAAACAGAAAGATACCCAATATCGCCACACCGACTGCGCCCATGCCCGTCCAAACGGCATAGGCAGTCCCCAAAGGCAGGGTTTTTATGGCCAGCATCAACAAATAAAAACTGCCCCCGCCGGACACCAGCGTGACTATACTGGGCCACAGCTTGGTAAAGCCCTGGTTATATTTAAGACTTAAAGCAAAGACAATTTCTGTAAGACCCGCAGAAAATAAAAGCAACCACGCCAAGGCAATACCCCTTTCTTTATGCACAATAATGTTAAATATTCTACAATATTCAATTAATTAATATTTAAAAAAGACCTAAGCCTCGCGATGGACAATCAAAGCTTCTCAATTAACAATACTGAACAAATCATCAGTCATCTGGCTTTATTAGCCAAAAACAACTGCCTGCTCACTGCTCAGTTTGGCAGCCAAAATGAGTCCTTTATCACAACCATCGTTGATATTAATAGAAAGAGCCACTCCATAATTCTGGATTACGGACCCAAAGCTTATCTCAACCAGCAAATCCAGAGTACCTCTAAAATTACCTTCAAAACCGAATATGCCGGCATCAAGGTCACCTTCGCCGGCAGCTCCCTGACAAAAATCACTCACGAAGGCGAGCCGGCATTCTCAATGCCCATCCCGTCATCCCTCTTCTGGCTGCAACGCCGCGAGTTCTACCGGGTAAAATCACCCTTATCCAAGGCCAGTTATTGCCAACTCATGCTGCCTGACCATGAGCCCGTTCTGCTCAAGCTGCACGACATCAGCCTGTCCGGCTTCGCCATGCTCAATACCTCCAAAGAAATTTCCGGCCTACTGCTGCCCACCAGCCAGTTTGATCAATGCAAACTCATACTCGATGATGCGGGAACAGATACGATTGCTTTCGAGGTGCGCTACAAAATCATCATGAACGCCAGCAAACAAGAGATCATCCAAAAAATAGGCTGTAAATTTACCCAGATAACCCGGGCATTTGAGTCCGTCATTCAGCGCTACATGCAGCAAATTGAACGCGAAAGTCATTAAAAATATCCAAATACCTGCCCTGCCGGATAGCCCAGGCAGCATGCTGTACTGAAAAACACACTGCCAATGCCTCCTACACAGCGTAAAATTTATACGGTATCCCAGCTCAATCGTGAAACCAGCCAGCTGCTCGGCGAGCATTTTCTGACTGTGCTGGTGGAGGGCGAGCTATCGAACTTAAGCACACCGGCTTCCGGGCATATGTATTTTTCCTTGAAAGATGCCAATGCCCAGATACGCTGTGCACTGTTTAAAAATCAGCAGCGCCGGCTGGGCTTTAGGCCGGAAAACGGCAAACAGGTTATCGTAACAGCCGAAGTCAGTCTGTACGAACCCAGAGGCGACTACCAACTCATCGTCGAACAACTTGAAGAAGCCGGCGATGGCGCCTTGCGCAGGGCTTTTGATGCGCTGAAATTCAAACTGTCGGCAGAAGGCCTGTTCGATGCCGCCAACAAACGCAGCCTGCCGGCCCTGCCCAACACTATCGGCGTCATAACTTCGCCCTCGGGCGCTGCCATCAGAGATATCTTGACGGTTTTACAACGCCGCTTTGCGGCCATACCGGTCATTATTTATCCGGCTGCCGTACAGGGCAGCAATGCCCAGCATGAAATTGCCAACGCCATAGCGACCGCTAATAAACTCAAGCAATGCGACGTCATTATTCTTGCGCGCGGCGGCGGCTCGCTGGAAGATCTTTGGGCTTTCAATGAAGAAAAGGTGGCCAGGGCTATTCACGCCAGCACCATCCCGATCATTTCGGGCATCGGCCATGAAACCGATTTTACCATTGCCGATTTTGTTGCCGATCTACGCGCCGCCACTCCCTCGGCCGCGGCCGAGCACGCAAGCCCGGATCAACAGCAATGGCTGGCCCGGTTCATCTACCTGGAAGCGCGCCTGCAACAGCAACTGCAACGCAAACTGCAGCAAAAACAGCAAACCCTGGACTGGATTGGCAAACGCCTGCAACAGCAGCATCCTGGACAGCGGCTGGCCAGAAACAGGCAGCGGATGACGGAGCTTGAAGCAAGACTTCAGCACAGCATGCACACCAGGCTCCGGCGTCATGCCGGCACCCTTGAAGCCAAAATGGCCAAATTATGGCAACACACACCCGCTATTACTATTAACCGCTACCAACAGCGAAATCACTACCTCAGCCAGCGGCTGATCACTGCCGGCCAGCGCCGGCTGGAGCAACTCAATCAGCGCCTGCTTAATGCCAGTCAAACCTTACATGCCGTCAGCCCTTTGGCTACGTTAAACCGGGGTTATACGCTGACGCTACTGCTGCCTTCTGGACAAATTATCAGGTCAAGCGCACAATTACGGCCCGGCGACCTAGTGCAAACCCGGCTTGCCCAAGGCCAATTCGTCAGTCAGGTTAAGGACATTGAAGTTGCAACAACGCCGACATTCCTATAAATTTTCGCCCCTTGCGCACTGGTCAACCCAAAACGCCCAACCTCATAGGAGGATCGTTTAATTACATGAGAATACTCATTCTTGGCGCCGGCAGGACTGGCGCTTCCGTCGCCGAAGCACTGGCGAGCGAAGAAAACGATATTGTGGTCATTGACACCAAGGCACACCTGCTTGATGCCATCAAGGAACGCTTCGATATTTCCACGGTTGTCGGCAATGCCGCGCATCCTACCGTGCTCGAACAAGCTGGCGTACACAACACCGACATGGTCATCGCGGTAACCGACCGTGATGAAACCAATATGCTGGCCTGTGTCGTCATTAATACACTTTACAGCCGCCCGAAAACCATCGCCCGGGTGCGCGCTATCGACTTTTTAAAAAATCCGACCCTGTTTGGCGCCAAGGGCATTCCGATAGACATCGTCATTAGTCCTGAACAGATCGTCATGGAATCCATCCGTAATCTGATTGAGTTTCCGGGGGTTTTACATATTTCCGAGTTTGCCGGCGGTTTGGTAAGACTGTTTTCAGTTAAAGTCGTCGCCGACAGTTTTTTAACAGGCAAACAAATCAAGTCCCTGAAAGAGCGCCTGGCTTACGGAAAAATTCGCGTGGTGGCGATATTTAGAGAAGGCATAGCCCTGTCGGCCAACGGCGAGGCCATGATAGCCGAGGGCGATGAGGTGTTCTTTGTGGCACCCAGCACCGAAGTCCGCAAGATTTTGAAAGAACTGCATACCCTCGAAGAACCGTTAAAACGCATCATCATTGCCGGCGGCGGCCATATCGGCAAACGTCTGGCGCTGGCGCTTGAACATGACCATCAAGTCAAAATCATAGAAAAGGATCCTGAGCGCGCCAGAAGAATATCCAGCGACCTCAATCATACCGTCGTGCTGCAGGGCAATTGCACGGATGAAGCCCTGCTGCTTGATGAGGGGGTTAATAAAGCCGACCTGTTTTGCGCGATTACCAACTTCGATGGTGAAAACATTATCTCCGCCTCCTTGGCAAAACGCTTGGGCGCGCGTAAATCATTCTGTCTGCTCAATAATGTCTCTTATACCAAATTGTTGCCCGGTACCGGCATCGACGTGGCCGTGCTGCCCAACCTTGAAACCCTGGGCAGCATCTTAAAGCATGTGCGGCGCGGCGATGTGGCCCAGGTCACTTCCCTGTGCGGCGGCACCGCAGAAGCGATCGAAGCGATTGCGCATCAAGGCAAGGGACAATCGTCGGTGGTTGGCCGCAGACTGGACAACATTCAGCTCCCGGAAGGTATCGTCATGGGCGCGTTAATCCGCAAAAGGCAAGTCATACATATTCACCATGATACGGTTTTTGAAGAGGGCGATCATGTGGTGATGTTCACGACCGATAAAAAACTGGTGCCGTATATCGAGAAAAAATTCGTGACCAACATCGAAAAAATGCCTAACAACCCAAAGAAATAATGCTGCACGCGATGCCGGACCCACTGATCCAGCGTTTTCGCCGACGCAACTGATTCACCACCCTACACTACAATTCAAGCGCCTCCATGAACGTCTTGTTAACCATCACCCATATTTTCGGCTTGGTCACCATGGGCTTTAGCGGCTTAATGGCCACCTGCCTGCTAACTGCTGCGATTAGCAATGACGGCGCCCTCATTGCGTTTTTGGAGGGTTCGGCCATCACCTTACTGGCCGGAGCCTTGATGTTTTTTTCGACCATTCGCCGCGAGAAAAAAGTGTCGCAAAGAGTGGGTTTTCTGCTGGTGACCGTGACTTGGTCACTGATTCCCGTATTCTGTACACTGCCGCTCTTGCTCTATATCCCAGGCATAAGCTTTATCGACGCCTATTTCGAGGTTGTCTCAGGCCTCACTACAACCGGCGCCACCGTACTTAGCGGCCTCGATCATCTGCCCATGTCGATCAACCTGTGGCGGCATGAATTAAACTGGATTGCGGGCATGGGTATCATTATTTTCGCGGTCGCCATCCTGCCGATGCTGGGCGTTGGCGGCATGCAATTGATCAAGGCGGAAACACCGGGAACGGTCAAGGAATCGGAACTGCCGCCGCGTATCGCGCAAACAGCAAAAGCCCTCTGGATGGTCTACGCAGGCCTAACCCTGGCCTGTATATTGGCCTTGGGGTTAGCCGGGATGAGCTGGTTTGACGCCATTTGCCATGCCTTTTCGGCGATGAGTTTGGGCGGATTTTCCACGCATGACAATAGCGTCGGTTATTTCAATTCGTTAGCTATTGAAGTCGTGCTGACCATTTTTCAGCTGTTGGCGGCGATTAACTTCGCCACGCATTTTGTGGCCATCCGGAAACGCTCATTCAAGGCCTATGGCGATGATCTCGAAGCGGTAAGCCTGTTGGCCCTAGTGTTAAGCAGCTGTGTTTTGGCGGCAGCGGTGTTGTGGCAAGCCGGCACCTACCCGGATTTTTTTACGGCCTTACGCCATGCCACCTTCAATCTGGTCACCATCGCGACCGACTGCGGTTACGCCAGCCAGGATTTTGGCCAGTGGCCTATTTTTGTACCCATGTGGATGCTGCTGCTCAGTTGTATTACCGCCTCTTCCGGATCTACGGGCGGCGGTATTCGCATGCTCAGAACCATCGTGCTGGTCAAGCAGTCGCATCTGGAACTGTATAAATTCATTCATCCTGCCGCCATAAAGCCCCTTAAAATCAGCGAGCATATCGTACCCACCAAAATCATCACCGCAGTGACCGGCTTTATTTTTCTGTATTTCATCAGCGTCGTAGCGCTGGTCTTCATGCTCTTGCTGACCCACATGGATTTTGTCAGCGCCCTCAGCGCCATCATCGCCTGTATTAATAACGCCGGCCCCGGCCTCAATGAAGTTGGCCCCTCGTCTAACTACGCCAGCCTGAGCGATATACAAACAGCTATCTGCACCTTCGCCATGCTGCTGGGACGGGTGCAAATATTCTCGATCATCATTTTATTCGTGCCGGAATTCTGGAGAAAATAGACTTGCCGTAGTGTTGGCCAAAGGCGGCGCTTATTGGCTCACAGGAATCAGCGGCCATTGCTGCAAAACACGATAAACCACACCGCCGGGCTCGCTACAGGACTCAACCAGACAAAATGTCTCGGCACGCCAGAGAATGGGTTCAAAGCGTATTTCAGCTGCACGGCGGGCACGTCTGGCCAGAGTAATGTGGGGCGTATAGGGCTGGCTCTCGATTTGCAGGCCGCACGCGCTGACTTCCTGCTCCAAGGCGGCTGCCAGGTTGACATAGTCCGCTAGCGCATTACTACAGCTCAGGCATAACACCCTGGGCCTGCGCCAGTAACTCAACTGATCAAAGCTCAGCGCAAAGGTTTTGGCGGAAATGGCGCCGATGCGCTGCCTAATCAACAAGGCAGTCGCGTCATCGACATTGCCCAGAAACACCAGCGTGACATGATAATTGCGCGGGCGTACGGCTTTTATATCGCTCGCCGGAATCAACTGACTCACTCGTTGCAATGCTTGCCGAATTTCAGGTTCCGGCCACAAGGCAAAAAACAATCGTTTCATTAGCTCACCCGAAACTAATCAAAAAAATAGCCCGGTCATTCTATCAACAAAAAAGCCGCAGCCCGCTTGCGCAGGATGCGGCTTTTTTATTTATGGCAAAAAATGCTTCATTCGGTCACTTTTGCGGAATTTAGCTTACCCACATCCGTAAGCGTACGCGATTGAAGTCAACCTTTACATTTTTGCCAGCACCGCAGCCACCGTTGAACCCATGGCTGAAGGGGTGGGCGCAATCGTTACCCCCAGCTCTTTCAGCATGGCTACTTTTTCCGCGGCACTTTCACCAACCGATGAAATAATCGCGCCGGCGTGCCCCATGCGGCGGCCCTCTGGCGCGGTTAAGCCTGCTATATAGGCAACCAACGGTTTTTTCATGTTTTCTTTGGCGAACAGGCCGGCTTCCACTTCTTGCGGGCCGCCGATTTCACCGATCATGACCACGACTTTGGTTTCCGGATCGGCTTCAAATTTTTCCAGAATATCGCGGTGCGAGCTGCCGTTGATTGGATCGCCGCCGATTCCGACCGAAGTCGAAACGCCGATGCCCAAGGCTTTCATCTGATCGGCCGCTTCGTAACCCAGGGTACCCGAACGTCCTACGATACCAACGTTACCCTGTTTATAGATATGCCCGGGCATGATGCCCAGCATCGCGCGTCCCGGACTGATGGTGCCGGCACAGTTGGGGCCGGTCAGGATCATTCTTTTTTCCTTGGGGAAACGGCTTAGAAAATTTTTGACTTTCATCATGTCTTGCGTAGGAATACCGTCGGTAATCGCAACACAATATTTAATGCCGGCATCGGCGGCTTCCATGATGGAATCGGCGGCAAAGGCAGGCGGCACAAAAATTATGCTGGCTTCGGCGCCGACGTGCTGCACCGCTTCTTTAACCGTATTGAAGACCGGCAAGCCCAGATGGGTTTGCCCGCCTTTGCCGGGGGTTATGCCGCCGACGACTTTAGAGCCGTAGTTGATCATGTCCTGCGCATGGAAGCTGCCGATCTTGCCGGTAAATCCCTGGACGATAATGCGCGTGTTTTCGTTAATTAAAATTGCCATCGTGTCCTCTCAGCCTTCTCTCGCTACCACTTCATTACGCGCCTGCACTGCTTTTTCGGCCGCTTCGGCCAGTGTTTCCGCAGTAATAATCGGCAATCCGCTTTCCGCAATGATTTTGCGTCCTTCTTCGACGTGGGTGCCTGATAAGCGCACGATCAAGGGAATTTGCATATCGATTTTTTTGACCGCATGCACCACGCCTTCGGCAATCCAGTCGCAACGGTTGATGCCGGCAAAGATATTCACCAGCATGGCTTTGACATTTTTATCGGCCAGCACCAGCCGGAACGCTTTTTCAGTGCGCTCGGCCGAAGCGCCGCCGCCAACATCCAGAAAGTTGGCGGGTTCGCCGCCGGCCAGTTTAATCATGTCCATCGTGGCCATGGCCAGGCCAGCGCCATTAATCATACAGCCGATGTCCCCATCAAGGCCCACATAACTCAAGCCGCGATCGGCAGCGGCCATTTCGCGAGGATCTTCCTGGGTCTTATCGCGCAATTCGGAAATCTTTTGCCGGCGGAACAGGGCGTTATCATCAAAGCCCATTTTGGCATCCAGTGCCACTAATTCGCCGCTGCCGGTGATCACCAGCGGATTGATTTCCACCATGCTGGCATCCAGATCGCACATGGCGCGATAGCAACCTTTGATAGTTTTGACGGCATGACTGAGCATGGCCGCATCCATGCCCAAAGCAAAGGCCATTTCACGGGCCTGGTAATCCTGTAAACCGACGGCAGGATCAATGTAAATTTTGGTGATGGCGCCGGGATTGCTGACCGCCAGCTCTTCGATTTCCATGCCGCCTTGTGCGGAGCCCACCATCACGATACGTTCGGAACTGCGGTCAACCAGAAAACAGAAATACAATTCTTTAGCGATATCGGTGCCCGCTTCAATGTACAACCGTGAACAAACTTTGCCGACCGGTCCGGTTTGATGGGTAACCAGTCTTTTACCCAATAATTCTTCGGCCGCCGCTTCCACTTCGTTATCGGTTTTACAGATTTTAATGCCGCCTGCTTTACCGCGCGCACCCGAATGAATCTGTGCTTTTACCGCCCAGACATTGCCGCCAATTTCCCTGGATCTTTGTACGGCATCCGCCGGACTATAGGCCATCCCTCCTTCCGCAATTTTAACGCCATAACCGCTTAAAATTTCTTTCGCTTGATACTCATGAATATCCACAGCATCTCTCTCTATGATTTTTAAAAAGTTCAGGACAAGGCCGCTGCCTGCGGGCTTGTACGCTGTTGTTAACGGTTTTTTGCCGCTATCGCTTCGGCTGCTCTCACTACGTTATTGGCCATTTTTTCTGACGCCGCATCAATTAAACGGCCATCCAGCGCAGCAGCGCCTTTGCCCTGCGCAGCCGCTTCCTTAAGTGCTTCCAGAATGCGTTTGGCTTTATTGACTTCCGCTTCAGGCGGCGTAAATACTTCATTCGCCAATTCAATCTGCGAGGGATGTATCGCCCATTTACCTTCACAGCCCAATGCCGCCGCCCGTTTTGCCCCCTGCTTATAACCTTCTGGATCTTTAATATCACCGAATGGACCGTCAATAGGCCGCAAGCCGAAAGCACGGCAGGCCACCGTCATGCGACTGATGGCTGAATGCCATTGATCGCCTGGATAGTCAGGATTTAAACCGCCAATATTGGTAGTTCTGGCACGGTTGCTGGCGGCATAGTCCGCCACGCCGAAGTGTAGCGCTTCAAGACGGCCAGACGCGCCATTCCGGGCAATATCTTCGACATTGGCCATGCCCAATGCCGTTTCAATCAGCGCTTCAATGCCGATCCGGTTTTTCAAGCCCTGCTGCATTTCCAGTTGATTGACCATGGCCTCAACCATATAAACATCGGCATAAACACCCACTTTGGGGATCAAAATGGTGTCCAGTTTATGACCGGCCTGTTCAACCAAATCCACCACGTCGCGCACCATGTATTGCGTATCCAGACCATTGATGCGCACCGAAACCGTAATGCCATGGCCTTTCCAGTCCAGATCGTTGATCGCCTCAATCACATTCTTGCGCGCCTGCAACTTGTCATCTGGAGCAACAGCGTCTTCAAGATCAAGAAAAATGAAATCCACGCCGCTTTTCAGCGCTTTTTCGAACATATCAGGATTTGACCCCGGAACCGCTAATTCACAGCGTTGAACTCGTTGAACTGAGGCTTCATATAAGGTGTGACTCATTTGTACAATCCTACTTTATTATTTGATAAGGCCACTGATTCAGTAATTTAACGGTTATCTCCGGCTTAATCAGGACATAAATTAACCGCCCATTGTACTTTTAGACGATGCAAAGTCAATTTTATAAGCCTCAACCCGGGCATCGGCAGCAATGAAATCTTGCTGATTGTTGGCAGCTATGTCATGATCTAGCGTTTTTTTGAGCCTTGTTACTATTTTGCCGTTATCTTGAGCAGGGTTTTGGTGATAAGCATCGGGGGCTAAAGCCCTACCTTACAGCCTTATATCCCTAAAAATCCGGCTAATACGGAGTTGTATTTACCCCCCTTAAAACACAAGACAGCCTGGCGTTAATGCATACCGGCACGACGGACTTGTCTGGAACACCCGGCAAAAGGCGCATAGCTCATCTCATTTTCGATCATTTAATCAACCTAAAGAGGCAATACCATGGCTGGTCGTAACCACCTATATATTCCTGGCCCTACCAACGTGCCAACAGAAGTCTTGAATGCGATGCATGTCGACATGGAAGACCATCGCTCACCCGTGTTTCCCAATCTGCTAAAACCACTTTTAGAAGACCTGAAAAAAATTTTTAAAACTGAAACCGGACAAGCCTTTATTTTTCCTGCAACCGGAACTGCGGGCTGGGAAGTTGCCTTAACCAATACCCTGAACCCTGGCGACAAGGTGCTGATTTATCGTTTTGGCCAATTCAGCCATTTATGGGCGGCCATGGCCAAGCGTCTGGGTTTTGATGTTGAAGTCCACGAAGAACCCTGGGGCACAGGCATCCCTCTGGACAAGCTCGAAGCCCGTTTGAAAGATGACAAGCAACACGAAATTAAAGCAGTTCTGGCAACCCATAACGAAACCGCAACCGGCGTTACCAGCAACATCGGCGGTGTGCGCAAAGCCATGAACGCTGCCAGCCACCCGGCTTTATTGTTCGTTGATGGCGTCAGCTCTATCGCCAGCCTGGATTTCCGCATGGATGAATGGGGTGTAGACGGCGCCATCAGCGGCTCGCAAAAAGGTTTTATGCTGCCCGCTGGCGGCGCATTCCTGGCCTTCAGTCAAAAAGCTTTGCAAGCGGCTGAAACCTCGACGTATCCCCGTTGCTTTCTGGACTTAAGAGACCAGATGACTGCCAATAAAGATGGCTATACCCCCTATACACCTAATTTGCCAATTTTGTACGGCTTGCGCAAGGCGCTGGATTTGTTGCTGGAAGAAGGCCTGGAAAACGTCTACGCC
This sequence comes from uncultured Gammaproteobacteria bacterium, assembly GCA_963848675.1. GTDB lineage: Bacteria > Pseudomonadota > Gammaproteobacteria > Methylococcales > Methylomonadaceae > CAWKEY01. The sequence goes on from CAWKEY010000018.1 coordinate 20,478, forward strand.
CGCCACTACCGCCTGGCTGAAGGCACCCGTCGAGCCGTTACGGCATGGGGCTTGAAATTATGCGCGCAGCCCGGTTTTGAATCCAATACCGTTTCTGCAATCGTAGTTCCTGAAAACAAAGATGCGCGCCACGTTATCAGCACGGCTTTCGATAAATACAATATTTCTTTAGGGGCCGGTTTGTCTGAAGTAGCCGGCAAAGTCTTCCGTATCGGTCACGTCGGCGATATGAATGACGTCTCCATGCTGGGCGCTATCGCCGGTGTTGAAATGGCGATGCTGGACAACGGCTTCGATTTCAAACCGGGCGCAGGCGTTGCCGCGGCCATTGAATATTATCGTTCGACCGCACAATAAACCCGCAGCAAACCCCCGTACCTCCCTTTTGCATATCCTGCATCGGGAGTAAAATCAAAGGCATCCCGTTACCAGCGGCGATGCCTTTGTGCTTTTAGCGCTTATGCTTTAGGAACGCGTAGCAAATAACTTGCGCAACTCTGAAAAACAATTTTTTGCGTAGGTGTGGATTTATCCGCACTGTGCGAATAAATCCACACCTACACTTGTTCAACTTATTTCGTGCGCATTATTTAGCTAAACTCTCCGCACCCGCTCCTTAACAGAGCTGATAAAATTTACAGGATAACCTCGATAAACTCCCAATCCTTTACAGGAGGATCATGCATGAGCAAACCTAAAGTCTTTATCACGCGCAAGTGGCCAGCCAGCGTTGAAGCCAAACTGAAGGCACTTTACGACGTCACTTTAAACGAATACGACCGCCCGCTGCCGGCTACCCATTTCCGGCAAGCCCTGCAAAATTACGATGCCGTCTGCCCTACTGTGTGCGATTCTTTGCCTGCCGATGTTATTAATGTTGCCAACAAACGCTGCAAAATCCTCGGCAACTTCGGCGTAGGCTACAACCATATCGACATTAACGCCGCCAAAGCACAGGGACTGGTGGTAACCAATACCCCTGGCGTACTCACCCAAAGTACCGCCGATATTGCCATGACCTTATTGCTGATGTCCGCCCGTCGCGGCGCTGAAGGCGATCGCCTGGTGCGCGCCCGGCAATGGGAGGGTTGGCGCCCTACGCACATGATGAGCTCTGACGTGACCGGCGCAACCCTGGGTTTGATTGGTTTTGGCCGAATTGCGCAGGCCATGGCACGCAAAGCCCATCACGGCTTTGCCATGAAAATCGTTTATTTCAAACCCAACCCGGCTGATCAGGCGATTGTCGATGAGCTCGGCGCTACCAGCTGTGATTCCATCGAAGAACTACTAAAAATATCTGACTATGTGTCCCTGCACTGTCCGGGCGGCGAGTCAACCCGGCATTTAATCAATGAAGACATGCTTAAGCTCATGAAGCCGAGCGCGCATTTAATCAATAGTGCTCGCGGCGATGTCGTGGATAGCAAAGCCTTGATCAGGGCTTTGCAAAACAAGACCATTGCTGGCGCCGGCCTGGATGTTTACGAGGGCGAACCCCATGTCGACGAAGGCTTTTTGACACTGGACAACGTGACTTTGCTGCCCCACCTGGGAAGCGCAACCATCGCCACGCGCACCGCCATGGGCGAAAAGGTGCTGGCCAATCTGGCCGCGTTCTTTGCCGGCGAACCCATCCCCGATCAAGTCGTTTAACTCCCAGCAGTTTTCGACTTGCGCAGGATGCTGCCGGCGTAAGGAGGCGCATCAAACGCGAACGATGCGTTTCACGGTGTTCAGCGCATTCTACCGCCCTGACAAGCATAACGCCGGTCATCTACAGGCCCGCCTACATAAGGCTACAGTAGTAAAACACACCGGTCATAACCAACTCGATCAGCGCAGTGCCCGCACTTCGTGCGACAACGTACAGACAAAACCGAGGGTCCGGGTAGACTTAATCTTTGAATCCGAATTAACTATGCAGTCGAAATCACGCACTATGTAGAAAGAAGCCATATGCCGTTAATCAAATGAGTATCCACAAGGAGAATTGCTTGCCCCTCAGCGACCGCAACGCTACTCCCCGGCATAAACCTTTATTAAGCAATGTAGGACTTATTTTGAAAACTATAAACGGACAGATGTATCCATGACTTACTGTATTGGCATCAAGCTCGACACCGGACTTGTATTTGCGTCGGACTCGCGTACCCATGCCGGCGTCGACAATATTGCGCGTTTCTGCAAGATGACCGTGTTTGAACGCGTGGGCGACCGGGTCATCGTTCTATTAAGTTCGGGCAATCTGGCCGGGACACAGGCCGTTATCAGCATCCTGAAGCAGCGGAACGACAAGGACGGAGTGCCCAATCTATGGGGCGCGGAGTCCATGTTCGATGCCGCGATGCTGGTGTCGGATGCAATGCGTGACGTCGACCGGCGCGACGGCCAACACCTGGCAGCCAGCGCTATCAGCTTCAACGCCTCGTTCATACTTGGGGGCCAGATCGCGGGTGAGCAGCCACGCCTTTTCCGGATCTATGCGCAGGGCAACTTCATCGAGGCAAGTCTGGAGACGCCCTATCTTCAGACAGGGGAAACCAAATACGGGAAACCAATCATCGATAGGGTAATTACCCGCTCGACCACTCTTAACGATGCCGCAAAATGTGTCCTCGTCTCTTTCGATTCAACGATGTGCAGCAATTTGTCTGTCGGCATGCCGATCGATCTGATCTGCTATCAAAGTGACAGTCTTGAAGTGCGGATGCGTCGCCGCTTCGACGAGGGGGATGCTTATTTCAGCGCGCTCGGCAAGCAATGGACTGAAGGCACTCGACAGGTGTTCAGCCGACTGCCCAACCTGGATTGGTGAGGCCACTGCGCCTATATTCGGAGACGGCGGCGATGGATGAGCCCGCGACGGGTTTTGGCGGTTATGGTTTAGTGATAACTTGTGAGCACGGCGGCAACCGGATTCCCAGGATGTATCGAGACCTGTTTCAAGCCCATCAGGCGGAACTGTTCACCCACCGTGGCTTTGACCCCGGCTCGCTCATCATGGCAAGAGAACTGGCGACGGCATTTTCTGCACCGTTGGCGGCCTCCACCGTAAGTCGTCTGCTCGTTGACCTGAATCGATCGATCGGCCATCCGCGTCTTCATTCCGAAGCGATCCGTAACGAGCCAGCCGAGGTACGTCAGTGGATATTGAAGCACTATTACCAGCCCTATCGCGCGCAAGCGGCGCGTTTAGTCAGGCAAGCGATCAAGGACTACGGCCAAGTAATCCACCTGTCGTCCCACAGCTTTACCCCCGCGCTGGACGGCAAGGTAAGAAATGCCGATATCGGCCTGCTCTATGACCCGGCTCGACCGGGCGAAGTGGATCTATGTGAGCGCTGGAAGGCGGCCCTCAAGGTTTGCGCGCCTGATCTTAGCGTACGTCGCAATTATCCTTATGCGGGTAAAGGCGATGGCTTGACTGCTTGGTTTCGTCAGCGACTGCCATCCAGTGCTTATGTGGGCATTGAGCTGGAGATCAACCAGAAGCGCATTATCAGAGCAGGCCAACATTGGACTGAACTACGTAAAGCGGTCGTTGAATCACTGTGTAGAGCACTTGCGAGCCGCTGTGCAGAGATTTCAGCGTAGACGCCCCCAAAAAAAACACCCCACAGCAACCCAAAGAAGCCGCCAGAGTCTGCTGCAAGCTACGCCGGCGGTCAACAGGAGCACCAGCATGAAAATACACATAGGCTACGAACTGATTTACGATTGCCCACAGCCAACCCCGATGATCTTGACCTTGAGCGTGCACTACACGCGCGCTTCAGACATCATCATTCCGGATTACCTGATCACCGATCCACCCGTCCCGCTCACCGCCTATCGCGATAATTTTGGCAACTGGTGCAGCCGTATTGTGGCCCCTAAAGGTCAGATCAAGTTATCCGCCGATGGGCTCATAAGGGATACTGGCAAGCCGGACGTGATTGTTCCAAGGGCTATACAAACGCCAGTGGAAAAACTCCCAGACGAAACCCTGGTGTTCCTGTTGGGGAGTCGATATTGCGAGACCGATCGGCTTTCCGAGACAGCCTGGCAACTGTTCGACAAGTCACCGACTGGATGGGCACGCGTCCAGGCGATCTGCGACTATGTCCACCGGCATATTTCGTTTGGGTATCAATATGCACGCCATACAAAAACTGCCTGGGAGACTTTCCAGGAGAGGAACGGCGTTTGCCGTGATTATGCCCACCTCGCCATCACGCTCTGTCGCTGCATGAACATTCCCGCACGCTACTGCACTGGCTACCTGGGCGACATCGGTATGCCGCCACCCTATGGCCCGATGGATTTTGCCGGTTGGTTTGAGGCCTACCTTGATGGCCATTGGTACACCTTCGACCCCCGCAACAATATTCCACGCATTGGCCGCGTGTTGATTGCCCGTGGCCGCGATGCCGCCGATGTTGCCATCAGCAGCACCTTCGGCCCCAATACTTTGGTTAATTTCAAGGTTAGGACCGACGAGATGAAAGAAGGAGGAACCGGCACAGCTTTCTCATAAAAATTTTACTTGCCTACCGAATTAATTCCAAATCACGACTGTGCGGCGGATAAATGTCCGGCCGTACGACGGGTAATTTGATCGGGTGGAGATAGCTGGATTGTGTGCCATGTAAAAGCCCTCCCTCACCTGTATTAGGCAAGGGCTGCTAGCATTCCGCCCCTTAATTCTCAGAGGCTCGGGTTTGCCGTTTTTTTGTTTAATAGCCCGCTAGCCCTTAAAACAAATGGCGCACTGCATCACGCTCTTCTTTGAGCTCGGCTTCGGTAGCGCGCAATCTTGCCTGGCTAAAGTCATTCATGGGCAGATCTTTAACAATAGCCACTTCACCGTTAATCACCGTGACCGGATACGAAAACACCAGCCCCGGCTCGACGCCATAACTGCCGTCCGAATACACGGCCATGCTGACCCAGTCATCTTCCTCCGTACCCAACGCCCAGGACTTCATCTGCTCAATCGCGGCATTGGCAGCCGAGGCCGCACTGGATTGGCCTCTGGCCTTGATGATGGCCGCCCCACGCTGTTGCACGGTAGGAATGAAATCATTGACAAACCAGTCGTTATCCACCAGGTCCAAGGCATCGCGTTCCTTGACCTTGACATGATGCAAATCCGGATATTGCGTGGTTGAATGATTGCCCCAGATGGTCATGTTTTTAATATCGGTAGACAGAACGCCGCATTTTTCGGCCAGCAAACTGATGGCGCGATTATGATCCAGGCGGGTCATCGCCGAAAAATTGGCGGGGTTTAAATCCGGTGCATTTTTCAAGGCGATCAAGGCATTGGTATTGGCCGGATTACCTGTCACCAGGACTTTTACATGCCGGTGCGCCACCTCATTCAAGGCTTTGCCCTGGGCGGAGAATATCGCCGCGTTGACTTCCAGCAAGTCTTTGCGCTCCATGCCCGCGCCGCGTGGACGCGCTCCGACCAGGAAGGCGTAATCGACATCCTGGAAAGCCACTTTGGGATCATCGGTAATTATCACACTACGCAGTAAAGGATAGGCGCAATCCTTTAACTCCATCACCACGCCTTGCAAAGTACCCAATGCCGGCGGAATTTCCAGTAAATGCAACACAATGGGCTGCTCAGGCCCCAGCAACGAACCTGATGCCAAACGGAATAGTAAGGAATAACTGATTTGTCCTGCTGCACCGGTAACGGCAATATGAACTGGTGTTTTCATCTATTTTCCTGTCAATTGTTGTGTTGTTTCAGGAGTTTCTTATCAGAGCTCCCTTGCTTTATCGGAATGCATTACAACAAACTTAACGCAAAAACCTTTCCCGACGACGTATTTACTGTGCCGGATCATTATACTTTCCTTGACGCACTGCACAGCTTAAATTTTAAAGAATAATAGCGAAAACAAGATAGCTCCGGCAAGCTGATCAGCCAAGTCCAGACTATTACCTGTTAAATGAGGCGCACGCAGTTTTATCGGTTATAATCGCCCGGTTTAACAGGCGAGTCACCGCAAACCGGCTTACAGATTTACAGGAATCCTATGAAAAAATTGTTATTCCAATTCGATACCGACGCCCACCCCTCCATTTTCGATACGGTAGTAGGGTATGACGGAGGCGCTGATCATGTGATCGGGCACGGTGGATTGACGCCTGAAAACATTAGAACGTTGGTGGAAGGAACAATTTTTACGCGCGCACCCAAAGACAAAAAAAATACCGCCATTTTTGTCGGCGGCAGCGACATGATCGCGGGCCAGCAATTATTTATTGCCGTGCAGAAGATTTTTTTTCCAGGCTTTCAGGTATCGGTCATGCTCGACAGTAACGGCAGCAATACCACCGCCGCGGCGGGCGTAGCCAAATTGGCAGCCAGCGGCACGCTTGCCGGTAAAAAAGCCGTCGTCCTGGCCGGCACAGGCCCGGTAGGACAACGCGCAGCGGTCATGCTGGCCGAGGAAGGCGCTATCGTGTCGCTGACTTCACGCTGTCTTGAGCGCGCGCAACAGGCCTGCCACGACATGAAAACGCGCTTTGGTGTCGAGCTTACGCCCGTTGCAGCCCCAGACAACAGCGCCAGAACCCGCGCCATTGCAGATGCCAACATTGTGTTTGCAACCGGCGCCGCCGGCGTTGAGCTGATCAGCCCCGAGCAATGGCAAGATAACCCGCATATCGAAATGATCGCCGATGCCAACGCCACACCACCCGTTGGCATCGGCGGCACGGACATGATGGACAAGGGCACGGTGCGTAACGGCAAAATCATCTGGGGCGCTATCGGTTTTGGCACCTTAAAACTGGCCCTGCACCGGGCCTGTATTGCAAAACTGTTTGAAGACAACAAACAGGTGCTTGATGCCGAAACCATCTTTGCCCTGGCCAAGAAAATGGCCTAATCGCGCCAATGAGCATCGCCCGCGCCCCAACGCCACCGACATCAATCAGTGCCATGAGAAATAATGCCCTGCGCATTTTTCAGGCGGGTATTGATGCGGCCGACCCTTACCAGGCGGTCAAACGCTGCCTCAGGGTGGACAATGAGTCTATTGAAATCCTGTTGGCACTGGATGGGCGCGAGCAAAAGCGCGTGGGCCGCTGGTCAAGCATTCATCTGATTGCCTTTGGCAAAGCCGCCTGCGCCATGGCCGATGCGGCTTCGGACATTATCCCGGCGCGTTTGCTGACAGGCCGAGGCATTGCCGTGACCAATTATGAAAATATCCGCGCTGTCGACAACGTTGACGTCATCGGCGCGTCGCATCCACTGCCGGATGCAGCCGGGTTGAACGCGGCCAAACGTATTGCCGACCAGGTTCAGCATGCGCAACAAAACGAACTGGTGCTGGTGCTGGTAAGCGGCGGCGGTTCGGCGCTGATTCCCTACCCTGTCGACAGCATTACTTTAGAAGAGAAGATTGCCACCACCGATCTGCTCTTGGCCTGCGGCGCCAACATCAACCAGATCAACGGTGTGCGCAAACACCTGTCGAAATTAAAAGGCGGCGGCCTAGCCCGCATGGCGGTACCTGCCGACTTGCATGCACTGATTTTATCGGACGTGTTAGGCGATGACCTCAGCACCATTGCCAGCGGCCCCACCGTGCCCGACGACACCACATACAGCGATGCCATCGCCGTTTTCAAATCCAAAGGCCTCTGGGATCAAGTCCCTGCCAAGGTTCGGCAGCATTTGGAACTGGGCGCTTTCGGCAGCATCCCGGAAACGCCAAAACCAGGCGATCCGGCGTTTACAAATACCAGCCATACCCTGATTGGCAGTAATGCCATCAGTGTCGACGCCATTAAGAAAGCGGCTCAATATCTGGGTTACGAAAGCAAGTTGTACAGTCAAAACCTGTGCGGGATAGCCCGCGACGAGGCTGAAAAATGGGTCATCCACGCCCAACAACTGATCGCTGGGGGGCTCAACCAGCCGCTCGCGCTAGTGGCAGGCGGTGAAACCACCGTGATATTAAGAGGCAACGGCCGCGGCGGACGTAATCAGGAAATGGCGCTGGCGTTTGCGCTTGCCGCCGAAAAACACGGTCTGAACGGAAATTGGACCTTTCTGAGCGGCGGCACCGATGGCCGTGACGGCCCGACCGATGCCGCCGGCGGCATGGTTGACCCGGACACGATTAAACGCATGACCGCAGCCGGCATCAACCCCCGCGAGCGTCTGGAAAATAACGACGCTAACGCGGCTTTAAGCTGTTCACAGGATTTGCTCAACACCGGCGCAACCGGCACCAATGTTGCCGACTTGCAGATACTGCTCATCCATCCACAATCTTGAATAACACTCTCACCTCAGGAGCAACCCATGTTTAAAAAATCAATGACAATCGCCGGTTTTGATGACGAATTGTTCCAGGCGCTGGAACAGGAGCGTCTGCGTCAGGAAGACCACATCGAACTGATTGCCTCTGAAAACTATACCAGCCCACGCGTCATGGAAGCGCAAGGTACGCAGTTAACCAACAAATACGCCGAGGGCTATCCCGGCAAACGGTACTACGGCGGCTGTGAATTTGTCGATATAGCCGAACAACTGGCCATAGACCGCGCTAAAGAACTGTTTGGCGCCGATTACGCCAACGTTCAGGCCCACTCCGGCTCGCAAGCCAACATGGCCGTGTTCATGGCCCTGCTTCAGCCCGGCGACACCATCCTGGGCCTCGCGCTGTCCGATGGCGGCCACCTGACGCACGGCGCCAAGCCCAATTTTTCCGGTAAAATCTACCATGCCGTGCAATATCATCTGGATTCAAAAACCGGCTTAATTGATTATGACGAAGTCAAAAGCCTGGCGCTGGAACATCGCCCCAAAATGATCGTCGCGGGCTTTTCAGCGTATTCCCGCATGATGGACTGGCAACGGTTCCGTGATATCGCCGATCAAGTCGGCGCCTATCTGTTTGTGGACATGGCGCATGTCGCCGGTCTGGTTGCGGCAGGTCTTTATCCTAACCCCGTGCCTATTGCCGATGTCGTCACCAGCACCACGCACAAAAGCTTGCGCGGCCCGCGCGGCGGGCTGATTCTGGCAAAAAGCAATCCCGACATTGAGAAAAAACTCGATTCCAATATTTTCCCGGGCATCCAAGGCGGCCCCATGATGCACGTCATCGCGGCGAAAGCCGTTGCCTTCAAGGAAGCCATGCAGCCCGAATTTCGCAGCTATCAGGAACAAGTGATCAAGAATGCGCGGGCCATGGCCGAAGTCTTCGTAAACCGCGGCTTCGACGTCGTTTCAGGCGGCACCGACAACCATCTGATGCTGGTTTCGCTGATTCCCAAAGGCATCACCGGCAAAGCCGCCGATGCGGCCTTAAGCAAAGCCCACATCACCGTCAACAAAAACGCCGTGCCTAACGACCCCGAGTCGCCCTTTGTCACCAGCGGCATTCGTGTCGGCACGCCGGCGCCGACCACACGCGGCTTTAAAGAAGCGCAAATGGCCGAAATTGCCCACCTGATGTGCGATGTCATGGAAAATATGGACGACGAAAACGTGATTGCCGAAGTGCGCGGCAAAGTCAGTATTTTGTGCTCACGGTTTCCGGTTTATAGTTAATTGCACGGCGACTTCACCTAATGCACCGAAGTTGGTAGGTGCTGAAGACAAATGTATTTGTTCCTGCAACAGCCTGCTTTATTATCTGAATAAAGCAGGCTGTTTCCGGTTATTGAATTTAGTTAAAACACTACTCTCAGATCGGGAGTCACAATGTCTGATATCAAAATAAAACTGTAGGTTGGGTTAGCGATAGCGTAACCCAACATTTTGTGCTTGGGTGTGTTGGGTTACGCTATCGCTAACCCAACCTACGGTTCTGCCAAAACTTGACCATGCCCTTACAAATCAACCACTGAACGAAACGGCTATGCAAACAACCTACAAACTTAAGGCAGACGAACTTAATAATGATTGTTTAAAATCCGTTAAGGTATCGTTCCACGGTATAGATATAGAAATAGCGGTAAGTGATGTCGAGGCTGAACAAGAACAACAGCTTTCAACCTTGCCCCGAAAGGCAGGTGCTTTAGCTGGGCGTATTAAAATGAGCGATTATTTTAATACACCCTTAGCAGATTTTGCTGAATACGAAAAATGAAGCGTGTAGGTCCACCCACCTAACCTTACACATCTAATAATTTGGACAAGGAGACTAGATGACACATTCTATCCAAGAAATAACCGCAAAAATTAGCTCACTGCCTGAACCAATGCAGCAGGAAGTGCTTGATTTTATTGAGTTCATGGAGGCAAAAGTCGCGCGCCAATCGTCGTCTGCCAAGCATGAAATAGCATTATTAAGCGAGCAAGCATTAGCAACTGACTGGAATCGCCCCGAAGAGGATGAAGCATGGGCGAGTTATCAGTAGGCGACATTGTTTTTATCTCATTTCCGTTTTCGGATTTAAGCGACACAAAGTTAAGACCTGCACTAGTGCTAGCCTATGCACAACGAAACGATTGGATATTGTGCCAGATCACCAGTAAGTCCTATAGCGACAACAAGGCTATAAGTATCGATAATGCCGATTACAAAAAAGGTAGCCTGACTATGGTCAGCTTTGTTCGACCTAGTAAACTATTCACTGCCAATGTAGAGTTGATCCATAAAAACGTAGCCTCGCTTACTGACGCATCACATCAAAAAATAGTAAGTGTCATTCTACAAATACTAAAAAATGGTCAATAGCCAAAATTCAACGAACCCTTTTATAAATCATGTCTGATATAGAAATCGCCCAACAAGCCAACATGAAACCCATTATTGGCTTGGTTAAAGAACAATTCGGCATTGATGCCGAGCATCTGGACCCCATCGGCCATTACAAAGCCAAACTATCGCTGGAATACGTCAATAGCTTGATCAATAAAGAAGACGGCAAGCTGATTCTGGTAACCGCGATCAGCCCTACCCCCGCGGGCGAAGGCAAAACCACCACCACAGTCGGCTTGGGCGACGCCTTAAACCGCATCGGCAAAAAGACCATCATGTGCCTGCGCGAACCTTCATTGGGTCCGTGCTTCGGCGTAAAAGGCGGCGCCGCCGGCGGCGGTTACTCGCAAGTGGTGCCCATGGAAGACATCAACCTGCATTTTACCGGCGATTTTCATGCCATCGGTGTGGCCCACAACCTGCTCTCGGCCTTGATAGACAACCACATCAATCACGGCAACGCACTCGACATCGACCCGCGCCGCATCCAGTGGAAACGCGTGATCGACATGAACGACCGCGCCCTGCGCAACATCGTGGTCGGCATGGGCGGCCCTGCCAACGGCTATCTGCGTGAAGACGGTTATGACATCGTCGTGGCTTCCGAAATCATGGCCATTCTGTGTCTGGCTACCAATCGCGCCGATCTGAAAGAACGCCTGGGCCGCATCGTCATCGGCTATAAATCCGACAGAGTCACCCCGGTTTATGCCCGCGATTTAAAAGCCCAAGGTTCAATGGCAGCCCTGCTCAAAGATGCCATCAAACCGAACCTGGTGCAAACCCTGGAAAACAACATCGCCATCATTCATGGCGGCCCATTTGCCAATATCGCGCACGGCTGCAACACCGTCACCGCCACCAAAACCGCATTAAAACTGGCCGACTACGCGGTCACTGAAGCCGGTTTCGGCGCCGATCTGGGTGCGGAAAAATTCATCGACATCAAATGCCGCATGTCCGGCCTGAAACCCTCCGTCGTGGTGCTGGTGGCAACGGTTACGGGCGCTCAAATTTCACGGCGGCGTAGTCAAAGAGGAATTGAATACCGAAAATCTGGCCGCCCTGGAAAAAGGTTTTGAAAATCTGGAACGCCACCTGAGCAATATCACCAACCATTACGGCCTGCCTTGTGTGGTCTGCATCAACCACTTCACGTTTGATACCGACGCCGAAATCGCCTTGCTGAAGGCAAAATGCGAAGCCTTGGGTGCAAAATGCGTGATTTCCAAACACTGGGCGCAAGGCAGCGCCGGTGCCGAAGAACTGGCCAGAGCGGTCATCAACATCGCTGACAACCGCGAGCCTGGCTTCAGCTATGTGTACGATGAAAACCTGAGCCTGTGGGAAAAAATCGAGACCATTGCCACCAAACTGTACGGTGCTGCCGGCATCATCGCCAACATCAAAGTAAAGGCGCAACTGGCCGCCTGGCAGGCTGATTACGGCAAGTTCCCGATCTGCATGGCCAAAACCCAGATGTCGTTCACCACCAACCCTGCCGCCAAAGGTGCACCCTCCGGCCATACGCTTGAGATCAGCGATGTCCGCCTCGCCAACGGCGCGGGCTTCATCGTCGCCATCGCCGGCGACATGATGACCATGCCCGGCCTACCGAAAGTACCGGCCGCAGAACGCATTGATATTGATGATAATGGCAAGATTACGGGCTTGTTCTAGCTTTATCCTAAATTCGGCATTTCAACCAAGAAGAACAAGAAGTTCACGAATAATTTCAATGTATTACCTGATTATAAATATGCTTCAGCTACGTCATACCGGCATGGACTGCCGGTATTCAGATTACATGGATGTAACGGTTGCAAGCCTTCTAAGGCAGTAAGCAAAAATAAGTTGAACAATTTAGAGCTTATCCATAAATAACTTGATAAATTTCAGATTATTGGAAAATAATTGCACATTTGGGTTTTATAAGAGGTTGCAATTTCTTGAAAAGGTTACAAAGCTGGAAAGTATCGGATGATTTTTGGGCAAGAGTGGAACAATTGATTCCAGAGCGGAAAAGGCATTCAACAAAGGACTATAAACGCAAGCCAGGTGGAGGCAGAAAAGCCCAAAACCCGCGAAAAGTATTTGAGGGGATTCTTTATGTTTTGCGCACAGGTTGTCAATGGAAAGCCCTGCCTAAAAGTGACTATGGTAGTGCCAGTGCTGTTCACAGGTATTTCCTGGAATGGCAGGCATCAGGCATGTTTGAAAAGTTATGGCGTGCCAGCTTATTGGAATATGACGAACTGGAAGGCATTGCCTGGGAATGGCAAAGCCTTGATGGGGCAATGGTTAAGGCGCCGTTAGCACTGGAATCGGTGGGCAGAAACCCTACCGACCGAGGTAAAAACGGTAGTAAAAGAAGCCTGTTAACCGATGAAAAGGGATTGCCCTTAGCCCTCGTGATCAGTGGTGCGAACACCCATGATGTCAAGTTACTGGCTGATACCCTGGATGGGATTATTATCGAGCGTCCTGACCCGGACACTCTCAAACAAAACCTTTGCCTGGATGCTGGCTATGTGGGCGAGCCGGCTCGGCGCGAGATTGAGGAAAGAAGCTATATCCCTCATGTCAGGCCACGAGGTGAGGAAATTGCAGAAAAAGACAAAAACCCTGATTTCAAGGCTAGACGGTGGGTGGTTGAAGTTTGTCATTCGTGGTTTAACCGGTTCAGAAAACTCTTGGTGCGCTATGAAAAAATGGACCGTAGCTACCTCGGCTTACTTATGCTGGCTGCTTCTATTATCGCCTTACGTAAAATACGGCCAAAAAATCAAGTAAATATTATTTATGGATAAGCTCTTAGTTTAAATTTGCTGTTTCTTAGGTCGCAATTGGTAGTTCCATCCACCATGAAAATCATCGCGTACCATACCCCAGGCCCGCTCAGCGAGGTATGGCCCCCATAACTGCCAGCTTTCCTCGCCCTTACGTTGGGCTTCAAGGCGTTGATGTTCAATGCCTGGGTAGTCTTTTTTCATAGTGGCATCTCTGATTTACAAAATCATAATTTGCAAGCGTGTTAAGGTACACTTGCTGCGTTGTTTTGTCGCGATATTGACCAAGGTTACCCGTAATGGATGAAAAATTTTGAGCCTTTTTAGTCTCGAAGCACTCGAAGATTTTTGCTGTACGTCTTGATCTTGAAGGGCTTCGTGGTAGCTTATTGATAACTGATTGTATAGTCTTCGCCGCTGGCAGAATTATGTTATACCCTGAGCCGAACAACACTATTCACCGTAGTGTGTCATTCCGAGCAAAGCGAGGAATCTTAAGGCTCAGCCGTGTTCTAACGCTCGAAAGATTTCTCCCCTTGGTCGAAATGACAACAAAAATCAAGCTTCTTGCGAAAAAACGCTGTATGGTTACAACCGAACAACAATGGACGCTATGTTGATTGATTTTAGCGACGCCGATGAAAGCCAACGCTGGATGGCTATCAATGATACGGTGATGGGCGGCAGGTCGCAAAGCCGGCTTGAATTATCACCGGCAGCTACCGGCTTATTCAGCGGCCAGCTATCGCTGGAAAATAATGGCGGCTTTGCCTCAATACGCAGGCAGCCTGGGCATTACAATCTTGAAGCGTGTACCGGCGTAATGCTCAAAGTTATGGGCGATGGCAGAACCTATCAATTCCGGGTAAAAACGGATGATCAGGTTGATGACACCGCCTACCGTGCACTATTTGCAACCGATGCCCGGCAATGGCAAATTATCGCCCTGCCCTTTGATAGTTTTTGCGCAAGCTTCAGAGGCAAGCCTGTTGCAGACGCACCGGTTTTGAGGCCCGGACAAATATGGCAGATTGGTTTTCTGCTGGCAGACAAACAACAAGGATCGTTTTGTCTTGAAATCGCCTGGATAAAGTGCTTCCAGGCATAAAAATCAGTACTTAACTGCGTTTGGTAAACAGTCTTCAACGAGGGACCCGATGAAAAAATTGCTCAGTGTATTAACCAGTGTTTTCCTGGCAGGCTGTAGCGTATTTGGCCTACGCACGGCAGAGGAGCCCAATTATCAGGTACTCAATGATTTCGGAGACATTCAAATCAGGCATTATCCGGCAATGGTTGTCGCGCAAACCGAGGTTACTGCTGATTATAAAAACAGCAGCAGCCAGGGCTTTCAGCGCCTCGCCGGGTATATTTTTGGCAACAACAAAAACCAGCAAACAATAGCGATGACAGCCCCTGTTATCCAAGAGCAGGAAGCTGAAACCATGGCCATGACAGCGCCTGTCATTCAGCAAAAATCGGGAACAGTCTGGTTGATGGCTTTTGTTCTCCCGGCGGAGTACTCAGTCTCAACCGCACCGGTGCCGCTTGATTCAGCTGTAATAATTAAAGAGATACCCGGCAAAAAAATCGCCGTTATTCGCTATTCCGGGAGCCTGTCTGAACAGGGCATTGAAGAAAAATCCGAACACTTGAAAAACTGGTTAAGCCAACAGGGTTACCAGGCCATTTCCGAACCCAGGTCTGCTGCGTACGATCCACCTTGGACACTGCCGTTTCTGCGTCGTAATGAAATCCACATTGATATTGAGGGATGATGAATTTTGTAACAAGAAAAAAAACTCAGCCGCTTAAACTGATCATTATTGGCGGTGGCTATGCCGGCCTGACGGCGTTAATCTCCCTGAGGAAACAGGTGCCCAATGCCGAAATCACGCTGATTGATCCGCGCGCCTGCCATTTGATTATTACCCGATTGCATGAAACCGTGCACCGTCCTCTGGAAAAGTTCCAGGTACCTTATGGCCTGTTAGCCAAGCGCTTTGATTTTATCCATAAACAGCAAGCCGTCGTGTTTGATGAAGCACTGCTTGAACGCTGGAACGCTGAAAAAGTCATCCAGCTTGACGAGGAAATCCGGCCGTTTGATTATCTGTTGGTCGCGACCGGCGCATTATCCAGCTCCGTAGTTAATGATCCTGATGTTTATGACCTCAATGCAATCAGTCAACAGTGTTTTAACTCGGTGCTGGAGCAATTTATAGCCGGCACGGACGTTAATCACAAAACCATCAACATCGTCGGCGCCGGCCCCACCGGCATCCAGTTTGCCTTTGAAATCGACCACGTCTTGATGGCTTGCCATGTCGATTATCAACTCAATTTGATTGAGGGCGGCGACCATTTACTCCCGGCGTTCCCCGCAGCAATAGGCCGTTATGTGGAAAAGCGCCTATCCGAAAAACGTATTTCAGTGCTTAAAAGCCAGTTTTACAAGGGCAATCAGGGGCTGGAGATCAGGCTTGAAAATAGCCACTCGCACGCCCAATCAGTCGTGCCCTCTGACCTTACTTTATTACTGCTTGGCAAAAAACCTGAACTGTTGCTGCACGCAAACACTTCGGGTCAGGTTGTGCTGGAGGGTAAAGTGTTGAGGTCTATTTTCACGGCGGGCGATTGCTCTCATTATGACGAATTGGGATCAAACCTGATGACATCGCAGTCGGCCATACGCAAAGGCAAGGCAACAGCCAATAATATTCTCCGAGAAGCCGGCATTCTCTGCTTTTGTCTGCCCTATATGCATCAGGATAAGGGCTATCTGCTTAGCTTGGGGCCCGACGATGCCGTCGGCTGGATTGGCAGTAAAAATAATATTATCAGCGGGTTGCCCGCTTTTATGGCCAAAGAAGCAATTGAGGCGCAATATGACTTATTGCTGTCAGGCGTCGATAGTTATGTCTTTTGATCCTGCGGGCAAAATGCCTGATTGTTTATGGCGATAGCTTGGTACTTCAAAATGACAATAAAGCATCGGCTTTATTGATTTGAACTTAAAAAAGTGAGCAGAAAATGTTTGGTTTAACCTCAAGTCACACAGCTACCGGAACTGCCAGTATTGGCATTAATCAGCCAGTGGATAAGGTCTTTGGCTTTATCGCCGTGGATTTTTTTGAAAACTACCCGCGCTGGTCACCCGAAGTGCTGGAATTGGAACTGCTGTCGGAACCGCCCTTGCAACTTAACAGCCTGGTTCGCCAGGTACGGATTGATCAGGGGCAACGCAGTGAATCCACATTCAAGATAACGTCTTACCAGGCGGGACAAAAATTAGTCTTCGAAGGCGTCTCTAATCCCTATCGCTGCAGTTATGACTTCGCCTCAACAAACCCGTCTAGTAATACTCAAATAACATTTACGTTTGAATTACTCAAGCTGGAATTATTTATGCTGCCTTTTGAAAAGCTGATCCAAATTGCAGTTCAGGAAGGCGCTAAACGTACCGTTAAAAATATCAAGAATTTGGTGGAGGCCTCGTAAACACAAGCGGCGACCCAATACCCCCCTGTCAATAATAAAAAAATATAATTTTTGGAGTGCAATTATGAATTTTCAAGTCGAAAAAGATCCTGGCATTATCCCTCAGATTCTTTCCCAGATATTAGACGGTTCCGTCAATGGTATTACCCTCTCCGACCCGGACCTGGAAGACAACCCGATTGTCTATTCCAACAAAGCCTTTGAACAAATAACCGGCTATAGCAAAGAGGAAACCATCGGGCGTAATTGCCGGTTTCTTCATGATCAGGATAAAGATCAACCGGAGTTGCAGAAAATCCGTGATGCCATCAAAAAGGTCATACCCGTGGAAGTAACCCTGAAAAATTTCCGTAAAAACGGCGAACTTTTTTACAACCGCCTGTCCATTACGCCGCTTTTTGGCAAAGATGGAAAACTGATTTACTTCCTGGGCGTTCAGTACGACGTAACCGAGCAAATTTTGGCTCAGCAAGAAATTAAAAAGTTAGCCGAAGCTATCGAGAAACTCCAAAATCCCTAACCGCTCATGTCCACGTTCAGCAAACAAGTGACGGTTCCCTATACCGCCGAGCAAATGTACGATCTGGTTAATGATGTTAATGCCTACTCGGACTTCATCCCTTTATGCATTGCCTCTGAAATCCACGAAGAACAGGATCATAGTTTGAGAGCCACTATCAAGATCGCCAAGGGGAAAATCGGCTTTCAATTCACCACGGTGAACACCATGGAAAAGGGCCGCTCCATCGCTATGAATCTGGAGCATGGCCCCTTTAAGTCGCTCAAAGGTGTCTGGCGTTTTACGCCGTTAGGCAGCCATGAATGTATTATTTCGCTGCACTTTGACTTCGAATTTTCCAATAAAATATTGGCTGTAGCGTTAAATGGCTTATTCAAACAGCTTTGCGATTTAATGCTTGATTCATTTCACAAACAGGCGGCAATCCGCTATAGCTAAGAACGGGCTCAAAATAAGCCGCACGCGACTTATAGTTCATTCTGCCTGTTCCGCTTTTTGCCTGTTGAACAGCAGGCCCATTTCCTGCTGTCACCACTGGTTTTTGGCGTGATCTTGGAATAGCAGACCTGCTTTAACGCGCTGCCGAAGCCCTTCGGACTCATTTGGTGATTTTCACCAGCCACCCGCCAGCGCCCTTGCAATTGTTTTGCCCCTCAGCTGTAATGGCTATTCTGGCGTAGGCGCCTTCCAATGAAGCGGGCAGCGTTCCTGTTACCTGAAAACTCCCTGCATTTTTTGGCGTGACGTTAATGCTGGCGGGCAGTCCTTTTACGGTAACCTTGATAGTGTTCGGATAAGTATTCTTGGATGCAGTGAACGAAAAGCTTGTCCCCGCTGCCACTTCGGTATTTTCAGCCGGGACAAAATCGCTAAATTTAGGTTTGTCGCAGGCTTTGGAACTACTGCCGCTGCCGTAAGCCCAGGACGTGCTGGAAACCAGCATCAAAATTAAGATCCACAAGTAATTGTATTGTTTCATGCGCTTGCCTCATTATGTTGTTATGGTTGTTTTTACGTCTTCAAAACGCCAACCAAATGATTTTTGCTGATTATCAAATTGGCTAGCATCAAGCTGGTTCATTTTTGAAATCATTGGTTAATCGTCTATTTTGAGCAATGTCTTTTTTAAGTCTTCAGAAAATGGTTCACGGCCAAACCAGACATTTAAATAGGCCAGCCCGATGTCTTTATCCTGGATGGCGGCCAAATCCTTGCCATTCAATTGCAGCAATAAACCGCTCGCAGGATCATAAATCAAATCATAGTAATCGCCAGCCTTGATATTTTGATAGTTGCTGTTGAACTGATCAAATACAGTTTTCCATTCCCTGAATTTTTTTCCCAAATTGATTTCCAGGTACTCAATGGAAGCTTCCCGAAAGGCTTTCGCCGGAATGGATTTGTCGTATAAAAATCGTATCCGTTTGGGCGTGAGTGAAAAGATATCGGCCAGAGCGTTACAATTTTCCAGATACAGGGCGGCATTACCCACATGAATCAACCGAAAGGCCTTAAGTTCAGCCTGACTGCAAAGTTTGAGCTGGGTGTTTGCGCTATTGACACTGACGGGAAATCGTTGTTCAGCAGCTTGACCAGCCGGCATGAGCACAAAGAACCCTATCAACAAGCCGGACATCAATCGTACAAACCATTTTTTATCCATTGCAAAATGCCTCCAATCAGCGGTAGGTGGTAATAAAAACCCTGCATGCTATCCCAGTAATCCTGATGCAAGATGATTTTGCCATCATCATCAAAGCGTAAATGGCTCATGCCGATCGAGCGAATGTCAAGATCCTGCCCCATCACCCTGAATCGGGTCTGCATCAACCAGCGGACATAGGAATCATGGCCGTTGTTCTGGATGTCCAGGATTTCAAACTTGATGTCGTCCAGCTGCTGCTGGGTATGTTTCAGATACCGTAACAGGCTCTGCCGGTCGTGAAGGGTAACCAGCGTATCATTGAAATAGAGTTTTTCAGCGTAAGTTTCAGCAATTTGTTGTTCAAGAAGACCATCCTCGAGTTGGTCATAAAGCTTTTTTAAGGCTTGTACGCGCTCCTGCGCTTGGACATTTACCTCGACAGGCGCCAGGGCCAGATATTCCTGTAGCGAATTTTGTTCTACATGACTACAGGCGCTCAGCAGTAAAATTAACAATGACAAGATCACAGAACGTTTCATAAGCACCTCCCTATTTTGGAAATCATTATTCAATACAGGCTGCGCTATCGCGTGAACGATTGGAACAATAATGTTCACGCAATGGTCATGTGAAATGTTTTTCAATACTAACCAATCCCTATTGACGGAGTCAGTGATGTTTTTAACAGCAATGTTTACCAAACTATTGAGTTGGTTTGATAACAGCAATGTAAAGGAAGCCGATAATGTCGGCGTAGCCATCGATTGGCTCAGGGTGATTCCCTTCATCCTGATGCATTTGGTCTGCCTGCTGGTTTTTGTTGTCGGCTGGAGCCCGGCGGCATTGTGGGTAGCGCTGTTTTCCTACCTGATTCGCATGTTTGGAATCACCGCATTCTATCATCGCTATTTTTCTCACAAAGCCTTCAAGACCAGCAGAATTTGCCAATTTCTATTTGCCTTGCTGGGCGCCACCGCCACACAGCGCGGACCAATCTGGTGGGCATCGCACCACCGCCGGCATCATCTGTATTCCGACACAGACAAGGATATCCATAGCCCCAGGCACGGGTTCTTATGGAGCCATATCGGCTGGTTTCTGTGCCTGAAAAATTTTACTACGCGCGAAAATTGCGTACGCGATTTGCTCAAATATCCGGAGTTACGCTGGCTGGACCGGTTTGACATCGTGGTGCCGATTGTTTATGCCTTCATGATGCTGGGACTTGGCAAATGGCTGGAGCTTTATTACCCCGAACTCAATACCAATGCCTCGCAAATGCTGATCTGGGGTTACTTTGTTTCTTCAATTGTGCTGATTCATTGCACCCTGTGCATCAATTCACTCGCCCACATGCTGGGCTCGAAGCGCTATGAGACCCATGACGACAGCCGCAACAATGGCGTTCTTGCCCTGCTGACGCTGGGAGAGGGCTGGCACAACAATCATCATCATTATCCGGTAGCAGTCAGACAGGGCTTTTTTTGGTGGGAAATTGACATCAGCTATTACCTGCTCAAGTTAATGTCTCTGTTTGGCCTGATCTGGGATTTGCAAGCCGTGCCTGCTAAAAAGCTGAACGCCAACCTCGTGCAAATGGAACCCAAGCCATGAAAATAGCCATTATTGGCAGCGGTATTTCGGGGATTTATGCGGCTCACTATCTGAGTCCAGATCATCATGTGACGATCTTCGAAGCCAACCCCTATCCGGGTGGACATACCGACACCCATAACATCGTCCTGGGGGAGCGGAACTACCCGGTAGATACCGGCTTTATTGTCTTCAACGAACACAATTATCACCACTTCTGCCGGTTCCTGAATGATCTGGGCGTGGCGTCTCAGCTCTCTGACATGAGTTTCAGCGTTGCCGATGCGCTTACAGGACTGGAATACAACGCCACCACATTGAACAAACTGTTCTGTCAACGGCGTAATTTAGTGCGTCCACGTTTCTATCGCATGGTCATGGATATTTTGCGGTTTTACCGTGAAGCACCGGCCTTGTTGAACAGCAGCGATGATTCGTTAACGCTGGGCGAGTATCTACAAAACAGGCGTTACAGCAGCGCCTTTATTGATGACCATATTTTGCCCATGGGCTGCGCCTTGTGGTCGGGCCCTTCCGAGGTGGTAAAACAGTATCCGGCGCGCTATTTCGCGGCCTTCATGGCTAACCATCAAATGTTGAGCATCAATGACCGGCCGCAGTGGCGCACCATTACTGGCGGCTCTTCGACCTATATCCAGGCTTTCCTGCGCCATTTTCGGGGCGACTTACGGCTTAACGCCCGCGTGCAGTCAGTAAGCCGCACTCAACAGTCCGTCAGCATCAAGACCTCGGCCGGCGAGCAGCAATTTGATCGCGTCATTTTTGCGTGCCACAGCGATCAGGCCCTGAGTTTATTGCAGGCCCCCACTGACAGTGAACGCGAGATTCTGGGCGCCATGACTTTTCAGGAAAATGAAGTGGTTTTACATACTGACGCCACGCTAATGCCCCGGCACCCCAAAGCCTGGGCCAGCTGGAATGCCTTAAAATTCGACCAAAACCAATCCCGCTGTACGGTGACTTATTACATGAACCTGCTGCAGAACCTGTCTGCGCCGGAACCGTTATTGGTTACGCTGAACTGCACGGACCGTATCGATCCGGCAAAAATCCTGCAAACAAGACTCTATCATCATCCTGTCTATACGCCAGAAAGCCTTACGGCACAAAAGCGTCGTGACGAAATCAATGGCCAGCATTTGACCTATTATACGGGCGCTTACTGGGGCTGGGGCTTTCACGAAGATGGCGCCAAAAGTGCACAGGAAGTGGTTGAACTATTAACCCAGCCGTCATGAAGCCCTTGCATAGCCGCCTGTTCGAAGGCTGGATTCGACATCGCCGGTTCAAGCCCAAAGCTCACACCTTCCGTTATCCCGTGTTCATGACCTGGCTGGACCTTAATGAACTGGACCAGGTCATGGCCATGAGTCGAGGCTGGTCTTTGGAGCGATTTAACCTGGTTAGCTTTTTTCGCAAGGATTATCTGGGCGATGCCCAGGAGGATTTGACCAGTGCCGTTAAACAACGGATCCAGGAGCAAACCGGTGATCTTTTTTCCGGCAGGATTTGCCTCTTAACGCATTTGCGCTTTTTGGGGTTTTGCTTTAATCCGGTCAGTTTTTATTTTTGCTACCCCGAAGGCTCCGAACAGCCTCGATACATTCTGGCTGAAATTAACAACACCCCCTGGAATGAACGTTATTGTTATGTGCTGGATACTCGACACAGCCCGTCACAGGAGGGCAAATGGACGTTTGAATTTGATAAGACTTTTCATGTCTCGCCGTTTATGCCCATGCAACTGCTTTATATTTGGAAATTCAGTATGCGCGGCCCCGATCTGATCATACACATGCAGTTGCAACAGGAACATGCATGCTGTTTTGATGCGACCTTACAGCTGAGGCCACAGGAGATGACATCCCGGTCAATGTTGACTATGCCCTTAAGCTATCCCTTTTTGACCTGCTGGGTAGTCCTATTGATTTACTGGCAGGCCTTGCGCCTGTGGTTGAAAGGCATACCTTTTCACGATCACCCCGAGCCATAATTCCGGAGAACCCATCCATGACTGCGAGTTCTGAAATTTTATCTAAAGACGACAGCCGGCTTGATTTGATGCTGCGCAAGGCCTTTTTGGACAAACTGAGCCGGCTGGAAAATGCCTCATTGACCATCGCCGATCCTTTGGGCGAATGTGTTTTGGGGAGTGAGGCGCATGACGGTCTCAGCGCCAGAATTGATGTGTCAGATATGTTTTTCTATCGCCAGCTGGCTTTGGGCGGTTCGATTGGTGCAGCAGAAGCTTATATGGACAAGCTGTGGCAGGCGGATGATCTGTGCCGGGTGATACAAATATTCGTCCGTAACCGTGATTTGTTGAACAGCATGGAAGGCGGCCTGGCGACACTGGCTAATCAACTGCTTAAGGTATGGCATGTTGCTAAGCGCAATTCCAGGCACGGCAGCCGAAAAAATATAGCCGCGCATTATGATCTGGGAAATGATTTGTTTGAGTTGTTTCTCGACTCGCACGGCATGTATTCATCAGCGACCTTTT
The DNA here is from genome assembly GCA_963848675.1 of uncultured Gammaproteobacteria bacterium. Taxonomy (GTDB): domain Bacteria; phylum Pseudomonadota; class Gammaproteobacteria; order Methylococcales; family Methylomonadaceae; genus CAWKEY01. Next base: position 43,780 of record CAWKEY010000018.1, read on the forward strand.
ACCATGCCGATCTTGGCCTTGAACAGGCTTCGACTGCGAAACTCGAGCGCATTTGCCGGAAACTGGATTTGACACCGGAAGATCATGTCCTGGAAATCGGTACCGGATGGGGTGGATTTGCTGCCTATGCCGCCAGCGTGTATGGATGTAAAGTGACTACGACGACAATCTCCAAACAACAGTATGAAGCGGCACGGCAGCGAGTTGCCGAAGCCGGCGTTGCCGACAGGGTTACGCTGTTGATGCAGGACTACCGTGAACTGCAAGGCCGTTATGACAAGCTGGTTTCCATCGAAATGATTGAAGCGGTCGGACATCACTATCTGGATACCTATCTTAAACAATGCGCGGCCTTGTTAAAGCCTGACGGCTTAGCCTTGATCCAGGCCATCACCATCGAAGACCGGCATTATCACCAGGCTTTGAAAAGCGTCGATTTCATCAAGCGCTATATCTTCCCGGGCAGCTTCATTCCCTGCGTCAGCGCCATTGTAAACAGCGCATCCAGGGCTACTGATCTGCGCCTGATCAATCTGGAAGATCAGGGGGAGAGCTATGCAATAACGCTTCATAGCTGGCGAAAAAAATTTATGTCGTCTTTACATCAGGTCAGAGCCTTAGGGTATGGCGAAGAGTTTATCCGGATGTGGGAATTTTATCTCTGTTACTGTGAAGGTGGGTTCAGGGAAAAATCCATTTCCAACGTGCAGTTATTGTTTGCCAAACCCGCTAACCGTCGCCAACAATGGCTGCCCGCTTATGAAATTGAATAATCTGCTCAACATGGCCTGGATGCAGGCTTTGTGGTTTGGAGCGATTATCGGTGCGGCCCAGGACTTGGTTTGGCCGGCTCCCGTACTTCTGATAGCGTTTGCCATTTGGGAATCCAGGGCCGTTAACGCTGTTGACGGCGATTTTAAGCTGATGCTGGTTGCCGTGGTGATTGGGCTCATTCTTGACACGACCTGGATTCAATTAGGCTGGCTTGGGTATGCAGCCCCCGGGCCGTTAGCTGACATAGCGCCGCTATGGATTTTGTTGTTATGGGCCGGCCTGGCGTTGACACTCAATCACTCGCTGGCCTGGCTACAATCTCGCTTGTTGCTGGCCGCCCTGTTAAGCGGCATGGCCAGTCCATTTTCCTACTTGGCGGCGGTCAAATTGGGCGGCGTCCAGATTATTAGTGAATCCTGGCTGTGGCTTATCGGCTTGGGTTTCAGTTGGGCCATCGCCCTGCCCGTGTTGTTGTGGCTGGCCCGGCAGTGGAATCAAATTGGGCAAGAGGTGCAAAACTATGAGTAGTTTAACGGTAGTCGCTGTTGTCAGCGTCGTAGCCATGTTATTGGCCTGGGTTTGGCAACAAAAAAACCATAATGCTGGAATTGTTGATGTGTGCTGGGCTTTCGGCATGATGTGCGCAGGTCCCTGGTATGCCTTCACCGGTTCGGGACCGCTGTATTTACAGTTAAGCCTGGCTTTGCTGTCGGGCGCCTGGTTTCTCAGACTTGGCTATCATCTGGCCGTCCGTGTTTTCAATCAGGCAGAAGATGGCCGGTATCATGCCATGCGCACGGCGATGGCCAAGCATGCTTCCCTTGGATTCCTGATATTTTTCCTGTTACAGGCCGGTTTTATCTGGATATTGTCCCTCGCCTTCTTTGCGGTTGCCCAAAATAACCAGCCGCAGTTGCCGCTGGTATTTGCTGCCTTGTCGCTTGCCGGCCTGGCCTTATGGGGCGAAACCAGTGCCGATTTGCAATTGGCAAAATTTAAGCGTGATCCTGACAATCAGGGTAAAAGCTGTCGCAATGGCTGGTGGCGCTATTCCCGGCATCCCAATTATTTTTTTGAGTGGCTGCACTGGTTTGCCTATCCGTTAATGGGATGGGGAGGCCCCTATCAACACTGGTTATGGCTGGCGCCGGTCATCATGTTTTGTTTCTTGTATTTTTTTACCGGTATTCCATTTTCCGAACAGCAGGCCTTGCGCAGTCGAGGCGAGGATTATCGTAAATATCAACAGGCAACCCCTGCTTTTTTTCCCTGGTGGCCGAAGTCTGAGTGATAACGGCTTGGCTTTCGCGTAACACAGACGCTGCCCAGCATATTGTTTACCCCTAATTTAGAGAATCAACTATGAGCGCTATTACTCTTGCAGAACAGGGGCTGTTGCCTGACCGCCTGGTTCGGTTTGGAATTCGAAAATTATTGAAACAGCGCCTGCAGGATGAATTTGCCAATGATGTAGAGCAACAAAATCAACGCTATCGAGCATTACTGGAGCAGTTACGGCACAGCCCGATTGCCATAGAAACCGATTCGGCAAATGCCCAGCACTATGAAGTGCCCTCTGCGTTTTATCGATATGCATTGGGTAAACACCTGAAATATTCATCATGTTACTGGGATGAGTCAACTGAAAATCTGGATCAGGCCGAAGCACTGATGCTCAATCTGACGATGGCACGAGCGGAATTAGAGGACGGTCAAAATATACTCGAATTGGGCTGCGGCTGGGGTTCCTTGACCTTATGGATGGCACAACAGTTACCGCACAGTCGTATCACCGCAGTGTCCAATTCCCACAGTCAACGCGAATACATCCAGCAGCAGGCACTGTCGCGTAATCTGACTAATATCGAGGTGATAACGTGCGATGTCAATCAGCTAAATTTGCACGATCGCTATGATCGTATTGTTTCTGTCGAAATGTTTGAACATATGCGTAACTATGACAGCCTGCTCGGTAAAGTCGCCAACTGGCTAAAACCGGAGGGTAAACTGTTTGTGCATATTTTTTGTCATCGCTATCTGGCTTACCCCTTTGAAACCGATGGCGATGATAACTGGATGGGGCGTTATTTTTTTACCGGCGGCCTGATGCCGGCCCGCGATACCTTGCTGCACTTTCAAAAGCATTTACAGTTGCAAACCCAATGGGATTTATCAGGTACGCATTATCAGAAAACGGCAGAAGCCTGGCTAAACAATACCGATCTGCATAAGGCTGCAATCCTGCAACTGTTTGCAGAGACTTACGGTAAAAATGCAGCCAGGCGCTGGCTGCAACGCTGGCGAATTTTTTTTATGGCTTGCGCCGAATTGTTTGGCTACAACAACGGTAATGAATGGCTGGTGGCGCATTATATTTTTACCAAACCCGGCTAAACCATGAGCAGGAGCGGACTGCATTACAAACTTATCAAGGCCTTCTTACTGCAAATTTTGTTGATCAGTCTGGCCACCTTATTAGGTGTTTTTTCAGCGGGAAAAATTGTCGAAAAGGTATTAGTACGTCAAGCGCTAGTGGGCGAGGCCGAGCATTTCTGGGAGCGCTACCAACAAAATTCAGAGTTTCCCAAACCAGACACACTCAATCTCAAGGCTTATCTTGCCGTTGGCGGCAATTTTCAGGAAATCCCCAAGCAGTTGCAAGGCCTGCAGCCTGGGTATTTTCGTACTGATTTTAATGGCCGAAAACCCATTCTCTATATCGAAGATCAGGGCAACGCGCGTTTATATCTGATTTTTGATGAACAACAGGTCGCTGCCTTAGCCTTTTATTTTGGAGTCGTGCCACTCAGCTTGGTATTGGTGCTGATCTACCTTTTTGCCTGGTTGGCATACCGGCAATCGAAAGATGCCATTTCCCCGGTCATCAAACTTGCCCGTATTGTTGAAAAATTCGATTTTCGCAGCCAGAGCCTGGCTCAGCTGGATTTGAATGCATTACGCCAGATCTCCGATAGTGACGTGGTCAAGCTTGTTGATGCGCTTGATCATTTTACCGGGCGCATGGAGCACTTTATCAAGCGTGAAAAGAATTTTACCCGTGACGCCAGTCACGAGTTGCGAACACCCTTGGCTGTCATTAAAACTTCGCTGGCCTTGCTGCAAAAACGTCAGGATTATCAGCCTGGTGAACGCCAGTCTCTGCTGATGATCGAAAATACTCTGCGCGATATGGAAGGCCTCATCGATACGCTGTTGCTGCTCGCCCGGGAAGAATCTTCGCCTTTACCCGTGGAAGACGTATTGATCAATGATCTGTTGATCAACCTGGCTGAAGCCATCAATTATGCCTTGGGCAATTCTAAAATCAGCCTGGAAATCCAGCAAAATTGTTTATTTTCGATACCCGCCGCTGAAAAAGTGTTGAGCATTTTGTTTACCAATCTGCTGCGCAATGCCTTTAGTTATACTCAGCAAGGATCCATCGTGATCACGATTGATAAAAAACAGATTAGTGTAGCGGATACCGGAATGGGCATGAACCAGGAACAGTTAGAGCATGTCTTCGAACCCTTTTATCGGGCGCGTATCGACAGCAAGGGTTATGGCCTGGGCCTTACCATTGTTAATCAGTTATGTGCTCGCTATGGCTGGCAGTTGAAAATGCGCAGTAAGCAGGGTGAAGGCACTCGCATCACGGTAGTGTTTCCCAAGGCCCGTGTTCTCGGCGCAAAATAACTGCAATTGCACAGCTCATTCGGGCGCAACTATTCGAAACCCCACGCCCTGCTGGGTCTCCAGTAACGGATGCTCAAAGGGTTTATCAATCGCCTTGCGCAATTTGTATAAATGGCTGCGCAAGGTATCACTATCCGGTGTCAGCTCACCCCAAAGCTCATGCTCGAGTTGCTCACGGGTCACCAAATGGGGCGATTCACGCATCAGAATGCGCAGAATTCTAAGGCAGGTAGGGGACAGGTGGATAATTTGATCTTTACGGACAACCTGCATGGTGCGCGTATTCAGACTAAGATCCTGAATTTTGTATACCGCCTCATCCAGCTCGCCTCGCTCACGGCGGATCAGCGCCATCATCCGGGCTTCCAGTTCCGGCATATCGAAAGGCTTGACCAGATAATCGTCAGCACCTTGTTGGAAACCGCTTAATTTGTCCTCCAACTGGTCTCGTGCGGTGAGCATTAATATCGGTGTGGACAAATGTAAATCCTGACGTAAACGGCGGCATATTTCCAGGCCGTCTACTCCCGGCAGCATGATATCGAGGACTATTGCGTCATAGCGTTGAGTCGTCGCCAAGTGCAGCGCGCACAGACCATCATAAGCATAATCCATGGTGAAGCCGCTGCTTTCAAGATAACTCCCAATGGCTAAGGCAAGGTTCTTATGGTCCTCCACTAGCAGCACTCTGGCGTGGTTGATCTTATGCAAGCCCTTCAACAGACGACCCCTCAAACAAAAATCAGTTGTTACTCTATGGTATACCAGAAAGGCTCTTACATAAACGCGCCCGGCATCAACATTAGATAGCCGTAAACTAGCGGCAGTCACTCTCACAATGCCGAAATTCTTACTTTTGACGGAAATAATGTCAACAGAACCTAGCGATAACGCAATTTGCTCTCAGAATGACCTGTACATCCTGTGGTTCTGTTGGCGAAACCTGTTACTCTGAGACATCATCCTGTCTCGCACCCCGCAACTGAACAAACGGCATTAAATGAATGCCTTCAGCGAGTAATGAAATGGTGACCCGCACCCCATAGCCCAGGTTATTGCGTCTGGCAACATGCACGGGTACGGTCATCGCAATGGCGATTTTTAGTTGCTGGTCGACCTCAACGCTGACGCTGACATGATCTCCCAATACCATGTATTCAATAATCGTACCCGCTATCGGATTCTCGCGATCACCATTGGATTGCCGGTTGCGCCGATGCAGCAGAACATTTGACGATTGAATCATCCAGCAGACTCTCAGACCTGGCGCATATTTGGGCTGATAACGCGCTTCCAGAATAAGCCCGCGCCAGCGAATTAATGTGTGCCGAGCGTCCGGATCATGACTGATGACTTGCGCGGTAAACAAATTTTGCTGATCCATTAAGCGGGCAACGGTTGCTGTCAACGGCTGTGCGGCAACTTCGAGAGGTGGGCCGGATTGCAGGGTGACTCCCTTGTGGAGAATACATAAGCGATCGGCCAGCAAGGCAGCTTCTTCCAGGTCATGAGTGACCAATATAATGGGTATGGCTATTGAACGGCGTAATTCATTCAATTCACGGTATAAGCGGCGCCTGGTCACCTGGTCAACGGCGGAGAACGGTTCATCCAGCAACAACACTTTGGGCTCTCTTGCCAATGCTCTGGCCACAGCTACCCGTTGTTGCTGGCCGCCTGATAATGCTCTGGGATAACGATCCTCCAAACCACTCAGGTGTACTCGCCTGAAGAGCTCTCTAGCACGTTCATTGCGGACATTTTTTGGCAAATGCGCCAAGGCCTCCAGCACATTGCCTAAGGCAGTAAAATGGGGAAACAAGGCGTAATTCTGAAACACCAGGCCCACTGCCCGTCGATGGGCAGCCAGATAAATACCGTTAGCGCTATCCTGCCAGATTTCACCCTGGCACTTAACCAAGCCGTTTTCAGGGTGATGCAATCCGGCAATGGCTCGCAATACCGTGGTTTTACCGCTACCGGAAGGCCCAACCAATGCCAATACCTCACCGGACTGACAGTGTAAATTAATAGCTAGTGGTATGGGCTGAGTCTGTATCAGTTTGACTTGAATGCCCTGTGCGCTTTGTACATCATCAGCCATAAGTATTTTTATTGCGATCAGCAATCAAATACGTAAAGGCTATAGTAATCATCGAAAATGCCAGCAGGAAGGCAGACATAATGGCAGCAGACTCATTATCAAACGCCTGAACGCGGTCATAAATAGCGATGGCAATGGTTTTGGTTTCTCCGGGAATGTTGCCGCCCACCATTAGTACCACGCCGAACTCGCCCAGGGTATGCGCAAAAGTCATCACCATCGCGGAAACGATGCCAGGCCAGGCCAAGGGTAATTCTATCCGCCAAAGCACTTTCGTGGGCGTCATGCCACAACAGGCGGCGGCTTCTCTGATTTCTCTGGGGATTGCCTCAAAAGCACGCTGCATCGGTTGTATGGCAAAAGGCAGATTAAAGAGTATCGATGCGATGACCAACCCTTCAAAATTAAATACCAGCGTATGTCCGAACAGTTCTGCCATTAAGCTCCCGAACCATGAAGCACCACCCAGAGACATCAATAAATAGTAGCCCAATACAGTTGGCGGCAGTACCAGCGGGATGGCCAGCAAAGCCTGTACCAGGCTTTTACCGTAGAACTGTTTATAAGCCAGCCAACGGCCTGTAGTAATACCAACAGGCAGCAAAAACAGCACCGTCAGGCTGCTGAGTTTTATTGACAATAATAAGGCTTCCCAATCCATGTCAATTATTGAGGCAGCACAAAGCCGTATTGTTCAAAAATAGTGCGCGCTTCCGGTTTTAACAGGTAGGCATAGAATGCTTTGGCCGTTTCACCGGCGTGTTTTAACAACACCATGCGTTGCCGCAGAGGCTGGTGTAATGTTTCAGGTAGCAAGACAAAACTGCCCTGCTCCTTAATCTTTGGTGAAAGCGCCAGCGAATACGCGAAAATACCCCCCTGAGCGGCACCCGAAACAGCGAATTGTGCTGCCTGTGCAACATTTTCACCCAGCACCAGATGAGCTTGCATAACATCCCATAATCCGGCCGCAATTAATGCCTCCTTTGCCGCGCGTCCATAGGGCGCATGTTCTGGATTGGCGATGGCAAATCGCTTTATCTGAGCTTTGTGCAGGGCATCACTTAGCCCCTTCAACTCTGCATCAGGTATTAGCGGCGAGTCTTTAGTCGCAAATACAACCAGCCGGCCTATTGCATACAATGCACCCTGGTCCACCGTCAGGCCCTGTTTGGCCAGATCAAAAACAAACTGTTCGTCAGCCGACATGAACAGTTCAAAAGGAGCCCCCTGACTTAACTGGCGAAAAAAATTACCGGATGATCCGAAGCTCAATTTCAGGCTACGTCCCGTATTTTTGGTAAATTGTTGCGTAATCTCTTCCAGTGCAAATTTAAGATCGGAAGCCGCAGCAATGATCGGCACCTCATCGGCCATTGCAGAGGTATGGGCAAACCCGGGTAGCATTCCCAAGATTACCAGAGATAAGCGCAAAACCATTCTGGAGAGTGTGTTCATTTTCCTATCACCAATCAAAGTTAAAAAATAAACTCAGCATTAAATGTACCAGCTTAGATATTTAACACGTTCTCAAACTAACCAACGGTGTCAATTCCCGGCCGCTGTTGCTCATAAAATTCAATCCTTAAATTGCTGACCAAAGGTGTCGATATGCTGGGTTCGCTAAGCCTGCAGAGATTAACGGCTTGAAAGCGCTGTTCACGAGTGTTCAAGGCCAGAGTATTTTTACCATAACGATGCACCAGTCCCAATAACAGGAGCTTTAGCGGCATGTCTTTTTCGAAAGCCCAGACATTCATATTGGCATGCTGGATCAAATCTTCCTTACTATGACAGGGCGTGAGTAATAGTTCAGTATCAACAGATTCGGTGGATAATTATGATTATATTTCCGGGTGAATAGCCTAATGAGTGGTTTTTTATGTCAATTAAACGGCTATTATGCAAAGTCCGGTGGAATTAGATTAATATCGAATCGCTAAGTCCGACAGACTCCTAGACTAATATCACTTTTTCGAAGGATTGGATAGAAAAACCATCTTTGTTAATAATATTGAAGGTAAGCGAATTTTTAAAGTCAATAAGGCTTAATTTGTTGCAGAGAATTGTGAGTGCTTAGAATTGCTCCACCAGCGTCCTATTTGACGACGGTATATGCAAGTTTATGAGGTAACTTATGATTTTTTAT
>CAWKEY010000019.1:0-43625 GCA_963848675.1 uncultured Gammaproteobacteria bacterium
TTGCATAAGTATCTACACAAGTGTTGTGGCTCCTTCTCCAGAGGGAGAAGGCTGGGATGAGGGGAAAATAACTGGTTGGTTTTATTCTCCTCACCCCAACCCAATGTTTCCGGGCTGTCCTGCCCGGAACCCTGCTGGCGCTCTTCGCGCGACCAAAACCGCTCCCGGCGGATTTGTCCAGCAGGAGAGAGAGTTTGTGGTTGGTGCAACCCCTTGTTTTTATTCCGCAGAAAAGTTGTGTAGATACCGGTGGTCGTATTGGCAGGCATCGAGCGCTCCCGTGAAGACAGGCTCATTTCATTTTCCATGTTCATAGCTGTTAAGAAATTGTCAAGAAGGTAATATCTAATGCAGTTATTCAGCGCGAAGCACAAATTTCCACTCCAGCAGGAGGAGTGAGCCCTCTTCCTCCGGAGAGGGCTAGCACTGCTTAAGTCAACAGCATTGCCCCGGGAAAATTCAAACACCCTCAGATCACACAATCACTATAGGGCTATCGGCTCCTTCGGAACCGATACGGGACTATTATCAACGAGGCGTCGGCTAATGACAAGGTCAGCGGTCCGCCATGATGCCTAATCTGCTTTTCATGGGTTCGCGCAATTTCCCGAAGCACACTGACCCCGCTAATCACGTTCTTCCACTCAGTCGATGGCAGCAGGAGGACTGAATAACCGACATTGCGGTACCAATTCTCTTTTAAGCTGATTGCTTGCCCAATACAGAGACATTTTGGCATTTCCATCCCACTCCATGTATTCCACTTGAATGGCATGTTTTACACCAGCCGTGAGCTGGACTTTGCCGATTGCCCATCCTTTGGCGAAAGCACGCCAATTGTCTATGACCAGATTACCATCGATCAATACCCTGGCAAAATCATCGCTGTCGGTATAAAAGGTGTACTCGCCATCAAATTGCGGTTCAATTTCGCCTTGCCACGCAACCACAAAGTGGTCCTTGAGTGCCGTCGGGTCTGTAGGATCGGGCGAACCGGCGCCCCAGTTGAAGTTGATCTGCGCATCGGTCCTGACCAGGCCTTGCCAAGCCCCGGTGTCATTGGGATCAAAGTATTCTCCCAGCAGTCCATCGCCGTTGGAACAGATTCCTGGATTCGGATTCGTGGTCACGGTGACCGGGGCCGAGTAAGAAATGGCGTCAGAAGTGCTATATGCACCGACCCGGATTTGGTAGGTCGTGTCATAGTTCAAACCGGTATCGCGTTGACTGTTCAACGAGTAAATAAATTCGCCACCAGCCCCAATGGTGGTTTTAACGGTGTTCGGGCCGACCACTTTTACTAAGCGCCAGCTCTTGCTTGGCTCGTCCCAAATTTCTATATCAAAGTTCTTTTCGTTGGATGATCTGTCAGTCCAGGATAGACCGATCTCCACACCCTGGGTTGCAACCGCCTTCAGATTGGCAGGCGCCCTGGGCGCCGCGGTTACAACTGGTCTGCCCGCGCAGGTCCGGGTATTCAAATAGTTTGTGCGTTTTGACGTTGCGCTAATGCCAAAGGGGCTAGTAGAAACAACCTCCTCACCCACGTTTGCCCAATTGCCATATGTACCATCGACGGTCAGCGCGTGTTGATCCGGCACACTGCCTGATGACCACCACCACCACAACCAGCCGACATTCTTCTCTGCGGCATACTGCATCAGATACCGGAAATCAACATCCCCTGCCTCATTCTGGGTGGCTCCGACACTGGATATCTCTCCAATCAGCAACGGTATCCTGTTATTGACGGCTGAATCAATAGCTGTCTTGTAGCGTGACTGCGGTTGCCCCACATCCCAGGGATGCCAACTGAACAACAACTTATGATCTGGATCGTTGGCAATGAGATACTGAGCGTTTTGGAGAATATAGCTTTCATCGCGCCCATAGCCGGCGGCATCGATCACCAGAGGCATATGCAGCCCAGCCTTGCGGATTTTCCGGATGGCCTGGAGATAGCCTTGCCGGAAGTCCGCTTGCGTCACATCACCAGCGCCAGCTTCATTGGCAATATTCAGCAGGATCATGTCCTCATATTGTCTAAGAACGGCTACCATTTCTGGCTGTGTCCAAAAATCGACCGCGAATGGAAGCCGCTCCCAAGATCCGGTCGCATCCCAAATGGATGGGATGGCGAGCATATGATTGTCCGCCGCTTTTTGTAGCGCAGTTTTTACCGCATGAGGATCGCTTTTGTTGAACATCCAGCGAAACGTCAGGCGCACCGTATTTGCCCCGGTTTTGGTTACCTCACTGAGGCTCTTAGCGGTTGGATCTGAAGGGAATGCAATGCCGGCGTTAACCCCGCGCACAACCAGGGACTGTCCACAGGGATCAAGAAGCGTAGCGCGGCTCGTTTTAAAAGGCTCAGCATCCGCAGGTTGAATGGACGCCGCCCCAAACAGGACTAAGAAAATGCTTTGCCGGAAAACAGCAGCGTTAAAAAGTTTTATTTTTAGCATGGGACCACCTGGATTGTATTTATTTGGTAATAACGTCACGCCATACTGTGACGTTATCTACTATTAGGGTGACATTCGTCTGCAACATATATCCATTTATTTGTTAGCATTAGGCCGAGCAATATTAAGCAATAAATATACCATTAATATTCACTTAAAAATTTCAGCATCTCGGTAATTTTGCCAGATAAAAATTTAAGGTATCATTGCCTTAAACCGTGCCCACCATGACTGGCCTTGCCAAGACGTTATCACCACGACGATTGATACTGTCAAGCGCAGACAACAACCAGGCAAAATCCTGTTTAAAAAGGCTGCATTAGGCTGGGTTGAAAAAGGATGAGATGCCTGAACGATCGCAAAATGTTTTGGAATTCGAGAGCCTTGAATGTTTGGCGCCGGATTTCACTGCGGCAAATGCCCTACTTTTTTGCAAATATTGTGTGATATGACCTAATCGGTTCTTTTAAGTTTCGAGCAGGTTACGCCGCAGACCTGACAATACGCCATATCTGAGTTTTTGGCACTAATTTTGCTTATATTTTAACCGGGCTAGTTTGATAGTGTCGGGCATGGACAACCGCCTGGCAAGATCTTAAGAGGGCCTCGAAAAATTCAAATAGTCCGCCTCCCTTCACACACTAAGGGCATAGGTATCTATGACAAGTACCAGCCCCTTCTCCCTTGAGGGAGAAGGTTGGGATGAGGTGGATATAACTGGTTGATTTTATTCTCCTCACCCCAACCCAATGTTTCCGGGCTGTCCTGCCCGGAACCCTGCTGGCGCTCTTCGCGCGACCAAATCGGCTACAGGCGGATTTGTCCAGCAGGAGAGGGAGTTTGTGGTTGGCGCAACCCCTTGTTTTTATTGCGCAGAAAAGTTGTGTAGATGCCGATGCTTCCCGCACTAAGAGCATAAAGGAGAGGGGATTTAGAGACCCACTTAACTTGAAAGAGACTGCGCCAGGCTGTTGATGAAAATAAAAAAGATGCCTGAACGACTGCGAAATGCTTTGAAATATGAGAGTCGCGGGGGTTTTGCGATTGGCTTCACTGTGGCATATGACACACTTTGTAGTGTGATATGCCTCAATCGGCTCGTTTCGGATTTTGGGTGAAATACGCTTAAATTCAGCCCAATAGGCAAATCCGCTTAACGGCACTGACTTTGCAAATTTCACTTTAGGTACATTCCTTTGCTTGCGTAACATCAGTAAAAAAGGCTGCATTAGGCTGGGTTGAAAAAGGATGAGATGCCTGGACGATCGCAAAATGTTTTGGAATTCGAGAGCCCTGAATGTTTGGCGCCGGATTTCACTGCGGCAAATGCCCTACTTTTTTGCAAAAATTGTGTGATATGACCTAATCGGTTCTTTTAAGTTTCGAGCAGTTTACGCCGCAGACCTGACAATACGCCATATCTGAGTTTTTGGCACTAATTTTGCCTATATTTAACTGGGCTAGTTTGATAGTGTCGGGCATGGACAATCAACTGGCAAGATATTAAGAGGACCTCGAAAAATTCAAATAGTCCTGCTCCCTTCACACACTGAGGGGGGTATTAAGGAGAGGGAATTTTTAGAGACCCACTTAACTTGAAAGAGACTGCGCCAGGCTGTTGATGGAAATAAAAAAGATGCCTGAACGACTGCCAAATGCTTTGAAATATGAGAGTCGCGGGGGTTTTGCGATTGGCTTCACTGCGGCATATGACACACTTTTAGTGTGATATGCCTCAATCGGCTCGTTTCGAATTTTGGGTGAAATACGCTTAAATCCAGGCCAATAGGCAAATCCGCTTAACGGCACTGATTTTGCGTATATTACTTAGGTACAGGTTTGAAGCTCTTAGGTCATTAGGGCATTGATCCGTATCTTCTTAAGGTATCAATGTAGCGCTAGGGTAGGTAGTTGAAAATTCAAAATCCAGGTGCTTCAAGAACATGCACTTTTTGACGCTCTAATGCTCTGCGCTCTTTTTTAAACAGTAGCCCAGATGTGTAAAAAACGCTGTCATTCCGGCACGAATGCCGGGATGACAGGCTTCGATACACTTTTAATGTATGAATAATCTATGACCTAACGAGGTTTAGAAAAAGGGAGATTTTCAACTACCTCGCGCTAGGGACATAAATTATAAATTTAGTGAGGGTATTATGATGAAAACCAAGCAATTACGGATGAAAACCAAGCAATTACGTCTTATCGGTCTGGCAGTTTCTCTGGGAATAGCAGGAAATGCACATGCGGCGCTACTCGGGGATTTACAAAGATACCCGGATGTCACACTGGGCAACACCTATCTGATTTACGACCATGACGCGCTCAAGACCTACAACAACGGCAGTTGTAACTCCAGCACAACGGCCAACGGCTGTATCGGTCAGCTGACCCTGGTGTCGTTCAGTTCCACGCTGAACTCGGGCGCATACCCGGCTCCGACAGTGACGCAGCTCTATGCGGGCGGCGGCGGAAGTGATACTACGCCGGACAAGATGATGACCATCGGCATCCAGTCGTCCGGCCTATCAGGTAATATCGGCAAATGGGCATCGAGCACCAACGCCAATGCCAATAAGGTCACCATCACCAACGGCACCACGCCGACCGATGTCGACAAGTTCTCCTGGGGCGGCAAAGTCAACAATTTCGGCTATCTAGACAACGGCAAGTCATTCGACGGTCGCTGGACCTTCACCAGCGATACCTACACGAACATGCCCGCCAACATGAGCCAGTTCATCGATAGCGTGCTGACGGCCGCGATGAACGCGCCCGACCCGGATTATAACGGCGGCTTTAAAATCTCCAACAGTGCAGGGTTCGTTTACCGCACCTATAACGCCAACGGAACGGTAAAAACCGAATCGACGGTCAACAAACTCAATGCTTTCAAAAGGGACTGGGTGTTTGGGACTAGTGCCTATACTTCAAGCGTGCAGGCTCTGTTAGCTCCTTTCCTGAACGGACTGTCTGGGACTACGTGTAACAGCTCCACCGCAACCAACTGTAAGAGCTTCATCAGTTCGACTGTCCTGGCCGACGTGTTCGTACCCATCCCGGCTGCATTCTGGCTGTGGGCCGGCGCGTTAGCTTCCCTCCTGCCGTCCGTAAGACGAATAACAACTAACAATAATAATTTCCGGAGTGCCTAACATGAAACTGCAACATTCAATCCTCGCGCGGTGCCTAGCTGCGGGCGTAGCCATGACACCCATCGCGTCCCAGGCGGCGCTCCTCGGGCTGACAGCCAATTTGCCGACCATTAATTTTGGTGGCGGCGGCATCATCGATTACGATAATGATACCGGTACTGTCACCATTTCAGGTGATCCTGCCGCTGTGTTCTCCACCAGTCCGTTTATCAGCGGGGAAATACTCGGGACGGGTACGGACGACGTGAAAGACATCACCATCAAGTTTGTAGTCGACAGCAGCGGCAATTTTGTCTCGGGCGTGGGCGGGTCGACCGATCCGGATTTGATGATTACCGGTTCAATCGATACGGATGGTAATGGCTCACCCGATTATAACGGTACCTTGCTGACCGCCGAAGTGACGCAGTTCGGTTGGCTGAATGGCGCATCGGGTGAGGGTGATAGCTTCGACTTACGCTTGAATGCGATCGGCGGCAGCTTGGCTTATCTTTACACCGGTCAGGATCTAGCTGTCACGGTGATCAGCGAAGTCAGCACCGAGTACACTTCACCTTTCAGCGGCAATTTCAGCGATAATTGGAAGGGTCAGGCCAAGGGTGTCGTCGGTTCGGCTGAACCCATATCGAGCGGTGGATGTCATTTGCATCTCAAGGCCCAATGCTCTGTGGCAGGTGGTCCATTCAAGGATAAGTGCCGGATCAAGAAAACGCGCTCACCGAAACACTGGGAGCGTTGTGAGTACTCCCATAGCGGTCACCAGTTCAAACATTCCAAGTACGGAATGCATGGCGATCCGATTCCGAACTGGGCAGCCAACTATCCATCCACTCCTGTGACCTTTAAATATACTGTAAAAAACAAGGGGGCAAATCCGGTTTCCGATCTTTTGATCGAAGACTCATTTGACACGCCGGTCACCGGCTATCCGACAACATTAGACCCTGAAGCGACATTCAGTGTCACGCGTACAGAAAATCTTCACGAAGATTTCGAGAATGTCGTGAAGGTGGTGGGATCGGGTGGTGGAGAGATGTGCGGTGATCATGATATCGTGGTGATCAAGGATAAACTCCGCGATCGGAAGAAATATGATGATGACGACTTCAGGGACAAGGGTAATAATTAAGACGCCTTTTAACTAACAACCTGGATCGTTGAAAATGTGAAATGGCGAATGATGATATTTTTACGATATTAGTAATATGGCATTTACGTTTGACCTAAGGGGCCGCCAAGTGCAAAGGTGTTACTTTAATCATCGCTCAACTAGGTCGTTTACCAGCAGCAATATATACTAAACGACCTAGTTGTTTACAATCTTTAAAAAGGTTTATAGTTATAAAATGAGAATCGGCAATTTCTTTTTGATCTCAGTACGATACCGGGCAATTGCCCTAGCGCTCTTTATTGGGCTAATCATCAACCCATCATTCGCCGCTGATGAGGGTTATCTGATCAACAAGGGAGACAAATTAAGGATAGATGTTTGGCAGGAAGAGAATCTGCAAAGAGAACTCATGGTTTCGCCGGATGGAACGATCTCTTTCCCGCTGGTCGGCAACATTCCTGCTGCCGGGAAAACCACAGCCGAATTGAAGGCACTATTACGGGAGCGTCTTGCGGAATTCATCCCTGAACCAGAGGTTAATGTCTCCCTCCTGACCGTGGAAGGGAATGCGATCTACATCATCGGTGAAGTCATACGACCAGGTCCTTACGTCATGCAGAAACATTTGGACGTGATGCAGGCATTAAGCATGGCCGGCGGCCTAACACAATTCGCAGCAAAAAATGATATCCACGTCGTGCGGCGCGCCGCAGACGGCCGCTCCACGTCGATACCCTTCCGTTATGACGATGTAGAGGATGGCGACGACCTGGACGCCAATATCCTGCTGCAAAGCGGCGACACCGTGATTGTCCCTTGACGCAGCGAATACCGGGATGCACCGCGATGGGAAAGTTTGGCTTGCCAGTCTGATTTTAGTTATGCTGGGACAAATAGCCGTGGCCGCCGAATGGAAACTGACGGGCACTTTGGAGCAAGGCGTTGAGTATGACGATAACATCGCGATGAGGGTCGATGCGACACCGGCATTCGGCTATTTGTTGCGACCAAGCCTCAGCGCGAACTGGAATACCGCAGTCATGAATCTTGGTATTACTGGGAATGGGGATATTCGTCGTTACGATGACGAGCGTTGGGACTGTGATAGCTTCTCCTTGGGGCTTAATCAGCGATATTTGCGGCAACGCAATGTTTTTTCTCTTGCGGGGGGGTATTCACAAAGCTGTTCTTATTCGCAGCAGATTGCCGACACCGGAATACTGGTGCCTAACAATCAGTCGGAAAGCTACAACTTGGCACCCGCATGGAATTGGCAGTGGACGCCACGGGATCAATTAAGCTTGAGCCCGACCTATTCACAAACCAGTTACTCGGCTGTCGGATCGGCCAATAACATAGGAACTGGCGTGGGTTACCAAAGTAACAAAACTTACGGCGTCGATTTGTCCGAAAATCATCAATGGAGTCAACGCCTGTCTTTTAACGGCGGCCTGTCTTTTTCCCATACTGAATATACCGGTACTGGCACCTCGACATATACCGGTACTGGCGCCTCGACCCAAAACGTCTCTGGATTCCAATTGGGAGGTGAATACGCCATCACTCGGTACTGGTCCGTCAATGCCGGCGGCGGGGGGCGCTGGGTGCAACGTCCGATGACATACAACTCGCCTGGCAGTGATGGCGACAACTCGCTACTCTTCACTCAGGTCTCCAACCTGACATTGAGCTATACCGGCCGGAGCATGGATTATTCCTTGGGATACTCACGCACTGTCAATCCGAGCGCGTTCGGTCAGGCGTCCGAATACAACTCGGTTAATACTAAATATTCCTATCAGTTCACCAGAGATTTGTCGTTCAGTCTCGACGGTAGCTTCCTAAATAGCCAAGCCGTTGGGCAAAGCGTAAACCAGGCCGCCCAAAATCGAACCTATTACACGGCATCGACCGGTCTCGTATGGAAGTTCGTCAGGGATTGGCAATTATCCGCCAGCTACCGCTACCGAAGGCAGGAATATCCAGATGTCGAGGGAGTTCAGGCTGCTAACGCGTTCTCGGACGCGCAGGTTTCCAATGCGTTAATGCTCCACCTTAAATACAACTGGAACGGCTTGCGTGGTTCACGCTAGGTCTACAACAAAAATACCTATGGAAGAAGAAGAAAACATCAAGACTATTACCGAGTACCTCGAAGTTCTCAATAGACGCAAAGGTCTATTGTTGATCTCGTTTTTGACTGTCGGCTTTCTGGGCTTTGTGTTGGCGATGAAGCTGCCGCCGGTTTACCGTTCGTTCGCCACCATCCTGATCGAGGATCAACAGATCCCCAGGAGCATGGTCGAAACAACCATCACCGATTTCGCAGACAAGCGCATCGAACTCATCAGGCAGCGGGTGATGACGCGCGATCGCATACTCTCCATCATCCAGAAACACAAAGTTTATCTCGACGAACGAGATAAACTGGTACCCAGTGAACTCGTCAAGCGTTTTCAGGAAGATGCTGAAATCACAATGATCTCGGCCGACGTACTAGACCCAAGTCGTGGCGTGGGCGGCAAAGCAACTATCGCCTTTACGCTAGCCTTCAACGACAGGAATCCGGTTTTAGCGCAGGCGGTTGCCAACGAATTGGTCAGCCTGTTTTTGGATGAAAATACCCGCGTACGTGCCCAGCGTGCTGCGAAAACCACCGATTTCCTAAGTGCAGAGGCCGAAAAACTTAAAGCAGAAATGAAAGGCTTCGAGACCCAGATCATGGACTTCAAGGCAAAGCATGGCAACAGCTTGCCGGAAATGCTGCAAAACAACCTATCCTCACTGGATCGGGTCACGCAGTTGTTAAGACAAACAGACAGCGATATCCGCATCGCCAAGGATCGCATCGTTTATTTAACCGACGCGCTGCGTCAGTCCGAAGATGAAGTCCCCGCCTCTCAAACGGGTAAACCCCTCAATAAGGACGAGCAGCTGCGTTTGTTGAAATCCGAATTCATCCATCTCAGCTCACTCTATATGCCTACCCATCCGGATGTTCTGCGGGTAAAACGGCAAATCCAAAACCTGGACCCAGCATTTGACGGCGAAGCCAGCGAAGACGATGCGCACAAAGAACTAACGGATGCCGAAAACGAACTCATCGCACTGAAAAAGAAGTATTCAGAAACACATCCAGACGTTCTCAAGCAAGAGAAAAGAGTTGCCAAACTAACTGAAGAACTAGCTAAGGCCGCCAATAAAGCAGCTGAATTGGTAGACGATGCTCATCAGGGCAACACCTTATATATCTCTATAGCCAATCAGCTCAGCACTACTCAGAATGAACTGGATTACTTACTCAAGATCAGGGAACAGTCACAGAAAAACATGAAGGAGCTGCAGTCTTATATCGATGAAACACCGCTGGTGGAAAAGGAATACCAGGATCTATTGAGAATGCGCCAAACCAGCCTGAATAAATACGCCGAGCTGGAGGCCAAGCACCGTGAAGCGAAACTGGCGCAGACCCTGGAAGAGGAACAAAAAGGCGAAACTTTTACCCTCATTGAACCGCCGATAGCGCCGGAAAAACCCGAGAAACCCAACAAGAAGAAAATCATCTTACTGGGATTTGGATTGGGGTTAACTTCTGGCTTGGGACTCACCATATTGCTGGAGCTTTTGCACGAGGCTATTCGTGGCGCCAAGGCTTTGGAGCGCATCACTGGCAAACCGCCCATCGTCGTTATACCTTACATCGAAACCCCACTGGATAGGGCGCTGCGCACACGACGCTTAACATTAATCTGGATTATCTCGGTGCTCATAATGATCGCAGCCATCTTATTGACACACTTCTTTGTCATGCCACTCGAACAAATTTGGGCGACTGCCATGATGAAGCTGGGGCGGCTATGAAATATAGAGACTTTCTGGCGCCAGGTTGTTTAGGAGCGCCGCTTGTTTATTCGTTTACAATGGGAGGCAGTGCATTCGCAATGTCGAGAAGAATTACAGTGAACCAGCAAACACTTGAACCGTTTATGAACTTAGGAACGCAAATCAAATAACTTGCGCAACTCTGAGAAACAATTTTCTGTGTAGGTGCGGATTTATCCGCACGGTGCGAATAAATTCGCACCTACACTTGCTCAACTTATTTCGTGCGCATTACTACCACTGAATACATTAAATACTTTCGGGTTTAGACTTTGACTACGACTAACCAACAGCACGCGTTTTCTTCCATACAGTACACCCGAACCCGCACGGCTTCGGTTTCGCCAGAGGTAATGCATGAGCGACGCCTGGTTATGGGTTTGAAAAATGACCCACATGCCAATGTGTTCCGTTTGCTTCGCACCAACGTCCTGATGCAATTACGTGAAAAAAACTGGACCAGCCTTGCTGTCGTCGCGCCTACGGCCGAATGCGGTAAAACCTTCGTAACTGCCAACCTGGGCATTGCGTTGGCGATGGAAGTCAACCAGACCGTGCTGATCGTGGACGCGGATTTGCAAAATCCGCAATTGGGTTGGTATTTTGGTTTGGACGTCGAAAAAGGCTTGCTGGACTACCTGCAATCCGACGTTCCGGTTGAAGAACTGCTTGTCAACCCGGGTTTCGATCGCTTGGTCGTGCTGCCTGGTAAGCATACGACTTCGGTATCATCAGAACTCATCTCCTTGCCCAAAATGACTTCGCTGGTAGACGAGCTAAAAACGCGCTATCAATCGCGCATCGTCCTTTTCGATCTCCCGCCTTTGCTTACCTCGGACGATGCGCTGCTATTCATGCCTCACTTCGATGCTGCACTGCTGATAATCGAGGATGGCAAAACAACCCCGGATGAAGTGCGTCAGTCGTTATCCATACTTGATCAGACCAATCTGATCGGTACGGTTTTGAATAAGGCCAAGGGCGCAGAACTTCCTCAGTATAAACACGTAGTACCTAGATAGAGCGAAATCGGACTAGAAAATGGAAATCCATTCCTGATAAAACAATACAACAACCTGAGTTAATTATTATGAGTGCTCCAGTAAGAGGCCAAGAACTTCAAAGTCAGTTACCACAAAGTAAAGATGTTATTGGTGGAACGGAAAGTCGTATTTCAAACACCATCAAAACCCTTTACTTGTTTGGTTTACGCTTTACCCAAGCAAGCATTCGCGAAGCGGTCGATCAAGTTACAGAGGCTGCTCGAGTCCGGCGCCGTGGTTTTGTGGTGACCCCAAACGTCAATATGCTGACTTTGCTACCTTTCGAACCCGACCTGCGCGAAATCAGTAACCGCGCACTGTTTCAATTCGTCGATGGTTGGCCTATTGTCTGGGCCAGTAGAAGGCTGGATAAGCGAGGGCTGCCTGAGCGCGTCGCAGGTTCTGATCTTTTTCCACTGATCTGTGAGCGGGCAGCACAACAGGGGTTAAGTATCGCACTGATGGGTGCGGCAGAAGGTGTAGCCGATGAAGCAGCCCGTCGACTGATAGCAAGCTATCCAAACCTGAAAATAGCGGGTACATATTGTCCACCGATGGAAGCACAGTTCTCCGAGCAGAGTAACGCTAAAATGGTGGCATTTTGTAATGAGACACGGCCGGACATTCTGGTGTTAGGCATGGGTATTCCGAAACAGGAACGCTGGATAGACGCGAATATCGACAAACTGGATATCGGCGTTGCCCTATGTTTTGGCGGCGTCATCGATTTTGCCGCCGGAAAAATCAAGAGATCGCCGCAATGGGTGGTGACTATCGGAATGGAGTGGCTTTGGCGGCTTTGCATGAGTCCGCGCCAATACTGGAAAAGAACCCTGTTTCGGTTTCCGCTGTTCTTTCCTTTGTTCCTGAAAGAACTGTTTACGAGGAGAGCATGATGTCTATGCCTGAACAAGTCGAAGATATCCGATATGTCTTTCAAGCCTGCGGGATCACCAAAACGGATGAACTTGACGACCATAAGCCTTGTAACTTGTGCAAGTCGTCTGATTACGATGTAACCATCGACGGGCAATACGGAAGGATTGTAAGCTGTAAATCTTGCGGGTTGATGTACAGAAAAACCATGATTGGTCACTATCCAATTCATTTCTATGGTGGAGCTGATCACCACCATCAGCAAGTCGAGGAAAAACAGGTTTTACAACTACAAGACTATGCTAAGTCGCTGCCCATAGCTGAAGAGTATTTACTTAAGGCTGGCACGGAACGAACCCTGCTCGAAATTGGCTCTTACTATGGCGAATTTCTGCGTTTGGCTGGAGAACGAGGGTATCGGGTTACAGGATTAGAACCAAATGCCGGTTTAGCCGAGCGCTGCAAGATCCGTTACCCCGAAATGGCCATTCACAGTTGTTTCTTGGGTGATGCAAAGTTTCCCGATGCCAGCTTTGACGTGGTTTGTCTTTTCCATGTGATCGAACATATGAACTATCCATTGGAAGAATTGCAGGAAATTCGACGTATTTTGAAGCCGGGTGGAGTCGCTGTGATCGAGACACCACGCTACGACACAATTTGGTTCAAAGTGCTTAAAGAGCGCGAACGAAGTGTCATTCCGGAACATTTTTACTTTTTTACGCGAAAAAGCCTTACTCAGATGGCGGAGAAAGCCGGATTTTCGGTGGTTCGTTTAGATAATGTGGGACGCACGCTTACCATGGACAGACTGTTGGGAAATGTTTGCAAGGTGCTTGGGTCAGGTGCGATTGCCAAGCTGATTACTAATACATCAAAAGCTTTGCACTTGGATCAAATAAAGTTTCATATCAATACCGGTGACATGATGAGGCTTTATGTCACCAAACGATGAACACCAACTAACAAGAACTAACTGGTTCCTTCAGAAATTTCAATTTACGTACAAAATCATCAGGTAAGAAAATTCATTATGGTTAAAGTTGCCGTGGTAGGCCTCGGGAAAATGGGCCTGTCCCATCAATCCATCATCAATATGCATCCGGATGTAGAGCTTGTCGCAGTATGCGACAGCGCCCGCTTCGTGCTCGATATGCTTGAAAAGTATTCGGGCGTTCGTGTCTACACCAATTTCACAAAAATGCTCGCGACAGAAGCCCTCGATGCGGTGATCATCGCCACGCCATCGAAACTGCATGAGCCGATGGTGCGGGAGGCCTTGGAGAATAATCTGCATGTGTTCTGCGAGAAACCCTTCTGCCTCGATACTCATGAAGGCATGCAGTTCGCCAAACTCGCAGAAGAGAAAGGCTTGGTCAACCAAGTGGGTTACCACAACCGCTTTGTCGGCGCTTTTCAGGAGGCCAAACGACTACTGGAAGCAGGTGCCATAGGCACAGTCACACATGTCAAAGCCGAAGCTTACGGGCCGGTGGTACTCCGGCCATCCGGTTCGAGCTGGCGCAATCAGCGCAGCGAGGGGGGCGGCTGCCTTTACGATTATGCGGCCCACCCCATCAACCTGGTGAATTGGTACTTTGGCATGCCAACCTCGGTCGGTGGAACGGTACTCAACAACATATTTTCCAAGGATTCCGAGGACGAGATATACGCCACCTTGCGTTTTGGCAACGGCATCAGCGGGCAATTGTCGGTCAACTGGAGCGATGAATCCTATCGAAAGATGACGACGAAGATCACCATATCTGGCACCCGCGGAAAGATTTATGCCGATCGGCAAGAGTGCCAATTATTTGCCCGGCACGCCGGGAAATTACCTGTCGGCTATTTGCCAGGTTGGAATGTTCGTTACACCACCGATTTGACTTCTGAAGTCTGGTTCTACCTCAGAGGCGAAGAATATTCGGCGCAGCTTGATTACTTCGTTCAATGCATCAAGTCTAAGCAAATCGAGAATGTCAACTCTTTCGCCAGTGCCCTCCAGACCGATGAGGTCATGCAAATGCTGATCGCAGACAGCGAACGATCACCTGATGATTTGGCTAACGCCGGCTTTCGTGCTCAAAGGTCTAATACAAACTGGTGGCGACGCTTGATCGGCGTTTCCTGAGAACTAACCCGCATCCTCAATTCCCAAGGTAAGCAAAGCAAGATGGACAAAGTTTTATTTGGCGACAATCAGTTTTTTGGCGTAAATCATATGTCGGAAGAAAAAGCCCGAGCACAGAGTATGCGCTTCCGGGACACCCAGGCCATGATCGAGGTATTGGACATAGCCTACGAAGCAGGGATCAAAACTTTCATGTGCACCACACACGACAAAACCAGCGAGATTTGCGACTACTTCAGGGCCAACGCCGACCGTTATCCCGATTACCAGTTTTACCCTGGCATGCCTTATGCCCACAAATATGCGAATGCCGTCACCGATCACGGTATCTTGGGCGCCATCAAACGTTTTCTGCCCGATGACGGTTTGCTCGATGCTGTGGTGCGTGGTGGCAGTGCCGTGGCCAAAAAGGAAATCGATGGCATCGCGACCCTGTTGATCGATGCGGAAATGAAAATGTTCGCTGGGTTGTCCACGCCGGTGATTTTTCTGCAGAACGTCGTCACCGATTTTCTGCTGGGACTGGGCATGAAAACTGCTTTTCGCATATTTGCCGATCATGTGAAAACGAAATATAACGCCGAGCCCGGCTTCATTACTATGAATATGCCTAAGTTATTAGATGTCTTGGAAGAGGTGGGTGTTGACAGTCCCATCATCTGCGCTAACATCAACAAGATTGGTTTCAGAATGTGTGGCGGTATTGATACCTATGAAAAGACGTTAGAAAAGCGCCAATTTCGTCCTATCGCCATGTCGGTTCTTGCTTCAGGGGCTATCCCGCCACGCGAAGCCATCGAATACGTCTGCAAACTCCCCAAAATTCAATCTATCGTTTTCGGCGCATCCAGCCGGGGGAATATCCTGCAGACTAAGGCCTTGATTGACCAATTCATGGTCGAAAAGCAAGGGGACTAAAGAGTTTCAGCAGGGTTGTGAGTTTATCCATTTGGCAAATTGTAAAGGAAGGAATACTGGCATGCATATCACCCTATCAAGCGGTACTTGGCGAAAGGTTTTGTCCATCGCCCTATTCGTGCAACTAATGTTGCCATTATCGCAAGCATTAGCCTGCGAACCTCTGTCCAAACGCTATTGTGTGGACTTTTTCAAAGGCACTGATCTTCAGGGAAAGCCTTTGTATACGGGAAAAGCGCCTTACACTTACATCAAATATAACTGGGCTAAAAGCAGCCCAGCGCGAGGGGTACCTAAGGATAACTTTTCGGCCCGCTGGCGAGGACGGTTTCAGTTCAAGGAGGGTCCCTATGAGTTTCGCGTTCTGGCAGACGATGGCGTACGTATTTTGCTGGATGGCCGCCCCATCCTTGATCACTGGCAAGACGCTTCGGGATCGGAATACCGGGCCGCAGTGAATCCCGGCCGCGGAACACATCTGGTTGAGGTGGAATATTTCGAAGCGACAGGCAATGCACGAGTGGAGGTTGCTTGGAAACAGGCATCGACGACATCACCGCTAGTCATTGCACCTATAGAATCAACCGCTGCAGACAAAGCTGCACCAACCCGAAATATTAACAAGGCGCCGATTGGCGTTAATTTATCTTACTTTAGCTATTCGGATGCCGCGGTACCGTTTAAGGACCTGATCATACAATCCGGCCTAATCGGCGTGATAAAGAATGGTTCTAATGATCCCTGCCCACAACAACCTGATTTTGATGCGGACGGTTATCCTAAGTATCTGCCGGAGGGCTGCAAATTCCGTTTGATCAGTGTTTTTAACATCTTAAACGACAAGTTTTGGCCAAATGCTACCTTGCCTTATGCACCAGGTCGATATGTACTGCTCTACCGCGGTAAAGGACAAATAAAGTTGAGTTGGGATGCGACGAATGTAAGCAAAAAAGCGAATGGCCGTATAGAATTCGATGCGCCAAGACCAGCCGCTGGGATAGTGGTTGAGGTTTCAGAAACGGATTCTAGTGACCCGGTCCGCGATTTGCACATGGTGCATGTTAACGATGAAGCCACATTCCGTACTCAACCGTTTAATGAAAAATGGTTGAGTCTACTCAAGCCGTTTTCAGTTATTCGCTTCATCGATTGGGGTAGAGTTGCTGAAACAATAAAGGTATATACCGGAACGGCGGTTTCACATACAGCAAACAGCATTACTTTGCCTGGTAGTGCACCTACTGAATCAGCTACATTCGCTAACACAGTTGCTATGGTTAACATAGATGACAAATGGCCGCGTGTGATGATCGATCGGTACGACGGTAAAACCCGTACCCTATATCTAAAAAATCCAATAGAGATATCAAAAAATGGCAGCCAGCCGACTGTCTATATTCAGGATTTCCTGAATAGAACTTGGGCTAGCCGCACCCAGCCAGTTACTCTCGGACAAGGTTCACTGACAGGCGTTGCATTCGAAACGATGATTCAGTTAGCGAATACCCTGAATGCCGATCCTTGGATCAATATTCCTACCGCTGCCGATGATGCTTTCGTCAAACAGTTGGCGACTTTAATCAAAACCCGGCTGAAGCCAAATTTAAAATGTTACATCGAATATTCAAACGAAAATTGGAATACGCGTTTCCCTGGTTTTAATTATGCCGAAGCCAAAGCGAAAGAGCTAAAACTAGCAGGAACTTCGCCGCAATCTGATGCTTGGCATGCCTATCGGGCAGTTGAAATTTTTAAAATATTTAACCAGGTATTCAATGAGCCGGATTTGCGCGAGACAAGAACGCAAAGTCGGCTAGTACGTATTCTGACTTCACAGACGGCTTGGTTTAGCAGAGCCATGCGCGTAATGGACTGGCAGATGCCAAATGATGCTTGGCCGACAAATGGGTTCCCAGCGTATAAATTCGCAGATGCTTGGGCCGTTACTACTTATTTTTCTACAAGCAGTCTAGATGCGCTAGTAAAAGACGATATGACGGAATTTAACAAATTACAGATCGACAACATCAATGACTTGTTTGGAACATCTAAAAGCCCAGGAATAATCAGACAAGTATTTGCAGAGACTAAGACGCGCGGCCTACAGCTCGTGGCATACGAAGGCGGCACCCATTCGGTGGCGCCCGCTGACAAGCCTGATTTAATAGCCAAGCTGGCAGCGGTCAACCAAGATCAGCGCATGACAGGCGCTTATACTCATTTGCTGGCCCAGTGGAATCAGTTATACCAAGCGTTTGGTGCTAGCTCTGTGGGTGTTATGAATCTTTATTCCCATATCGGTAGGTATGGTCAAAATGGTTATTGGGGGCTGTTGCAATCAAGCTATCAAGATTCATTGACTGCGCCAAAATACAAAGCAGTCATGGATTACATGACGGCTCCTCAATAGGAGTTTATATGGGAATACTTTTTCGTTCGATAATTCCTATAACCCTTTTGTCGGGTTTAACAGTATTGTCAAATTGCCTGAGTGATAGGCCGTTGAGTTGTTTTTGCGTAAGGCAGCCTCATTATTAGCCCGAATTGGTTTGCTTATCTCGCCCTGTTTTCCTGGCCGGTGGTTACATTATATCTATACCAGCGCATGCCTGTGGTGCGGGCGACACTATGGTCGATTTTGGGCGCCTACTTGTTGTTGCCCAAAGGCACCGAGGTTGATTTACCATTGGTGCCGCCGTTAGATAAGGTTACGGTGCCGAATTTGGCTGCATTTTTGGTATGTCGCTTTGTGTTAGGTAGGCCTATTGCTCTGCTGCCTAGATCAAGCTGGGCGCGCGGTTTAATGTTGATTTACATTATAAGTCCATTTATCACCGCAATATTGAACGCAGACCCGATTGAGGCGGGACCAACCTTTATAGAGGGGATGAAGGTCTATGATGCACTGTCTGCAGTTATCAGGCAGAGTTTATTTATCTTGCCTTTTTTACTTGGGCTCCAATTTTTTAGAAAGGGAACAGACTTAGAGCAATTGTTATTGATTTTGGTGATAGCAAGTATGTGGTACTCGTTACCCATGCTGTTTGAAGTTCGAATGAGTCCGCAATTGCATACCTGGATTTACGGGTATTTTCCGCATAGTTTTGGGCAACAGATGCGCGATGGCGGTTTCAGACCGGTGGTGTTTATTGGACATGGTTTATGGGTGGCATTTTTTACCATGACAGCAGTGGTTGCTGCAGCTGCCTTAACACGTATTCGACCATTAATTGGACAATTTTCCAGTGGTGCTATTACCGGTTATCTCATGGTGGTGTTATTGCTGTGTAAAAGCATGGCATCGATAGTGTATGCCGGAACGTTAGTCACAGTGGTATTTCTGTGTAGGCCAAAGACTCAAGTGCGTCTTGCAGTAATTATGGTGTCGATTGCATTGACATATCCACTGGCTAGAGGTGCGGGATGGTTTCCTGTTCAAGAAATTAGCGAGCTGTCTAGCGCTATAAGCGAGGCCCGTGCTGAATCCTTTGATTTCCGAATGCGCAACGAGGATATGTTGCTCGACAAAGCTAACCTACGGCCATGGTTTGGTTGGGGTACCTGGGGGCGTAATCGTATTTACGATCCGCGCAGCGGCAAGGATCTCAGTGTTACTGACGGCCGCTGGATTCAAGTGATTGGTTCGTTCGGTTGGATTGGGCTGATTGCCGAATTTGGCCTGTTGGCATTGCCGGTTTTTAGCTGTGTGAAGACATTGCGTTACATCAAGTCGCGCAGGGAGGCTGTGATTATGGCAGCAGTCACGCTGCTTCTCGGCATCAACGTGCTGGATTTATTGCCTAATAACACCATGACACCCTGGACCTGGCTGATGGCTGGTGCCTTGCTGGGTAGAACGCAGCAAATCGCAGTCGAAAGAAGGATAGCAAGAAAATTGAAAACACACGGATCTCTCGTGCCTCAACCAATGTAATTTAAACATTAATCTCATGAAAACCTTTAACTCCGTCAACGACCTTGCCATCAACCAAGCGCCACCAGCCTTTTCGGAGCCGCTGCATGTGGGCCGTCCCAATATCGGCGATCGGGAGAAATTCATGGAACGCTTGGACGGCATTTTCGATCGGCGCTGGTTTTCCAATTACGGCCCTATGGTTCAGCAGTTCGAGGAGGCGCTTGCCAAGCACTTGGGCGTAAAAAATTGCATCGCAATGTGTAACGGCACCATCGCCCTGGAAATCGCGATTCGGGCATTGGGTTTGACCGGCGAAGTCATCGTGCCGTCCTATACCTTTGTGGCCACCGCACACGCCCTGCAATGGCAGGAAATCACACCCGTGTTTGCCGATATCGACCCTGGCACCCACAGCCTCGACCCCGAAGCAGTGCGTCGCATGATTACGCCCCGCACCAGCGGCATCATCGGAGTTCATCTATGGGGAAGGCCTTGCGACATCCAAGGCCTGCAAGCGGTGGCCGACGAGCACGGTTTGCAATTGATGTTCGATGCCTCTCATGCTTTTTCGTGCAGCCACGGCGGTAGCATGATCGGTAACTTCGGCCGCTGCGAAGTGTTCAGTTTTCACGCCACCAAGTTTTTCAACACCTTTGAAGGCGGCGCCATTGCCACTAACGACGACGATTTCGCCAAACAGGTTCGCTTGATGAAGAACTTCGGGTTTGCCGGCTACGACAACGTGATTTATCCCGGGACCAACGGCAAGATGACGGAAATTTGCGCGGCCATGGGGCTGACCGGCCTGGACAGCCTGGATGAATTCATGGCGGTCAACCGGCGTAATTACTTGTCATATAAAGAAGGCATCAGCGCCATTCCGGGTCTCAGCCTCTTAAGCTACGATGAAAACGAGCGCTGCAACTATCAATACATCGTGATGGAAGTTGGCGACGAATTCCCGCTATCCCGTGATCAAATCGTCAAAGTATTACACGCCGAAAACATTCTGGCGCGTAAGTATTTCTGGCCAGGTTGCCACAATATGCAGCCATACCGTGACTATTATCCGCATGCTGGTTTGATGCTGCCGCATACTGAAAAAGTTGCCAACCGGGTTATCGTCCTGCCTACCGGTACTGCCATGGAACTAGAACACATTCAAATCATTTTGAACATACTGCACTTATTGTCTCAAACGGATCAAGCAGGTGCTATGGCACAGCTGCAGGCGTCTTAAGGGATTGAGATCAACTACGGATAACACAATGAGCAAATTATTTGGCCCTACTCACTATACCGAAGAAGAACTGGCAGGAGAGGGCTTTCGTGCCTTGGGGCACAATGTCAGGATTGCGCGTAATTGCACCATCATCGGTGCTGAAAACATTGCCATTGGCGATAACGTGCGTATTGACGGTTATTGCACGTTAGTGGCAGCCGGCAACGGTCGCATCGATTTGGGTTCTTATATTCATATTGGGGGTTACTGTGCTTTGCTGGCGGGCGCCGGCATAACCATGGAAGATTTTTCTGGATTGTCCTGGGGGGTGCAGGTCTACACCAAGTCAGATGACTTTAGCGGTCGTTATATGACTAACCCTACTGTGCCAGCCAAATACACAGGTGTTAAAGGTGGATCGGTTGTGTTGAAAAGGCATTCCATTGTTGGCGCGTCCTCAGTCATCTTACCCAAAGTCGTTTTGGGGGAAGGCGTAGCGGTTGGGGCTCATTCCCTGGTATCTAAAAGCTTGGATGGCTGGGGCATCTATTCCGGAATTCCAGCCAAACGGATCAAAGACAGAAGTCGTAAATTGCTGGAGCTTGAACAGCAGTTTCTGGAGGAAATACAGCAGGAAGCAGTTTTTTTAAAATCTTCGCGCGAGGGAGTTTAGTGACTCGCGAAATATCTTTTATAAATGGCTTAAGGGCGCTGGCAGCTTTCTGGGTGATGACTGCGCATTGCATGATTTGGGGAGGGTGGTATGGCTTGCCGATACCAAATCCCAAAATGGCTGTTGATCTTTTTATGATTATTTCCGGCTATTTGATGGCGTTAAACGCCAATGTGCGCGAAGTCAGTGAACCACTCGCTAGACCTTTGTCATGGATTTTGTTTTGGATGCGGCGTTTTTTTCGTTTGGCTCCTGCTTATTACCTTGCTTTGTTATTGGTGATATGTTTATCGGACTATTATTTGAATGGGTACTCAATCTGGCGAGATATCAATCCTCAACAGTGGAAACGCGACGCGGTTTATGATCCAAAACTCATCCATCTAAACGTCGAGAACATCCTTCTGCATATTTCCTTTATTTTTGGCCTTCTGCCTAAATATTCATTTTCCACCTTTCTCCCGGATTGGAGCTTGAGTTTGGAAATGCAATTTTATCTGGCATTTCCATTTATTTATTTGGGTATGCGTAGATACGGTTGTCTTAAAGTTAGTTTAACTCTGGCGGTTGCTTCAATAATAGTTGTTTACATTATAAACAAGATTGCATGGTTGCAAGGGATAGGGCTCTTATATCCAGAGCCATCGTTATTGTTTATAAAACTTCCCTATTTCTTGATAGGAATAATTCTATTTGAAATTGGTTTTAATTCTAGATTGTCTATCCGTTTTAAAAAAGCCTACGTTGCGTTGGCGCTATTGTTGTCACTATATCAAATGAGATATTACGGTAGAGAAGTTTTAGTTTTATTGTCGATAGTTATAACTATATTGGCGGTTCAAAACGAAAATTTAAAATGGCGGCCAGTAGCGCTATTACGTAGGCTTTTAGGCAGTAAAATAGCGCATCTAGGATCAGATGCAGCCTATTCCGTATATCTTTTTCATGGTTTTTTTATTGCTTTAAGTGGATTAATCATAGCGCGCTATCCTATTTTACAAGAATTAAATCCTGCCCATCGTGTTGGCCTTGTATGGTTGTTTGTTTCGCTATGCAGCTATTTGATTGCAATCTTGATTTTCCATGGTATTGAGCAGCCGGGTATAACTGTTGGAAAAAAGCTTATTAATAGGTTACGCACAAATAGAACTAACACTAAAGCACTTACCATAATTAAACAAGGCGGCTCTCTGAAATCAAGGTCAATTCAGGCAGCCATTTGGAGCGGTGCCGATGTTTTTATGCGTCAGGGTATGCAGTTTGTTGTTGGCGTTACCTTGGCCAGGCTGTTGAGTCCTGAGGAATTCGGCACCATTGCGTTGCTTTATCTTTTCACCGGCATTGCCAGCGTATTTATCGACGGTGGTTTTTCCTCGGCTTTAGTGAAACATCAAACCGCTTCCGCTATCGACGAATCGACTGTCTTCTGGATCAATCTAGGCATGGGGGCTATGGCTGCATTGGCACTTTGGCTATCTGCTCCTTGGATCGCCAACTTATTCGGTTATCCGGTTCTTATCCCTTTGACCACTATACTGGCCATCAGTTTGTTTCTGAACGCCTTGGGTAGTATCCATTTGGTATTGTTCAATAAACGCCTGGATTTTAAGAAGCCCATGATGATCAGTGGCGTTTCCTCTGCAATTTCCGGTGCGGTCGCCATCGTGTTGGCGATTAAAGGCTTTGGGGTATGGGCATTAGCTTGGCAGGCGGTTGCTGCCAGTTTTTTTTCGACCCTCTTGTTATGGATATTCAGTCCATGGCGACCTATATTTGGTTTTAGTCGCAACTCAGTGCGTAAATTATTCGGATTCGGTAGTTATCTAATGTTTTCAGCTTTATTGGATATTGCCTACAACCGAATTTACTCAGTGTTGATCGGCAAGTTTTTTGGCATAAGTGAGTTGGCTTTCTATAACAGGGCTGATAATACAAAACAAATTCCGGCAGACGTGCTTTCCATCAGCTTAAACAAAGTGGCTTTTCCGGTATTTTCTGCGGCTGCCAATGATAAAGACAGGCTGCTAAGGGGCACTCGCTTGGCGGTAAGAGGCATTATGTTGATCAATTTACCGATAATGCTGGGTTTATTGGCTACGGCAGACAATGTTATTGATGTTTTGTTTGGTGAAAAATGGTTACCTGCAGCTGCGTTTCTTAAAGTGTTATGTATTGCCGGTATATTCTGGCCACTACATGTTGTTAATTTGAGCATTCTTAAGGCGCTAGGTCATTCGGGTTTGTTTTTTCGGCTAGAAGTAATTAAAAAAATTATCGGTTGTACTTTCTTATTGGTGGGTGTGTTTTATGGTGTTCTTGGTATTGCCTGGAGTCAGGCTGCCTTTGGTTTTGTAGCTTTTTTAATAAATGCGTATTACACGAATAAATATCTTGAATATGGGCCTTTTAAACAGATTGCAGATTTTGGGTTAACATTAATTTTGTCTGTTTTAATGGCTGTGTCCGTGCACTTAATTGGTATTAATGTAAATCTTGAAACTTATCAGACATTATTTTTGCAGGTTATGAGCGGCGCAATCTTATTTTTGTTTATGGCCACGATAATCCGTCTGCAAGCGGTCAGAGAAACTTTACAGTTGTTGCGCCATAAAGAATCAGTTGTCTAGTCAAGGGGAAGAATGAATATTAATAACAACTTTCAATTAAATACAGTAAATTTACATTCGGCGCTACCTACTGTCAGTGTCTTGATGATTGCCTATAATCAGGGCAAATATATTGCCGAAGCGATTCAGGGTGTTATGGCGCAACGGGGCCAATTTAAACTTCGTTTGATAATCGGTGAAGATTATGGTAACGATGCAACAAGACAGATATGTGAAGGATATGCCCGAAAGTACCCAGATAAAATTCTTCTGTTGCCATCGGACAGAAATTATGGAATTCAGCGTAATTTTATTCGCGTTCTGCAAGCTTGTTTTGATTCAGATTATTTGGCAATTTGCGAAGGCGATGATAAATGGACCGATCCCGATAAAATCGACAGCCAGTTAGAATTTCTTCAAGGAAATAAAGAATATGTTGCACATTCGCATAATGTGATTAAAAGGAATCTTATTACTGGCGAAGATTCGCCTTTTGGGAAAGAGGAGTCTTGCGAACTTGATTTCGATGAGCTTTTTTGCGGTTGGACTTTTCATGCAGTGAGCTTAGTTGTTAAAACAGACGTGCTAAAAAATATACCGCTTGATCGGCTACCCTATTTTATTTCTGCCGATAGATTTTTAAATCGGTGGATTGCGTGCCATGGTCGGCTATTTTATGACGGGGAAAAGTATATGGCGGTTTATCATCGCCATGACAGTGGAGCCTCTCAAAACAGTAACCGGCTGGTTCTTAGGTATCAAGAGCGCGACATGCTTAATTTCTTTGATGACTACGTTTCAAAAGAAAATTGGGAATCCTTAATTAAATCAAAAAAGAATGCGTTGCAAGACATAGCTTATTTTTCAGCTCTGGAGAACGGAGATATGAAAAATAGATTTAAAGTTCTTGCCCAATACATTTTTATTACTCGGCTATCTAAATTGAGCAACGTGTACTATGTGCTATTAATAATGCTTGGGCACAGATTCTATCGTTTTCATCAATTGTTGAAAAATTAGAATTATATATTAACGATTGGTCCGTTATTATGTTAGCTAGTTGCTGTGAATAACGGTGTTATATTTTTATTTGTTTTGAAAGAAATACATTAAATGCAGAAGGATGTTTTTATGAAACCTGCAGTTCGCATAGCCGCGGTCATCATCAATTACAAAACGCCTGAGCTCACAATGGCTGCCGTACGATCGCTTTACGGCGAATTGGACCCAAAGCGAGACGCTATTTACGTTGTCGATAACTGTTCGAACGATGGTTCCCTCGAATTTCTTAATATTGCGTTGCCTTCTGAATCATGGCCGGGTCGTATCGAAATTTTGGCTTCCGATTACAACGGTGGTTTTTCTTATGGCAACAATTTCGCTATGAACAACGTAAACGCCGAGGCTTATTTGTTATTAAATAGCGATGCCGAAGTTGTTCCGGGGGCCATTTCGTTAATGTGGGTGACCTTGCATGGTGATGCAAAACGTGGACTGCTCGGACCGTTAGTGCTGGGTGAAGATGGTTCGGAGCAAGTGAGTTGCTTTGTCGATCGTACGCCATGGAATGAATTTTTGGCTACGGCGAAAACCGGACCACTGACAAAGTTATTCGGTTGTTTTGGTGTTCAAGAAGTAGCCCTGCTGCCCGGAGGGGCCGCGCGGGAGGTGGACTGGCTCAGTTTCGTGTGTGTGCTGATACGTGGCGCTGCCTATTATGACATCGGCCCTATGGATGACGGCTATTTCATGTATCGGGAAGACAATGATTATTGTCGACGCACCCGGGCCAAGGGTTGGCAGGTTTATTATTTGCCACAGGCAAAAGTGATTCACTTGAATAAAGGCTGGTCGGCGAAACAGCTTGCCCGTCAGCCGGCTTTTTACTATGAATCCAGAACTCGCTATTTCCAAAAATACTATGGATTAGCCGGTGTTATTCTGGCCAATGTGTTATGGACTTTAGGCCGCCTGATACATTTGCCAAGAGAAATATTGCAACACAGGCCCCCTTCAGTAGCAGTAAGCGCCTGGCGGGATATCTGGACATTCCGTACCGGGACCAAGCCGATTAACCGCGAAATCCAATAAACCTTATTAATTCTTGACATTCAATGAATAACGATGCGTCAATAAAGCCCAATATGCGAGCTGTCGGTATGCAGCAAGATATTATTTGCTCTGACGTCGGCGTGGTGGTGATCGGCCTCAACGAGGGTGCGCGTTTGCCAAGTACTTTGTCGGCGGCAATATCCCCCGGGTCGCCCTTGATTTATGTCGATTCGCGCTCAAAGGATAATAGTGCTGAGCTGGCTAGCAGTCTTGGTGTTGAGGTCATCGTGCTATCGGACGACAAGCCCATCAATGCCTCGCGTGCACGTAATGAAGGTGCCAATGTTTTATTGTCGCGTTTTCCAAACTTGCGCTATTTGCAGTTTCTCGATGGCGATACGGAATTGGATCAACACTGGATCTTAGCCGCTCACAGACATTTAGAAGAGCATCCCGAGGTGTGTTTCGTCTGTGGTCAACTGCGCGAGAAGGACCGCGATGAGAATATTTATCGCCGTTTATGCGATATGGAGTGGCGCTGGGGAGCGACAGACAACGCCGAGCCTTGCCGTCTGGGTGGAATGGGCTTAATGCGGGTGTGTGCTTTTGCCGCTTCCGGAGGTTATGACGAAACTTTGATTGCGGGTGCTGATCCGGAGCTCTACGGGCGTTTGGTGGAAGACGGCTGGAAATTGCATGTTCTTTCAAACCTGATGGGTATTCACGATTCAGGTATGGAGTCATTCGGGCAATGGTGGATTCGTGCTGTCAAATCTGGGTTTAGTTTTGCCAATGGCCAAGATGCTGCTGCATGGGAACGTGAGAGACGTAGCGCTGTGGTTTGGGGCGGCATCTTGCCTTTAGTTGCCACTTTGGCAGGTATTTTTGTCAGCGGTTGGGCGATGCTGCTTTGGCTGGTGTATCCGTTGAATGCCTGCCGCATATGGGCTAGTAACGCGAAGAGAGAGTTTTCCAATGCTGACCGATGGCTTTATGCCGTTGCTTGCATGGTTATGAAAATTCCTCAATTTTCCGGCATCGTTAAATACCATTGGCGTAGCCAATGCAAGCAAACGGCAACCTTAATTCAATACAAATAGCGCATTATGTCATATGCAGAATGGCTGGCCGATTTGCCCCGTTACCCCAAGCGACCTTGGTTGTGCGAACAATCTATCTGGGCCTTAGCCGTTTATCGACTAGGTAGGCATATCGATCGCATGCGGTCAGGCATGGCAAAAAAAAATCGCCACGCGCTTTTATTAGCTTGCATTTCGTTTGACGGAGACCGTTACCGGGATAATCCTGCCGAAAGAAGCTGAGATCGGACGAGGGCTTAAAATTTTACCATTTTGGAAATATCTTCATTCATCCCGATGTCAGAATAGGGGCAAATTGTACCTTGCGGCAGGGGGTGACCGTTGGTAATCGCAAGCTTGATGGACCGGTGCCGGTTATAGGGATTGATGTGGAATTCGGTGCTTATGCACAAATTCTCGGGGATGTCACGATAGGTGACGGCGCCAAGATCGGTGCGATGAGTATGGTATTGGAGAACGTACCCCCAAACGCAACCGCTGTGGGCGTGCCAGCTCGGATTATTGTTATGCAAAATTACACCTGACTTCTTTACAGGTTTTTTCTCTAATTAGTTCAAGGAATGTTATGAAGATAGTGGATTTTTTTGACAGGATTTACGTAATAAATCTTCCCTACAGAAAGGACCGGCTAAACTCGGTCACCAAAGAGCTTGGGCGCGCAGGAATAAACTTTTGTCCCGGCAAGGTGGAGGTTTTTTCCGCTATAAGACCTGAAGAGCCAGCAGGATTTCCGGATATTGGTTGGAGGGGGTGTTTCCTCAGCCATCTGGGTGTGATTAAACAAGCCAAAAAGGATAATCTCAATAACGTTCTGATAATGGAAGACGATCTGTTGATATCCAGGCGATTCATCAAAAATCAGGTAAAACTGGTTGATGATCTGAGATCGCGAGAATGGGGGGTTGTTTATTTTGGCCATCTTATCCAGGGATTACGAAATCAACCTGTACAGTTAGTATCTTACCCCGAAAAAATAATCGGGAACCATTGCTACGCAGTGAATGGGAGTTTGTTCGATCGACTGATTGAGTACCTTGAGGACTACGCGGCGCAAGTCGCTCGGCAGAGACCCCAGGTTGATATAGGCGTTGACAGCGTAATATCTCTGTTTCGGAAACAGAACAAGGATATCGTTACATTGATTGCTTCCCCAGCTATATGCGTCCAGAGCGACTCGACCTCTGATCTTGCAGGCCATGGGCCCAAAGCCACTGGCATTCGAGCTTTGGTGCAAAGCATTCCAATGGGTAAATCAATTTTAAATAAATTACGTGTCGTAAAGAGATGGATGGTTGATGTTTAACCTCAGCGAAACGCTAATTAGTCAAAAATTTGATCAATCACCAACATCACTTTACATCAAACAATCGCTGCAGGGATTTCCTCAGTCATTAAGACATTGCAGAAATTACGATAATTCTGAAAGCTAAAAGTTGACCCATGACCACTTCCCTAAATATCGGCTACTTCATCAACCAATATCCGGCTGTCAGCCACTCCTTCATTCGCCGCGAGATTCTGGCGCTGGAAAGTCTCGGCTGGCGGGTAAGCCGTTTTGCCATTCGCCCGGCGCCTGGCCGCCTTGTGGATGCGGCAGATCACGCGGAAGCCGAAATAACGAAATTTATCGTCAAAACCCCGGCACCAGCGTTCATTGGGATCATTGACAGGCAGTTGTCAGGCAATGCCGTGCGCTTCTTCCGGACTTTGGTTTTTGCGTTTCGCTTTATGGATTTAATGATTTTGTTGTGGCGTTGGTGTTCGTGGCCTATCGGATTTGATTGCATGCCTGGGAGTTCAACATGAATATCGCAATTATCGGCTGTGGATTTGTAGCCGATTATTATCTGGCAACCCTGAAACTACATCCGGAATTGGTTTTGTTGGGTGTTATGGATAAAGACGAGCAGCGTGCTAGTCGATTTGGCAGTTTTCACGGCGTGCCGGTTTATCGGACTTTAAGCGAGTTGCTGGATGATCAAGGCGTACAAATCGTGTTGAACCTGACCAATCCGGATGCGCATTATGAAATTGCCAAAGCCTGCCTGCTGGCCGGCAAACATGTGTACTCGGAGAAACCGTTGGCCATGCGCTTCAAGGATGCTGAGGAACTAGTCGAACTGGCGGAAAGCCGTGGCCTGCAGATATCCTGTGCGCCGTGCAGTTTGCTCGGCGAAAGCGCACAGACACTCTGGAAAGCCCTGCGCGAGGAAAAAATTGGCGACGTTTACGCTGTGTACGCTGAGATGGACGATGGCTTGGTGCATCGTATGCCCTACCGCAAGTGGTTTAGCGCCTCCGGTAATCCCTGGCCGGCCCACGATGAATTCGAGGTCGGTTGTACGCTGGAACATGCAGGATACGTGCTAGGTTGGTTGCCGGCCTTCTTTGGCCCCGCCGTATCCGTAACAGCATTTTCCTCCGAGCAGATCATCGATAAGGAAACCGACGAGCCACTCACTCGTCATGCCCCCGACTTTTCCGTGGCCTGCGTGAAATTTGTCTCCGGCATGGTGGCTCGCTTGACTTGCAGCATCATCGCCAAACACGATCATACTTTGCGAATCTTCGGTCGCGAGGGCACGTTGCACCTCGACGATACGTGGCGCTATCGTTCTCCAGTATATGTGCGGCGCCTCATCAACATACGGCGCAAAATGCTCATTAGCCCGTTCAAGAAACATCTCCCATTACTTGGGGACAAAAATCCGCACATTAAGCCGCGTGGCTCACAGAGCATGGATTTCAGTAGAGGGGTTGCGGAATTAGCACGATCTATTCAGGAAAATCGTCAGAGTCGTTTGTCATCGAGATATTCGCTTCATGTTACCGAGTTGGCTTTGGCTATTCACAATGCCGGCAACGCCAATGGGCCCTATCACGTTAAAACAAGCTTCGACCCCATAACTCCGATGGACTGGGCTAAATGACACAAACAAATGTCGTATCCTTGAATATTTTAGTGACTGGAGCCGACGGCTTTATTGGCCGCGCAGTTGTTGCCGAATTATGCAACCGTGGACATAAAGTTCTAGCCATGGTACGACACGCCGAGAAGCCAGACCTTTTTGATGGAAAAGACGCGGTGACAAGAGTCGTTGCCGATGTTACCGAGCCAGCTACCTTGATGGCAGCGATGCCGGGCGTCGATGCAGTGATCCATCTGGCTGGTATTGTTTGGGGCGATATTAGTAGCATGCATGACGTCATGGTTGAGGGTACTCAGAATGTGATCGAAGCCATGCACAAAACTAATGTCTTCCGATTGATCCTAGCCAGCAGTTTATCCGTTTACGACTGGTCAAAAGTCACAAACTTCCTGAACGAATCTTCACCTCTCGTGCAGGACCCGGCGTGCCAGCAAGGTCCATATTCTCTGGCCAAGACCGAACAGGAATTGCTCGCTCGATCGCTCTGCGAACGATACAACATAAATTTAACGGTTTTGCGTCCTGCCGGTGTTGTTTCGCCTGATAATTTTGATGCCGCCGATCTAGGACCTCTTATGGGGCCTGTGCAATTTGTGATAGCACCTCGGCGCCAGCTCCGCATTGTAAATGTCAAACACGTTGCAGACGCGTTAGCTTCTGCATGTTCGGCCGATCTGCCCAATGGGTTAACATGCAATCTGGTGGACGACGATTCCATCACAGCATGGGCACTTGCTTGTTGCTTGAGACGCAGCAATGGTCGCTTCCGTTTCATGCTTCCCCTGCCTTATGCTTTGCTGACAGGGATTGCCCATCTAGTCTATCCGCTGGCAAAACTGGTAGGTTGGGAAAAATACGTCCCCGGACTATTTTCTCCAGACCGATTAGTCTGCCGTTTCAAGGCAGCCAATTGTGACACTAGCCTTTGGCGTGAATATTTACCGTTAAATTCAGCCCAGCCTCTTGCTGAGCCCTACTCCGACACTCCCTCTTCAGCAAGCATAAAAAATTTGTAATGCTCGATAAAAATACTGCCGTCGTGGTGGAATCTGATTCTAAATCACCTATTGCCTATCTGACGGGATTTTATGCCCGCGCTGGTGATACATTCATTCGCCGCGAGGTTGAGGAACTGCGCAGACTTGGCTGGACCGTGCATACCTTTTCAATACGCCGCGCTGATGCGGGAGAGCAAGTATCCGAAGACATATTACGTGAACAAGCCGCCACTTTTTATATTCTCGAACAGGGCGCTTGGCGCTTGGGCGCCACCTTCTTCGGCATGGCCTTGAGATATCCGCTGCGAATGGCTCGCGCCATAAACCAGGCGAGGAAAATTCGATCGCCCGGGATCAAATCGGCTTTATGGCACTTTATCTATTTGATGGAAGCCTCCTGTTTGGCTGATCAGTTGCTTAAGCGCGATGTTAAGCTGCTGCACAATCACATAGCAATGAATTCGGGCACCGTAGCCATGCTTGCATCGGTATTAGCAGGCATACCTTTTAGCATGACTGTACATGGTCCCCATGAATTCTTTGATGCCGAGCTTTGGGGATTAGGCAAGAAAATAGCTGCATCCGCGTTGACAGTATGCATCAGTGATTTTGGCAAAAGTCAGTGCATGCTATTTTCGCCTCACGATTCGTGGCACAAACTGAAAGTGGTCCATTGTGGACTGGATAGCTCTTTTTTGCACAGTGTTGTGCCAACTCTAACTGAAACGCTTAATCTGATTTATGTTGGACGGCTAGATCCCGAAAAAGGGCTAACGATATTGGTAGATGCGGCTGCGCGCCTTCAAAGCCAAGGCGTCATTTTCAAACTGTTTATTGTCGGTGATGGCATAATAAGGACAGAACTTGAGGCATATGTCAGAGAACTTGACTTGCAAGATATTATCCGCTTCCTTGGCTGGCAGGGTAGTCAGGAAGTGCAGCGCTTGATTCTGGAATGCAGAGCGATGGTGCTGCCAAGCTTCGCGGAAGGTATACCGGTGGTACTCATGGAGTCTATGGCATTACAGCGACCAGTGATTGCTACCCATGTCGCGGGCATTCCGGAATTAGTACAAAATCGAGTAAACGGTTGGCTGGTACCTGCAAGTTCGGTGGATGAGTTTGCGACTGCCATGCGAGAGGCATTGCAAGCCTCGCCTGAGACTTTGACTGAAATGGGTAAACGTGGCCGCCAGCGGGTGTTGGAGCGGCATGCGATTGTTACGGAAGCAGGGAAGCTGAGCGAATTGTTTGCTGGTGTGTGCGGCTTACCGCCGGAGGATATAGTTTCACACCCAAAATAATTTTCCTTTGGAGGTTGTCATACCCCAACCCTCTCCCGCCGTGAGAGGGTTGGGGTGAGGGGTATAAATTTGTAATTTATGTTTGATAGCCCTCATCCTAACCTTCTCCCTGTGTGAGAAAGGAGTGGTTTTTAAACGTTCTGGATTCAAGATGTTGTATGGATTTTATTAATACTTTGCTGATAGCCTTTTCCTGCCTTTTGGCGATTCCAACACTAGTGTTCGCTTTGGAGGTTTTGCTGGCATCAGGCACTACTAGCTCGTTAAAACACCCATCAGGCCGCAGACCTCGCGTTGCCGTTTTAATGCCGGCCCATAACGAAGCTCGGGTGATTGTGGATACCTTGAACTCTATCCTGCCTCAACTCACTAATACCGATCGATTGTTGGTAGTTGCGGATAATTGCACAGATAAAACGGCAGACTTGGCGAAAGCGCATGGGGCTGAAGTCATCGAACGCAAAGATAAAACCCAACTCGGCAAAGGCTATGCACTTAATTACGGCCTGCATTTCCTGGCAGATAATGATCCACCTGAAATTGTCATCATCATCGATGCCGATTGTCAGTTGTCACCATCTTGCATAGACGTTCTTACACGCCAGGTCGAAATCGAAAATAAACCGGTACAGGCGCTTTATCTGATGCAAGCGCCTGCAAACAAATCCATAACTCAGGCGATTGCCGAGTTTGCCTGGCTGGTCAAAAATCAGGTCAGGCCCTTAGGGTTAAAGCGTTTGGGCTTGCCTTGCCAACTAATGGGCACCGGCATGGCCTTTCCCTGGGCCCTTTTACGTCAGGCCGATCTTGCGCACGGCAATATGGTTGAGGATATGAAATTAGGTATCGATCTGGCGTTACTGAACTTTTCTCCATCTTTCTGTCCAGATGCGTTGGTGACCAGCGAATTTCCAACATCGGAACATGCGGTTGCCAGTCAAAGAAAACGCTGGGAACATGGCCACCTTGCGACAATATTCGCTGAAACGCCTAAATTGCTAAAAATGGCTTTACAGCGACGCGACGCATCATTGTTGGCCATGGCGCTTGATTTGTCCGTTCCTCCTTTGAGTGCATTGGGATTGTGCCTGGTTGCCATGTTGAGCATTACCCTTTTTCTGACATTCATTCTCGGCAATACAACGCCTTTTGGGATCATGGCGAGTTCAAGCGGAATTTTTGCCGCTGCGGTTTTCGTTGCCTGGTACCGGTTTGGACAAGCAACCCTATCGTTTAAAACCTTGTGTGGCGCACCTTTTTATATACTTCGCAAAATACCACTCTATGTCACTTTCCTCATCAAAAGGCAGCAGGGTTGGGTCAAGACCGAAAGGCGTTAGATGCGCAACGGTGTTGATGGACTTCGATCATTTAGCGATCAAAATTACACCTGAATATCTCGGTTCGAAAGGGATATAATGAAACAAATTAAGCACGATACAAGTGCCTTGTTATTTGTTAAATTCAATGGGGTAACCCCGTATGAAGTAATGCAACGATATACAATTTCGGCTGTCCTGTTTTCACTCACCTTAATATGAATACTATGGATCATTCCGTAAATACCAAGTTTAGCTTTCCAAAGCAATCACGTCTTGCAAAGCGCTTTGCCGTTTGCCTTTTTCTGATACTGACTGGTTGCGGGACAGAAGAGCCACAGCACTATATTGAGGAAGGCAAGGCGCTTTTCGAAAAAGGGGATCTGGAAAGTGCACGCGTCCAATTCCAGAATGCATTACAACTCGACCCCAAATTGGCGGATGCCTATTTCCGCCTCGCTTTACTCGATGAAAAGAAAGAGGATTGGGGAGGAATGCTGGGTAATATCCTCGAGACTGTCGCAATTGATCCCAAGCATTTGGATGGCCAACTCAAGCTAGGGCAGATTTTCCTTTCGGGAGGGCAACTTGATAAGGCTGCCGAGCAAGTAAAAATTTCATTGCAGCTAAGTCCGGAAAATCCCACCGCATTGTTAATGGAGGCATCGATTCAATTCCGGCAGGGTAAGAAGATCGAGGCTATGCAAGGGGTGGAGCGGGTGCTGGCGAAACAACCATACCTCGCGGATGCCATGGGTTTGAAGGCTACTATTCTGGCAGCCGACAAGCAAAATGACGATGCCGTTGCGGCCTTGAAGTTGGGTATCGAACAACATCCCGATGATGTCGACTTGCGTTTGTTGAAAATACGTCTGGAAATTGATAGCAAAGACTTCGACGAGGCTGTGCATGATTATGAAGCCCTGATTGCCCAACATCCCGAAGATGTCGGGTTGCGTTCTTCCTTGGCAAATCTACTGAACGAACTGGGTCGATTCGATCAAGCCGAGAGCACGTTGCGCGAAGCCATCAACATCTATCCGGCGGAGACCGAGCTGAAATTGAAACTGGTCGAGTTGATCGGACTACGCAATGGCGAGCAGGCGGAAAAGACGTTGAAAGATTTCATCGCACAGTCGCCAAAAGATGCGCAGTTGAAATTCCGCCTCGCCGATTATTACGTCGCACGTCAGCATCTGGCGGATGCCGAAGTAATTTTGCAAGAAATCGCCGCCGCCAATGAGGCTGGGAAAGACGGTGTAGCGGCCAAAGTCAAACTCGCACAGATTGCCTTGCTACAAAAGAACACGACCAAGGTCGAAC
The DNA here is from genome assembly GCA_963848675.1 of uncultured Gammaproteobacteria bacterium. GTDB lineage: Bacteria > Pseudomonadota > Gammaproteobacteria > Methylococcales > Methylomonadaceae > CAWKEY01. The sequence continues at coordinate 35,025 of CAWKEY010000019.1, forward strand.
GCTTAGCGGAAGAGGTATTGAACGTCGACGCAAACAATAGTGATGCTCTTTTTCTGCGGGCGGGCATGCGCCTTAACAAGAATGATGCCGATGGCGCGATCTCTGATTTACGCATTGTCTTGCGGGATCGGCCCAATTTCGAACAAGCGATGATTCTGATGGCACAGGCTAGCTTATTGAAAGGGGAAACGGAGGTTGCCGAGAGCCAATGGCGCAAGGTACTCGAAATCAATCCGAACAACATGGCTGCCATGATGCCTCTCGCCATTGAATTGCTTAAACGTGGTGATTACGCGCGGGCCGAGGAAATATCGACCAAGGCCGCGAAGGCAAACAACAATGCGCCCGCTCCTTTCGAATTGCTCATCCAGCTGAAGGCGGCCAGAAAGGATTGGGTGGGCGCGCGAACAACCGTTGATCAACTAAAAAGAATCCCTCAAGCCGTCAACGCGGCAAAATATTGGGAAGGGTACCTGGCTGCCCAGCAGGGCCGTACCAATGAGGCCATAAAAGATTATCAGGATGTGCTTGCCGTCCAGCCTGATCACTTACAGAGCCTGGTGGCCTTGACCCAACTGTATGAATCCTCGGGACATCGATCCGACCTAATCGCCTATCTGAAAAGCTTCACAGCCAAAAATCCAGGAGTGACCGAAGCAGTCGATATATTGGCCTCGGCATATATCGCGGAAAAACACTGGGAAGACGCAGAAAAAACGCTGCGCACGGCTAGCGAAAATACTCCGGACGACATCGATCTCAAACTCAAGCTGGTGGATGTCATCGAACGGCAGAGCGAGTCACGCGCGGAATCCACTCTCAAAGAATTCATACAGGCCCAGCCAGATCAAGTAAGGTTAAAGTTTCGAATCGCCGCGCATTATGCCGACCTTAAACGCTATCCCGAGGCCACGGCACTGCTGAAGGAAGTCGTCAGCTCGGATGCTTTTGGTAAGGAAGGCTTATCAGCAAAACTCAAATTGGCCGAACTGGCATGGGTACAGAACGACTCTGCAATGGCCAAAACACTACTGGAAGAGGTCATCCTTAAGGAGCCCAGGAACTACGAAGCGCTGATGATGCGAGCCTCCATTCGCATGGCGGAGAAGGATATCAATGCGGCACTCGACGACTTGAATCGAGTGCTTGAGAATCGACCCGATTTCGAGCGGGCGTTGCTGATGATGGCGCAAGCATACGAGCTTCAGGGGGCGATGGATAAGGCCGAGGAGACGTGGCGGAGAATCCTGAAAATTCAACCCTCAAACCTCGCAGCCTTGCTGCCTCTGACCAACCAACTCATGACACGCAGGGAGTGGGCGCAGGCAGAGGAAATAGTCGGCAAAGCCGTCAAATACAATCCTGGCAATTCGCAAATCCTCGAGCTTAACATTCAACTGCGTTTTGCCAAAAAGGATTGGCTTGGTGCTCAAGAGGCCATCACGGCGCTGAAGAAATTGCCGCAGGCAGAATTGGCCGCGAGAATGTGGGCGGCAAGCTTGGCCATGAATCAGGAACAGCATGACGAAGCCATCCAACTCTATAAGGAGGTTTTGAATAAGAATCCAAATGTTCCGGGTGCCCTCTTGTCGTTGGCCCAAGCTTATCAAAAGACGGGACATCAGAGGGAACTAATCGCCTATTTAAAATCCTTATTACAGAAGAACCCCAATTTGGATGTGGCCTACCAGGTTTTGGCCATGGCTTATGCGACGGAAAAAAATTGGCTTGAGGCGGAAAAACTGTTGCAGGAAAAACTAAAACGCAACCCTAAAGACGCCCTTGCTTACGCGCTGTTGGCCCGATTGTATGCAGACCAGGGAAAAGACGCTGAGGTTGAGATGACCTACCGGAATGGTCTTTCCGCATTGGGCGACAACCTGCAGCTGATGGTCGAACGAGCGAAGTTCTATGTTGTTAAAAGGGACTTTGGCAAAGCGATCGATGCATACCAGGAGATTGTCAATGAATTTCCGGAGAATGACGAAGCGGCTAATAATTTAGCTGACTTGCTCGTGACCCACCAGGCCGACGACAAGGAGAGCATCGCGCGTGCCTTGGCGCTGGTCGAGCGTTTTAAGGATTCCCCTAATGCTGCTGTCCAGGATACCTACGGTTGGGTGCACTTGAAATCAGGTGATTTGGAAAAAGCACTGCCTGCCTTGAAGAGGGCTGTGGAAGTGGCTCCAAAGGATGCTGCAGTCCGTTATCATCTCGGTGCGGCTTATCAACAGCATGGCGATACTAGCGCTGCCATTAGCGAGCTGGAAAAATCACTTGCCCTGGCTCAAGAACAAGGTGTATTTTTTGAAATCGAAAGAGCGAAAGCCTTGTTGAAACAATTGCAGAACAATTGATCGATACATTCAAATTTGAAAATGATGCATCATCCAAGACATTATGAAGATAGATATTAGCTAAAATTGGTGAAACCACGCCATAGACCAAAAGATAACTTTGAATTTGAGCGCCAGATTGCGTTTTGCCGGTCAATGTCAGCGCCAGCCGGATATCACGCTGGCCAAGGAAAAACTGGATTGGCAGCCCAAAGTGGGGTTGATCGATGGGCTTAAAGAAACTATCGCCTATTTTCGCGATTTGACCGATTAATGAACTGCGATTGGTGGAGGGGTGCGGCGCCTTCGTCGCGACAAAGGCGTCCTTCCCACCCTGATAACCCGGAATCATTCACGGGAAAGTTCAGCGCAGCGAGCTTTGTTGAAATGCAGCCTTTGTTGCCGAACAGTTTACCAATAAAGTTTGTGGCTATTTTGTGGCGGGTACCTGGAATCAACATTGCCGGGTGCGATTGAAAATGACCGGACTTCCCCGCAATTATCGACCATTAGCGAAGCTTAAAGTCAGAAATCCAGTCCATTGACGACTTGCCGCACCCCTGCTAAATCGAAAGTTTTATTCAATGTTCTAATATTTTGTGAAACATTCAGGCTAACAGCCTGCTCTGGGCAACCAGTCCGATAATGGACCCACTTTCTGCAAGTTACCGTTCGGATCCAGGTAATAAACGTGGGTATCAAGCGAAGATATACCGACATACGAATTCGTATTTTGGTAATAGCGATAATAATAGGGCGACATCGTTTGCGAAGCCGCCCCTGCTGGGGAAAATAATTGTGGGTAGTTTTGTTCTGCCCAATTAAAGAAACAATCGGAACGAGATACTTGACCAATTGGAGTGATTTTTTGGGATAGTAACCCATGCCCCCCCTCCATTGGCACCTGTGGGTTCCACGACGAAATGTAGTACATACAAGTATTCCCCATTAGTCCTATTGGGCTGCAGTCCATGTATGCTAATTGAGTCGGGTCAGTGGCTCCTAATGTTGGATCAGTGGCGTTAAAATTTATGCCGACGCCGACGTTGTTATTTAGTGGTGGGTTAGTACCTATAACCGATGTATTTTCTGCAAATGCATATGCAGTTATGCCGCCTTTGCCATCGCTCCCCGAGCCAAGCTGATATCTGATGGTTTCAATGTTTCCCATCAGGACGTCGTCCAGTGTACCGTGCAGATTTGTTATTTGTTGGTTATCGGCGTTATATTCGAATGATCCTTCGAAGGTAGTGTCATCTGTAAAAATTAGTGTGACGTTATAGTCGATAATGCCTGCCTGTGCCATATGAACGTTGGCGAGCATTATTAATAATGTGGTAAACCATACAAGTGTTTTCATTTTAATATTCCTTTTGTTACGGGTTTCAGGTAGTGAATCTTGCCCCTTTTTTTGTTGAAGCAAATCAGTTGAACATCTGTCGGTGTTAATTCTTTCGCCCAGCGCGGATAAATCCGCTCACCTACGTATTGGCTAAACACTGTTTCATTAGTGATTTCAATCATGCATGTTCCTAAGCCTAACTGTTTCTTAGTAAGTAACCGTCAAGCCCACATAGACCGTTCTTCCTAAACCTGGCAGGTTTTGAGTTTTTGGTCTGGCCTGAGCTAACGTCATAGCATCGTAGTCGCCAATATAGACACCAGACGTTGGATTATAATATTGCTTATCGAGGATGTTATCCAAGCCGACATCTATGCTCAGGTGTTTCCACTGATATCCCGTTTTGGCGTTCAACAGAAAATAGGAGGATGTCTTTAATTCGTTTCTAATAGCCTGCACATCGTCTTTCTTATCAACATACTGCATTTCTAAAGTGTTTTTCCATCCCTCCCGCTCATGATCAAGGCTTAGTTTTAGATTGAAAGGCATCATGTGATATAGGTTTCCACCATCCATACGTTGGCCTCTAACATAACTCATAATGGAATGGGCAGAAAATTCTCCAAAGGTTTTACTTTTATACAAATCAGCTCTGCCCGTCACATCAACGCCCCATAACCGAGCATCATGATTCGCAAACCGTAAATAGTAGAAGCCATTATTGGGCTGCCTGCAGGTACCGCATCGATCGACATCAATGAAATTTTCGACATAGCTGAAATAAGGGGTAATCTTGATACCCCAAGCATCGGATTTAGGGTCATAAAAATCCGCTGTAAAGGTAATGTTGTGCGCAGTTTCTGGTTTTAGATTTATATCACCAACATAGCCATTGCCATCACTAAAAGAGCCATTCATGGTCATCGGCATCGGGCTGGTACTCCATGGATAAAGCTCATGCAGTGATGGTGCGCGGTTTTTGCGAGCATAACCAAAATCATATTGACTCCAATGGTTAGGCGTAAATTGCATTAATGCAGCAACATCAAAGGTATCAAAGTTCCGTTTATGGCTTAGGTTATTAAATGCAATAGCCTGAAAATAATCGGCAGTTATATTATTGTATGCTTGAGCATCTCCCGTGTCGCTCATTGTGTGGTCATATCTTAACCCCAACATACTTTTCCATTGTGATGACCAATTCATTTCCACCTCGGCAAAGGTACCAACACGGTCCCGCGTTGCATTATTGAGGTTAATAAAAGTATTAGGCCCCATCATGCTTGCGAAAGTGGAAGTAGGCGGCCAAAAATCGTCGATTTCGCTGCTATGAAATTCGTTGCCAAAACGAAAGGTATTATCCTTTATTTCACCAAATGGCATCTCGGCTTGTAGTTTGTAGCCAAAATTTTTACCGCGTGTTTCCATGGGCATTGGTTCTGGAGCAGTTCTGTCGGGTCCGTAGTCCATACTATGGCTGGTATTCTCAAGATAGAGTTTACTGTCCAGGCTACCCCAATCAAACAGGCCTTTATAATGGACGTTCCCAAAAATACTATCATTGTTGGTCAAGTCCATACGTGCAGTTGGGAATCCTTGAAAAGGAATATGCTGTTGTCCGCCTTTGATTTCCAGTAAATGATCATCGAATTTGAATGATAATGCGGCTGCATGATTTTGGTTTTCAAAGCTGCTTGATTGTATAACGTTGCCATTCGCATCACGGTAATTTCTTCTTTGCGTATCCGAGCCCGTGTAATCTAATCTGACATTTTTGTTAGCAATCCCGGCTGCAATACTGCCACCAAAGGCATCGCCATTACTGCGATAAAATGATGAAGCTTTACCTGTAAGCAAGAGCTTTTTACCCGGCTCAGCAAAAACAGGATCAGGCGATTGAACCGAAATAGTTCCTCCAATGCTGTCTCCGCCCATGCTGACGGGTGTAACACCCTGGAGAATGGTGATAGAGCCAATGTTAGTACGGTCAATATAAGACAGCGCTGGATTCATATGGTTGGGACATATTGAATTAACAGTCATGCCGTTAACATCAATTTTGATACGGGTATCGTTTAAACCGCGCATTATTGGCAATGAGGACACCCCGCCGCCCGCCTGCAAACTCATTCCTGGGGTATCTTCTAATAATTGTGCCGTGTCAGAGACTTGAGCGCTTTTCCTGATAATTTTCTCGGCCTTAATTTCATCTTTAACCGAAGTGGCATAGGCTGGTTCTTCGCCGACGACTATGATGTCTTCAAGAGAGATGGGTTTTTCATCCGATGCGCGTTTTTTGGGTTCATCTTTGGCATAAGCGGCTTGACAAGCCGCGAATACTAAAACGCATAAGGTAAATGAAAGTTTATTGCTCATACTTATTGCTCATACTGTGTTCCGAATTTGATGCCATTACCGGGAACGTTATGAAATTCCCGATAAAACCTAAATTTATAGCCCTATAGAAATGTAAGCCGGCTGTCTCGATTGTCTACGGTGCCAGATAATTCTTAAATGGCTGCAGCGGAACGTCTGTGCCAGTTGCACCTACCGCAGGAATCAGCAAAAACTCATCTTTAGCCAGATTGGGATACAAAGCATAAGGAGTCACAGACGCCTGATCGCCTTCATGCCCATGCGGAATCAAAATCTCCGGATGATCGAACGGTGCTTTTTCGTAACGAACCCTGTCATCGGTCAATGTTTTTAAAAACTCGACCAGATCTTGGCGGTTTTGCTCAGAGAACAGCAGGTCGGGTTGTGGAAATACACGCGTAACCTGTTTCGCGTCATTGGCAAAATTACCGCCCCGAGTGTAAAACTCGACCACTTGTTCTAAAGTCGCCATGCCGCCGTTATGCATATAGGGCCCTGTTAGCTCGACATTACGCAATGAAGGTATTTTAAAACTGGCTTTGACCTCTGCGAGCATTTTCCTGGTATTGGGGTTATTCAGCTCAGCCAGAGCAGAGTTAGGCGTAGGAAGAAAAGCATTGGTTGACGGCGCTAAAAAGCAATTTTTAGTGTCTTGTGGCTGAGGTTTAATACCATCTGCGGGTGTAAATAAGCTGGCTGCCAAATGAGGTAGTTGGAAGTTTAACGCGAACTCCTCCTGAAAATCACAGGCACGCACCCTGGTTACGTCAGCATCTAACACTCCGCGCTCATTTCCTGCTAAATGCTGTAGATATTGTTGGCTAAACGCTAATGGATTGCCAAAATCGTCGACACCGCCTAGACCAATGTCCGCCGTTTCCTTGGCAACACCTGTGGAGGCAAATCCGGTATCAATAAATGAGGTTACAGCGGTATTTCGCGCAAACAGGGCAATACGGTTAACAACATTGGTTGTAGTACTGATAAAGAAAGTCGGTTCGCCAAATGCCTCCGGGTTTGTCTGATTAGCAACAGCATTTGCGTTTACCGAGGCGGCAGTAAAATTCGGACCAATATGGCAAAGAGAACATTGATTTTTTCTAAATTGTTCCAATCCTCTCAATTGTGCCGCTGTCAGGTCGATCGGCTGATGGGTAGCATCTCGGGCACTCTTGTCGAACGGCGATTCATCAGAAATCAGGGTACTTTCATAAAGCTGAATCGCCAGGCTAAAAAACATCCCAAAATTTGCTTCCATTTGGCTGTAAGGCGAACCCTCGATGGGATTACCGAATTTACCCAGCCGTGAATACGACCAGTATTTTTGATTGAAAGCCTGCCTGACCAGCGTTTCGTAAGTGGTATTGAGTCCGGGTTGTAAATTTTCCGGACTACTTAAACTTAAACTTCCAAGCACACTGTCGTTCCAGTGTACTTTTTGGTTTTCCAGAGGATGGCGTTGCAACAATTTTCTACCGATATCTTTCAGGGTTCGGTTTTTGCAGCTCATTTCGGTTGTATTCAGGGGCGGCGCTGTCGCCAAAGAAGCCAGGGAGGAATTAATCAATTGCAACCGCTGTTTGCTGACTGTTTTCGAGTTTATTTTTACCCATACGCCTGCATCCGGATCACGATCCCCCCAGGGACTGCTACCGTTAAATACATTATTCGCACGGCCATCCCAAAAACTGCGATGATTAAAAACCGCATTAATCACACTCGGCGCATTTCGGGGGGTACTCCGCCTGGTGCCGATGCTTCCTGCATGAAATAAGCTATCAGCACTGCGGTTACATTCGTCAATACTGCTGCCGATTGGGTTTACTGCTTCAAATTCGCCACCGAATGTGCCTGACGATCCGGTAACATTGTCCGTATCGTAAGTGATCCGGGATGTCTCTTGCAGTGGTTCCTGTCTTTGATGAAGGGGAAAATCACTTAAGCTGAGGGCATGGTTCGATCCCAGTAACGCACCAACGGCAGAAATGCCAAACTGTTGCACGCTTAACGGTGACGATTGACCACCAGGAGCAACCTGATTTTTTATCCTCCGATCAGCACCGGCATGAAAATGACAAGAACCGCAAGCCATGCCGTCGCTTCCGACATTGGTATCCCAAAACAGTGCTTTACCCAATGCAATTGCGGCTGTCTTATTGACTACGATCGGATCGGAGCCGCTCAACAATCCCGGCACTTCCGGTACCGGTAAATATTTTAGGCTAATTGGCATTGGCCCAAGTGCCAAAGCATGGGCACTGGAACTATACAGTGAGGCCCATAATAAAAAGAAAGCCAATGGGCAATCTCGAAACAATGCCATGGTTTTTCTCCAAGAGAAGCGGTTAAGAGGCGTTATTAAGCATCGTAAAATACACTTAGAAATAACTAAATGTATGTAAAGTAAGCCACAATAAGCTTTATTTGGTTTGTTAATTCAAAAGTTTCGCGTAACGTCGTTTGGTTGCCCGACATTTTGGCATCCGGTAATATGCAAAACCGAAAATTTACGTCCCCTTGAATCATGGGAATGTCGGGCATAAACAA
>CAWKEY010000020.1:0-3382 GCA_963848675.1 uncultured Gammaproteobacteria bacterium
CATGGCACGCAGGGTTTGTATCAGGCGCAGGTTCTTTTCGATGTCGGCAAACTTTTCGGCATGCTGTATATCGTCCAGGTGCATGACTTCGTTCTTGATGTAAAAATCCAGCTCACGGCGCAAGAAACCGCCTAAATCTTTGTGGATGAAGTAGTCCGCAGAATTCTTGGCAGTATAGCTGGTGAGGCATTTTTCCAAGAGGGTGCGCTGCGGATTTTTCTCGGTGGGTTGACGGTTGTTCAAGTCCAGCCAACGGGCTTTGACGTTGGCGTCGCCTAGCACTTTGTTGACCGCGTCAAGTACCAGTGCATCCTGCTTTATGCCTTTTGGCATGGCCTTGTATTCAAAACGCAGGACGAGTTCACCATTTTCTTCTGCCACCGGCAGCAATGCTTCTTCGTATTCGTCGCCTTCATCATCGGTAAGGATGCGGATATGCGGCTCAATCAGGACAAAGCGGCGTTCTTTATCGTTATCCTTGCGGTTATCCTTGGCTGTATCCGCAGTGACCAAACGAAAACGCACACTGCGCCCATCATCCAACTTGAAGGCGTAATTGGAGAAGTTTTCCCCGCTCTTGGTGTAGTACTGATCTTTATTCGCCCAGTGCAGCATCACTTCTTCACCGGCATAGGGAATGGCGTAGGTGTCGCCCTTGTAACGACGCTGGCTGATAAAATCGCCGTTGTCGTAGTAGCGTGAGAAGAAAGTAAGCAAATGTGTGAACACCGCATTTTCGTGTTCAGAGGTTCCGGCGCCATAGTCTGCCAGTTTTTGCCTTAGCTCACGCACCTTGGGTACGGTTTCCGGATCAATGCCGTCGGCACGGTATTGCGCTTCTTTCTCTTTCAGTTCCTTTTGCACGCCTTCCTTATTGGCCGCACCGGAAGCGGCCAGGCTTTGGTCTACCTTGGTTTTTAGACGGTTTTCCAGATAGTCGTTGATCTCCACTACTCGGGCATTGAGGATGCGATAGACGCCGAAATCCAATTCTGGCCGGTCAATCTGGAATATTTCTTTTAGTTTCTTGACGAGGTCGTCGTGTTTGCTCATGGGAGTTTCGTTGGGATGTTGCGTAAATGGGCTGTTAACGCCAGATCGTTCGTGTTTTCCAGTCGTCAGGAAAACCCATGCGCGCTGGGTCGATGTGGTGCCGGTTTAATAGATCAAGCAATCGGTTACGCCAATGGTGGCCGGGCGCAATGCGATTCATCAGATAGTGCAACATGACCAAGGTGTTGTAGATGCGGCGAGGTTCTTGGGCGTTGAAACTACTGAGCAGCGCTTGTGGTCGTTGCCGGGGCAGTTTAAATGTGAAAGTGAATTCGCGATTCCATAAGCGGCTGTGGTGAGCACAGAGATTGCGCACAATACTCAGGTGATGCAGAAAAGATACCAGGTTGATTTCATCACAGTCATACACATGCGCTATAAGGTTGCGATCAGCGCCGCTTTTTAGGTTGGCATACCATTTGGAAAGCTGACCTAAGGTCATAATTTCTACTGCTGCCCAAATGGGTGGCAAGGGCTCGGCGTATTTTGTTAAGAGATGTTGAATAAAAGCTTCTTTGCTTTGTTGAGCATCTTTTTGCAATTGGCTGACATTCTTGCTGTGATCCCAGGATTGCTTGAATAACGCAGGATTCAAATGAGGGTATGTGCCGTAGCGATGCCCCAACTGGAACGCCAATTGCGTGCGTATGGCCACTTCAACGCGCTCAATAGCATCAAGTACCAGCAAGCGTAGTTCACGATCAAAGATGTACAAGTTCAGCACTTGCTCAAAGCGGGTCCCATGCTGGAAGGCATGTGTGGTGTGATCAGACTCAAATGGCAGCCAGTAGGCGGTCAACCGATAGTAATTGATCTGGCTAAGGTAATGCTCGGCTAATGGGGTGTCACTGATAACCATGCCACGATTACGTAGCTGGGCAATCTGTTGATCGATGGTAAGCGCTGGCTTGGTGTAGGGCTGCTTAGACATTCAAGAAACCCATAAAAAAGAAACCCCTCATGGTGCGCAAATCTTACGGGATGCGTGAGGGGTGTTGTTGACAGCATAATAGTAAGCGGATATGAATTCGTCAACCACTTTTTGACTATTTAAGATTGCTGTTGCTGTTGCCGTTAGCACGTCAAATCACTTCCCATTTAATAGTGAACAGCCGTTCGGATTCGGTTTTTTGGGTAAGGCGGCGTTCCAGGGTTTCTATTAAGGCATCGCGCTTTTCGATGATGCTGTCTTCGACCTGAAAAATCTCTTGCCGCTGGCGACGCTGCTGTTTCTCCAGCTTTTGTATCTTTTGCTGGATGTCATGCTGCTCATCGAGATTAGTGGCGAGTCTGGCTTGACGCTGAAGAATTTTAATTTGCTCTTTGGTGTCTTTCAGCGCTTTTTCAGCAGCCAGCACCAAGTCATCCGCCCACTTTCAAGCTTTTCACGCGCTTCATTGAAGTGCTTGTTGTTAGCTTCCAATGATTGGCTGATAGTCGCTTTGGTATGCCGCTGTGCCTCGGCAGCCAGTCTTTGGGTTATTGAATCGGGTATGTTGGCCGAGCCTGTATTTTCTGCGAGACAGTTAAACAGCTTTTCACAGGTTTCTTGTTCCAGGGGCGAGCCTTGATCATCAATAGCCGAGAAAAGCAGATGCTCTTCGCGTTCATAGCTTTCAATCGCAAGCGCGGTCAGTGCCAGATAACCGTGTTTGCCGCGCAGCGCTTCTATGGTATGCAAGCGGGTGGCGTGTTGGCTGACATTAAAAACGATGTGTGCAGGTGGCGTGTCCAGCGATTTAGCCTGGTCGATGACAAATTCGCCTAACGGGTGCGAGAGTCGATAAAGAAATGTGCCGTATTCTGCGCGTCGTTCCTCGGCTGTTTCTGAGGGTTGCGGCTTATTATCGCCAGGGATGGTGTGTATGCCGACACCCGCCTGGAGCGGGTGCGGTATTGCACTGGGTGTTGATTTGGATACCAGGTGATAACGACCGGTCGCAATAGCCTGTGTCGGCGGCTGGGTGAGATCAAAGGCCAGTGCGGCATCGTCGAATTGGGCACGTTCCTGCAACGTGAAGTGGGTGAGCGACCAGAAGCGTTTACTGAAACGGTCAAGTTGGGCTTTGGCGTCGCTCAACTGGATGCGCAGTCGCTCATGTACTTCTTCGTCAAAGTTTTCAAGGAGTAGTTTGCGGGTATCGGTCATCCGTGCCTGGATACGTTCGTCCATTTCTGCTTGCAGTGTTTTGAAGGCCCTATCAATTTCTGCGGGGGGCGGCATTCCTGGTATATGGACAAGATGCCCTTTTCAAAATCCACGCCGGATTCAATGCTGCCCAGCACATCATCGGATGCACCAAAAACACCGTTGAACAAGTTGAATTTT
>CAWKEY010000021.1:0-204211 GCA_963848675.1 uncultured Gammaproteobacteria bacterium
TTGTACCGATGATCTAAAACTGAGCTGACGGGGGATCTTGTCGTGCAACACGGCGGCCTGAGCCATATTGCCGCGAATAATATTATAAGCCAGTAGATGTGCTGCGATTTCCTTTTGCACCATCTCCGGGGTTTTACAGCGTAACATCTCCATGCCCATATGCGTTTTAATAGACCGAATATCCAATTCTATTTTCCAGCGCTCTTTATACAGACTTGCCAGTTCCTGTTTAGTGAAGCGTTTGGCATTCAGCAAGGTCGTCACATAGACGATACCGTTCACACTAAATTCTCGAACCGTGATAACCGCCGGTAACGCCGCATACGCCTGCTGCGTCATCCACACCGGCTTCCGTTGTGGTTTATGCCATTCGACTTCATGATCCCTGGCGCCCAGCTTGCGGCCTTGCCGAAAATCGGCCTTCTTGTTGGCATGCAGCAGGAACAGCACTGGAATGCCTTTGGCTTGCAACAAGGCGATAATGGCAAAGGTGCAGTAGTAGCGATCGGCCAAGAGCAACTCACCGGTTAACAGCGCATCCATCACTTGCTTGAACAGCGAGGATTCACCGGTGCCCTTGCCCTGATAGGGGCTCAATCGATAATCGATAACGGTTCCTGCAGAGAGTGAGATTAACGCCAGCAGGCGCACAATGGGAAAGCCCAAGCCCGGCTTTTGATTACTTTGCTGGGGGAAAGCTGCTTGATTTTCCGGCGTATCCGGCATCAGCGCCGTGCTGCCGTCGGCGAGCACCACGTTCAAGCCGTGCCATCGCCAGGCCTTGGGCTCTGTTGGTGCAGTCGTGCGCCAATCGTTGCCACAGCCTGGGTCATTTGAGTTAAAGGCAAGCGCTGACGGGCTTTGCAGTACGGCCCGGTGTTGATCGAATTGGCTGATTGCCCCCACGGCTTTCTGACAAAAACTTGACTTGCTTTAGCATTGATTCCAGGGTAGAAACAGAATCGGTGAAATCGTCCATGGCGGCCTGAAAGTTTTTCGGTGATGTTTTTCTGATCAGTTCGATAGCAAGACCTCGCAACAAAGCCATGATTTGCGATTGATTGCCAGCTTTGGTTTTGATGCGATCTTCATTAAAGGTGACATCGCGAATCCAGTTATTTGATTCCACGCCCCAGTGGCACCGGATAGCTTGGGTCAACTCCTCAGCAAGAGGTTTGATAACGTCGGATTCAAGCACGGAATTGCTGACATAATAGGATGTTTCAAAACTGGTTTTTTGTTTGGCAATCTCGAAGGTTGCAGCGCTCTACAACGATCACGTCGACACCCCGCTGTTTTTCCATCGGGAATCTAGGATCAACGATGTCAAGGAGAACAAGTGGGCATTACGTGTGGTGACACGACCATGCTCTTTTTCATGTCCAATCGTTTCTGCAAGTGGCAGGAACTGTTTGCGGACGATTTTGCATTGCTGCAGGAATAGCGCTTGATTTTCTTTGACCTGTGTTAAATAAAGACCGCCAACCTGATGAATTTGAGCCGTTGTAGTCGGATTAAAGTGATGCGCATCCACAGACACTTTTTGTTTGTCCAAGCCGCTGTCTTTTAATAGCTCACGAACGACCGGAATCTCACTGGATTTGTCTCCACATTGGCGGGCTTGCGCTACGACTTCACGGGTATCGTGAGCAACCGCCAAAATCAGATTTTGCTTGTCACCGGCATCCAGCGTGCCGCGCAATGCTTTACCATCGATCGCTACCCATTTTAGGGGTTCAGGGGACTGTATTCGCGCACCAAAACAGCGCTCAATGAGTTCATTCAGCACTGACCAATTCAGACCATCCAGCAAACGCGGCAGATGCGCACGGGAAATTGGTTTTACTCTGGGGGTTTGGATCAGTTCGTGCAACCAATCTGCGCGATTGCGCATAAAACGATGAATGCTGGAAAGCTTTCGGCGACCTACCAATGTGGCCAACACAAAGCAGCAATCACGAGCGCCAATGGGTGACGTTTACCCCGATTGTCGCGATGCTCTGGCAGCTCATTTTTCAATAGGTCGACAAAGCAAGTGACTTGCTCGCTGCTGTAAGGTTCTTCATTACTCATTTGCTGAGGATTTTTGCCATAATATTGGGGGGCGAAGATTGTACTACAGTTCCCTGCTGTTTTTTATGAGAAAGCCGTGCTGACTGCCCCTGGCTTAGGCGATCTACGAATACGCCCGCCACGGCCTGTTTACACGAGCTGTCATCGCTCAATACCTGAAAAATAAAGGCTTTGAGGGTAATCAGCGGCGAAAACACCGACGTTCGCTTGTGTGGCGTGTGAGCAATAATGGTTTAGATTGTTTCAGTAGGAAAAAAATCATTGAACGGTAATTTTTGAACCTGTAAAAACGACTTTTTGAAGCGATCGATTTGCTGGCGAATTTGGATTCTTATAAGATGAGCCACGGTTACGTCATTACAATGTGCTGGTGGCGTGCACGGTGATGGAACTCAATGGCATTGCCTGCTTATCGCTGGAAGATGTCGTGCCGGACAAGCAGCAGATTGTCTGTTCGCGCAGTTTCAAAGACAAGATTACCGGTTTTGATCAACTGTTCAGCGCCTTGGCCGTATTCTGTTGTCGTGCTGCCGAAAAGCTAAGAGGGCAACAGTCGGTGACCGGTGTTATTAGCATCTTTATTCGCAACAGTTCGTTCAATCCCCAGGAGCCGCAATATCAACGCGCCAGCAGCTTAACGCTACATCATGCGACACAAGATAGCCGCCGCATTGTCAGCGTAGCCAGACAACTACTGGCTGAAAGCTACAAGCCCGGTTATCGTTATCAAAAATGTGGCGTCCAGTTGAGTCACATTCAACCGCACCGGCCACACTCGCAAGGGCAAACGGATTTGTTTGATTTTGCCGCAACGCCACAACGCGTTGATTTCAACAATCCTCATGCCCAAACCGCTGAATTGATGGCAATAGTCGACCGCATCAACCACCGCTACCCCAAAGCCATTAGCATTGCCGCTGCCACCGCCGCTAACAACGCCATGCCTAAAGCCGAGCGTATCTCAAGGCGCTATACAAGCGATTGGAATGAATTGGTGACAGTGCATTGTTGATGTGTAAAAATCCATCTGACATGGCATGATTCAACTCGGCATGTGTTTGTTCTCATTTGGCCAATGAAATTTGAAGACAATAGGGCGATGCTGAACGCATGACTATGGCAGCACCACAACAACAACTGACGAGGATTTTTATGATTTCAGCGGGTATTTATATTTTGACGATTGCTTTCGCAGCTTATGTAATTTACAGCGTCGTGCATGACGATGGCAAATAGCCTGCGGCATTTGGAGCAGAAGATCAGCCTGCTGACTGCTCAAAAACATGTGTATTGCATCAAATTGTTTGGCAAACCTTAGGTATGCCTGTCTCCAATACCACGGATGCCGGAAGCGGTAAATGCCGGGTCATGATGTTTTCATCCAAAAATCCATCAGTTACTTCAAGCGGATGCCGTTTTGTAATGCAAAGGAAGCAAAGCATTGACCAAAAATGCGAACATCTATGATATCTGCGATCAGCCGGTCCTCCCCCTATGTCAGGATATCTGTCGCCGCAGGCCGCGCCCGCTGGAAAATCGAGAACGAAAACAACAACGTCCTGAAGAACCACGGCTATCATTTTGATCATAACTTTGGCCACGGTAAGCAGCATTTGTCCAACGTCTTAGCTACTCTTAACTTCTTGGCATTCCATGTCCATACCGCCCTCGAATGGCTGGACGAGGCTTACCGTGCCGTCCACAAAACGGCACCCTCCAGGCGCACGTTCTTCGAAAATCTACGAACATTACTTCAGTTTATCCCTTTTGATAATTGGCAACATCTGATGCAATTTATGCTATACGGCGACACTCAACTACTCAGACAAACGTAAGGTTTTAAATTGGGAATTGCTGGTATTTAACCGATTTTGTTCTCCCTAACCCGGACAAGCCGGAACCAAAAAGGCTAAACTAATCCTCAACGCATAGTTTTACTGTGAGTGCTTTGGCTATGACAACCCAGCTAACTGAACGTTATAAGCATGATCTCCTTGGCGTCCTTTCCTGCTATGACCGTATAGTCATTACCGGTACCTTGCCGGGAGCTTGTTATTCCCGCGGTATGACGAGTTATCTCTATGCCCACCAGATCAAGGTATTCGATTACGCCAAAGTGTTTGCCGATCCGCTACGCAACAAGATTCATGACAATGCTCAGCTCATTGCCAAAACTCACGGGGTAGCCATTGAGCATGTGAACAACTCGCACTTGCGTAAAGAAGACCTGGTGTCCCTTCCGCTTGCAATTCTATTGCAACGGCCATTCCTGGCTGGCTGGTAAGCTCACGGCAGAGGGCATCAATTTTGCCACGGCGGATAACGCCTTTATTCGCATCGATGCCTTCGCACGGGCGCAACAACTTGCCGATGCGCTTCGGCCAGACGATCTGCATCGGCTTCTCGATGCTTACGTCAAGGTGTGTTGCCCAGTGCTTCGGTCAAAATCTATGACAAGTTTGGCCGGGTGCTGCGCATCGAAACCACCACCAACGATCTATACTTTTTCAAACACCACCGCAAGGTGGAACACAAGAACGGTACTGAAACACGCGAACTGGCACCGCTCAAAAAATCCATCTATAGCCTGATCGACCTGCGAGAAATTCTCTTCGGCTGCAACCGACGCTATCTTGATTTCTTTGCCTCGCTGGATGATCATTCAGATGGACAGCGCGCATTACAAAAGCTCACCGAACCTAAAACCGACCCAAAGATCACTTGGCGGGGCTTTAATTTCTTCGCCACGACTGACCAGGCATGGTTACGCGCGGTGTCAGATCCCAAGTTTACAATACACGGACTACGTCGTGCTGATTTGAAACCGTATCTCTCAAAAGTGTCGGATAGTTCGCTATCACGCCAGACTAAAACGCCTGCGACTATTTGGCATGATTAAACGCGTACCCGGCGCCTATCGTTATTACCTGACCAAACTAGGCAGAGCCGCAACCGCGGCATGTGTTCATGCGACAGAATTTAACATTCTGCCAGCCCTTGCCACTGCTGCTTAAGAGGCTTATTCTTGTCAGAAAATGTAAAGACTTGGTTGATAAGAGACTAATAACGCTCTTTAATGAACATGAGGGCTTTTTTAGCCAAATCATCGGAGTCATGCCAGAGATTACGCCAGACACACAGTGTATTGGAAAGATTTGGATCAACGACTTCTGATGAAAATGATTCAAACGTAATGGGCCCTTGGTAATTGATTTTTTTCAGGGCATTGAAAAACGAATCAAAATTCACATTGCCTGTGCCTAGATACCCCCGGTGACTTTCGCCAATATGCACATAACCCAGTCGATCTTTTGCAGCCAACACTGATGTCTCCATACCATCTTCTTCTATGTTCATGTGGTAGGTGTCCAGGTGCAAATAGGCATTAGGGCGATTCACTTCATCCAGAAAAGCCAATCCTTCCAAGCCTGTATTCATGATATTGGTTTCGTATCGGTTCACGACTTCAAGGTCAATATTAATGCCTTTATCCGCTGCATAATCCGCCAGGCGCTGCATAGCGGCGACTGAGTTAGCGCGATTTTCTTTCGATGCTGGCCCCGGATATTTGCCTAGCGCACAATAGATAACGCCACAAAGTTCTGTTCCACCGATGGCGTAAAGCACATCGGTTGCTTTACGCAGCAGTTCGTCGCCCTTAGCAACAATAGCTGGATGAGAACTGGTGACATCGGTATTGGCTGACAAGCCCAGTGATGCGTGCGCGCGGATGCTAAATTCCTGAAGCAAATCCTTGGTCAACGCTACATCCACTTTCCAGGGGTCCAACAAGGCAATTTCAATATAGTCATAGCCTGCCCGGGCCGCCCCGCTGATTGCTTTTCGCGCGCTTTCGGGTGTCCAATCCCCCGACCAAACCAGTGCGTGACCGCCATATTCCAAAGATTTTGAAAATGTCATAACCCGATTCCTGTTTTATTCGACTGAGATTTGAAGTGGATTTGATTCTAAGGCAAACAAATGAACAGTTGCAATGCTAAACGGTCATTTTTGGCCGGGCAAGCATCACAACATGGTCAAGGACATCAACCTCATCACGTTTTAGTATACGAAGTCTATGGCCAGTACCTTCCTATCAACTTCCGTGTGTACGACAAGCCGGAAGACAAGACCAAAAACGATTATTTCCAGGACATGCTGGACGAGGTGTTGGCTTGTGGGCTTGAGCCGGCCATGGTAACTGGGGAAAGTTGTTTCAGTGGCCTAGACAACCTGAGACGGATAAAAAACTATTATTTTGCCGCGATTTGTGGCTATGTCCTGAGACAGAAACTCGGTGCCATGGCGTTGAGAAACAATTGTTATAGCGTCCAGCTGCTATGATTCAACGCCAACGTCAACGACGAAACACGTCTCATAATCCATAAGGGCATTGACAGACAACTTGAGGTTTTTGCATAAGGTGCTGATGCTTTCCCGCGTATGATGAGGAATCGCTTCGGATACCGAACCAATCAGTTCATCCGCATTGTCCGCCGTTTTTAATATCTTGCTCATGGTATTGGACAACAGGCGTTCCTTTTTCGGTAAAAACCATTGTATTCGCAGCAATTCAGCAATTGCGCCGCACAGGCTCAGGTTTCCGTCCTGTCTAATAGAAGCGATGAACGTTGACGGAGCGAGCCTGCTCAACTCGAAAAGCCTTCTATGTCGCATGAAGTGATTTTTAGTGATGATCCCGATGCGTTTAAGAAATTTTTCTGCAACGGGGTGGACCTTGTAATAGGAGACCAGCAGGCTCCCCCCCTTTTTTGTCACGCGTCTGGCTTCGTTAATGATCTGCAGGATTTGCTTTTCATCGTCCAGGAAATCGACCACGCCGGTCGCGATGATGGTGGTCGCGTAGCTTTCATCGGCAAAGGGCAAACTAGATCCGTCAGTATGCACCAGTTTGATGCCTCTGCGCTGTTCGGCCAGACTGACCATTTCAGAGCTTGAATCGACACCGTCGACGTGAAGCCCTTTTTTACGCAAGGCGTCGACAATTAAGCCTTGTCCGCCGCCGACTATTAAAACAGGCTGGGAGATTTTGTCAGCAATGATATTGATCGTGCGCAGATCGAGGAGGTTATCCTCAAAAAGAGCAAGATGCGGCGCCCATAGTTGCCAAAAGTTTGACTTGTTTGTCATGGAGCGATCATAAGCCGAGTATGTTGTTTTTTTAGAATAGGAGGAAAAAATTATAATAGTCAAACCATACAAATGGGCGCTGAGTTGAGAACAAATCTAATGCCCAATTAAATTTCATTATTTCATTTTCCGTGGCCGTTCTTGGGCTACATAAATGTTAAATTCGCGTAGCTCAGGCAACAGCCTTATCGTTGCGCGAGAGATGATCTTTAAATGAAAGGTCATGCCGGAAGAGATCGCTCCAAGAAATTGATACAGGGACATCCAAATGACGAGTATCAAAAACAAGCTCGACATGGCTTTTTTTGTTTTTAACACCTTAGGCGCTTTGGCGGAATTGGCCATATAGTTCGAGGCGTATTCCAGGCGCTTATCAAAACCCAATGAGACTGGAATTTATAAGCCAGTATCAGGTTAGCGCAGTGGCGACTGCACATCCGGTACTCTGGGAGGTACAGGGCGTTGCCCGGGTTGCACAGTCATATTATAAATTTCGACGTCATGCTGTCTTGCGGCCGGTCTATGTTTGTACTGAAGCACGTCATAGGGAAAACTTCGATCGCCTATTGGTCTCACAAAAGTATAGGTGGCGGGCGAGAGAACTAAAATTCTGCCAGTTTTGGCAAACGCATCGTGCGGCGCAGGTATCGATGCCAAGGCTGTCAAAGGACTCGTCCCTATAAACAAGCCGGTGCCAATAACTGTTGCGATCAATCCCACTGGACGGTAAAACAGGACATCCAACATTACAAAACCGGGTCGTACTTCCTCGACTCTTTGCGAGTTCGGAACAGTAGAGCAAGATATTATCGATACTAAAATAAAAATGCCGGCGAATTTTTTCATGATTCCTTGCCATATTGTTAATTTATTGGCGAATCTAGTCTAATTGTTAATTATTGTCCAGAGCTCAGTGCTTGGGCTGAATTCAATGATGTCCAACACATCCTGCTAAGCTCCTTGTTTTGTATTAAATCGACTTGTCTTATTTACCTGAACCGTAATTTTCTGAGCAAATGCTTGCACTAAGCCTCCATGTACGCTGCCGAACAGAACTCCTTCGATTTTGCGTGTACGATTTCACATGAATGATGGGAAGAATGATCCCATCACGCGGTCATGGCTAAATTTTTTGAGCTAAGGCCGTTCATAGTGGTGTTTAGTTTGGCTCTATCGGCCCGGATGAAGATTTGTAAACACCCTCCGAATTTTAAGATTTTTAATGTGTTGCATTAACGAGGTTAGCATCATGAAAACTAATTGGCAGAGAAAATTGATAGTAATTGTAGCAACTATGCTGTTGACTATGGGTACAGCCGGGGCTGAGCCAGGGGGCCGCGATGGCGGCGGTTCTGGTAGACACTGGTGGAGTGGTCATAGCGTTGCTCGAAACCACGGGGGTGGCCGCGGCAAAGGCGGTCACTTTCAAGCACCTGAAATTGATGCCGCGTCAGGGACGAGCGCAATCGCACTGTTGACTGGCATGGTGCTATTGATGCAGGAAAGAAGACGGTCCAAACGTTCTTCTAAATCGAACGAATAGATTAGCTTGAGCGTTGGATGGTGTTTTCAAACATGACGCAAAACTACACGAAATGCCTAATGGCCTACGGGGGCTGCTGACGGCTTGCCCTATAAAAACAATCGTAAGCGTTTACTAAACCCCATCTAACAACAAGGCACTGGTTCAGACAGAATGTTGCCATTTAAATTCTGCAGGAGCAAACCCTTTTCAGCCCGGCAGGAGGCGTCTCTTACCGGGCTATTTTTTTCGCCATTTCTGGTAAAGGGGATAAATTTTATGTCGGTAAGCAGTTTCGACTAATATTAATTGCAACTGCAACCGTCACCGAGGTTTCCGATGAGCCCAGCAAAATTGGCCCAACATGTCTCAACGATTTTTTCCTTACCGGAAGTCGTTTTACGTATTAACGAAATTCTTGATTGTTCCAATCCGACGAATACCGAATTGGAAGAAGTGATCA
The DNA here is from genome assembly GCA_963848675.1 of uncultured Gammaproteobacteria bacterium. Taxonomy (GTDB): domain Bacteria; phylum Pseudomonadota; class Gammaproteobacteria; order Methylococcales; family Methylomonadaceae; genus CAWKEY01. The sequence continues at coordinate 9,210 of CAWKEY010000021.1, forward strand.
TTCACGACCCGGCCTTAACCGCGAATATATTAAAAATCGTGAACAGCGCCTATTTTGGTTTTCCAGGTAAAATCGACACCGTTTCACGCGCGATTACGCTTATCGGCCTTCAAGAGTTAAGAAACCTTGCCCTTGCAAGTTCGGTTGTAACGCGTTTTAAAGGCATTCCAGCCGATCTGGTCGATATGGATGTGTTCTGGTACCACAGCATTACCAGCGGCGTATTGGCTAAACTGTTGGCCAGACATTTCAAGTGCGATAATGTTGAGCGTTTTTTTATTGCCGGTCTATTGAGCAGAATTGGTAAATTAATTTTTTTCACGCAGTATCCTGCCCAATCGGCAGATATTCTCAGATTAAAAGAGAATGGCGAGGAAGTCATGACGGCAGCTGAAGAAGATGTATTTGGCTATTCATATGCTGAATTAAGTGCCGAATTGCTTAAACAATGGAAGCTTCCGCCGACGATTTGGCAGCTGATCGCTTTTCAACTGGATCCATTAAGTGCTGAAAAGCAGTTTAGAAGAGATGCCTGCCTTCTCCATGTGGCCGTTAAGATTGCCTGCAGTCTGGAGCCTTGTGCAAAGTACGATTACAATTTTGAACAAATCGCCCCCGTTTTTAAGCCTGAAGTGCTGAAGTATCTGCAGATGACACCTAACACCATCGATTATTTAATGGAAGAAGCCGTGCTTCAGGCATTTGAGATCATGACTATTATCCGTCCAGAAGCTTCAGTAATATTTTGACAGCCGATTTTATCGGGAGCACGGGAAAGTCGAGCTGACACCCTGACCCATACGGCTTCGCCATCAAGTTGCTTTTCTGGGAGGGGCTTAAGCCGCGATTGCCGAGGCTCCCACCCACTAATGCTTTAGGCGAAGCCCTTCGAGAACCTCTTCCCGCAAGCGTAAAGCCAACAATCAAGCGCAAAAAGACTATTGCGGTTTTTGCCAGACCAGCCGGATACAGCCATCGGCTTTTTGATCATAAAATTCGGCACTGATCCAGTAGCCGGCCACAGCGGCAAGCTGATCATCCAGGTAAATCAGGGGCAGGCATTCTCTCTCCCAGGGCGGAATGCCGGCTTCCTGAAACAGATTTTTCAAAGCATGATGCCCCGCCCTGCCCGGTAATCTGATTTTTTCCCCGCCGCACCGAAATCTGATCGTGACCACGGCTTGCCGCCACTGTTCAAAGGCTATGCCTGTTGCCGAAGGTATTATTTGCAGACAGCGATCATCGGTTATTTTTAACATGGATTGTTCAGGCGGCCAGTGCAGTTCCTGCAAGGTTTGCTTTGCGCACTGCTTTAGACAATACAGATTGTCCCGATAGCGCCGGATGCAATAGCCCGGGGCTGACAACACCGGGTCACTGCTGGCGCTTGCGCCAATGACCTCTAGGAAAATCCGTTCAACAACAGCTTGTGCGGGCATTTTTAAGGCCATAGCTTGAAACCATTGCCTGATGACCAGCGCTTGTTTGAGTGGATCAAGCAGCCGCAACCGATGGATTGATAACGTGTCATCAGCCGGATTGAAAACCGCGGAAAACAAGCCCTCCGCCATTTCAGAAACAAGCACTTGAGCATTCGCAGAGTGCCTTGCCGAACGGGCAACTGTTTTATCCAGGGCCGGCCAGCGTTGCTTTAACAGCGGCACAATCTCATTGCGCAAGAAATTGCGGTCGTAATCACTGCGTTGATTGCTGGGATCTTCCACCCAGTTTAAAGCGTGCGCCCGGGCATACGCATCAAGCGCCTGCTTGGCGACATTCAACAGCGGCCTGAGCATCATGCCTTGACCAAAAGCTGTTATTTCCGGCATCCCGGAAAGACCACGCAAGCCGCTGCCGCGAAACAGCTGCAGCAAAACCGTTTCCAGTTGATCGTCCCGGTGCTGGGCAAGCAATAACACGTCGTTGTGCCCTATTAACGGTTTTAATGCCGTATAGCGTGCGTTTCTGGCCGCTTCCTCAGGACTTTGTCCAGGCAATGGCTGGGCATTCACCTGCCGCAGCAAGAAATCAACGCCCAGCTGCTCAGCCGATTTTTGGCAATGCGCAGCCCAGAAATCAGCCTCTGCCTGCAAGCCATGATGCACGTAAACGGCGGTGATCTTATTTTTGAGCTCGGCTATCGAGGCGCACAAATGCAATAACACATGAGAATCGACACCGCCGCTGTAGGCAATAAAGACATGTGCAAGCGGTTTAAGCCGGTCCAATAGGGATGCGATGATGTCTGATGATAACGCCGCGGTCATGGGTGCCTGTAGGGGGATGTGGTCTAAAAGCCCGATCGAGTGGGAATTTACAGTGGTTCAGGCATTGAGCCTGTGGCACCAACTAAAAAGCCGGCAAAGCCGGCCTTTTAAAGAAAGAAAAAGTGCTGATTTATTTGACCGCGTCTTCGGCATAAACCCCAAAGCTCATGAGTCGCTGGTAGCGTTTTTCCAGCAAAGTATCCAGGGAGTGCGCTTTTAACTCTTCCATGTGCCGGATCAAGGCTTCTCGTAAACTTAAGGCAATCGCCTGAAAATTTCTATGGCCGCCGCCGATAGGCTCTCTGACCACTTCATCCAGAAATCCCTGTTCACGAATGCGATCGGACGTAATGCCCATGGCTTCTGCGGCCAGTTGTGATTTATCAGCGCTTTTCCAGAGTATGGAAGCGCAGCCTTCCGGCGAAATCACCGAATAAGTGCTGTATTCCAGCATGATCAAGCGATCGCCCACCCCGATGGCCAGAGCCCCGCCGGAACCGCCTTCCCCGATGATGGTGCAGATGACGGGCGTTCTCAGCTTGGCCATTTCAAACAGGTTTCTGGCAATGGCTTCACTCTGCCCTCGCTCTTCCGCGCCCAGCCCAGGATAAGCGCCCGGCGTATCAATCAGGCAAATCACCGGCATTTTGAAGCGCTCGGCCATTTTCATGACGCGCAAGGCCTTGCGATAGCCTTCCGGGCGCGGCATGCCAAAGTTGCGGTAAATCTTTTCTTTGGTATCACGTCCCTTTTGGTGACCGATGACCATCACCGGCTGACCTTCCAGCCTGGCCAGACCACAGACGATGGCAGGATCATCCGCATAAGCCCGATCTCCGTGCAGTTCATGAAAGTCGGTGAACATGCGCTCGATGTAATCCAGCGTATAAGGGCGACCTGGATGTCTTGATAGCTGTGAAATCTGCCAGTCTGAAAGATTGGCAAAAATGGACTCGGTCAGCGCCTGACTTTTGTCTTCCAGCTGTTTAAGGGCATCCGAAATATTGATGTTATTGTCAAACTCCACATTGCGAAGTTCTTCAATTTTCGCTTCTAGTTCAGCGATAGGTTGTTCAAAATCGAGAAATTTTAGGTCCATTGAGACTTGCTTAATAAAGGCTTATTGAAATGGAGATTTTATAGAAAAATCGAGTTTAATTCTAAGGTTATTTCCGGCCATGTCGATGAGCAACGTTCGTTGGTCACCCGGCATTATTGTCCAGCTCTCGCAAATGCCTTAATTTTTCCCTGATTTTGATTTCCAAACCTCGAGTCACGGGATCGTAATACTGCCTTCCGGCCAGTTCGTCCGGAAAATAATTCTCCCCGGCAGCATAGGCTTCGGGTTCGTCGTGGGCGTAACGGTAAGTCTTGCCATAATCGAGCGATTTCATGAGTTTGGTCGGTGCATTGCGTAAATGCACCGGAACGCCCAGGCTGCCGCTTTGTTTGGCATCGCGCATGGCGGCATTGTAGGCCATGTAAACGGCATTGCTTTTGGGCGCACAGGCTAAATAAACGACGGCTTGCGCCAGGGATAGCTCGCCTTCCGGACTGCCTAAACGTTCCTGAGCTTCCCAGGCATTGATGGCAATTTGCAGCGCTCTGGGATCGGCGTTGCCGATGTCTTCCGAGGCCATGCGCACAACGCGCCGGGCCAGGTAGGACAAATCGCAACCGGCATCGATCATGCGGCACAACCAATACAGCGCGCCATCAGGGGAACTGCCGCGCACTGATTTGTGCAGGGCGGAAATCTGGTTGTAAAATTCCTCCCCCTGTTTGTCAAAGCGGCGCACGCCACCGGTCAGTACTTCTCTGGCGATGCCTTCATTGATAACCTGGCTGCCATTGGCGGCCGCCAGTTCCACGGCAATTTCCAGTAGATTCAGTAATCTTCTGGCATCGCCGTCGGCAGCTTCGGCAAATTGCATTTTAATGGCCTCGGCCATGTCAATGTGCAGACTGCCCAGGCCGCGTTCCGGTTCGGTTATGGCTTTGTTCAATACCAGCAGCAAATCATCTGTTGTTAATGCGTTGAGCACATAGACGCGCGCCCTGGACAATAAGGCATTATTGAGCGCAAAGGACGGATTTTCAGTGGTGGCGCCGACAAAATATACAGTACCGTCTTCGACATGCGGCAAAAACGCATCCTGTTGCGATTTGTTAAAACGATGCACTTCGTCGACAAACAGAATGGTGCGCCGGTTTTGTTGCTGCTGGATTTTTTTGGCTTCTTCAACTGCTGCCCGGATTTCCTTGACGCCGGATAACACAGCGGAAATGGGCATGAATTCAGCATCCGAATGCTGGGCAATGAGGCGAGCGAGCGTGGTCTTGCCGGTACCCGGCGGCCCCCAGAAGATCATCGAATGCAATCGCCCCGTGGCGATGGCTTCGTAAAGCGGTTTGCCCGGCTTCAGGATGTGCTGCTGGCCAACATATTCCGTCAAGACCTGCGGCCGCATTCTATCTGCCAAGGGCTTACTGAGGTCTTCAAACATCATGAAAACAGGTAATGAACACAAGGCACAGTGTGAGGCTTAGAACTTTATTCGGTAAAAACATCAGCACCTTTTGGTGCCGTAAATTGGAACAATGATGGCGCAATTGCCAAATTCAGCTTGACGTTGGAAAAATAAATCCGGGTCAGCTGGCCAAAATTATCGCTGAGCTCCATTCCGCCCAAAGAGCCTTTATCCAGGCCTATCAGCACGTATTTGAAGCCGCTTTCCTGGCTTTTGGGCAGCAACTTTATCCATAACAAACCTTCATCTTCGCCTTGTTGTTCGATGGTAAAGTTTTGTTCCAGGGAGACATCACCGCTGAGCAGCAATGCCGGCGTTGAGCCTATCGATTCATCCATTTTTTTAATGGTAACCTGTTCTAAATCGGCATCATAAAACCAGACTTTACCTGAACTCGAGACAATCTGTTGCTGAAAGGGTTTTTGATAATCCCAGCGGAATTTACCGGGCCGCTGTAAATAAAACACACCGTAACTGCTTTGCACGGCATTACCGGACTCATCAATCAACACCTGTTTAAAGTCGGCCGTGAGTGATTTGGTCGCGGCCAAAAATGCTTTCAACTGTTTAACAGGCTGATCTTCAGCATGCGCCGCAGTGTTAAAAAAAACGAAGGCCAACAAAATCAGGCGCAAAAAAGTAAATAGGGTCATGGCTGCTCTTTATTATTTAAAAATTATCTGGGAAAAAATCACTAAACCAGGATTTATCATCGCTAGCTGGCGGTTCCATACAGGGTGAAATGCCAACTGGCGCAGAACCAGAAATATAGGGATAATACCTGGCGCCGGGGCAATTTTGATCCGCGCGTAAGCCGGTAACCGGATCAACCCAGGCCATCTGAATATTATCGGGTGGATTCAGGGTGACAGGCTGGCTTGAAATCTGACGCATTAACGCTGTCCAAAGCTGCAGCGCACCGGTAGAACCGGTTAATCCAACGGGCTTATTGTCATCCCGGCCAATCCACACCACCGACAAATAATCGCCGGTGTAGCCAGCAAACCAGCTGTCTTTTGCATCATTGGTAGTGCCTGTTTTACCCACCAGACCAAAGCTCGAGGGAAAGGCAGCATAGGCCGTGCGCCCTGTGCCTTCGCGCATGACTTCCTGTAAGATGGTATTGACGATATAAGTTGCGGCAGGGTCAACAGCCTGTTTGACCGTGAATGGATAACTTTGCAGGCGCTCGCCATTGGCTGCCACAACGGCTCGAATACCTCGCAGCGGCGTTGAAAAGCCATCGCCCGCGAGCGTTTGGTACATCTGGGTTACTTCCATCGGTGTCAATTCGGACGCGCCCAGCAAAAAGGACGGGTACAAATCAACCGGCCTGCTGATACCCAGACTGCGTAGAGTTTTTACCGTTCTGGCGACCCCCACATCCATGCCAATTCTTACTGTCGCTAAATTGTAAGAATGCGACAAAGCTTTGTGCAGGCCCACATAACCATGCTCTCTATGGTCATAGTTTTTAGGCTGCCAAATCTTCCCGCTGCCGCTATTCACCTGAATAGCGGCATCACTGACTTTGGTAGTGATGGTGTATTTGTTTGGATATTCCAGCGCCGTCAAATAGACGACTGGTTTTATCAATGAACCTATCGGCCGCACCGCATCCAGGGCACGGTTAAATCCTGACGCCGAGTTCTCACGTCCACTGGCCAGTGCGACAATTTCGCCACTATCTCTGCGCGTAACCACCACGGCGGTTTCAAGGTTGCCCACTTTTGGCAGTCTTTCCAGTTGAGTTAATTTTTGGGCGACCGTCTGTTCAAGATCATCCTGAACGCGTGTGTCCAGGGTGGTAAAAATTCTCAAGCCTTCAGAGGTTAAATCTTCCTCTCGATATTCCTGCCGTAGCTGGCGTTTAACCAGATCAAGAAAGCCCGGATAACGATTGGCTGAACGATGGGGGCGCGCAATCACATTAAGTGGTTTTGCTTTTGTTATCTCTGCCTGCTCTGGGGTGATGTAGCCCTGCGCTGCCATCTCATCCAGCACCAGATTACGCCTTTGCATGGCACGTTCGGGGTTGCGCCGTGGATCGTAGAAAGAAGGTCCACGAACCAGCGCAACCAGTGACGCCATTTGCTCCAACTGCAAGTCTTTTAAAGAACTGCCAAAATAAAACTCGCTGGCCAGGCCAAAACCATGGACTGCGCTGCCGCCATCCTGGCCGAGAAACACTTCATTTAGATAGGCGCCCAGAATTTCATCTTTGCTGTAACGATATTCCAATATCAGCGACATAAAGACTTCATTGACCTTGCGCCAGATAGTACGTTCAGAGGTTAAATAGAAGTTTTTTACCAACTGCTGGGTAATGGTACTGCCACCCTGTACCAATCCGCCCGCACGGATATTCGCCCACATCGCTCGGGTAATTCCCCGCAAGGAAATACCGTAATGGTGGTAAAAATCACGGTCTTCGGTTGCGAACAAACCTTTGATCAGCGCATCGGGAGCCTCTTCCAGCTTGATTAAGATGCGGTCTTCTTTAATGGTGGGATAAAAACTGCCGATTTGCACGGGATCCATGCGCACAATTGCAAGCTCCTGTGATTGCGTTAACTCAGTAATGTTGACAATGCCGGCATTGTCAAAACTTACACGAACAAGACTGCTGGGCTGTTGTTGATCCCAAAAGCTAAACTCGCGGGTTTTGACGCTGATTTGCGATCCCTGTTTAAAATAAGTACCCTCCGAAGCGAGTTGGCTATCTTGCCGGTAATGCAGATCTTTCAGAAGCTCTTCAAATTTGGCCGCGCTCAGGGCATAGCCGGCATAAAGTTCAAGGGGGCTGGCATAGACCCGGGCAGGAATAGACCAGCGTTTACCCTCAAATTGTTTGCGAACGTTATAATCGAGGTAGCCCAGATAGCTGAATAACACAAAACCAGCACCTACAAAAAGAAGTAAAATTATACTTTTAAACCAACTAAAACCAGGTTTCTTGGTGGTTTTATTGCCGGTATACCTGGAGTTGTGCGTTTTAGTCTTTTCTACCATAGCCTCTTACAACATTCATTATCAATCATTAGGTTTTCTATTATACATAATTAGAAATAACGGCATTAGCGACCGTCAATTTAGCGGTATAAAATGAACCACGAATGAACAGTGAGGCTATTTTGAGGATCGGTCAAACTTGATAGGGACAATTGATTTCAGCGCCGCATCATAAACATAAAAAGCGCCCAGCTCTGATATTAGTTCGCTTGGTTTACCAAAAACATAACCCTGTCCGTAGTTAATGCCGATTTCCCGGAGGATCTTAATCGTGTTTGGGCATTCAACAAATTCAGCAATAGTTTTTTTGCCAAGTTTTGTGGCGATCTGGTGCATTGATCGCACCAACACTTGATCCATTTCATCATTGGCCAGATTCTGAATAAACTGGCGGTCGATTTTTACGTAATCCACCGGGAATTTTTTTAAATAATTGAACGAGCAAAAACCGGCACCAAAATCATCCAACGCAAAATGACAACCTAATGCCCTGATTTGGTTAATCATCGACCGCGTTTTTTCAAAGTTTTCAACTGCCGCCGTCTCGGTAATTTCAAAAGTAATACGTTCGGCATTGACTCGGGTTATTTCAAGGCTTTTTTTAATCACCGGCAATAGGGCTTCATCTTGAAAAGCCATACTGGACAGATTGATTGCCAAGGATATATGCGACATCTGGGAGGGCAATGCCGCCAAGTAATCTATGGCACTTTCAATCACCCACAAGTCAATGATGTGAATCAGGCCCATTCTTTCGGCGGCTGGAACAAAGTCCCCTGGATTAATGATCTTACCTGCTCTGTCCCTCAGCCTCAGTAAAGCCTCATAGTGAGAAACATCACCGTCAATGAGATTGACAACAGGCTGGAACACCAGAAAAAAACCCTTGTTTAGCAAAGCCTCCCGAATGATGGGCACCCAGCAAATATCGCGATGCCGTTCCTTGACAACACCGTCTTCACTGTTATACACCCATACCATATTGCGGCCATTAGCCTTGGCCATGCAGCATGCCTGATGAGCCTTTGAAATCAATTCACCCGGATGTAACAGCAGAGATCTTGGGGAATGTAACGAGGCCAAACCCACGGAAGCGGTCATGCTGTAGGCAATTGTGCCGATAACGAAGCGAAAGTCGTCTAATGCTGTTCTGATTTTTTCGGCCCAGGTTTTCGCTTCCGAAATGCTCGTATCATCCAGATAAATACAGAACTCATCCGAACCAATCCGGGCAAATAGGCCGGTAGCCTCTAAGGTGCGCCTGATCAAGCCAACAATTTCCACTAGCAGGCGGTCGCCGACATCAAAGCCTTCCAGTTCATTGATCAAACTAAAACGGTCCAGATCAATAAACAACAACACACTTACCTGGTTAAATCTTCTCCCACTGTTTTTGCTCACGGCCAGACGAATATGGTGCTCTAAACTCTGCCTGTTAAGCAGCCCGGTCAGTTCATCGTGTGCAACCAGATAATTAAGCTTGGCGTCGATCACTTTCCGCTCGGCTAATTCGGTGATCAATCTCTCCTGCTGTTTATAGCGCAGATGCTGCTCTTCTTTGAGCATGATAAAGAACTCAGCGGCTATCTGTAATTCGACCGGGTTATAATTTTGTTGCAAGTTATAAACCAGGCAGCCGCCACTGCGCCCATTCTCATTGCTACCCTCCTGCCCTAACTCTTTTCTCAATATAATCATAGGGATAAAGACCCCACCTTCGCTACCGCTAAGTGCCCGGGCCAATCCTTCAATATGACAGTGCGGCAGATCCTCATTGATAACGATCAAGCCTATCCGTTCGGGATTTTCGTAATATTCCCTGATGATGCTGTAAATTTCATCAACGCTGCCGGCAAACTTGTAATGACAAAAACCTTTATCCTGTAAGTCGCTTGCAATGCACGCCGCAGTGCTTTCATCAGGTTCAGCAATAATAATAATTTTTTGTTTAAGCGAATTACATAACACCTTATTTACCAAATATTTTGCCGGTGGCAATTTGCAGCACTGTGAGCTCGACAATAAAAAGGCATTTGCCCCTCATTTTTCTTGATTTCTCAATAAAGGCTAGCTACGCTTGATTCATCGGCTTGACTGTTAATCGTCGAAGTAAAGCCCCCCTATTAAATAATATCCCTATGTTAGCAAATATTTCTTCCAACCTGACTATTTCTGATCTGTTAAAGGGCGATGTTCACCTCGCCTCACCTCCCAATATTTATTTTGCTCTGCAAAAAGTCGTTGCCGACCCTAATAAATCAATAACAGATGCCGGTTTTATCATTGAAAAAGACCCCGGTCTAACCATGAGGCTGCTTAAAATAGTCAACAGCGCATTTTTTGGTTTTCCGGCCCAAATCAACACAATTTCCAGAGCCATTACTGTTATTGGTTTAACCGAATTACAGAATCTGGTACTGGCTACAATCATCATTGATAAATTTTCAGCATTGCCTGGCGGACTGCCTTCCATGCACGAATTCTGGGCCCGAAGTTTACGGTGTGCACTGCTCGCCAAGGAGCTTTGCGCGTATTGGAAAATGGATGCCGAGTCGGATTCCATGTTTGTTTGCGGATTATTGCACGACATTGGCCAACTGGTTTTCTATCTCAGGATCCCCGTGCTGGCGCGCGAAGTCGGCCTTCTTATTGAATCCACAGGCGCCGACGAAATTGAAACCGAAAACCAGCTCATCGGTTTTAATCATTATCAGGCCGGCGCCGAATTGGCCCGCTCATGGCATCTGCCCGAAATTATTGTTGAAACTATCGCGGAACACAACAACGCGGAATATACAGGCGCATTTGCAAATGCAGCGGGGATTGTCAGAACCGCTCATTATTTGAGCAGACTCAATATGGAGACTGCCTCATTCGGCGCTCTAGGCAATGACATATCTCCCGATGACTTAAGCGACCTCATGGATAAAACGCACGAGCAATTTGAAGACATCTTCAAGGTGTTCTATCCAGGCTAAGGCGCTCCGCACATAAACGCCTATAATTCTTCAACACATGCGGGCATCGCTTTGCAGCGTGATTAAAGTCATACCGATAAAACGATTTTTCCGGTCGTATGCCCGGCTTCAATCAGGCGATGGGCGACTGCCGCTTCTTCCAGTAACAGCGCGTGACTGATATGGGCTTTTAATAGCCCCTTATCTGCCAATTCGGCACATTGCCTTAAAATTTCAACATGCTTATCCCTGGCTTCGGGTAAATCTCTGAGCATAGGCGTCAACATCAGCTCAAATCCTATTAATAGATTACGCATTCTGGCTTCGGCAAGATTCAATTCGCCCGGATCGAGCAGCGTCACCAAGCGGCCAAAATGCGCGGTCGCCGTGATGCTTTCTTTAAAAACCGAAGCGCCCACCGTATCGAAAACCAAATCGGCGCCTTTGCCATCCGTCAGCCGGTTTACGGCATCGGCGAAGCCGTTTTGGGTATACAACACCACCTCATCAGCACCCAGCGCTTTGACAAATTCAGCCTTTTGCTCTGAACTGACGGTAGTGATTACCCTGGCCCCGTGTATTTTTGCCAGCTGTATGGCCACATGCCCGACACCGCCCGCACCGGCATGAATGAGAACAGTCTGGCCTGCTTGCAATCCGCCCCGATCAAAAAGAGCGCCCCAGGCGGTAATCAACACCAGCGGGAGGGCAGCCGCCTGAACACATGAAAAAGTCTTCGGCATCGGGTCTGCCCAGCGCTGATCAAGCACGGTGTATTCGGCGTAATTACCCTGTTCGCGGCCCAAGCCGCCATGGCAAAACCAGACCGCATCGCCGGTTCTAAATCGACTGACTGCGCCGCCTACGGCAACAACTTCGCCGGCGCCATCACAACCCAAGACCGCGGGCAAAGGATTGTCATAAAACACGCCATTGCGTCTGATTTTAGTGTCCACCGGATTAACACCCGCCGCTTTCAATTTGACTCTTATTTGCGTGGGCTGCGTTATTTCGGGCTCCGCTATAGTCTGTAATTTTAAAACATCGGGAGTGCCGGCAGCCGTCATCATTATTGCTTTCATGTTGTTGTTCCTGCTTTGTGTTATTGGCATACACCTAGCAATCAGTTCGCCAGTGCCGGCGGTAATCCTGATAAGTGTAGTGTTTTAGTTGTTTTAGCTGTTGCTCGTGCCACAAATAGATATCCGGCAGATTGTAGCCATTAAACCTGTTGGCCTTGATCAGACTGTATGCGCCCAGGTGCTTGAAAACCAGCCTGTCCCCTATGCTCAAGCTGTGATTAAACCGGTATTCGCCAAAGACATCTCCTGCCAGGCAAGTGCTTCCTGCCAAGACCGCCTGATAGTTGCCATTGGCATCATGTTCATGCAATTCCGGCTGAATTTGGTATTCGAATACCTCGGGATGATGATTGACCGAGGTATCCAAAACCACGATATTTTTACCATCACTGACAAAGTTGTCGATAACGGTCGTCACCAGATGCCCGGCCTGTCCAACCACCGCCTTGCCCGGTTCAATATAGACCTCAATGGCAAAATCACTTTTTAGCCCACGCACCAGTTCAATAAACGGGCTGATATCTTGAATCTGATCAAATAAATATCCGCCCCCTAGATTCAACCAGGCAATGTGCGCCAGTTTTGCGCCCAGATGATACCGGAGTTTTGCTATCGTCTGGATCAATGGTGCAAAATCCAATGCTGAAAAAACACCATGAACATGCAAGCCTTCAATGGCTTCAAGTCCGTCCGCTTGAGACAACGCAGCCATATCCACGCCCAGTTTAGAATACTGCCGGCAAGGATCAAATCGATCATCGTCAAGAAAGGACAGCTTCGGATTAAGTCTTATGCCGACCGACGCTTGCTGCTTGGCCACTGCGGCAAAACGCCGATGCTGCGTCAAGGAATTGAAACTGATATGTGTACACAACCGGCTTAATTCCTCCACTTCGTCCGGCCTGATGCCGGGTGTAGTCAAATGAATACTGCCCTCGCCTGCCAATACTTCGGCGGCTAATCGGGCTTCAAACAGCGAACTGACTGAAAACCCGTCAAGCCAAGGTTTTGTCAGTTCCAGAACGGCAGAAAAGGGCAAGGCCTTGATCGAATACAAGACTTTGCACGCACAGGCATTACGCAGCGCATCCAGCTTTATTAAGGCATCAATCACCTGGCCGGCATCCACAACAAAAGCCGGTGAAGAGGCCACATTGTCTTTTAAAAGTCGAAAATCCATTAATTCGCCCGCCGCCCTGTACCGGTATAAATTGTTTTTTCCGTGACTACAAAATCCATGAACACATCGTGAGGCGCCATGACAATATGCTCGAATAATTGCGACTCATAGCAAACGGCCGCCACTACCGCATCGGACCTCAGGCTTGTCAATAGACGATCATAATAGCCTGCCCCGTTGCCCAGGCGACCTCCCTGCCGGTCAAAACCGACGCCAAGTACCATCACGCAATCCAGACATTCAGGCGCCACCTCTTTACCGGCTTCGCCCCATCTTGATTGGGGCGGTTCCAGAATCCCCCACAGACCCGGAACCAGCTCGTCCATATCCTCCAGCCGCCACAAGCCCAGTTTGTTCTGCCCCTGCCCATCCTGGGTACAGTAAGGAATCACTATGCGCCTGGCCGCTGCCAATTCAGGTCTTAATGCCTGCGCCGTTCTTACTTCTGACCGGCAATGCAGATACCACATAACGGTTTCAGCCTGTTGATAAGCTGGCTGCGCCATAAAGCGCTCGCAAATGATCCGGCTGAATTCATCCTTGTGCGCTTGCTCATTTCTTGCATCGTAGGCAAGCTGGCGTTGCTGGTTTTTTAAATCAATCATTGCTGAGAAGATGAGGTAGCAAAGGTAAATGGCGTAATAAAATGACTGCAAAAACTTAAATGTTTGGATAATAGCCAGATCAATTGATTTTTAAAACACCCACCCGCTTAAGTGTTATTCTGCCATTTTTTCTTTTATACTTGCACGCTTAATACCTAAAGAGGGTCATCATGGAAAAACCATTCATTTTACACATGCTAACCACAGCCAAAAATCTCAGCCCATTTGACGTCAATATGGCAATGGATGCGGGCTGGGTTTGCGCAATACCTTATACCAATGTCGAACCCAGTGAAGTTCAAGGCCTGGTACAAGACGCCATTTTTTCCCGCAGCCAGAAAAATCTGAAAAGAACCGGCCTATTCATTGGCGGCCGTGACACCAAACAGGCAATGGATATGCTGAAAGCGGCCAAACGCGCAATGGTGCCGCCCTTTGAAGTCTCTGTTTTCGCCGATCCCAGCGGCGCATTCACCACTGCCGCCGGCATGGTGGCGGCCGTAGAACGCGAACTCATCAGCAAATTCAACACCACACTTGAAGGTAAAAACATCCTGGCCCTCGGCGGTACCGGCCCTGTTGGCCAGGCCGCTGCCGTTATTGCCGCTCAAGCCGGCGCCCATGTCAGAATTATCGGACGCCAGCTGGATAAGGCCCAGCATATTGCCGATCTCTGCAACAACGAATTTGGCGACGGTAAAATTACTATTACCGCTGGCGCTGATGCCGATAAAGCGGAATACATAAAAACGGCTGACGTTGTCTTCGCAACCGGCGCCGCCGGCATTGAATTATTAAGCGCTGAACTGGTTGCCTCGGCCCCGCAATTGAAAGTGGCTGCGGATGTGAATGCGGTGCCACCATCAGGCATTGCCGGCGTTGACGCCTTCCATAATGGCACAGCGATTGCCGGCTCGAAAAGCGGCGCAGTCGGCATCGGGGCTCTGGCCATCGGTAATGTGAAATACCAGGCGCAAAACCGTTTATTGAAAAAGATGATCGACAGCGACAAACCGGTCTATCTGCATTTTGAACATGCCTTTGAAGTAGCTAGAGACTATATCAAAGCCAACACTTAGATCTTGGTCTGATCCTAATTTACGTTAAATCTGCCCAAACAAAGAGGAATCCTTGATGGAGAAGCGCAGCATCCTTCACATGCTAGACCCCATGCCAAACAATAGCCCGTTTGACATCAACATGGCGCTGGACGCCGGATTTGATGTGCTAATGCCTTACAGCAACGTTAAACTGGACCGACTCTATGGCCTCACGCAAGATGCCATTTTCTCCCGCAGTCCCTCAGGCGTTAAGCGCACCGGTATTTTTATCGGCGGCCGTGATTTGGGCTTGGCCGTGGATATGCTCGATGCAGCCAAACACGCCATGGTTCCTCCTTTTGAAGTATCTGTTTTTGCCGATCCCAGCGGAGCCTTCACCACGGCGGCTGCATTAGTCGCCTGTGTCGAGAAAGAATTGCAGGCAAAACACGGCAAAGAGCTGAAAGACTGCCACGCCATCGTTTTTGGCGGCACCGGCCCTGTCGGCATTGCCACTGGCGTTATCGCATCCTTGGCCGGGGCAGACACCACACTGGCTGACCATTTATCGATTGATACGGCCCTGGATGTCGCCAAGGAATATAACCGCCGTTTTGGCTGCAATCTCAGCGGCACCTGCGCCAGCTCTGACGCCGATAAAGCCCGTCTGGTTGCCAGTGCCGATCTTGTTTTCTGCACGGCAAAAGCCGGCATTCAGGTGTTAAGCGTGGATGTCCTGAATGAAGCCACACGGCTCAAAGTGGCCGGTGATGTCAATGCCGTTCCACCCCTGGGTATAGCAGGCATAAAACGAGGCGATTCAGGTGCGCCGCTGTTGCATGCCAACAATTCGAAAGGTGCTGTCGGTGTCGGTGCGCTAGCGGTGGGTAATGTTAAATATCAACTGCAGCATGCCTTGTTGCAATCCATGTTAACGACGGACAAGCCTTTATATCTTGATTTTAGAGATGCCTTTAATAAGGCCAGAGAACTCTTGTGATAGCTCCGGGGATTTTGCTGCAACGCCTAATTCCCAACTAGCAAAGGCCGTTAAATCCGATTAAATCAACGCCTTATCAATATGGCCAAACTTGATGGCCAGACGCGTTAGTTCCACATCATTTTTAATGCTCAGTTTTTCGTAAAGCCGATAGCGATACGTATTGACGGTCTTGTCGCTCAACACCAGCATTTCAGCCATCTCCTTGATAGTTTTGCCCTGTAAAATCAAGGCGACAACCTCGCTCTCGCGCTGAGAAAGCTTTGAAAAAGGGGACGCATTGCTCCCCGGCAAGCCCTGAAAAGCCATATTATTGGCCACTTCCGCGCACAGATAGCGTTTACCGGTCATTACCTTGCTGATGGCGTTAGTCATTTCTTCAGCCGGAGAGCCTTTGGAAATAAAGCCCATGATGCCCAGTTTGAGTAATTGATGCGGAATAGGGCCGTCATTACAAACTGATAAAGCGATTATTTTTATGTCGGCATTATGCTGCAATATTCGCCGGCAGGCCTCGACCCCGCCTATTCCGGGCATATTTATGTCCATCAACACCACATCTGGCTTCAATGCAACCACCGCATCGAGCGCCTCTTCACCGGATTTAGCCACGCCAATAACGCTTATAGCATCAACCGTATTCAATAACGCCTGAATGCCAGCCCTCACCAGCTCATGATCATCTACAAGCAGAATATTAATCATAAGTTGCTCATTTATATGTATTTATATTAAAAGAGTGCGATACATCATTGCTATTCTGCTCCCGTTACCATCCTCAAAAAGAGCATTTTTTTAATTATACCTAGCTCGCTGAATTTCTGTTTGATTACTAATCTTGTGACTATTCGGCGTTTCAAGATGCTTGATTGTACTGTCATTTCGACCAACGGGAGAAATCTTAAGTGCTGGGGTATGAGCACCGGCTTCAAGATTCCTCGCTCTGCTCGGAATGACGCATGAGAATGAATAGTTACATAGTCTTTTTCCATTTTAAATCAGCGTCATGCACTAGGTTTCCTATTTGCAGGCATGCCATGGCATCCCAATTAATCTCAACTATACTCAATTTGGTTAAAATTAATAGGATTTCACAGGTAAACCCGCATGAATAACAATAAAAGATTGGTAATTATGTCTTATTTATCGGCGTCTGTTTTTTGTTTCAGCCCCCTGCTTTGCGCCGAAGAACAAAATCAGGCCCTCGATCTGAGCGTAGAAGACTTGCTGAATGTCGAAGTCACGTCCGTCGCCAAAAAGGCACAATCTCTTAATGATGCGCCGGCAGCGGTATTTGTGATTAACAATGAAGACATCAAACGCTCCGGCGCCACCAGCATTCCTGATGCCTTGCGCCTGGCGCCCGGCCTGGATGTAGCCAAAATTAACGCCAATCAATGGGCTGTCGGCTCACGCGGCTTTAACGGCCGCTTCGCTAACAAATTATTGGTGTTAATCGATGGACGCAACGCCTATAGCCGCTCCTTTTCCGGTGTGTACTGGGAAAATCAGGATGTCATGATGGAAGACATTGCCCGCATCGAGGTCATTCGTGGCCCGGGTGCTGCGTTGTGGGGCGCTAATGCGGTGAACGGGGTTATCAACATCATCACCAAAAATTCAGCCGAAACACAGGGTGGTTTGGTAACTGGCGGCGGCGGCAACCAGGAGCGGGGTTTTGGCTCACTTCGCTATGGGGTGAAGTTGGGTGAAGACACCACCGCAAGGGCCTATGTCAAAGGCTTCGATCGTAATCAAAACACTCTGCAGTCGGGCGGCAAAGCCGGCGATAACTGGGATAAGGTGCAAGGCGGGTTTCGGCTGGATTCGCAATTAAACACGCAGGATGCGCTGACCGTGCAGGGTGATGTTTATCGAGCCAAGATCAATCAGTTTGCCTATTTTCCGCAAATATCGGCGCCTTATTTGAGTACCGCGAATATCAGAAATGAGGATGTGGGCGGCAATCTGCTCGGGCGTTTTCAGCATACTTTTTCGCCGACCTCCGATTATTCGCTGCAATTTTTTTACGACGCCTACAAGCATCAAGAGGCGATGTTTACCGATAGCCGACATACTCTGGATTTGCAATTTCAACACCGGTTCGGCTTGCTGGACTGGCATGAAATCATCTGGGGAGGGGCTTATAATTATGGCCATGACCAGCTTGTAGGTAACCAGCTCCAAAACGGTTCGCCGGCCATTATTAATGTAAATCCGGCCAGAATCAATGACCAACTCGCCAGTGGTTTTATTCAGGATGAGATGACATTGATAGACAATAAACTGTGGCTAACCATCGGCTCCCGGTTTGAGCATAACGACTACAGCGGCTTCGAGGGCCAGCCCTCCGCCAAAGTCATGTGGGCGCCGCACAATCAACATCGGCTATGGGCGGGCGTTTCCAGGGCGGTACGCACCCCATCACGGGCAGAGCGGTATGGCTCGGTGCTGACTAGCGTTATTCCGCCGCAACAAGCCGCTCCACCTTATCCTTGTCCACCGGCTTGCACGCCACCCATTGGGTTAGTGGCCCAAGGCAATACTAGTTATAAGTCGGAAGAAGTGATTACCTATGAAGCGGGCTATAGAACGACCTTTTCCAAATCGGTTTCACTGGATGTGACCGGGTTTTACAATGATTACCGTGATCTGCGCTACGCGCTTGAAGGAACGCCGTCTTTCAACGGTGCTTCCGTAATACAGCCCCTGGATTTTACCAACAAACTGGGGGGTAAAACCTATGGCGTCGAAATCGCAACTATCTGGCAAATGCTGGATTGGTGGCGTTGGGATGTCAATTACAGTTGGCTGCACACGCAACTCAATAACATAGGTTCACCACAAACTAACATCAGCCCTCAACAGCGGGTTTCATTACGTGGCGCACTTTCGCCCTGGCAGGATATCGATCTGGATTTCTGGTTCCGTTATGTGGACAAGAACCTCTCTTATGGTTCGTTTTCGACGGATGGTTCCACAATCAAAGACTACGTCACCCTTGATCTGCGCGCGGCCTGGCGGCCCATCAAAGACATCGAGTTATCGGTGGTTGGTCAAAATCTGCTGCAGCAAAGTCACCTGGAATATGTATCGGAAAATCAGACCTACCCCACCATGATCGTCCGAGGCCTGTATGGCAGGATAAGCTGGAATTTTTGATCCATGAAACAATGGAGCAAAAAACTTCTGCGGCTTTTGCTGGGGTTAAGTCTTTTACTTAATTCCCAGCCGCCAACGCAAGCTCAGTCAATAGAAGAGCAAACCGTATTGGCCGCACTGACGCTGAATATTGTACGTTTCACCACCTGGCCAGCCGAGGCGCACATGAAAGAGTCGATCGCTCTCTGTGTTATAGGCGATAACGTAGTGCAACAATCCTTTGCCAGCATTGACCATAAAGCCGTGGGCGATAGAACACTGCAAGTTATCAATCTATCGCGCTTGCGCAATTTTGAGGAGTGTCATGTCCTTTATATCAGCGAATTAAAGCAAGCTATTTTGCTGCAGGTGTTTGCCGAGATAAAAAAACGTCCACTGCTGACCATCGGCGAAGGCTACGATTTTGCCGCACAAGGCGGCATGGTCGGCCTGGAAAATGTAAACGGCAAAATCACCCTGAATGTCAACCTGCCCGTGGCGCGCGAAGCAAATTTAAATATCAGCGCAAGATTATTAAAGCTGGCTAAAATTATCGGTAAATAATAAAAAAACTATGAACTGGTTCAACAACGCTCCGATACGCGTCAAATTAATCTCGATCATGACTTTAACAGCCATGCTGGCGCTGTTTTTGGTAACGGCTGCTGTCGTGATCAACGAATACTTCACCAAAAAGAACGATACCGAAAAACAGCTGGTATTAATCGCCGATATTATTGCCTGGAATGGTTCAGCCTCATTAACATTTCATGATGTCCAAACCGGCCAGGAAATGCTCAACGGTATGGTAAGCCAACCCAGTCTGGTCTCAGCCCATTTGTATGACAATACGGGCGCCCTTTTTGCGGCTTACCAATCTCCCAAAGGGCAGTCAACCAGCTGGACCGGCGAAACCATCAAGTCGCTCGTCACGGTCCCTAAGAACAGCACGCAGGCCCAGAACCTGCTTCAATCCCTGACTACACAACTCACTACCTGGTACAGCCGCTTATTCAAAGTAGCCGCTGAAAATGCGCCGGCACCGCTATACAGGCAAGCCATTATTTATGATACCAATAACGTGCTGCATTTATTCAGACCCATCCTGCTGGATGGTGAATTGCAGGGCATTCTGCATTTGGCCGACGACCAAAGCGGCCTGCAAGCCTTACTCAAGCGCTTTTATTTGATCATTAGTCTGATTGTTGTTGTTACCGTCCTGGCCATTCTTATTGTCTCCACCAAATTACAGCGGGTTTTTCTGGCGCCGCTGCTGGAACTGATGCAGGCCATGCGCACGGTAAGCGACGAGAAAAATTTTTCCCGCCGGATCACTAAAATCGGCGCTGATGAATTTGGCGAAATGGCCACGGTTTACAACACCATGCTGACCGAGATTAAGCAACGGGACGAACAACTGGAGCAACATAGGACGCATCTGGAACAACAGGTTGTTGCGCGCACCCAGGAGTTATCCGAGAAAAATCGGAGCCTGCAAATCGCCATCCAGGATGCTCTCAAGGCAAAGGAACAGGCTGAGGCCGCCAGTAAAGCCAAGTCGCAATTTTTGGCTACCATGAGTCATGAAATTCGTACCCCCATGAATGGCGTGCTGGGTATGACCGAATTATTGATGGGCACCGGCCTCAGCGAAAGACAAAGCCGTCTGGCCGATACGGCCTACCGTTCCGCCAAATCCTTGCTGGGCATTATTAACAACATTCTGGATTTTTCGAAAATCGAAGCGGGTAAACTGCAACTGCTCGTCAATGAATTTGATGTCCGCCAATTGCTCGAAGAAACCACCGAAATGCTGGCCGATCAGGCCTATCGCAAGGGCGTGGAACTGATATTAAATATCCCTTCGGATTTTAATTGCGTGGCGCAAGGTGATTCGGAAAGATTACGCCAAGTGCTGGTTAATTTGTTGGGCAATGCCATCAAGTTTACCGATCGCGGCGAGGTTCAGCTCAGGCTAAGCGCCGTTAAAAACACCCAGAGTCCTGGCCTGATTGCTCTGCTGTTCGAAATTCTGGATACCGGGCCGGGCATTGCTCCCGAACAGCAAGAGCACATCTTTGAAAGTTTTACCCAACAGGATGGCAGCATTACCCGGCGCTTTGGCGGCACCGGATTGGGCTTGACTATTTCCAGGCAACTGGTTGAACTGATGGGCAGCCGGCTCAGGCTCAACAGCAGCCTTGGACAAGGCTCCTGCTTTTACTTTAATTTAACCCTGCCACTGAAATTAGAATCCGTTATACCAAAAGCCGACATCAAGGAACTGCAAGGCATTAATATTCTGGTGGTTGATGATAACGCCACCAACCTGGAAATTTTTCAAAACCAACTCTCACAATGGGGAGCACAGGTCACCTGCGTGGATAACGGGCCAAGAGCGCTCAAGTTGCTGCATGATTCCAGTAGCCAGCAGGTGCATTACCGTATCGCCATACTCGACTGGCACATGCCTTATATGGATGGTTTATCGCTGGCCAAGGCGATTCAGGCAGACCCGCTCATAGCCAAGCTGTCATTAATCATGCTTAGCTCGGAGAGTGTTACTTTCGATCAAGCGCACTGCAATCAATACGGCATCAGTTTTTATCTCAACAAGCCGGTTTTTCAGCATAAATTACTGGCCTGTCTGCTGGAATTATTGGCGCAAAAACCTGACGCGGCCATAACGCCGCAAGTGCTTGCCACCCCAAAACAGCTCTCATACAGCGGCCACATCCTGCTTGCCGAAGACAACCTGATTAATCAGCAGGTAGCCAAAGGCTTTCTGGAAAAAATCGGCTGCCGCACCCAGGTTGCCAATAATGGTCAGGAAGCAGTTGATGCCGCCATGGCCAAGGATTATGACCTGATTCTGATGGACTGCCACATGCCTGTGCTGGACGGTTTTGCCGCAACAGCAGGCATTCGTGCGCACGAACGGGCCACACAAAAAGTACGCACACCTATCATCGCGCTGACCGCCGATGTGCAAAAAGGCATACAGGAACAATGTCAAAACGCCGGTATGGATGGCTATCTGAGTAAACCGTTCAGCCGGGACCAGCTACAGCAGCTGCTTGCAACCTGGCTGCAAGACAGCAACAAAACTGGCTCCGGGAGCGCTAACGTTGGAAGCCAGGAAGCTCGAGAAAACCTGAGCCCGGCCCTTTTGGATGCGTCTGTCCTGGAAGAACTCAAATCCATCACCGATGACAATGGCCAGTCGTTACTGGAAAAAGCCATCAAGCTTTATCTGGAAACCGCAGCTGACAGCGCCGAAAAAATCCGCCTGGCTGCCACCAACCGCCAGGCTGAGGAGCTGAGCAAGCTGGCCCACAGCTTAAAATCCGCCAGCGCCAATTTGGGCGCAAAAGCCCTGGCGGCGGATTGTCTGGCCCTGGAGACGGCTGGAAGAAACCATGATTTGACCTTGCTTGATCAACAATTAGCTGCTTTTGATAACCATTTTTGTCAAGCGCTGAGCGCCCTCCAGCACGAGCTTGAAAATTCCGCCGTTATCAACACGAATCTAACCGTATTACCACCGGCTAATGATGAAATCAGCGGTGCCCAGATTATGGTGGTGGATGACGACCCCAATTTCCGCCTGATCACCTCGGTCAATTTAAAAGCAGCGGGGTTTACAGTATTTGAAGCCCATAGCGGTAATGATGCGCTGAAAAAAATCAATATCCAGCAACCCGATCTGATCGTGCTGGATGCCATCATGGATGATCTCGATGGCTTTGAGACCTGCAAGGCGCTTAGAGACGATCCCAAGTTGACCGACATCCCGATCATCATGTCAACCGGGCTGGGCGATATTGAATCAATAAATCGTGCATTTAGCGTCGGGGCCTCTGATTTTGTTATCAAACCACTTAACTACACGATACTGATTCATCATATCCGGTTTTTATTACGCTCGAGCCACAATACTGCCCAGCTGCGCGACAGCAAACTGCAACTGTCCGCGGCGCAAAGAATAGCCCGAATGGGCTATTGGACCTGGCAGGTGGAGCAAAATAAATTTCACATGTCGGGCTATCTCGCCGAATTGTGTCATATTGATCCCGATACCTTTGCAGGCTCACTGGAGCATTTTATCGCCCTGATTAGCCTGGAAGATCGGGCCAAAGTCGAGGAGACCATCTATTCAACCCTGGAAGGTGTGCCCACAACCAGTATTGAATACTGCCTGCTAAGCAGCAATGCCGATGCCATTATTGTCCGCCAGGAAACCGCCTTGATCGCCGGCAGCGCCAACAAAGTTGTCACCGGCACCGTGCAGGATGTTTCAAGACAAAAAGAAACCGAACGCATGATTCACCAATTGGCCTATTATGATGATCTGACCGGACTTGCCAGCCGTTCGCTGTATCAGGAACGCATTGAACAGATTATCAAATTGGCCAGACGCAACCAGAAACAGTTTGCCTTCTTGTATCTCGATCTTGACGAGTTTAAATATGTCAATGACAGTTTCGGTCATAATGTCGGTGATCAATTTCTGAAAGCGGTCACCCAGCGTATCAAATTTGTCATCCGGGATGTCGATTTTGCCGCACGCCTGGGCGGCGACGAATTTTGTATACTCATTGACGATATCAGTAATGAATATCAGGCCATTGAAGTGGCTGAACGCTGTCTGCATGAAATCAACCGGCCGTTGATATTAGGCGGCAACCAGCTAAAACCCCGTGTCAGCATAGGCATCGCCATCTATCCTAAAGACGGCGATAATGAACACGACCTGTTGAAAGCGGCGGACTCCGCCATGTATTCCGCAAAAAATGCCGGCAAACAGCGCTATGCCTATTACCGGCCCGAAATGACGGCACTGGCTTTGAAGCGTCTGCAAGATGAACAATTACTGCGTGAAGCCGTAGAAAAAAATCAGTTTGTGCTGTATTACCAGCCTCAAGTCGATCTGCTAAGCGGCCGTGTTAATGGTCTTGAAGCATTACTGCGCTGGCAACACCCGGTGCGAGGACTCGTCAGTCCTTTTGAATTTATCAACCTGGCGGAAAGTCTGGGCCTGATTCAAAAAATTGGTGATTGGGTTATTCTTAACGCCTGCCAGAAAATGATGCAATGGCATCGTGAAGGCATGCCGTTGCTGCAGATGGCGGTCAATATTTCACCGTTGCATTTCCGTGATCCGCAATTACTGGACAGCGTGCAAAATACCCTGGAGCTAACCCATATGCCTGCCCGCTATCTGGAACTTGAAGTGACTGAGAGCGTAATGCAAACAAAAGGCGATCTGAAAATATTTGCACACATTAAAAAACTGGGCGTTAAAATTGCGATCGATGACTTCGGCACGGGTTATTCTTCTTTGTCATCACTCAAGGAATTGCCGCTCGATTGTCTGAAAATTGACCGCTCTTTTGTGCAGGATTTATTGTATAACTCACAAACTCCCGTACTGTTAGGCACCATCATCAGCCTGTCGAATGCCATGGGTTACAAGCTGGTCGCCGAAGGGGTGGAAACCATCGATCAAGTGCTGGTCATGAGTGGACTGGGTTGTCAGACTATCCAGGGTTATTACTTTAGCAAGCCGGTACCGGCTGACGAAGTACCTGCGCTGGTTAAAAAAGACTTTAAACTCGATTCCGCCGTAGCCAGCCGGCTGCTTTGAAGAGGCTTTAGGATGAATGCAACTGCGTTACGCCAAAGGATTATCGATACCAAGCGGATACCTAGTTTGCCTACCCATATCCAGCATCTCATCCAATCTCTGACCAAGGATGACCTTAGCTTCCGGGAACTGGCAAAAATCATTGAAGCACATCCACCCATAGCCTTACGCCTGATCGCTCTGGCTAATTCCGCCTGGGCCGCTCCCATCAATCCGGTGACTTCAGTTGAAAAGGCCTCCCTTAATTTGGGGTTGACGATTGTGCGCAGCGTCAGTATCGGTCTGGCGGTCATTGCGCCTTTTAATATTTCATTTTGTCCTGCTTTTGATCTGCATCGATTCTGGGTTAGCAGTCAATTGGTTGCCAGTGGCGCGGTATTACTGGCCGCCGGCATGCCCACCCAAGCCGATGACTCGTTTCTGCAAACCATTCATACCGGTGGACTGTTGCATAACCTGGGCCTGCTATGCCTGGCCGATTTGCTGCCCAAAGAAACTCAACACGCCTTGTGTGCGGTTAATAAAGCGCCTGAACTCACTCTTAACCAGACCCTAAGCCAAACGATCGATACCGATTTCTGCGAAGTGGGGGCATTGTTTGCCGAAACCTGGGGCCTACCCCAAAATCTGGTCGACGTCATCAAATATCATCGCGATGACCAGTATCATGGCCAATACTGGCAACATGCAGCACTGGTCGGAAACGCCGCCCTCATGGTCAGCGCCTTGTTTAAAAATCAGGAAAGCCTGCCGCTACATACCACACTGGAAAAATTAGCCATTAGCCAGACCTATCAGCAAAAGATATTTGATAAGCTGCAGGCACAATTCCAGGAAACATCCGAGTTAGCAAAAGCCCTCTTTCATGCGATTTAATCACGAGTTTGTAAAAACCTTACCCAAAAAGATCAACTACTCAACTGCCGTCGGTGTTGTGTTGAGTCTGCTGTTATGTATTTACATCAGCGTATTTGCAGCCAATGATCCATTGTCTTTTCTCAATTTGTCCAGTTTGCTCATTGTCATTGTCGGTACCATTGCCGCTCTGTTTTTAAGCTATCCGTTAAGAGACATTAAACACGGCTTGAAATCCATCAAACTGATTTTCTTTTATGAGAGCCTGAATCCACAAAGAGAAGCCGATGAAATCATTGCTGTCGCCCGCCTGTGGTTTCAGAAAGACACCATCGCCATAGAAAATGTAATCGACACGATCAACAATCCCTATCTGAAAACTGGTTTTCAGTTGGTGGTGGACCACACGCCCACCGAAGATATTCTGTCTTTACTGAAATGGCGTATTGCCCGTGTGCGCGCCAAAGAAAAAGCCGAAGCCAATATATTCCACAGTCTGGCAGCCTATGCCCCCGCCTTTGGTATGCTGGGCACTTTGATAGGCATGATAAACATGCTGCAAGTGATTGAACTTAAAGATATTGGGGGCATAAGCTACAACATGGGTATTGCTCTGATTACCACCTTTTACGGCCTGATTCTGGCCAATCTGATCTTCACGCCGATTGCCATCAAACTCGAGCGCCGGACCGAACAGCGTATCATGATCATGAGCATGGTGATGGAGGGCATTACCCTGATAGCGGAGCGCCGCAATCCTTCATTTATACGCGAAACGCTCCGGTCATTTATTGCGCACTATGATAACGAATTAAAAGACTGAGCTGGCCATGAATAAAGATCCATTCGCAAAATTACGGTCTTCGCTTACCCTGGATGACTTGCTGGATCAGCAGGAAGCTTATCATCCTCAAAACTGGCTGCTGACTTATCTTGATGTGTTTGTGCTCACGGTCATGCTGGTGATTACCTTGATGGCCTTAAGTGACTTCACAACTCAACCAACACAGGTTCAGACCCATCAATCTCAACCCGTCAAGCTTGAAAAGGCACCGGCAGCAAGCCTGCCAAAAGCCATGACACCCGAGCCTACAGTCGATCCCGGCAACAGCAACGAAAAAAATAAAGCCATGCCTGTCGCAACGCCGGAAACAGCCGTCGCCGGACAGCTGCCCGTTATCGCTTCAGCCCCCAAGCTGGTTGACACCCAGCAAGCGAAACCCGAATCCGAAACGATACTGCCAGCGCTGCCCATAGAACAGGAATTCAAGCCGATACCACTCGAGCAGCACGTACAACCGGAACCAAAGTCGGCCCCTCCAATACAGCCAATAGACGCTGAGCAGCTATTGCAAGAGGATTTAAGCAAAACCATACAGGAGTTTGGCTTGAATGACGCCGTGCATATCAATGTTAAGCAGGGTTATGCTCAGCTTGAAATTCAGGACAAGGTACTGTTTAAATCATCGCAGGCTGATTTGACGAGCGACGGCGCTGCCGTATTAACACGCCTGACACCTCTATTAAAGCAGGCTGAAGGACTGATTTTAATCGAAGGTCATACTGACAATTTGCCTATTAACACCGCGCAATTCCCCTCCAACTGGGAGTTGGGTTCTTCGCGCGCCACCAGTGTTCTGCATTTTCTGGCCTCGCAGCAACTCGACAGTAGCCGTATGAGAGCAATGACTTATGCCGACACCCAGCCGATTGCCGATAATGCAACGAGTGCAGGCAGAGAAAAAAACCGCCGGGTCAGCATCCTGATCAAGGTTGCTGATCAACAGCGCCAGGATGGCGCCGAGTAAGTTGTTTTTGTCATTCCGGCCTTCGGGAGGAATGCGATGCTATTTTCACTGAACCTAAAAAAATCATTTGATCCACGAAAACCAAAAGTAGGCGCCTTTAGGCGACACAAAAACCACAAAAACATTCAAAGAGATACCAAGTTGTAGATCGCCACCCAAAGGGTGGATGGCTGTGCAATAACATAGCCCGTTTCAGTAGTCTTCCTGTTCGTACTTGCGTTGTATTGCCTCCTCTCGCGCATCATTGATTTCTCTCATGATGCTTTTCACATCGGCCTGCTTGTTGCTGCCTTTAAAATGGCCTGTCAGTTTGACGTCAGGCGTCAGATTGCCGCTCTCGTAAATCTTCCAGATTTCTTTACCATAGCTGGTTGCAAGCAGTTCAGGCGCAAAACGGCCAAAGTAGCCAGCCAGATTATTGACATCACGCTCCAGCATCCTGGCGGCATTATTGTTAGCCGCTGCATCAACCGCCTGGGGCAAATCAATAATCACCGGGCCATGCGCGTCAACAAGTACATTGAATTCAGACAGGTCGCCGTGGATAAGCCCTGCGCAGAGCATTCTGACCACTTCCTTAATCAGTAAGCCGTGGAATTCCAGCGCTTGCTCGCTGGTCAATTCAAGATCGTTAAGCCTGGGCGCTGCAGCTCCGTGTTGATCGGTGACCAGTTCCATCAACAGCACGCCTTCGACAAAATTATAGGGCAGCGGAACACGCACACCCGCTGCGGCAAGTCGATATAATGCATCGACTTCGGCATTTTGCCACACCTCTTCCTGCTGTTTGCGTCCAAACCGGGTGTTTTTCTCCATGGCACGAGCTTGACGACTATTTCGTACTTTGCGCCCTTCCTGATACAAGGCCTGCTTGTGGAAGCCGCGCTTGTTAGCTTCTTTATAGACCTTGGCACAGCGAATTTCACCTTCGGACAGCACTACATAGACTGCCGCCTCCTTCCCGCTTTTTAGCGGGCGGATAACTTCATCGACAAGACCGTCGCGCACCAGCGGTTCGAGACTTTTTGGAGTTTTCATAGCCCCCCTTTGTATACTGCTTTGGAAAAGTAAATAGCGGCGAACCTAAATGGATTCATAGTCAACATAGTGTCTTTAGGATATTTTTTCCAGATACTGCACCATAAGCTGTAGGTTGCGGTTGCCTCTGAATTCATTTATATCGAGTTTGTAGGCGGCCAGGCAGGATCTTAGACCCAGCCATTTTTCCGGTTGATCGACATAAAAAGCGATAGCATCTATAAGCAGATCGCCGCCAGCTTGTCTCAACACCAGTTTCAGATGTTTTTGGCCGACAATACGCGCTTGAATCACATCAAATACGCCATCAAATACAGGCTCCGGGAATTCCTGCCCCCAGGTGGCGGCATTTTGTAATAAATCGGCGAATTCAATAGTCATCTCCTGCTCGCTTAATTGGCCATCCGAATAGATTTTCTGTTCGAGATCGATAGTAGACAGGCGCTGGCTGACCACCTCATCAAAGGCCAGGGCAAAATGCGGATAATCGTGCATTTTAAGACTCATGCCGGCCGCCATGGCATGACCGCCAAATTTACTCAGCAGTTTAGGGTGCGCAGCGGCAATATCGCTGAGCACATCGCGAATGTGCACACCGGGAATGGAGCGCGCCGAGCCTTTGATTTCATTCTTGCCGGAGGGCGCAAAAGCAATCACAGGACGATGCAGCCGGTCTTTAATGCGTGCAGCCAAAATGCCGATGACACCCTGATGCCAGCTTGCATCATACAGGCAGACGCCAGCAGGCAGGTGCTGCTCATCCAGGGCTTTCATTTCCGCTAACAAGGCCATGGCCTCATGTTTCATCTGCCCTTCGATGTCCCTGCGGTCATTATTCAGCTCATCGAGCTGAAGCGCGATGGCTTTGGCCAGTGAAGGGTCTTCAGTCAGCAGGCATTGAATGCCCAGGGACATATCATCCATGCGGCCCGCGGCGTTCAGTCGCGGGCCCACAGCAAAGCCCAGATCCGATGCCTGCATGGATTGCGGATTTCTGCCCGACACTTCAATCAGGGCATTCAGGCCAGGATGACCGCGGCCCATGCGGATCCGCAGCAAACCCTGATGCACCAGAATCCTGTTGATGTGATCCAGAGCAACCACATCGGCGACCGTACCCAAGGCAACATAGTCAAGCAAGTGCGCCAGATTCGGTTCGGGTTTTTGCTGTTGTTCAAACCAGTTTTGCGCTCTTAAGCGGCTACGCAAAGCCATTAACACATAAAACATCACGCCTACGCCCGCCAGCGCGCCGCTGGGAAATGGATCGTCGGGCAGATTGGGATTGACGATGGCATCGGCTTCAGGCAGTGCCGGCCCCGGCAGATGATGGTCTGTCACCAGGACTTTGATGCCCAGATTTTTGGCAGCCCTGACGCCCTCTATACTCGATATGCCGTTATCAACGGTAATGATGATGTCAGGAGTTTGCAGCTTGACCAGCTCGACAATTTCGGGCGTCAGTCCGTAACCGTATTCAAAGCGGTTAGGCACGATGAACGACACCTGCCCTGCCCCCAGCAATTGCAATCCTTTGATAGCCAAGGCACAGCTGGTCGCGCCATCGGCGTCAAAGTCGGCAACGATGCAGATTTTTTGCTGGGAATGAATAGCTGTGACCAGATGGCCGACCATGTTTTCCATGCCCGACAGCAGCCAAGGCGACGGCAGTGTTGCCAGTGTCCTATCCAGCTCCGCTGCCGAGGTGACACCTCGGGATACATAAATGCGCTGCAATAGCGGATGAATGTCGCCCAGTTGTACACGTTTTTTTGCCAGCGGACGCGCAAGTATGGTTTTTTTTACGCCTTGATAATACACAGCACGCTCAATAAAAAAAAGCCGGGCCTTGCCGGCCTTGCAGGATCAAAGAAATGTAGCACATGTCAAGCATTTAAGTCGTGAAGCAGGCGGTAGCTCCGGCTGCCATTGACGATGAAAGACACAGATTTGACATTTGTATAAGCTGCGGAAATATGCTGAAATGAAAACCTATCGTTATCAGGAAGTCCGTAATGCCGGTAGCGATGACGAGTGTGTATAGCAGCATGCAGCATAAGAGGGGTATCCCATGAATGAAAAAGGTTATTTAAACGGTTCATTTGAAAACGCCGTCGAAACTATTTTAACCAGCATCGATCGCGATGTTGAACGCGGGGAAGACATCGTCATGTTTGGCTTTTGCGTGGTCATGCTGTCTTCCACATTTGCTCCGATAGCACCGCCTACCGTTGTGTTACCGTTGGTAGCACTTACCTTTGCCCTCTCATCGAGCCTGGCGCGCATCAATTACCACACGATGGAAAGGAAACTGTTTGCCGCCATGGCAATAATTGACGAGCGCGACAGAGCCATACTTCGGCCAATAGCCACTGTCTTTACCGAAAACCCCATGCACACATTGACGGTATCCTTTAATCCCCGGAAAAACCTCAAACGCACCGTCAACAGCATTGTGGGCGGACTATTGATCAACCCGCTGTGGATGCCCATTTTCTATGTCATGGGCATGCAAATTGTCGAGGAAAAAAACCTGGGGCTGTTAAACAGAGCCATTATCGGCGTCGAGCATAAACTGACCAAATCTCGACCGCTTGATTGAGCCGTTCACAAGCCACCACGGTTCGCCAACAAGCCGGAACCGATAAGGTTATAGCTGGCAGAGCATTATTGTGTTGAACAGTAACCCTAAAATCCAAATTACGGCTAATCACCTAGCGCTATTTTTTTGATGGTTTCCACCCAATCGTCACCGCTATTCAAACTCTCAACCAGCTGAATTTTTTCACCACCATGCTGGTGAAAAATCTCCTGATATTCAGTGCCAATTTCATAAACGGTTTCCAAGCAATCTGCGGTAAATGCCGGTGAAAAAACCAGTAGATTTTTAGCGCCCTGCTTGGCCAAGTCCTCAATCACCTTATCGCTGAACGGAGTTAACCATTTATTATCCAGCCGGCTTTGAAAGCTAAGGGTATATTTAGCTTCGGGAATATTAAGTTTTTCAACGACTGCTTTAGTGGTTTGATAGCAAGCTGCCTTATAACAATAATAATTGCTTTCGGTTAATTGATCTTCGCAATCATGATCTTTGCATAGATAACCATCGTTATAGACTTTATCAACCTGTCTTTCCGGTAGGCCATGGTAGCTGAAAACAATATGATCGTAGTGGTTAAAATCGTATTTTTTAGCTCTATTGACGATGCAATTAATAAAATCTTCGTTGTCGTAGTATTGAGAAACAATTTTTAACTCCGGTATTACCCACCACTGGCTGACGACTTCCATAAAACGCTGCAAGGCACTGCCAGTGCTGCTTGAAGCGTATTGAGGAAATAGCGGAAATACAATGATTTTGTGATAGCCCTCTTTTTTCATGCGCTCCAGCACGGACTCCATGCTTGGATTTTTGTAGCGCATAGCCATCTCTACAGTAATCTCGTCGCCCACTGCTTGCTGTAATTTCTTCTGCAATTCGAGCGTATGCATTAGCAGCGGCGAACCTGATTGCTTATCCCACATGGTCTTGTACAGTTTCGAAGATTTGCCTGAACGAAATGGCACAATAATGCAATTAACCAGAATTTTTCTGGCTAACCAAGGAATATCAATCACCCGTGGATCGTTCAAGAATTGGCTTAAATAACTCCCCACATCCCAGCGGCTTGGACTATCCGGGGTGCCTAAATTTAAAAGCAATAGAGCGGTTTTTGATTTCATTTTCTATTTTTTAAAACCGGATTTTATATAAGGAGAATTGTGAAAAATTATGATTGTTTGAACGTAATCATTGGCCAGCAAAACCATCGTCGAATCCTAGCCGGCCAATTGCCTGCATGCCCAATTGGGGTTCTCGATGGAGCGACGGACTAAGACCAATCGGTCACCTCGTGTGTGCCTGATTTTCTATTACAAACTATCCAGAATCGCCCGCTTAACAGCATCCAAGCTGGCATCTATGGTCACCGGTTTGGCGTCGGCGCATTGCCGCATGGCAATCTCGGGATCTTTGATGCCGTTGCCGGTCAGCGTACAGACGATAATGCTGCCTTCTGGGATTTTGCCAATGCTTATGTCGTGCAGGGCCCCGGCTAATGAAGTCGCCGAGGCGGGTTCACAAAATACACCCTCGTGTTGGGAGAGCATTTTTTGTGCGGCCAGGATTTGTTCATCGGTAAATTTATCAAACCAGCCGCCGGATTCTTTTTGCGCTGCCCAGGCCATATCCCACGATTGCGGATGGCCGATACGGATGGCAGTGGCGACAGTTTCAGGGTGGTCAACCATTGCGCCCAATACAAATGGCGCGGCGCCGGCGGCTTGATAACCGCACATCACCGGTCGTCCGCGGGTAACAGCAGGAAGGCCGGGCGCATACGTAGAGTACTCTTTATAGCCTTTCCAGTAGGCGGTGATATTGCCGGCATTACCGACGGGCAGACAGTGGTAGTCAGGCGCAAATCCCAATTCATCAATGATTTCAAATGCCGCCGTTTTTTGGCCTTCAATTCTGAACGGGTTGATGGAGTTAACGATAGTCACCGGCGCTTGGTCGCCGATTTCTTTAACCAGCGCCATACCTTTGTCGAAGTTACCGTTAATTTGGATGATTTTGGCATCGTACATTAAGGTTTGCGCCAGTTTCCCCAGGGCAATTTTGCCTTCCGGGATTAGCACAAAAGCTTTGATGCCGGCACGCGCGGCATAGGCGGCGGCCGCGGCCGAGGTGTTGCCGGTGGAGGCGCAAATAATCGCCTGGCTGCCCTGCTCGACGGCTTTGGTGACCGCCATGGTCATGCCGCGATCCTTGAAAGAACCGGTAGGATTCAGGCCTTCAAACTTGACGTAAATATTCACATCCTTGCCGATCAATCGCGGAATGTTTTGCAGTTGAATCAGCGGCGTGTTGCCCTCACACAGACTGATTAAACGGGTATTTTCACTGACGGGCAAACGGTTTCTATAATTTTCAATCAAACCGGAGTAGCGTTTAGGAATAGACATGTTGTGATTTATTTTAAGGTTTCTAGGCGGATTCGGTTTACTTTACCGGTAACCGTGGTTAGGGCTTCAATTTCCGTGATAGCCGCATTCATTTCTTTTTCCAGGGTAATCTGGGTCAGCATGATAATGGGCAAAAAAGTTTTATCTTCGCGTGGCTCTTTTTGCATAATCGCTTCAATACTGATTTGATGATTG
This sequence comes from uncultured Gammaproteobacteria bacterium, assembly GCA_963848675.1. Lineage (GTDB taxonomy): Bacteria > Pseudomonadota > Gammaproteobacteria > Methylococcales > Methylomonadaceae > CAWKEY01. The sequence continues at coordinate 42,575 of CAWKEY010000021.1, forward strand.
GCCAGTATGCGGGTGACTTCCGCCAATACGCCGGGTTTGTCTTCGGCATTGAGACGTAAATAATAAGAAGTTTTAAACCTGTCCGATGACAATACCGGTATGTCGACTAGAGCGTCAGCCTGAAAAGCCAAATGCGGCACCCGGTTTTCAGGGTCGCCGGTCAGCGCACGCACCACATCAATGACGTCAGCCACGACCGCCGACGCGGTCGGCTCTGCGCCGGCGCCGGCGCCATAATACAAAGTGGGGCCGACAGCATCCCCTTTAACCACGATGGCATTCATCACTCCGTTTACATTGGCAATAAGACGCCGCTCTGGAATCAAGGTGGGATGCACTCTTAATTCGATACCTTCAGCTGTTCTGCGGGCGATGCCCAAGTGTTTGATTCGATAACCCAATGCTTCGGCATATTCAACATCTTCCCGGGTGATGTGGGTAATCCCTTCGGTATAAACCTTGTCGAACTGCAAAGGAATGCCAAAAGCAATCGACGCCAGAATGGTTAATTTGTGCGCGGCATCGATACCGTCAACATCAAAGCTCGGATCGGCTTCGGCATATCCCAGGGCTTGTGCTTCCGCCAGGACGTCAGCAAAATCACGGCCTTTATCGCGCATTTCAGTCAGAATGAAATTGCCGGTTCCGTTGATAATGCCGGCCAGCCATTCGATTTGGTTACCGCTTAAACCTTCGCGTATGGCTTTGATAATGGGAATGCCGCCAGCAACCGCCGCTTCAAACGCCACCATCACGCCTTTTGCGCTGGCTTTGGCAAAAATTTCGTTGCCATGCAGGGCAATCAGGGATTTGTTGGCGGTAACGACGTGCTTGCCGTTTTCTATGGCTTTCAAAACCATGTCTTTAACCGGACCGGCGCCACCAATCAATTCCAGGATGATGTCAATTTCAGGGTCATTGATGATTTCATAAGGATCTGTGGTTAAAGCAATGCCTTGGGTATCACAAATACGTTGCTGACTCAGATCCCTTGCCGATGCCCGCGTGATAATGATTTCACGACCCGCTCTGCGGGCAATTTCAGCCGCATTGCGTTTCAACACATTGACGGTGCCGCCGCCGACAGTCCCCAATCCTAAAACACCCACTTTTACCGGTTTCAAATCAAACTCCTGAATAACGTATGGTTTACGAAAAACCCGGCCTTATATAATGCCGTCTTTCTTCATCATGTTGCGTATGCCGCGAACAGCCTGGCGGGTTCTATGTTCATTCTCAATCAGTCCGAAGCGGACATGATCATCGCCATACTGGCCAAAACCTATGCCCGGTGACACAGCGACTTTGGCGTCCTTGAGTAATTTTTTACTGAACTCCAGAGATCCCATGGCTTTATAGGCTTCAGGAATGGGCGCCCACACAAACATGGTCGCCTTCGGTTTGGCCACCGGCCAGCCGGCTGCCGTTAGCCCTTCACACAACACATCACGGCGTTTTCTGTACATTTCGGCGATTTCCACCAGACAATCCTGCGGCCCTTCCAAGGCAGTAATAGCAGCAATCTGGATGGGCGTGAAGGTGCCGTAATCCAGATAGGATTTAATACGCGTTAAAGCGGCAACCAGTTCCTTATTGCCGCACATGAAACCAATACGCCAACCGGGCATGTTGTAGCTTTTTGACAGCGAGAAAAACTCTACGGCAATGTCTTTTGCGCCTTCAACCTGGAGAATGGACGGTGCTTTGTAACCGTCAAAAACAATGTCTGCATAAGCAATATCCTGTACTACCCAGATTTTGTGCTCTTTGGCAACGGCGATAATTTTTTCAAAGAAATTCAGTTCCACACATTGGGTAGTGGGGTTGCCCGGGAAATTCAGAATCAGCATCTTGGGTTTAGGCCAGGAATCGACAATGGCTTTATGCAGTTCTTCAAAAAAATCCACCCCGGGCACCAGAGGCACATGACGAAGATCGGCGCCGGCAATCACCACGCCGTAAGGATGAATCGGATACGCCGGATTGGGCACCAACACAACATCGCCGGGCCCCAGGGTTGCCAGCGCAAGATGCGCCAAGCCTTCTTTGGAGCCTATAGTGACAATGGCTTCGGTTTCGGGATCAATATCCACATCATAACGGGTTTTATACCAGTTGCAGATGGCTTTTCTTAATCGTGGAATGCCTTTGGAAACAGAATAACGATGCGTATCTTCGCGCTGGGTTGCCTCCAGCATTTTGGCAACGATGTGTTTGGGCGTGGGCTGATCCGGGTTACCCATGCCGAAGTCAATAATATCCTCACCCGCAGCACGCGCTTTGGCTTTCAGTTCGTTGACAATGTTAAAAACGTAGGGAGGTAAACGACTTATTCTTTGAAATTGTTCCATTAACAGCTCTTAAAGAAAGCAAGGGTAAGTGAAAGTAAAAAACGGTCTAAATTACTGTTGTTATTACGATATGTCAAATCAGTGATGCACCTGCAGCGCCCGTTCCACGCGCATTAAATCTTCCAGCGTATCCACACCGGCTTCCGGTGTTTTGGCTACGGTTTTTACCAAAACTGCTTCGCCATGCCATAAAATTCTCAGTTGTTCCAGCGCTTCAACCGACTCAAGTGCAGAGGCTTCCCACTGGCAGTAACGGTTTAAAAAATCCACCGTGTACGCGTACATGCCGATATGGCGCAGATACGGCAATTTTCCTGATGGCTTGCCGCCGGCCTGAGTAAAGTTGCCTCTTTCCCAGGGAATGGGTGCGCGGCTAAAATACAGCGCATAACCGGCTTTATTGAGGACAACCTTAACCGCATTGGGATTAAAGACCTCTTCAGGGTCAATGATGACAGCCGCCAGGGTTGCAATACCGGCCCGGGTTTGGCCAGCCAGCGCCGTCGCAACTGAGCGAATATAAGCCGGTGGTATCAGAGGTTCATCGCCTTGCAGATTAACGATGATGTCATGGCCCTGCCAGCCGCACAGCCTAGCGACCTCGGCAATCCGCTCAGTGCCGCTTTGATGATCCGGAGCTGTCATGACTGCATGAATGCCCAGTTCGGCAACGGTCTGGTAGATACGCGCATTATCGGTGGCAACAACAATATCTTCGGCATTGGCTTCCTGCGCGCGTTCACACACATGGGCAATCATCGGTTTGCCGGCAATAGTGAGCAATGGTTTGCCCGGCAGCCGGGTCGATCCATAGCGCGCCGGAATAACGACTTTAAAGCGCGGACTCATTTGGACAGCGCGTAGATTTCGTCGTTAGTGAGCTCACGCGCTTCATCTTCCAGCATCACAGGAATATCGTCGCGAATGGGAAAAGCGATATGATCGGCCTTGCAAATGAGCTCCTGCTTAGCTTTGTCAAAGATCAGTGGGCTTTTGCACAGCGGGCAGGCCAAAATATCGAGCAGTTTTTTATCCATTGTATTTTTCTCCTAATATGTTTAATAGTTGTTCAGAAAAACCCGGCGCCAGCACCGCTGTTACCGGAACAGCCCAGTGCTGCTGGCCTGCAAAAGCGGTGCATTTTACCGCATCCTTCTCGGTCATTAATACCGGCGCATCATCGTCAAAGGTGATGTCGCCGCACTGAAATGGATAATGATCCGGAAAACTGTGGTTTTCACAGCTCAAACCGGCCTTCGCCAGCAATTGAAAGAATCGATCGGGATTGCCTATGCCGGCAACGGCATGGCACTGAACACCCCTGAATGCCTGCAATGCTTGGCGTTCTCCATTGGCCAGATTGACGGCCTGATCACCGGCAAGCTGCATGGCGAATTCATTGTCTTCCGCTGGCTCACCATTGACAATTCTGAAATCGACGCTTTCCAGCCGGTTGATGGGTTCCCGCAATGGGCCGGCGGGTAGACAGTAGCCGTTGCCAAAGCGCCTTTCGCCGTCAATGACGGCAATTTCGATGTCTCTTGCCAGGGCATAATGCTGCAGACCATCGTCAGATAAAATGACGTCGCAATCGGATAGATCAAGCAGCAGCCTTGCCGCATCCACACGTAAAGGCCCAACCGCCATAGGGCATGCCGTTTGCCTGGCTATCAGCATAGCCTCATCACCCACCCTAGTAGCATTCGACTGACTATCAACCCACTGCGGCCATGATTCAGCCTGCCCGCCATATCCCCGGCTGATAATGCCTGGCTTGTAGCCCGCCTCTTTAAGCAAGCGGGCCAGCCAGATAATGAGTGGTGTTTTTCCGGTACCGCCCACGGTAATGTTACCCACCACAATCACCGGAACAGGCAGTTTATGCTTTTTCAATACGCCAATACGGTACAGAAACTTGCGAAACCTGACCGCATCGCTGAAAAGGAAGCCCAGCGGCATTAGCCATGTGCCGATAAACGGGTCTTTATACCAGACGTCTTCAGCCCATCGGGCCAGCGTTTTTTTCATGTGTCGCTTTTAATTGGAATGCTGTGTTGCAAAAGTGATATGGACAAAACCCACTTGACCGGCGATGTCCAGCGCCGTAATCACCGACTGATGCGGGGTTTTGCCGTCGGCTTCGATAATAAAAGGCTGACTGGCAGAAACCATGGCGAGTCTTTGCAATTCCTGTTTAAGGGCCTCCGGGCTCTGATTGACCAATTGATGCGGCAAATCGTCATCACCCCTAAAATAATAAACACCATCGGCATCAATAATCAAAGTCACCCGTTTCTGATGCTCTTCGGCGTCTGCGCCATTGGCTTCGGGAAGCTTGATGCTGACTTCTGTATGCCTATTGAATGTCGTTGATATCATGAAAAAAAGCAACAGCAAAAACACCACATCAATCATGGGCGCCATGGATATTTCCGGCGCATCTTTCCGTTTACGTTGAAAATTCATCAGGATTCCTCACGATTTCCGTGCAGTATTTCAACCAGTTTTAGGGCTTCTTCTTCCATATTGACGACATATTCATCAACCAGCCGCTCAAAATACCGGTAAAAGGCCAGGCTCGGAATGGCAACAATCAGGCCTGCGGCCGTGGTAATCAAGGCGACGGAAATGCCGCCTGCAAGCACACCGGGATTGCCGACACCGTGCGCCACAATGGCTGAAAACACCTCAATCATCCCAATAACCGTCCCCAACAAGCCCAGTAGCGGCGCAATGGAAGCGATAGTGCCCAGGGTATTCAGAAATCGATCCAAATCATGCACGACCTGGCGGCCGGCTTCTTCAATACATTCTTTCATGACTTCGCGGCCGTGCTTTCTATTGGCAAGACCCGCCGCCAACACGCAACCCAAGGGCGAGCTGGTCTTTAATCGCCGCAGCGTAATCTCATCGAGCTTTTTGTCGCGAGACAATTTCCACACCTGGGCTACCAATTCCGGCGGCAAAATTTTGTTTTTTTGTAAAGACCAGAACCGCTCAACAATAATAGCCATAGCGGCAATTGAGCACAAAATGATGGGCAGCATCATCCAGCCGCCGCTTTTTACTATTTCAAACACATGACTTCCTAAAAGTTCAATAACCGAGTAGTGCAAGTTGAACTCGCACGCCATATTGTGATCATTTTATCCTAATGCGCTTTGTATTGACTATTTTCAGTGCCTACCCAGAGATAAGCAATGCCAAAGGCAACGCAACAGACGATTGCAGCCATGGCATAAACTAACTCCGGGCCCAATGAATCCCAGTAATAACCACTATAGAGACTGCCTATCATGCCGCCTATACCGAAACTAACACTGCTATACAAGGCCTGGCCTTTACCCTGATGCTGCAGGCCAAAATAAAGATGAACCAGATGGATGGCGGCAACATGAGCCCCGCCAAAAGTGGCCGCATGTAGTAACTGGGCAAAAACCAATAGCTCCACATGCTCGGCGTAGCCGGCGATCAGCAGCCAGCGCAGCACTGTCAAAAAAATACTCAGCAGCAAAATATGTCTCAAGGAAAAGCGCTTTAACAGGCGCCGCATGTACACAAATAAAACAATTTCCGCAAAAACACCCAAAGACCAAAGCAAACCGGTCATCGTTGCCGAGTAGTGGTATTGCTTAAGGTAGATGGAATAGAAAATATAGTATGGCCCATGCGCCAGCTGTAACAGCATATAAACCGCCAGAAACGCCAGCACTTCCGGTTTTTTCAGGATTTTCATGATGCCGACCGGCTCAAAACCAGGGCTGCCGGCATGCGCATCGGGCGTCAGCAAGCTAACGCACCAGATTAAAGTCAATAATAGGGTAATCACGGCCGGCAACAGGGCAATGGGGTGACTGTCCAGCAACCGGCCTATAGCCAGCACGGTAACAATAAAACCGATGGAGCCCCACAGTCTGATCTGGCTGTAACGATGCGAATCGTTTTCTAAATGAAACAAGGTCGCCGCTTCGAATTGCGGCAAGGCGGCATTCCAGAAAAAACTGAAAGCCACCGTTATCCAGGCAAACCAGAAATAATTCTGTGCCCATAGAAAGCCGGCAAAGAGCAAGGCAGCAAAGAACGAGGCAATACGGATGATGCGCAGGCTCTTTCCGGTATGGTCAGCAAGCCAGCCCCACAAATTGGGCGCGATAATCTTGGTACCTACCAGCAGTGCAGAAAGCTCACCAATTTCAACCGGGTTAAAGCCTTTATCATGCAGATACAGGCTCCAGTAAGGCAGCATCGCGCCTAGGGCGGCAAAATAAAAAAAATAAAAACCGGACAGTCGCCAGTAAGGAACAGACATCTATGCAACCTTCCTAAAAGCCTAAACTAACCGATGCCTGTACGTAGAATGGAGTAATTGACGATAACTGTAATAACCAATAGCGGCGGCCAAAACAGCGTCAGCAAGGTAGCTAAAAAGAGACTCCGTGCCTGGTCAGAACATAAACCAAAGCAACAATGAGCAGCTGCAAAAAAAACAGCCCCCAAAAGTAGAGTACGAACAGCATTATTTTGACCGGGGCCTGCGGGTGCTCAGAATGGCGCTTGCTAAAAATAATGCCGCCCAGTGCCGAAACCATGACTATTTCACCACCGATGATGGCAACATTCATATCAATCCCTGACCGGCGCAGGGGCCAGCACTTCTCTTGAACCATTGGATTCCGCTGCGCTGACCACTCCTGCCGCCTCCATATCTTCTATCATCCTGGCCGCCCGGTTATAGCCGACTTTAAAGCGTCTCTGTACGCTAGAAATTGAGGCTTTGCGGGATTCGGTGACAAACTCTACGGCCTGGTCATAGAGTGCATCGCTTTCGGCATCATCACTATAGGATGAGCCAAAACCCTCGCCGGGCTCCGAAGATTCCCGGGTGATTTCTTCCATATAATTGGCCGGTGCTGTCTTCTTCAAAAACTCAACCACGCGATGTACCTCATGATCATCGACAAAAGCGCCATGAGCACGGATAGGAATGCTGGTTCCGGAAGGCAAAAACAGCATATCGCCGTTACCTAATAAGGTTTCCGCACCGCCCTGATCGAGAATGGTGCGCGAGTCGATGCGCGATGAAACCTGAAAAGATATTCGCGTGGGCACGTTGGCTTTAATCAGACCGGTTAAAACATCAACCGATGGCCGTTGGGTCGCCAGAATCAAGTGAATGCCGGCGGCCCGCGCCTTTTGCGCCAGACGCGCAATCAGTTCTTCCACTTTTTTGCCGACGATCATCATCATGTCGGCCAATTCATCAATAACGATGACGATGCTGGGCAGCGTGGTCAGTATCGGAAAGTCCTCGCCGTCTTCCAGCGGATTGAGCAGTTGAAACATGGGGTCCCGGATGGTTTCGCCGTTGGCTTCCGCCTCTTCAATCATCTGGTTAAATCCGGCGAGATTTCTGACGCCCATTTTAGACATTAATTTATACCGTCTTTCCATTTCGGCGACGGCCCAGCGCAGAGCGTTGCTGGCTTCCTTCATGTCGGTAACGACCGGCGTCAGCAAATGCGGAATGCCTTCATAAACCGACAACTCCAGCATTTTTGGGTCGATCATGATCATCCTGACCTGTTCCGGGGTCGCCCGGTACAGCAAACTCAGGATCATGGTGTTGATGGCGACCGATTTTCCGGAACCCGTGGTACCGGCCACCAGTGCATGCGGCATTTTGCCCAGATCGGCAACTACCGGCGCGCCGGATATATCCTTGCCCATTGCCAGTGTTAACACCGATTTGGATTTTTCAAAAGTCCGTGATGCCAGCAGCTCACGCAAGGTGACCATTTCCCGCTCCCGATTGGGGATTTCCAGGCCAATCACCGATTTGCCGGGTATCACTTCGACAATCCGCACGCTAGTTACCGACAAAGCCCTGGCCAGATCTTTTGACAGGCTGCTGATACGGCTGACTTTAACGCCGGCGGCAGGCTGTAACTCAAACCGGGTAATAACCGGTCCTGGAAGAACGCCAACTACTTCGACAATGACGTTAAAATCCTGAAGGATGCTCTCTACCAGTCGCGACATTTCCTCCAGATCGGTTTGTGAGTACCCCTTCACACGGGTATCACGGTTATCCAGTAAAGACAAAGCAGGGATGACGCCCTGGCTCGGATCAAATGGCACACTGGGCTGTTCATTTTTACGCCGGGGTATATTCTCAAGCTTTTTGGCGGTTATTTCCTGCGGCGGCACTATTTGAGGCTTATCCTTTTTCTTGATTTGCGGTTTTTCAGCCCTAGTTACGCTTGCCAGCTCGCCAGTGTCCGGGCGCCCCTGCCAAAAATGGATGGCAGTCAGCCCCACGAAACGGCAAACACACACGGTATATTTGCCGATCAGATCAAGTAGGTTCAGCCACGACAAGCCGGTGAACAAGGTTATTCCAGCCAATAATAACACCAGGAAAAACAGTGTTGCGCCCGAATTACCCAGCACAAACAGCAGTGCATCGCCGGTTACTGCGCCTAGAATGCCGGCTGTGCTGCCCGGCAATTCAACCTGGACTCTCAAAGGATACAGATACGATAAAGAAGCCCCGGAAATAACAGTGGCTATAAACCCCGACCAGCGCAGCGCAGCAATCAGCTTGCCCTCGCTATGCTGGCGATTGCCGAAAAGCCAATAGCCCTGCCAGAAGATTATGAGAGGAAACAGGTAGGCTATCAAACCGAACATACTGAGAAGAAAATCAGCGAGCCAGGCTCCCGCAACACCGCAGGCGTTGACGATGAGCTGGGTCGAACCACTGTGCGACCAGCCGGCATCCTCGTTACTAAAGGTAAGCAGCGAAATTAAAAGAAATAGTGCACAGGCGGAAAAACTCAGTAAAGCAACTTCCCGCAAACCCCGAAAAGTTTTTTCTTCCATCACAGCAGCCATGTCATAACCATTGCATAATTTATCAATAAAACATCATTATAGATGAATAATTGGATATTTCACATGAGTATTAGAGCTTAATAGCATCGAGACAATTTTGCTCAAGTGCAGCGTTGATTGGCCGAGAAAATGTTTACGAAAGCCTATTTCACCTGCATACTTTCAGTATTTTTCTACCCTGCCCTTTTGGAGAGCATTCGTATGAGCGACGCAAAACATTGCCGCCTGTTGATTCTTGGCTCCGGCCCAGCCGGTTATACAGCCGCGGTTTATGCTGCACGCGCCAATTTGAATCCGGTTATGATTACCGGCATGCAGCAAGGCGGACAGTTAACCACTACCACCGAAGTCGATAATTGGCCTGGTGATGTAGAAGGCTTGCAAGGGCCAGCCCTGATGGAAAGAATGCGTCAACATGCTGAGCGCTTCAATACCGAAATCATTTTCGACCATATTCATACGGCTGACTTATCGGTTCGCCCCTTCACCTTAACCGGTGATTCCGGCACTTACACCTGTGATGCTCTGATTATCGCGACGGGCGCTTCTGCCCGTTATTTAGGCCTGGAATCCGAGGAAGCCTTCAAGGGCAAAGGCGTTTCTGCTTGTGCAACTTGCGATGGTTTTTTCTACAAAAATAAACCGGTCGCGGTCATTGGCGGCGGTAATACCGCGGTTGAAGAAGCGCTGTATTTAGCCAACATCGCGGCTAAAGTGACTGTCGTTCATCGCCGTGACAAATTTCGCTCCGAGAAAATTCTCTCCGATAAACTGATTGAAAAATCAAAAACCGGCAATGTTGTCATTGAATGGAATTATACGCTGGATGAAGTGCTGGGTGACAACATGGGTGTTACCGGCCTCAGAATCAAAAACACACAAGACGGATCGACTAAGGAACTGGATGTGCATGGTGTGTTTATTGCCATAGGTCACACGCCAAATACCGATATTTTTGCCGGCCAGCTCGACATGGATCACGGCTATATCAAAGTTAACAGCGGCATACACGGCAATGCCACCGCAACCAGCATTAAAGGAGTATTTGCTGCCGGCGATGTCATGGACTCTGTCTACAAACAAGCCATTACCTCAGCAGGGGCTGGCTGCATGGCCGCACTGGATGCAGAAAAATATCTGGATGAACTAGAGGATTAAATCAAACCCGCCCAAAACGGATATTCAGCCTGGACGAAGCGGTTGTTGGGCACGTATGCCCTTGAAGCTTTCGCTTTGAATCTTGACGGATGCAACTGAAACTCCTTGACCCCCATAATCCGAACCAGGAGTTCCCTGCCTTAAATCGGGCACTGCGAGAACCGGACGGCTTACTCGCAGTGGGCGGCTGTCTGTCAGTACAGCGTCTGCTTAACGCTTACCGGCACGGAATTTTTCCATGGTACAACCCGGGCGAACCTATTCTGTGGTGGTCGCCTGATCCGCGCCTGGTTTTATTTCCAGATAAACTCCATATTTCCCGCAGTCTGCGCAAAACCTTGAACAAGCATGATTTCCCCATCACTTTCGACCAGGCATTTAGTGCAGTAATCGACGCCTGCGCAGAACCCAGAAAAGGCCTGGCCGGAAGCTGGATAAGTAATGAAATCAAGCAGGCCTATAAAGAACTGTACAGACGTGGGATTGCGCATTCCGCAGAAGCCTGGTTTAACGGCGAATTGGTTGGCGGCTTGTATGGAGTCGCTTTGGGCCAAGTCTTTTTTGGCGAATCCATGTTTCACACCAAAACCGATGCCTCCAAGGTAGTCCTGGCCACCCTGGTTGAGCAACTTAACTGCTGGAATTATCAGTTGATAGACTGCCAAGTGCATACCCGGCATCTGGAAAGCCTGGGGGCTGAAGAAATAGATCGCGCTTATTTTGCCCGATTACTCGACCGCTATTGCGACGAACCCGCCCAATCATCAGCTTGGCAGCCTCGATGATTTCTTTACCACTCTACCTGACCCCCGAACATCCCTGCAGCTATCTTGAAGGTGAACGGGCGCAATCGATCTTTGTGCATCCGTCTTTTCAATTAACCACGGCGATCTATTCCGGACTGATAGCACAAGGCTTTCGGCGCAGCGGCGATGATGTATATAAGCCTCAATGTGCACAATGTACAGCCTGTGTACCAGCGCGATTGCCCGTTGCCGCATTTAAAGCCAGCAGAAGTCAGCAGCGCTGCCTAAGAAAAAACATCTGTATACAAGTCTCAATCAAGCCGGCTGCTTTTGAACAGCCGCATTATGATCTGTACTTGCGTTATCAAAACAGCCGCCACAGCGATGGCAACATGGCGCACGCCAGTACTGACGATTACATTCATTTTCTGAGCAGCTCATGGTGCAACACCCGATTTGTAGAGTTTTCGATTAATGGCGAGCTCGCCTGCGTTGCGGTCATGGATCAACTGGAAAATGCCCTGTCAGCCGTTTACACCTTTTTCGATCCAAAATTTTCCAGCTACAGCCCTGGCGTCTATGCCGTTTTATGGGAAATTGAGCGGGCAAAGCTGCTAAACCTTGACTACTTATATCTGGGGTTCTGGATAAAAAATTGTGCCAAGATGGCTTATAAAAGCCAATATCAGCCAATGCAGCTATTGCTTGAAAACGGCTGGTCTGAACTGTCTGTTTAAAACAAATAATTATGCACTTACGCCACAGATGCCTGTTGTTAACACCAGGCTTATGGTATTATTACGCGTTTTAATTGCTTGGATAAAACACATGGCTAAAGAAGATCAAATTGAGATGGAAGGCAAGGTAATCGATACCCTTCCTAACACGATGTTTCGCGTTGAACTGGAAAATGGTCACATTGTGACTGCTCACATTTCAGGAAAAATGCGTAAACACTACATCCGCATTCTAACCGGTGATAAAGTTAAAGTTGAAATGACGCCTTACGATTTGTCAAAGGGCCGCATCACATTCCGCATGCGCTAATCCAGTTTAATAAAACGGGAGCGCATGCTTCCTGATTGATCATGTATTTTCAGAAACAGTCAGCTCTTTGCTTTCTATAGCAAACGCCAATTCATCATCTTCCAGATAAATTCGCACATTACCGCCACGCACCAGTTTTCCGAACAACAAGTCATTAGCCAGGGGCTTTTTGATTTTTTCCTGAATCAACCGCGCCATCGGCCTTGCCCCCATTTTGGGGTCACAACCGTTCTTAGCCAGCCACAAACGTGCATCGGGGTCTAATGCGAGCGTGACATGCTTGTCTGCCAGCAAGGCTTCCAGTTCAAAGATAAATTTATCAACCACATGGCCGACAATTGAAATATCCAATGGCTTAAATTGAATAATGGCATCAAGACGATTGCGAAATTCCGGGGAGAACCCTTTTTCAATCACCTTCATACTATCACTTGCATGATCCTGCTGGGTAAATCCGATAGAAGCCCGGCTTCCCTCTTCAGCACCGGCATTGGTAGTCATCACCAGGATAATATTACGAAAATCGGCTTTGCGTCCGTTATTGTCGGTCAGCGAGCCGTGGTCCATGACTTGCAATAACAGGTTGAAGACATCAGGATGGGCTTTTTCCAGCTCATCCAGCAACAATACAGCATGAGGATGCTTAGTAACCTGCTCGGTTAGCAAGCCGCCTTGGTCGAAACCGACATAGCCCGGTGGCGCGCCAATCAAGCGGGACACGGTATGCCGCTCCATGTACTCGGACATATCAAAGCGAATCAGCTCCACACCCAGCACCTTGGCTAATTGGCGTGTCACCTCGGTTTTACCGACACCGGTAGGGCCAGCAAACAGAAATGAACCTATGGTTTTTTGTGATTCCCGCAAGCCTGCGCGCGATAACTTGATTGCAGAAGCCAGTGCCGAAATGGCTTCGTCCTGACCAAAAACCAGCATTTTCAGATTTTTTTCCAGATTGCTGAGTTTGTCGATGTCATTAGCCGACACCGATTTTGCAGGCACCCGGGCCATTTTTGAAACGATTTCTTCTATTTCGGCCACATCAATCAGGTGTTTACGCGCGGCCGCGGACATCATCCGCTGCCTTGCTCCCGCTTCATCAATGACATCAATGGCCTTGTCAGGCAAATGCCGGTCGGTAATATAGCGATCAGACAATTCTGCGGCCAGACGCAAGGCCTCAGCGGAATATTTTACATCATGATGTTCCTCAAAACGTGATTTGAGGCCTTTTAAAATTTGGATGGTATCTTCAACCGAAGGCTCCAGCACATCGATTTTCTGGAACCTGCGTGCCAAGGCGTGATCTTTTTCAAAGATGCCCCGGTACTCCTGATAAGTCGTCGAACCAATACAGCGCAACTGTCCTGAAGCCAGCACAGGTTTGATCAGATTTGAGGCATCCATAACTCCGCCGGAGGCAGAGCCTGCGCCGATAATGGTATGAATTTCATCAATAAATAAAATCGAGTCTGGGTCCTTTCTTAACTGATTCACCAGCGCTTTCAGTCGCTTTTCAAAATCTCCACGATACTTGGTGCCGGCTACCAGAGCGCCCATATCCAACGAATAAATCACGCTGTTCATCAGAATATCGGGAACATTCTCCTCGACTATTCTTTTCGCCAAGCCTTCGGCAATAGCGGTTTTACCGACACCCGCCTCGCCGACCAGTAACGGATTATTTTTACGCCGCCGGCAAAGTACCTGAATGGTTCTTTCAACCTCAAGCTCGCGGCCAATCAGTGGATCAATCCTGCCCTTCAAGGCTTCATCATTTAGATTAGTAGTGTATTTGTCTAACGGACTACCGGAAGCATCGGGATCTGAACTGGCCAGTCCGGGAGTTCGGCCATCACCAGACTCATTGTCCTGATCGATTTTAGAAATACCATGGGCCAGATAGTTGACCACATCCAGCCTTGATATGTCCTGCTTATTCAGCAAATAGACCGCATGTGAATCCTGCTCGCTAAATAAAGCAACAAACAAATTGGCGCCGGACACTTCTTTTTTATCGGTGGCCTGCACATGAAAAACAGCACGCTGAAGCACGCGCTGAAATCCCAAGGTTGGTTGCGTTTCACGCTGTATGCCCTCTGGAATCAAGGACATGGTTTCGTCAATAAACTGCTCCAGCTGCCCACGTAGCGATTTGATATTGCATCCACAGGCTTTAAGTATGACTTCTGCGGAGGCATTATCGAGCAGTGCCAATAACAAATGCTCAACCGTGATAAATTCATGGCGTTTGTCATGCGCATTTTTGAAGGCCTGATTTAACGTTATTTCCAGTTCTTTGCTTAACATAAATTCTCCAACCTACGCTTCTTCCATCGCACACATGAGCGGATGATGATGCTCTCGGGAATATTCATTCACTATATAGACCTTGGTTTCTGCAACATCTTTCGAATAAGTGCCACATACGCCCACCCCTTGAGTATGAACTTGCAGCATCACCTGCGTCGCCTTTTCTTCAGGCATCGCAAAAAAATCCATTAAAATCTCAATGACAAAATCCATCGGAGTAAAATCATCATTTAATAAGATAACCCGGTATAAAGGGGGTCTTTTTAACTTGGGCTTAGCCGCTTGAACAGCCAGACCGTCATCATCTTTAAATGGATCAAAATCAGACATACACAACTAAAAAACTCTTCAAAACTTAACCATACTGTCAATCATAGTGAATTTCAACTTTATCTGCATCACAAAATACAGATGTCTTTATTAACAGCAACCCGCATGGCAAATTGAGGTTCAAGGTTCGACTAGTTCAAATGACAAAGTTCCAATCTTTAGCAACACAATAACGACGATTCTTGTAAAATATTGTTTTCTTATACCCGGAATTCATCGATGGTTTGGAAACCACACGTTACCGTTGCCGCCGTTATTGAGCAAAACCAGCGTTTTTTACTGGTTGAAGAACAAACCGATAGCGGACTTCGATTTAATCAACCCGCAGGACACCTTGAGGAAAACGAAGACTTGATTGCTGCCGTAAAACGTGAAGTGTTTGAAGAAACTGCCTGGCAGTTTGAACCTCAGCACATCGTAGGCATTCAACTTTGGCGTAAAAACTCAGGCTTTCCAAGTTTCATCAGAGTCTGTTTTTCAGGATTTTGTCATTCGCATGACCCAAATCAACAACTCGATGAAGGCATTATTGCCACGCACTGGCTGAGCCGTGACGAAATTGCGGCCAGAGCGCTGCGCAGTCCGCTGGTGCTTATTTGCGTGGATCAATACCTGAGCGGACAGCGCTTCCCCTTATCATTACTACATTCATTTCTCGATCTGGATCATGACTAAAAACATAATCGTTGGCATGTCCGGCGGTGTCGACTCCTCGGTTACTGCACTCCAACTTCTGGAACAGGGCCATCAGGTCACCGGTTTATTTATGAAAAACTGGGAAGAAGACGACGGCACTGAATACTGTACCGCCCAGGCAGATCTCGCCGATGCGCAACAAGTGTGCGACAAACTGGGTATCGAATTAAAAACCGTGAATTTTGCCAGTGAATACTGGGATGAAGTGTTTGAAGTGTTTCTGTCCGAATTTAAAGCCGGCCGCACACCCAATCCCGATATTCTTTGCAACAAACACGTCAAATTCAAAGCGTTTCTGGATTATGCCATTGAAGATATGGGGGCTGAATACATTGCCACCGGCCATTACGCCCGCGTTAGCGAAAAAAATGGCGAATTCTTCTTAATGAAAGGACTGGACCCGAATAAAGAACAAAGCTATTTTCTCTATACACTGGGGCAAAAACAATTATCCCGCACCCTCTTTCCAATCGGCCACTTGCACAAGCCGGAAATTCGGGCCATGGCCCAAAAAGCCGGTTTTGACAACTACAAGAAAAAAGACAGCACCGGCATCTGTTTTATCGGCGAGCGCAAATTCAAGGAATTTCTGCAACGTTTTTTGCCGACCCAGCCTGGTGAAATACGCACACCGGAAGGTCAAAGTATCGGCAAGCATCACGGCTTGATGTATTACACTTTTGGCCAGCGCCAGGGCCTAGGCATAGGCGGCGTAAAAGATGCGCCGGAAGAGCCGTGGTATGTGCTTGAAAAGGATCTTGAGAATAACGTGCTGATTGTCGGCCAGGGCCATGATCATCCGCTGATGCTGCATAACGTGCTGGAAGCCAGCCAGTTAGACTGGTGCAGCAACCGGCCGTTAACCGAAATACTCTATTGCGCCGCCAAAACCCGCTATCGCCAGTCCGATCAGCCATGCCGGGTCGAACCGATAGGCCACGACCGGTGTAAAGTGGTATTTGAGCAGCCACAAAGAGCCATCACCCCTGGACAGTCCGTTGTTTTTTATGACGGTGAAATATGCCTGGGTGGCGGTATTATTGAATCCAAAGCTAACGAGTAATACTTGAATTCATTCAGATCAACCACGAAGATCACGAAGCAATAATTTTTTAATGAAGAATTGTCTTCTTCGTGTCCTTCGTGATCCTCGTGGTAAAAATAATTTCTATAAAACATCCGGACCAAGCCATGACCAATTTTGCCCTCACCGCCATTTCCCCTATCGACGGCCGCTATGCCGATAAAGTTGAAGCGCTGCGCCCCGTATTCAGCGAATACGGCCTGATCCGGTTTCGCGTGCAAGTTGAAGTGCGCTGGCTGCAAGCTTTAGCCACGCATCCGCAGATTACGGAAGTCAGCCCATTAAGCGATAACGCTAATCAACTCTTAAACAGTATCGTCAAACACTTCTCCGAAGCGGACGCGCAGCGTGTCAAAGACATCGAAAAAACCACCAATCACGATGTCAAGGCTGTTGAATATTTGCTCAAGGAAAAAATTGCCGGCTGTGCCGAGCTGGAAAAAATCAGCGAATTCATCCATTTTGCCTGCACCTCGGAAGACATCAACAATCTGTCTTATGCGTTAATGCTCAAAGAAGGGCGAGCGGCGATTATGACGCAAATTGATGCCTGTATCACCGCCATCAAGAAAATCGCCGTAGAAACCGCCGGCCAGCCGATGCTCTCCCGCACCCACGGCCAGTCCGCCACACCAACCACAGTAGGCAAAGAATTCGCCAACGTCGCCGCACGCATGCAGCGTCAGCAGCAGCAACTGGCAGCGGTCGCCCTATTAGGTAAAATCAACGGCGCCGTCGGCAACTACAATGCCCATTCTGTGGCTTACCCCGATGTCGACTGGACTGCGTTTGCGCAGAACTTTGTCGAATCTCTGGGTTTGCAGTTTAACCCTTACACCATCCAGATTGAACCGCACGATTATATAGCCGAATTTTTCCACACCCTATCGCGCTTCAACACCGTCCTGCTGGATTTCGACCGTGACATTTGGGGTTATATTTCCCTGGGTTATTTCAAACAAAATACCATCGCCGGAGAAATCGGCTCCTCCACCATGCCACATAAAGTCAACCCGATCGATTTTGAAAATTCCGAAGGCAATTTAGGCATCGCCAATGCCTTGTTTGGCTTTTTGGCCGAAAAACTGCCCGTGTCGCGTTGGCAACGTGATTTAACCGACTCCACCGTGCTCAGAAACATCGGCGTCGGCATCGCCCATACCAGCATCGCCATTCAAGCCAGTTTAAAAGGCATTTCCAAACTGCAAATCAATGTTGAAGCGATTGAAGCCGATCTGAACGCCAACTGGGAAGTGCTGGCCGAGCCCATCCAGACCGTCATGCGCCGTTACGGCATCGAAAAACCCTATGAAAAACTGAAAGAACTGACCCGCGGCCAACGCATTACCCCGGAACAAATGCACGAATTTATTGAAAAGCTCGAAGTCCCGGCCGATGCCAAAGCCGCCTTGCTGGCACTCACGCCGCGTGCTTATACCGGCTATGCAGAAAAACTGGCTAAAGATATGTAAACATTCGTGAGGACTCACCGGATAACATGCAAAAACGATCAGCTTGCACCACGAAGCTCCCGATTGTTAGCCCATGCCGGGCACTCCAGAAGCCATGCCGCACTTGTATGAACACCGCAACTGGGTGTTGCTTTTCAAGCAGAAACCAGCCATTATTAAAAATTTTGGCAGGTACGCTGTAAAGAGCGATCAGGAAGCCATTAATAACATCCGCGTGCTCCTTGTTGTCCTTTCAGTAACATTGCACACTGTTTATTAGCCAATCAATCCAATCATTTCGCAAAAAATTTTCATCAACAATAATAGAGCACTCAGCATGAAATTTGTCGTTTCGTATCCACAAACCAATTGGGATTATGTCAAGTTCAGATTAAACCGCATTATTCGGGGTAAAGACCGTTCCAACGATGTTTTCAGAGGTTTACCGGGCGGGAAACTGGAATTATTCGAACACAACGGCAAACTGGGCGGCATTAAATCACTAGGCGAAATCTATCCGATTAAACCATTTGGCATGCAATATGTGGCGGGTGAAGGCTTGTATTTCATTACGGGTTTACCGTGCAGCCAAGACGGTGTAGCCGGTGATGAACACATTGCCCGGCTTAATGACCAAGGTGAAATAGATTTGGAAATCCGCAGCCCCTTGCTGACCCAAGTGCGCTCACTGCGGCGAACCGAACGCGGTTTATTAGTCACCGCCAGCGGTGTAGACGCGCTCTTGGAATTTGATTTGTCGGGTCAATTGATATGGTCTTGGTGGGCAACCGAACACGGCTATGATCAGGCTTATGGTGGCGGCACGCGGAAAATTGATAAAACGATGGATCACCGCTTGAAAAATTACCCGGGGCGTTTGCAAACCACGCACCTGAACTCGGCAATTGTGGATCCTTACGACAACAGCAAAGTATTGACCATTCTTTTCTATCAAGGCAAAGTTGTGCGTATTGACAGAGAAACCTTGGAGCATGACGTCGTCATCAGTAACTTGAACGGCGCCCATCACATACGCCCCCATTCTCAAGGCTATATGCTGTCCAACTCGCGCAAAGGCGAGGTATTAATCTATGACAAAAACTTCAATCTGATTGAAAGAGTACCGGGTACCAACCGTTTCTTTCCGGTGAAATGGGTGCAAGATGCCATTGAAACACCCTTTGGCACGCATCTTATCGCCGACTGCAATACTTTTAAATTGCGTGAGCGCGACAAAAACGGCAGAGAAAAATCCCACAACACACGGATGCCGAATCGAGTGTTTCAAATTGAACCTGTCGCCGATAGCTTTAATTTTATTCAGCCATCAACTGCTCATAGCCAATAACTGGGGCCACTTATTTCATTCTGGCCAATACATGCAAAATCGAGAGACTTGTGTATAATTACCACAGACTTACCATATTAACCACATTCAGGATGTCTGCGACCGGCTTGCAGTAGAATCGCTCAAGGCGCCAGAGGCAATTTTTTCGCCTTATCTGACGGTGGATTGCACAGATTCACTTGCAAACCCATCCAGAAACCCAATCATTCTCAACTTAACACACAAATGTCTAGCCAAGCGTTTCAGATTAAATGCTTATTAACAATAATTTTAGGGGGTAAAATGATAAAAATACCTTGTTTTTTCAAACAATTGCCGCTTCTCTTTGGCTTGTCACTGACGCTGGTTGCGCCAGGTGTTTATGCCGAAGAGGCTGCAGGTACCACTGACTATCAAACCGAAGATTTTGTCTACAAAGCGCAAAATCCTTTAAGTCCCAATTACAGCATCCCATTGAAATATACGCATCATGGTGGCGCTGATAATGGTGATGTATCGATCGGTAGTATACAGCCCATCATCCCTGTTAAATTGGGCGACTGGAACATCATTAATCAGTTATCGTTGAACATTATTGGGACACCGGGCGTTGTACACGGTATCGCCGAATTGCCGAACCCCTATCCCGGCTCAGGGGTTTCAGGTCTCGGCGACACGAATTTCACATCATATTTAACACCGGCAAATTCAGATGTTTTTAGCTGGGGTATCGGGCCTACTTTCGTTTTTCCAACCGATACTCTTTTCTCTGATACCGAGGATCGAAGATCGCGGGAACTGGGTAGCGGAAAATTCAGCGTTGGCCCTGCTGTCATGTTTGTAACCCAGCCAAAACCCTGGACACTGGGCCTTAACATCAAACAGGTCTGGTCAGTATTAGGTAACGACAGCCGCCAAGCGGTCAGTCAAATGGTCTTCCAGCCTTTTGTGAATTACAATCTGTTCGATGGCTGGTACATGGTTTCTGATATGGACATGATCGCCAACTGGAATTACGATAACAATCAACGCTGGACCGTACCGGTTGGCGGCGGTGTCGGCAAATTATTCACAATCGGCAACAATGCACTCAATACCCGACTTGAAGGCTATTATAACCCTGTTAGACCGGACCAAAGCCCTGAGTGGTCGGCCAACCTTACCCTTCAATTTATGTTCGCAGACTAATATTTCGCTGGCCTTGAGCTTGTTTCGGAAGTTACTGCTGCTGTAGTTCAGCCGTTAGTGGCAACGCCAAGGAAGGCGTAGACATTAAAAATACACCCCATCTTGTGCAGTCCTTGAACGGAAAAGCCAGTTTTTAAAAAATGCCGCCCAGATTTATGTGGTTTTTTGCTCAATATTCGTCCGTGACGGGTAAAAGTCGGACTTTTGTTTAAGTTGATCGGTGTACATAAGAATTATTCCTGATAATGCCGAATTAAAGACGCAAACTAAAAAAATCTATTTCACTTCCTGATTCAATGTTTTCTAATACCATTAGTTAATGGCGATCAATCCAAACAACAAAAGGTGCACAGATGGCAAAAAATTATCTAGATCAAATACTTAACCTGGTAGGCTTAAAACTACCTGATTCCAGCGGACATTACGACCCCTCTGTTTACAGGGATGAATACCGCAGAGAAGCCGATACCAGTGAAGCTTCCGGTGTAGAGAAATATCTCCAGAAACAAAAAGCCAATACGGCGCAAGCAGCCACGGAATTGACCAGCGTTGAGAAATATTTGGCGAAAACACAAGCGGTAGAACAGCAAGCAAGCAAACCAGAAGCAACTGAACAGACCAATATGACTGTAGCCAAACAAATGACCGGCGTTGCCAAATACTTGGCGAAAATACAACAGCAAGAACAAGAAAAAGCCGAAGCAGAAGTCGCAATACTGGCAAGCATGACCGGAGTTGCACGATATCTGGCCAAATTTGAAACCAAAAACAAAACCACATCCAGCAAAACATCAGCCCCTGCAAAAATAGTAAATCCGGCTAACTTAACCGGTGTAGCAAAATATCTTGCACAGCAAAAATCAACAGCTCCGGTCGTACACCAAACAGAAGCTCTTGAAGAAACTTTCAAAGAACCAAAGTCCACAGCGACCGAGGAAAAACCAGCTGATGAAGAAGATCAAGAAATTCAAGCACTACCAGCCGCTAAAAAAACTCAAGAGCCAGCGGTATCAGCACAAAAAGAACCCGCTATAAAAGCCAAAATACAAAACCTGTTAATTGATCTTGCAGACAATGCCACACAATGTCAGGCCGCAACCTTAAAAGGTACGCAATGCCGCCGCAAAACCAATCTGGAAGCCATCGAAAAAACCGTTAACAAACAAAAATACAAATTTTCTGTCTGCAGCCAGCATAATAACAATGACTTCATGCCATTTGCGGAACTTTTACAAAACACCTAATGCATGTCATGGCGATGCAAATCCAAGTTTCGTCTGTTCGCGTCAAGCCTTCATCCTAAAAAAATCATTTGATCCACGAAACACAAAAAAAAACACCGAAAATTCAAAGAGATACCAAGCTGTAGATCGTCACCCAAAAAGTAAATGGCTGCGCAATACAACAGTCTGATTTCTTTCGTGCTTTTCGTGAACTAACTGCGGTTTTTAGGATAAACGCGCCAAGGCAACTTGGCCGACAGAGGCAGTGCTGGAGTTGTTTTCCAGTCTATTCCTTAGCCAGATATTGGCTATACCGCAACGGTGGTTCGTATTGCACGCCTTCCGGGAAATATGCCAGCGGGTTGCTGACAATCTCGAGCGCCGCCAGGAATTGAGCGTAATAGTTCCGGGAGGCAAAACCGAACAGTGGACTTTGATAGGTCTCCACGATACGGGCAAAATCCCCGCCGACTTGGTTTTGCGCCCGTTTCATGCCGCCAATGCCGTGATTGTAAGAGGTAATCGCCGTCGGCCAATCGCCCAGTTTGCCGAAGGCGTAGCTCAGATAGCTGGCCGCGCCTTTGGCGGAAGCAATTGGATCGAGGCATAGATCTACCCTGCCGCCGGGCATGAAAGTTTTCGCGGCGGCTTTGGTGAATTGCCACATGCCGAGCGCGCCGGCGGAGGATCTAGCCGCCGGTTGAAACGAGGATTCTACATGCGGCAGATAGGCTAGGTCTTCCGGCAAACCGGCATCGCGGAAGATTTGTCTAAATTGCCGGTCATAGCGGCCGCTGATTTCGAGCCCGCGTTTGAAACGTTCGCGTGTACCGCGTTGCGAACGCACCCGTTCGGCGGCGCCGTATAGCAGGCTGTTAAGCGGTCTGCCGCTCGTTTCCAGCCTGGCGATTAATTGCCTGTCGTCGGCATTCAATGGCGTGTTGTAGCGCAATTTGTCTCCCAGCATAGCCAAACGAGCTTGCCAATAAGCGCGGCGCTGGGCGACCATATCCTTTTGTCCGCTGGTCAGACTTTCGTCGACATAACCCGGCAACTGCATTACTTCGTATATAACATTCATATAGCGGTCGTCATGAAATGCAACTTCCGAGCGATGCCACAGCGTATAGGTTTTGCGCCAGAATTCCACCGCAGGATCCAGCTCGCCGGGTTTTTTAAATACACCGGAGTAAGTCGCTGGTCTAATGAAAATTTTGGGTGTATTCGTCCGTGGTATCGTCCGTTGCTGGGTGACGGCCCGGGATACCATGGCTTTATTTCGCTTGACCATAGGTTCATTGCTGCCACACGCATTTAACAAAAATGCAATCACTGGCAAAAGCCAAATCCGTATAATTGATTGTTTCATTTTTTTATGCCTCCATTCAGGGTTGCTCAAATTCGACAGAGTGTTTTTAAGTGCTGGAAAAACAATTGCCTGATTTTTTCAAGTAATAATAGCGCTTATTTTGAGGTATTGTGAATATCAATTTTGAATCGACTCGCCACTTTTCCCGCAAAACAAGCAAGCCAAAGAATTGATGAGCCTTAGTTACTGTTGAAGGCGAGGGCACCTTGAGATAATTGCGATTCGCTGTTGCAATATTTAAGTGACTAACCCTTTAAAATCCATGAGCCAAGACTGCTGTTCTTGTAGGCCTAATCAGGAGCTCTTTATCAATCGCGCCGAATAAGGCGCGTAGCTGTGGCCCTTCGCGGCAATGGCTACACACATTTGTTCATAATGCCTTGCCTCAAAAAGTTTATAATGGCTGAATACCGCTTTTTCTTCTCTTTGCCTCGCCGCACACCCCTAAAAGTCATGCACACAAACTCACCCGGGATCGCCCTCTCTTTTTCCAGTTTTTCACTTGATGAGCGCCTACAAAAAGCTATTGCTCAGCTCGGGTTTGAACAACCCACGCCCGCTCAGATTGAGGCCATCCCGCTTGCCCTGCAACATCATGATCTGCTGGTAAGCGCCGAAACCGGCAGCGGCAAAACGGCGGCTTTCCTGCTCCCTACCCTGCATCATCTGCTGACGCTGCCAGCCGGCAAATCCGGCGTTCGGGTTTTGGTGCTGTCACCGACGCGCGAACTGGCTCAGCAGATTCTTAAGCATTGTCAGCAACTGGCGGAGTTCACCGGCTTGCAGGCCGTTCTGGTTACCGGTGGCGATGACTTTAAGCAGCAGCAAAACAGGATCCGCAAAAATGCGGAAATCATTATTGCCACCCCCGGTCGTCTACTGGAGCATCTGCAGCAGGACTTCCCCAAGCTTGATCATCTGGAAATTCTGATCCTGGATGAAGCCGACCGCATGCTGGATATGGGTTTCAGTGACGATGTACTGACCATTGCCGAACACTGTAATACACAAAGGCAAACCCTGTTGTTTTCGGCCACGTTGATGCGCCGCGGCGTCATGAAAATGGCCGACAAGGTGCTGAAAAACCCCGAGGTGATTGCCTTAAACGCTCTACAGGATGAGCACGCCAGCATTGGACAGCAGATTATTCTCGCCGACGACAATGACCATAAACAAAAATTGTTGGCCTGGCTGCTGCAGAACGAAAGCTATGACAAGGCTCTGGTGTTTACCAATACCAAAATTAAAGCAGACTCGCTGCAGGGGCCCCTCCGTGGCCAGAAACTGCGCGTCGGTGTGCTGCATGGTGATCTGGATCAGAAGGATCGCAACCGGGTGATGGGACTGTTCAGCCAGGGAGAGATCAATATTCTGATTGCCACCGATGTAGCCGCGCGTGGCCTGGATATACCCGGCATTAATCTGGTGATCAATTTTGACATGCCCCGAACCGGCATTGATTATATCCACCGTACCGGCCGGACGGGCCGCGCCGATGAACTGGGTCTGGCGATTGCTTTGGTAAAAAGTACCGAATGGAACTTAATGGCCGGCATTGAGCGTTTTTTAAAACGCAGCTTTACACGCCGCAGCATCAAGGAACTGGCGGGCACCTACAAAGGCCCCAAAAAACTCAAGGCATCGGGCAAAGCGGTTGGCGGCAAGAAGAAAAAGGAAGAGCCTAAAAAAACGCCTGCCGAGAAAGTCAAAGTGCGTCACAGAGACCAGAAAAACGTCGGTAAACGCCGCGTTCCCAGCACCAAAACCGCTAGCGATTAAGTCCTCTTGCTGATATTTTTTTAGCAATTTGTCGAGATTTAAACCGTATCTTTCGCGGCTGAGCTCCTCCTAAAACTGTCCTGCAGGGGCGGCTGGCCAGGGGAATAAGGCGCAATGTTTTGCGTGCTCTTCTCTGCTAACTAGGGGTGATCTGCTTTCTCATTCCGGCGAAATCCAGCCGGAACTTGCCTAGCCCCCTACAAAATCAATATAATTGCCCAAGTCTATCACGCAGTGCTAGCCGGTAGTACCCCGCTAGCGTCCAGCCAGTTTGCGAAGCAAGTGTCCGAGACCGCGGTTCTGTCTCCCCCTGCTTAGTCCTAAAAGAGGTAAAAACCATCATGACCCACAGCGCGTTGCCCCCCAAACAGGGCCTGTACGACCCTCGTTACGAACACGATGCTTGCGGCGTCGGCTTCATTGCGCATATCAAAGGCCAAAAGAGCCATCACATCGTGCGCCAGGGTTTGGAGATTCTAAAAAATCTTACTCACCGCGGCGCCGTGGGCGCCGATCCACTGGCGGGCGATGGCGCAGGCATGCTGCTGCAGCTGCCCGATGCGTTTTTTCGTGCTCAAGCTGCTGGTTTAAACATCAGCCTGCCTGCGGAAGGCTACTATGCCGTGGGTATGATATTCCTGCCGCGCAACGCCGATAACCGCGCCGTTTGCGAAAAAATTCTGAGCGATTTCATTGTTGCCGAAGGCCAAACTGTTCTGGGCTGGCGCGATGTACCGGTGGACAACACCGGCCTGGGTGAATCGGTTAAAGCCGTGGAGCCATTCATCCGCCAGGTTTTCGTCGGCCGTGACAGAAATTGCCTTGACCAAAATGCCTTTGAGCGCAAGCTGTTCGTCATCCGCAAACAGGCGGAAAACGCCATTCACGAACGCAACCTACAAGACGGCGGGCAGTTTTATGTGAGCTCGCTATCCTCGCGCACCATCACTTACAAGGGCATGCTGTTGGCCGACCAGGTGGGCGTGTTCTACCGCGATCTGCTCGACGAGTCGATGGTGACGGCCCTGGCCTTGGTGCATCAGCGCTTCTCCACTAATACGTTCCCCACCTGGGATTTGGCCCACCCGTTCCGTATGATCGCCCACAACGGGGAAATCAACACGGTTCGCGGCAACGTCAACTGGATGGCCGCGCGGCGCCAGGCCATGGCTTCGGAAATTCTTGGCGACGATCTGCAAAAAATCTGGCCGCTCATCAACGCACACCAGTCTGATTCGGCTTGCTTCGACAACGCCCTGGAACTTTTGGTGGCCGGCGGTTATTCTCTGACCCACGCCATGATGCTGCTGATACCGGAAGCCTGGGCCGGCAACCCGCTGATGGACGACCAGCGCCGCGCTTTCTATGAATACCATGCAGCCTTAATGGAACCTTGGGATGGGCCGGCGGCGGTGGCTTTCACCGACGGCCGCCAGATCGGCGCCACCCTGGATCGCAACGGCCTGCGTCCGGCTCGTTATCTGGTCACTGATGACGATTATGTGCTGATGGCTTCGGAAATGGGCGTGCTGACCATACCCGAGCACAAGATCGTCAAAAAATGGCGTTTGCAACCCGGCAAGATGCTGCTCATCGACATGGAGCAAGGCCGCATCATCGACGACGCCGAAATCAAAACCCAACTGGCCAAACATGCGCCGTACCAGAACTGGCTGAATAAAACTCAGATCCTGCTTAAAGATTTGCCACAGGCTATAACCCCCCTACCCGCTGACTCACAAACCCTGCTGGATCAGCAACAGGCTTTCGGCTACACCCAGGAAGACATCAAGGTTATCCTTAAGCCCATGGCTGCCAGCGGCCAGGAACCCATCGGCTCGATGGGTGTTGACGCCGCTCCAGCCGTACTCTCCAGCCGTTGCCGGCTGCTCTATGATTATTTCAAACAAGGTTTTGCCCAGGTCACCAACCCGGCCATTGACCCGATTCGCGAGGAACTGGTCATGTCGCTGGTATCACTGATCGGGCCGCGTCCCAACCTGCTGGGCCTCAAAGGCGGCGACGGCCACATGCGCCTGGAAGTGCACCACCCGGCCTTGAGCAACCAGGATCTGGAAAAAATTCGCCATATCGAACACAGCCAGGGCGCGTTCCGCACCAAAACCCTGAGCATCTGCTACACCGCCGACCAGGGCGCTTCGGGCATGGAAAAAGCCCTGGAGTATCTGTGCGATGTAGCAGAGCAAGCCGTGCGGGAAAACTACAACATTTTGATCTTGTCCGACCGCGCCATGGATATGAACCACATCGCCATTCCGGCGTTGCTGGCGACGGCCGCGGTGCATCACCATCTGATCCAGGCCGGCCTGCGCACCAGCGTCGGCCTGGTGGTGGAAACCGGAGAAGCGCGCGAAGTGCATCATTTCTGCCTACTGGCCGGTTACGGCGCCGAGGCCGTAAACCCCTACCTGGCCTTGCATACTTTGTCCGAGCTGCGCGACAAGCTGCCGGATGCTCCCGGCGAGGAAGAAGTACACCAGCGCTATATCAAGGCGGTCGACAAAGGCATTCTCAAGGTGATGTCCAAGATGGGCATTTCTACCTACCAATCCTATTGTGGCGCGCAAATTTTCAATTCCATAGGTTTGTCCGAGGAGTTCCTGGACAAGTACTTCACCGGAACCCTGAGTACCATCGGCGGCGCCGGTATCCGCGAAATCGCCGAAGAAACCGTGCGGCGCCATCGGCTAGCCTATAGCGATGCGCCCTTGTACCGCAACGCCCTGGATGTGGGCGGCGAATATGCCTACCGGGTGCGCGGCGAAGACCATGTGTGGACGCCCGAAACCATCGCGCTCCTGCAACATGCCACCCGCACCAACGACGTCAAGACCTATTCCGAGTACTCGCGGCTGATCAACGAGCAGAATGAGCGGCTGGTTACTCTGCGCGGCCTGATGGAGTTCAAATTCATCGGCCAGCCAATCCCGCTGGACGAAGTGGAACCGGCCAAAGACATCGTCAAGCGTTTCGCCACCGGCGCCATGTCGTTCGGTTCCATTTCCTACGAAGCGCATACCACCATGGCTATCGCCATGAATCGCATGGGCGGTAAATCCAACACCGGCGAGGGCGGCGAACTGCCAGAACGCTTTCAGCCGATGAAAAACGGCGACTCGATGCGCTCGGCTATCAAGCAGGTGGCGTCGGGGCGGTTCGGCGTCACGGCAGAGTATCTGGTCAACGCCGACGACATTCAGATCAAGATCAGCCAGGGCGCCAAGCCCGGCGAAGGCGGCCAGCTGCCCGGACACAAGGTGGACGCCACCATCGCCAAGGTGCGCCATTCCACCCCCGGCGTCGGCTTGATTTCGCCTCCCCCGCATCACGATATTTATTCCATCGAGGATCTGGCCCAGCTCATCCATGACCTGAAGAACGTCAACCCCAAAGCCCGCATCAGTGTCAAACTGGTCTCGGAGGTGGGCGTCGGCACGGTGGCGGCCGGTGTTGCGAAAGCCCACGCCGATCACGTCACCATTTCAGGCTACGACGGCGGCACCGGCGCCAGCCCCATCACTTCGATCAAGCACGCGGGACTGCCCTGGGAAATCGGCCTGGCCGAAACTCACCAGACCCTGGTGCTCAACAAACTGCGCGGCCGCATTTGCGTGCAGGCTGACGGCGGCATCCGTTCCGGCCGCGATGTCGCCATCGCCGCCCTGCTGGGTGCCGATGAATTTGGCTTCGCCACCGCGCCCTTGATTGTCGAAGGCTGCATCATGATGCGTAAATGTCATCTGAACACCTGCCCGGTGGGCGTGGCCACCCAGGATCCCGAACTGCGCAAGCGCTTTACCGGCCAGCCGGAACATGTGATCAATTTCTTCTTCTTCATCGCCGAAGAGCTGCGCCAGATCATGGCCCAACTAGGCTTCCGCAGCGTGGCGGAAATGACCGGCCGCACGGAAATGCTGGACATGCGCCGCGCCGTGGACCACTGGAAAGCCCAAAAGCTCGACTACTCGCGAATCCTGTTCAAGCCCGAGGCGGGCCCGAACGTGGCGATTCGCCAGGTCGAGACCCAAGACCACGGCCTGGATAAAGCGCTGGATCACACCCTGATCGCAAAAGCCCGGCCCGCGCTGGAAAACCTCCAGCCGGTGCGCATCGAAACCAACATCCGCAACTACAACCGCACGGTCGGCGCCATGCTGTCCGGCGAAGTCGCCAAACGCTATGGCCACCAGGGCCTACCCGAGGACACTATCCACATCAAGGCGACAGGCACGGCCGGACAAAGCTTCGGCGCCTTCCTGGCGGCCGGCGTCACTCTGGAGCTAGCCGGCGAGGGCAACGACTATGTCGGTAAAGGTCTGTCCGGCGGACGCATTGTCATCTACCCTCCCCAGGTGACGCCCATCGTCGCCGAGGACAACATCATCGTCGGCAACACCGTGCTGTACGGCGCCATTGCCGGGGAATGCTATTTCCGCGGCGTGGCGGGCGAACGCTTCGCTGTGCGCAACTCCGGCGCCATCGCCGTCGTCGAAGGCGTAGGTGATCACGGCTGCGAATACATGACCGGCGGTGTGGTAGTGGTTCTCGGTCAGACCGGCCGCAATTTTGCGGCCGGCATGTCCGGCGGCGTCGCCTATGTATTGGATGAGGACGGCAGCTTCGAGAAACGCTGTAATCTGGCCATGGTGGAGCTGGAACCGGTGCCGTCAGAAGACGCGGCCCTCGAGACCCTTGATCACCAGGGCGGTGATATGGAAACGCACGGCCTGGTCGATATCATGCACAACATGACGGGCGATGACGAACGACGTTTACGCGCACTGATCGCACGTCATCACCATTACACCGCCAGCAGCCGGGCCAAACACATACTGGACAACTGGAGAGCGTACCTGCCGCGCTTCGTCAAAGTCATGCCGGTAGATTATCGCAAAGCAATGGAGGTCATGCAGCTAAGCAAGGCCACAGCCAACGACCGCTTGCATGGATGACATCACTCTCACACCCCTTCTCCGCTGGAGAAGGATTGGTGGAAGGCATTCATAGCTGTAACTATTCAGCGCCATGTGTCATTCCGAGCAGAGAGAGGAATCTTAAGCCTGAACAGTGTCTCCAGCGCTTAAGATTTCTCCCTGTGGTCGAAATGACAAAAAACAAATAATTTGCGAGAAAACGCTGAATAGTGACTCATGGCTTTAAATCGCAACAGCACACATTTTTTTGAGGTAGCACAGCATGGGTAAACCAACCGGCTTTATGGAATATGCACGGCAAGACCGTTCCTACGATCAGGTCGAGAAACGCGTCAAACACTATCAGGAATTCGTCATTCCTTTAAACGAGGAACAGGTTCGCACTCAAGGTGCACGCTGCATGGACTGCGGTATTCCTTATTGCCATAACGGCTGCCCGATCAACAATATCATTCCTGAATGGAACGATGCGGTTTACCAGGACGATTGGCAGAATGCACTGGAAATCCTGCACAGCACCAACAACTTTCCGGAATTTACCGGCCGCATCTGCCCCGCACCCTGTGAGGCGGCCTGCACCCTGAATCTGGACGAAGCACCGGTCAGCATCAAGACCATCGAATGCGCCATCGTCGATAAGGGCTGGGAAAACGGCTGGATTCATCCGCAAATGGCACCGCAGCGCAGCGGCAAACACGTCGCCGTGGTCGGCTCCGGTCCCGCCGGTCTCTCCTGCGCCCAGCAACTGGCGCGCGCCGGCCATAATGTCACGGTCTTCGAAAAGAACGACCGCATTGGCGGCCTGATGCGCTACGGCATTCCCAACTTCAAGCTGGAAAAAAGCCTCATCGACCGGCGCATGGCGCAAATGCAAGCCGAGGGCGTGCAGTTCCGCACCAATGCCTGGGTCGGCAAGGACATTCCCGCCCAGGAAGTGTTGGCCGACTACGATGCCGTGGTACTGGCCGGCGGTTCGGAAAAGCCGCGCAACCTGCAAGTGCCAGGCCGCGAACTGGGGGGCGTCCACTTCGCCATGGAATTCCTCACTCAACAGACCAAACGGGTGCTGGGCGATGCCATACCTGAAAGCGAACATATTTCCGCGCAAGGCAAACACGTCATTGTCATCGGCGGCGGCGACACCGGCTCGGACTGCATCGGCACCTCGATCCGCCAGGGCGCGCTATCCATCACCCAACTGGAACTCTTGCCCAAGCCGCCGGAAAAAGAAAACAAACTCGCCACCTGGCCGCACTGGCCCAACAAGCTGCGCACCTCCAGTTCCCAGCAGGAAGGCTGCGAGCGCGACTGGTCGGTAGAAACCATGGCCTGCTTCGGCGCCAACGGCCGCGTTCAGGAAATTCAATGCCGCCGCCTGGAATGGAAAAACCTTGACGGCCGCTGGGTCAGCGAGGGCATCGCCGGCAGCGAATTCACACTAAAGGCGGATCTGGTGTTACTGGCCATGGGTTTCGAACATCCGGTGCAGGAAGGCCTGCTGGCGGAACTGGCAGTGGCTGTGGACGGCCGCAAGAACGTCGCCGCCAATACCGAAGACTACCGTACCTCCGTAGATAAAGTCTTCGCCGCCGGCGACATGCGCCGCGGCCAATCCCTGGTGGTATGGGCCATCCGCGAAGGCCGTCAGTGCGCGCGGGCAGTAGACGAATTCCTCATGGGAAGCTCGGATTTGCCGCGATGAGCCAGGTTAAATAATTCCAAACCTGTTAATGCTTGAAACGCCATGCGTGCTGTCATTGCCCGAGATGGTAAACTGTACGCATGGGCCACGGCGTCTTGCAATCATGCAAACTGAGCGCAGAAGTGCAAAAATGCGCTAATGCAAGACCAGCCCTCGTGCTGCTCATGCCTTGGCGTGAAGACCATCAGTAAGCCGTGTGCGTTAATAGCGGATGCACGATTTGATGAGGGAGGGCAAGAGATGCCAACTAGGGCATGCCTAATGAGGCACCGCCGGACGAAAGGAGCGGAAACAGATAAGCCAGGCCTACGGAAAGTGAAATCCTGTTCTCTACTCTACCTCCCCTGTGTAGCGTAATTTCAGAAAGATTCAAAAGCACAAAAATAAAGAAGTTTATAGGAAAAATTGGGTACTAAATGACTAGAGTAAATTTTATTGCAGTAATTTGTTGCTTCGCAATGATTGCGGGGTGTGGAAGTTCAGAAACAAAGGCTAAAGATGCAGTTCTAGAGGTTTTAAAAGACCCCGAGTCCGCAAAGTTTGGGGGATTTTCAGAATACGAAGACAAAAGTCGCGCCTGTTTGACAGTAAATTCTCGCAATTCTATGGGAGGGTATACAGGCAACCAACAGGCGAAGCTGTCCAAGCTTAAAGATGGGGGGTGGGGTGTTACCAATATAGTTGAAATCAGTCATGAAAATTGCGTCATCGCTATGGGAAAAGAATCGGATATTGAGTGGTTTCGCAATTAAAGCCGCTTAGTTGGACTAGCTGGAGCATTTGAACAGAAACTTATCATGAAAATATATAACAAGTTGCTGTAGTCGGAATAATGACGTTTTCGACCAAACGTAACTCCTTTTGCTTGTATCCAAACACGCACGAATCCTTACGCCCAGCCTGATTAAGGCGCCGAACGAAAAAGTAAGGGGCTGTGCGCTTTAGCGCAGTCCCGCTTGACTGCCAGGTTAGATTTAATTTTTCACTTGATTTTTTTTACCCCACCCAAGTACCCAGCGATGCTTAAGATAATAAGGCTTAGCGTCGCGAAAACCTGAATGAACACCCAATGAGGCGACAGATCAAGAGATTTTGCAACTTCGGAAACATTTGTCAGTGTGCCAACGTAGAGAGAGTCTAAAAACGGCTGGCCGACTCCTGTCCATTTGCTCGAAAAGCAAGCGTAGAAGGCAGCTGAGTAGACGAATATCTCCAAATAGCTGCGTAGTGCGAGTCCCATTCTGTCTCCGTTGTCCAGCGTAGATTTACGACTTGAAGTTGTAATGTCTTTTCCAAACGCGATTGCTATTTCAAAGCTGCGAGAAACAAAACGCCAAGCAACAACTGAGGTAACAATGTCCAGAAGGTAGTAGCCCTCCGATCGGGCGGTTAGCACTATGAGCAATATTCCTCCACTAACAACGAGGTTCCAAAGATTGAAGTTTGAAATCAACTTAGTTCGCAATTCCGGGCTGTCAGAATCGGCCTCGCAGGAGAGCTTACAGTTTCGTGCAATCCAGTAGCCTGGAGTCACGATCATTAAAATGTGAGGAGTTACCAACTTCCACGATGCATACTTCAATCTAGTGAAGTATACGAGGACGGATCCGCGTAGGAACAACTCCAAAGCGGTATAGATTAAAAAGCCTGCGACAATTTGAAGGGTCATAAATCCAATTTAATATATACGGGTTAAGGTAAGGATTCGTACGTAGTGCTTATAAATCCTTACCATCTGCCATGCCAATCAACAACTTGGATAATTTTTATCGGTTGGTAATCAGTTCTTCTGTTTTGCTGGTGACTCTTTGAAAATCATCAGTTCCCAGGGGGTATGAAGGGCTTCGCCGACCTGCAATTACACCATCATAAACCATCTGAATTTTTACAACCTCATGATTTTGATCATCCCAGACTTCAGATCCAATTGAAATTTTGTACTGCGTATTTTCAGGATGTGGTGGACTGGCCTTAATGTATGCTGTTTTGTTGGCATAAGGAAAAAAAGTTTTGGCCATAAAAGACTCCGTTGTGAAAGACTTAACCAATAGTACCCTGTGGAATTCCATAAGTAAACCAAAGGTATTTCAAGTTTGTGAAATTGCAAATTATAATTGTGATATGTGCTGAAATATGTCAACCCGATAAGGTGCAATCGATAGGGCGTCAATAGGCGTTAGCCGTATTGCGCCATATGCAATGATGCACAAGCCCACCAAAGTGAAGACCATGGCCCCGATGTCCCCGGAGTTTGAGAAAACCGCAGGATTTGAGACGATTCGAATAATTCCAGGCAGTCTGGGTTGGCGTTAGTAGAGATAACGCATGGCTTCGCTGCAAGCTCTCAGCACAAACAGCGAGCTTGAAACTTCGCTGCCCACCAGAATCCGGGCAGGGTGACGCATGCGGTTCCACTCATAGGCCCGGTAAGGATGCCCAAAGCTGCCCTCGCCGGCCGCCTCGCTGAGCACTTTGAGCCCGGCAGCGATTACGCCGTCATCTCGCGGCTCATATTCCAACATGACGAGCGCACCAACTGCCAGTGCTGCATCGAAGGCATTCAGGGAATACCCAAGCAACTCGTCCTTGCAGTACTGCAGGGCAATCCGGCGCATTTCTAGAATTTTTTGCTCGGGATCGAGCCTATGTTTTTCTGACGTACTGAGAGTACTGTAAGTCTGATACATCCGCCCCAGATAGTAGGTGTACATTTACGACAAGTAATATTTTAGGGCGGTTTCATGACGAAAATTGCCGCTCCACCAAGGCCCGATGATGAAAATCGAGCAAGCGTTGTAAAAATGCCGGTTTTCACCCTCCAAAGCCCGCCACTGTTTGCGATTAAGCAAAATGGCGTCCAGTCCATGGTTTCGGAGACAGGCATACCTAAGGTTTGCCAAACAATTTGATGCAATACACAGGTTTTTGAGCAGTCAGCAGGCTGATCTTCTGCTCCGGATGCCGCAGGCTATTTGCCATTGTCATGCACGACGCTGTAAATTACATAACCTGCGAAAGCAATCGTTAAAATATAAATACCCGCTGAAATCATAAAAATCCTCGTCAGTTGTTGTTGTGGTGCTGCCATAGCCAAGTAGGGTACGCATCGCATACCTTTTTGGGGAGTTGATTTAGCCGGAGCATTTTGAAAATGGTACGCGATGCGGTACCCTACCGGGCTCGATCATTCAATCAACGCACCGCATCGCGGAAGAACTCGGCAGACTGAATCTAGGACGTTTGGAATTGGCAGACTGGCTTATGCAGGCCAATAATATTTGGCCTCAGCCAATCTGGGGTGGCTGTCACCACATGGGAACGACTCGAATGTCTGCTGATGAAAAAACGGGGGTAGTTGACCGCAACTGCCGGTTGCACAGCTTAAATAATCTCTATATTGCCGGGGGCTCGGTATTTCCAACCGTAGGTTATGCACCACCGACCTTAACGATCGTGGCTCTGACGCTGAGACTGGCTGATCACTTGAAACAATTGTTTCACACTGGTTAAAGTCCAGTCGTAGGCACTTTATTGCGCAATGAACGGTAAACGGGGTCACACAGAACGCCCGAAACGGTTAGAGTAGTGACCCCGATATTGCACACATTCATCGCTACTACCGGTTTTGTAAAGCACTTCATCGGCAACAAGCATTATTACGATCTCACTTAGCAATTAGGGACGGAAATTTTAACGTATTTTTCTGCAGGCATCCGACAAGTTAATAATCTGCTCGTTTTTCAAAAACCGCCAATGCCGGCAAGCACACTGTTTTATATTGAAAAACAAAAGTTAATCTCCTATGCTCCACGCAAAGATTTTTACTCCAGCAATCCAGGTAAGTTATGACTTTTGCGGCATAGCAAGTTTGCCGGCAGGCAGCGCATTTATCCGCACACTAGGCAGGCATTCGTAACCGGCAAGTCTGCATTTAAATAAAGCGCCCTTGACATCACTTGCCTGGATACCTACAGTCTCAAAATCTTGCTGCTCATTAACGCCTTGGCGCAGATTCCTATAACGCAAACAATAACAAGAGGACGGTATGAAAATAGGTATCCCAAAAGAAATTCATGAAGGTGAAAAGCGTGTCTCTACCACACCCGAGGCCGCGGAAAAAATTATTAAACTGGGCTTTGAAGTCAGCATAGAAAGCGGGGCCGGTGCCGCCGCCGATATTTCTGATGAAGCTTACCAGGAAGCGGGCGTTAAAATCGTAGCCGATACCCGAACGCTTTGGAAGCAGTCCGATATCATAATGAAAGTCCGGGCTCCTGAGCGCAATCTTAAACTGGCACTGGACGAAACGGATCTGTTATCTCCGGGAGCCTGTTTAATCAGCTTCATCTGGCCTGCACAAAATGAAGCCCTGATGCACAAGCTGGCGGCTAAAAACGCCACCGTGCTGGCCATGGACAGTGTGCCGCGCATGTCCCGGGCACAAAAGCTTGATGCCTTGAGTTCCATGGCGAATATTGCTGGCTACAGAGCCATCGTTGAAGCCGCACAGCATTTCGGGCGTTTTTTTACCGGCCAGATTACCGCCGCGGGTAAAATTCCCCCGGCCAAAGTACTGGTGATTGGCGCCGGTGTTGCAGGCTTGGCCGCCATTGGCGCCGCCAAAGGCATGGGCGCCATTGTCAGATCCTTTGATACCCGGCCCGAAGTGAAAGAACAAATTGAAAGTATGGATGCTGAATTTTTGATGCTGGATTTCAAAGAGGAAGGCGCCGGAACCGGCGGTTATGCCAAAACCATGTCCAAAGAATTCATTGAAGCCGAGATGGCCTTATTTGCCCAGCAAGCCAAGGAAGTCGACATTATCGTCACCACCGCGCTCATTCCCGGCAAACCCGCGCCAAAACTTATCACCAAAGCCATGGTTAAATCGATGAAACCGGGCAGTGTGATCGTGGATTTGGCGGCCGAGCAAGGCGGCAACTGCGAACTGACTGAAAAAGACCAGGTGGTGGTCAAACACGATGTCACCATTATCGGCTATACCAACTTACCCAGCCGGCTTGCCAACCAGTCCAGCCAGCTTTATGGCACCAATCTGCGGCATTTATTAACCGAACTGTGTCCTGAAAAAAACGGCGTCATCAACGTCAATATGGATGATGAGGTGATCCGCGGTGCAACCGTCATCAAAGAAGGCAATATCACCTGGCCGCCGCCCGCCCCCAAACTCTCAGCGGCCCCGGCACCGCAAACCGAAGCCCCGGCTTATCCGGCAGTGCTTGAGCAACAAAAAAAATCCCTGATTCCCGGTGCTGTCAAACAACTTCTGCCGGTCATCATTGGCGGCCTGGCCTTGTTTGGTATTGGCGCGGTCGCGCCCGAATCCTTCATGACGCATTTTACCGTCTTCGTACTGGCGTGTTTCGTGGGTTATCAAGTGATCTGGAATGTCTCGCATTCACTGCATACGCCTTTAATGAGCGTCACCAATGCCATTAGCAGCATTATCGTGATTGGCGCGTTAGTGCAGATTTCCACCTCCAACTCGACGGTCACCATTCTTGCGGGTTTGGCCATCCTGCTCGCAGCTATCAATATTGTCGGTGGCTTTTTAGTCACCCGCCGTATGTTAGAAATGTTCAGAAAATAACAGGAGATCACAATGTCCCACAGTTTAGTTACGATGTCTTACATCGTTGCCGCCATTCTGTTCATTCTTAGCCTGAGCGGTTTAAGCAATCAGGAAACAGCGCGCAAAGGCAATTATTACGGCATGTTAGGCATGGCGATCGCCATTATCGCTACCACCTTAAGTTCATCGGTTACCGTTTACGGCATTTTAATCGTCGCCTTATTAATCGGCGGAAGCATTGGCGCCCGGGCCGCGTTAAAAGTTGAAATGACACAAATGCCGGAACTGGTTGCCATCATGCACAGCCTGGTCGGTATGGCGGCGGTTTTGGTCGGTTATGCCAATTTTATGGACAGTACGATTACCATCGGTGGTGTCGAAAAAACCATCCACGAAATGGAAATTTATATCGGCATACTCATTGGCGCCATTACTTTTTCAGGCTCGGTGATCGCATTTGGCAAACTCAGTGAAAGAATCACTGGCAAACCGCTGTTATTGCCCGGCCGGCATTGGTTCAATCTTGCCTTGTTGATTATGGCTATCGGCCTGGGTGAAATGTTTGTGCAACAAGCCGAAGCCGGTAGCGGGATTGTCCCCCTCTTACTGATGACTGCCATAGCCTTGGTGTTCGGCGTACACATGGTCATGGCGATCGGCGGCGCGGATATGCCGGTGGTTATCTCCATGCTCAACAGTTATTCAGGCTGGGCGGCGGCGGCAACCGGATTCATGTTAAGCAACGATTTGCTGATTGTGACCGGCGCACTGGTCGGCAGCAGCGGCGCCATCCTGAGTTACATCATGTGCCGCGCTATGAACCGGCATTTTCTGAGCGTTATTGCCGGAGGTTTTGGTACAGCACCAGGGGGTGAAGCCGCTGCCATTGAAGGTGAAGTACAGCCTATCGATGCCGAAGAAGCCGCACAATTACTGCAAGCGGCAAAAAATATCATGATTATCCCAGGCTACGGCATGGCGGTCGCACAGGCTCAACATACCGTTAATGAAATCACCAAACTGTTGCGGGACAAAGGTAAAAAAGTCCGATTCGGCATCCATCCGGTCGCAGGACGCATGCCGGGGCACATGAATGTTTTGCTGGCGGAAGCCAAAGTACCTTATGACATTGTCTTTGAAATGGATGAAGTCAACGAGGATTTTTCCAATGTCGATGTGTCGATCGTTATCGGCGCCAATGATATTGTCAATCCATCGGCACTCAATGACCCCAACAGCCCGATTGCCGGCATGCCGGTACTGGAATGCTGGAAAGGCGAAACCACCATCGTGCTAAAACGCAGTATGGCATCGGGTTACGCGGGCGTGGGCAATCCTTTGTTCGTACTGGAAAACACTCGCATGCTGTTTGGCGATGCCAATACAACCATGCAAGCGGTGTTGAAGGCGTTGAAGGGGTAGGTTGTGTAGGGCGCAATAGCGATAGCGTATTGCGCCCTACGAATTGCGACTTACGCGTTCATGGCATCTTCTAAAACAGCTTTACTTTCTCCAACAATAACATTATATGAAAGTTGAAACATTCGCTTATTTTGTCTTGTTACCTGTTGTTTATCCCAAATTAATCGTCTTATTTCGATAACACTATCTTCGGTACTCAGATCTCTAGGTAGTGCTTCCGATGCTGTTTTCTCGCCTGATAAGTATTCAGGATATACCATAACTAAAAGAAACTGCTTATTAATGGGAAAAAGTACACTCGTTCCATAAAGACCAATTCCTGGCTCTGCGGGTGATAAAAAATCAACATTGTAAAAGGTTGCTGGGCTATCACTGGTTATAAAAGAAGCATCATGCGCAGCTTCTACGACAAGCCACACCATTCTTGAAAAATAAGGGCTAAAACATCCTAAAGCTATTCGCATGAACTCAAAACGAAAAGAATTTTTAATGACAACTTTGGTATATTCCAACGCTTTTTGCCCTTTTGGGGTTTTCATTATTTCAGTTGTAAGAGTGGTTTCTGCTAATAATTTTGCCATGTCTGCTTGTCGAGGTACTCGAATGCGGTGCACTGCAATATAAATACAGATATTAGCCATATCCTCATCAGATAATGTTTCAAGAGGGTTAATTAATTTTTTTAAAGCATTTAAGCCTTTAGGTTCAACATTAGCAGCAAAACCTTCTTTTTCGAGTATGAGATTATCAACACCATCCGGTACAGAATCCTGAAGGAAATAATGATCTATACCTAATATTTTTCTTGCTCCCTTTTTAATACGATACCGATTTAGAGACTTATCATAAGAAGTTAATAACTCTTTTTTATTTTTATAGAAACCTTCCAAATAAGCTTTCTGAACATAGTGATGATATGTGTTGTCTTTACTTCTAGTCATAATGTCCTACCAGTTGGCAAAAGAATCCCTGAGATTTTGAAAAACCGGATAATTGGGGTCAGTGCGGCTAGGCAAGGTCAGACACCCCGATCTATAGCCAAGTAGCCAAGATCGGGTCGAGGTAACAGGATTGCGCCGGTCACCCCTCCCACACCACCGTACATGCGGTTTTCCGCATACGGCGGTTGAATCCAACAACTTACGCTGTTGTGAGTTCTGATGGCGCAAATAATCCATAGCATCTTAAAGTAGCATTGCTCAGGACTTTATGTAAGGTAGGACTCTTCGCTATTCGCCATGCCCCGCGTGAACTGCTCGCGGTTTCTTGCTGCATCGGTGTTGCACCTAAGCGGCGTAGAGCGTTAAGTCTGCCTTTCTTGTTATGCCAGCGTAGCCAGAAACACTTTCGCATATGTCGGCGTGTCCAGCTTTCCAACCTTTTGATATTCCAAGGTTCTTTTGCTATCTTAAAGTACCGCGTACCGCGTAGATCGGGTTAGCGTAGCGTAACCCGACGCCATTTGAGCTTCGATTTGTCGGGTTACGCCCTATCGGGCTAACCCGACCTTGTATGATTAAATTTAAAATAAATATTGGACAAAGAGATCAAGTAAGCTTTAACAGTTTATTGGGAGGCCGTCCCGACCTGAGGACTGGTTATTAACCAGAGCCTGTCGCGTAGACTGGCCCCCGCCCTATTCACCCATACCGTGGAGTATCAGAGGCTTAGAGCCTGTATACACAAGGATGGCAGGTGCATGTGCAGGGTCGGGAACCAGTAAATAGTCTACTTTCTTTAATCCCATTCTTACAAACAATTATGACGAACATTCAATTTAAAGATATCGACCCTGAAGCCAAGCCAGTGCTTTTCGCAGGTATCGATGTCGGTGCCGAGGAACTGATTCTGGTTATCCGCAAGAATGGTAAGCCATTCGATCCACAGAAGTTCGCCAACACCCCCGCTGATCGTACCCGATTGGTGAAGAAGCTGGTTAAGCTGCCTGGTATCATCGTCTGCCTGGAAGCTACGGGTGTCTATCACTTTGACTTAAGCCTAGCCCTTCATGATGCCGGCGTGTTGCTCATGGTGGTGAATCCCAAAGCCGCCCATAATTTTGCCAAAGTCTTGATGAAAAACAGCAAAACCGATGTGGTCGATGCCAATACCTTAGCCGAATACGCCGCGAGAATGGACTTCGTCGCGTGGACCCGCCCGTCCGATGAGTCGATTGCTTTGCGCAGTTTTGCCCGCCGTATTAACGCGCTAACCGGTCAGAAAGCGGCTGCCAAAAACCATCTGCATGCACTAACCGCCACCTCGGAAACACCGAAAGCGGTAATCAAGGACGCCAAACTGGCCATCACCCAATTGGAGAAGCGCATCGACCGTTTAACGGCTGAGGCGCTGATCTTGATTGGCAAACATCCCGAACTCACGCGGATACTACAGTTGCTGATCGGCATCAAGGGCATTGGCAATACCAGCGCCATTGCGCTCATGGGCGAACTGCTGTTGCTGCCGCCTGATCTTTCACATCGAGAATGGGTAAAATTTGCTGGACTTGACCCACGGGCCTTCGACTCCGGCAAAAGCGTTCACAAAAAAACGCGCATATCCAAGGCGGGTAACCGGCATATTCGTTCTGCCCTGTATATGCCGGCCTTGAGCGCCAAACAGCATGACCCACACGTCAAGGCTTATTTCCAACATCTCGTGGCTAACGGCAAGAAACCATTGCAGGCTGTCTGCGCGGTTATGCGCAAACTACTCCACGCTATCCACGGCATGTTGAAAAACAACGAACCTTTCGACAACACTCGTTTTTATGCTATTCCAGAATGTAACGGATAGTAAAAATTAGCGAAATTTAACTTGAAATTGAACAGAGTATCTACGGTGTGGCGGTTTTTATCCAGAACTGTGACTTCGCCGCCAGGCAGTCCGCCATAAACGGAACCTAGAACCTGACCCGGCCCGGACTTTTCCAAGCGTTTTTATGTTCGATTGATTTTGATGTTGTGTGTCATCTAAAGCGCGGTGATTGGCGGTTCTAACTGTTATCCGCATCATCCAGCACTTTGTCGTAAACTTCGCGCAGGCTGAGAACGCAGTCTATGCTTTCCAGGGGCACGGAAGCCTCAAGCCCCTCGGCTTCCGATAATATCCAAACGCCCCCTTGCCGCACATAGCGTTCAATACTCGGCTGCTCTTGAGTCACCAACAGATATTCGCACAGTGTAGGGATTTTACGATAGTGGGCGAACTTGCCGCCACGGTCATAAGCTTCGGTGGAAGGCGACAGCACTTCAATCAGCAGCGTCGGGTTTAGCAAGGTATCCACCTGGGCAGTAAGCGCTTAATAAAGGACGTACTTGCCCTATTCAGTAGAATCCGATTTTTTAATATTCCACGACAACAAGGCTTCAAGTTTTTCTACCGTGTCGGCATAAGGCAGTGCGTGGAGCACTTGGTTTAGATAGTCGTAAGGTTCCCAGCCATTGGCTTTGGCAGTTTCGATTAAGCTGTAGTGAATCGCACTGGCCTGCGCACCTTTGGGAGTATCGGAAAACAGCCAGGCTTTTCGGCCGATGACAAAAGGACGAATGGCATTTTCAGCCAAGATGTTGCTGATATTCAGATCACCGTGCGTGCAATACACCGTCAGCTTTTCCCATTGATTACGCAGATACGTCATGGCTTATCCGGTAAGGCTGTCTTCATACACCAGGAGCTTTTGCAAATCTGCTTTTGCGCTATCGTCTAGGGCCATATCAATCAATTGCTCTAATCAGCGACGTTCGATTTTTAGGGCATCGCTGATAATTGTTTGCAAAGTGGTATAGCCTAGGCGTACGATTTTCCCGTAATCGTTCAGCCCCCACCTCAAAAAGTAGCAAAATAAGCCAAAAGATGAAAAGCTATAGGGTATGACATTGAGCGATCGAGACCTTAGCCAACTGGACACAGACTATCTGGATGATTTGCCAGAGGGGCAGTTGCGCCCATTGAGTAAGCAGTTATTGGTTGATCTAAAAGCAGCACGGGAACGGCTTAAACAATCGCCAGAGACGAGTTCGCGACCGCCGTCCTCACGAGAACCCTGGCAAGCGAGTGCGCCGCCTACCCCTGATGTCGTAGATAATCCGTCAGCAGCGGATGAACACGCGCCCGATCCGACCGCCCCAGGCCAAGACTCAACGCAAGCGGTGACTGTTGCTGCATCGGTGCCCGAATCTAAAAGCACTGCAGACACCGCTCAACCCAAAAAAACCGGACGGCAACCTGGCAGTTTGGGTCACAGTCGCTCGCTCACACTGGCGGTGACGAAAACGCTGCAGCATCATCCCGAGTGCTGCGCCAATTGTCATAACGCCTTTCCGCCAGGGACCGCCTATCGCGTGTGGACAGGACGTTACGAATTGGAGCTGGAAAGCGGCAGTGCGGAGGCACCGAAGTTACAGATTGAACATATCCGGCATGAATACCTGTCGGCAACCTGCGCGTGTGACCACGAAACTCAGGCGATGCCGGGGCGGTGCGCTGATGACCCTGAATGGGTCGTGTCGTTGACTGAATGGCATTTATGCGGCCCTCGTTTAGTCAGTTTTCTGGTCTGCCTCGCCTTATATCTGCGCGTATCGCGCCGTAAAATCCAGGCGTTTTTGCGTGATTGGCTGGGGATTGACTTGAGTACCAGCACGATTAATCAATGTATTCATGAAGCGGGACGTGCGGTAGCGCCGGTGGTCGATGAGCAATTGATCGCTGAACTCAACACCAGCGTGTTGTTGCATATTGATGAAACGCCCTGGAAAGAAGCCGGAAAATTGTTCTGGCTGTGGGTGTTTGTGAGCGCGCATACGGTGGTTTACCAAGTCGGCAAGCGCCATCGACTGGTCGTGCAACAGCTATTAGGGACTGCGTTCAACGGCTTTCTGATGACCGATGGCTTCAGCGTCTATCGCATCTTTCCCAAGCGCTTGCGTTGTTGGGCACACCTGGTGCGTAAAGCCCGCGCCTTGCATCAATGTCTGGATAGCCAAGGCCAAGCCTTTGGCGAAGCCCTGCTGCTGGCCATGATTCTATTGATGCGCAACATTCATCAACTCCGCGAATCGCCAGAAGACGCCGATGCCCTCAGGGCGCAAAACCAAACCCTGCTGGATTGGCTACGCACATTGTGCGAAACGCATCGAACCGTTGCCCACGAAGACAGCCGAAAATTAGCCGGCGAATTTCTCAATGACTGGGATGCTATTGTGCGCGTGATCGAAACGCCGTCACACCCCTTGACCAATAATGTGGCAGAGCGCAGTTTGCGGCATTGGGTCTTGTTGCGCAAAATCACTTTTGGTTCGCGTACGGCACAAGGGAGTCGGGTGATCGCGTTGCTGGCCAGCGTGATCGATACCGCGCGCTTACGACAATTGAATCCCTGGAATTTTATTGCACAGGTGCTGGCAAATCGACGTAAAAACCAACCCGCACCTCGTTTGCCTATGCCTCTGGTTGGATAATGCAAACAGGGGGCTAAACGATTACATTTTCCCAGTATTTAAATAGGCGATTAATTCGGTAAGTATGAACATTGGCGTAACATCTCGTCTGGCCAGTTTGGCCGCCTTATCTATAAATAGGGATAGGTCGGATTCTAGCCAGAGACGAAAACCTACCAAGCCGATAATTTCATTACATTGCGCATAGTATTCATAGTGGGTAACAGGTCGGGGTTCTAAAGTGACTCCTGGAAAATAGCGCTGTAAGACAAATGCAATATCTTCTGGTGGCACATCCAGAAAGGAAAAACTGAAGAAAGTTTGTTTCGCTTTGAAGTAACTGATTTGCAGCAGGCAATATATCTGCTCCGGAATATCTCTTCGACTAAGCACTAAAGACAATTCACTCTCAATAAGGGTGAAATATTCTGCGCGCTGAAAATCATCAAAGTCTGGCAGACTTAAGAGCGCAAGTTTTTCAGCCTCCGACAATACGGTTAATCGTTTGCTATTGTTGGCACGCATGGTTTGATCGAAAAATCCTTAATTTTTGTTCTCACAAAC
This sequence comes from uncultured Gammaproteobacteria bacterium, assembly GCA_963848675.1. GTDB lineage: Bacteria > Pseudomonadota > Gammaproteobacteria > Methylococcales > Methylomonadaceae > CAWKEY01. Next base: position 87,208 of record CAWKEY010000021.1, read on the forward strand.
GTAGGTTTTTGAGAGATGATGTAACCTTAAGGATTGGATGCGTATAATCAAGGCATCCTCGTTCTCGAAAGTGGTTCTTGAAATACTATTCTCAAAACACTACCAATCAATTTCAATAATGCAGTGCCGTCATGATGCCAATACCACCTGTACCAGTCGGTACCATTAAAAGCTTTGGGGCCTTTGGGCCAAAATATGAAGTTGGGCAACCATTGCGTCCCTTGGATGACGGCGATTGGATGGTTGAGGTCGTGTTGGTTGAAACTGGCGAGAAGGCCGAATACCGCCTGACCCATGTAAACGACGACCCCAAGGCCGCCTGAATGTATGCCATTGCATTTGATTTGGTCGTTGCCGATACGAAACAACACCATCCCAAGGGGGGGTCTCAGGCCTACGCCGAAATCGGCGCAACGTTAGCCCAGTATGGTTTCCGGCATGTACAGGGTAGACTGTATGTCAGTGAAGACGAGAACATGGCACAGCTTTTTGTGGGGATCCAATCACTCAAGGCACAGTCGTGGTTTCCACCCTCGGTACGTGATATCCGCGCATTTCGTATTGAGCAATGGTCTGATTTGACCCCTGTCGCTAAAGGCACCTAACCAATGCTGGTTGGTTATGCGCGCGTCTCGACACAAGACCAGAACCTTGAACTACAGCAAGATGCATTGATCAAGACAGGCTGCCAGAAGGTTTTTGAAGATAAAGTGAGCGGCACCCGCGCAGAACGCGTAGGCTTGTCCAAAGCACTCGAACAGCTACGTGAAGGCGACACCCTCGTTGTTTGGAAACTTGACCGGTTAGGGCGTAGCGTCAAGCACTTGGTCGATATGGTTGGCGAACTCCATAAGCAAAACATCCAGTTTAAGAGTCTGACCGATGCCATTGATACCGGTACGCCATCTGGCCGGTTTTTCTTTCACGTCATGGCCAGCTTGGCTGAAATGGAGCGCGAACTGACGGTTGAGCGCACCCGCGCAGGACTGGCAGTTGCACGACAACTTGGCCGCAAAAGCGGACGTAAGCCAAAAATGACGACCAGCAAAGTCGAGTCCGCCAAAAAGCTACTGGCCAGCGGCATTCCGGCCAAGGATGTCGCCAAAAATCTCGGCGTATCCGTCCCCACCTTATATCGTTGGGTTCCAGCCTCGACTAATTACTGAATTATTAATTAATCCAATATGTTATAAAATTTCAAAAATTCCGAGGGCTCCAGCTTACAACCCCTAAAAAATAAATCCCAATGCCCAGCCAGGTGGCCAACAGCAACAGCCAGGGCAACCAGTGCTGTTGCACCACGACAATGCCATCTTCCTGCTGGTCATCGGCCTGAACCTGATCCTGCCGCAGCAGGCCTTTCTTGCGCTTTTTATCCAGCTCTCGGTATTTGGCTTTTTGCTGTTTTTTGTAGTGTTCAATACCCTTTTGAATGCCTTGTGCAATCAACTTGGTTTGCTCTTTACTTTGACCCTGGCGTTGCATGGCCCGGGCTATTTTCATCGCCGCCTCCTGGGTTTCTTGTGACGGCTTTTGGTAATTATTCTTGGTCATGGTGATTATCAGGGTTTATTTTTTAAAATGCGCAGTTCACGAAAAGCACGAAAGCAATCAGACTCTATGTATTGCGCAGCCCTACAGCCTTTGGGTGTCGACCTGCAACAGTGGTATCTCTTTGAATATTTTCGTGCTTTTTGTGATTTTCGTGGATTAAATGATTTTTTTGGGTTCATGAGCACATGAAGGCAATGGTTCATGACTAAGCTTTCCAAAAAACAAAGCTGTAAGAACTATATCCCGCCACTGTGTCTAAAGCGATGACCGCTAAAATTTAGTCCTATTGTGTTTGTTTTACCAAGGTTTATCATAAATCATTGTTGAAAACATGTTGCCATATGCCAAGGATACACCATGAAACTTCCCATTACCGGCGGCTGCCTATGCGGCGGCGTCCGCTATGAGATTTCAGCCGCTCCTCTAGGCAGCGCCAACTGCCATTGCAGAACCTGTCAAAAATCGGCAGGAGCGCCTTATTTAGGGCTGCTATTTGTTCCGGCTCAAGCCTTGAGCATCTCCGGCAATTATAAGGAATATCCTACCCTTGCAGCCAGCGGCCACACCGTTTATCGTGGCTTTTGCCCTGACTGCGGAACATCATTGTTTGCCAGAAACAGCGTTTTCACCAAGGTAAGGCCGGTCTCCGCAGCAACCCTGGACGATCCCAGCACTTTTGAGCCGCAGAAAGATATGTGGGTAGCGGATGCCCAGCCGTGGGATTATATGAACCCGGATTTACCGAAATTTGCCGGCAACCCCTGGGATTAAGCGCTTCGATGGCAGCTGCCCAACTAACTGGAGAATATATGCACTCTGAACTCAGTACCATTGAAATCCCCCCGCAATCCGCTCATTACTACTCGGTAATCTGGCTGCATGGACTCGGCGCCGATGGCCACGACTTTGAAGGTATAGTGCCAGAACTGCACCTGAATGCGGCATCATCCATCCACTTTATATTCCCCAACGCCCCTGTGCAGCCGGTTACCATTAACAGGGGCATGCAAATGCGAGCCTGGTATGATATTTTGGACATAACGCAGGAACACGAAGTCGATACTGCCGGCATTTATCAATCCTCCTCATTAATTAATGCGCTGATTGAGAAGGAAATGGCCAAAGGGATTGCCTCTGAAAATATTATACTTGCCGGTTTCTCTCAAGGCGGCGTCATTGCATTGCATACCGGCTTAAGATGCCCGCATAAACTGGCCGGTATCATTGCGCTTTCTGCGTATTTGCCGACTCTGCCGGAACTGGAAGCAGAACGTTCAACCGCCAATCTTGCTACGCCCATATTCATGGCTCATGGCATCATCGATCCGGTTGTTGCGGTTGAGTCCGGCAAAGCGGCTTACCATGCCTTGCAAACCATGGAATACCCTATTGAATGGCATGACTATGTGATGGAACATGCTGTCTGCCAGGATGAAATCGCACAAATTGCAACGTTCATCAATACGCTTTTTACTTGATGACGGTGCGGCTCTAAGTATTTACACTGACATTACTGCCGTTGAAAATAGGCTAAACTTCAAAAAAGTGGCGCGGGCTGGGCTATCCGCACTGGCTTTTTTCTGAATCAACACGCGGGGTACAGATATGAAAAAAAATAAAGACAGCGAAAAAGACATCGTCAAAACCACCGTCGGCTTATCGCCTCGGCCGTCATCTGGCCTAATCGCTTTTGAAGATTTGGATCGCTGGTTTGACGATGTGCTTTCCCGTCGCTGGCTGCATCCATTTGCTTGGAATCAGGGTTTTCCTGAAAAAGGACTAACTGTTCTGGATGAACTGCCTAAAGTCAATATTATCGAACACGACGACGAAATAGAAATCCAGGCTGCTTTGCCGGGTGTAAAAAAAGAAGACCTGGATGTCTCAATCAACAATCAAATGCTCACCATACACGCATCCACCAAACAGGAGGAAAAAAAACAAACCAAAGACTATTACCGCCGGGAAATAAGCCAGGGCGAATTTCAACGCACAATATCGCTACCTGCTGCTGTCGACGGCGAAAAGGCTAAAGCATCATTCAAAGACGGAATGCTTCACATTACCCTGCCCAAGCTGGAAAAAAGCAAGCGTAAAAGCATTGAAGTCAAATAACTATAATAACTATTTGTTCCTTATCTGAGCAGGTGAATCATCATGCAACTGCCATTACAAATTACCTTCCGGGGCATTCCCCATTCTGACGCCGTAGAGGCTAAAATCCGTGAAAAAGTAAGCAAGCTAGATAAATTCCACAGGCGCATCATGAGTTGCAGAGTTGCCGTGGAATCCGAACATCAACATCATCACCAAGGTAATCAATACCATATCCGCATCGACATAACCACGCCAGGCAAAGAAATCGTCATTAGCCGTGAACATCATGATAAACAGGCCTATGAAAATATCTATGTTGCCATCCGTGACGCCTTTGATGCAGCAACCCGACAGCTTGAAGATCTGTCCCGAGTTCAGCGCGGTGAAGTAAAACAACACAACTGGGAGAACGTAGGTACCGTAGCGCGCTTGCTTCCGGAAAAAGATCACGGTTTTATTACGTCCGAAAATGGCCGCGAAATTTATTTCCACCGCAACAGCGTACAAGGCGGAGGCTTTGATAATTTAAAAGTTGGCGCCATTATTCGCTACAAAGAAGAAGACAGTGATGTCGGGCCTAAGGCCAGCATGATTTATCCGTGACATCAGCGTGCGTGGATCGCTGATGTGCCTCGGCAACCACCAGAAGTACTTTCAGCACCACCTGTTTTTCAAAAAAACCAATAAGACTCAAAAATAGGTACGGCACAAGAGCCGAAACCCATAGCCACGGAGGGCTTCTTCCCACTTAATACCAGTCCACCGGCCACAGTGCGCCCGTCGAGGATAACGCAACCATTGTATAAAGGACTTAAAACGCTCTTTATTCCAAATCTTTAAAATCCCGCCGGGTTACTTCAATCTGCGCGCGATAGCTTTCTGCGTCGCCATAACTGAAAAACTTCTGATAGCGACTGTGCAGGTTTTTAATGTGTCTTGCATGTTTGATAGGACACCAGAATTGTTCCGTGCGCGCCGCTATTTCTTGGGCATAAGCGATCATTCCATTAACGTAACTGCAGTAGGCGCGGTTAATTTTCTCTACTATATTCAAATAGTTGAGATACAGGGCATGACTCATCATATCGCACAACTTTGAAGCCGTTTAAAAACTTGCTGTTCTTGCCCGGCAAAATTGGGCATGATTAAGTTATGCTTTGAGCTTGTCCACGCTAACCCCTTTCCGGAGGATTGATGTCTCTGCTGCTTGCACAAATCGGCCGAATTATTGCGCACTTTCTTTCCCAGCCCCTTGCCGACAGCTTTAAGCCCGGCACCAATAATCCGGAGATGCTCGCCGCCACTTTAAAAAAGGGCGATGTACTACTCATTGAAGGCAACACTCGCTTCAGTATGGCCATTAAATATCTAACCCAGTCCAGTTGGTCGCACTCGGCGCTATATATCGGCGATGCGCTAGGCAACCCAAACGCCGGCCAGGAGGCAAGGGTATTGCTTGAAGCCGACATTAATGAGGGCGTGCGCGCCGTTCCGCTCCGCCAGTATGCCGACTTCCATACCCGTATCTGCCGCCCGGTAGGACTTTCTGGAGAAGAACTCAATCGCATCATAGCGCATGTGCTGGCGCGCGTGGGGCAACGCTATGACTTGAAAAACATTGCCGATCTGATGCGCTATTTTGTTCAACACCCGCCAGTACCCATTCGCTGGCGCCGGCGTTTACTGGCTTTAGGCAGCGGCGATCCCACCCGTGCCATCTGTTCATCTTTGATTGCCGAGGCGTTCCAGAGCATCAATTACCCGATACTGCCGGAAATAGAAGCGCGCCTTTCCAGCAATCCCGAATGCATGGAATGTTATGAGGAAATTCTGCACATTCGTCACCACAGTCTTTTTGTACCTAGTGCCTGACCGAAAAAGCCAAAAATAACCGCCCTCACAGCAAAAGGTGCCAAAATTCACGCGGAAGCTGGAAGGCTAACGGCTTTCTTGTGGTGCTTATCGACTAAAAAGCTTGCAATCCATCCGGCAGGGGCAAGCTCTCGGGATTCCGGACGCAGCTTGCCTGTCTTGCCGCAATACCGCGGTTAAAAAACTTAGGCGGCGAGCTTTTGCTGGCGCTGTCGTAGCCGCTCCCGCTCCTGAGCCAGACGCTCGCGTTCGGCGTCGCGCTTGATCTGACCGATCTTTTGGAGGTTGCGCGACAGCACGGCCAGGGCGACATAGCGCTTGAAGCCGCCGATGCCGTGGTCTGGGCACTTGTCCAGGCCGTGCACCTCCAGCGCGTTGATGCCGGACTCAACGGCCGAGTGCGCCTTCCGGGCGGCAACAAAGGCGCCATCGCGCTCACGCGCCTCATCGCTGGCAGAGCACTTGCCTTTCTTGGGCAGGGTGACTTGGTCAAGCATCGCCTTAAGCTCGGTTTGGTTGGCGGGGCTGTGGAAGCCCTTGTCAAAGCTACAGGCCTTGAACGAGGGGAAGTGCTGTTGCGTTTCCTTGACGATGCTTACCGCGATCTGGTCGTCTGTTTGTTTTTCCATGACCTGATGGTGCAAGATGAAGCCCTCCTTGCTTTCCACCACCGCCACGCGCAGGCCTAACTCCACCGGCACCCCGGCCTTGCCCTTGACGATCCATTCGGTGTGCGGCTGGAACAGGGAGAAGACTTTCTCATCGTGCGGGATGACCTCACCCTTGAGCACGCGGCGCTCGATTTGGCCGATTTGGCGCTGGGCGTGGGCGATGAATTGCCGGGGCTTGGCTAGTTGCATTGCGCAGACGGCGTACTGGCTGGCCAGTTGCGCGACGGTCGCTTCGACGCGCTTTAGGTGGGCGGCCGACAGGCTAATGAAGGTCTGGTGAGCCTTGGCGATCTGCTCGGCCTTGGCCTGCTGCTTGGCCGCGTCCTTGGAGGTGGAGTGTTTGAGCTTCTGGATGACGCGCATGGCTTTTCTGAGTTTCTTCAGGCAGTTCTTAAACTGCCGCCAGCCCTTCAGATCGTAGGTCTCGCTGAATTGCGCGCAAAGCTGGAGGAGCACCCGCATGGCATCGTACAGCAGGTTGACGTCGGTTGGAAAGTGCACGTCAGTCTCCACCACGAACGAGTCACAGCGGCCTGCGGCGGGCGCGGGGCTGTTTTTTTTACCGAGCAGGGCATAGCCGGTCTCCACCACCGCCTGGTTGATGCGGGCCAGGATCTCCGGCGTGAACAAGGCGAGATTGTCCTTGAGCGTCTGTAGGGAGAATATCTTTTCGTCCCATTCGGCAATGCCAAGGATGAGCCGCAGGGTGCGGTGCTGGTTGGCCAACTCGTGGATGCGGTCAAAGTCGGCGTTCAGGCACAGGCGCAAGCAACCCAGCACCAGGATGGTCCATTGGTTCATGCCAGGGCAGCCCAACTCGGCGGAGACCACTTTGGCCTGGCCGTCGACGACTTGCGTCGGCAGGATGTCCTTGATGATCTCGAAGACCTTGTCCCGCAAGCCATCGCTGCAATAGATGTGCTGGAGGCCGAGCAGGATCAGGGGGATGTCGTCCCGCGAGCGCACGTCGATCTGGATGTCGGCGATGTCGACTTGGCCGATGGTCTGTTGGCTTGGGAAGGTGTCTCTCATGAGTTTTCCCTGAGTTTTGGGTGGTTTGGCAGGGCCCGCCCTGTTGGTGTTGACGGGACGTTTTCTATTGTTATTGTTTTTCAATGGCTTGAAGGTTTTGGCCCGGCGCCGCTGGTTGGGTGCGGTCATCATCTTCATTATTGATATTATACTGCAAGCTGTTGTTATATAATAGCTATTTTACTTATCGGTCAGGCACTATCTAGAGATTTTGACGTCTCCCCGTATTTTCAGATTATCAAACCTACTCTCGAACAAGGCTTTGATTTTCATCGCCTGACCTGGGAGCGTGAAAGCAATTGCGAAGCCACTCAAGCCAGCCCGGCATTAGTGGCACTTGAGCAACAGTAAATCGCAGTTCAAATCCTGTTTGCAACTAATGTATCGGCATAGCTTAATAAAAAGGGGAATTTGGCAATGACAACAAAAGAAGATCAAAAAAGCACAGCTGCAGATGAACACAAAGGCAAAGTGCAAATCTGGGTTAAACAAGAATTCCTGGACTATGAAGCCGAACTGAGACGCTTGCAGGTGGAATTATTAAAGTTTCAAAACCATGTCAAAGACCAAGGCTTGCGCGTGCTGATGCTGTTTGAAGGCCGGGATGCGGCAGGCAAAGGCGGCACCATCAAAAGAATTACTGAACACCTGAATCCGCGCGGCGCAAAAGTGGTCGCGCTGGAAAAACCCTCCGATACCGAAAGAACACAATGGTACTTCCAGCGCTATGTCAGCCACCTGCCCTCTGCCGGTGAAATGGTGCTTTTTGACCGCTCCTGGTACAACAGGGCCGGTGTAGAACCCGTCATGGACTTTTGTAGCGAGGAAGAACACAAGGAGTTTTTAAGAGAAGTGCCCGAGTTTGAAAAAATGGTCGTTAATTCGGGCATTATTTTCATTAAGTTTTATTTTTCGGTCAGCAAAAAAGAACAGGCCCGGCGCTTTGAAAAAAGAATCAATGATCCCTTGAAACAATACAAAATTTCCCCTGTTGATCAGGAAGCGCAAAAATTATGGGATAAATACACCATCGCCAAATATTCCATGCTCTTGTCCACTAACACCCCCTATGCCGAGTGGACTGTCATCAAATCTGACAATAAGAAAAAAGCCAGAATCAATTGCATTAAACACATCCTGTCGCATGTTGATTATCCCGACAAGATCAGCGATGCCAAACTGCAAATAGATGAGTCAATTCTATTGAATGGCTCAGATGAATTACAAAGGATGGAAAGAAATATGAACAAAGCCTTATAAGCTGACGAAGCGCCGGATGAGTTTTTTCGTTCCGGCCATGGGCAAAGCCTTTACGCCTGCTTTTAACTTGTATGAAAGCCGCCAGGCATTCAAATCTGGCAAGAGCCATTGATTCTAATTAAAGACGACCGCTGTTCTTTGGCTTCCAACTAATCCCTTGCCATCATCGCCATAGCCCTTATTGACAACAGCCGGGGGAGCTGATATTTTGCCGGGCTGGCACTCAGCTGGTGAGAGTGCTAAATCCGGGTTCTTAGAGGTTGATGTGGGCAATAAGCAGGTTTTAAATGAGAGGTCGCTACAGCTATTAAAAACGCTGGTAGAGCGTTATATCAGTGATGGTCAACCGGTAGGATCAAGAGCTTTGGCAAAAGACTCGGAATTAAAATTGAGTCCTGCCACCATTCGAAATGTCATGGCCGACCTTGAAGACCTGGGGCTGATACATTCGCCGCATACATCGGCCGGGCGCATTCCTACCGTCAGCGGCTATCGCTTGTTTGTGGATTCCCTGCTGACGGTTAAACCACTGGCATCGAAAGAATTAATCCGCCTGCATCAGAGCCTGCTCAATCAGGAAGACACCAGCGATGTGATCGGCGTGGCCTCACGCTTATTGTCAGAATTAACGCAGATGGCAGGCGTGGTAACCTTGCCCCGGCGCGAACTGGTCTATCTGCGGCATATCGAATTTTTAGCGTTATCGAATACCCGTGTCCTGGTCATCTTTGTCACCAATGAGCAGGAAGTTCACAACAAGATCATTCATACAGCCAAAGTCTTCAGTGCTGCCGAATTGCAGCAGGCCTCCAATTATTTAAATTCCATCTATTGCGGGCGCAGCCTGACGGCTGTCCGGGAAGCCTTGCTGAAAGAGTTGCAGGACGATCAGGAACGCATGAACCAGGGTATGCTGGATGCCGTTCAAATGGCGCAGCTGGCCTTCGAACCGCGTGATACCAAAGAGGATTATGTGCTGAGCGGCGAGACCAATTTAATGGAATTTTCCGAGTTGTCCAATATGGACAGACTGAAAAAACTATTTGAAGCTTTTAGTCAGAAACAGGGCGTCATTCATTTGCTGGATCAATGCATGAAAGCCGAAGGCGTGCAGATTTTTATCGGTGAGGAATCCGGCTATCAAGCTTTTGATCATTGCAGCCTGGTGACTTCATCTTATTCGGTCAGTGATGAGGTGGTTGGCGTGTTGGGTGTGATCGGGCCTACGCGCATGGCTTACGAAAAAATCATTCCTTATGTCGATGTGACGGCAAAATTGTTAGGCGCCGCCTTGAATCCCAAATCATCGTCCCCATTGTAAACAGCATCTGTTTTTTTCGTGCGCCTGGCGCGCGCCTAAGCCATTTTAAATTTAAGGAGCTATAGACAATGAGTACTGATCAGGAAGCACCTGAATCTCAGGTTGAAACTGAAGCCAAAAACGAAGACCTTGCTGCCGGTGATGTCACTACTGAAGAGCAGCCGCCGCATACTGAGCTCGCCGGACATGAAGCGACCATTGAAGAATTAAAGGCCGCCTTGACTCAGGCAGAACAAAAAGCCCAGGACAACTGGGACAAAGCTGTCCGCGCGCAGGCGGAAATGGAAAACCTGAAAAGAAGAACGCAAAAAGATCTGGAGGATGCGCATAAGTTCGCCATCACCGCTTTCGCCAAAGAATTACTGACGGTACTGGATAGTCTGGAACTGGGTTTGCAAGCGGCATCAGGCGATAGCCATGAAGTGCAAAGGTTTCGTGAGGGCAGTGAGTTAACCATCAAGCAATTTGAAACCGCATTCGCAAAATTTAACATTACAACGATTGATCCCGTCGGCCAGCCGTTTAATCCTGAGCACCACCAGGCCATGGTCATGCAGGCCACAGAGGGTGTTGAACCCAATACCGTGGTCAACGTTTTCCAAAAAGGCTATCTGTTGAATGGGCGCTTGTTGCGCCCTGCCATGGTCGTGGTTGCCAAAGCACCGGAAAAACCCGCAACAGACACCCCAAGTATTGATGAACAGGCTTGAAGACAATAAAACAGCCCCCATATCGGTAACAACTTTTTAACATATATAATTCAAGTCTGGAGAATTCAATGGCTAAAATAATTGGCATAGATTTAGGAACAACCAACTCGTGCGTAGCGGTTCTCGAAAATGGCGTTGCGCGCGTAATCGAAAACAGTGAAGGTGCGCGCACCACGCCATCCATCATCGCGTTTACCAGCGACGATGAAGTATTGGTTGGGCAGTCGGCGAAACGCCAGGCGGTCACCAACCCTAAAAATACCGTATTCGCAATCAAACGCCTGATTGGCCGTCGTTTTAAAGATGATGTCGTGCAAAAAGACATCAAAATGGTGCCTTATAAAATAGTGGAAGCGGAAAACGGCGATGCCTGGGTTGAAGTGCACGGCAAAAAAATGGCCGCCCCGGAAATTTCCGCGCGCATCTTGATGAAGCTGAAAAAAGATGCGGAAGCCTATCTGGGTGAAGAAGTCAAAGAAGCTGTGATTACTGTACCGGCTTATTTTAATGACTCCCAGCGTCAGGCGACGAAAGATGCCGGCCGTATTGCTGGCCTGGAAGTCAAACGCATTATCAATGAGCCTACCGCATCCGCGCTGGCTTTCGGCATGGACAAGCCTAAAGGCGATACCAAAATTGCAGTCTATGACCTTGGCGGCGGCACGTTTGACATTTCCATCATTGAAATTGCCGAAATTGAAGGCGAACATCAATTTGAAGTGTTATCCACCAACGGCGACACCTTCCTGGGCGGCGAAGATTTTGATTCACGCATCATTGAATATCTGGCCAGCGAATTTAAAAAGGAAAGCGGCGTCGATGTCCATAATGATCCTTTGGCCTTGCAGCGTTTGAAAGAAGCCGCCGAAAAGGCAAAAATCGAGTTGTCTTCAAGCCAGCAAACCGATGTCAACCTGCCTTACATCACCGCGGATGCCTCGGGCCCTAAACACTTAAATGTCAAATTAACCCGCGCAAAACTGGAATCGCTGGTCGAAGAACTGATTCTGCGCACCAAAGGTCCTTGTGAGATCGCGCTGAAAGACGCCGGCTTATCCGCCTCCGAAATTGATGACGTGATTCTGGTTGGCGGCCAGACCCGTATGCCGAAAGTACAGGAAATGGTAAAAACCATTTTCGGCAAAGAGCCGCGTAAAGACGTCAATCCCGATGAAGCGGTTGCCTTGGGCGCTGCCATCCAGGCAGGGGTTCTGGGCGGTGAAGTCAAAGACGTATTATTGCTGGACGTTATCCCATTGTCGCTGGGTATTGAGACCATGGGCGGCGTAATGACCAAGCTGATCGAGAAAAACACCACAATCCCCACCAATGCCTCACAGGTTTTCTCCACAGCGGATGACAATCAAACCGCAGTCACCGTGCATGTCTTGCAGGGTGAGCGCGAAGTAGCCGCGGCCAATAAATCACTGGGGCGTTTTGATCTGGCCGATATTCCACCGGCACCGCGCGGTGTGCCCCAAATCGAAGTGGCTTTTGACATCGATGCCAACGGTATTTTGAATGTATCGGCTAAAGACAAGGCCACCGGCAAGAAGCAATCCATCGTCATCAAAGCCTCCAGCGGTTTGTCCGATGACGAAGTTGAACGCATGATCAAGGACGCCGAAGCCCATGCCGATGAAGACCGTAAGCTGACTGAACTGGTCGCTGCTCGTAACCATGCCGACAGCATGATTCATGCAACTGAAAAATCGCTGAAAGAACTGGCCGATCAGGTCGGTGCCGATGAAAAAAGCGCTATCGAAAAAGCCATAGATGCGCTGAAACATGTCGTTAAAGGTGACGATAAAGCCGACATCGAGGCCAAAACCCATGACTTGACCGAATTATCCGGTAAACTGGCTGAACGCGTGTATGCCCAAAAGAGTGCATCGGAAGGCGCCAACCCAGGCGCCGGCCATTCAGCCGAGCATAACGCTGCCGATGAAGGCGTAGTTGACGCCGAGTTTGAAGAAGTTAAAGAGGACGATAAAAAGTAAGCGCTTAACTAAAACGGCTAAAAATCCTGTTAACAAGGGGCTTATGCCCCTTGTTTTCATTTTGTGTTATTTTAAGCAATCTATACTTTCGTTGGAATTTTAGGATGAATATCAAGGCACTGTATGAACACGATTTTCAGTCATGGATTCAGCATCATGTTGCTCTGTTAAAAGAAGCCAGATTTAGCGACATGGACCTTGATAATCTGATAGAGGAACTGAAAGGGATGTCAAAGAGAGATAAACATGAATTGGTCAGCCGCTTTATCGTTTTGATTGCGCATTTATTAAAATGGCAACATCAAAAAGCTTATCGCATTAATTGTTGGCGCTCTACTATTGATGAGCAAAGGTCGCAAATTGATTATTTATTGGAAGATGTCCCCAGCTTAAAACCTTGGATACTCGAAGCAAGTGCAAAGGCTTATTCTCGCGCTGTTGAATTGGCTGCCAAAGAAACACAATTAAGCAAATCTGCTTTTCCAGAACAATGCCCTTACACTGAAAAACAGTTAATAGACGGCAATTTTTACCCTGAAATATAAGAACAAACGATGGCAGCAAAAGAAGATTATTACAAGCTTCTCGGTGTAGATAGAAACGCCAGTGATGCAGAGATCAAGAAAAGTTATCGTCGCATGGCGATGAAATTTCATCCGGACAGAAACAAGGACAACCCGCAAGAAGCCGAAGCTAAATTCAAGCTAATCAAGGAAGCGTACGAAGTTTTATCAGATCCTAAAAAACGTTCAGCTTACGACCAATTTGGCCATGCCGGTGTCGATCAGTCCAGAGGCGCCGGTGGTTTTGGCGGATTTGGCGCAGAAAGCTTCAGCGATGTCTTCGGCGATGTGTTTGGCGATATTTTTGGTGGCGGCAGGCAACGCAGCAGCGTTCAACGCGGTGCCGACTTACGCTACAATCTGGAATTGACACTGGAAGAAGCCGTTGCCGGCACCGAAGCCAAGATCCGTGTCCCGGTCATGGTTACCTGCGGCGAATGTAGTGGCTCCGGCGCCAAGAAGGGCTCAAGCCCGGTCATCTGCTCCACCTGTCATGGCCACGGCCAGGTCAGAATGCAGCAGGGTTTCTTTTCGGTACAACAGACCTGCCCCACATGCCGCGGCAGCGGTAAACAGATTAAAGATCCCTGCGGCAAATGCTATGGCCAGGGCCGGATACAGGAAACCAAAACCCTGTCCGTGAAAGTACCTGCCGGCGTCGACACCGGCGACCGCATACGTCTCGCCGGTGAAGGCGAAGCCGGCGAGCGCGGCGGCCCGTCTGGTGATTTGTATGTTCAGGTTCAGGTCAAAGATCACGCCATTTTTACCCGTGATGGCGCCAATTTATACTGCGAAATGCCGATCAGTTTCCCCACTGCCTGCTTGGGCGGCGAATTGCAGGTACCGACGCTGGACGGCAAAGTGGTGCTGAAAATTCCGGCCGAAACGCAAACCGGCAAACTGTTCAGATTGCGCGGCAAAGGCGTTAAACCCGTTCGCGGCGGGGCCGTGGGTGATTTGTTGTGCCGGGTAGTCATTGAAACACCGGTACATCTGACCAAGGAGCAAAAGGCCCTGGTTGAAAAACTCGGTGAATCCCTTTCCGGTGGCGGCAAACATCACAGTCCTCAGGAGCATTCCTGGACGGACGGGGTGAAAAACTTTTTTGATAAATTAACGGGGTAAGGCCATGATTCGTATCGCTGTCGTAGGTGCCTCCGGCCGCATGGGGCAAAGCCTGATTAAAGCCGCAGCATTGGCAGGCAAGGCAACGCTGGCTGCGGCCGTCTCACGCCCGGAAAGCCTGGCCATTGGCAAAGACGCCGGCGAACTGGCCGGCATCAGCGCTATAGGCGTAAAGGTCATTGATGATCTGACCGCGGTTATCGATCAGTTTGATGTCCTGATTGATTTTACCCGCCCAGATGCCTCCATGGAGTTTATCGAAATCTGCCGCCAGGCTGGTAAAAGAATCGTCATCGGCACAACCGGTTACAGCGAAGCGCAAAAGGCGTTGATTGCAAAAGCCGCACACGATGTGGCCATAGTCATGGCGCCCAATATGAGCGTAGGCGTCAACCTGTCACTCAAATTGCTGGAAATGACAGCCAAAGTCATGGGCGATTATACGGACATTGAAATTATCGAAGCCCACCACCGTCATAAAATCGACGCCCCTTCCGGCACAGCCTTGCGCATGGGCGAGGTTGTCGCGGCGACCCTGGGACGCGATCTGAAAGACTGTGCGATTTACGGACGGGAAGGCACTACCGGCGAGCGCAACCGAAAAACCATCGGCTTTTCCACCATCCGTGCCGGGGACATTGTTGGCGAGCACACCGTAATGTTTGCCGACGATGGCGAGCGCGTCGAAATCACCCACAAAGCCAGCAGCCGCATGACTTTTGCTAATGGCGCCGTCAGAGCAGCCGTCTGGTTAAAGGACAAACAAAACGGGCTTTACGATATGCAGGATGTTTTAGCTTTAAAAAATTGTTAATGACCAAAACGGCATAATTTCGTAGAATTGCTTTAATTTTGTTTCATACAACGGGATGATCTCTTAAGGGCTCATCCCGTTTTGCACATTTAGAGGTGACGTGTTTGAGTAAGCCTGCAGTGTTGGTGTTGGAAGATGGAACGGTATTTAACGGCGTGGCAATAGGCGCAGACGGCTGTTCCGTGGGTGAAGTCGTATTTAATACGGCGATGACCGGGTATCAAGAAATCCTCAGCGACCCCTCTTATTCCCGGCAAATTGTAACATTAACCTATCCTCATATTGGTAATGTCGGAACAACCCGCGAGGATGATGAATCGGGGGCTGTATTCGCCAGTGGACTGGTGATCAGGGATTTGCCGATACTGGCCAGCAACTGGCGCAGCGAAAAGACCCTGCAGCAGTATCTGCTGGATAACAAGGTGGTCGCCATTGCCGATATTGATACCCGCAAACTGACGCGTTTATTGCGCGATAAAGGCGCTCAACGCGGCTGTATTATGGCTGGAGAGTCATTAGATCTGGATGCGGCAAAAACGGCGATTGAAAGCTTTTCCGGATTAAAAGGCATGGATCTGGCGAAAGAAGTCACTGCCTCCGCGCCTTATGAATGGACTGAAAATGTCTGGGATCTGCACAACGGCCATACGCCAGCGGAAAACCTGACCAAACATGTTGTCGCCTACGATTTTGGCATTAAACGCAACATACTGAGATTATTGGCGAATCGCGGCTGCCGCATAACGGTAGTGCCGGCAACCACATCCGCAGAAACCGTCCTGGCCATGAATCCCGATGGCGTATTTCTGTCCAATGGCCCGGGCGATCCTGAGCCGTGTACTTATGCAATTGAGGCTATCCAAACCATCCTGTCGAAAAACATTCCGGTATTCGGCATTTGCCTGGGCCATCAGTTACTGGCTTTAGCCAGCGGTGCCAAAACCGAAAAAATGAAATTCGGCCATCACGGCGCCAATCATCCGGTTCAGGAAAAAGCCACCGGCCGGGTCATGATCAGCAGTCAGAATCACGGTTTTGCAGTCAATGAGGCCAGTCTTCCCGCTAATTTAACTGCGACGTATCACTCTTTGTTCGACGGCAGCTTGCAGGGCATCGCTCGAACCGATTGCCCTGCCATGAGTTTTCAGGGTCATCCTGAAGCAAGCCCAGGGCCGCATGACGTTGAATCCTTGTTTGATGGCTTCATCGACATGATGGAACAACAAGCCAGCCAATAATCAGCAGAGCAACAGACAAAATGCCAAAAAGAACCGACATAAAATCGATTTTACTACTGGGTGCCGGCCCCATTGTTATTGGTCAGGCTTGCGAGTTTGATTACTCAGGCACGCAAGCCTGTAAAGCGCTGCGGGAAGAAGGTTATCGCGTCGTTCTGGTGAACTCCAATCCGGCCACCATCATGACCGACCCGGATATGGCCGATGCCATCTACATCGAGCCCATCGACTGGCAAACCGTGGAAAAAATCATTGCCAAAGAACGCCCCGATGCCATCCTGCCGACCATGGGCGGGCAAACGGCATTGAATTGCGCGCTGGATCTTGATGCCAACGGTGTTCTTGAGCGCTATGGTGTTGAAATGATCGGCGCCAGCAAAGAAGCCATTAATAAAGCCGAAGACCGTGAACTGTTCAATCAGGCCATGCGCAAAATCGGCTTTGAAGTCGCCAAATCAAAAACCGCGCATTCGATCGAAGAAGCGCTGGCAGCGCAGCAGGAAGTGGGCTACCCAACCGTTATCCGGCCTTCATTTACCATGGGTGGCAGCGGCGGCGGCATCGCCTACAACAAGGAAGAGTTTCTGGAAATCTGTGAACGCGGCCTGTATTTGTCGCCCACTAACGAATTATTGATTGAAGAATCGGTGCTGGGCTGGAAAGAATACGAAATGGAAGTCGTGCGTGACTCCAAAGACAATTGCATCATTGTCTGTTCCATTGAAAATTTCGATCCAATGGGCGTGCACACCGGTGACTCCATCACTGTAGCGCCCGCGCAAACCCTGACCGATAAAGAATATCAGATCCTGCGTAATGTCTCCTTGGCTGTGTTACGCGAGATTGGCGTAGACACCGGCGGCTCCAACGTGCAGGTGGCCATTAATCCCAAAGATGGACGCTTAATCGTCATCGAGATGAATCCACGGGTGTCTCGCTCTTCCGCACTGGCTTCAAAAGCGACCGGATTTCCGATTGCCAAGGTAGCAGCCAAACTGGCGGTCGGCTACACGCTGGACGAGTTGAAAAACGAGATCACCGGCGGCGCAACACCGGCATCGTTTGAACCTTCCATTGATTATGTCGTGACCAAAGTTCCCCGCTTTACCTTTGAAAAATTTCCCCAGGCGGATGATCGTTTGACCACACAAATGAAATCCGTGGGTGAAGTCATGGCGATAGGACGGACTTTTCAGGAATCCCTGCAAAAAGCCCTGCGCGGACTGGAAATTGGCATCAGTGGACTTGATGAAATCATCGATCTTACTGCCGATGATGCCGCTGAAAAAATGCAACGCGAAATGCGTCACCCAGGCCCCGACCGATTGCTTTATGTCGCCGATGCCTTTCGTAGCGGCATGGGCCTCGAAGAAGTACACGAAGCCAGTAAAATTGATCCCTGGTTTCTTGCCCAAGTTGAAGATTTAGTCGTTACTGAAAAATCGCTGGCAACCAAAACCCTGGCCACGTTACAAGACGGCGAACTATACAGGCTTAAGCGCAAAGGCTTCTCTGACCAGCGCCTAGCCAAACTACTGGACACCTCCGAAACCGAAGTGCGCAATGTGCGCCATAAACAAGGCATCCGCCCGGTTTATAAACGCATCGATTCCTGCGCCGCCGAATTTTCCTCGGATACAGCGTATTTGTATTCAACCTATGAAGACGAATGCGAAGCGCGAGTTTCCGATAAAGAAAAAATCATTATTCTCGGTGGCGGGCCCAATCGTATCGGCCAGGGTATCGAGTTCGATTATTGCTGCGTACATGCCGCATTAGCCCTGCGTGAAGATGGTTATGAAACCATCATGATCAACTGCAATCCCGAAACCGTTTCCACCGATTTTGATACATCGGATCGCTTATATTTCGAATCCTTAACACTGGAAGATGTCCTGGAAATTGTGCATCTTGAGCAGCCCAAGGGCGTGATCGTTCAGTATGGCGGCCAGACCCCCTTAAAATTGGCGCGCGCACTGGAAGCGGCAGGCGCACCCATCATCGGCACATCGCCGGATTCAATCGACTTGGCTGAAGATCGTGAGCGCTTTCAAAAATTACTGGAGCGCCTGGATTTAAAACAACCACCCAATGCCACCGCCCGCTCTGTTGAGCAGGCGCTTAATGCCGCTAAAGAACTGGGCTACCCGTTGGTGGTCAGGCCTTCTTATGTATTAGGCGGCCGGGCCATGGAAATCGTCTTCAACGAAGAAGGCCTGCAACGATATATGAAAGAAGCCGTTAGTGTGTCCAATGACTCACCGGTATTGCTGGATCGCTTTCTGGATGACGCAGTTGAAATGGACGTCGATGCCATTTATGATGGCGAACGCGTTTTAATCGGCGGTCTGATGGAACACATTGAACAGGCGGGAATACATTCAGGCGATTCGGCCTGCTCCTTACCGCCCTATGAGTTAGCCCCTGCCCTTCAGGACAAATTGCGCGAACAGGTGGCCAAGATGGCGGAAGCCTTGGGTGTAAGAGGCTTGATGAATACCCAGTTTGCCATTCAGGGCCAAGATATTTATGTGCTCGAAGTCAATCCAAGAGCCTCACGGACTGCGCCTTTTGTGTCCAAGGCCACGGGTTATCCGCTGGCCAAAATTGCGGCCCGCGTCATGGTCGGTCAGTCGCTGGCCGAGCAAGGCGTTACCGAAGAGCGCATTCCTGCCTATTATTCGGTTAAAGAAGCGGTGTTCCCCTTTGTTAAATTTCCAGGCGTCGACCCCTTGTTGGGGCCCGAAATGAAGTCGACCGGCGAAGTCATGGGTGTAGGCAAGACCTTTGGCGAGGCGTTTGCCAAATCTCAGCGTGCCGCCGGTGTCAATTTAAATCAAAGCGGTAAAGTGCTAATTAGCATACGCGATGCCGATAAGGCCAAAGCACCTGATATTGCCAGAATGCTGGTAGCCAAAAAATATGAGATTGTCGCAACCAGCGGTACCGCAAAAGTCCTAAAAGCGGCAGGTATTCCTTGCGAAATCGTTTATAAAGTCAACGAAGGCAGGCCTAATACCGTGGATATGATCAAAAATGACCAGATCCAGCTGATTATTAATACCACTGAAGGCAAAAAAGCCATTACCGATTCGTTCACCATGCGCCGCGAAGCATTGCAGCATCGGGTAACCTATTACACCACCATGGCGGGCGCAAGAGCTGCCTGCTATGCCTTGGGGGAGCTGGATGCCGGCGATGTCAATTGCTTGCAGGATCTGCATAAGAGCTTTCAGTAATTTGTAGTTGTTATGGATTCCCGTGAGAGATCGATGAGTTATATTTTTGGAGTTGTATCAGAATGAATAAAGTACCTCTTACCGTGAAGGGCGCAGAAAAATTGCGAGTCGAATTGGAGGAATTAAAGTCGGTTGTGCGTCCGCGCATCATTGCATCGATTGCCACCGCCAGAGCGCACGGTGATTTGAAAGAAAACGCCGAATATCATGCTGCGAAAGAGCAGCAAAGTTTTGCCGAAGGGCGTATTTCAGAAATTGAAGGTAAGTTGTCCAATGCACAAATTATTGACGTTACCAAGGTTGATGCCAATGGAAAGGTGGTGTTTGGCGCGACCGTAGAAATCGAAGACATTGAAACTGAAAGAAAAGTCACTTATCAAATTGTTGGTGAAGACGAAGCCAATATCAAGGAGAACCGTATATCAATCGGCTCGCCGATTGCGCGCGCATTAATTGGCAAAGAAGCTGGAGATTTGGTTACGGTGAAAGCGCCGGGCGGCAATGTTGAGTATGAAATCATCTCCATTCAATACATTTGAATGAGAAAAAAATGGGGCCGTGCCACCCGGCGAAAGACTTGGATTATTAAGCCTTTCGCCGGGTGTTTATTATTTATTCGGATTTACACGGTAAACAACTGCAATTTGGCCAATCATTTGAATCAGTGCTGCGCCGGTATCGCTACAGATTTTCTCGCTCATTTGCTTGCGCTCTTCACGTTCGGCACGAATTTTTATTTTAATGAGTTCGTGAGTATCCAGCGCCAACTCTATCTCAGCCAAGACGGCCGGAGTCAATCCGGCTTGACCGATCATAATCACGGGTTTTAAGCCATGAGCCTGAGCCCGAAATTTTTTCTTATCTGTAGCGTTCACTCTTAATCTTTCCTAAATCAAAATTATAATTTTACACCAAATCAATACGCATGGGACGAAGTAAAAGCAGCAATCGCTGGATGCAGGAACATTTACAGGATGAGTATGTCAAACTGGCTCAAGCGCAGGGCTACCGGTCGAGAGCGGTTTTTAAACTCAAGGAAATTCAGGAAAAGGATCAGATCATCAAACCGGGCATGAACATTATAGATTTGGGTGCCGCGCCGGGCGGCTGGTCCCAATTTGCACGCCAGCTCACCGGAAAAAAACACAAACTCATTGCACTGGATATTTTGCCTATGGATCCCATTGAAAGCGTGGATTTTATCCAGGGCGATTTTCGCGAACAGGCTGTCCTGGATGAACTATTTGTCATTCTTGATGGAGCGCCAGTGGATCTGGTCATGTCCGATATGGCGCCGAACATGAGTGGCAATAAAGGCGTCGATCAGGCCAGATCGATTTATTTGGGCGAACTGGCTTTAGATACAGCCCGAACAGTATTAGCGAAAAACGGGGCTTTTCTGGTTAAATTATTTCACGGCGAAGGTTTTGAACTCTTCTATCAAGAAGTACAGCAATCTTTTGCAAAAGTGGTTATTAGAAAGCCAAAAGCATCCCGACCACGCAGCAATGAAGTTTATATTTTGGCCAAGGACTTTAAATAAGCCTCATTAGGCCTTATATTCACCTTACATAACAAATGTAGCAGTATCACCCTCAACTTTTGATAGCGGGTAGAGGCGGGATAAATAGCGGCAATCAGGAATAGCATTCCTGATATAATAACTCAGTTTTTAAACCGGCAGGCATTCAGGCCTAGGGCGTGTAAATTGAACGATATGATAAAAAACATAATCCTGTGGGTCGTCATCGCCGTTGTATTGATGTCCATTTTTAATAATTTTGGCCCTCAGAACGATCGCGCCGATTCGTCCGTGTCTTATTCCCAATTCATCGAATCGGTAAAAACGGGGCAAGTGCAACAGGTCATGATTGACAACAATGTCATCAAAGGCAAAATGCAGAGTGGCGAAAAATTCAAGACATATGCGCCTAACGATCCGCATCTGGTCGATGATTTGCTGGCTAATGGCGTTGAAATCAAAGCCATTCCCCCTGAACAGCCTTCGATGTTGATGCAGCTGCTGGTTTCGTTTGGACCCATGCTGCTGCTGATCGCTGTGTGGGTATTCTTCATGCGGCAAATGCAGGGTGGTGCAGGCGGCGGCCGCGGTGCCATGACTTTTGGTAAAAGCAAAGCGCGGATGCTGGAAGAAGACCAAATCAAAGTAACTTTTGCAGATGTTGCCGGCTGTGACGAAGCCAAAGAAGAAGTTGTGGAAATGGTTGATTTTCTTAAAGACCCGGCAAAATATCAGCGCCTGGGCGGCAAGATTCCGCGTGGCGCC
The DNA here is from genome assembly GCA_963848675.1 of uncultured Gammaproteobacteria bacterium. Classification (GTDB taxonomy): domain Bacteria; phylum Pseudomonadota; class Gammaproteobacteria; order Methylococcales; family Methylomonadaceae; genus CAWKEY01. Next base: position 108,994 of record CAWKEY010000021.1, read on the forward strand.
CTGATGATTGGCCCGCCCGGCACAGGCAAAACCCTGCTGGCCAGAGCCATCGCCGGGGAAGCCAAAGTACCCTTTTTCACGATTTCCGGTTCTGATTTTGTTGAAATGTTCGTTGGTGTCGGCGCCTCCCGGGTGCGCGACATGTTTGAACAGGCCAAAAAACACGCGCCTTGCATTATCTTCATTGATGAAATTGATGCGGTCGGCCGTCAGCGCGGCGCCGGTTTAGGCGGCGGCAATGATGAACGCGAACAGACCTTAAACCAGTTGCTGGTCGAAATGGATGGCTTTGAAGGCAACGAAGGCATTATTGTCATTGCCGCCACCAACCGTCCCGATGTACTGGATCAGGCATTATTGCGACCAGGCCGGTTCGATCGCCAGGTTACCGTAGGGTTGCCTGATGTCAAAGGCCGCGAGCAGATTCTTAAAGTCCACATGAAAAAGGTGCCTGCCGCTGATGACGTAGAAGTCAAATACATTGCCCAAGGCACGCCTGGCTTCTCTGGGGCGGATTTGGCGAATCTGATCAATGAAGCAGCTTTATTTGCCGCGAGAATGAATAAGCGCTTGGTCAGCATGGTCGATTTGGAAAAAGCCAAGGATAAATTGATTATGGGAGTTGAAAGAACTTCTATGGTAATGAATGAGAAAGAAAAGAAAATGACGGCCTACCACGAAGCCGGCCATGCCATTGTCGGCCGCCTGGTTCCAGAGCATGACCCTGTTTACAAGGTCAGCATCATGCCCAGAGGACGCGCATTAGGCGTTACCATGTTCCTGCCGGAACGGGATCAGTACAGCGCCAGCAAACAAAAACTGGACAGCATGATCTCCAGTTTATATGGCGGGCGTATTGCCGAAGAAATGATTTTTGGCTGGGAACAGGTCAGTACCGGCGCTTCAAATGATATTGAGCGCGCCACTGAGCTAGCCAGAAATATGGTCACCAAATGGGGGTTTTCGCAACGTTTGGGACCTTTGGCTTATAGCGAAGAAGAAGGTGAGGTTTTCCTGGGCCGTTCGGTTACCCAGCATAAAACCGTTGCCGAAGAAACTTCCCATACCATCGATGAAGAAATCCGTTCATTTATCGACCGCAACTATGAGCGTGCAGAGAGAATTCTAAAAGAAAACATCGACATTCTTCATACCATGGCAGAGGCACTAATGAAGTACGAGACCATCGACAAGTATCAAATTGACGACCTGATGGCCCGTAAACCGGTCAGAGATCCTCAAGGCTGGGATGACACGCCACCCAAAAGCGGTGCTACAAGCGATGAAGCCAAAGAAAAAGAGGATAAAAAGACTGAGCCTGCGATAGGTGGAACAGCGGAGCAAAGCTAAAAAATCTGCCCCCCCGCTCAAATGAAAAGAGAGGCTTAAAAAACCTCTCTTTTTTTTATGGAAAAAAAATAGGCTAAAAACTGCTAAAGTTACCCCAAATTAGGCGACAAAACATTTTGAGAGCCGCCTCTATCCCTGCACAACAGGGATATCTATATTCTCCAGTCAACAGGATTTAGATTTATGACAAAAAAATATTTTGGAACCGATGGCATCAGAGGAAAAGTTGGTGTGCCACCCATAACAGCCGATTTTTTTTTGAAGCTGGGCTGGGCTACCGGCCGGGTCTTCGCAGAAGAGGGGCATGGCCTGGTTCTGGTGGGCAAAGATACCCGCATTTCTGGCTATATGTTTGAATCAGCACTGGAAGCCGGTTTGACTGCGGCCGGCGTCGACACGCGCTTGCTTGGCCCTATGCCAACACCGGGAATAGCCTATTTAACCCGGACTTTCAGAGCACGGGCCGGCATCGTCATCAGCGCCTCCCATAATCCTTATTATGATAACGGCGTTAAATTTTTTTCGGTAGAAGGCATAAAGCTGCCCGATGAAATTGAAAGAAAAATAGAACATTACATTGACTCACCAATGACCACAGTAGAGTCGTCAAAACTGGGCAAGGCAAAACGTATTGCCGATGCCGCCGGCCGCTACATTGAATTTTGCAAGGCCAGCGTACCGCCGGGACTTGATTTTAACGGCATGAGAATCGTCATCGATTGCGCTAATGGCGCAACTTACCATATCGCCCCCCATGTGCTTAGAGAGCTGGGCGCGGAAGTAGTTACTCTAAGCACAGAGCCGGATGGACTCAATATTAATGATGAATGCGGATCAACCAAGCCGGATAAATTGGTTGAGGCCGTTTTGGCTTATCGGGCCGATCTTGGAATCGCGCTGGATGGTGATGGTGATCGCGTAGTGATGGTTGATCATAAAGGCGAAATCGTTGATGGTGACGAACTAATTTATATCATCGCCAAAGCCAGGAAGGAATCAGGATTATTAACAGGGCCCGTAATAGGCACCCTAATGACCAACCTGGGTATGGAACATGGCCTGAAGCGGCTCGGCATCGATCTGTTACGCGCCAAAGTGGGCGATCGTTACGTCATGGAAATGCTAGTTGAGCACAATGGCATTCTAGGCGGCGAAAACTCCGGACATATTATTTGCCTGGACAGAACAACAACCGGTGATGGAATTATTTCGGCATTGCAAGTCATGGCTGAAATGCGGCACAGTGGAAAAAATCTGTTCGAACTGAAATCCGGCATGGAAAAATACCCGCAAGTTCTCATCAACATCAAAGCCAATACAAAAGTGAACCTGGATGACAATGAGACCATACAAAAAGCAGTAAAGTCTGTTGAGCAAAAACTGGCCGGCAAGGGCCGTGTATTACTCAGGGCGTCCGGAACAGAGCCATTAATCCGCGTAATGGTCGAAGGCGAAAATGCAGATCTAGTCAATAAGTACGCGCAACAACTGGCGGACGATGTCAAGAAAGCAATAGGTGCTTGAACTAAGCGCCTTTAGTCTATATCATAAGCCGTTTGATTCTATATGAGAGGGTAAAAATGCGTCAGTCTCTGGTTGTAGGAAATTGGAAAATGAATGGCACCCGTGCCAGTTCCGAATCGCTTGCAAAAGCCATCATAAACGGCATTGGTTCAGGCAGCGCAGGCATCGCCGTCTGTGTACCGTATGTTTATCTACCTGCTGTGGCCGAACTGGCTAAAAATACCCCGCTGGCATTAGGATCGCAAAACGTCGCTGACAAGGAGTCCGGCGCTTATACTGGTGAAATTTCAGCCGCCATGCTCAAGGAACTGGGTTGCAAATATGCACTCGTAGGCCACTCCGAACGCCGCAGTTATTATGGCGACACCAACGAATCGGTAGCCGCACGCTTTTGCCAGGCACAAACACAAGATATAATCCCTATTCTGTGCGTAGGCGAAACCCTTGAGCAGCGTGAACAGGATCAAACATTTGCTGTTATCGATGAGCAACTCAGTGCGGTAATCAGTCTTGCCGGAATAGACGCATTTAAAGCCGCCGTCATTGCCTATGAACCGGTTTGGGCGATAGGCACTGGCAAAACAGCAAGCGATGAACAGGCGCAGGAAGTTCATCAATATATTCGTCAGTACATGGCCGCTAAAGACCAGGCCATTGCCGGAAAAGTACAAATTTTATACGGCGGCAGTGTCAAAGCGGACAACGCCCAGGCCTTGTTTGCCATGCCGGATATAGACGGCGGTTTAATTGGCGGGGCTTCGCTGGATGCAGACTCCTTTTTAAAGATTTATCATTCGTTTTAGAGTAACACAGACTTTTTATGTATCAGGTAATAATTGTTGTTCACGTTTTATTGGGTTTGGGCGTTATTGGCTTAGTCTTAATGCAGCAAGGTAAAGGCGCTGACGCCGGCGCTGCTTTTGGCACCGGCTCGTCCGGCACTGTTTTTGGCGCTCAGGGTGCGGCTTCTTTTTTATCCCGGTCAACAGCAATTCTCGCGACTTTGTTTTTTACAACCAGCCTTGGGCTTGCTATCTTAAGCGGCAATCAAGGTGGCAATGTGTATGATTTCATGAGCACGCCAGAAGTTGAGAAAGACACATTAGGCATTCCTGACGTCGATGGCGCTAAAAGCTTAAACAGCGTCCCCCCAGTACCTGAAACCGTCAAGTCTGAAAGCATGCCAGCTCCTGCATCCAAGCAGGCTACTGAGCAAGCGCCAAGTAAAGTAACGGGCCCAGAAGAGAAAAAAGCCGAACCCGCGCCCACAACAATTCAGGAAAAGAAAAATACCGTAAACAATCCGGTAGCAAACTAATTAAAACCAACATTTAATATCGTATATTGCCGATGTGGTGAAATTGGTAGACACGCCATCTTGAGGGGGTGGTGACGCAAGTCGTGCCGGTTCAAATCCGGCCATCGGCACCAATTAGAAGCTTCAAGCAGCTTTATGAAGCACAAAAACCCGCTAAGTTATAATATTTAGCGGGTTTTTTATTGCTATAAAAAAGATCGCCAAATTGAAGCGATCATTTTAACCGGTCATCTCTACTGTCTAAAACAGTTTATAACAGCTTAAACAGCAGTCCAGGCCCCAAAACATGTCAGACAAACTGCTGATAGCAGCCTGTGCAGTTTGAGCAGCTGATAATTGAGACAGCATATTATTTTTTCCGTTAACAGATTTATGAAGTTTCATACCCTCCTTTATGTGGTTACCACGGCCTTGGGCGCCGCATCTGCTAATGCCGACGTCTATAAATGTGGCAATGGTGCCAAGGCTGTTTATCAACAGCACCCTTGTGAGAACGCCCCCAATAAACCCCCACTGAAGATTAAGGATATCAGTAAAGAAAGGCAACTGGAGGCTCAGAAACAGACTAACACGTATTTGGCAGAAGAAGAGCAACGCCGAAAGACGGAGCAGGCCGAGCGAGACAAGGAAAGAGCTCTGCAAATTGAGGAAGCTAAAGCCAAAGAACTCAGCAGACAAACCAATGCCATCAGGGAACAGACAGAGGCGCTAAGAAACGCCCCTGCTCCAAATACCTATACATCTCCCTATATGCCATTTTACCGGTATCCGTATGATCAACGCGATATTCCTCGGCGGCGACATGAGGACTGGAGTGGGCAGGAACATAGCCGCCCGCATGAACAAGGCGATGGGCGCGAACAACCCAATAGGAATGAACAATGGTGGATGAACCCAAAACACGACATGAATGATCAGTGGTGGATAAAAAAACGCAGATAGCGCTGCCCCAACGTGCTTAAGTGATAATCCTGGATTTGGAATCTCACGGATTTTGTTGACTCTGCTATCCATTGCAAGCCCCAGAGAGGTTCCAGCTACCACTTTTCATAGCAGCACAGCGGAAAAATCCTGATGATAATCGACTTTGCTGGACTAAAAAAAACATCTCGCAATACCAAGTCTACACGCAGAATGAAGCTGTACTGCCAGAAACGTGGCGAAAGCGCGCTATAAACTTATTTATCAAGACCCTTTTCTGAACTATCCATGTAAAATGCCTGCCCTCATGGAGTCACAATGAATCATACCCCCTACCCTATCAGTCCCTATCACGCCGAATTACCGGCCAGCGATCTGCGGCAAATGATCAGACTGGTGAAAGCGCTGTACAAACTCAGCCAGAACAGTGCCTATCAATATCTGATTGCCAATAAGCTACCGGCAACGGCGCGGCTGAATCCAGGTCATCACGCCGTCATGATGGGATATGATTTTCATCTCAGCGCATCCGGCCCGCGTTTAATTGAAGTCAATACCAATGCCGGCGGCGCCTGGTTTGCCTGTTTATGTTATCAGGCCGATGCCACGGCATTCCCTGCCCGATTCGGCAGCAAACTGCTGAATACCTTTCTCCATGACTATGCGCTTTTTTGCAAACAACCAGATGCCCGGCCAAAACGTATTGCCATTGTGGACGAACATCCGCAACAACAGTTTCTTTATACAGAAATGCGAATTTTCGCCGCCCTGTTTCAGCAAGCCGGTATTGATGTTGTGATTGCGGCACCTGAAGAAATCACCGCCGGAAGCAGCGGGCTTTCCATTCACGGTCAGCCTATCGATATGATTTATAACCGGCATTGTGACTTTTACCTTGAAACACCGGCCATGCGGGTTATCCAGCAAGCCTGGCTGAACGCTCAGGTTTGCCTAAGTCCAAATCCTCATACCTATGGCTTGCTGGCCGATAAGCAGCGCATGATTCTGTGGTCCGATCCCGCTGTACTCACTGCCTTAGGCTTAAGCGCGCAGGAAAAAAATCTTTTTGCCCAGACCATACCGCAAACGCGGCTGCTGGGTTCGCTGTCACCTGAAGAAGGCTGGCGCACGCGCAAGAAATGGGTATTTAAACCCGATACCGGCTACGCCAGCCGGGGCGTTTATGTCGGTGCCAAACTCACCAAAACAAAATTTGCCGAATTCAATCCGCATACCACATTAATACAGCAATACATTCCTGCTTCAATAACCCCAATCAGCGCGACTGGTACTTATAAAACAGATTATCGGCTGCTCGCCTATCAAAACCACAGTCTCGGACTATCGGCACGCCTCTATCAGGGACAGGTGACCAACCTGCGCACCGAAAACGGCGGTTTTGCAAAAGTATCCCTGACTAAAAGCTAAACCATTAATCAGCGCTGGACATATCTTCCAAATACTCCACTTCAACTTTAGACAGACCGCGGATGCCCAGCCTTTTTGCAGCGCCGTGGGACAGATCAATCAGCCTGCCTTTCTTGAATGGGCCGCGATCATTTACCACGACATCAATATGGCGGCCATTATGCAAATTGGTTACCCGCACTTTTGTCGGTAACGGCAGCGTTTTGTGTGCGGCCGATAAACCTTGCGGATTAAAACGGGTGCCCATGGCCGTACGATTACCGGATTCGGAACCATACCAGGAAGCCATACCCTGCTCCCGGTAGCCAACAGCCGATGTTAATGGGTAATAGGTTTTTCCTTTAACCTTATAAGGTCTGTTATAAGCCGCTTTATGCCGGTACGTCTGCGGTTTCGACTCAAAAGAAGGCAATACCCGCACTGGCGGATCAGAAGCACACCCGCTCATCAGGCTGACAAACAGCATCATCCCAAGGCGCCTAGGCTGCAATACTGTATTTCGATAGACTTTCAGCAACAATGAGTCATTCATAAAGCGTTCGCTTTGTGGCTAAGATACAAGCATAAAGAATATGAATTTAACTGTAGGAGCGACGCCCTCGTCGCGATTAAGGGCCTCAGATCGCGACGAAGGCGCCTGGCTATCTACATTTTTTGCTTTTGTACCAGGTCTTTCAGATAAGCTGAAAAGCCATCCTTTAGATCTTTGTGCATCAGGCCATATTCCACGTTAGCAATTAAAAAACCCAATTTGGCGCCGCAATCAAAACGCCTGCCTTCAAACTCATAGGCCAGCACCTGCTCATCCGCCAATAAATCAGCAATCGCATCGGTTAATTGAATTTCACCGCCCGCGCCCCGGCCTGTATTCTTGATTTTGTCGAAAATGGCCGGCGTTAAAATATAGCGCCCGACCACTGCCAGATTTGACGGTGCCACTTCGGGCTTAGGTTTTTCAACAATCAGCTCGACCACCCCGGATGGGCCTGAAAACTCAGCCGTTTTCACGATGCCGTAACTGCCTGTTTCTGAAGGATGAACCCTTTCAACACCCACAATAGAAGACTGTTTTTCCTCATAAAGACGAACCATCTGCGCCATACAGCCGCGGTTGCCATCCTCAATCAAATCATCCGGCAAGATCACTGCAAACGGCTCATCGCCGATCACAGGCCGGGCGCAATAAACGGCATGACCCAAGCCCAAAGCCTCAGACTGACGGATAAAAACACACGACACATGCGCCGGCAAAAGCTCTTGAAGCATCTTCAAGGCGTCATTCTTACCTCTGGCTTCCAGCTCTTTCTCAAGCTCATAGGCTTTGTCAAAATGATCCATTATGACGTTTTTGGTGCGGCCGGTAATGAAAATCAGGGTATCGATGCCGGCGGCAACGGCTTCTTCAACGGCGTATTGCATCAAGGGCTTATCAACGATAGGCAACATTTCTTTGGCAGTGACCTTGGTTGCAGGCAAAAACCGTGTACCTAATCCGGCCACGGGAAACACTGCTTTGGTTATCTTCTTATTCATGAAACTTTTTCCTTAATAACTGATAAAACGGGGAATGGTTAAAAAACTGTAAATTTATTTTAACACTTCTGGATTAAGCGGGGTTTTCAAACTTTCTTTGCAACACAGGCACTGCCGATAACAGTTTTTTGGTATAAGCTTGCTGCGGCCGGCTCAGCACTTGCGCCACCGGGCCCTGCTCAATAATTTTGCCCTGATACATCACCGCAACCTCGTCGGCGACTTCTGCAACCACGGCAATATCATGAGTGATGAACAGATAGCTCACGCCTTTTTCCTGCTGCAAGGTTTTCAGCAATTGAATGATCTGCGCCTGCACCGAAACATCCAGCGCACTGGTCGGCTCATCGCAGACGATCAGCTTGGGATCAACGGCCAGGGCGCGCGCGATACAAATGCGTTGCCGCTGCCCGCCGGAAAATTCATGCGGGTAACGCAGCGCTGAATCCTCCGGCAAACCGACTTGCTGCAATAGCTGCGCAACGCGCGCCTTGCGCGCCGAGACACTAACCTCCGGATGCAAAGCGCCAATGCCTTCTGCGACAATACCCCCAACCAGCATGCGCGGGTTCATCGAGGAAAACGGATCTTGAAATACAATCTGAATATGCGCGCGTTGCAGGCGTAATGCCTCGCCACTTAAGCCGCTCAACTCGATGCTATTGATGCTGACTTGTCCGCCAGTGGCCGGAATCAGATTTAACAGGCTCTTGCCCAAAGTGGTCTTGCCGCAACCGGATTCGCCGACCAAGGCCAGGGTTTTGCCCTGCTGAATATCAAAACTTACGCCATCAACGGCTCTGACATAATCAACCACACGCTTGAAAACGCCCTTGCGGATGGGGTAGTGACAGGAGAAATCGCGCACTTCTAATAAAGGCGGCTTTTGTTCCGTGCATTGAGTTAAACAGCTCTGCATCGACGGCAAGGCCGCCAGTAACTTTTGGGTATAAGGATGTTTGGGTTGAGTGAAGAACTCCGCAGTGAAACCTGTTTCAACAATTTTACCCTGCTGCATCACCGCAACACGGTCTGCCAGAGTAGATACTAGCGCCAAGTCATGGCTAATCAGCCACAAGGCCATGCCGGTTTGTTGCTGGATGGTTTTCAGCAACGCCAATATTTGCGCCTGAATGGTCACATCCAGAGAGGTCGTCGGCTCATCGGCAATCAGTAAATCCGGCTTCCCCGCCAAAGCGATGGCAATCATGACCCGCTGCCGCTGACCGCCGGACAATTGATGTGGATAGTCTTTCACTCGCTTTGCAGGTTCTGGTATCTCCACCTGCTGCAGTAATTCCAGCACGCGCAGTTTGAGCGCCTGTTGGGGCAAGCCAAAATGAAGTTTGACGACTTCTTCAATTTGGCTGCCGATGGTCATGACCGGATTCAGCGACGACATCGGATCCTGAAAAATCAGACCTATGCGCCGGCCGCGGATTTTACACAGCTCAAATTCAGACCGGTGTAATAAATTATCCCCTTGCAGGCTGATTTCCCCGGCCTGAAGCTGGGCATTATTGGGCAACAATCTCAACACCGACAGAGCCGTTATCGACTTGCCGGAACCGGATTCGCCGACCAAAGCAAAAGTTTCGCCGGGGTAAATTTCGAAACTGATGTCATCAACTACCTTATTGCGTTGATTGAAGGTGACAGTGAGATGCTCTACTGTCAGTAAAGAATTATCCATTTTTTTGTCAGATTGTGGCTTATCAAACATTTGTCGCCAATTCTCTAAGTTTTCTCAAAAAGTAGTTAAAGCTTGGCGATGTGTTGTTATCCAAATTCATATGAGGTGTAATGTTCTCAGCCCATGTGGATTTCTCAGCACCTACAACATGCCATCCCAAACTTGAAAGTTGTTGCGAACCACCTTTGTAAACAGCATCAGCAAGCCGCTCCCATGTGCCGCAAATTGCATCGCTTACATAAGCATTCAGCACGAACTCTTTGGCTTTTGGGTAGGCTTGCTTTATTGCTGGAATATCCCCAAGAAACCAGGCTTCACCTTCTTCGATCGCGATACAAAAACGGGTTTCCGGGCGTGGATTGCAGGTGCTCAACAACTCAATGAGCTCATTTCGAAAACTTTTCAGGCATTTTCCGTCGAGATCGCAAACTACAATAACTGCAGATGGATATCCCTGCCTTGATTTTCCATATCCGGCTAGTAATCTGGGCAAGTTAGCCAATAAGATACGCTTGCTTGCATCCACGCTAGAGTTCATCTTTGCAGGAATTCGACCGACGCCTTTGTAGGATTTAACATCGAAACTGTGATTATCGCCAATGACTTTGGGTACCAGAATGTCCAGCGCAACTTTACCGGACAGGTCTTCCACGAGGATATCGAAGTGCATGGTTTCACCTTGCATCCAGATAATCGCTATACCAAAGGCCGCCTAATAGCAGTCCTTCGGCGACCATGTTTTTTACCAGTTCATCGTCACTGGCTCGCCGAATAGTGGAAAAACCATCCGCATCTTTTTCCAGAATCCAAACTTCATTCGGTTCAAGCGCATCGACAAAATAAGGCTGATGTGTGGTAATAAAAACCTGAGAACCGCCTTTTCGTCCAGTTGCATGTTCTCGAAATTCCTTAGCTAGCGTTTCCAGAAGCTTGTGGTATAAGCCGTTTTCCGGCTCCTCAATACACAAAAATGGAGGCGGAGTAGGATCTTCCAACAAAAGCAAATAGGCAAACACTTTTAATGTACCGTCAGACATTTGCTGAGCATAAAAGGGATCTTTAAAACCTTTGTCGTTGAAACGCAAAAGCAACCGTCCGTCAGCAGTTTTATCCGTATCAATTTTGTCAATGCCGGGAATTTTTTTTGCGATGCGATCTAAAACTTTCTTAAATCGGTCCTTGTGTTCTCTCTCCATGAATTGCACAACATTACCAATATTGTCGCCAAGAATATTCAGATGTTTTTGCGGGCCAGCAAGAGGAAGACTTCTAGCAGAATTTGGAGTGAAATAACTAAGGTACCAACCTTCAATAAACTGTCGAAAAACCGAAATTCTTGGATGCTGCTTGAGAGAGCCAAGAGTAGCAATTCCTAGCTTCCTTTTATCTGACAGCTCCACAACTTCTGTTTCTTTGCTTTCTTCTGCTTGAATTGATTTAATAAAATCAAAAAGATCAAACTTTTCATTTTCTTCATCAATTGCTTTACCTTCCCCTTTCCAAACAACGCCTTTGCCGTCATTTAATACTAAGAAAGAAAAAGGCCATCCGCGTGTCTGATTTTGGCGTCTTTGGCGAAGACGTTCTTTTTGCACAAAAGGTCGCCCAGAATTATCCAGTTCAATAGACATTTCATAGGTAATCGGACGGGCGTTGCCGTCTTCCTTGTAATAGATTTCAAATTCAATTGCTCCTGTTTGTCCTTGGGAACGTATTTTTTCAAATCCACCCCGCCCACGTAAATCACAGGCTTCCTCAACGCCGAATTTAAGTGCATCCGCAAGGAAACCAAAAACATCAAACAAAGTACTTTTACCGACACCGTTTTTGCCAATAACAACCGTCATAGCGGTAAGTGGCTGTGATTTTTGCTGGTTCCACAATCTTCCAAGCGTGACATCTTTTAATGCACGAAAATTCTTTACTCTGATGCCTTCAATCTTAGCCACTATTCACCTCCGTTCGTTAGACTGCTGTTCATCATTTATTAATCACAGTTAGTTCAATTTGATAAGTTTTAAATTCTTCGCATAAGTGCAATAACCGACATCAATCAATCGCTCCCCGTCTTGGATCAAACGCATCCCGTACCGTATCGGCAAACAGATTGGCGGCCAGCACCAAGGCGAACATGAATACAAAAGAAGCCGATAACGACCACCACACGATAGGCTCGCGCGCCATTTCCAGGCGCGCGCCGTTGATCATATTGCCCCAGCTGTAGGTCGTCGGATCAACGCCGATATTGATATATGACAACACCGCCTCGGCCAGCACCAGCGAGCTGAAATCCAGCACGACGGAGATCAGCACGATATGCATGACATTCGGCAGAATGTGGCGCAGCAGGATCATGCGGCGTCTTACGCCCAGTGCCTGTGCCGCCTGCACATATTCCATTTCTCGAAGCTTCAGGGTTTCCGCCCTCAGCAATCGGCATAATCCGGTCCAGCTGGTGACGCCCAGTATCAGACAAAGAAACAGCAGCCGCATATCGGCGCGCACCAGTACGCTGGTATAGGCTTCTTCATGATTGGCCATATATACCTGCACCATCAAAATGGAGGCGGCTATCAGCAATACGCTGGGAATGGAGTTTAACGTGGTGTAAAGGTATTGAATGACATCATCGACCCAGCCGCGAAAAAAGCCCGCCAGTATGCCGAAGATGATGGCCATCGGCAGCATGATCAGCGTCGTCAAAGTGCCTATCACCAGGCCGGTGCGTATACTTTTTACGGTCTGGTAAAATACGTCTTCGCCGACTTTATCGGTGCCAAACACATGATAATAAGACGATAAATAGATTAATGCGTAAGTGCCGGCAATAATTATACCCGCCACTGTCCACACAGTTTTGGCCGTACTACTCATGAAGGGCTTGTGCTGAGCTCGCCGCACGCTCCATAACAAATACATAAAGAAAACTACCAGCCCTGCGCCCTGCGCAAACCCGTAGCAGGCTTTTTGCAGAATATCGGCGGCTTTCTGGGTCTCAGGATCCGCTAAATGGCTGCCGCCAAATTGCAAACGCGGATAACTCCATAGCTGCGTGCCATCGGCCTGCATCATCATTTCCTTGCTGTAAAGATAGGCGGCAAAAGGCGCCGAATAGGTTTTTTCGCCCTGTTCCCTGAGCGGGGTTGCCAAGGAATCCAGCACGCTGATAATGTCATTGCTGCTGGCCGATTTGAAATGTATGGAATCCAGCAAACCAATAAGCGTAAAGAAAACCAGTACCACCAGCGAAACCATGCCGGTCTTGCTGCGGGCTATTTGTTGCAAGGGCCGTTTGATATGCGCTTGTTTGCGCATGTAAAAACCCAGCAGCAGCATGACGGCGAGCAGCAGGAATATTAGCGCGTCAGTCCATAAGATGACCATCAGGACAGCCTCACACGCGGGTCAACCAGGGTGTAGGAAATATCGGTCAACAATAAACCGATAACATATAACACCGACCCCAAAAACACCATCGCGCGGACTATCGCGAAGTCCTGGCTGTTGATGGCATCAATCGTGTAGCTACCCAAGCCTGGTATACTGAAAAAGGATTCCATGATCAGACTGCCCATGAACAACAGCGGCAAGACCACGACTACGCCGGTCAAAATCGGGATCATGGCGTTTTGCAGCACATGCCGGAACAGGGTTTGCGTTTCGCTCAATCCTTTGGCGCGGGCGGTGCGGACGTAATCCTTTTCGACTTCTTCCAGAAACAGGGTTCTATACCAGCGTACGCCGGAACCGATACCCGAAAACACGCCGATCAGCACCGGCAATATCAGAAATTTAACCGCCGCCAGGCCGCTGTCATACCCTGAGATGGGTACGAGCATTAATAATTTACCGATCAGAAACTGGCCGCCGATGATATAAAACAAGGAAGACACTGACATTAAAACCACGCACAGCACCATGCCGGCGCGCTCCAGGTAAGTCTGCCGGAACAGCACCATCATCAGGGCAAAACTGATATTGACCAGCAGACCGACGATGAGCGACGGCAAAGCTACGGCGAGACTGGGCCACATACGCTGCGCGATATCCGCTGCGATATTTCTGCCGCTATCGGAGACGCCAAAACGAAATAAAAACAAGCCTACCGATTTCTGGTAAAAAATGGTTTGACTGAGTTTTTCTTCGCCTTGAGCTTTGGCATTCCACAACAAGGGCAAATCATAGCCGCGCTGCTGCTTCCAGTTTTCCACGGCCTGGGTGGTGACGTGTTTTTGGCCTAGCTGCATGCGCGCCATATCATCAGGGCTGTTGACGATAAAAAACAGCACAAAGGTTAAAATATTCACGCCCATCAGCAAGGGGAAGGCGTATAAAAACCGGCGGATGATGTACTGGATCATGACAGGGTTTTCCGTATTCGACGGCGATAAGCCGCTACCGCCGGGATCAACGCCAGCACAAACAAGGCTAGCGCCAGCAGCAACGGCCAAAACACCGGCTGATTCCATTGCGCTCGCTGCTTTGCTCTGGCGGCCGTATCAATGCGCGTATATTTAAGCTGGTTATTAGCCATTAAATTCGGTTTCAAATTTTTATACCAGCCATGATAAAGCGAAAAATTCTTCGGATGAAAACCAAATACCCAGGGAGCATCCTCGCGGACGATGTCCTGCATCTGCTGGATAATCCGGAAGCGCTGCTCGCTATTTTCCATATTGCGCATCTGTTCAAACAATCGGTCGAATTCCGGATTTTGGTAATTTACCGCATTCTCACCTCCGTGCGTGACTTTGGCATTCGGCCCGTACAGCAGAAAGAAAAAATTCTCGGGATCAGGATAATCGGCATTCCAGCCCCAGATAAACAGTTGTGCATTGCCTGTACGCATTTTCTGTTGAAAACGGTTGTAATCGGTCGCCCGAATAACCAGCTTGATGCCCAGCTTTTCAAGCTGTTTGCGGTACCAGTTCATGCGCGGGCGGTCATCAATACTGACTGAAGTAGTATCAAAGTACAGGATTAACGGCTCCCGGGTTTTTGGATCGATGCCATTCGGATAACCTGCTTCCGCCATCAAGTGCCGCGCGGCCTCTAATGGTTTACGCTGCGCCCTGCCTACAGGACGTAGGTAAGGGGCGTGAGCAGGAGCGGAAGCTTGGCCGCCTGCCCAGTTATAGACCGTGCTATTGATGCCGGCTTGATCTTCGGCATACCCATAAATGCCGGGTGGTATTAAGCCTTGTGCAGCAACGCCCCGCCCGTTCATAAAAATGGAGATGAATTCTTCATAATCGACCGCTATCGAAATGGCTTGGCGTAACTTTCTGGCTTGTTCACTGTCTCCGCCCACGGTGGCATCCAGCATATTAAAGCCCAAGTAGAAAATAGACGTGGTCACCGCCGTTTGCAGTTGAATGCCTTTTTCGAGCATGGACGGCGTCAAGGCAACCCCACCACTGCCGGTAAATTGGATGGCCTGGTCAAAACTGTCCGAAGCGATACCCGAAGCATCATAGTAGCCTTGCAGGAACTTGTTCCAGTAAGGAATGGTTTCCTTTTCCAGCATGAAAACCACTTTATCGATAAACGGCAGTGGTTTTCCAGCATCAGTTAGCAAACCTTTTTCCTGATCGCCAGGCTCGCCTTCAGTGGGATAGGTTTCAGGATGGAACAATGAATTTTTAAGCAGAATCATACGCCGGTTGGGATTGTTTTCTGCCAGCAGATAAGGGCCTGTGCCTATCGGAAACCAATCCAGCGTGATGTTTTTGTCATTCAAACCCGCCTGCTCATAGAAAGCTTCTGCTTCCCAGGGCATCGGGGCAAAAAACGGCATGGCCAGCCAGTAAACAAACTGCGGATATTTGCCTTTGATGCGGATGCGGTATTGATAGGGGCTAATGACGGCAACGCCCGCCATGGACATATCCTTAATGGCTGTTTTTTGCTTGCCGGCGGCCCGCCTGGAAAACTCGTCAAAACCAACGATATAATTTTTCATCATTTCAGCGATTGGCGACTGAATTTTCGGATGCGCCAGACGTTTGATCTGATACACATAATCGTCTGCCATGAGTTCGCGCGAGCCGGTCTGCTTTAAATCCTGCAGAGCGCCGAGTTTCTCAATTTGCTGTTCTGTTAAGTGATGATAGACATAATCACCCTGGGCGTTCTTCGCCAGCGCAGGATGTGGCTGATATTGAATATTGGGCTTAATATCAATGAAATAGTCGGTATAGGCAATTTCCTGATCATTAACCGGGGCATCCAATTTTTCACCCCGGCTATTCAGATAATCAATCTTTGGCATTCCAGTTGCTGTTAAGGGACTCAATTGATACGGGCGTTTGAGATAATGATATTGAAATGGCGGCTCATAAATCTGCGCGATAAAGGCATATTCGTTCGAACTATAGGCAACTGCCGGATCCAGATGCTTGGGGCGTTCAGAAAATGACTCATATAATACAGCCAACGCTCCCTCTTCCTTCGGGTAGGGATTATTAAGCTGCGAAAAATCACAGGCACTCAACAGCAGGGCAAGTACGATCGGGACTATCGTTCCAGCGTTGCCGGCTTGCCTATTCAATCGGCTGCATGGAAGCAGGAGGTTGGACGATGCGAGTGGCAATCTAGCGGTGCGCCGGGACAAAAGACTGGACATCAATAAAAGGCTCATAGATACTTGAACACTATTGTAACAACAAACACTCTGGGAGATAAAAATGGGTTTTATGCAAGGCAAACGTGTCTTGATTGTAGGTTTAGCCAGTAATCGTTCCATTGCATGGGGCATTGCTCAAGCCATGCATCGAGAAGGCGCTGAATTGGCTTTTACCTTTCAAAATGAAAAGCTGCAAAGTCGAGTCGAAGAAATGGCGGAACAATGTGCTTCCAAAATTACCATTGAATGTGATGTCAGCATCGATGAACATATCAATATAGTGTTTGACAAACTGGGTCAGCATTGGGATGGTTTAGACTGTATTGTGCATTCGGTCGCATTCGCACCGCGTGACGCGCTGAACGGAGATTATGTTGACGTCACCACACGGGATAATTTCAGAATCGCCCATGACATCAGCTCCTACAGCTTTACCGCACTGGCCAAAGCCGGACGCACCATGATGAAAGGCCGCAACGGCTCCTTATTGACACTCACTTATTTGGGCGCGGAACGGGCGATTCCAAACTACAACGTCATGGGTGTGGCCAAGGCCAGTCTTGAAGCCAATGTACGTTACATGGCGGTGGCTTTAGGGCCAGAGGGTACGCGTGTAAACGCCATTTCCGCGGGCCCGATCAGAACGCTGGCCGCCTCTGGTATCAATGATTTTAAAGCCATGCTCAGCAAAGCGGCCGATACTTCGCCCCTCAAGAAGAATGTCACCATTGAGGAAGTCGGTAACGCAGCGGCATTTATGTGCTCGGATCTGGCCTCCGGTATTACCGGTGAAATCACCTATGTTGACGCCGGTTACAACATTGCCGGCCTTGCAGCATCGTAAACTCGCTCTGAAGCATAAAAAAGGGAGCTTTAAGCTCCCTTTTTTATGTGTGCTTTAGCTCCGTTTACTGGGCTTTAACCGATTTCACTGATATATCCGCTGCCTCTTGCAAGCTGTTCAGCACGGCATTGAATTCGGTCTGACCAATAGCCTTGGCAATATTCTTTGTCGCCAGTTCCAGCTGTTTTTTATCATTCTCGGTCATTGCGCCTTCAGTTACTTTCGACAGACTCACCACGACTTGTGCGTCAGAGGGCAATAATGCCGTGAAGATGGTTGGTTTGCCGCCAACCGGCTTGGCGGCCTTGAAAATGTCTTGACTTAGTTGTCCCGGCAGCTCACCGCTGCTACGCGTTAGGCCAGTAATTTTCTTAATTTCCAGCTTGTTTTCGGCTGCGACCGCCTGAATAGAGCCGCCCGCCTGCAGACGCTCTTTAATCTTCTGCGCTGCTTCTGCCGCTTGTTGTTTGGCTTTCTCTTTTAATAGAGTGGCAATGACTTCCTGTTTGACCTCATCCAGTGCACGCGTAGCGGCAGGCTTGTGCTCCAGCATACGCAACACCACCAATCGATCCGCTCCCAGCTCAACCGGCGCACTGTTATTGCCTTGCAGGACTTCTTCCGAAAATGCGGCAGTGCGTATTTTCGGATCGGCGGCAAGACCTTCGCCCTGTTCTCGGGTGAACAATGCCGATTTTTTAACCGGAATAGTCAAAGCATCTGAAACTGTTTGCAGATTATCGGGGTTTTCATAACTCGATTCGGTTAATTTTTCACCCGCTTCATAAAAAGCATTTTCAGCCTGAGCCTTTTGATAGGCCTTGCTGACTTCCGCTTTAACCGCATCAAATGGCTTGACTACGCCGGGCGCTAATTCGGTTACTTTAATCAAATGATAGCCAAATGCCGACTTGACCGGATTTGAAACTTCGCCTAAACCCAGCGTACTGGCGGCATCATCAAAGGCTTTCTCCATAGCTCCGGCATTAAAAAGACCTAAGTCTCCGCCGTTTTTAGCGCTTAACTTATCATCCGACTGTTCGGCCGCCATCGCCGCAAAATCTTTAGTGGCCAATTCCTGTTTGGCTTTCAAGGCTTTTGCCAAGGCTGACTTTTCATCAGTCTTATCATTGATTGCAAACAGAATGTGACTGATTTTCCTGCGCTCCGCGGTGGTGTACTGGTCTTTTTGCTCTTCATAGAACGCTTTCAGCTTGTCTTCTGTCACGGTCACCGTTTTGGCGATCTCATCCAGCGCCAGCTCGACATATTCAACAGAAATTTGTTCGGGCGTTTTATAGCTGTCCAGATGCTGCTGATAATAGGCCGCAATATCTTGTTCCGGGGGCTGCTCGGTGAGTTTTGGTACTGGGACCGTCACATAATCAAAATCACGCTGCTGATTCTGGATTTTAAAGAAATGCTCAACATCGTATTGGGTTGTATAGGCACTATCGATAATGCTGCGCTGAAACTGCTCCATGACCAGGGCATTCTTGATTCTGTTGACAAATTCAGTAGAAGTCATGCGCTGCGCCGCTAATAATTGTTTATAGCGCTTGTCATCAAATTTGCCGTCGGTCTGGAAATATTCCAGCGATTTTATAAAATCGCGGGCACTGTCATCGCTAATAACCAGGCCTTCTTTATGCACATACTGCAATAAAACCTCGTCTTTTATCAGCTTGTCCAGCGCTTGCGCCTTCAGCGTTTGCTCATCAATCCCCATGCCCTGGAGATTTTGGCTGTATTGCTCATAAGCTCTATTAACATCTTGCTGAAAAAAATCCTTATCGCCTACAGAAGCAACTGGCGCCTCCCTCCCTGTATCCAAATAATTCTGAATACCCCATAATGCAAAAGGTACACAAATGATTATCAAAATAACCCATGCAAAAGCACCTTGCGCTTTTTCTCTAATTGTTGTCAACATAGTCTCAGTCCTAAAGAAACAAATACATATAAGCAAAAAAAAACCCCGGACCAGACGGTACGGGGTTTTAATTTGGCGGAGTGGACGGGGCTCGAACCCGCGACCACCGGCGTGACAGGCCGGTATTCTAACCAACTGAACTACCACTCCAAAGTCTGGTGGGTGCTGAGGGGTTCGAACCCCCGACCCTCGCCTTGTAAGGGCGATGCTCTCCCAGCTGAGCTAAGCACCCGACTAAAGAAGAGCTAGTTTACACTGTCTTTTAAAGATTTTCCAGCTTTAAATGCAGGAATTTTTGCAGCCTTGATAGTAATTTCTTCCCCTGTTTGTGGATTACGGCCTTTACGCTCGGCTCTTTCCTTGACAGAGAAGGTGCCAAAACCCACTAAAGCAACTGATCGCTTATCAGGATCTGGATCTTTCAACGCGCCTGTTACTGCGCTAATAAAACCCTCTAAAGCCCGCCCTGCATCTGCTTTTGTTAATTCAGAAGACTCTGCAATAGCGTCAATAAGTTCCGATTTATTCATCATTCCCCCTTAGGAAGTCAATTTTAAGATTGTTATCTGCAAAAATCCGTATGTTAATTCTTATGTACAAGACCTTGCTACACAAGAAACCACGGTATTTATATCAACAGGGCTTACAGAGTGTCAAGCTTTAAAGCCTTCCACACCCTATAAGCCCTTTAACTTTTATGGTTTTTTACACGTCTGCAAACTATCTTTAATGCGCAGTAAGACCCTGGCTTTTTACCTTGACCGCGTCAGCGTCACTCTTGCTCTGTTCCTCGGTTTCGATCTTGGCAATCGAAACGGGCATGTACTGTAAAGCCACTTGCAACACTTCATCTATCCAATGCACAGGCTTGATATCCAGATTACGCTTGATATTTTCGGGTATTTCCACCAAGTCTTTCTCATTTTCTGCAGGAATCAACACCGTTGTGATGCCGCCTCGATGCGCCGCCAGGAGCTTTTCTTTTAAGCCGCCAATAGCCAAGACTTCACCGCGCAGAGTAATTTCGCCGGTCATAGCCACATTTGCGCGCACCGGAATTTTGGTCAATGCGGAAATAATGGCTGTACACATGCCTATGCCTGCACTAGGGCCATCTTTTGGCGTAGCCCCTTCAGGGACATGGATATGGATATCATTGTTCTGGAACAGCTCATTATCTATGCCCAGAATTTCTGAGCGGCTCCTGACTACGGTCATCGCAGCCTCGATCGATTCTTTCATGACTTCGCCAAGCTTGCCTGTTGCCGAGTGCTTGCCCTTGCCTGGAATAACCGCTGTTTCGATGGTCAATAACTCGCCGCCCACTTCAGTCCAAGCCAGACCTGTCACCTGCCCGACCTGATCCTGTTCTTCGGCAAGACCATAACTGAACCGCTTAACCCCCAAATATTGATCCAGATTTTCAGGTGCGACCACCACCCTCGCCTGTTTCGGTTTCAACAATAAATCTTTCACTACCTTGCGACAGATTTTCGAAATTTCCCGCTCCAGACTGCGAACCCCGGCCTCACGCGAATAATACCGGATCATATCGCGCACGGCGGCTTCAGTAACCTCAATCTCCCGCTCTTCGAGTCCGTTATTTTTAACCTGCTTAGGAATCAAGTAGCGCAATGCAATATTGATTTTTTCATCTTCGGTATAGCCGGCCAGGCGAATAACTTCCATCCTATCCAACAAGGCCGGTGGAATATTCATGGTATTGGCGGTCGCGACAAACATGACATCGGACAAGTCAAAATCGACTTCCAGATAATGATCGGAAAAAGTATGATTCTGCTCCGGATCCAGCACTTCCAATAAAGCTGACGCCGGATCTCCTCGAAAATCCGCAGCCATTTTGTCTATTTCATCGAGCAAAAACATGGGATTTCGCGTTTTCACTTTAGCCAGATTCTGTAAAATCTTGCCCGGCATGGATCCTATGTAAGTCCGGCGGTGACCGCGAATTTCCGCCTCATCGCGCACCCCGCCCAACGCCATGCGCACATATTTGCGATTGGTAGCGCGCGCGATGGACTCGCCTAATGAGGTTTTTCCTACTCCCGGAGGCCCAACCAGGCATAAAATCGGGCCTTTGAGTTGCTTAACTCGCTGCTGCACAGCCAGATATTCAAGAATACGCTCTTTAACCTTTTCCAGGCCATAATGCTCGGTTTCCAGCACCTGTTCAGCCACTTTCAAATCATGCCGCACTTTGGTCTTTTTTTTCCAGGGCACGGTGACCATCCAGTCAATGTAATTGCGCACCACAGTCGCTTCAGCCGACATTGGCGACATCAGTTTGAGCTTGTTAAGCTCAGCTTCTGCCTTGGTTCTCGCTTCTTTTGACATGCCGGCATCTTCAATTTTCTTTTCCAGCTCTTCAATTTCATTGGGGACATCGTCCATTTCACCAAGCTCTTTCTGAATCGCCTTCATCTGCTCATTCAGATAATATTCCCTTTGATTTTTCTCCATTTGCTGCTTGACGCGCCCGCGTATTCTTTTCTCCATTTCCAGCAAATCCACCTCACCTTCCATGAGCGTCATTAAGTTTTCCAGTCGCTGACCTATATCGGCGGTTTCGAGAATAGCCTGCTTTTCGTTGACCTTTAAGGACATGTGCGCCGCCATGGTATCGGCAAGCCGGCTCGGATCATCGATACCGGCCAGAGCATTCAAGACTTCAGGCGGAATTTTGTTATTCAATTTGACATATTGATCAAATGAACTGATCACCGTACGCTGCAAAACCTCCTGCTCTTGCTCGGACAGCGTTAAAACATCTTCAATATTATGTACAGCAGCCGAGAAAAAATCCTCTGTTTCTTGATAATGCAGCACTCTGCAGCGCTCACTGCCTTCTACCAGCACTTTCACAGTGCCGTCGGGCAGTTTCAGCATCTGCAGAATATTGGCCAGCGTACCCACCTGATAAAGATCGGTAAAATCCGGTTCATCAATTTCCGCTTCTTTTTGTGCAACCAACAAAATCTGTTTGTTATCCTTCATAGCCGCATCCAGAGCATCAATCGATCGCTCCCTGCCGACAAATAAAGGAATTACCATGTGCGGATAAACCACCACATCTCTTAATGGCAACACCGGAATCAAAACATCTGCTTGCTGTATCTCTGTCATTTTGTATGTTTCCATAAATGGAACCTGTAACAATTTCTCGGAATGAGCTTATATGGGGACGTTCATTTAAATAGCAAGGCTTCAACTATCAAAAACCGTCGCGCCATCTTCAACGCAAAAAAAAGGGAGCTTTTAAAACCAGCTCCCTCGTTGCTTATAGCGCTTGACTTTTAAGATTCAGCCACGGCTTTTTTCTTTTCGGATTCATAAACCAGAATCGGTTCAGACTCGCCCAAGATGACGGCTTCGTCCACAACAACTTTGCGTATATTATCAGACGAGGGCAGTTCATACATGGTGTTCAGCAGGACATTTTCAACAATAGTTCTAAGGCCTCTGGCGCCTGTTTTTCTTTCCATGGACTTGCGGGCAATGGCCGACAGGGAGTCTTCACGAAACTCGAGTTCTGCACCTTCCATTTCAAACAAATGTTTATATTGCTTGATCAGTGCATTTTTCGGTACGGTCAATATTTGCACCAAAGCCTCCTCATCAAGCTCTTCCAAGGTTGCCACCACCGGAAGACGACCGACAAATTCCGGGATTAATCCGTATTTGATCAAATCCTCGGATTCAACTTCAGCAAACAGTTGCCCGACATTTTTGCTGTCATCTTTGCTTTTGACATCAGCGGAAAATCCAATGCCGCCTTTTTCGGAACGCGCTTTAATCACGCGGTCGAGGCCGGCAAAAGCGCCGCCGACGATAAACAGAATATTGGCGGTGTTAACCTGCAAGAACTCCTGCTGCGGATGCTTGCGACCACCTTGCGGTGGAACTGAAGCAATAGTGCCTTCAATCAATTTCAGCAAGGCCTGCTGGACACCTTCGCCAGACACATCCCGGGTAATCGATGGATTGTCGGATTTCCGGGAAATCTTGTCGATTTCGTCGATATAAACGATACCGGTTTCAGCCTTTTCTACATCATAATCACATTTCTGCAGAATCTTCTGGATGATATTTTCTACGTCTTCGCCTACATAACCTGCTTCTGTCAGCGTGGTCGCGTCAGCAATGGTAAACGGAACATCCAGCAGGCGCGCCAGCGTTTCGGCGAGTAAAGTCTTGCCTGAACCCGTAGGCCCAATGAGCAAAATATTACTTTTGGCTAATTCAACACCGTCTCTTTTGGTCTTGCTACGCAAACGCTTATAGTGGTTATAAACGGCAACAGCCAAAATCTTCTTCGCGCTTTCCTGGCCGATGACATATTCATCCAATTCTGCCTTAATTTCTTTAGGCTTGGGTAATTCCCCGCCACCAAATGCGGCCCCATCATCTTGCAATTCATCTCTTATGATGTCATTACAAAGCTCTACACATTCGTCACAAACATAAACTGACGGCCCTGCGATAAGCTTCCGTACCTCATGCTGACTTTTACCGCAAAAAGAACAATAAAGCAGCTTATCCTCATCCTTGCTGTATTTGTCATTACTCATTCCAGACTCCTGAAAACATCAACAACGATGCGATTACTTCCGATAAACCAAGAATATATCGAAATACAAAAAAAATACCAACCGTTATTTATCAGTGCCGATTGCGCGACTCGATAACACCCTATCTATCAAACCATAACTCACGGCATCGTTCGCGCTTAAAAAATTATCTCTATCCGTGTCCTGCTGAACTTTTTCCAGCGGCTGACCAGTATGGTGGGCCAAGACTTTGTTCAGTTTATCTCTGATGGACAGAATTTCTCTTGCGTGAATATCAATATCGGAAGCCTGCCCCTGAAAACCGCCCAATGGCTGATGAATCATCATTCTTGAATGCGGCAGACAATAACGCTTTCCTTTGGTACCGCCGGTCAACAACAATGCGCCCATACTGGCCGCCTGCCCGATACACATGGTGCTGACATCAGGCTTGATAAACTGCATGGTGTCATAAATTGACATGCCAGCAGTCACCGACCCACCCGGAGAATTGATATAAAGATGAATGTCCTTATCAGGATTTTCTGATTCCAGAAACAATAGCTGAGCAACAACCAGATTGGCCATGTAATCTTCAACCTGACCCACCAGAAAAATTACCCGCTCCTTCAACAATCTTGAATAAATATCAAACGAACGCTCGCCTCTGGCCGTTTGCTCAATAACGATGGGCACCAATCCACCTGCTGCTTCGGGAGTCATCATTTGATTCACTACATCCTGCTTATAATACATTCAAGCCTCTTACTGTTGTTTAGCCATGACATCATCAAAACTCACGGCCTGATCAGATATTTTTGTTTGCGCAACCAGCCATTCAACGGTCTGATCTTCCAGCACCATTTGCTTGACGTCCTCTAAACGCTTTTCGTCTGAATAATACCAGCTGATAACATCCTCTGGGCGCTCATAGCTTTTTGCCATGTCTTCAACTGCATAACGCACTTTATCAGTGTCCAATTTAATGCCATTCTTTTGTATGACTTCGCCTAGAATCAAACCTAAAGCCACACGTCTTTTCGCTTGGTCTTCAAATATCTCTCTAGGCAATTTTAGATCATCCAGCTTCATTTTTCGCCTTTTTGCTGTTTCCAGATAAGGCTTCATCATATTTTCGACTTCCCGGTCAATTAAAGTATTGGGCACTGTAATCTGAATCTTTTCATACAGGGCATCCATAACGGCATTTTTTAGTTTGCCGCGCAACGCTTGCTCCAGTTCCCGCTGCATATTGGCTTTTATATCTTCACGGAAAGAAGCTAAAGAACCGTCTTCAATACCATAGGCTTTAATAAAATCGGCATCAATTTCTGGTAACACAGGCACTTCCACCTTGCTGACCTCAATTTCAAACTCGGCGACTTTACCTGCGAGTTTGTCATTACCGTATGATTCCGGAAAAGTGATCTGGAAGGTTTTACCGGAACCCGCCTCAAGTCCGATCAGATTATCTTCAAAACCTGGTATCATCTGCTTTGAGCCGATTTCAACTGAATAGTTTTCTACCTTGCCATCGGTGAAATTCTCGCCATCAACAGTACCGGAAAAACTGATAGTTATACGATCTTGTTCCTGTGCTGCTCGCTCGACTATATCCCAACCCTTCTTTTGTACCCTTAATTTTTCAATCATGGCATCGACATCGGACTCTTCAACCGTCGAGACGGACCGGATGACTTCAATTTGACTCAGCTCATCCAGGGCTATTTCAGGATACACTTCAAATTCGGCGGTATATTTGAAGCCTTCCACCTCATCCAGGGGATGAATATGCGGATAACCGGCCGGATTTAAATTCTGATCTTCCAACGCTTTAAAATATGTCGACTGAATCAAGTCACTGGCAATTTCCCCGCGAACCCTATCTCCATACATTTTTTTTACAACATGCTGAGGCGCCTTACCTGGACGAAAACCATCGATTTTAACTTCACGAGCCAACGACTTTAAGCGTGCTGCCATTTTTTCCTGAACAACTTCTTCGGGCACGCTAACAGTCATTTTTCGGCTTAATTCAGATGTCTTTTCGACAGAAACTTGCATTTCTTTACCTCAAATAATTTAAAATTTTGAATAGATTAGGACGCCGAGGACGGCTTAAGAATTTGGAAAATTAACGCTATTGATCGCTAACTTTTTATGCATAATTATGAATTTTAGTGGTGCGAATGGAGAGACTCGAACTCTCACAGGCTACCCTACTGGAACCTAAATCCAGCGCGTCTACCAGTTCCGCCACATTCGCACTTTGAATTGACTCGCCATTATAATCACAATGCCACACCTACAACAAGCACTATATTTACATTATTTGTAGTTTCAATGCCTTGCGTTTACAAAAAATAAAATGGCGATTTACTCACATTTCCCTCATGAACCCACAACTTAATCTTTGAAAAAGAGTCTCTACGTTGTAAATTTAATTTACAACAATTAAGAGGCCACCATGAACATCAACCTTTCCAGCAACGCCGTTAATTTAATCAACACGGCACACCATAAGTCAGCCGATGCCGCCAAGGAAATAGCTGCACTCCCCGTACAAAAGAATGAAATCGGCAGCATGGAATACAATGCCGCCGACATCGTAAAACCGGTATTAAGTTTGAAGGAAGCAGAACTGCAAACATCCGCAGCCGTCAAACTGCTTGATGTTGACAGCAACATGCTAGGGGCTTTGCTAGACATGCGCGCTTAACTCAGGCACTCACTGTCGCTTCAAAGCCTAAACGCCTGATTTCCTCTGCAAAAACATTTAAAGTTTCTGCCGGTAACTTCTCCAGACGACCGGCCTCTGGCTGCAAGGACGGCCGCGCTATCGTGTACAGCATAACGCCATCCAACGTGACGATGTCTTTAATCCTGTTTAGCAGAGCCAAATAAGCTTGTTTTTCCTCCGCGAGCAAGCCGCGCTTGTCATAATTCAGCAGACAGGTTTGCAACTTGGTTGGGCAAAGATCTGCTGAAATTATTAAATTTTCCAGACTAGCCTGACAGCTTTGTCCGGCATTATTGATTAAACGCCTGCCTTCCTCGGTGGCGCTATCCAGTTTAAACCAGACTTCGCCGCCATAGTACTTTAACTTCTTTAATCCGGCCTGGACTTTGACTTGGTGAATCAGGCTGCCATTGGTAATCAATACAAAACGACTGTGCGGCAAAACGCCAAACTCGGTGGCTATCTCGCCTATCAGCGCAACGGCCTTTGCAAAGTCTTTTAAGCTGGTGGGCTCGCCATTGCCGGAAATGGCGATATCCTTAATCATTCTTTTATCTTCATCAACCTGAAAACGTTCATAAAAGCTGCCTTTGAGCACGTCATCAAGAAAGCCTCTCAATTCCTGTTCCAGCAATTGAAAATCCATTTCCGGCGCTGCGCCCAGTTTAAGATTGGGCACTTGGCAATAAATGCAGCGCCAGTTGCAGGCATTATTGGGATTAAAATTGATGCCTATGGACAGCCCACCTGCACGCCTTGAAATGACCGGATACACATACGTCAACCCGGCCGCATCGCGATTATGATTGTTTGCTGTTAATGTCGAAGCCATCACGTTACTCAGAAAAAATACAAAGCGTGATATTCTACGTTTTTATCACTTTTTAATTTGGGGTTTTGACGTTATGAGCGAAAGAATTGTATTACGCACTGGCGAGGCGCTGGTTGCAGGCGGCCCGCCGGGCACGGCCGCAGAGCCTGAAATCATCATCGGCGAGCTCGATGGCCCGGTCGGCATTGCCCTGGCCACATTAACCGGCGATCAGGCTAAAGGCCATTCCAAGGTCTTTGCCATTTTAAACACCGATATTCAAGTGCGCCCGGTGACCTTGATGGTCAGCAAGGTCACGGTAAACAACAGCCGCTACACCAATATTCTGATGGGTACGGTGCAGGCTGCTATTGCTAATGGTGTGCTTGATGCCGTGCGCGCTGGTGATATTCCCAAAGACAAGGCGAATGATTTGGGCATTATCTGCTCGGTCTGGCTAAATCCTAGTGTAGCGACGGATGATAATCTGGATCATCAGATTCTTTTCGATATCCACCGCAAAGCCATGGCGCAAGCGATCCATAAGGCCATGACCAACACCCCGGATATCGACTGGTTACTGGAAAATCAGGATAAAATCACTCATAAGTACTTTCAGATGGGCCTGGACGGAAAAATATAAGCGCCACTTCTTTTACAAAAAAGCCCCGTTAATCCGAGGCTTTTTTGTATTCCGGCTTGATAGCTGATTAAGTCTGAGCACTCAATAACAGGGTGTTGTGTTAGCCTGCTTTAACCAATACTTCGCCGCGTCCCATTTCCGACATGTCGCCGCCATATCGCTGCACTCGATTAAAGGCGACAGATGCTTCGGCGAATTTGCTATTCAATTTTTTGAACGAGGCAAACAATATCGGCAAAAACGCCAGGGTATGCGTGCCGCAATCATTAAAGCTGGCTGGCAGTTGCGGTTGACTCCATAACAACAGGGTACCGCGACGCATGGCATAGCCCGCAAATCGGCCGGTTTTGCCCATGACGGCAATCGTGCCGGCCGTCATTCTGGATCCGCAATAATCGCCGGCGTTGCCTTCAATCAAAATAGTGCCGCGACGCAGATGATCGCCGGCGCGCTCGCCGACATTGCCCTTGACCAATACCATCCCGCCTTTCATACCCATTTTATTGCCGGGTAAAGCGCCGCCAAGAAAATCACCGGCGTCACCTAAAATGGTAATCATGCCCTTTTTCATTTCACAGGCGGCAAACATACCCACGCTACCGGTTACTTTTATGTCACCGGATTTCATGCCCAATCCCAGATAGGCACCAGCATCACCCTCAACGCTAATCCGGCCGCCTTCCAGTTCCTTACCAATAAAATCGAGTTTACCGAAACTGTTTTTTATGGTCATGTTTTGCGTATCGGAACCGGAAATACTGAATAATTCATCAACCCGGATTTTGCGCTTGCCGCTTTGCAATTCAATCGCGGCAATTTGAGCAGGCTCCATCTCTTTTAACTGATTACACACCAGCGGCGACATATCTACACGCTGATCGGGCCGATACTTCATGGAAAAGGTTAACGCGCTCATGCCATGATCTCCTGCAGATGGAAGTGGAAAGGCCCCAGTTTTCCGCCGTAGTTACCGGCACTGATGCGCCTGATGCCATTTTGGGCACCCAGATCACAAACTGCCTGAATACCCACGCGCATAGCTTTATCAATGTCTTCCTTGGTCAAACCGTCGATGACGATTTCCATCACCGACTCAATGTCCGGCGAAAGATCGGTTTTAGTCATGCCTTTTAAGGTCGGACAGAAGGCATCGTTGGTGGATGCACCCAACGCCTTGTACTTGGAGCCGACTTTGGAACCGGAGCGCACGACGCCGCCCGGAAACGGCATTATCACATTCCGAATCTTGCGCATTTCTTCAATCGCCGCTTCGCAGGCCGCCAAGGCTTGTGGTTGCGATTCGGCCAGCACCAGAAAATTTCCGCCGCCGACCGCATCGACCTGCCCTGTCGTGGCTTCGGTTAAAAACTCGCCGTCCATCACCGGCACACGCCAATAGCGCTTGCCGTCAATGAGTTTGGAAATCTGAAAACCGTCACCAAAATAGCGCAGGTTTTTACCCAGTGGAATTTTTTTGCCCTCATCGATGCCGGCAAACAACGCCGAAGTCGGCGACGTCAACACGCACTGCCCGGCGCGGGTCTCCAGTTGTTTGGCGAGGCCTTTACCGCCCATCGCAAAAATCATAATAGAGACTCCGGGACGTCCATCCGGCGTTTCCTCTGGCGATAACCCCCGTTCGATGCCCGCTTCACAGCCGCAGGCAATCACCGAAGTGGCAAACCCGGTCATAGCCTGTGCCGAAATCATCGCCCATTTTTCGTTTTGCGCTGTAATGATGGCCCGCGTCGCCTTCATCGGGAAGGCTTCGGCAAAGGTTGCATCGATGCTTACGCCATTGATAATCATATCTTGCCTCCTTGGGTGGGATGCACAGTCAAACTGCCGCGCCCGTCCTCTGTGAATTCATCATCACTGATTTTAAAATTGCCTAATTTCATGGTCAGATAACGATCAAAATATTTCTGCAAGTCTTTTTCTATCGATGGGTCGTAGTCCGGCTTAACGATGTGCGTGGTACCCCATTTGACATGAACCACCTGCCCGTCCTTTACCACCAGCTCGCCGTCTTTGAAGACATAGTCCGGCTTTTCGAACATTTTTTGCCGGTCGGCGTTTTCGGTGTAAACGGTAATGTCGGCCCAGTTACCGGCGCTCAAACCGCCGCGATCTTGCAAGCCAATTATTTTTGCAGCGCCGGCGCGGGTCATGATGGCGATTTCGTTGAGCGTGTATTCACGTTCAATCGATCCCAGCGTGGTCATTTTTTGCGCTTCAGGATGAATGGTTGCCAGCACATCGTTACGGAATGTCTTGTCCATCAACAGCCGGATCAAATGCGGATAGCTGGTAAACGGCGCGCCGTTGGGATGATCGGTAGTCAGGAAGATGCGCCACGGGTCATCAACCAGCAAAAAGATTTCCAGGCCAATCGCCCATTGCAGGGCATTGACAAAATTCTGGTCTTTGTACTTAAAGGGCACCACACCGCAGCCGGCATCACATTCGATGTCCATGCACACCCACTTGTTCGGACTGGCAAATTTATGATTGGCGTGCTGGCGCATATTATCGCCGGAGGCTGTTACAGTTTGGCCAAACAGAATCTGGCCGACATCGGCCGTGATGTTTTTATTGTTGTTGATCGCTTCGGCAATCTGCGCACCGCCGGATGAGAACCTGAAATCGCCTTCGGTACCGTAGCTGTGGAACTGGATATGCGTCAGGTGCATCGGCAGGCCGCCAATGCCCTGTATGGTATCCAAGGTAGTATTGACGTTGCCCGGCACGCCGAGATTACAGCCGTGCACATGCAAGGGATGCGTAATGCCCAGCTCTTTAACCGCCGTGGCCAGGGTCTGCAAAATCTGCCGGGGCGTCACCTCATAGTGGCTGTTCTTCTCATCCAGATCGAGCTTGCGCTGATTGAATTTGAATGCGTTAATGCCGCCGGCATTGACGACTTTGATGCCTATACCTTTGGCAGCCTGAAGCGTCCACGCCACATAATCGTTAACCGCTTGCTGATCTTTTTTAGCCGTCAACATGCGCAGCAGAAAATCGTCGCTGCCGAGCATGACGTAGCCGCCTTTGTCCAAAATCGGGATATCGGCCATTTCCATATGCGCCTGACGCGCGTTGATCGGCAATACGGCAGGCTCAAAACCTGTGGTATAGCCCATTTCGGCGTAGCGATAGCCGGTAACATACGTGCTGGGCATCGCATGGCCGGTACCGGAACGGGTGATATCGGTGCGCACGACGGGATCGGCGCGATGATCCTCCGGCAACAGAATACGGGCGATATTGCCTTTGCCGCCGCCGATATGCGTGTGCATATCAATCGCACCGGCCATCACCGCCTTGCCTTTCAGATCGTATTCTTGATCAATCTGAACATCAGGCTTGGGTTTCTTGACGATGCGCCCGTCCTGGATGTAAATATCCTGTTTTTTGCCATCAATCCCGCTTGCCGGATCGTAGATGGTTCCACCTTTGAGTTTTATCAACATAACTTTTCCGAATTACATGGATGTAATGCATGCAGTTGTGCAGGAGCAATTTTCTGCCTACAGCGCTTGTTCAATGGCCGCCAGCACCTGGGCCGTGCTCGGGAGGCCGGCTTCCCTTAATTTTTTTAAACGAATCGCCACCACGTTATCGGTACGATACGCGTGGCCGGCATGATCGATACCGGGCGTGCCAACCGGAATAAACACATCCGGCTCTCTATCAAAAGTCATTCCTGAACGGCCCACGACAATAAGCGGAATTTCGGTTGTCGGCGGAACGGAGTCCGCATTAAATGCCTGCACCCAAACCAGGGCATCAGCCTCACCATTGGCCAGCATAAGATTGATATCGTTCAAATAGGGGTCGTATTCCGGATAGCCTCTGGAAAAACGCGTACGCGCCGGGTAACCGGTGGTCCAGCCGCATACCTGATTAGCCGTCAGATCGCCTTCTTTACCTGCCAGGGGCAAGCCAGAACACCGCGCGCCCTGATCGTTAACATCCTTAACCATTTCGCAAAGCGTCTGCACGGTCAATTCAGCCTGACTGTATGCCAAAGCACCCGCCGCCCAAGTGACGACACTGTATTTGGCTGCTTTGAATTTATCGGCAATAGCCTGCAAATCGGCAATGGCGATGCCCGCAACCGCATCCACGCGAATCGGATTGCTTTTGACCAATGCTCTCAAAACCGCAATGACTTCCGGCAGATCGGCATCGGCGCATTCAAACACTTGGGCTTTCTGGCCATGAGGCGAAGTGGACGCATCGCCCGAAGGCACCTTGCCCAAATAAACAAGCTCTCGATTGCCGGTATCGTCCAGAAACATGGCTTCCTGATTCCAGAGATAATGCTCAAAAAAACGCGGCGCAAAGGTTTCCAGATCGGTACCAACGATCAATAACAGATCGCAGCGGTTTTTAACTTCCGCTAGCGTGGTATTCATCCAGCCCGAATCCTGCATGGCCAGAAAATTACGCCGCGCGCTGTTAAAATTGACCTGATCAATCACTGCGCCACTTTTATCGGCCAATGCCAGCAAGGCGCGCATGCCGTTGACATCCGTTGCACAACCGCCAATAACCGGCTGCCGCGTATCTTTTAACGCCGCCGCCGCTTTTGCCACCGCCGCTTCCAGACTGACTGCCTTACCATTCACTCTCGGGCTGGTATCCGTTATTGCCTGTTCAAAAGCAGGCGTATTGACCGCACAGCCATTTTCAATCACCTTCAGCGCTACGCCGTCAACCCGGATAGTCAGGTCATCCGTGCCAATGCCGCAAAAAGGACTAGGTACTTCAGTTATCTCAGTCACACGTTATCCCCTTATAGATTCTTCAATAGTTGATGACGCAGCGGGCACCCATCTCCCTACCCGATTCCGCTCATTTTTTAGCCTTATTCTAACCCGAATCGATAAATCCTGTCCTTATAAACCCGTATATTCATGAAGCAAGATTATGAACCCCAATTTGCAAGTACTTTAAAGTAAATGCAAGTTCTATCAGCGTTCACTTTTTAAACCCAAACAAAGAAAGTTACGTTAAAATGGCTAACATTTTTGCAACTTATGGTCTTTAAGCTTTATGTTAAAAAAAATCTTACCTGTTCTGCTAACAACCGCCCTCATCGGCGCCTGCGCCGTCAGCCCTACCGGTAGGCAACAATTTATTTTCCTGCCGGATGCGCAAATCGATCAAATGGGCTTGCAGGCTTTTGATAATTTGAAAAAAGAAAAAAAGCTTAGCTCCAACAGCCGCTACATCCAGGTTGCCCAGTGCATTACCCAGGCCATCACCCGCGAAACCGGCGGCAACTGGGAAGTCGTGGTCTTTGAGGACAACTCACCCAACGCCTTTGCCTTGCCCGGCAACAAAATTGGCGTGCACACGGGCATGCTGCAACTGGTTGACAATCAGGACCAATTAGCCGCGGTTATCGGGCATGAAATCGGTCACGTCCTGGCCAAACACAGCAATGAACGGGCCTCGCAAGAAATGGCGGTCAACCAGGGCATGGCGCTGATCCAGGCCGTAAGCGCCCCGCAGACCGCTTTGGGACAAACCGCCGTTGGCCTGCTGGGCGTGGGCGCGCAATATGGCGTTTTGATGCCCTACAGCCGTCTGCATGAACGTGAAGCCGATATCATAGGCGTGGATTTAATAGCCAAAGCCGGTTTTGATCCCCGCGCCAGCATTTCACTCTGGCAAAAAATGAATCAAGCCGCGCAAGGCCAGCAACCGATCGAGTTCATGTCGACTCACCCCTCGCACAGCACACGCATTCAGGAATTGGAACAACACATGCCGGCTGCCATGCAATTGTTCCAGCAAGCCCAAAGCATGGGTAAACAGCCTCGTTGCAGCTAAATCATGACGCCCCATTTAAAACACCTGCATCCCTATCCTTTTGAGAAGCTCGCACAGCTCAAACAAGGCATTGTGCCGCCTGCTGGTAAGCAGCATATTGCCATGTCCATTGGCGAACCCGCCCACGCCACGCCACATTTTATTCAGCAAACGCTATTGGCGCATTTGCATGGTCTGGCCAAGTACCCGACCACCAAAGGCATACCGGAATTAAGGTTGGCCATAGCCGGCTGGATTAGCCGGCGTTTTCGGATTCCGCCTGAGTCCATCAACCCCGAAACCCAGATCCTGCCGGTCAGCGGTACGCGTGAAGCGTTGTTTTCCTTCGCTCAATGCGTGATCGATACAACTAGTGCCGCGCCTGCTCCCGGCAGGACAGCGGCATACACACCATCCCTGGCGATACCCGCGCCTGCTCCCGGCAGGACAGCGGCATACACACCATCCCTGGCGATAAACCCCATCGTCATCATGCCGAATCCGTTCTATCAGATTTATGAAGGCGCGGCCTTGCTGGCAGGGGCTGAGCCGTATTTTATGAACACGCAGGAAGATTCAGGTTACTTGCCAGATTTTGATGCCGTACCCGAGGACATATGGCAACGCTGCCAGTTGATTTATATCTGCTCACCGGGCAACCCGACCGGCGCCGTCATCTCGAGCACCAGCCACGAAAAGCTTCTCAAACTGGCCGAAAAATACGATTTCGTCATTGCCTCCGATGAGTGTTACAGCGAGCTCTATGACGACGAGAACAATCCGCCGCCCGGCCTATTGCAAACCGCGTATGAAATGGGCAACACAGCCTTCAAACGCTGTATCGTATTCCACAGCTTATCCAAGCGCTCCAACGCACCAGGCTTGCGCTCGGGCTTTGTCGCGGGCGATGCCGATATTCTTCAGCAGTATTTCCAGTACCGCACCTATCAAGGCTGTGCCATGCCCTTGCCCACCCAGCATGCCAGCATGCAAGCTTGGCAGGATGAAACGCATGTCCAGGAAAACAGGCGCTTGTATCGGGAGAAATTTGCCGCCTTCATCGATATTCTTGGCGATGTGTGCAGCATCACCAAACCCCCGGCCGGTTTTTACGTCTGGCTGAAAACGCCGATTGAAAACGACCCCCAGGGGGGGAGCGAGTGCAGCGAGTTGCCGGGAGCCCATGCTGACGATCTCCAGGGATGGAGTGAGTTCAGCAGGTTGCCGGGAGCAACTGCTGACACTGTCTTCACGCAGCGGCTTTTTGCCCAGGAAAACGTCACCGTCCTGCCCGGCAGCTTTCTGTCCCGCGATTTTAACGGTGTCAACCCGGGCCAAAATCATGTCAGAATCGCCCTGGTTGCCCCGCTGGATGAATGTGTAGAAGCGGCCCATCGTATTAAAAATTTCATTAACTCTTTATAAAATTAAAGCCATGTCACAACTTGAAAACATCATTAACACCGCCTTTGAAAACCGCGCTGAAATTACCCCCGCCAATGTTTCGGCAGAAGTGCGTGAAGCCGTAAAAGAAGCCATCAATTTACTAGACAGCGGCCAGGCCCGCGTTGCCGACAAAAGCAGCGGTCAATGGATGGTCAACCAATGGCTGAAAAAGGCCGTGTTGCTGTCGTTCAGAATCAACGAAAACCGCGTCATGGACGGCGGCGTCAACCGTTACTACGACAAGGTTGAAACCAAATTTGCCAGCTACACGCCCGATGATTTCGCCAAAGCCGGCGTGCGCGTGGTGCCTAATGCCAATGCCCGTCATGGCTCTTACATTGCGCCCGGCGCCGTATTGATGCCGTCTTACGTCAACATCGGCGCCTATGTCGACAGCGGCACCATGGTCGATACCTGGGTAACGGTCGGCTCCTGCGCACAAATCGGCAAAAATGTACATTTATCCGGTGGTGTTGGCATCGGCGGCGTATTGGAACCTTTACAAGCCGGCCCGACGATCATCGAAGACAACTGCTTCATCGGCGCACGCTCTGAAATCGTTGAAGGCGTGGTTGTGGAAGAAGGCTCCGTCATTTCCATGGGCGTGTACATCGGCCAAAGCACCAAAATTTTCAACCGCATGACCGGCGAAATCACCTACGGCCGCATTCCTGCCGGTTCCGTGGTGGTTTCCGGCAACCTGCCCTCAGCAGACGGCAAATACAGCCTGTACTGCGCGGTCATCATCAAACAGGTTGATGAAAGAACTCGCAGCAAAACCGGCATCAACGAACTATTAAGGGATTAATTGAATATATAGCGGAAGGTATACTCCAACAAACGCCGCGTTATAAAAACGGAAGAGTTATGAACCATATAATTGAAATTCTGAGAAACCTTAGAAATTGGCTTCTCAGTATTTTAAGATGGCTTTTTGTTGAACCTTGGAAGTTTTGGTTCACCCTACTTCCGTTTTTTATTGGTGGTATTTTTTGTTGGCTTATACCGGCCGGTATTTTCTGTGGGTCAAATTTTAACGACACATTAGAAACTCGACTCCGACTGACAGGGCTGTTTCTTGAATTATTGGGAATTGTTTCGGTGGTTTATGGGCTTAACGAAACTCTAAAGTTGTTCGAAGATGTAAATCTACCGCATATATTTTCTAAATGGATTAAACGATTTCCAAAATTCGAAGACAACAATATTTCTATCACAGGCGGCTCTTTCGATTCTACATTGTCGGCTTTAATCAACATCTCACCGCCATCACCAGACACCCCACTCCCTGATCGAGTTGCTCTGCTGGAAAAAAATCTCAGTCAAACGAATGAGTGGATATTTAAAATTCAAAAGCATCTTACAGAGAATTTAACCAATGAAAGCTTTAAGCGAGAAGTCGGCGATAAACAAGCTCAGCAAGCACTCCAGAAATTTGCTATAGGCGATGTTTACATGGAATTAATAGGAATCATTTGGTTAATTCCTGGGGCCATTCTTGCCACTGCTTCAACAGAACTGGCACAGCTTATTGGTTAATTATCGACTATATCTGTTACGCTACTTCCTTACAATGTACAAATATATTTAACTTTAAACCCAACTATCATCAAGCCATGAGCCAAAATCTCACCAGCAACGCCATTATTTACGCCACACTCGCCCTTAACAGTGAAATAGCACTGCAAAAGGAATATCTGGACTCGTCCGATGTGCCCGCTGATGAGCGCGAAAACGAGGAGGAGATTCTTGACGATTTAGAGCAAGCCTTCATGGAATTTGTGGATCTCTATAAATCCCGCTGCAAAACCGACAAGGAACTGCCCAGCATTGACGAATTACTGAACAGCCAACTCTAAAAATCATGCACACGCTTTACGGCATAAAAAACTGCGACACCGTCAATAAAGCACGCAAATGGCTCGATGACAACGGCATTGCCTATCAATTTCATGATTTTAGAACGGAGGGACTAACGCCCGAGCTGTTGCAGCACTTTGCCGCCCAAGTGGACTGGAATACGCTGCTTAACCGCAGCAGCACCAGCTGGCGGCAATTAAGTGATGCGCAAAAATCCGATCTTAGCCAAGACTCGGCAACTGCTCCATGCGTTGCCCTACCTCCTGCATCCATGCAGTCGAAGGCGATACAGTTAATGCTGGACACGCCCACCCTGATCAAACGCCCGATTCTGGATACCGGAAATAAACTGATTGTCGGTTTTAACGCCAGGGATGGTGGGTATGCCGTACACCTGTCGGGAACAACCAAGTAGGGCGTGCCGTGCGCGCCCTACGCTAAAGAACATGCGCGACACACTTAAACAACGTTGTTTTATGTCAAAGCAAATAGCAACATTGGGCAAAATCCCCCGCACTTTTAATCACACCCGGTGCGGCGAAAGGCGAGCTTTGTCAAACTGAACGCGCATCTTGAACAAAAAAACCTAATCGGTGCACACAGCGCACCCTACATCATGAACGACACATTAGAACTGCTTAAAGACCTCATCAAACGTGCATCCGTGACCCCTAAAGACGAAGGCTGCCAGGATGTGCTGGCTGCCCGCTTGACTCCTCTGGGCTTTAATGCAGAACGCCTGAATTTTGCCGATACCCAAAACATCTGGCTCAGACGCGGCGAGGCAAAACCCTTGTTCGTGTTCCTGGGACATACGGATGTCGTGCCGACAGGCCCTTTGGATGCCTGGCTGTCGCCTCCGTTTGAGCCGACCCTGCGCGACGGCAGGCTTTATGGCCGGGGCGCGGCCGATATGAAGGGCGGTATCGCGGCCTTTATGACCGCTGTCGAACGCTTTATTGCCAAACACCCCGATCATCAAGGCTCGATTGCCGTGATGATGACCAGCGACGAAGAAGGCATCGCCACCCATGGCGTGGTAAAAGTCGTGGAAGTACTGGAACAGCGCAATGAAAAAATCGACTGGTGTTTGGTCGGCGAGCCGTCCAGCGATAAAAAAATTGGCGATGTGATCCGTGTCGGCAGACGCGGCTCCTTATGCGCCAAGCTGAGCGTTGCCGGCATACAAGGCCATGTCGCCTATCCGGAACTGGCGGAAAACCCGATTCACCGTTTTGCCCCGGCCCTCAAGGAACTCACGGAAGAAATCTGGGATCACGGCAATGCCTTTTTCCCGCCGACCAGCCTGCAGGTGTCCAATATCAATGCCGGCACCGGCGCTGAAAACATCATTCCGGGCAGTATCGAAATTCAGTTTAACCTGCGTTTCTGTACCGAACTGGACGAAGCCACCATCAAACAACGCACCCGGGCCATACTGGATAAACACGGCTTTAACTATGACCTGCAATGGCGCTTGTCCGGCAATCCTTTCCTGACCGGAAAAGGTGCCTTAATCGATGCCGCCCATGCCGCCATCAAAACCGTCACCGGCCTTGAAACCCTCGATGATACTGGCGGCGGTACCTCGGACGGCCGTTTTATCGCCCCGACCGGCGCGCAGGTGATTGAACTTGGCCCATTTAATGAAAGCATCCATAAAGTGAATGAAAATATCGGCGTGGAAGATTTGGAAGTATTGAGTCGAATCTATGAGCAGATGCTGATTAATTTGCTGGTGAAGAGGTAATCGGGGGAAAAACGCTACAGCTGATCTGGCGGCTTTTACACATCTGCTCCCATGGAATGAGCCTCGGCAGTACCGCAGGGAGGCACGCCGCTCCACTTGCGCTGGCTGGGCCTTGCCTCCTAAGAAGCTTAACCGCGCAATCGGCCAGATTTTTTCAGGTAGCGGATACTTAAATAAACAATCGTTATCGAGGGCACAATATAGATCAAAAGCTGATTACGCAGACCTTGATCATATCCAGTTAATTCTGGATATTTCAATAACACAATAAATGTAATAGCTAACAACCAAATATATAGGCTGCTTAATTCCTTAACCAGCCAGCGCCGCCAATTGAATTGCATACTGTTAAACGTCGCGTGCAAACCCTTAAACTCAGGAATCCAGCGATTGACGCGTTGACAATACGCCTCAAACTCCGCACCGAATTTACCGCGCAGAAAATTCTCTTCAGCCATCACGATAGCCTGGTAAATAAACAGGAAAGCCGGAATAATCAGCGCTGTGTACAGCAGAGAATTCGATAAAATACCAACGCCCAATAACATCAGAATATTGCCGACATACAGCGGATTGCGGCAGTGGTTGAAAATACCCTCGGTAACCAGGTTTGACGCATAGACCGTTTTGTTCCGGCCACCGCGCCTAATATATGCCAGACCGATGGTCGCGCCGCGAATCGCTTCACCGAAAATAGTGATAGATAAGCCGGCAAACAGCAGCCATGGATGATTCGGCTCTGTGAGTAATACGGGAGAGGGAATAAACAGCGCCAAATACAGCGGGATGAATACCCAGTTGCGGTATTGGAAAAAGAAATTGCCAATTTGAATCATCATTATTTTTTTCTCGCGATGAGCCCGGAAAAGTTATACCACTTAAAAAACACTTCACAATCTGTAAAACCGATGTCGCGTAGCATGGCGATATTTTCGCTGAGCTTATAAGGTATGAGAATGTTTTCCAGGGCTTCCCGTTTTTGTGAAATTTCCATTTCGCTGTAGTGATTACGGCGCTTGTAGTTGTAATAATGCTTGATAAATTCGCGGTTAAATACACTATCTTCCGCCAAAACTTTCTCAACCAGAATTAACACGCCACCGCTCTCTAAGCCGTCGATAATACTTTTCAGCAGTCTCTCCCGGTAAATGGGACGGACGAATTGCAGCGTCAGGCACAAAACGACAACCGAGGCATTGGTAATTTCCACACTCCGATTCAAATCCGCGACGCGC
Organism: uncultured Gammaproteobacteria bacterium; assembly: GCA_963848675.1. Lineage (GTDB taxonomy): Bacteria > Pseudomonadota > Gammaproteobacteria > Methylococcales > Methylomonadaceae > CAWKEY01. Next base: position 149,039 of record CAWKEY010000021.1, read on the forward strand.
AGTTCGAAAGGCCGGGAAAAGTCGGCGTCAATGAGTTTAATCCGGCATTTGTCAAGCATCTCCGGCGAGTCGTCGATACCGATAAAGCGTATATCCTGGGGTATCGAGGTATCCATGCCGATTAAGGTGGCGCCGGTAGCGCAGCCCAAGTCATAGACATCCGTTCCCGGCTTGGCGTAATCAGCAGCCAGCTCCGCCATCATGCGCTGCATTTCTCCATAGAAGGGCACTGACCGGTTCACCATATCGTCAAACACATTGGCGACTGTGGTGCCGAATTTAAAATCAGCTGCCGTTTTGATTTCTTCCTTAAATACGTGATCTTTGTCAGACATAAAAACCTGGGTTCATAAAACTACCGGGTGAATAGAAATTGATGGCCAAAAACAGGGCAAACCTTTTATTTTTTGCCTCTCTGCCGTAAAGGCTGCGGGGGGACGATTATAGCAGAGTGATTCCAGCTTTATCTATCTTGATGAGCTGCTGTTTGTACAACGCTCCGATAGCCTGCTTGAACACCTTTTTACTGACGCCGAAGGTGGCATAAATCGCCTCCGGCGGGCTTTTGTCGCTTAAGATCAAAACGCCATGGTTGTCTTTCAGCTTGGCCAATATCTTGTCCGTCAACGACTCCACTTTGCCGTAGCCCGGCTGATGCAGGGTCAGGTCAAGTTTATGATCCTCCCTGATGTGTTTGATATAGCCGTCTAGCTTTTGACCCTTCCTGAGCGGCTGAAACAGTTCATTTTGATACAGCACGCCCCAATGGCTATTGTTCACAATGGCCTTAAAACCGAGCTCAGTTTTGTCGGCGATTAACAGTGATACTTTCTGACCGGGTTTAAAATAAAAAGCTTCTTCCTCCAGCAGGCTGTCAATCTTGGTGGTAGCGGCAATTCGGTTATGCTTGTCGAGAAAGACTTTAACCAGATAATACTTGCCGACTTCCATTTCATGATGTTGTTCACTGAAGGGCACCAGCAGGTCTTTGGGCAGGCCCCAATCCAGAAAGGCACCGACATAGTTAATCGATACCACTTTCAGCCAGGCAAATTCATCGGTCTGAGCCAGGGGCATTTTAGTAGTTGCGGCCAGATGGCCTTCGGAATCGACATAAACAAAGACTTCCAATGAGTCGCCAACTTGGCAGTTTTCCGGCAATTTTTTGTCGGCCAGCAGAATTTTACGGGACGCGCCGGCATCGAGATATAGCTCATAGCCTTGCTGTTTAACGACTTTCAGCGTGTTGATTTTGCCGATATTGATCATGATTTCTATAGCCAACAGGGATTTTAATAGTGTTTTTCACCACGAAGACATGACCGTTTAATGTCATTTTTCGTACCCTTCGTGGCGAATCATTGAACTCAACTGGTGATAATAAAGCGCACGGCATCCAGTCTTAACTGCGCGGCCTGAATATGTTCATGAGAAAGCATGGTTAAATCCTTGAGCAGTTCTATTTCCTCTGTTCTGATGGACGGATTGACTTTTTTCAGCCTGACCAGACGCTTGATCTCATTGGTGAGCGAATCGAGCATGGCTTTGGTCGCATCGGCCATCAGTACCTGCATATCCGTTTTGGCTTTTGCCTCAGCCACGGCCAGTATGCTGCCCAGGTGTGAGCGCTGTTTATTCAGGAAGGCGACTATTTGCTGTTTATCAAAAGTCGTGCCGGTTTCAAATAAACTCTCGTGGTCTATGACTTCGCTGATGTCATTTTTGTTTTGATCAATCAATACTCGAACTGGCGTATGCGGCAAAAATCGGCCAATTTGTAATTCGGCCGGGGCGCTGCATTCAACAATGAACAGGCATTCCAGCAAAAACTGCCCGGCTTTGAGTTCCGGGTGCCTGACGACACTGATGGCGGCATTGCCGGTTTCGCTGGACAGCACCAGATCCATGGCCGCCGTAACCATGGGATGTTCCCAGGTCATAAACTGCATGTCTTCCCGCGCCAGGGCACTCGCCCGGCTAATGGTGACCGTCATCCCGTCTTCCGACAGGCCTGGAAAATGTGCAAGCCGCAGATGATCGCCTGGACGCACAATATAACACTCCGGGGAGTGAAATTCGGTATCCACCCCGTAGCACTCAAACACCTCTTCCATGTATGGCCAAAGAGCGCCTTCATTCTCATAAGCTCTCAGCTGGTCAATAAGAGACTGGGCCTTTTGTTTCCGGCAGGAATTCAGCTCCAGCAACTGGTCACGACCATTATGCAGTTCGATTTCAATTTCTGCACTCAAGGCTTTGGTTTTGGTTATAAAAGCATCAATAGCCGAGGCATCTTCCGTTTGCAAAATAACCGTCAGTTTATCATGCAGCCTGTCCGCAACCGGCTGCGCGGCCGAACAGTTATGCCGGAACGCATTCAATCCTTCCTCATACCAGCGATACAACACATGTTGTGGTGTATTTTGCAGATATGGCACATGAATCTGGATAATATGTTTTTGGCCGATACGGTCAAGACGCCCGATGCGCTGTTGCAATAAATCGGGATTGGTTGGCAAATCGAACAGGATCAGATGATGGACAAACTGAAAATTCCGGCCTTCACTGCCGATCTCGGAACATATCAACAGCCGCGCCGAACTTTCCTGATCAGCAAAATAAGCGGCGGCCCGGTCGCGTTCGATTATCGACATGCCTTCATGAAAAACCGCCGAGGCAATACCGGCACGATTCTTCAAGGTTTGCTCCAGATCAATGGCCGTTTGCGCGTGTTTGCAAATCAACAGCGCTTTTTGACCGGCCAGTTGCTTAACCTGTTCGACCAGCCAGAGATAGCGCGCATCCTGCTGTAAATCATCGGTATTGAGCTGACCGCTTAGAATGTAACCATGACATTCGCGCTCTGGAAAACCCTGTACGGTTTGCCGCGAATTCCGGAATAAGATGCGGCCTGTGCCATGATGATCCAGCAACACTTTAATCAGTTCATCGCGCGCAGCAGCTGATTTTTCAACATCGTCAAGATTTTTCAGCAGACCCTCGACATTGTCGTGCTTGAGCAAGCGGCTTAGGTTCCGCTTCGACTCTGCATCCAGGGGTTTGCCTGCCAGCAACACTTTGGCGGCGTTTGCTACCGGTTCAAATAAACGTTCTTCTTCGATGAAATCGGCAAAACTGTAAAAACGGTCAGGATCGAGCAATCTCAGCCTTGCAAAATGACTTTCCTTGCCCAATTGTTCTGGCGTTGCCGTCAATAGGATGAGACTGGAGGCAGTCTGCCCCAGTTGCTCAACAAACCGATATTCGGGACTGGGCGCGTGTTCACTCCATTCAAGATGGTGCGCTTCATCAACAATCACCATATCCCAACCGGCCTGCAAGGCCTGTTGCTGGCGCTTGGGATACTGCGCGAAAAAACTCTGGCTGCATAATACCAGTTGCTCGGTAACAAATGGATTGACATCACTAGCTACCTGCCCCTCTTCATCCATGCCGTCTCCGCCCAGTTCATCCAGGCAACGGGCCTCATCAAAAATACTAAAGCGCAGGTTAAACCGTCTAAGCATTTCCACCAGCCACTGATGCAATAAACTTTCCGGCACGATAATCAACACACGATTGCTCAGGCCATTAACTAGACGATGATGTAAAATCAAACCGGCTTCAATGGTTTTACCCAATCCCACTTCATCCGCAAGCATGATTCTCGGCGCAGACCGCTTAGCCGCCTCGTGAGCAATAAACAACTGATGCGCAATAAGTGAAGTGCGGCCGCCAAGCAAACCCTTAACAGGTGACTGCTGATGTTGCTGTAGCCTTCGCCAGGTCTCATAACGCAATAAAAACCAGGCGTTGGGATCAATCTGGCCCGTGAACAGCCTATCCTGTGGTTTGTTAAACTGAATATGATGATTCAGTTCAATTTCATCCAGATGAACTTCCGAACCCGCCTCATTTTTACCAATGTAGGTAATCAGGCCGTCTTGTTCTATGAGCTCGATGACGGTGAGTCTGCTTTCATCAATCGATTCAATAATATCGCCTGCCGAAAATCTGACCCGCGTCAGCGGTGCATTATCACGGGCGTAAATACGCCGCTCGTCACTGGCTAAAAAAAGGACGGTAACTCGGTTAAATTGTGCTTCAAGAATAAGGCCTAAACCAAGCTCTGACTCGGTGTTACTAATCCAGCGCTGACCGGGAATGAAGTTTTCCATTAATTGCTATGCCGTTGCGAAATGTTAAAGAAAATTGACAATATTATAAGCGCTACCAAAAATTTGTTACGGCAAATAAGCTAATTAATCAATTTCAACAAAAAATAATCGGCACCCGCTCAAAGCTCGCTAATCTTGTTGGGCTGATTTATTCGTTACGTTATGTTCATTAAGCAGCCATTAAGCATGGCTTCGCATAATATTGCCAAAGCTTGCGACTGAAAACAGATTGTTATGTCTACCCTATGCTTAACCACCACTCACAAACAAGAAGATTTTTATGAAAAAACTGCTTTTTTTAATTCAACTAATTGCACTTGCCGCCCTTTATTCTTCTTCCTCTTATGCATCCGGAGGTCATGGCAAAGGCCATCACAAACATCATCACAGCCCACCAGAAGTACACTACTATCACGAAGAAATTCACCATTACCCCGCCCCGCAAGCCAGATACTCTCCTGAACCGCCGCGCCAATACGACCAGCGCTCCACATCAGGTCTGGTTGGCGGTGCCTTAGGTAGCGCTTTGGGCTACGAGATGGGTAAAGGTGATCCTGTTGCATCGGGACTTGGCGCTGCCGCCGGCTCCTACCTTGGCAATGGTATGAACCGCCATTAATGGCCTATATCAGTAAAATGCTTGATAGTACTGATAAAGCGCTGACAGCAGCGTCACATCATGAAAATCACGGCGTTGGCACGTCGGGTGGATTGAACATTAACGCCGAGTTTGATTTCATTTTTTCCACTGAGCATATCTGCGCCTGCCGCCTGCTTTGGCAATAGTGGGGGCTTTCCTGGTGGAGTGATGCACCAAGGTTCAATGCGACTCGTAGCGCTTCACGGATTTCCTTGCTAGACCTTCTCGTTTACGAAGACGCCTGCCTTGGTCACGAACTCGACTGTCATGAATGACGCGTGGACCAAGAAGCTTACGCCAATCGCCCGCACTGAAACGACGCGGGCTATACCTGTTAAATTCTCGGCATTGAACTTGAGGATCTGCCCGATACTTGCAAAATATGCTGTCAGCATGCTGATGCCGGATGGCGACAGATCGCGTAGCCGCGCCGAATAACCGGCATGAGGCCAGCTCGGGTAGATGACGAGTGCTCCCGCTATCGCGATCCGTGTTGATGCACGTCGGCCGAATAACTCCCGGAGGCGCTCATTCGGAATGGATTGAACAGGTGTCAAGGGGCTTGCGCAATGGACGCAATGCTCCATAACGCGCGGCGCAAAGGCAAGAGCAGCGCCACAGAACAGGCAGCGCTGCAAAGCTGCGGACGAAGCTGGCTGATTGTCATCCCAGACGGCCTGGTAGGCGCCGGATCTATGAGGTCTTGACGAAAATTCATGCGTGTCGATGGGCGCTTCGTGTATGGATCGCCCACGCCTTTGGCTTTTGCGCGAATGCAGCATTTCGTCGTATTGTTTGCGCTTTACCGGATCGCTGAGCACGGCATAGGCCTGATTGATCAGCACTGCAGACTCGTGATCCCCACCCAGATCGGGATGCACTTTGAGCTTGGTCATCAGACTGCGGTAGCTCGCCTTAATAATCTCTAGCGGCGCCTCTGGCTGCACATGCAGGATGCGGTAAAGATTGCGTCGATTATTCATGGCTTTACTCCGAGGCGGGATGAGCCGGTAAAATGGATGTCGTAACGTACGCTGTACGCTGGCTAACGGCTGCTTGAAGCCTTTTTCCAATTCAGATATGTGGATTTTTTACTTGAATCCCATAACTTCATAATCCACACTATTTATTTGCTGGAACAGCAACATGCGATTTAAACAATGGCTCGCCTAATGGCCTAGCAAATGTAAATTTTGCGGGATTTAACACCATAGCTTCGGCGGCACTCTGAAGAGCATCGTGTGGCGGAAAAAGGGTGGCGGTTGCAGTCATTGGCGACGTTATTGCAAACACTCCGGTTCCTAGAATTGTGGCAAACAACCCAGCCGGCCTGTATAAACCAATATCTAATAAATAACTGCCAAGTGTAATTTTTGCTTGGCCATGAGCCAGCGATGCACTGAAGATCAGCAGCGCAAAAATTATCGGTTTGGTTTTCATGATTCATGACTCCGCATTTGATTGTTTGACAATGCTATAGCCTTCCTGAACGCTCTTGACCGAAGAAAAATACTGGGGCAAAGCCAACGGCAAATGACGTATAAATTTTTTAGCATTCATGATGTCTGATGATTTAATGGTCTCCATTGTACTGCAACCCCTTTAAAAATGTTATGAAACTGAACCCTAGAGTCCTCTTTACATGCCTGGTGATAGCCGGGTGCATTTCCACCGCGCACGCAGTCACCTTCGACAACTTCAACGACGCGAATGACGATGGTTGGCTGCGTTACAACCCGATACCCGGGTCGTTCTCGTTCCCCATAGAGTCGGGTAGCGTGGCTTATAAAATGGAGTCCCGATGGGGCAGCCTCATCAGCCCGGGTCGCATTGGCAGCATAAACATGAATGAGCCGGCGCATACGAAATTCCACGTCGAGGCAGATTTGCTGAATTGGACGTTCAACTGGGGCGAAGACATTGGCCTTTTGGCGAGGATGCAGGAGCCTATCCCGTCGTTTTTTCTTCCCAAGGGTTACGCCTTGCTTCTCAGAAACGATAAAAACGGGAGGCCTGCCTCACGCAAGTTGATGATTGTAAAAAGTAACGGAGGAATCAGTTTCCCCATCTTTCTTACTACAGGCCAGGGCCGTTTGATGATGCCAGCGCCAGACCCCTCCGGCAATTATCGGCTAAAGTTCTGGTCGTCAGGCGGCTTTCTCTGGGGCCAAATCATTGATAAGAGCACAGGAAAAGCGATAAAGATGTGGGATGGAACCACCTACACAGATCGTATTTATGCGGCGGAGGACGGTGCCTTTACCAGTGGAAGAAGTGGCTTGATTGCTTATGTCCACATTGTGGGTTACAAGGCAGAGGGTGTCTCCCCAACCTTTGATAATTTCTATTCCGGCACGGATGCGCCCCCGAGCATCGCCTGCCCGGCGGATGGGACGGTGATCGACAACGCTGGCGCATGTCAATCAGCGCCCAACGTTCGCCAGTAATCAGCGCTAAAGTTGAACGGTAACCTGGCGTTTAACCAGACTAACTTATTGATTTTTTATCTTGTTCTTCGTGGCCTCTGTGCTTAATTTTTTTTTCGAGGTTCACGCATTATCATTACGCTACGCACATTTCTGAGTCATAACAGTCCCTAGCCATACCCAAAAAATGCATTACACTTATGATCTGAATCCTAAAAAACAAATAAAGGTGTTCAGTTCATTATGCCAACCTTGAATCGCATTATCGTCATTGTTTTGATGTTATTAAGTGCCGCTTGCGCAAGAACTTATCAAGCCCGCTATGTTGATACCAGCAATTTTATCGATGATTATTCGGTGCTTGCAGATGGCGAAGATGGCGACGCATTATTAAGTTACTGGAAAAAAGACACCAACTGGCCGGCTTATAAAAAAATCATTTTGGAGCCGGTTGCCATCAGAAAGCATCCTGACTCCGGGCTTAATGAGAGACCGCACATAGAAAGTCAACGGCTTAAAGAACTGTTTGAATACAGCCTTCGAGATGCATTGAAAAAAAATTTCAAACTGGTCACCCGACCCGGATCCGATACTCTGCGCATTCAATATGCCATTACTGATGCAGAAACATCCACCCTATTCCTTGACCAGTTGAGCACCGTCTATCCTTCGGCTCGAGCCTTGTCGCTGCTTAAAAGAATCGCACTTGGCACGGAATCTTATGTCGGCCAAGCCAGCATTGAAGGAAAAATAACCGACTCCCAAACCGGCGAGCTACTCATGGCTTCGGCAGATTGCCGGGCAGGCGGCAAAACATTAATGGGAAGCTTCGACATTTGGGATGATGTTGAGCAAGCCTACCAATACTGGGCTGCTCAGACTGCCTACCAGTTGTGCATGAAACAGGGCCACAATCAGTGCCCGGAACCTGAATAAGCAGCGAAAACGCCCTCTCCTACATCTCATTTACAAACCCGGGCGCTACTGGCGCCCCAGTGCAATCAGTACCCGGACAAACTCCGGCTATAGCAAATTGACAAGCATGCTCCATAAGACGACTGGCGCTCATCGCCGAAAAAGCACCCAGTGGGATGCCAGCCGCTTTCAATGCGCTTGCCGTCCAGGCATTGCAGGTACGTAACAGATGCAAACTACTCAGATAGACTTTCACCGCGTCCTCCTGCTGCTGTCTGCCGAAGCAGTTGTTTCAATGGAACCGGCGCAAGAAACGCAGCTAACCAGAATAATTATCAGCACAATAGTCTTGAGTTTGGATATCATGTCATTACGACTCTTTGCCACTATCGGCGCGGTCTGGGCAGAGTTTCCCGGTAAAAAAATGACCGCTGCGATAAAAAAAGCATTATCCTATGCATTTGAATCCGTACGTCATGAGGACTTACCTATATGCCCTATAACCAAGATATTGTTGATGAACTGAATATTCTGGTCCGTTACAACCTCACCACCACCCTGGAAGGCATCAAAGTGCATAAGAATGCAGCCCCTGAGCTCATTGCCGCTACCTCGCGTTTGTACCACAAAGGCATACTGTCCAGAGAAGATGGGGGCTATCTGACCAGCCTGGGCCATGAAGCTGCCGAACATGCACATGCCCTGCTGGACTTGCTGAGACCCGCTTAACTTCGGAACCAACAAAAAAGGCTTAACGCATTGCCTCGTTAAGCCTATTTTTTAACCGGGAAATGAACGCTCAGGCTTCAAAAACCACAGACTGCCTCAATTTTTTCATCGCATTTTGTTCCAGCTGCCTGATTCTTTCAGCCGATACGCTATAGCGTTCGGCAAGCTCATGCAAAGTCGCCTTTTTCTCGGCCAGCCAACGGCTCGAAAGAATATCCAGGCTGCGCTCGTCAAGCTCCGCCATCGCTTCTGATAACAAATCCTGCTCGCGTCCTTCCCAGTCTGCATTTTCAAGCAGCACCGCAGGATCAGCGCCGTGCTGTTGCAGGTAACTGGCGGGATAGGCGTAACTGTCTTCAGCCGCATCATCGACAGGCATATCGAAAGCCATGTCCCGGTTATCCATGCGCTTTTCCATTTCGTAAACGGCGCTGACATCGACATCCAGATCTGTAGCGATCGCCACCGCCTCGTCATTGGATAACCAGCCCAGGTTTGGCTTGGATTTACGTAAATTAAAAAACAGTTTTCGCTGTGCCTTGGTGGTTGCAACCTTGACTATGCGCCAGTTTTTGATGACGTATTCATGAATTTCGGCTCTGATCCAGTGCACGGCAAAAGACACCAGGCGCACGCCGACAGCCGGATCAAAACGCTTGACGGCTTTCATCAATCCGATATTGCCTTCCTGGATGATATCCGGCATGGGCAGACCATAACCGCTGTAACCTCTGGCAACATGGACGACAAAACGCAAATTTGCCATGACTAATTCCCTCGCTGCTGCCAAATCTCCGTGATCCTTAAAACGCAAGGCCAACTCGCGCTCTTCATCGGCACTCAATTTAGGCATTTGTCTGACTACATTTAAATAGGCATCAAATGTTCCGACCGACAAATTAACAGGTAATGCTAATGAGTTACTCATGATTTCCCCTTGTTATAAACTTGACTTGATTTTAGCACTCTGCAAATAAGAGTGCTAATGATTTTCCAAGTTCAAGCCTCTACTCGGGTTTCAATTGTTGAAGCTGATAACACAGCACAGTCCAGGCTCCCAGGATGCTCAGTAACGATGACATGGCCAGGAGCGCGAATGTTTCGGTGTAACTCAGAAACAGTAACTGAAAAGACCCATCATACAAACCAGAGAGTTTTTCCACCGGCTGCCTTAGAATCAGCATCATCACGGTGACAATAAACCAGGCCGCTACGCCGGACAAAAAGCCCAACCAGAAACCGCCATACAAAAATGGCCGCTGAATGAAAGCATTGGTCGCGCCCACTAATTTGGCAATCACAACTTCTTCACGGCGATTGTGCAATTCCAGGCGGATGGTATTACCGGCAATAAACAATACCGCGACACCTAAAAGTGAGCTTAGTAAGATGCCGCCGCGCCGCGCCACCTCCATGAATGACTGTAGCCGCTTTACCCATTGCATATCCATTTGCGCAAAATCGACTTCAACTGACCGCTTAAGCGTTTCGTGCAGATTCTCAAGCTCCACACCATCTTTCAAGCTATTTTTAGGCACAACCTGAATGACGATAGGAAGCGGGTTTTTTTCCAGCGCTTTTAGGGCATCACCAAAACCGCTGTGCGCCTCAAATTCCTGCAAGGCTTGTTCCTTGGTAAAGACAGTGACTTCCTGAATGTTTGGGTTCTGCCTAATGCTGTCGGCCAGTTTATTGGCACTGGAATCCGACACTTCATCCCTGAGAAATAAGGAGATTTGATTGCTTGTCTCCAGACTTCCCGTCAACTGCTGGAGATTGGCCACCACTATATAAAAACCGCTGGCCAATGAAATAGCAATTGCCAGCACTGCGATGGTCATGATCGACGTAAACGGTGCATCGACTAATTTACCCAAACTGGAAAACAGGGCATGTGCATGTAGATCTAAATAAGCATGCATCTTATCGGCCAAATTGCCGCCGGAGACCTGAGTTTGCGGACAGTCTTGTTTGACCTGGTTTGCATTTTGGTTTTTTTTGTATTGCCTGGCATGTGCTGCCAGCGGCTTGCCCTGATTTGCGTCCTCTTTTAACAAATCACTTAAAAAACCTGCCTTCTTTTTATTGCTTTTCATTGTTTAACTCGCAATCAGTTGCCCATGATCGAGCTTTAAGACACGCCGATTCATTTGTGTAATCAGGGAAATATCGTGCGATGCAATCAATACCGTGACCCCCACCTGCTGAAACTGTTCGAACAGTTTCATGATTTCCGCTGACAGCTCAGGATCCAGGTTACCGGTCGGCTCGTCGGCTAAAATCATTGGCGGTTTATTGACGACGGCTCTGGCAATTCCGACCCGCTGTTGTTCGCCGCCTGAAAGGGTCATCGGGTATTTTCTTTCTTTACCCAGCAATCCCACCTTGTCCAGGGCTGCACGAACCCGGCGAGCGATTTCGTGATGCCCGTAACCGGCAATCACCAACGGCAGCGCCACGTTATCAAAAACGGTCCTGTCCTGCAGCAGTTTATAATCCTGAAAGATCATACCCATTTTTCTGCGTATGAAGGGAATCTGTCTGTCGCCGGCATGATTGAGACTCTGGCCCTCCAATAAAATCTGTCCGCGGCTGCAACGTTCTATGACGGCAATCAGCTTCAATAACGTACTTTTGCCCGCCCCTGAATGACCGGTCAAAAAAGCCATTTCGCCATGCCGCAAATGAAAACTGACATTACGCAAGACGTCACCCACTTCGGGATAATGCTTGCTGACACTATCAAACTTTAACATAGTTTTTATTAGTCGTTGACGAACAAAGCGTTAACAAAATTTTCTGCATCAAAATCCTGCAAATCATCAATACCTTCACCTATACCTATATAACGGATAGGAATACCAAATTGTTTTGCCAAGGCAAAAATGACACCGCCTTTCGCCGTGCCATCCAGCTTGGTCAGCACCAGCCCGGTTAAAGTAACCGCTTCATTAAACAGCTTGGCCTGCGACAAGGCGTTTTGGCCTGTGCCTGCATCCAGCACCAGCAAGACTTCATGCGGCGCGCTTGCATCCAGCTTGGCCATGATCCGTTTTACTTTCTTCAGTTCATCCATTAAATGAGATTTGGTATGCAAACGGCCGGCAGTATCGGCAATCAACACATCGATGCCTTTTGCCTGCGCGGACTGGACACCGTCATAGATAACCGAGGCTGAATCTGCCCCCGTATGCTGCGCCACCACCGCGATATTATTACGCTCGCCCCAGGTTTGCAATTGCTCGACAGCCGCTGCCCTAAATGTATCACCGGCCGCCAGCATAACGCTGTGACCCTGTGCCTGCAAACGTTTGGCCAGTTTACCAATCGTGGTGGTTTTGCCCGCACCATTGACGCCAACGACTAAAATAACAAAAGGCGACTCCTGCTTGGGAATGTGCAAGGGCTTGCTGCAGGGTTTGAGCATACTGAGCAATTCCTGCTTTAAAGCCGCAGTTAGCGCATCGCTGTCATTTAATTGGCGCCGTTCCACACTATCGGTCAAGCGCTTGATAATGTCCGTGGTGGCATCCACACCTACATCGGCCATTAACAAACTAGCTTCGATGTCTTCAAGCAAATCGCGGCTGATTGCTTTTTGTCCCAGCGGAATTGCGGCCAATACGCCGCCCAGTCCGGTGCGGGTTTTCTTCAGTTGCGTTTTAAGACGTAAATAAAGCGACTCGGGGGCCGGTTCTACATATATCTCTTCCGCCACTACTTCCCGTTGCGGGGCAAGCACTAGTTCTGGCTGCAGCCTTTCCTGATAGCCGAAGCGGCTATAGAATCTGATCGCAATCAAAGGCAGCATTAATAATGCAGCGATAGCGTTGTGCGCCACCCCGCTCCATAACGGCATGCCCAGTTTGACGCTGATAATGCCTAGGCTTATCTGAATAAACAGCAGCACACTCAACCATAAACCGGCTCGTCTTTGCGATTTTGGCGCATGTGCCGATGTCGCACTCAACATGACGGCGCTGAGCAGGACAAAACAAACCAGCGCGCCCACTCTATGCAGACTGTGCGCAGCCACTTGCGCAGTAAACGAGATGACGCCGGTATACCCGGTGAACAAGCCGTTAAATAAATTCAGCGCCGTCTGATAATCGGCCTCAGGCCACCAGAAGCCGTTGCACTGGGGGAAGCCGGTGCAGGCCAGGGCCGCATAATTGCTGCTGACCCAGCCACCCAAAACGATCTGCAAGAACAGAACCAGCAAGGCAACGTTGGCAAAAACGCCAAGTCCCGCCTTGGGTTTTATGCTGACGATTTCAGGATTTGCGCGCAGATACAACCAAAACAGTAGCCAAAAAGTCACCATGCCCAGCACAAGATGACCCGTTACGACAATAGGCATCACCTGCATTTTCACGGCCCACATGCCTAAAGCCGCCTGCAAGGCAACTATAAACACCAGCCCGGCTGAAGCCGCTACCGCCGCCGGCCGGCAATGTTTTTCGCGCCAGGAAGTCAGTGCCAGCAACAAGATCATGATTCCCAGCACAGACGCCAGATAACGATGACTCATTTCCTTCCAGGCCTTGCCGGTATCCAGTGGCTTGTCGGGAAACGCCTGCATGGCCTGCGCTTTGAAATCGGCACTATCACTAATGATGGCCTGTCCGTAACAACCAGGCCAGTCAGGACAGCCCAGACCAGCACCGGATAAACGCACGTAGGCGCCTACTATGATAACTATTAACGCTAAAACAACGCTTAAGAGTGTTATTTTTCTAAACATGTTATTGCCATTAACCGATTTGTGAAATTCTCAGAAGATGCATGAGATCATTTTTTACTTCATAGGGGTCGAAGCCCGGCTCATACTGCATCATTAAATTGCCCAAGGGGTCCATTAAAAAAAGCATACCTTCCGGCACATTACCCTGTCTGATTTCGGTCATTTTTTTGACCACAGCAGCGCTGGGCTTAACCCTTAATAATCGCGTATCGTCACGCCACCATTGAGCGGCAGTTTCAGGGGCAACGTCATTAAAAACAAGGACAACGCGCCGGGTGCGCGTCAACTCTTTACTTAACATCAACTGGATTTGTTTGGTCTTATGAATCGCCTCAAGACACAATTGACTGCATCCCGGCACCGGAATCACATTGATAATCAGCCAGTGCCCGGACAGTTGATCCATGTTATCCGAGCTAAACTGATCAAAGCCGGTAAAATCAGAGCGTTGAGTGGTGACTATCGGCGTAATCAATTCGCCGTGATTAGTTCTGCCTTTCAACAGTCCGGGATTTTGCTTTAATCCCCAGGCGATCAGGAAGGGAACGATGGACATGCCAAAAATAATCAGAATTAACAGGCGATTTTTTTTCTGTTGCTGAGTCATTGTTTCTTGAAACTATACCAAAAAAATAGAATTGTAAGCGTCAACGCCAAGCCAAACCACTGCAGTGCATAGGCTATGTGTTGTTCTGGCGGCATGACAGTAGCTGTCTGCCATTCGCGTTTAAAACCGTCGGCTAAATCTTTATCCAGTTCAACCTGGAATGGCAATAATGCATAGCCTAATTTCTTGGCCAGCATTTCACTGTCAGCCACTTGTACCAGCGATGGCCAGCCATCACCGGGTATCTCAGCACCCGCGAGTTTTATACCCACAACAGGGAAATAATTTATGCGGCCGGTAAGCGTTGTTTCAAGAGTATGAATCGGTAAGTCGGGCAATATTAAACGATTCCGGTTTACAGGTACCCAGCCTCTATTGATTAAAACTGCCTGTTCTGTGCCCTGCACCAAAAATGGAGTCAATATATAATAACCGGCTTTGCCCTCACTAATTTGATTATCCAGCAAAAATTGATGTGCTGGATCGTACTGACCGGTAATTTCCACTCTTCTATAGCGCAGCGCCTCGGCATCGGCAGCAATCGCTGCAGTAAAATCCAGGACGTCACTCGCTGCTCTCTGCTGTTGCTGCTGAATTAATTCCCGCTTCGCTTCCGCACGGCCTAATTGCCAGTTGCCTAGTGCCAACAACACCGGCAGCAGACACAGATACGCCAGCGTTGGCGCCATTTCCAATCGTAATGTACGATTGCCTATCTTTATAAGCATACTTTTTTTATTTACCCTATTGGCACAGACACCTGAATAACCGAGAATACCAGCTCTTCTTGCCAGCGTTATGACATCATGATTATAAAAAGCATCATAATTATTGCCTTTGTTCTGATCATTATCAGCCTCGGTTCCGCTTTGTTTCATCTAGTCAAACACAAAGGCCAGCAACAATCGGAAAAGACCGTCAAAGCACTGACTGTTCGGATTACCCTTTCACTCATTTTGTTTATTTTCATTTTCATCGCATTTGCCACAGGTATTTTCAAACCCCATGGACTCGGCGTGCACATGAATATGCCCAAAGCGACACAGCCCGGCCCTGTTAAATAATTCACCCGGCGGCCGGCGGGACAACCGGCAAAAAAAAAGCGCTGCCTGTTAAGCAGCGCTTTTTTGACCCTGTCTGTTATGCCTACATCAAGTAGACGAATACAAACAAGCCCAGCCAAACCACGTCAACAAAGTGCCAGTACCAGGCCGCGGCCTCGAAGGCAAAGTGATTTTCTGGTTTAAAGTGACCCTTCCAGCTACGGAACAATACCACACTTAGAATGATTGCGCCGATGCACACATGCAAACCGTGGAAACCTGTCAACATAAAGAAGGTAGAACCATAAATACCAGAGCCTAAGGTCAGACCCATTTCGGTATACGCTTCATGATATTCAAAAGCCTGAAAGGCAACGAACAGAAAGCCCAAGACTACTGTCGCAATCAGTCCCTGTATCAACTGTTCGCGTTTTTTTGCCAGCAAGCCGTGGTGAGCCCAGGTGCAGGTTACGCCGCTGCTTAGCAGAATCAGGGTGTTCAGAAAAGGCAGACCCCAGGCACCCATTTCTTCAAATTCGCCGCCAACATTGCCCGGGCCATTGGTGGGCCAGGTTGCGGTATAGGACGGCCACAACAATTCCCTGGTGGCTGCGCCGGTGCCTTCGCCGCCCAACCAGGGCACAGACAAGTTACGGGTGTACCAGAGCGTACCAAAAAATACCGCGAAGAACATGATTTCTGAAAAAATAAACCACATCATACCCATGCGATAGGAGATACCTACCTGAGTATTGTACATACCGGACTCGCTTTCCCCCGCTTGCAAGGTAAACCAGCCCGCCAGCATGACAATAAATATCACCAGCCCCATGATCATCCAGGCCGGGCCAACAGATGAGCCGTTTAAATAATTTGCAAATCCAGCCAGCATACAAAGCAAACCAGCAGTACCAATGACCGGCCAGGTCGCTTTATGCGGAATGTAATAAGCGTTATTAGTAGACATAACCTTCCCCTTTTATTTTTTTACTGATCGCTCAGTATTGTCAAAAAATGTGTATGCAAGCGTAATTGTTTTGTATTTGTCAGGCAACTTAGGATCAACAACAAAACGCACCGGCATGGTTTTGCCTTCGTGCGCCTGAAACGTCTGTTGCGTAAAACAAAAACACTCGGTTTTTTTAAAATATTCGGCAGCAAGACCAGGCGATATGCTTGGAATGGCCTGAGCAGTCATTACTTTATCGGTCTGGTTTTCAGCATAAAAATTCACCGTATAGTATTCACCCGGATGAATCTTCAATTTTTTGGTTTCCGCACGAAACACCATCGGTGTAGATTCATTTAGCGAGACCATAAATTCGACGGTAATTTCTCGATTCTTGTCTACTGCGTAGCCAACCTCTTTGACTGCGGCTGCTTCAACTTTGCCATTGATGCCGGTAATGTCGCACAAAACATCATAGAGCGGCACCAGCGCATAACCAAAACCAAACATGCCCACCGCAACAAAAAACAATATCCGCACCAGCTTGGCATTTTTTTCCCGGGAGCCTGCGTTCATTGGGACAGCGCTCTTAAAACTGCAAACACATAAATAACGGCCGCAACCGCAACCAATACCAATGCTGTCAGAATATTTTTGTGTTTAGTATTCATATTTCACCTGATACCCAAACCGGTCTGGCCAGGTATCTTTTAGCGTGTTGTTACCTGATGGCTGTAGGCAGACTGCTTGCTCGGAAACAGCCTGCCTGTTAACCACGCCTAGATGTGTTCAGTTGGTATTACTGTTGGCGGTGTAGTAAAAGTATGGTACGGCGGTGGCGACGGCAATGTCCATTCCAAACCGTGTTTATGCGCATCTTCCCACACCTCATCACTGACTTTTTCGCCAGTTCCACCTCTAATAGTGTCAATAACGATATACAGGAAAAGCAACTGGCTGGCGCCAAAGATAAAGCCGCCGATACTTGAAATCATGTTCCAGTCTGCAAATTGCACGGCATAATCGGGAATTCTGCGTGGCATCCCGGCCAGTCCCAGAAAATGCTGAGGAAAGAACAGGACATTCACCGATATCACTGATAACCAGAAATGCAATTTACCGATTCTTTCGTCATACATATGGCCAGTCCATTTAGGCAGCCAGTAATAACCCGCCGCCATCAGAATGAATATTGATGCGGGAACTAAAGTGTAGTGAAAGTGAGCCACAATAAAGTAGGTATCGTGATACTGAAAGTCAGCCGGTGCTATCGACATCATCAAGCCCGTGAATCCCCCCATGGTAAACAACACCACGAAAGCGATTGAAAACAGCATCGGCGTCTCAAAGGTCATCGAACCCTTCCACATGGTTGCGGTCCAGTTAAACACCTTAACGCCGGTCGGAATCGCAATCAGCATGGTGGCATACATGAAGTACAATTCACCGGCAATTGGCATGCCCACTGTAAACATGTGGTGAGCCCAAACAATAAAGGACAGAAAAGCGATAGCCCCTGTGGCATACACCATTGAGCTGTAACCAAATAACGGCTTACGGGCGAATACCGGAATAATGGTCGAAGCCACGCCGAAAGTCGGCAGAATCATCACATACACTTCAGGGTGACCGAAGAACCAGAATATGTGCTGATAAAGCACCGGATCACCGCCGCCAGCCGCATCAAAGAAACTGGTATCGAAGAAGCGATCCGTCAACAGCATGGTCACTGCACCTGCAAAAACCGGCATGATCGCTATCAGCAGAAAAGCCGTGATCAGCCAGGTCCACACAAACAACGGCATTTTCATCATGGTCATGCCGGGGGCACGCATATTGAAAATGGTGGCGATGATGTTAATGGCGCCCATGATTGACGAGATCCCCAGCAAGTGCACCGAGAAAATCGCAAAAGGCAAGGCTTTACCGGTTTGCAGTACCAAAGGCGGATACAGCGTCCACCCTGAAGCCGGCGCGCCACCTTCCATGAACAGCGTACTGGCCAGCAATAAAACACCGGCAACCAGCATCCAGAAGCTCATGTTGTTCATGCGCGGCAAGGCCATATCCGGGGCGCCAATCATCATTGGAATCATCCAGTTGGCCAAACCTACGAAGGCCGGCATCACTGCACCAAATACCATGACCAGGGCATGCATGGTGGTCATTGAATTAAAGAACTGCGGCTGGACAAATTGCATGCCAGGTTCAAACAATTCCGCTCTAATGACCATGGCCATCGCGCCACCGACAAAAAACATTGCCAGAGCAAAGAACAAGTATAAAGTGCCAATATCTTTATGATTAGTGGTAATAATCCATCTTAAAAGCCCTTTTTCAGGACCATGATCGTGATGATCATCATGTGTATCATGTTCAGCTACTACAGCGGACATAGTCTATACCTCTTAAATATCTAAAAAAGATTCGATCGTTAATAAAAATCAATACCTTTACATCATCGACGCAGTCATTTGGCGAGGCCTATTGCAACGCCTGAATTTTTGCTGGCTGTATCGAATCGCCCACTGAATTACCCAATTTGTTGCGTGTATAGGTGACAACGGCGGCAAAATCAACTGCATTCAATGTTTTGCCAAAAGCCGGCATCATACCTTTGCCTTTCAAAATAAAATCAACTTGTGCGTTGATATTGCCCGTTACTACTGAGCTTCCGGTTATGGCAGGAAATGCTCCTGGCATACCCGCGCCATCGGCCATATGACAAGACGCACAGTTTTTGGAGTAAACACCTTCACCACGCGCAATCAAATCGTCCTTTGACATCTCAACACTGGCATCGACTTTTTCCTTAGGCGCCTCTGCTTCCTCTTCATCCGCTGCTGCAGCCGTTTTAGGCAACAACTCCTCTATGGCTTTGGGCTGAATCTCATCACCCACCGAGTTGCCTAAAGCATTTCGGGTATACGTGATAACTTGCGCCAATTCATCCGATTTTAACATTTTACCAAAAGCCGGCATCATGCCTTTACCGTTCAATAAAAGACTAGTTTGAGCCTTAATATCACCCTTCACAACAGAGCTTCCGGTTATTGCAGGGAAAGCCCCAGCAACGCCTTCACCACCCGCCATATGGCACGAGGCGCAGTTTTTAGCGTACACGGCAGCGCCTTTGGTAACCAGCTCATCGCGGCTTTGATCTGCCAGATCAGGGCCTTTTGCTATTTCGTCCTGAGTCCTCTTCACCCAGGCGTCATAGTCAGGCTGATCCATCGCAACCACAACGATGGGCATAAAACCATGATCTTTACCGCACAACTCGGTACATTGACCCCGGTAAGTACCCGGCTTGTCGACAGAAGTCCAGGCTTCATTAATGAATCCGGGAATAGTGTCTTTTTTCCAGCCCAATTCAGGCACCCACCAGGAATGAATGACGTCAGCCGCAGTAAACACAAAACGAATCTTCTTTTTGGTTGGAATCACCAAAGGCTTATCCACGTTCAACAAATAATGAGGAACGCTGCGCGGGTCGACATCAGCGCCGACCTGGCGAGCTTTATTACTGGCTTCATCTAGGCTGCTAAAAAAATGAATGCCATTATCCAGATACTCATATTCCCATTTCCATTGCCAGCCGGTGACCTTGATGGACATATCGGATTCCTGCACATTATCCAGTTCCATCATGGCTTTAGTCGCAGGAATAGCCATAGCGACCAAAATCAGGGTGGGGATAATGGTCCAGATAATTTCCACGGTGGTATTTTCATGAAACTGCGCCGCTTTATGTCCTCTGGATTTACGATGATGGTAAATTGAGTAAAACATAGTGCCAAATACGCCGATGCCTATGAATACACAAATCCATAGAATCAACATATGCAGGTCATAGATATCATTACTGACCTCGGTGACCCCTTTCATTAAATTGAGCGTATATGCCGCTTGCGCTGACTCTAGGCCAAAAGCCATCAAGATCAGTGCTGCGAATAGTTGCTTTGTTTTTCTCACGGAGCAGCCTCCTCGTTAGTAGTTATAAACTCTTGTATGTGCTAAATTTTTTTGTAATTTCAAGCCGCGCCAATAAGCCCGTTCGATCCTTTAACCTAATAAGCATCACAAATAAACCGAGAAATTCTAACCTATGATGGCTTTCTACACCAGATGTCCTTGCCATGATTTTGTTTTACCCAAAAAAAAGCCTGTGAATCAGAGTGATTCACAGGCTTTTTTTAAAATTTAAAGTCTTATCAACTATTCAATGCATCGGCATAAAACATATCAAAGGTAGGGATATGATTATCTAACCAGCCTTTAACCATTTGCCCAACTTCCTCGGTGACATCTGCTTCACCCGCATGAAATTTTGTTTGCAACCCTGCGCAAACACCCACGAGTGCATCATGTTCGGCCTTGTGAGCCGCAAGACCCGCATAATTTTTGGCCTGCATTTCTTTTTCTTCATGAGCAAAATGACCAACAACATAGGCGATCAAATCATCCAATTGCTCACCTATTGCAGAACGGGCTGCTCCGCCAGTTGCCAAATCATATAATTTATTCAGCTTGCCAAATAAAATTTGGTGCTCTTCATCTGCGAAACCGACATTGGTACCATATTGACTAGCTGTCCACGTAATTAAAGCCATAATTTTCTCCTCAGTTGTTTATAGTTGTATTAACCGCACAAAAAGTATGTTTTATATTTTCCTTGAAGTCAACTTTAGTGCAGCTTGGCCAAAAAAGAGGGATCAATGCGGCAGCCGCCCACTTCAGGATTATCCAGCAAATCCTGCTCAAAATCGTGGTGTGAGGGCAGCTGAAAAGCGATGCGTATAATTTTGCCTCCGGCAAATTCAAATTCCATGGCACCGCCCTTGGCACGCGGACTTCCCGCTTGCGTGGTAAACAATAAAATTCCCATGCTAGCAGAGGGCTTGCCCTGCTGCTCTGGCGCAGGGCGCGCGCAGCTCAGTTCACCGATGGCCAGTCCCGAAAAAACCTGCGCCAATTGATGCGCACTTACAATAACACCCTCTCCCGGAATGGCCGTGGGTTTTGATGCCAAAGCGGCAGATGGAGCGGGTGTAGCCGCTAAGGGTGCTGCCGTTGCAGCAGGCGCCGGTGCAGTTGGCGCTACGGCAGACTCAGGAGCCGAAGCAACCACAGGTCCAGGTGAATTTAATAACGTTTCCAGACCGAAATCGCCCAAATGATTTTGCAGCAATACCGTGCCCTCGCCATTTTTTGCCGAAGTCAATAAAGGAAATAGCTGCTGCTCCATTTCAGCGGTATTGGGATTTTTGAGTACGGAAAGCAGCTGACGCTCTATCGACTTTAACGGCGAGAACAATTGCTCCTTCTTTTGCCTTGATTCTCCGATTGTACGCCAGTCAGACTGGGTGTTGACCGGCAAACCCATCGCTTTCATCACGACGTAGTCATCAGCCGCCAGACATTGGCCAAAATCCTTGCTGCGATACTCAGCCAGCGTATTGGGACGTATATCTTCAGCCAGCGCTTTTTGTCCGGTAATATTGTAATTTTTCCAGTCGCTGTTTTTCGCCAAAAAGTAATACAGCACGGCATTGCGATCAAACTTGTTAAAACCTAAATCCTTCATGACCAGCTTCAGTTTTCGGCAATTGCCTTCTACATCGGCGTAATTGGCCCAGTCCGGTTTTAGACTGGGTTTGGCCGGATGCTTGGATTGCTCGATCAGTTTTTGCAGGCTTATTTCGCCCGCGGCTGATTTGATCGGTGAATTGTTTATTTCTTCCAGTGATAAATCACGCGCATCGGGAATGCCATCGGCATTATTCTTCAACAGCAAAGACGGCATAATTTCAGGGTAGAGCTTGAGCTCGCCCAGCAACCTGGGCTCTGAACCAAACACGTGAATTCCGCCTTCCTCCACTTCATAGACTTTGAATGAGCTCTGATTGAGTGTGCCGGTTTTACCCGAAAACGCGGTAGCGGCCGGCAAGGAGTGTGATTCTGCACTGTGTTTGGCAGACGACTGAACGACGGGCGCCGCCGTTTGCGGCTTATTATTGACCCACTGCCCGGCAAACTGCCCCATCACCGCTACGCCCATGCCGACGCCGGTTAATGCCAGTAGGCCGCTGGCGGCATTGACATCGCTGACCAGACTGGAGACATTCAGATCGCTATTGGCGTTGGTAAGAAAGCTGTAGTCCACCTGGGTTTCCTTGCCTGAATCGAGACGAATCCAGGGAGTCAGATAAAATTTCTTGGCATCGAACTTGAAGTTGCACTTTCCGGTGGTAGCTTGATATAAAAAACCGCTTGCTTCGCTGTTAAGCTTGACGACATCGTTACGCACACTATAGATCAGCGCGGCAGACGAATCGCTTTTATCATAGGATGGTGTAATAGTGGAACAGCCGCTTTTTAAGACATTATCGCCTTTGAATTCAAATTCTGACGTCAGGCGCACATAGTAATCATCACCATCAATGACCTGAAAACCGGGTAATGGCTGGAACGGCTGCGCCTGCGTTGTCGGATGATCAATGGAGATTTGCCGGGTTGAGGCGCAACCGGACACCATGACCATTGTAATTAAAGCGATATTAAAAGTGGAGAAAGTACGAATCGACATGTGTTAACCGTGTGCCGCTATATAAACGGCGACCCAAGCAAAAAAGAAAAATAATAGGGCTTAAACCCAGGCTTTGTCATGCTTTATTTAATCGACAGCGATAGCCGCTGCCAAGGCATCAAAATCCGCCGAAGCGCAATACGGCAGCACCCCCCATAACGGCACATCCAGCGCTTTTTTTATCGTGTTGATATTTTGTTCCCGGCACAGAATATCGGGATCGCTGCACATGGCTATCCAGCCCGCACACGGTGCGCCTGAATGTAGCATTGCTTGATAGCTTAATTTTGCGTGATTGATGCAGCCCAGCCGGATTGCCACCACCAAAATCACCGGCAAAGCCAGCGTTTTTGCCAAATCGGCATTATCCTCACGCGCATTTAACGGCGCAAACCAGCCGCCGGCGCCTTCAACCAGCACGATGTCAGCCTGTTCTTTCAGCTCATTAAAACAGGATAGTATTTTATCCAGTTCTACCGGGTTGTCGGCACCGGCGATATGAGGTGAAACCGGCATTTTATAGGCATAGGGATTGATCAAATCATATTCGATAGCGATGCATGAATTAGCCTGTATCAACAGCGCATCTTCATTGCTGAGCTTGCCATCCTGTATAAAACAGCCTGAAGCCACTGGCTTCATACCGACAACGGATTTGTCCTGATTTTTGAAGTACCGCATCAGCGCAATCGTGGTCCAGGTTTTGCCGACATGGGTGTCCGTGCCGGTGATGAAGTAGCCTCTTTCCATGCGCTTAGGCTCTCGCCTGCACGCTGATGACTTCGTAAGTGGCAGAAATCCAAGCATCGGCGCCCTGTTTTTCATAGGCGTTGATCATGGCTTGCATTTGCGTCCTGGTAGTGAGCCGTTTATTGCGCCCCGCCGTGACATTATGCGCACCGATGTGCTTTAACTCTCGCATCAATGCCATCACCGAACTGTAGGTTGATGTATACACTTTGCCGATGACGTGAACCTCTGTAAATCCCGCCCGCTCAAGAAAATGCCGCAACTCACCCGCGCTATAAAATTCAATGACATGGTCATAATGATCGACTTCGGCCCAGGCGGCTTTCAGTTCCTGTAAAGTTTGCGGGCCAAAGGTTGTAAACACCAGACGCCCCCCGGGCTTCAAAACGCGGCGGATATCCGTAAAAACAGCCGCCAGATGCCGGCACCATTGCAAGGCGAGATTGGAGTATACGTTATCAATGCTGCTTGCCGTGAGCGGAAGTCGTTCGGCATCGGCACAGACATAGCCGGCATTAACGCTGCCCATCAGCTTTGAGCGTGCCATTTGCAGCATGGGCAGAGCAATATCCAGCGCCAGCATGTGCCCAGCACCCGGTAACGCCAATATCTCGCGGGTTAAAAACCCGGTGCCGCAACCCAAATCCAGCACGCTGCCGCTAAGACTGTCGGCTTCGATGTTAGAGAGCAACGCCCTGCCTACGACACGCTGCAAGCCGGCAACGCCATCATAGGTTAGTGAAGCCGCTGCAAACGACTGTCTCACCTTGCCTTTATCGACGTCAGCAACAGCGCTCATATGCGCTCCATAAAGCGTGAGATGATCGCCACCAGTTCCTGTTGATGTGATAAAAATGGCACATGCCCAGCCCTGTCGATAATCGCCAACTCACAACCGGCATTCAGTTGTTGTATTTTTTGACCTACCGCTACCGGAACCAGAGTGTCCCTTGCGCCTAGTATGACCGACACTGGCTGTTTTAGCCCCGACAATACCGGCCGCATATCCGCCTTTTTCAGAATATCCAAAGCGGCCTGCAAGGTATCATGAGACGGCGCAGCACATTCGGTAACCGATTGCTTTAACTCTTTTATCAGCGCCTTGGAATCTTCCAAGCCATTAATTTGCAGAGATAAAAATCGAAGCAATGTCGCCTGACAATTAGCCTGCAAATTCCCGGCGAAATTATCCAGCAGCTTGCCTTTCATACCGGGCCAGGATGCCGTTTGTAAAAAGGCAGGATTCCCAGCCAGCAGCACCAGCGCATCAACCCGATCAGGGAAGTGACGAGCGATATCCAATACCACAGTAGCCCCCAAAGACCAACCCACCCAACAACACCGCGTATCAGGCACTGCCTTTACCAACGCCGCACTCATCTGCTCCAGCGTAAAAGGCTGCACTGTTTCGCTGCGGCCATGCCCCGGCAGATCGATGCAGGTGACCAGATAATGTTGCGCCAAGGCCCTGGCAAAATTACGCCAGATGCCGGTATGCATGGCCCAGCCATGCACCAGCACGATCGGTTTGCCTTGGCCGAATGTTTCCTGGTGAATTTTTATCACTTGTGGCCTCAGGGCTATGCGCGGGTTTTATCCAGAGCATCCAGCAAGCGGTCGATGTGCTGTTGTTCATGCAATGCCGAGAAAGTCACCCGCAACCTTGCGCTGCCTTGCGGTACGGTGGGCGGACGAATGGCGCTGACCAGCAGCCCTTGATCCAATAAGGCGCGGCTGACAGCTAGCGCCCGATGACTATCTCCGATGATGATAGGCTGTATGGCCGAGGAGGATGCCAGCAGTTGCAAGCCAAGCTGTTTCGCACCCCTTCTAAAATGCTCCGCCAGGGCATTGAGCTTATCCCTGCGCCAGCCTTCTGCTATAACGATGTTTAAACTGGCCCGCGTCGCTTCAGCAACAGCGGCCGGCAAAGCCGTAGTATAAATGTAAGTCCGGGCTTTCTGAATCAGGGTTTCAATCAACACTTCGGAGCCGGCCACAAAGGCGCCAAAAGTTCCCAGTCCCTTGCCCAAGGTTGCCATCAAAACCGGCACATGCTCCTGATTAAGACCGTAATAGTCCAAAATACCGCCGCCCTGCTCGCCGATCACACCCAGTCCATGCGCATCATCCACCATCAGCCAGGCATCATGCACTTTTGCGGCAGCGGCCAATGCTTTGATCGGTGCAAAATCGCCATCCATGCTGAATACACCATCGGTCACGATAAGCTTGTTGCCCCCAGCATTTTTTAGATACCCATCCAGATGATCGACATCGGCATGGGCATAGCGCTTAAAACGTGCGCCGGATAACAAACCACCATCCAGTAATGAGGCATGGTTTAAGCGATCTTCAAACACCGCATCGCCGCGCCCCACCAACGCCGAAATGACCCCCATATTGGCCATGTAACCGGTGGAAAATAATAAAGCCCGCTCACGGCCGGTAAATGCGGCCAATTCTTCTTCCAGGGCATGATGCGCGGCAGTGTGCCCGCAGATCAAATGCGCCGAACCAGTGCCGACGCCGTAGTGATCGGCCGCGGTTTTAAAGGCCTGTACGACAGCCGGATGATTGGCCAAGCCCAAATAATCATTACTGCAAAAATTGACGATTTTTTTGCCATCAATTTCCAGGTTAATGCCTTGAGGGGATGTTATGACTCGCCTTGATCGATACAAACCCTGTTGGGCAATAGCGTCGAGCCCGGCTGCTAATTCTGGGAATGAGGACTTCATAAATGGCTTGTTATCAATCACCACGAAGACACGAAGCTTTAAATTTCATTCTTCGTGCCCTTCGCGTCTTTGTGGTTAATAATTTTTTTATTGGCAACTGGATGCCTTAATTCATCAAGCGTAATGTGAACCGCCCGAATGCACGCCCAATCGCTCAAACAAGGCCAAATCATGGTTAGTCATGGGATTATCGGTGGTTAGCAATTTATCCCCATAGAAAATCGAGTTGGCCCCGGCCAAAAAGCATAGCGCCTGCATTTCATCGCTCATTTTGTTACGGCCGGCCGACAATCGCACGCGTGATTCCGGCAGCATAATTCTGGCCACCGCAATGGTTCTGATAAAAATAAAGGGATCCAGCGCTTCGGCACCCATCAGTGGCGTGCCTTCCACCTGTACCAGCATATTCACCGGCACGCTTTCAGGATGTTTGGGCAGATTGGCCAGTTGGATCAACAGATTGGCGCGATCATCGGCGCTTTCGCCCATGCCGACGATGCCGCCGCAGCAGACGTTGATACCCGCTTCTCTTACCCGCTCCAGTGTGTCCAGCCTGTCCTGATAAGTGCGCGTGGTAATGACTTCGGAATAATAATCCTCCGAAGTATCCAGATTGTGATTGTAATAATCCAGACCACCTGCCTTAAGCTTGGCCGTTTGCGCATCGGTCAACATGCCCAGCGTCACACAGGTTTCCATGCCCAGCGCTTTAACGCCCTGTACCATTTCCACTACGCGCTCAATATCCCTGTCTTTTGGCTGCCGCCAGGCCGCGCCCATGCAAAACCGCGATGCACCCTGAGCTTTGGCCTGCTGCGCAGCCTGTAGCACCTTCTCAACCGGCATTAAGGCTTCCGGCGTTAAATCGGAATCATATCGCGCACTTTGCGGGCAATAGCCGCAGTCTTCCGAACAGGAACCTGTTTTTATGCTCAACAGGCTGCTCACCTGAACTTCATTCGGATCAAAATTTTCCCGGTGCACCGTTTGTGCCTTGAAAATCAGATCACTAAATGGCAAGGCATAAAGAGCCTGTACTTCGTCCAGCTGCCAATCATGGCGAATAGATTTTGTAACTTGAAAGCTAATTGCAGAACTTGCAGACATTCTGTTAATCTCCGGCTTGAGTATCGCTTGAGGCACGACAATCTTGTCAACCTGTTTAAATGAAAATAGTAAACAACTGGATCAATATTATAC
This sequence comes from uncultured Gammaproteobacteria bacterium, assembly GCA_963848675.1. Lineage (GTDB taxonomy): Bacteria > Pseudomonadota > Gammaproteobacteria > Methylococcales > Methylomonadaceae > CAWKEY01. The sequence goes on from CAWKEY010000021.1 coordinate 176,550, forward strand.
AGGATTACCTGCTGCCGCCTACCTGCATCTTGTGCGGAAATCCAGGATTTGAATCGCGTGACATTTGCAATCTGTGCTATCGCCACTTGCACAGAAACAGCAACAGCTGCTATCGCTGCGCTGAAGCCTTTGAAGTAGGCATGAATGGCCCGACCCTTTGCGGCCGCTGCCAAAGCCACCCTCCAGCTTTTGACCGGACTTATGCGCCATTCCTGCATCAAGGCGCCATTCGCCACCTGATAACGTCATTGAAATTCAATGCCCATTATAAAAACGCACGCCTGCTCGGAACGCTGCTCTCTGAACACCTCAAGCAAACGGCCGAAAAACCGGATTGCCTGATACCGGTGCCGCTGCATAAAGCCCGCTACCGGCAGCGCGGTTTCAATCAGGCCATAGAGATTGGCCGCACTGTCTGCAAAGAATTGGACATTCCGCTTGATATTTCGTCCTGCCAACGCCAACGAAATACTGCGCATCAGACCGGTTTGCCGGCTAGGCAACGCCGCAAGAATCTGGATAAGGCCTTCTCGGTCATCAAACCAATTGAAGTCCAACACATTGCCATTCTTGATGATGTCATGACGACAGGCTCGACCGCTCATGAACTCGCCCGCCTACTTAAGAAAGCCGGTGTTAACCGTGTAGATGTCTGGGTTTGCGCCAGAGCTTGATTGTAATCAAATTTAAGTGCCGAAGTTGGATCGGCAGATAAAGCCCGTTTTTGTAAACATGACAAAATTGCGTTATCCATACAGTAAATTTTGGGACTTTTGCTGCCTATTCGCAGGCATTTTTCTCATGTTATCTTTTGCCCCTTTTCAATACGCATATTTGGCGCTCGCTGCACTTTGTTTTTTGTTTGCATCCTGGCTACACATCACGCCCGGACGCGCCGCATTAAGAGGTTTTTTATTCGGCCTGGGCGCTTTCGGTACCGGCGTCTCCTGGGTTTATATCAGCATTCATGATTTTGGCGGCGCCAGCGTCATGGCGTCCATTGCCCTTACCAGTCTATTTGTTGGTGTCTGGGCCATGTTTCCAGCATTGGCTGGATATCTTTCAGTCATGGCGATGCCCAAAAATTCCGGTCTGCTGCAAATTTTAATCATGCCCACGGTTTGGATATTGATTGAATATACGCGCGGTTATTTATGGCTGAACGGATTTCCCTGGCTGCAAATCGCCTATAGCCAATTAGAAACACCTTTGGCGGGATATATTCCCATTCTGGGAGTTTATGGCACGGGATTTGTGTTAGCCATGACGGCAGCCGCCCTGCTTGCCGCTTTTTACAATAAAAAAATGCGCGGAGTACTGCTGACTATGATTGCTCTCGTGTGGGCAGCCGGCAGTGGTTTGCAAACAATTGAATGGACTTATGCTATCGGACAACCTTTTAACGTCGCCTTACTTCAAGGCAACATTACCCAGGACCAAAAATGGCGACCCGAGAATAAAATCAAAACGCTTTTGCGATACAAGAGGATGACCGAAGAAAACTGGGATGCGTCGGTCATTGTCTGGCCTGAAACGGCTATTCCTGCCTATCTAGCCGAGGTCAATGAAACTTTTTTGCAGCCGCTGCATGTTGAGGCAACCAAACGGCAAAGCGATTTGATTATCAGCGTCCCTGCGAAAGGCGCTACACAACATGACAATTATAATGCTGTCATTACTTTGGGAAAGCACCAAGGCATGTATCGCAAAAATCATTTGTTGCCTTTTGGCGAATATCTGCCTTTACAACCCCTATCCGGATTTATCCTGGATAAGCTAAAGATTAGATTAGGTGATTTTAAACCGGGCGGAGCGAATCAGGATTTACTAAAAGCGGGAGGCTATCCGTTTATTACCTCCATTTGCTATGAAGATGCGTTCGGCTATGCCCATATTCGTAGACTGAATGACGCAGCCTACCTTGTCAATGTAACCAATGACGCCTGGTTTGGCGACTCACTGGAACCTCATCAACATCTACAAATCGCCCAAATGCGGGCCATGGAAACCGGGCGATTTTTATTACGTGCCACTAATACCGGCGTGACCGCCATTGTGGCGCCGGATGGCAAGATCATTAATCAGGCGCCATTATTTACAACGACAGCACTCAGAGGGGCAATTACGCCCATGGCAGGATTAACACCTTACTCCAGGCTTGGTGATGCAGCGGTAATCAATGTTCTGTTGATTTCATTATTTTGCATGATGCTATACCGCCTGATTTTATGGCGTAAACGCCCTCAAATTTAGCTCAATACGTCTTCTGGCCAAATTTTCTCGCCATTTAACAGGTATGCTCCGAAAACATTTATTTGAATTATTGGTTTTGCTGTTTAAACGGCAGAAAAACGGCCGCATCCTGTTTATAAAACTGCAGGGCTTTTTGCTCTCTGGCTATAAACTGTTCGATCGCTTTGGCAAACCGGGCATCTTTAATCCAGTGCGCGGAATACGTGGTGATTGGCTCAAATCCACGCGAAATCTTGTGTTCGCCTTGAGCACCGGAATCAAACCGCTGCAAGCCCTGCTCGATGCAATAGTCCAGTCCCTGATAATAGCAGGCTTCAAAATGCAGGGCATTATAGTCTTCATAACAGCCCCAATAGCGGCCATACAAGGTCTCGTCGCCGACAAAACTCAATGCCGCGCCCACATAGCGGCCGTCTTTTAACGCCAGAACCAATAGTAGCTGCTCGGGCATGGTGGCCGCTATTTGCTGAAAAAACGCCAGATTCAAATAAGGCTGCGAGCCTCTTTTCAAATACGTCATCGAATAAAACTGAAAAAATACCTGCCATTGCAAATCACTGACATCCGGTCCCGCGATACGCAGGATACGAATGCCCTGTTCGCTGACTAGGCACCGCTCGCGCTTGAGCATTTTGCGTTTGCCGGCGCTCAGGCTTTGCAGATAGTCATCGAAATCGTGGTAACCACGGTTAAACCAGTGAAACTGCACACCCTCGCGAATACTCAAGCCCAATGACCGTAACTGTTCGGCCTGCTGCTCGATCGGGAACAAGCAATGCCATGAAGAAATACCACCTTGTTCTGAAAGCTTTTTGATAAAGTCCAGCAATGCTTGCATGACTTGAAGCGGGCCGGTACCGGCTTGAATAACAATTCGCGCGCCCTGACAAGGTGTCAGCGGGATGGCTGTCAAGCCTTTTGGGTAATAATCGAGTCCCTGCTGCTGATAAGCCTGTGCCCACTGATGATCAAACACATATTCGCCCCAGGAATGCTGTTTGAGATACAGCGGCATCAACGCAACCAGTTGATCATCATCCAACACCAGCAAATGGGAAGGAACCCAGCCCGTTTGCGCGGAGACCGAACCGCTTTGCTCCAGCGCCAATAAAAACTCATGACGCAGAAAGGGGTAAGCAACGCCGGCCAGACGATTCCAGTCAGCCCCATCAGCTTGCGTCATGCTATTGATTTGTTTTACTTGCATTTTTAAAAACAGTACAGTTGACACTGTAAGATAACATCAATCCATCGTAAATAATGACTCATAAACCTTTTTCACAGGCCTGTGAAAATAATAAAGCCCCCATTTTGCAGATTATTAGAAGCATTTTTTCTCAGCCAGCCACCATTTGGGAAATCGGCAGCGGCACGGGTCAGCACGCCTGTTATTTTGCCAAACACCTGCCGCATGTTGAATGGCAGCCTACCGATAAGGCTGAACATATTCCCGGTATCCGTTTGTGGCAGGAAGACGCGCAATTAGCCAACCTGAAACCGCCTTTAAGCCTGGATGTTACAGATGAGGTATGGCCATGCAGATCTATAGACGCATTATTCACCGCCAATACGCTGCATATCATGAGCCGGGATGAAGTGCAGAGTTTCTTTGAGCGCCTGACCATTTACATGAATGCCAACGCGATGCTTTGTATGTATGGCCCGTTTAACTATAACGGAACTTATACCAGTGACAGCAATGCCTGTTTTGACCAATGGCTTAAAAGCCAGAATGCCTTAAGTGGCATTAAAGATAGTGAATACGTTCTGTCTTTAGCAACATCCATCGGCCTTAAATTAGTGTCTGATTTTGCCATGCCCGCCAACAATCGACTGCTGGTTTTGCAAAACAGCTAAAACCATAGCGGCAGATACGTAATGCGGACGAAGTCTTGCCGATCCGGCTTTTTAGCAATAAAAAAAGGGCGGCTAAAGCCGCCCCTTCTGAACGCTTAATCGGATCAAGCTTTCAGCAGTTCCTTAACCTTGGCCATGATGCCTACCGGATCGATGCCTTGATGCGGAAATTGTTCCCATAGCCCACCGCAGCCTTCCTGATGCGTGCCCAGATGCGCGTATTTGGGCGCATGACCGCGTTCAAGCAACCAGGAGCCAAAACGGCTACCCAAACCGGTTTTACGGTTGAAGGATTCCACCACCAGCACCATAGGCGATGCGCCCAGTTTAGCCATCATGTCCTCATCGATGGCCGTCAAGGTTGGTTTGTTGATCAGACCAACATCAATGCCTTCCTGCTTCAGACGCTCTACCGCATCCAGGGCGCGGTACAAGGCTTCACCGAAGCTGACGATATAACCTTGAGTCCCCTCGCGGATCACTTCATCCTTGCCGGAAACGAACTTGTAGTTGCCGCTAAAGAATTCATCACCGTTGCTATCCAGAATCATCGGAACCTTGGAGCGGGTCGAGAACACAAAACGCAGGCCCGGATTGAAGAAGATGGTTTCCATGCAGGCTTTCATCTGGTTCGGATCAGCGGGAAAGTAAAGGTTGGTCGCATAGCCGTCGCTCAAACCGTTGTCGGCAAACATGTTGTTCAGACCGAAATGGCAGGTATTGTCGGCCATATCATCAATCCCCGAATGGGAAAAGTGGCAGAGCACATTGGAATTATTCAAGCGCGCCATGGTGATCTCGGAAATACACATTTCCAGGAAGGCGCTGAAAGTGCCAAAAATGCCTTGTTTGCCCTTTTCCATCCCGAAACCGGCCGCAGCCGAGAAATTGCCGCGTTCCATGATGCCGGAGGAGATAAACACTTCAGGATAGGCATCGTGGATTTTTTTCAGGCCGCAGGAGCCTTCCAGATCGCTGTCTATCACGCGCACTTTTTCAACCCGATCGGCTTCGCTCATGCGTCCTAAGATCGCAACAGCGGCGTCGCCGAAAACGTTGCGGTTGGCGTCCCATTTGTCGCTGGATCCCTTAAATACATAGTCGTGCTTGGGCGCCTTGATGCCTTTGAGATGATCGGCCGCGGCTTGTTGTCCGCGGGATTCCAGGTATTCAATTGCCAGTTTCACGGTAATCACGTCATGACCATGGGTGGAGCCTTCCAGACCCACAATTCCCGGGCACATCGGACGATGGTTAATCACAGCAACCGGGCCGGCGGTGTTGACGGCGGTGCAAATACGCTGATACAGATCGTCAATATCTTCGCCATCGCCCTCGAGAACTGTTAAACCGTGGCCGGCCAGCGTTTTAGCGGTCGTACATCCCGTTAAATAATGCGAGGGGTGACCGGCAATGGTGACATCGTTGTCATCGATAATCAGTTTGACATTTAGCTCTTGCGCAACGGCAAGGCGTGCCGCTTCGGCATCGTTGCCTTCCTGCTGGGAGCCGTCCGAGCCCAGACAGAACAGAATCTTGCACGGATTGGCCATGGCCACGCCATTGACATAAGGCCACATGTGCCCCAAGCGTCCCGAGCTAAATTTTACGCCGGGCGTAAAGCCCAGTTCCGGATGTCCTGGGAGATGCGAATGGGCCTCGCGATAACGCATCAGTTGTTCTGCGGGCAGGTCACCGTTCAAGGCAGACATTAGATATTGAGTGGCCACACGATGCCCTGCTTCGTCAAAAAAAATCGGCACGTATTGATCGGCATCGCCGCGAAACAAAGCGTCCATAATCACGACTTCGGGCACGGTATCGTAGGGACCGCCGGTATGTCCGCCGACGCCTCTGGCAGCGCCGGTAGCGGTAAAGAAGACGATCGCGTCACGGCACAGTTGAATATTAGCCTTGAGGCTGGCCCGCTGCTCGTTTGTTAGGGTTTTATTGCTGGTGTTCAGAGTTATGCGCTGATAAGCGCCAAGATCAATTGGAAATGTATTCATCGTTAAGCTCTTGTTATTAAAATTAAATGAGTGACCGATTAAGAAGCCGAAAGAACTGCTTTCAGCTAAATCCTTCTGATAATAAGTTAAAACAGCGATTTTCGATATAACATTTTCTGCTGATTAGGAATATTCAGCTCTAGCCTCTATATATCTGGCCGGCCATAAATGGTCACAGCCCAGGCAACCGCCACTGGGGGCAGGGGTTTGAGCTGAAATCGCCGATTAAATTGATAGCTGATCGCAGCTATCCCTAAAAACCGCAGTTAGTCCACGAAAAGCGCGAAGGCACGAAAGTAATAAGACTATTGTAGACACAGCCACTTACCCTTTGGGCGTCGATCTAAAACATGCTATCTATTTGAATATGTTGGTGCTTTTTGTGATTTTCGGTGCGCTGTCCCCCGGCCTGAGAGGAGGTTGCCATGTAAATTGTCGATTAGACATGTAGCTTCGGTCTGTCGTGTACCGGCAACGGGACACGGGGGGCAAGAGCCGGTCATGCGTGGAAGCGCATAGCGAAGGTGCGGAAACGTACCGGACAGCGAAGCGGTGAGCCATAGAGCAAGCGAAACTTATTCGGCCTCGTTACACTAAGGAGAGTGGTTAACCTGCCGGAAAAGGCGAAACGAAACCAGCACGGACTGTGAAGCAATTGTTGGCGCCAACAAGCATTGTCAAAACGTACCTCGATCCATTAAATATTTACGTTTTATGCGAAAACGCATCTCGAATTAAAAAGGTTGTTACAGAAGCGATGGCCTTATAAAGCATTCAATCCGAGCGAGCAGAGTTCAAATCCGATCCAGTGGCGCAAAGAGAGTTGAAAGATCGTCTACACACTATTAAGCACATCGAAGCAGAAATTTTAAGTCAATATTTGGAGCAACCCGAATCGAATCGATGAGTTTGGCGAGGCGAGCGACTGAAATTACCTACGCGGCGCGAATTACAAAATCAATTATCCAATGTATTAGAAACGGTTTATGACCAAGCACCGTTAGTTAAAAATGAGCTGACAAATCGCGATAAAACATCAGGGTAGGCTAATGGTGCCAAAAATAAACTGATTCAGGCATTGTTATCAAACGCCCATTTAGAAGATCTCGGCTTTGACAGCACAAAATACCCTGCCGAAAAAACCATTTATCGTGCCGTCTTTAAAGAGACAGGCATTCATGCCAATAAAAAAGGTTTGTGGCAATTAGTGGCACCACCTGCTGAAAATAAATACCGGTTTTCATATGTTTGGCAGGGGATCAATGATTTCTTAGCGAACAGCTCTTCGCCACGAAAATTGACAGACATCTATTCGCTCATAGAAAAACCACCCTATGGTGTGCAAAAAGGTGTGTCATCGTTAATTTTTGTAGCCTACTATATGGCTAATCAAAGATCGCTGGCACTCTACGAAAGCGATGTTTTTTGCCCATTAGTTACCCAGGAAGTTTTCGAAATTTTAGCTAAACGCCCTGAACTGTTCTCTGTTGAAGCTTTCGACTTCACAGGAATAAGAGCCAACCTGTTTAATAGCTATCTGGAAAAACTGATAGGAAAAGTACCAGTAAGAAAGCACATTGCTTGACATTGTAAAGCCATTGGCGAAATTTATTGCCCAGTTACCTCAATACACACTTTCAATGAAAACCCTGGATTCTCAAACGATTGCAGTTCGTGATGCCTTTCAGAATACGCAAAGCCCAAGAAGCTGCTATTTGAAACATTGCCCCAGGCTTGCGGTTATCCGTCGTATGTTGGAACAGACTTGAATACCAACAATCCAAACGATTTTTTAAATGAACTGGTTAGGCACTTAAATATCTTAAACAAAGCGTATGAAAACCTGCTTAAAAGTTTTAAAGACCAGCTAGCCAGTGCGCTTAAAGAACCTGCTGATTTAAACCTGGCCGATCTTAGCACCGCTATAACCAAAAAGTACGCGGGGTTAGAAAAATACACCATTGATTTGCAAGGACTTAAAGCCTTTATCTTAAGACTGCAAAATAACAAAGAAACTGATGAAGCCTGGCTGGAATCAATAGCCGCTTTCCTTGGTAAAGCGCCGCCTAATAAATGGCTGCAAAATCATAGTTTGGATGCAGAATACCGCCTTATCGAGTTTAGTGATCGCCTGGATCAACTGGCATATTGGTGCATTCGCATCAATTGAAGGCTAATGTAGATACCCAGGTGACAGTATTCCGTGTTGTTAACGAGCAAGGGGCAAAAGACCAAATAGCGTATCTGAATGAACAACTAAGAAATCAGGCGCGAGCTGTTGTTGATGGTATTCAGTACGATTTTAAAAATGCCAACAAACAATTGAAGTTGGCGATTATTGCCGAACTCATCAGTGAAGTGAGCTAACTTATGCGTTTAACAGTCTTTCAAACACAGGTTATATCATGGACGATGACTGTGTTTTAGAGGATATGCGCACTGTGAAAAAATTATAATAATGAAAGGTGCAAAAGTTGAGTCTCATGAGCAAAACGACCAAGACATTCAGTGGACTCGCATTGTCGAGTTGGAACTGGTGCCGCACCCGGATCAACTTCTACCTGAGATTACGGAGATGGACTTCGGAATGAATAGCGGAGCATTGAGGATGAAGCAGCTTGCTGCAACAGCCGGTCACATACTGCGAAAATGGTGCATGGACTGTTCACCTATCCACAGCTTTCAAGGAGGCGGAATGCCCGTTGAGGCTAAGGAATCAGTTGGCTTTGTATGGGGTAAAAAATGCCGTGATTACCTCGGATTAACAAATGTGTTGATCAGCAACCCGTCGAAGCTAAATCGGCCTAAAGCAGAGAGGATGAATTGTGTCTGAACTCAATCGTAATGAGTCCTCAACCAGAACCGAACTGATTGACACCCAACTTGCGCGCGCGGGCTGGTCGAAGAACCGTCGAACTCTCGTCGAAGAGGTATTGTTGCAAACAGCAGACCCAAGCGGGGCATACGGCAATGGGCAGTTTGCCGACTATGTCTTGCTGGGCTCAGACCAAATACCTCTTGCCGTCGTCGAAGCCAAGCGCTCGTCTCGAGACGAACTCGCCGGTAAACGCCAAGCGGCCGATTATGCAGACGCTATCAAAGCCAAGTTTGGTGTTGATCCTTTCATCTTTCTAACCAACGGCAAAGAAATCCAGTTTTGGGATCGTGACCGCTATCCGCCGAGAAAGATCGCAGGCTTTTATACGCGTGACGACCTTGAAAGACTGAAACACCAGAAGCGGCACTCGCAACACCTCCAAGAGGTCGCCATCAATGCCGGTATTGCAGGCCGGGACTACCAGAACGAAGCCATTCGCCGTGTAACGGAAGGAGTCGACGCAGCTAAACGCAAATTCTTACTGGTGATGGCAACCGGCACCGGCAAGACCCGCACAACCATCGCATTGGTGGATACCTTGCTGCGTTCCAAGCGAGTGCAACGGGTATTATTCCTGGCGGATCGCCGTGAACTTGTTCGCCAGGCGATGTCGGAGTTTAAAACGTACCTTCCGAATGAAAGCCTCGCTCGTATTGAGAACGGCGAAACATCGGGATCACGCATCCAGTTCTCCACCTACCCCAGCATGATGCAGGTTTTTGAGCGCCTGTCAGTCGGGTATTATGACCTGATTGTGGCTGACGAAAGCCATCGCTCAATCTACCAGCGTTATAAAGCCATCTTCGATCATTTCGACGCGATTCAGCTGGGACTCACCGCCACACCCACCGACTACATCCACCACAATACCTTCGATCTATTCGATTGCGGCGATGGCGCGCCGAGCTATTACTATAGCTACGAGCAAGCGATTGAGGACAAAAACCTGGTGAATTACCGGGTGCTGGATGCTCAAACCAACTTCCAGCTCAAAGGCATCCAGGGCGATACCCTGCCTGAACCCTTAAAGCAAATGGCCCGCGACCAAGGCGTTGAACCTGATGAACTCAATTTCGACGGTAGTGACATCGAAAAGGGCGTCATTAACCAAGGCACCAACGACGCCATGGTTCGCGAGTTCATGGACAAAAGCCGTAAGGATGTTCGCGGCCTAACGCACAAGAGCATTTTCTTTGCCGTCAGTCATGCCCACGCAAAGCGCTTGTATGAAAGCTTCAACCGACTCTACCCGGAATTGCAACGCCAAGGCATGGCCGAAATCATCGACAGCCACATGGAACGCGCCGATGCCACGCTGGACGATTTCAAATACAAAACCATGCCGCGCGTCGCCATCTCGGTAGACATGCTGGATACCGGTGTCGACGTACCGGCTATTCAAAATTTAGTGTTTGCCAAACCGGTGTTCAGTCGCGTCAAATTCTGGCAGATGATCGGGCGTGGTACTCGACTATACATCGACAAGGCAACCGGCGAACTCAAAAAAGACTTCCTGATCATCGACCATTGGAAGAACTTCGCCTACTTCAAACTGAAGCCGGACGGCGAAGTAGATCACCCGAGCGAACCTTTACCGGTCCGGCTGTTCCGCTTGCGGCTCGAAAAATGGCAGCTGCTGCACGCGCAGCAACACGATACCCAAGCTATCATCGAAGAATTGCAAGCCATGCTGGCCGTCTTGCCACGCCAAAGTATCAACGTTCGACCTCATTGAGACGAACTGGATTCTTTGATGCAGGAATGGCCCGTTCCCAGTCAATCCGTACAAGAACAGCTATCCAAAACTATTGCGCCCTTGATGCGCCTGGCGCCGTTCTGGGGGCTGGATGAGCTTCAATTCCGCATTTGGTGCGAGCGACTTACCGTCGCATGGTTGAAATCCGACCAAGGTGAGCAAAACAAGGTTACGGTACGGATTCAAGAAGCAGTTTCCAGCCTCGCCGACAACATTCCCGAAGTGCGGCGTGTGCATGAGCAACGGACATGGGTACTTTCCTCGGGCTTTTGGCAGCACCTTGATTTACCCAGACTTGCGTCATTGCAAACCACTTTTGCGCCGCTGATGCGTTACCGCACCTCCACTCCCAGCAGTACAGTCGAAGTCAACCTGCCGGATTCCATCACCCAGCGCAGTTGGACCACCTTTGCGCCGTTGATGCGCTACCGCACCTCCACCCCCAGCAGCACAGTCGAAATCAACCTGCCGGATTCCATCACCCAACGCAGTTGGATCATCTACGGCCCCACCGGTGAAGGCGCTTTTGCCGAAAGCTATCGTGAACAAGTCGAAGCGCTGGTGCGCCGCCTGGCAGACCAGTTGCCCGAGTTGGCCAAGCTCAAGCAGGGTGAAAACCTTTCAGACAACGAACTCGACCGCATTAGCCAAACACTCAACCAGACCGATCTCTTTGTCACCGAAGACACCTTGCGCAAGGCCTTTGAGGCCCCGGCCGCATCACTCGCCGACTTTTTGCGCCACATCCTTTGCGAGGATGCCCACTTACCGAATCGCGAAGAACGCATCAATGCCGCCTTCGATGCTTTCATTGCCCAACACGGCTACCTGCACGCCAATCAATTAAACTTCTTGCGGGCGGTAAAAGCTGCCGTGCTGCGTCATGGGCGAATCACCGCGCTGCACTCAGTGAGCCGCCGCTGTCGCGCATCGGACGCGTTGAGCTGCTGTTTCCGCCGCAGGACATTGAACAACTCGTTGCTTTCGTCAACCAACTGGTCGACCGAAGCCGCTTAAACCAACATGGAAAATAACGTAAATGCTTGCCCCGCACATCAAAAAAAAAGTCGACAAACTCTGGGACCGCTTTTGGTCAGCGGGTCTTACCAATCCGTTGGTGGCCGTCGAGCAGATCACCTACTTACTGTTTCTTAAACGGCTGGAAGATATTGATAAAACCCGCGTTAGACCGCAATTTACCGTCGATTTATGACCTGACGGACGAAGAGAAAACAAAAATAGACGCGGCAAAGGAAGAAGATCGTGCCGAATTGCGCAAGCAGTTTGACGCCTTCAACGTGTCGCTGGAGTTACATCCGCCAGGAAAAGACCAACCCAACGCACCTGATTGAAAAGGTCTTTCCCTGGTTGCGAGGCATTGAAGCTCGGCTGGCAAAAAACGAAGACGATTCCGAACTAGCCAGCCTCAACAACCGCATGGCTGATGCCTATTTCCAGCTTGATCCCAACAAGGGCCAAGTTCTGGCTGACGCCATTGATCTAATTGACCAACTCTTCGCCCGCGCGGGCGGTAGTTCTGCCGCCCAGGACATCATGGGCGACACTTTTGAATACCTGCTCAGCGAAATGGCTACGGCGGGCAAAAATGGTCAGTTCCGTACACCGCGCCATTTGATTCGCTTTATGGTTGAACTGCTCGATCCTGAACCCGGCCAGCGCATCATCGACCCGGCCGCAGGCACCGGCGGCTTCCTGTTCAGTGCTCAACAATACTTAATGCGCAAGTATTCCGCGCAAGATAACCTGGTGTTGGAATGGGATGGCACACCGCACCGAACCGACGGCGCGGCAGCAACCCCGGAGCAATACACCGCCATTCACCACGGTGCCAACTTCGTCGGTCTCGACAACGACCGTACCATGGCCCGCATCGGCTGGATGAACCTGGTGCTGCATGACGTCACCGATCCGCATTTGCTGCAAGGCGACTCCTTAAGTAAACGCGATGGCAAACCCAAACTCGCCGAACTGCTTGAACCCGAATCCTACGACTTTGTGCTGGCCAATCCGCCATTTACCGGCACAGTGGATACTAACGACCTGGAAAAAGACAGCAAGCTGTTCCCACGCGCTACCGACAAAGGCAAAAAGAAAGACGATGCCGTCACCAACAAAAGCGAATTGCTGTTCTTGTGGCTGATGCTCGACCTGCTGCAAATCGGTGGACGCTGCGCGGTCATCATTCCAGAGGGCGTACTGTTCGGCAACACTGATGCACACAAGCGCCTGCGCCGCGAATTGCTCACCGAGCATGTTGTGGAAGGCGTTATCTCACTGCCGGGCGGCGTTTTCCAGCCCTATACCGGCGTCAAGACGTCCATTTTGCTGTTTCGCAAAGAGACGCGTCGCGAGGAAAAGCAAAGTTTTACCGGCCAGAACCCGCGCACCGAATACGTTTGGTTCTACGAGGTCGAAGAAGATGGCTTCTCGAAGGATGCCAAGCGCAATGGCCGTCCTGGGCAACGTAATGACCTCTGGGATGCCCTTGTCAAGTTCAAGGCATGGCTGGCAGAAGGCCGTGCCGGCACCCAGCGCTTTGAGAAGACCTTGCTACAACCAAGCTTCCACACTGAACGCTGGCGGCAAGCGCTGCTTCGCGACACCGCCGACCAACTCACTCCTGCAGGCGAGGCATTCGCCAGCCTGCCGGACACCGGTATTTGGGACGGCCAAGTCTGGGGCATTCATGACTTGTTTCCTGAACTGCCGCGTGATCCGAAAGAAGCAGAAAACCTGATACGCCAGGATGTCGGAAAAGCTTTGCACGACTTGGTTGTGCATTTTTTCGCCGCCCCGGCTAGATCGGTGTTGGATAAATGGCAGGCCAAACAAACTTTGACCGAGGAACAGCTTAAGGCAGAGTGGCTTAAAGCCATCAAAATCCCACAACAGGAATTTAGCCGTGCCGCCCGCGAAGTACAACGTTTCTTTGAGCCCGAAGACGCACCGGCATTGCCGTTATGGAAGGAATTGATCAAAGACACATTAAATGCCGGACTTGCTTACCAGGAAAATGCAGTGACAAAACCCCGCTCGATACCGTTCGCCGAGTATGCACCTTTTACCGACCTGATCCCGCGATTGGAAGAGCTTGCTCGCTCAGTTGCGAAGCTCGACGGCTTCGACGTGGTTCTGCGTAGCCTGTCTATAGATCAATCAACCCCACTCGTCGCCGCCAAACACTGGGTAGTGCCGGTAAGGGACTGGGTGCGCAATGACGACTGGCAATCGGAAGACGGCAACTTAAAAGGTTCGCACGATGCGAATGGCTTGGTACGCCAGCAGTATGTCGAGGCCATGCTGGCTGCCAAATTGTATGACGCAAAAGAAGTGCTCAAGGAGAGTTTGCTCGACCCAGACTGTATCGAAGCACATGACTGGAATCTCTCCTCCGGCCAGTACAAACCTTTTGATTTTACCCAGCTCAAGAGCGACAAAACCGTCGTTGAATTGATAGCTGAATTACGACAAACCGAGCAACGTGTCATCGGTGGTCTGGACAAGCTGCTAGCTATGGTAGAGGGCCGGGAATGAGATTACCTGATAGCTGGGTTAATGTTGCATTACCTCAAATTTGTGATCTTGTTGGAGGGGGTACTCCAGAACGCTCTAATATCAAATACTTCGGCGGAAATATCCCGTGGATAACTCCATCAGATGTTACCAAGCTGGAGGGAATCGTTATTCATGAAACCCAGGAAACTCTGACCGAAGAGGGTTTAAAAAACTCACCGGCCAAAATAGTTCCTGCTGGCTCAGTGCTAATGGCAACTCGGGAACGCAGTGGGCAAGGCGGCGATTGCAGGAACTGATATAGCGACCAATCAGGATTTCACAAGCCTTGTAATCGATGCTGAGTTGGTTTCTAGCGAATATTTGGCCCGTGCTATCGAATCACGCGCTGGTCTTCTTAAGAGCCAGTCTCAAGGTTCAACTATTAAGGGAATTCCAAGAGCTACTGTATCGCGACTAAAAATACCACTCCCCACACTTCCCGAACAACAGCGCATCGTCGATGTGCTGCGTTAGGCTGAAGTCGCTTGGTAAATACCGCTCTGACACGAAAGCGACAATAGACACGGCAACACGCGAGTTCTGTGCCAAGTTGTTTGGAGATGTCTTTACCAATAATAAGTCTTGGCCTGTTGCCAAACTCGGTGAAATTTCAGACATTGTGCGCGGCAGTTCCCCACGTCCACAGGGAGATTCCCGCTTGTACGGTGGCCCCGTTCCTCGACTAATGGTGTCGGACCTCACTCGCGACGGACTGTGGGTCAATGCGACGACTGACTCCCTAACCAAGGAGGGCGCAAAATCCAGCCGTGCCATGCCTGCTCGTTCTGTGGTTATGGCTGTTAGCGGGGCACCAGGGATGACGGCGATTTTGAATACGATGCCTGCCATGACGGTTTCGTTGGACTCGTGACCTTGATCGAATGTCATGCAGGCTAACGCTCTTTGATCAGCATTAGCTTGACCGTCGCAAGCTGTGGCGGTGTTTCGCAACTGCTACGACAGGCAGATTCGCAACCTATGCCTGCTCGAACAATGCCTTCGCGTCGCTGTAGCGGTGACACTTTTCGTCCACCGTCATGTCTTTGGTGATGCGGACATAAAAAGCGTCAGCTGTGCGGTTCCTGATTTCATCGTGAAACGCCGACAAGCAGGCGGCCCGTAAGCCTGAATCTTGATCGATAAAGAAACGCCACTTCTTGACATTACCCAACAGGCGTTTGAGGAAGAAAAAGTGCCCATACATTGTGTATTCGCCATGGGTCTGCATACCATACTCTGGAAGTCGATATTGAGTGAGCGCGGAGCCAAGGTATCCGTTCGCACGAAGTATTTGCACCACCCGAACGCCCTACCGACTTCTCTCGCCCCACGGGCGATGGTGATCGAGGGCTGTTCGATGTCATCACGAAGCTGGAAATGCTGCGACATGAATGGCGCGGTTGGTGATCGTGGACGATCCGGAAGTGTTCGATGACTTCTGCACCAATCCGCAAGCCGCTTGGCGTAGCGAACATTTTGAGGCTGGCAACAAGCGCATGTCGGCAAACTTGGAGCAACAGGCAGCACTAGGGCTAAAGCGGCAAGGTGAGTGTGCCCAAGTTCAATGCCGTGACCCAACAAACCGAGTACCTGACCGCCTACCGTCCGTTGCGCGAGGATGAAAATACCCGTCTGCTTGATGCGGCAAGACTCAAAAGTGACTTAGAAAAAAGCGAGTCAGCTTCCGCCAACAACGCCGATGCAAGCAACGGATCATTTGGGGGAGCAGGTGGAATGAAACTGCGCTACCTTCACTTGGGCAATTATCCGCCCATCAAGGATATGGCGGTGAGCTTTGCCAGCGGCTCGCCATTGCAACGCGAATGCGCCATCCGCTTTGTGGTCGGGGTGAACGGCAGCGGTAAATCCAACCTGTTGCGCGCGGTAGCGAAGTATTTCTGGCATTGTCGAGCAACGCGTACCGCAGTTTGCGGTGAGTCTGATTTACGAGTTGGGTGTGCGTGGCACAGCCAGTCACCGGACACTAGTACTTGATTGCCCCGGAAATCGCTTTGACGCGAGTCTGCGGGTGCGGAACGTTTGACACGGCCGGATGATGCTGACGTGAGGGCTTTCGAGGCCGCGCTGACTATGCTGCGAGATAATACTGAGCCACCGGTGCATGGCTTTATGCCGCTGATTCCGCCAGGCGACTGGCCTTCACGCGTCAGCGACCCCGCCGCAGATGGCCCTGCCCAATGCAGTGCTTGCCTACACCACCGGTGCAATGCAGCCTTGGCAAGCGCTGTGGAATCGAAGCCAAGATAGCGACGATGTGGAACTGGTTTCGCAAGGTGAGGATTACGATCCGAGCGCAGAACGCCCGGCGGGCTGGAGCGTTGAGCAGGAAATGGCTACGCAGTCTGCTAGCGATACCTCGTCAACAGAGCCGGTTGATGGCGATTGGGCAAGCGAACCACGGCATCCAGTCAAAACCTGTTCCGTCGACCAATTTTGCTGACGCCAGCGTTGCTCAAATGTGCTTTGCTTGCCGTTTCATTGCCGCAGGCTTTTATGGACACAACGATGATCCGCAATTGGCTGAAATTAGTGCTTTGCTGGCGAAAATAGGTAAACGGGATAACAACTTGACGCCACTGCAGGAGTTATTGCAACGCGGCGGCTGGCATCATTTGGTATCGGTTGCCTTGCGCAGCCGCCTGCAACTCAAGGCTTGGCCGCGCCATCTGCGCGAAACTGCTCATGATTGGCTGATGTGCGCTGGCGAGGTAATAGCGGAACGCCATCCCACCGAGGCACGCCGCACTTGGTACTTCGACTTGAACGGCGATTTCAGCGGTTATGCTGAAACTTTAACCGCCAATGACAATTTACAGATCAGCACATCCCAAGGCGAAGCACTATGGGCGCTACTAGGTGGCCACGAAGCCACAGCCTTTGAGTTATTTACCAAACTTGTTGAATTGCATCAAGCAGGCCTATTCGACGATGTCGAGCTTCGCCTGAGGCGACACGCCAAACCCGATGAGACCTCGGATAGCGATGAGCGTGAAAATGACATCGGTATATTGCGCTTTGAAGAACTTTCCGACGGTGAGCAAATGATCCTGAGCCGCATGGCCTTGTTCCATTTGCTGGAAGGACAACAAGACGCGCTGCTGTTGCTGGACGAACCGGAGACGCATTTTAATGATAAGTCGAAGCGGGAAATCGTCGACATCATTGATAGCGCCATTGGTAAAACGGCCAACGATGTATTGATTTCAACGCACTCGGCGATTGTATTGAGCGATGTGTTCAAGAGGAAGTCGAGACGGTGAAAATACCCGAAGGTTCAACTTGGGGTGACCGAACAAATGTCCGACGACCCAGTGCGCTAATGATGCGGCGAAGCGATGACAGCATCGGCAAGCGCGCACAAGAATTTATTGAAGATAAGTTGCGCAAAGCAACCGGTACTGCGGCAGACATCCAGCAACTAGAACAGTTAATTGCCAGGATGGGCTCCGGTTTCTATCGTAGCGAGGGCATCTTGTTGACCAAAGTTTAAAAATGTGCAGCTTAAGCCGTTGTGAGCTTTGTGCTGTTGCGCTTTATCGCTTGCCGTGACTTACAGTGGACTTAGAGTGTTCTGTGAGAACGTTTTAGGCCGCAGACAGCTACGAGGCCAATCTAGTTCCACCTCGGGTGCCTACGCAAATTGAAGCGGACTGGTTGTGGGCTTTTCTCTGTGGTGCCAGCGGGAATTACCGATCGCGGTCTTGCCGAACGAGGCATACGCCCCGGCAGTACCGATAGGCACCTGATCGGTGTGGAATTCCTACTCTACGAAACCGAGGATGGCCGAACCCGCGGCGAATGCCGGTTTATAGATGAAACACTATGGCTGACGCTGAGTGGCATGGCCGAGCTGTATCAGACTAGCAAACAGAACGTTGAAGCACTAAAGGCCTTGTTGCGACAGCACACTGTATTAGAATGCAGCAGATAGGACGACATGCGCTCAACGGTTCTTACCGCGATGCCATCCTGGCCGTAGGCTACCGGGTGCGATCCACTCGAGGCACACAGTTCCGGCGCTGGGCCACGGAGAGACTGCGCGAGTATCTGGTGAAGGGTTTTACAATGGATGACGAACGGCTGAAGAACCCGCCGGTTGCAGGTTCCGGCGTGCCCGACCACTTCGATGAGTTAAAGGACATTTTTCCGAAGGATTGGGAAGAAAAGCTCAATGCCTTCCTGGAATTTAATGACCGGAATGTACTCCCCAATGCCGGCAGTCTATCCAAAAAACAAGCGGAAGCTCACGCCGAAGCAGAATATGCAAAATTCGCAGATCAGCGTCGCGCATTGTTGGAAGCTGATGGCGAAAAGTACAACCTAAAAATGCTGGAAACAGCGGCTGAGATGTTGCCGTCGCGCATTCGAAAGCCGAAGCCTGCGGATGAATCGTAAGCCCCACCATTATTTAAGGCCACCCTATAAATGAGAAAGCGGTCAACTTAGTATTGACTAGGTAATGCAAGCGCATTACAGTTTAACTCTAAACTTTAGCTACTAGAGATTACAATGGCCAGCACACTCGAATCCGAATCCACGCTGACTGATCGGTATCAAACTACGGTGCCGGACACAGTTCGCCGTGCGCTCAAATTAGGTAAGCGGGACAAAATTCATTATTCGATCCGGCCCGATAGCACGGTCGTAATAAGCCGTGTTAGTCAGACTGAAGAAGAAGACCCGGTCATTCGACGGTTTTGGGTTTCTTGACAGGGGACATTGCCACGCAGCAGGACGGATCAAAACGCAATCCTTAATTACGTGAATCCAGAATGTAGCTATTATTGCCACGTACTGATGATCGCCCTGCCGCAACGCCAAAGTTAGGACAGACCGGGGACTTGCAGTGGTTAACCTGGATACCATCGCGCTCTGGGGGGATCCGAGGTGGTTCTGGAAAGCTGCGAAGATTATAATAAAAAATAGTCAGAGGTGATTGAGGTGATTTCGACACGCCGTTGTAAAAAAGGGGGATCCGGGGGTGGTTCTGGGTAGAAGCTGCGGAAGATTTTTCCTGCATGATCCAAATATGAGAGGCCAGTAAGAATAGGCAGACTACCACCGTTTTCCGGACTACATCAACAGATTAAGTGAACGCCTTGGGAAAATTTGTCTACTGATTTTAATATAAGAAGAGTAAAAGTGCAAGTTGAAACATAAAAGCCCTCCTTCAAATACGTTGTTTTCTGAACAATCAACGGCATGACTATGGCCGCTAATAATACCTGTTATTTATCTGTCGCCTGGCTAAGATTTTAATAAAGAGGTTGGCTAGGCGGCGCAAAGCCGAAAGGGAAACTCAATAATCATTCAATGGGGGTAACTTTCTGGAAAAGTGCGTCATTCTCTGACGCATCCTCCCCAATATTTTCTAAATCCTATGGGGACAGTGATTGCTCGTTCTTGTTGCTATGTCCGCTTGGACATGAAATTCTCCTTAGATACCTAATTGAACGAAAATTGGAATGCCGTTTAATGGCCTACGTTTTTTCCAAAAACCTTTTTCGTAAGAAAATTTAGTTTTTCATTTTTTCATTGAAGAAAGCCGGTGCCGAAGAGTTTCGCAACCATATCATTGAGTTCACACTTAGCTTTGAATGAAGAGATCGACGAACCCACAACAGTGCTCAGTCTTTCCGCAACTGGTCCCGAATAGGCAGTTGGCGGATGCGTTGGCCTGTCGCAGCAAAGATCGCGTTACATAATGCCGGTGCAATGGGCGGAACGCCCGGTTCACCCACTCCGCCCAGCGGCGTGTCAAACCCGATCGGGGGCAGCAGATGAACCCGGATTTCGCGGGGCGCATCATTCATGCGGGTTAGCAGGTAGGTATGGAAGTTATCCTGCATCACCGCGCCCTCCTTGAAGCTGATTTCGCCGAGGGTGGCCAAACTGACACCCATGATACAGGCACCCTCGATCTGCGAGCGGATGCGCTCAGGATTGACTTGCGGACCGCAATCCACGGCCACATCAATGCGGGGTATGCTCAATTTTCCGTCTTCGCCGACGGCCACTTCCACCACAACCGCAACGTAAGTGACGAAGCTATAATGAGCGGCAATACCTAATCCCTGACCCTTGGGGAGCGTGCGTCCCCAGTTTGCTTCACCGCTAACTACCTCAATTACACGGCGCAGACGTCCTGTGTCGACCGGGTACACCACGGGCGATTCGCCCTGGTTCCAGGTATCACCAAGGGTACGCGGATCAATACGGCGCGGCGGACCGATGAGGTCAAGCAGAAAATCCTTAGGATCGCGTCCTGCAGCAGCAGCCAATTCGGCTACGAAGGACTGGATAGCAAAAGCATGGGGGATATTGGATACCGAACGAAACCAGCCAATGCGGGTATGCGCCTCTGCCTCAGGATTTTCAATCCGCAGATTGGCAATGGCAAAGGGCACATTGATGACGCCCATACCGAGTTCGGCTGGCATTTGGCGTTTGCTCTCGGGGCTGAAAGTGGAGGAAATGCTCGGCGCTACTGTTCTGTGCAACCAGGCCACCGGTTTGCCCTGGATATTCAGTCCCGCTTCCAGCCGTTCGACTGAAACCGTGTGGAAATAAGAATGGTGCAGGTCGTCCTCACGGGTCCAAGTCAGCTTGACCGGCTTGCCGTTCATCGCCTGCGATAAGAGAGCAGCTTCGATGACGTAGTCGGGTTTGGATTTGCGTCCAAAACCACCGCCCAGTAGGGTGACATGCACCGTGACCTTGTCCTCCGGCAGTTTAAGCCATTTGGCAACGCGTTCGCGAGACAATTGTGGGGCCTGCGTGCAGGTCCAGATTTCGCATTTTCCCTTGACGATGCGGGCTGTCGACGCCGGTGGTTCCATAGGAGCCTGGGCGAGATGCGGGAGGTAATATTCAGCTTCCACGCGTTTGGCCGCACTTTTTAACGCAGAATCGACGTCCCCCTCGTTACGAACCACTTTTCCCGATTTGCGTGCGGCAGCTTCGAGCTCGGCCTTGTAGGCAACGGAATCATAGCTACCATTTGGCCCCTTGTCCCATTCGATCTTGAGCGCTTTGCGCCCTTGAATAGCCGCCCAGGTATTGCGGGCAATCACGGCGATACCCCCGAGCGGGTTGAAATCAGCGGGTGGAGGACTGCTCGGGAGTTCGACCACCTTAACAACGCCTGGCACCTTGAGGGCATCTTTGTCATCGTAACGCAAGACCTTGCCGCCGAATACGGGCGGGCGCGCAACCACGGCATAAAGCATGTCTTTGAGACGGATGTCGATGCCGTACTGTGCCAGGCCCGTGACCATATCCTGCCCGTCATAAATCCCGATTTGGCCCTTGCTGATGTAACGAAAATCCGCCGGATTCTTCAGACGCAAGGTTTCGCGGGTAGGCACCGGCAGTTTTGCCGCGGCTACGGCCAGCTGACCGTAGCCGAGTGTTCTGCCGGTAGCGGCATGGAGGACTTGATGCTGCTCGGCACGGACTTCCTGGACCGGCACTTGCCATTGCGCTGCCGCCGCCGATTCCAGCATGGATCGGGCGGCCGCGCCGACTCGGCGCATAGGCATAAAGAAATGACGCATGCTACGCGAACCGTCGGTATCCTGGTTGCCGTAACGCGGTTCGTCGCCGGGCGCCTGTTCGACACGGACATGCAGCCAGTTGGCTTCGAGTTCGTCGGCCACCACCATGGGCAGGCTGGTGCGTACGCCCTGCCCCATTTCCGAACGGTGGCAAACGATGGTCACCGTGCCATCTGCAGCTATCGCGACGAATACAAGGGGGTTATCTACCCAACCATGTGGCATGGCATCGGCGCCATACTTATCCTGTTGTGAGGGCGCGGCAGTTTCGTCTGACCTGGTCAGCGAAGGGAAGCCGGCGGCCAGTACCAACCCGGTGAGTGCCAGATCCTTGAGAAAATCGCGCCGGCTGATGTTCGCGATACAAAGGCTGTCATCTGCGTGCCAACTGTCAGCACTCAATTCAGGGCGATCCAGTAGCTTTTTCATGGTTTGATTTCCATTATCCCGGCGGCCTGCTTGATGGCGGCGCGTATACGGGAATAGGTGCCGCACCGGCAGATATTGCCGCTCATGGCCGTGTCGATATCGGCATCGGTGGGTTTGGGTTTTTGTTTGAGCAGCGCTGTGGCAGCCATTATCTGACCGGACTGGCAATAACCGCATTGCGGTACGCCGAGCGTTAGCCAGGCTTCCTGGACCTTTTGCCCTGTTGCGTCCTGGTCGATGGCTTCGATGGTCACGATTTTTTTGCCGACGGCGGCCGAGATGGGCGTTACACAAGCGCGAGTGGGTTCTCCGTCGAGATGTACCGTACAGGCTCCGCACAAAGCCATACCACAGCCAAATTTGGTTCCGGTAAGTCCCAGGTGGTCGCGCAAGGCCCAAAGCAGGGGGGTATCCGCCGGTAAGTCGATCTGACGGGGCTTGCCGTTGATAGTGAGCGTAATCATCGGGTATTTCTCCCTCCAGTCATCGGAAGTACAAGGCGCCTATGTCGCCTCATGTAACTGGGCGCAAGTGCATTAGACGGAATCTTACACCGTATCCATCGGCCAGTAAATGCACCTAAGCCGAGGTTCGTGACAGGATTTTAATCGGCCACTTAATTATTCCGTTGCCAACAGCCTATTACTCAATGGCTCGCCGTGGCCACCGCGCCTCACCAGTACCATTTCACTGGCTATGGACAAGGCGATTTCTTCCGGCAGCTTTGCCCCCAGATCCAGGCCAGCGGGAGCGCGCACATTGGCAAGTCTGGATTCGTGGAAACCTTCCTGTGCCAATCGCGCCAATACCAGATTTGCCCGCTGGCGACTGGAAACCAGCGCGATATACAGAGCTTCGGATTGCAGTGCACGAGTGAGGGAGTCGTAGTCACCCTTGTGATGGGTGGCGATCACTACGAAATCGCCCGGCTGTGGCTGCAATTGTTGATAACGGCAATCGTCGCTGATGATACGGTGGGCGCAGGGAAAGCGCTCTGCCGTGGCCTGCGTGTCATTGACAACCACCTCGAATCCTAATGGGTAGGCGAATTCGCAAAGACTTTCCACGATGCGACCATGCCCCATTAACCAGAGTACCGGTTTAGGCAAGATCGGTTCCACATACACCCGCATACTGCCGCCGCAGGGCATACCCGCGCCAAAGACTTCGTCGTTCAGGTCGATGTCAATCACGCGAGGCTCTCCGGTTTCAAGACATTCAAGCGCCGCGCTGGACACCATGGATTGCGCACAACCGCCACCGACCCATCCGGCAATGACCTTGCCAGAGAGGTCGATCAGCGCCTTAGCCGCAGGTTTGGCTGAGGATGAACCCAGTATTTCTACTACTGTGGCTAAAGCATAAGGACGGCGAGCTTGGCGCAGTTCGAACTGAAGGTCGAGAATGTCCCGGATCATTTTGGTTTGCTGAATTTTTTTAGAAGCTTCAAATCTTCCGGCTTGTCAATGTCCTGAAGCACACCTGCATCATCGCAATCAATGAGTCGAAGTTGTTCAGGATGCGTCTGAATCACCTTTTTCGCACCCTCATCCCCGCTCAACGCGGCTAGTTCGGGGCCGAAAATTCGTGAAAAGCCCACCGGGTGCCCGCGTCGGCCTTGCCAACAGGGCGCGGCGATGGCCGCCCCCGAGCGAAGCGCACCCGCCACCATGCGGATAGTGGCGGGTTTTATCCACGGCATGTCCGCCAGGGCGATCAGCCAGCCAGCGGGATCGGGACACGCACGAATACCGAAAACAAGACTCGTGCCCATGCCTCGTTCGGCATCGGCGCAAATCCGGACTTCCGCGCCTTCAGCCTGCAATAGAGCGGCCAGTTCCTCGCTGCCTGGCCGTACCACCGCCAGCACACTATCAGTGCCAACTAATAGGTTGCGGCAGGCTCGCACCGCCACCAAGTCGCCATTGGGCAAACTATGGGTCAGTTTATCTGCGCCGAAGCGTAGGCTTGCTCCGGCGGCCAGCAAGATGCCGACAATCGAGTCCATCAGTCTAAATACAACCGATGCGGGACTCTTCGGAGAATCAATCTATGGTTAATCATTGTCTTGCCTAGGTTTGTGTGAATTAGATCTATGAAAATTATCATCGCCCCCTCTGATTGGCAAGACTCTTCAGCCAGACAAATTAAAAAGTTTGGATATGGGTTTTGGAAACAATGGAACGGTTTTGTGATGCTACGCATAATCCGTTCTTATGGGCCACTGCGAAAACCCACAGAACAGCATTGAAAAAGCAACGGCATTTTTCTACAGAGCCTGTATTCCCCAAAGTGATTATCTTGGATCCCTGCATTCACTTTTATGCAGGTTTCAATTTTGCGATTGCCCCGGCGGTCAAAAAAAAACCCAAGCGGTTAGGCTTGGGTTTTGGGGTTAAGAGCTTGGCAATTCCCTACTTTCGCATGGCAAACTGCCACACTATCATCGGCGCTAAGCGGTTTCACTGCCGAGTTCGGGATGGGATCGGGTGGTTCACGCTCGCTATGGTCACCAAGCAATCTGGTGTGAAAGCAGGTTCAAGGTGCAAGGCCCAGGCTGAAAGCGCGTTGCGTCTTTCAGTCTCATGGTTTCGCCTTTGCTTTATCTCTATCCTGTCTTTCTAGTGCGTCCGCCTTGCGGCGTCGGCTCTAAACTCTGTTCAGGTCCGGCCGGCAACCTCAGCTTTCGCCTGGCGCCGTTGGCCTTGGGCCCGTTTCTGGAAATCTGTACTACTCTCGCGTCAGCGTATCAACTGGCTAAGCTTGCTTAGCTCATAACCGCTCCAAACTGATTGGGCGTTATATGGTCAAGCCTCACGGGCAATTAGTATGGGTTAGCTACACACATTACTGCGCTTCCACACCCCACCTATCAACGTTGTAGTCTTCAACGGCCCTTCAGGGGACTTTACGTCCCAGTGAGATCTCATCTTGGGAGGGGCTTCCCGCTTAGATGCTTTCAGCGGTTATCCTGTCCGAACATAGCTACCCGGCAATGCCATTGGCATGACAACCGGAACACCAGAGGTTCGTCCACTCCGGTCCTCTCGTACTAGGAGCAGCTTCCCTCAAATCTCAAACGCCCACGGCAGATAGGGACCGAACTGTCTCACGACGTTCTGAACCCAGCTCGCGTACCACTTTAAATGGCGAACAGCCATACCCTTGGGACCTGCTTCAGCCCCAGGATGTGATGAGCCGACATCGAGGTGCCAAACACCGCCGTCGATATGAACTCTTGGGCGGTATCAGCCTGTTATCCCCGGAGTACCTTTTATCCGTTGAGCGATGGCCCTTCCATTCAGAACCACCGGATCACTATGACCTACTTTCGTACCTGCTCGACTTGTACGTCTCGCAGTCAAGCGTGCTTTTGCCATTACACTCAGCGCATGATTTCCGACCATGCTGAGCACACCTTCGTGCTCCTCCGTTACTCTTTGGGAGGAGACCGCCCCAGTCAAACTACCCACCAGACACTGTCCCCAATCCAGATAATGGACCTAGGTTAGAACTTCAAACATACCAGGGTGGTATTTCAAGGTTGGCTCCACGACAACTGGCGTTGCCGCTTCACAGCCTCCCACCTATCCTACACAAGTAGGTTCAAAGTCCAGTGTCAAGCTATAGTAAAGGTTCACGGGGTCTTTCCGTCTAGCCGCGGGTATACGGCATCTTCACCGCAATTTCAATTTCACTGAGTCTCGGCTGGAGACAGTGTGGCCATCGTTACGCCATTCGTGCAGGTCGGAACTTACCCGACAAGGAATTTCGCTACCTTAGGACCGTTATAGTTACGGCCGCCGTTTACCGGGGCTTCGATCAAGAGCTTCTCGTGAGATAACCCCATCAATTAACCTTCCGGCACCGGGCAGGCGTCACACCCTATACTTCCTCTTTCGAGTTTGCAGAGTGCTATGTTTTTGCTAAACAGTCGCAGCCACCAATTTATTGCAACCCTCTTCAGCTCCAGTCGCGAGGACTTTCACCTACCAAGGGCATACCTTCTCCCGAAGTTACGGTATCATTTTGCCTAGTTCCTTCAGCCGAGTTCTCTCAAGCGCCTTAGAATTCTCATCCCACCCACCTGTGTCGGTTTAGGGTACGGCCACTGTTAACCTGATGCTTAGAGGTTTTTCTTGGAAGCATGGCATCCATCACTTCGCGGCTCCGAGGAGCCGCTCGTCATCACGTCTCAGAATATATGGAACCGGATTTGCCTAGTCCCACTCCCTACTCGCTTAAACTGACACTTCCAACCGTCAGCTGATGTAGCCTTCTCCGTCACCCCATCGCAGTTAACACCGGTGCAGGAATATTAACCTGCTTGCCATCGACTACGCCTTTCGGCCTCGCCTTAGGTACCGACTAACCCTGCGTCGATTAGCGTTGCGCAGGAAACCTTGGGTTTTCGGCGTGGGGGTTTTTCACCCCCATTATCGTTACTCATGTCAGCATTCGCACTTCTGATACCTCCAGCCCACTTCTCAATGAACCTTCGCAGGCGTACAGAACGCTCCTCTACCGCTCATCCTAAGATGAACCCGTAGCTTCGGTACTATGCTTAGCCCCGGTAAATCTTCCGCGCAAGCCGACTCGACCAGTGAGCTATTACGCTTTCTTTAAAGGATGGCTGCTTCTAAGCCAACCTCCTGGCTGTCTGGGCCTTCTCACATCGTTTCCCACTGAGCATAGATTTTGGGACCTTAGCTGACGGTCTGGGCTGTTTCCCTTTCCACGACGGACCTTATCACCCGCCGTGTGTCTCCCGTGCTCAAACTTGTTGGTATTCGGAGTTTGCATCGGGTTGGTAAGTCTAGACGACCCCCTAGCCGAAACAGTGCTCTACCCCCAACAGTTATACACGAGGCGCTACCTAAATAGCTTTCGAGGAGAACCAGCTATCTCCGAGCTTGATTAGCCTTTCACTCCGATCCACAGCTCATCCCCATCTTTTTCAACAGATGTGGGTTCGGCCCTCCAGTTAGTATTACCCAACCTTCAGCCTGGCCATGGATAGATCGCCCGGTTTCGGGTCTAATCCCAGCGACTAAACGCCCTATTAAGACTCGCTTTCGCTACGCCTCCCCTATTCGGTTAAGCTTGCCACTGAGATTAAGTCGCTGACCCATTATACAAAAGGTACGCAGTCACCGAACAAAGTCGGCTCCCACTGCTTGTACGCATACGGTTTCAGGATCTATTTCACTCCGGTCTCCCCGGTTCTTTTCGCCTTTCCCTCACGGTACTGGTTCACTATCGGTCAGTAAGGAGTATTTAGCCTTGGAGGATGGTCCCCCCATGTTCAGTCAAAGTTTCACGTGCTC
>CAWKEY010000022.1:0-84680 GCA_963848675.1 uncultured Gammaproteobacteria bacterium
GGGCTAAACGATTATGTTCGGATTCAGCGATACTTGGCAGTTAATTATTAATACAGCTACAACCATTGTGACCTTTCTTATGGTATTTCTGATTCAGCACACCCAGAATAGAGATACCGAAGCTTTGCAGGTTAAAATGGACGAGCTTATTCGCGTCATAGAAGGCGCTAACAATGCGCTGCTTGATCTGGAAGAGCTGGAGGAACAAGATCTCTCCGATCTACGCAAGCAATATGTGGATTTAGCACGTCTAGCGCGGGAAAAATCAGCGACGAAATGACTCGACCTTCAAACAAATTGCCTTGGATGTTCTAATTTAGCGGGGTAACCAAGCAGGTTGGTTTAGGCGTCAGCCCTAACCCAACATGTCTGCTTCGACTGATAAATTATGCCAGCTCAGAATAGCTCAACGGAATTAACCCATTTAACAGGAGAAACTCCATGCCTTTCCTACAATGCAAAGGCAACAACGACTCTTAGCCGCTGCAACAAAGGCAGGAAATCATCAGCAAAATCGCCGATGCGATTCGCAGCATGAGCCAGGATTCCAAGTAATTGCGAGGGCTGATGCGGCAGGATTGATTGGCCTGTCGAATCGGGTATTTTGCGGACTTACATATCGAGTCCACTTCTCAACCGTATCGACATAACATTGCTGCGCTTTAGCTTATGTAACCTTAGTCCAACATGAACAGCGCGGCGACGATGTACGCGGATTCGCTGAATACCGGAATCACGATGCTGAGTTATGGGTTCATTATCTTGAGTGTCGCCCGTGTCAAGTATTACGCCGCCAGGCATGGTAACGCCTGACCCATTCCAGTAAGGCTTTGGGCGCATGATTGCGCTTCCAGACGCCGGCCACATATTTGTTTGCTTCGGCCATCGTCGGATAAATGTGGATGGTACCCAAAATTTTATTCAGACCAATGCCGTACTTCATCGCCAGAACGAATTCAGCCAGCAAGTCGCCGGCATGTTCGCCGACGATGGTAACGCCCAAAATCTTGTCCTTGCCGGGCGGGGTCAACACTTTGACGAAACCATGCGCTTCGCCGTCGGCAATCGCCCGGTCCAGGTCGTCGATGCCGTAAGTCGACACTTCGTAAGCCACGCCTTCGATCTGGGCATCCTGCTCGTTCAAGCCAACTCTTGCCACCTCCGGATCGGTAAAGGTCGACCAGGGTATCACCGAATAATCGGTGCGAAACTTTTTGAACTGGCCGAACAAGGCATTCACGGCCGCATACCAGGCCTGATGCGCGGCAGTATGGGTAAACTGATACGGCCCGGCCACGTCGCCGACGGCGAAAATGTTGGGATAATTGGTTTGCTGATAGGCGTTGGTATCGATGGTTTTGCGCGGCGACAGGGTAATACCCAGCTCGTCGACGCCATAGCCTTGCACATTCGCGGCTCGGCCTATCGCGACCAATACCTTATCGAACGGAATTTTGACCGTTTGGCCTTGATGTTCAGCTAACAGGATGTGTTCGCCGTTTTCGCTGACGAATTCCTTGGCGATGTGATTGACCCGCACGTCGACGCCTTCCTGGGCAAAACGCGCCATGATCAAAGCCGACACATCCGGGTCTTCCCGCATCATGATGCGCGGCGCCATTTCCACCTGCGTCACCCGGCTACCCAGGCGGGCAAAGGTCTGGGTCAGTTCGGCGCCAATGGGCCCGCCGCCCAGCACCAGCAAGCGCTTGGGCAATTCGCGCAGATTCCAGACAGTATCCGAGGTTAGATAATCGACTTTATCCAGCCCCGGAATCGGCGGCACAAAAGGCCGGGCGCCGGCGGCGATGACAATCGAGCGGCTGGTGATGGTTTTGCTGCCCTCGGCGCTGGTCACTTCAACGGCCCAGGGCGAAACGATTTTAGCCGTACCCTCGATCACTTCGACACCCAGCTCACCATAACGCTCGACGGAATCATGCGGTGCTACGGTTTTGATGACCTGTTGCACCCGCTCCATCACATCCGCGAAAGCGAAATCGGCCTCGGCTTTGTTGATCCCGAACTCCTGGGCGCGTTTGATATGCGACAGCAGCTTGGCCGAGCGAATCAGCGCCTTGGAAGGTACGCAGCCGGTATTCAGGCAGTCGCCGCCCATTTTGTGCTTTTCGATCAGGGTGACTTTGGCGTTGACGGCCGCGGCGATGTAAGACGTCACCAGACCACCCGAGCCGGCACCGATCACGACCAGGTTGTTGTCATAATGATCAGGCTTTTGCCATTTTTTATAGATCTTCATGGCGTGAACGCCCTCGACAATTTTTTTAGCCAGTAATGGAAACAGCCCCAGCAAGGCGAACGAGCCCAGCAGAGCGGGAGACAGAATACCGGCTAACGTATCGATTTTCGCCAACTGCGTGCCGGCATTGACATACACCAACGTACCGGCCAGCATGCCAGCCTGACTGACCCAGTAAAAGGTCTTGACCTTGATCGGCGTCAAACCCATCGCCAGATTGATCATGAAAAACGGAAACACAGGCACCAGGCGCAGTGTGAACAAATAAAAAGCGCCGTCACGGTTCACGCCTTCCTCAATCGCCTGCAAGCGGGTGCTGAACTTGGCTTTGACCCAGTCGCGCAACAAAAACCGTGCCGCCAGAAACGCCAGCGTAGCGCCAATGCTGGAAGCGAACGACACGATCAACGTGCCCCACAACACGCCGAACACTGCGCCGCCCGCTAGCGTCAATATGGCCGCTCCCGGCAACGGCAACGACAGCGTGGTGACTGCGATATATAACCCGGCGTACAGTGCCGCCGTCAATAAGGGGTGAGCTTGCCGATACTGATCAATGCCCGCCTGCTGAGCTTTCAGGCTGTCCAGGGTCAGATAATGCTGCAGATCAAAGGCAAAAAATGCCGTGATGAATGCGGCGATGACCAGTAATAAAATGATTTTCGAGGTATTCATAACGGCCTCCCGCCGCAGGGTAATAGCTAACGATTGATAAATTGCACTGCTTCAGCATGTTTGAAGTTATTCGATAGGGGGCGGAGAAGACTCTCGTCCCCCCCACCCTCCGAACCGTGCAGACGGCTCTCCCGCACACAGCTCTCCAGCCGTGGGTTTCCTCATCGGGAGTATCTCTTGTTTTGCCAACCTGGATATAATGCCAATTCCAAGTAGGTTCTCCCTTTTAGCCTTCTCCAGAGGGAGAAGATGGGGATGAAGGGATTCAATAATAACTTATTGGGATTGATATAAGGCGAACTGCCAGGCATTGGGCAAAGAAGACATTGGGCCAGTATTGTTGATCGACTTGGCAACGCCCGAGCAAGGGCGGCCAGTCCCTATGCAAAGCAAAAACACTTTTTTTAAATCTCCCGAGAAAAATAAACGATGACAATGACCCCCAGACCAAACCGTATACGTCTTTTCATGATGGTGACGGCAATCCTGGTCAGCACCGGCGCTAAAGCCGTTTCTGACTTTCAAGTGTGGATACCGATCAACATCAACGCAAAACTATCGGAACAATGGCGCGGTTTTTTAGAGTTCCAGCCGCGGATCGGCCATGACGCATCGAACCTTACTTCCATGATCGTCAGGCCGGCTATTGGCTGGGCGGTTAATAAACAAGCCACGCTCTGGGTGGGCTATTTGATGAGCGCCGATTCCCTCACGCCCGATTCGGACACCTACCGGATTGAAAACCGCGCCTTTCAGGGCTTCTCCTGGAAAGATACCGCCAATGACAAGCAGTTTATCTGGGAAGTGCGCAATCGGC
Source organism: uncultured Gammaproteobacteria bacterium (assembly GCA_963848675.1). Lineage (GTDB taxonomy): Bacteria > Pseudomonadota > Gammaproteobacteria > Methylococcales > Methylomonadaceae > CAWKEY01. The sequence goes on from CAWKEY010000022.1 coordinate 3,753, forward strand.
TGGAAGAGCGGTTTTTGCCCCGGAATGCCGACCCCAGCATCCGCTGGCGGACCCGTCTTCGCGTAGAACAATTGCTGCCCGGCTACTCACCCTGGTCGATCATCGCTTCTGATGAAATATTCATCAATCTTAACGACAATGCCAACAACCCCCAATTACAAGCCGGGGCACAACAAAACCGCTTGTATCTGGGCGTGGGCTACCGGTTTGCGCCTGAGGTACAAGTGGAATCAGGATATTTATACCAGCATGTGTGGAGAAATCAGCCGGCGGCTGATCAAAATAACAATGTCTGGATGACCAATCTTAATCTTAATTTCTAGGTGAAAAGCAGCGTGCGAACAAGACGCTTGACCTAACGATCATGAAAGTCAGGTGTCCTTCCGGAAAATGCAAGCAACCGGCGGGAGCGGCGCCTAGGTCTTGATTTGCAACCGAAGGCGCGCTCCCACCGTATCTTTCCCGTTAAAAGAGAAATCTCATGTTACAGCTTGAATTAGGTCCGACCGGCTACGCAAGCTTTCAGCAAGCAGTCGAACACGAGTGGCTCATCACCAACGGCATCGGCGGCTTTGCCTGTGGCACGGTAGCCGAAGCCAATAGCCGCCGCTATCACGGCCTGCTGATGGCCGCGCTGACGCCGCCGACCGGACGTACCTTGCTGGTATCCAAGCTTGATATGTCCGTGCGCTATCTGAACCAGGACTATTTTTTGTTCAGTAATGAGTTTGCCGACGGCACCCTGGCCCCTGAAGGTTTCGTGCATTTGCACTCCTTTCATCTTGACCGGGGCCTGCCGGTCTGGCGTTATGCCATAGCCGATGCATTGCTGGAAAAACGCATCGCCATGCTGCCCGGCAGCAACACCACGCTGGTCAATATCAACATTCTACGGGCATCGGCAGCCGTGTGGTTGACACTGACGCCGCTGTGCACATACCGGGATTATCATAGCCATGGCCAAGGCGGCTGGACGCCGGAAATATGTGAGCTGTCCGATGGTGTTGAGATCAACGCCTTTCCCGGCGCATGCCGCTATCGAATCAGCTGTAAGCAGGCAGAGTTTGTCGCTGCTCCCGACTGGTACTGGCGATTTAACCATCGGGCGGAATCGGCGCGCGGTCTCGATGACACGGAAGACCTGTTTCGCCCCGGCTATTTTAACTTGACCTTGACGGAAGGCGAACAGGCGAGCGTGACGCTCAGCGACGAACCGTCAATTGCGGCCGATTTCGCGTCTGTGTTGCAACACATCCATAACGAACAGCAGGGCTTACTGAAACGACTGCCCGCCGCTGCACCCGGCTGGATCCGGCAACTGACGCTGGCTGCCGGACAGTTTATCGTCGACCGCCAGCCAACCGGTAAAACGATTATTGCCGGTTATCCCTGGTTTACCGACTGGGGCAGGGATACCATGATTGCTCTGCCCGGCTTGACGCTGGCGCTGGGACGCTTCGAAATTGCCGCCGAAATCCTGCGCACTTTTGCCGGTCATGTCAGCGAAGGCATGATTCCCAACCGCTTTCCGGATCAGGATAATCTTCCGGAATACAATACTGCCGACGCCTCGCTGTGGTTTATTCACGCAGTCGATCAATATGATCGCTACAGCGGTGATACGTCACTGGCCGCCGAACTGTATCCGTTGCTGATCGATATACTCGCCTGGCATCGAAAAGGCAGCCGTTTCGGCATCCGGGTTGATCCGGACGACGGCCTGCTGATGGCGGGCGAAGCCGGTACGCAACTGACCTGGATGGACGCCAAAGTGGGTGATTGGGTGGTGACGCCGCGCATCGGCAAATGCGTGGAGATCAACGCGCTCTGGTATAACGCCCTGATGATCATGGCCGGGCTGGCCGGACAATTCGGCACCCAGCAACAAGCCGATGACTGCCGGCAAAGCGCTGTACAGGTTAAAAACAGCTTTCGGCATTTTTGGAACGAGGCTAAGCAGAGCCTTTACGATGTCATCGACGGGGCCGAGGGCGGCCTGCATGACGACGACCAACGCTACGACAGCCGCCTGCGCCCCAATCAGCTGTTGGCGGTGTCATTGCCGCACAGCCCGCTGGGCGAACGGCAATGTAAAGCCGTCGTCGATCTTTGTGCACGGGAATTACTGACGCCTTTTGGGTTGCGCAGCCTGGCGGCCAGCGAGGCGGATTACGCGCCTCGTTATCAGGGCAGCCCCAAACAACGCGACGCCGCCTACCACCAGGGCACGGTCTGGGCCTGGCTGATCGGGCCATTTGTTGACGCCCATTACCGGGTGTATCGGGACGCAGACAAAGCCCTGTCATTTCTGGAACCTTTTCGCACTCATCTCGATGAAGCCTGTCTGGGTCAGATCAGCGAAATTTTCGATGCCGAGCCGCCGTTTACCGCGCGCGGCTGTTTCGCCCAGGCCTGGAGCATCGCCGAAATCCTGCGGGTCTGGTGTCGTCTGCAAACCAGCGACACTAACCCGCAGCGGCACGCCGGCTAACGGTTGAGTCGAACCGCGCGCACTAGAAACTCAACGCGAAGCACCGCAAAACTTTCCCGCGTCGGTTCGGACGATTTGTTAGGCGCAACTTACTCTGATGCCCACTTATACAAACCATAAACAACCGCACCGACAGCAACAGGAGCAATTGCTGCTACGACAACACCAGCAACCATCCCGCCACCAACGACCCCGCCTACTGCGGCAAGTCCTGATGTAATCCCTGTAGCAGAAAGGCCCGTAACTGTACCAGCTGTTGCTACAGTAGTTACCACCCCACCAGCACCTACTGTTGCCCCAACGCCTCCAGCTAGAGCTGCTTTTTCATCTTTGTTCATTGAAATTTCTCCTTGCGCCTAACTAATGATCATGAATGGGCGGCACCACCTCGGAAAAATCAAGGTGAGCGGTGGAGCGATGCCTACGTTGCGACATTGGGAAATCTTTATTGCTATTTGGACATCAAAGGAATTTCAGAACCAACAGCGACATCACCCGCGCCTTGCAAAACACTCTCTACTTGCAGAAAACGTGCACCAATAACCTTCGAGGTCGCTTTTGCTACTTTGCCGTAGTACTTTTCCAAAAGCTCATTCCGTTTTTTGCGGAATTCAAACGAACGTTTGACGAGCTCGCCAGCCTTCTTGTCATTCATGTTTTCGAAGTTGGCCGCATAATCCTTGATTATTTCTATGCGCTTGTCATTCAACTTCTTCAAGTCAGCTTCATATTGATTGTACTGGGATAAAAACTTCTTTTCTTCTTCCCCGTTAAGAGCCATCGCCTGCTTAACGAATTGCCATTTTTCCATGCGCAAACTGGAGCGAAACAGGTCGAGTTCACTTTCTTGCCCGGTAATTTCCTGGGTGGGAGCAGCAACGGGTACTACCGGTGCGGGTGCTTCAGGTGCGGGTGTTTCCGCATGTGCCAGGTTATTCAGGGCTGGCAGGCTTACAGATGCAATAGCGAGCGCTAAGGCTACATTTTTGTATTTCATGAATTATTCCTTTCGTGTTTGTGTTAGGAATGGACATTATATAGGCAATAGGCCGGCAACGCCCACGACAAATGCAGCCAACATGGTCTCAGTGCGGGAAGAGCGATGCGCCATGAGCCAATGCGCCGGTGTATATTCACCAAAAACTCTTTTATTCTCAGCACGAACAAATCTGCTAGCGCGAAGCGCACCCCCCTCTCCAGCAGGAGAGAATAGGGTGAAGGGAATCTAAAACGCTTTAAATCGCGGCGCCTACGGGTTGCTTTCATGTTTTGGGAGTGCAAGTTTTTAAGGTTTTGCGGCAGCCAACGCTCCGCCGCAACTGCTGCCTTGCCCGGCGGTGCAACCATAGCAATGGGCAGCAGTGGCAATCGGCGCGTTCTGCAATAGCCCCGAATGCAACTCACTGATATGTAGCCTGGGTTTGGCAACCGCCCCTAATGGCATCCCCAGCATCTGGTTAAAATCGCAGTCGTAGACATAGCCCTGCCAGTCGATGCTGACGGTGTCCAGGCACATTAGGTTGTCAAGGTTGCCGGCGCGGAAGCTGTCTTTCAGTAAGCTCAGATAGGCTTCGAAGCGCCCCTGGCTGATCAGCATGCTGCCGAAGCGCTGGATCGGCATGTTGGCGATGGCATAGAGACGATTAAAGACGATGCCGTACTGTTGCTGGAGATGCTGTTTGTAAGCCTGCTCCAGAGTGTGCTGATCCGGCGGCAGCACCGCGTCTTGCGGGTTGTAAACTAGATTCAGCTGCAGCTCGCTGTCCGGCTGGCCGTAACCCAGGCCATTCAGCCGCTGCAAAGCTGCCAGGCTGTCCTTGAACACGCCCTTGCCGCGCTGCTTGTCGACATTTTCTTGCTGATAACACGGCAAGGAAGCGGTAATTTGCACATGCTGCGCCGCCAGAAATTCGGCCAAATCTTCATAACCGGGTGCTTCCAGGATGGTCAGATTACAGCGGTCAATAACCTCGATACCACGGTCGCGCGCCGCCCTGACCAGATAGCGAAAATCGGGATGCATTTCCGGGGCGCCGCCGGTCAAATCCAGGCTGTTGATATTGGCGGCTTCGGCCAGCGCCAGCACTTGTTCTATGGTCTCCCGGCTCATCATTTCGGTACGTTTCGGCCCGGCATTGACGTGGCAATGCACGCAACTGAGATTGCATAAATAGCCGAGATTGACTTGTAAAACGGCCAGCGGCTTGCGGGAAATCGCCGGAAAGTCGCTGTTCGCCAGTAACGGTTTGGTGTCGTGCATGCTTAATCCCTGGAAACCCAGATATCGCCGTAGACGGCGGAAACCAAGCCCTGGCCATGATCGGTACATTCATGATGGCCACGGCATCGATGCGGCGAAAACTTCTCTACGCCTGTTTTGTTCAATCAAACAAGTCAGACGGTTGCCGATTCGTCATTGAAACTCTTGCGGCCCCAGCCGTCAAGACGATTGGCGTGGCATTTTTTTATTAGTTCGCTTCTATTAAGAATTTGCGCCGTCTGATCCAGGCATCGACCCTCAATCGCCCCCCGCCGCTGAACAGCAGCGTCGCCAGCATCAATAAATACATCAGCGGCAATTTGAAGTTGCCGTAGCCTTTATCGGTGATGGCGTAGCCTTGCCACAACTCACTCAATGAATTCCACTCGGCGGGCCAATGCAGGGCAGCGATCGCCGCTACCCCCTGCTACCCGACGCCGGACAGTGTACGAATTGGCACTTTTTGCCGTCCGGTGGAAGACTTTTCTATATCGCCTCCCTGCTATAACCTGCCCTCGCCGGTTCAGTGACGACGCGAAAGAACCGGCGGCAGCAAGCGGTCAGTTGGCGAAATGACTGGCGCTGGGTTTGATACTATTTGTCGTGTTCCTGCGCGCCATGGTGTCCACCGTGTTCATGCACGTCTCCCTGGTGACCGCCTTGGTCGCCCGGACCATGTGGCTCGGTCGATATCGGCCGACACTGGGGCGTCCGGTCGAGTCGATCACAAAAAGCAGGCAGTAGCCGACGATAACCACGTTCGGCTTGGTCGCAAACTTATCCAATCTCTGGTCAGACGATCAATCATAATCTAATTTCTGCAATCGTCAGGCCGATAAAATTTCAGATTATTGGTTTTACTTGGTTCAAGGTGTGCTGCCGGAGACGATTCGGGATCGACGGCAAAAATGGAGTAACAAAGGTTTCAACAGCCTGCCCGATTAACCCCGAAGCGGAGCGCCGAGCAAGCCACTGAGGCTCGTTTATTTTCCCTCTGCGATGGCCTGCTGAAGCGACGACGCCAGTTCGCGGCTCATACGGCTCAGGCAGTCGTTAAGCGCCGCCACCATGACTGGGTAGTCGGTGGTCGAGGCCGGCGCACGGTACGCGACCTGGCGGCTGACTTTGACCTCGTCGCCGCCAGCAATCAGCCATTGCGCGGTCAGGCCGGCCTGGCCCTTCGGGTCGACGTGGAATTCAAGGATGGTGATAGCGACGCGCCATTGCGCCTGCCTGGCCCGGTTCGAGCTGCTCACCTGCACGGCATCCACCGGAGCCAGGATCGACAGGTTTTGCACCAGCACGCGGCTGATATTGTCGTCCAGCGACTCGGCCCAGCGGTTGAGCTCGCTGACGTAATAGGCGTTTTTGGCGGTTGCGGTCACGATTTGCGGCCGGTCGACGTAGCGGGGAACCCGGACCGGCGCCAGTGCAACCAGCGTCCTTGACGCAGCCCCGGACGCGCCGCTTGCGCTCTCGCCGACCGGTTCAAGTAGATAGAAGCTGGACGGCGGGGTTTTCCCGCCGATGCAGCCGGAGAGCGGCACGAGCAGGAAAGACAGCAGTAGACAATTAACGAGCCGGTTTGCATGCATGATCAACATCCTCCAGTTATCCCTTTAGTGATCCTTGCCGGAAATAAGCGCTTCCGGGTGGCGCTCCAGATAATCTGTCAGTTCCTTGATCGAGCGCGAGGCGTCCTTCAACGATTCCAGCGTTTCCGCCAAAGCCGATTCCGGCCCGATCGCATCGCCCATCTTTCTCATGGAGTCGTCCGCCCGGCTCAAGGCTTTCGTCGCCGCCGACAAGGTTTTGTCGGCGGATGTCAGAATGGGCTTGATGTCCTGATGCACATCCCTCACCATGGCCCTGGAATCCAGCACCAGCAGGTTGGTATTCTGGATGGTCTTCTCCGTATTCTTCAGTATCGGCTCGAGATTTTTATTCAGCGTGCCGACAGTTTTCTCGACGCCTTCCAGGGTTTTAGCCAGAGCCACCCTCGATTTCCGGACGTCCTCGGACGCCAACAGATTCTTGATTTCTTTCAGGCTGTCGGCAAAATCCTGGACGATCTGATCCAACGGCATCGAGCGCAGTTTTTTTACCACTTCTTCGGCGGTATCGCGAATCTCGTCGGTGGTTTTCGGTATGCCGGGAAATTCGATGATCCCTTTGTAATCCAGATTGACGAACAAAGGCGGCTTGTCGGGATAGATATCTATATCGACGTATAGCAGGCCTGTCAAGAGACTTTGCGTTTCCAGGCGCGCACGAAAGCCGGCTTTAACCAGCCTGTCCCGGTTCGCCAGGCGTTGGCCTCTTGTCAGGGTTTTGAGCATTTTTACGTCCCCGCCGGGACCGGTAAACGCTGTTCGGTCAATCGCCACAGTGACTGGTTTGTATATTTTGGCGGTTTTATCGTCCATTTCCAACGCGATTTCGGTAACTTCTCCGATTTTAACGCCCTGCATTTTCACCGGCGCGCCTTTTTCCAGGCCATTCAACGACGTATCGAAGAAAATGACGTAATTGACTTTATCGGTTTTTAAAATCCCTCCCCCGCCGAACAAAAGCAGCCCTACGATCAGCAGAGCCAACGCGCCGATCGTGAACCCCCCTATCGCCGTTGGATTAATCGGTTTGCTCATGGTTTGCCTTCTTCCTTTTACGCCGCTTGATGCACATTGCCTTCACCGCGCGTCAAAAACTGGATGATTTTGGGGTCTTTGGACTCAGCCAACAGGGTTTTGGGCGAGCCGGTGGCGAGCATGGTTTTGGTCTCTGGATCAAGAAATACCGAGTTGGTGCCGATCGCAAAAATGCTGGCCAGTTCGTGCGTTACTACCGCGATCGTCGTGCCGAGCGTATCGCGCAGACTGATGATCAGGTCGTCCAGCAGACGCGCGCTGACCGGATCGAGGCCGGCCGACGGTTCGTCGAAAAACAGGATTTCGGGGTCGAGCGCCATGGCCCGCGCCAGCCCTGCGCGTTTCTGCATGCCGCCGCTGATTTCCGAAGGGTAGTAGTCCTCGAAACCGGCCAGACCTACCAGCGCGAGCTTGTAGGACACGATGTCGGCGATTTCGGCTCGGCTGAAGTCGGTAAACTCGCCGAGCGGCAAAGCGATATTTTCGGCCAGGGTCAACGAGCTGAACAATGCGCCGCTCTGATAGAGTACGCCGATGCGGCGCATCATCCTGACCTGTTCGTCGGGGTCGGCGTGCCAGAAACTTTGGCGATCGTAGAAGACGTCGCCCTTGGCGGGGTGCTGCAGGCCGATCAGGTGCCTCAGCAGCGTGCTTTTTCCGCAGCCGCTGCCGCCCATGATGATGAACACATCGCCGCGGTTAATGGTGAAGTTCAGATCGTGCTGAATCAGAAAATCGCCGTAGGCCATGGTCAGATCAGTTACTGTGATATGGGGCGTGTTCATGATGTCGTCCTAGAACGGGTCAGATACCAAGCCGGCTGCAGATCAGGGTGATGATCGAGTCGGCCACCACGATGTAGACAATGCTGTTGACGACGGCCGACGTTGCCGCATCGCCGACGGCCGAGGCGCTTTGTCCGCATTGCATACCGCGCATGCAACCGGCCGTGGCAATCAGCACGGCGAACACCAGGCTTTTGGCGAGGCCAATGCCGAAATCGGGGAGATGAACGGACTTGACAGTTTCGTTATAGTACTGGATCAACGAGACATCGAAGGCACTGACCGTCACCGCCGCCCCGCCCAGGATGCCCATCAGGTCGGCATAGAGACAGAGCAAGGGCATCATCAGGATCAACGCAAGCATCCTCGGCATCACCAGAAACTCCATCGGCGAGATGCCCATGGTCTTGAGCGCATCAATCTCGCTGTTTACATTCATCGTGCCCAGTTGAGCGGCATAGGCCGCCCCGGTGCGCCCGGACATGATAACCGCGGTCATCAGCGCCCCCATCTCGCGCACCGTCCCCAAACCTACCAGATCGGCAATAAAGATCTGCGCGCCGAACATCGCCAGCTGCACGGCGCCGACAAACGCCAGGATCAGGCCCACCAGCAAGCTGATCAGCGTCACGATGGCCAGAGCCCCCGGCCCTGCATCCTGGATGCACAACAGCAGATCGACGGTGCGAAAGCGCGCCCTGCCGCGCATCATGGCGTAGCCCGCCAGTACGCTTTCGCCGATAAAGGTAATCAACCCCTTGGCGTCGGCCAGTCCGCTTAATACCGTCTTGCCCACTTTGGCCAGAATCGGCGTCTTCTGCGCCGTGCGGCGGGCGTCGGCGCGTTCGGGCACCGCCCTCGCCAGCCTGAGCAGACCCTGGACGCCGTCCGGCAGTCCGGATTCATCGACCTCTATGCATTTATCCTGACAATCATAGAGAATTTTGAGCAGATAGGTCGGCAAGCGGCTGTCCCATTTATCGAGCTCGCCGGCCTGCAGCGATAGCCGCCTGAAAGATCCTGCCGCCGCGATTTCTTCAAGGACGCGCTCAACCGGTTTTATCCTGGCACCCTGAATCCAGTTACCGGCCAAGCGAATGACTAAGGTAGCCACATCGACACGCTCGAGACTGATTTCGCCGGCTAAGCTCTGCATGTCCGCTGCTCCGTTCGCTTTCCTCAAGATTTCATCTTAAATTTATTGAACCGTATAGCCGCGGCCTGTCAGACATGCGCCCAGGGCCCGGTTGTAATTGTTCGCAGCTTCATTGGCCGCCGCTGCAGGAGCCGCTTTGTTGGCATCAATTTGTCCGAAGCCGCGTTTCAAACCGCCGGCCGTGGCCCCTATGGCTGCGCCTTTGCCCGCATCACCGGCAATGGCTCCAATCGCTGCTCCCGCGGCGGCGCCCCGTAACCCCCCTCTCAACGTTTCACGGCCTACACTGCCTTGCGGGGCGCTTGACTGCGAACCGTAAGCGCCGCTGCTGGGATCAAATCCGCTCTGCTGGACAGCCCAGGTATGACATTCATAACGATCTTTCGACGCCTGATCCGGCGTCTGTCCCTGCGAGGGATAAACCATCAGATTTTGCGCAAACACCGCCGAAGCCAAAGTCGCCATCAACGGAACGAAAATGACGGGTATCAGTTTTAAATACGTTTTCATCAGGATGCTTTTATAAAATAATTGTAAAAATTTGCAAGGGATTGCCGATAACGTGCTCATCGCATTATACCCGAAGAGTCGCCACGCAGGGCGATCATATCAAGAACCACTCAGACTGAAGAGGGACTTGCAAAACTCAAAAAACTGAGTGGAATTTGAGTCGCGAAAGGCAAAAAAAAAGAAAAAATAACATGCCCATAAATGATAAAGTTGAATCGTCTAAAACCCGAGAATTATCATTACATGAGCAACTTACTGAATCATTACCACAAGCATGGCTTAACATACAAGGCTCTTTATTCCCCTGGCTTGCTGAAGAACTGGGGTCACTGCTTCAGAAACAACAGGAATTGGCCACCACCTTAGAAATCGTGCGCATCGAAGAATTCAGCTCATCCACATGGTTTTCCTTAATGTCCGCCTCAAGATCGCACGGCCATTGCCCGAGAGTTTGTGGCGAAAAAAGTGTACAATCAGCCCACGACCCAGGCGTTACTGGCTCGGCTACCGACAGACCGCGCCTTAAGACGGGCTTGTGGTTCAGAGAGTCAAAACGATGTGCCGGTTGAATGGATCTTTTCGCACGCCTTTGCCGAATCCTCGAAATCCCATTTGCCTGAGCGCATATGAAGCCTTGATCAAAAAAGTTATGCAGCTGAGTTAGTGGGGCATAATTCGCGTAATTCGGCCGCGATCGAGGCGAGAGAAAAACCGGTCAGAAAGGCGCTCGATGCCGGCGCAACAGTTACCGAGTCATATTCCTTGAGGGATGAGTTAAGGAATCTTTATCTTGATCAGGTGGGTTCCTATTCCCGGCTGTTGGGGGCAATTGAATCAACCACAAACTTGCTGGAGCGCCCTTTTCGACCGGGGGATATGGTCGAAGTCGGCGGTATCCGTGGCCGCATTACGGACATCGGGGTGCGCAGTTCGAAAATTCTCGAGGCAAACGGTATTGAGACGCTGATTCCTAACAGCACCTTCATTGAACAGAACGTCACCAACTGGACGCTGAATGATCAAATGGTACGCATCGTGGTCAATATCGGCGTTGCTTATGGCTCGCCAGTAAAAGAGGTACGCAGACTGCTCCTTGAAGCGGCCGATCACCACGGAATGACTCTTGACGAACCCGAACCCTTTGTGTTATTTGAGGATTTCGGCAGCGACGCATTGCTCTTCGGCTTGTATACCTGGATCGAACTCAAGCGTGATGTGTCCTGGAAAGTTATCGCCAGCGACCTGCGTTATATGATCCACAAGACCCTGAACGAGCATGGTATCGTGATTGCCTTTCCGCAACGGGATGTTCATATTGATAGCAGCCGACCACTGGAGGTTCGAGTGCTTGCCGATGCCCCTGATACTAAAAACCGTGGCTTCAACTCCAAAGGGAAACTTTAATCGTGATGCGGCTACTCGCTTTTCGTGTTTTTTGTAAGCCTTCAGTGTCATTTCAATAACAGCTTTATCTTACTACCAGGTTTTTTAATGTCTTTTGACCATCTCGGTTTAACCGCTGAACTCCTTAAGGCTGTAGCCGAACAGGGCTATATGACCCCTACCCCCATCCAACAACAGGCCATTCCTGTTGTGCTGGCAGGACGCGATGTGCAGGCCGGCGCGCAAACCGGCACCGGCAAAACCGCCAGCTTCACGCTGCCTTTGCTGCAACTTCTAAATGAACAGGGCGGGCCGCAAAAGCCGCGTCGAGTGCGGGCACTTATTCTAACGCCAACGCGAGAGCTGGCCGCACAAGTCCATGAAAGCGTGCTGACTTACGGCAAACATCTGCCATTGTTTGCAGTGGCGATTTACGGCGGCGTCAACATCAACATGCAGATACGCAATCTGCGTAAAGGCTGCGACATCATTGTCGCTACGCCAGGCCGTCTGCTTGATCATGTTCATCAAAAAACGATTGATTTGTCCCATGTGGAAATACTGGTATTGGATGAAGCCGACCGCATGCTTGATATGGGCTTTATGCCCGACATGCGTAAAATCATCGAGCGCCTACCCAAACAGCGGCAAACCCTGCTGTTTTCAGCCACTTTTTCCGAGGAACTAAAGACCCTCGCCGCGTCGGTGCTGCGTAATCCGGTCGACATTGAAGTGGCACGAACCGGCACGACCGCCGACACGATTTCAGAACGCATCTACGGCATTGCTCGTGAACATAAGCGTGAATTGCTGTCGTATCTGATTGGCAGCGGTAATTGGCAACAAGTGTTGGTGTTTGTGCGCACTAAACATGGCGCCGACCGGTTGGGCAAGCAACTGCTGGCCGATGGCATTCGCACGGCCGTGCTGCATGGCGATAAAACCCAAGGCGCGCGCAACAAGGCGCTGGATTATTTTAAGACAGGGCAAGTGGCAGTGCTGGTGGCTACCGATATCGCCGCGCGCGGCCTGGATATCGACCAGTTGCCGCACGTCGTTAATTTTGATTTACCCCAGGTGGCCGAGGATTATGTCCACCGCATTGGCCGTACCGGCCGCGCCGGTTTAAGAGGCGAAGCGCTGTCTTTGGTCTGTCCTGAAGAAGCCTATTTACTGGCCGAAATTGAAAAATTGTTGAGGCGGCAAATTCCGCGCATTGCCGACACCGGCTATGAACCGGTTTCGTTAAAAGTAACTGACGCGCCTAAAAAGAGCGCGCCCCACAAGACTACCGGTAAAAAAGATTATCGCCACAACAAAACCGCTACGCGTGGCCGCGCTAAAACGGGTGGCAAACCGGGGGAACCCAGAAACAGACGTAAATAACGCGTATCAAGGGAAACCGGGTCAGTTTTCTAGTTGGCGTGTGATTTGCGCACAAGAAAAGGGAACGCGTGCGCTTATCTGCTTTGATTTGGTGCGTATAACAATAGACCTCATTCTGAAAAGGGTTGTGCATTTAGCTACAGCGCATTGATAAAACAGGATTATTTCTTTCAATACAGACGAACACTAAAACTGGCATCATCTATGCCTATAGTATTGTAAGCGCAACGTGTTGCGTGATTGATCCCTCCTTGATGTTGTTTGACTATTAGTGCTCAAGCGCCTTGGCTTTTAAGTTAAGGCGCTTTTTTTTGCTTGAAAAAAATCACGCGTTGCTGATGGCTCGTTCATAGCAATTCAGCAAGTGCCGCCTTAACCGTTTGCCCCCGTATGTGATGACGGGTGCCTTTGAACTGCTGTCTGCTTATTTTGCACTCCTGGTTTTTCCATTGCCACGCTATAAAAACAGTCCCTACCGGCTTCTCAAGCGTTCCGCCTTCGGGCCCTGCTATGCCGGTCACGGCAATCGCGCAATCGGCATCGCTATTGACTAATGCACCCTCAGCCATTTCCTTGACGACTTCTGCACTCACAGCGCCATAACGCTGTAGCGTTGCCTCGTTCACGCCCAGCATGTGTATTTTTGCGGCATTGCTGTAAGTCACAAAGCCGCGGTCAAACCAGGCAGAACTGCCGGGCACTTCAGTTATAGCCTCCGCAATCGAGCCTCCGGTACAAGATTCGGCAGTCGCTATTTTTTTTTGGTTTACTTTCAGCCAATGACCCAGGCGTTCAGCCAGTTCAAATAATTGCTTATCCATGATGTAGCCTTATGCGACTTCAGATAAAATACCAAAATGAGTATAAAACAAAATTCAGCCGCCCCGCATACCCCGATGATGCAGCAGTATCTGCGCATCAAGGCCGACCATCCCGATACCTTGGTATTTTATCGTATGGGGGATTTTTACGAGCTGTTCTTTGATGATGCCAAGAAAGCATCGCAATTGCTGGATATTACCTTAACCAGCCGCGGGCAATCAGCCGGACTGCCGATTGCCATGGCGGGCATTCCCTATCATGCCGCTGAAGCCTATCTTGCCAAACTGTTGCGCAACGGCGAGTCTGTCGCCATATGCGAACAAATCGGCGACCCGGCCACCTCCAAAGGCCCGGTTGAACGCAAAGTTGTGCGTGTTGTTACACCCGGTACCGTTACCGACGAGGCCTTGCTGGAAGACCGCAAGGATAATTTGCTGGTCGCGCTATGCTCGTTAAATCATCAGCACGGCATCGCCAGTCTGGACTTGACCAGCGGCCGTTTTGTCTTGCAACAGCTGAGCACCGAAGATCAGTTGCTCAGCGAAATCGGCCGGCTTAATCCGGCGGAGCTGTTATTCAGTGAAGACTGGCCGCTGCCTTCCGCGCTAAAACAACGCTCCGGCCTGTGCCGCAGGCCGCCCTGGCATTTTGAACCCGAAAGCGCCAGGCAACTGGTGTTAAAGCAGTTTAATACCCATGATTTAAAAGGCTTCGGTTGCGAAAACCTGCCGGCCGCTATTGCCGCGGCCGGGGCACTGCTGCAGTATGTTAAAGACACGCAACAAAGCGCCCTGCCTCATATTCAGGGCATACGCATTGAAAGCAGTGATGACAGCATTTTGCTGGATGCCGCTAGCCGGCGTAATCTTGAGCTGGATACTCACCCGTCCGGCCAAATGCAATACACGCTGTTCGGCGTGCTCGATAAAACCGCCACGGCCATGGGCAGCCGCTGCCTGCGGCGCTGGGTAAACCGGCCTCTGCGCGATCATGCCTTTCATTTTTTCGGCACCGCACTTGCCTTCACGCACCTTGCCACTGCAACCACCCTCAGCGCTTTTATCGTCGGCAGCCGCTACTTGTTGGGCGGGATTGATGCTGGACATGGCAAACGGATTTTCGCCGGCATAAATGGCGGGGGCCGCGCTCATCAGTGTCGAAGCCAGGGCACTTCCTAAAGTCAGAGTTAAGGTTCTTTTGTTCATGTGGAATCTCCAATGGTTTGATAAATGATCAGGACAAGCAACAGTGCTTTCCTGGCCCATTAGTCGAAGCCCATCCTGATTCCTTACAATTTCGTTTCGGCTTTTGTAAATTCCGGTTGCCGCCTCGTGCCAGGCTAGTTGACGCCGGACAGTGCACGAATTGGCACTTTTTGCTGTCCGGTGGAAGATTTTTCTATATCGCCTCCCTGCTTAACCTGGCCTCGCCGGTTCAGTGGCGACGCGAGAGAACCGGCGGCTGCAAGGGGTCAGTTGGGCGGAATGGCTGGCGCCGGGTTTGACACTATTTGTCGTTCTCGTGCGCGCCAGGGTGCCCACCGTGTTCATGCACGTCTCCCTCGTGACCGCCTTGGCCGCCCGTACCATGTGGCTCTGTCGATATCGGCCGCCGCCAGGGTGGAAATGCCGAACCTAGCGTTTCGCGCTGAATCTAACGAATATCTCCTTCGGCGTCAGCATCCGGCCATCACGCATGAGTTCACGCAGCCACTCCCACCATTCCGGATCAAACCACGGCCGAGGCCGCCGGCTACGACCCTTGCAGATATGCAAGAATCGGCCGGTGCTGGGGCGTCCGGTCGAGTCGATCACAATACGTAATTCCAGGTGGCTCTGTATTGACTGGGATAGACAGTAATGCAACGTAGAGTAGGAGCTAATGTTAAACAAGCATTTCTTCCTGTAACAGCTTAATTTCATCCCTGATTCTGGCCGCTTGTTCAAACTCAAGATTTTTTGCATGTTGATACATGGCTTCTTCCAGTTGTTTGAGTTTTTTGCCCAACTGTTTGGGCGTCATGGCTTTGTACTCTGCCGAAAATTCCGCCACCTGTTTTTTCGCGCTGGCGGAGGGTCCGCCGGAACCGGGAATAGATGTCTGGAGAATATCCGTGACTGATTTGTAGATCGTCGTCGGCTCTATGCCATGCTGCGCATTAAAACTGCGTTGTTTGTCACGGCGGCGCTCGGTTTCATCAATCGCATGCTGCATGGACCGGGTCAT
Source organism: uncultured Gammaproteobacteria bacterium (assembly GCA_963848675.1). Classification (GTDB taxonomy): domain Bacteria; phylum Pseudomonadota; class Gammaproteobacteria; order Methylococcales; family Methylomonadaceae; genus CAWKEY01. Next base: position 19,420 of record CAWKEY010000022.1, read on the forward strand.
GCGGTCACCGTATAAAATCGCCTTGCCATGGACGTTCCTGGCCGCACGGCCAATGGTCTGCACCAGAGACACAACCGAACGCAAAAAGCCCTCCTTGTCGGCATCGAGTATGGCGACCAGCGACACTTCCGGTATATCCAGTCCTTCGCGCAGCAAGTTAATACCGACCAACACATCAAACTGACCCAAGCGCAAGTCGCGAATAATTTCGACCCGCTCCACGGTATCGACATCGGAATGCAAATAGCGCACCCGCACACCGTGCTCCTGCAGATATTCGGTCAAATCTTCGGCCATTCTTTTGGTTAAAGTGGTCACCAGCACACGTTGCTTCAGAACGACGCGCTTGTTGATCTCGGACAGCAAATCATCGACCTGCGTCGTTGCCGGCCGCACCTCGACTTCAGGATCGAGCAAGCCGGTCGGTCTGACCACCTGCTCGGCAAAAACACCGGAATGCTCTCTTTCGTAAGGCCCGGGGGTTGCCGAAATATATATTCTCTGCGGTGATTTGGCCTCAAATTCTGCAAACGTCAGGGGCCGGTTGTCCAGCGCCGAAGGCAGCCTGAAGCCATATTCAACCAGGGTTTCCTTGCGTGAACGATCGCCTTTGTACATGGCGCCTATTTGCGGCACGGTGACATGGCTTTCGTCTATGATGACCAGCGCATTGGCGGGCAGATAATCAAACATGGTCGGGGGCGACTCGCCCGGGCCGCGCCCTGACAGATATCGGGAATAGTTTTCTATGCCGGAGCAGTAGCCCACTTCCAGTATCATTTCGATATCGAACAGTGTTCTTTGCTCCAGGCGCTGCGCTTCGACCAGTTTATTCAGCGAGCGCAACTGCTCCAGGCGCCCTTTTAGCTCGATCTTGATCGCCTCAACCGCAGCCAATAACTGCTCGCGCGGCGTGACGTAATGATTCTTCGGATACACGGTATAACGCGCCAGTCGCCGCTGCACTTCACCAGTCAACGGATCAAACAATGACAGGCGCTCGACTTCATCATCAAACAACTCCACCCGCAAGGCTTCCTGTTCGGATTCAGCCGGATAAATATCGATAACCTCGCCCCGCACCCGATAGGTGGCCCGGCGCAATTCCGTGTCGTTACGGGTGTACTGCATTTCGGCCAGACGGCGCAGAATACTGCGCTGATCAATCAGGTCGCCTTTAACCAGATGCAGCACCATTTTGAAGTACGATTCCGGTTCGCCCAAGCCGTATATCGCCGAAACGGTCGCCACCACGATGGTATCTTTCCGCTCAATCAAGGCCTTGGTGGCAGACAAGCGCATCTGTTCGATATGCTCGTTCAACGAGGCATCTTTATCAATAAAAGTATCCGAAGCTGGCACATACGCTTCTGGCTGATAATAGTCATAATAAGACACAAAATACTCGACGCTGTTGTCCGGAAAAAATTCTTTCATTTCACCGTACAACTGCGCCGCCAGCGTCTTGTTGGGCGCCATAATCATGGCGGGGCGCTGCACTTCATTAATGACATTGGCTATCGTGAAGGTTTTGCCGGAACCGGTCACCCCCAACAAAGTCATATGAACTTCACCATCGCTCAATCCATCAACCAGTTGTTTGATCGCCGTGGGCTGGTCACCAGCCGGCTTATATCGACTTTGCAGCCTAAATTGTTTTTTCACTCACACTATCTCAATAGTCGTCATTTTTTCACAATAGCCAGTTAGCAAGCCATTGTACATAGCGTATAATCTTTGCCATCTTTGACATTGATTTTACACGGGGAAATATGAGCATCAAACTTTCTAACAGAGTCCAATCCGTTAAACCATCACCTACCCTGGCCATTACCGCCCGAGCGGCGGAAATGCGCGCGGCCGGCAAAGACATTGTCGGCCTGGGCGCAGGCGAGCCGGATTTTGATACCCCGGATCACATCAAGGCGGCCGCCATTAAAGCCATTGACAGTGGCTTTACCAAATACACCGCTGTGGACGGCATTCCCAGCTTGAAAAAAGCCATCATCAATAAATTCAAAAATGATAACGGCCTGGACTACCAGCCCAAACAGATTCTGGTTTCCTGCGGCGGTAAACAAAGCTCTTACAATCTGCTTCAAGCCCTGATCAACCCCGGTGACGAAGTCATTATCCCCGCACCGTTCTGGGTATCTTACCCTGATATGACCCTACTGGCCGATGGGGTGCCGGTTATTATTGAAACCACACAGGCGCAGCGCTTTAAAATTTCTCCCGGACAACTGCGCGCGGCCATTACCGGCAAAACCCGGTTAATGTTCATCAACAGCCCATCCAATCCCTCCGGCATCGCCTATACCCTGGATGAACTGAAAGCGCTGGGAGAAGTGCTCAAGGATTTCCCGCATATTATTATTGCCACCGACGATATGTATGAACACATACTCTGGGAGCAAGGCAGCTTTGTGAACATCCTGAATGCCTGCCCCGAGCTTTATGATCGCACCATGGTATTGAACGGTGTCTCCAAAGCCTATTCAATGACCGGCTGGCGCATCGGTTATGCCGCCGGCCCTGCTGATCTGATTGAGGCCATGACCACCATTCAGTCACAAAGCACGTCCAACCCGACTTCAATTTCACAGGTTGCCGCTGAAGCCGCGCTGACCGGCGATCAAAGCTTTATCAACACCATGTGTGTTGAATTTAAAAAACGCCATGACTATGTGGTTGCCGAATTCAACAAGATTGACGGCATCGACTGTGTGGGCACAGACGGCACTTTCTATGTGTTCCCGAATGTCGAAAAACTGATTGCCCGGCTGGACAATATCAACGACGATCTGGAATTTTCCGAATATTTAATCGAAAAAGCCGGCGTCGCCCTGGTCCCCGGCTCTGCTTTCGGCAGCCCCGGACACATCCGGATTTCCATAGCTACCAGCATGGCCAACTTGCAAAAGGCGTTTGAGAAAATCAACAAGGCCATTTAACCGGCCATCAAAAAGCGGCTGCAGACAAGACATGCCGCCGCTCATTAAATGGCCCATGCCATGCAGATACCGGTTGAAGCCAGACATTTGCTCACAATATGAGCATCCTAATCATCAGGCAAGTTTAAAATGCTAAACGAGAACCTTTCTTTTCTTCCCTCATACACGGCAACTCCGGAACAAAACGCTGAATACCTGCGCCAGATCCTGCCACTGATGTTAAGGCATAAAATCCCGGTTGACCCCATCAACTTTACGCTGTTTTATGACTATATCACCGGAAGAAATAGCGCCTTAAACACCGAACTGGACGAGTTACTGACGGCACAGGCTGCTTTTACTGCAGAGCTCAGTCTACAGCTGTTCCGGAAACATATTTGCAACACTTCGATCAACTCGCTGGAAAAAATAAATCAATCCCTCATGCAGTTAATCAATAAAACCAATGAGGACATTGACAGTACCGAAGAAAAAGCCGCGGAAGCCTCCATTAATTTCCAGAACCAAAGCAGGAAACTGGAAAACAACCAAGGCATTACTGAAATCAAAACGATTTTGGCCGAAATTATCGCGGAAACCAAAGAACTGACCGAATCGAGCCTATCGTTTCAGACCAAACTGAATGAAAGTAAAAAAGAAATTGAATTGCTGCGTAAGGAATTGGTACAGGTCCGGGAAACGGCCATTACCGACGCATTGACTGGGCTGCTCAATCGGCGCGCATTTGATCAAACCCTGGGTGAACAGATTGAAATCCATAAAAATTCCGCCGCCGAACTTTGCCTGCTCATCCTGGATCTTGATCACTTCAAACGTATCAATGACAACTTCGGTCATCGGGTGGGCGACAATGTGCTGCGTTATACGGCCAAGCTGATGCAGCAACATATTGCCGGACACCATTATGCGGCGCGCTATGGCGGCGAAGAAATGGCAATTATCATGCCCAACACACCTCTCAGCAGGGCCCTGGAAATTGCCGAAAACATCAGAAGCGCTCTGGCGCAGCACCCATTAAAACGCAAAGACAGCACCGAATCGCTAGGGCTAGTCACCCTTTCGGGCGGTGTTTCTGTGTTTAAAGAAGGCGACACACTGGAAAGTTTAATTGATCGTGCGGACACAGCCTTGTATCAAGCCAAGAACAATGGCCGGAATCAGGTGATGGCCGAAAACTTTGCTTAGCTTTTCTCAGGCAATTCAGTGCTTAAGAGATAAATGAATGGATCAGGCCGCCAGCGGCGCAGATTGCAATCACCTGAACAATGCCGGCTTTAAACCGGAACAAGGCAATAAAAGCAGCAAGGCCGATTAGCGCAGACCAGTAATCAAATTTACCGCTCAAGCCTTGCGGCCAAAGCACATGATAAGCAAAGAAACAGGCCAAATTGATCACAACTCCCACAACGGCGGCACTGATACCCGTCAATGGTGCTGTAAATTTAGCATCATGCCGGGTTGCTTCCACCGAAGGGCCACCTAAAAAGATAAACATAAAGGACGGCAGAAAGGTAAACAAAGTAGCAATGGCAGCGCCTGCAACGCCCGCCAAGGCTAGCAATTCCGGCCCTAACACGGCCTTAGTCCAACCACCGACAAAACCCACGAAAGCCACCACCATGATCAGCGGACCGGGTGTCGTCTCGCCCAGCGCCAGACCGTCAATCATCTGGCTTGCAGTCAACCAGGCGTAGTGCCCGACCCCGCCCTGATACACATAAGGCAATACCGCGTAAGCGCCGCCAAAGGTCAGCATAGCCGCCTTGGTAAAAAACCAGCCCATTTGCGTATAGGCGCCCGTCCAGCCGAACTTTGCCGTCAATAGGCCGAGAACAGCGGCCCACAGCCCAAGACCCCCGCTCAAGATAATGATCAACCTGCTCCATTTGAAGCGCAAATACTCGGGTATCGGCGTGTCGTCATCAATCAGTGCCGGGCCATAGCTATGCCTGGCTCCAGCATGATGACCTCCGGTCTTGAAGGTCTCAGGTGAAACATGAGCTCCTAGATAACCGATCAGACCCGCCGCAAGGATGATCAAGGGAAAATCAATATGGAACGCAAAGATGGCTATAAAAGCCAATACCGCCATGCAGCGCAGCACGTTATTCTTGAGCGAACGGCTACCAATACGGTGCGCCGCAAAGAGCACGATGGCCGTCACTGCCGGTTTAATGGCAAAGAGTATACCGGCAACTGCGGGCACATCGCCAAAGGCCAGATATATCCAGGTTAAAGCCATCAGAATAAACAACGACGGCAGCACAAACAAAACGCCCGCCGCCATGCCGCCCCAGATGCCGTGCATGAGCCAACCGATATAAATGGCCAATTGCTGCGCTTCTGGCCCCGGCAATACCATCGTGTAATTTAAGGCATGAAGAAACCGGTGCTCTGAAATCCAGCGACGTTTCTCGACTAATTCCTGGTGCATCATGCTGATTTGTCCGGCCGGCCCGCCAAAACTGATGAAGCCCAGCTTAAGCCAATAACCCAGTGCCTGCCAAAAAGATACCGGCGCAGGTGGCGCGTGAGTTGTTGTTTCCTGGTTATTGGCCACTATGAATGATCCCGGCGCAGAAGATTGGGGGTTTTACCAAGTACCGGTGTTGGCCATCGAAAGCCAGGGCTCTTGCGGAGGCAGCGAGTGAGCTTTTTGCAGGAACTCAATAGAGACATTATCCGGCGAACGCACAAAAGCCATGCGACCGTCACGCGGCGGACGGTTGATGACCACACCGGCCACCATCAGTTTTTGACAGGTCTCGTAAATATTATCAACTTCAAACGCCAGATGGCCAAAATTGCGCCCGCCGCTATAGACTTCCGGCTCCCAGTTATAGGTCAGCTCGATTAACGGCGCCTGCGTCGCCTGTGCCTGTTTTGCATCTTGCGGCGCATGCAGGTAAACCAGGGTAAAACGGCCGCTTTCACTCTCCATCCGGCTGCCTTCAAGCAGCCCCAGTTTGTTGCAGTAAAAATCGAGAGATTCGTCCAGGTCATGCACCCGGACCATGGCATGTAAATAACGCATAATGCTCAACTCCTTGGTATTTTCTGTTGGCGGATCATTTTAAACCTTTGCATGCCTGAAACAACCGACGACGTGATCATTGACCATGCCGGTCGCCTGCATAAAGGCATAACAAATGGTACTGCCAACAAATTTAAATCCACGCTTTTTCAAGTCTTTACTCATGAGCTCAGACACTGGCGTCGTCACGGGAATTTCGGCTGCGTTTTTCCAGGCATTGAGCCGGGGCTGACCATCTACAAAACGCCAGATATAGTGGTCAAAGCTGCCAAAGTCCTGTTGAACCTGTAAAAAGGCCTGCGCATTGCTGACAGCCGCATGCACTTTCAGTCTGTTTCTGACGATTCCGGGATTGGCCAGCAGCATATTGATTTTTTCATCACCGTAGCTGGCAACCCTTGCAATCTCGAAATGATCGAAAGCGGCCCGGTAGCCCTCACGTTTTTTCAGGATGGTAGACCAGCTCAAGCCGGCTTGTGCGCCTTCAAGAACCAAAAACTCAAAAAGCAGACGGTCGTCATGCACCGGAACGCCCCATTCAAGATCATGATATTGTTCTTCCAGGGGACTGGCCAGCGCCCAAGCACATTTTTTCATTAACATTGTTTATCAGAAAAAAATTGTTTCTCTTCCGCTTGATTTCAGCGCCATGGATGGGAGGTTCAAAACGGCCTGGACTCGCTGGATATTTTCACGATGCGGCAGAATTGATAACCGGCTCCAGCATGCTGCAGATTCTTACAATAGCTCCCTGATTCTGACGCACAAAGTTCTGGCCCTTGTCGATCAACGCTGCCCTAGAGGCTGGCTCTGCATGCAGGCTGCAAATCGAATTGATGATATCGTCCCTGTCTTGGCATTGTATGGCGGCATCCTGTCCTAGAACGCCTTGCGCTATCTCTTTGAAATTGAACATATGAGGGCCAAACATGACCGGCACCCCCACGGCCAAAGCTTCCAGAATATTATGTCCACCGGCTGGCACCATGCTACCGCCGACAAAACTCGTATCTGCGGCGGCATAGAGCATTTTTAACTCCCCCATAGAATCGGCCAGATAGACGTCAGTAGACTGATCGCACGCCTCACCGGTGCTGCGCGTCACAACAGCCAGCTGAGTTTGCTCACACAATTTTTTGACTTCCGAAAATCGCTCGGGGTGGCGTGGCGCAATCGCCAGCAAGAGTTCGGGTATTCTTGGCTTAATGGCTTTATAGATGTCCAGAAACTGCGCCTCTTCACCTCTATGGGTGCTGGCGATAAGCCAGACAAAGCGGCCGCCGAACTGCTGATTTTTTAGCTGCCGGCCGAGCACCAGGACTTGTTCCGGTATTTCCAGATCAAACTTGATATTGCCGATCGTGATCACCTTTTCCGGCTTCGCGCCAATGGCGATAAAGCGTTTGGCATCGTCGGCAGTTTGGGTCGCGATCAGTTTAACCTGCGCCAGTGCCGGAAGCACCAGCGATGGTATTTTTTGATAGCCGCTGACGGATTTTTCCGCTAGCCGGGCGTTGATGATATACAGGGGGATAGCATTTTTGCCGCAAGAGGCAAAAAGATTGGGCCAGATTTCCGTTTCGACTATAACCGCCGCTTTTGGCTTGAAGCATCTGATGAACCGGTTGACCGCCCAGGGCAGGTCATAAGGCAAATACACATGCTCGACGCTTTCCTGCATTACCGACTTGACCCGGGCAGAGCCATTGGGTGTCATGGTGGTAATCAGTAATCGCAGATGAGGGTGTTGGGTCTGAATATGCCGAACGAGTGGAAATAAAGCTTCGGCCTCACCCACGGAAACGGCATGAAACCAGATGCCGCCTTGGGCATGGTTTTTTTGGTAAAAAGCAAAGCGCTCACGCCAACGCTGCCGGTAGGCGGGGGCTTTTAAGCTTCGCCAGAGCAGCCGAACGAGGATAAAAGGGACAATCAGATAAAAAAGGCTTGAATACAAACTGCGCATGTCAAAAACAGCGCAAGGGGCAAGTCGCTAGGTTCAAAAAGCCGCCGCTTTGACCTGTCGCCTTGCCCCTCATCTTGAATAGTTAGGCTTCAGCAGCGATCTTAACGGGCAGAGTAACAATAACATCGGTATGTAGATTGATGTCAATGTCGTATTCGCCGACTTGGCGAATAACCCCCGTCGGCATCCGCACTTCCTTTTTTTCAACTGCAACACCGGCTGCAGTGATAGCGTCAGCGATGTTGTGCGTGCCAATCGAACCAAATAGCTTGCCTTCATCACCCGCTTTGTGCGTAATGACAACTTGCAATTTGCTCAGCGCATTAGCGCGCGCCTGAGCTGCCGCCAGTTTTTCTGCGGCCAATTTTTCAAGCTCTGCACGACGCGCCTGAAATTCAGCAATTTTACTTGCTGTTGCGGCAACGGCCTTGCCTTGTGGAACCAGATAATTTCTGCCATAACCTGATTTAATGGTGACTTTATCACCCAGGTTACCCAGGTTTGCTATCTTTTCAAGCAGAATAACTTCCATCTCTTATTACCTCAATTCGGTTTTAACCGACTATTTTTCGCCACTAGGCGTGTGTTGATTCGAAATTTTGTTTCGTAAGTTCATCCACGGATCACTCAACCCAATTAAGGCAACGGGCAGCAAGGCATGGGGGATTAAAAACAAGGTTATATACAGCATAGGCACCATAAAGCGGCCGAGCTTCATCGCTGCAAACACAGTATGCAATACCGACGTGCCGATGAAGGCATACAGCACAAACAGCAAAATGCCGATATTCCAGGCTATTTCCGAGATGACTCCGGAAGCTAGCGCGGCAACAGCAATAACTGCAATACTGCCTATGACCAGCCTCGGATGCGTACTCAATGACAAAAACTCTTGCCGGAAACCGCCGGGGTTATAGAGCACCGACTGCCACCAACGTCCGAGAAACAAGCCAAACAGCAGGCCAAAGACACTGCCTGCAGCGACGATTCCTGTCATGTAATGAGACAGTATATCCAAGGTAGGTTGAATTTCTTCAACGGGCGCATTGGGCGGCAGCATTTGCACCAGCACATGCTTCCACATTGCCGCCGGGGCAGGATCATAGAAATAAAAGCCTGCAACGCTCAAGATGCCAATCAATACCGCAATTTCAACCGCCAGAGACAAATACCGCCCTTCCCTTAGTACGATTGAAATAAGCCAGACCGGCAGCCACAAAACTGCGCCATAAAGCATTGCAAACTGGTAATTCCCTAACAGGAAATAAGCCAGCAGCGCCGCTGCCACACTGGAACAAGCTAAAACATAAAAGCCTTCAAACGCTCCCCGCCTTAAGGTCACCAGGGCTACCGATGCTGAGCTTACTATACTGACCGGGGGCATAATCAATGACAACAGCGCAAGCGTGGATGCGACGATCATCGCCTGCATTCGCCCTCGCATAATATAAGCTGCTAAAAATTTCACTGATTATCCAGGCGTGTTACTTGTGCGCGTCGCAGAATGGCAATAAAGCAATAAACCGCGCGCGTTTAATGGCAATGCCCAGTTGGCGTTGATATTTAGCGCTGGTGCCTGTGATACGGCTGGGGACAATCTTGCCGGTCTCGGTAATGTAATCACTTAACAAATCCAGATCTTTATAATCAATCTGGGTACCACCCTCTGCGCTAAAACGGCAGAATTTTTTACGTCTTACATTGCGTGCCATGATAATTCTCGTAATTCAGTGTTAAAAGTCTATTCAGGAATGATTTCGTCAGCGCCGAAATCTTCATCAACATCATCCAGATCAATTTCTTCGTCGATGTCTTCTGCCGCTTTTCTGCTCGCCGCGTCTTTAGCTCTTGATTCAGCAGCTTTATTTTCTTCCGCTGTGGAGGTGGCAATTGGAGACGGGGCAGTAATCGCTTCTTTCTGCAGCAAGGTCATACTACGCAGGATGGCATCATTGAAGCGGAAACCGCTTTCCAACTCTTCCAAAGTTGCTTGATCGCACTCAACATTCATCAACACATAATGGGCTTTATGAATTTTTTTGATAGGGTAAGCCAAATGTCTGCGGCCCCAATCTTCCAAACGGTGGATTGTTCCGGAAGCAGCCGCAATGGTTGCTTTATAACGTTCAACCATCGCTGGAACCTGGGAGCTTTGATCAGGATGGACTAAAAAGACAATTTCATAATGTCGCATGGTTTTTTCCTTACGGGTTAAGCCTTCCACCTTTGTCTTGAAGATGGTAAAGCAAGGAGGAGCGGGATGCCCCAAAAAATCGCCTATTATAGGGTCATTTGCAGTGATTGCAAAGCAGGATTAACGAAAAGCGCGCCGTCTACTGATTTAGCGGCTACAGACAGGGAGATAATTATCAGGATAGATCAATAATCGGCTGTGAAAACATTTCTTGCCCGCCTTGGATTATATTTTCACAGCCACATCCGCAAGGCCACTACCATAGGCCAAGCAAACACTTCAATTACGCATAAAGACTCAACAAACCCTTGCTGACAACAGCGTCGTTATTGTCCGTTTCCTCCATGACACCCATCATGCCGTCTTCGGAAGCCTGACCAGCGCCTTGCTCCCAATCCTTTCTGGATTGCTCATAACCGTGCGAGAGTGACTGCCTCTGCTCGGATGGGTTCTGAAAAACGTTAACATCCGCGAGATTGATCTGCTGGGCGCTCATCAATTCCCGTAATTTGGGCATAGAAGCCTCAAGCGCCTCCCGAACAGCCGCATGCGGTGATGCAAATGTCACTGTTGCCTGGTCCTGATTCATATCGATACGCACCGATATGGGCCCTAGATGCTGGGGATTCAGTTTGATTTCCGCTCCTGGCATGGCCTTGTTGTGCATCCATAGTATCCGCTCGCCCAGCTCTCTGTTCCATTCAGGATGACCAACAGGCTTGCTCATTGCCGGCACATCGGCACGACTATCGAAGATCTGCTTATTATGCTGAACGAAATCCGTCGTACCTCGCGGCAGGGTGTTCTCTGTCTCTATCCCGGCACCCGGCCCCATCTGCCCTATTTCTTCAGTCAGACCTGCTTTTCTCAAGCCACTCAAGCCTTGCCCCTCCTGAACCAGTTGGCGGAATGCGTTGTTTGTTTGCTGCAAATCATCGGCAAACTCCATCCGCTCTGAGTCATCCCTTTGAATTGCCCCATCCGGATTAATTGCAACAAATGCGAAGTCTGTGCCTTTACTCGTTGTCTCCACAGTAAATTTTTGGCCTTCCTGACCTGGAGAAATTACGGTAGCCAACATCTGTTTGATGACTTCGATCGCCTCAGCGCTGACCACTGGATCATCCGTATGATTTTCAGACACCAAACCATTGGCCGCGGCAATGGCCTGCGCCTGATTGAATTGAACACCCTGCTCAGCGTCACTAGCCGTTAAGACAAGCTGTAAGGCTTCAGTCAGTGAAGACAGGGCTGCATCGATATCCGCCTGCTCATCTATTTTGTAAGACACCGGCAAATCTTTGCCTAACAGGACGGCAAGTTCTTGCGCATTGCCGTTATTTGCCAGCCAGCCAGCCATGCCCTGTAATCGGCTGAGGCTGTCGCCTGACGTCAAATTCTGCGAGGCTTTGGACACGGCCTCCATATCTTGGGCCTCACTGACTAATTTTATCTGTTCCATCAAGGCATCGGCAAAGCCTTCGGGTATGTCGCCTCCATCAGACGAAAATTGTGCCCCCCCCTCAACGGCTGTTACGCCGGATGCTGCTGGCAGTATTTTTGCGCCTTCAATATTCATGACCTGCTCCCGAAAAACTGATTTATGCTGTTTTATGTCAATTTACTAATCAGCATTTATCATGCCGCTCAAGCTATGAAATCCGAACCGAGCTGCCCGCTCATCCTGCTCATCCTGCTCAGCTTTGTCCACCTGCTTTACCTCAGCAACCAGCGCGGCATCGCGAACCTTTTGCAGACCATTGCCGCGCTGATGCAAGTCTTCCCAGGTTTTTCTTTTCTGAGCCAGCTCTCTTTCGATAGTTCGCACAGTCTGCTGCTGCCCGGCTATGGCCTGATCAAGCTTGTCAATGAACGATCTAAACTCCAGCAACTGCGCAACTTTGACACCGGCACTGCCCAGCTTGCTAAATTGATCCTGATAGTCCTGCCGGTAAAGGATCAAACTGTCCAGTTGCGCCTGCAAGGCCAGCAATTGCCGCTGAGTTGCACCCAAGGCTTCCAGGGCCAGTTGCTCCTGTGTTGCCTTGATGTCGACAAGCATTTGCATACGCCGTGATTTTTTCATTCTTGAGTTGCCTTCCTGTTACCTAGCAAAATTTCCAGTTCCTCGAGGCTGCGGCTGATATCAACCGCCTCATTCATATCCTGTTGCAGAAAATCCAAAATTGCTGGGTTTTTTGAGATGGCTTGATCTATGCGTGTATCCGACCCCGGCTGATAGGCGCCCACACTGATTAAATCGCGGTTTTGTTGATACAGTGAATACAATCGCCTTAACTCTCGCGCCTTCTGGAAATGACCGGCGTCGATAATATCCGGCATAACCCGGCTAACCGAGGCCTCTATGTCTATGGCCGGAAAATGTCCCGACTCAGCCAGATTCCTCGACAAAACAATATGGCCATCAAGCACCCCTCTGGCAGCATCGGCAATCGGGTCATTATGATCGTCGCCTTCGGTGAGCACGGTATAGAAGGCGGTGATCGACCCGCCGCCTTCGCTGCCATTGCCGGCGCGCTCGACCAGATGCGGCAATTTGGCAAATACCGAAGGCGGATAGCCCTTGGTTGCCGGCGGCTCATCAATCGCCAAGGCAATTTCACGATGGGCCTGGGCAAAACGCGTCAAGGAATCCATCAGCAATAATACATCCAGACCTTCATCCCGAAAATATTCGGCAATGCTGGTTGCCAGCAACGCGCCATGCACACGCATCAAGGGCGGATAATCGGCCGGAGTCGCCACCACTACGGCTCTTCGAAGCCCTTCCTCACCCAGAATTTTCTGCACAAATTCATTTACTTCCCGGCCCCGCTCGCCAATCAAGCCCACCACTACAATATCGGCTGTAGTAAATTTGGTCATCATGCCCAGCAACACACTCTTGCCGACGCCGGTGCCCGCAAACAAGCCCATACGCTGGCCGCGGCCGACACACAGTATTGCATTGATCGCTCTGACCCCGACATCAAGGGACTCACGAATCGGCTTTCTCGCTAAAGGATTAATCGGCACGCCGGTAAGCGAGACTTGTGCCTCGGTTTTCAGCGCGCCTTTATTATCCAGCGCCTTGCCCGCACCATCCAGAACCCGGCCCAATAAACCGTAACCCACGCGCGCCAGACTATTCCGGCCCAAGGGGATAACCCGGCAATCGGGCTCCAGCCCGTGCGGTTCTCCCGTCGGCATCAAATACACGCGAGCACCGGAGAAACCCACCACTTCGGCCTCAATTATCCTGCCGTTTTTGGTTTCAATCCGGCAGCGGGATCCGATAGCCGCCCGGCAACCCACGGCTTCCAGGGTTAAGCCGACCATACGGGAAAGCCTGCCTTCCACAATCAGCTCGGGCGTTTCTGTTAATCTTGCCGAGTAAGGTTTTAATTGATCCAACCAAATTTTTGCCCGATCGGCTTCAGGAATCATGCACTTTTATCCTGCTCGCGCTCACCGCCAAACAGGCCGGCAATGACAGCGGCCAAACGGTTTTCCACCGTCGCATCAATATGTGACAAATCGGTATTGACTTTACAGCCGCCGCGGGTAATCAACGGATCCTCAACAACGGCCCAGGCCGGCGACATCTCGTCCAGTGATAACACCGAACGAACTAATTCGACATCCTCGGGGTGCAAATGCAGACTGATCTTTTGTGACGACAACGGCAGCACCTTGATGGCTTCCCTGACCGCGGCAACCACCTGGCCCGGATCCATTTTTATTTCCCGGCGTATTAATTGCGTGGCAATGCCGATAACCAGCGTGATAAGTTCTTTTTCAACTTCTTCATCCAGGGCTTTAAAAGGCTCATTCAGGGCTTCCAGCAAACTGACCAATTCGGCTGACTGTTTGTGCAGCAAATGCACTTTTTCTTCGTAACCTTTTTTTAAACCAGCCTCATAGCCTTGCTGAAAGCCCGCTTTTTCGCCTTGTGCAAAAGCCTCGTCGTAAGCCTGTTTTTGCACCGCTTCGATTTCTTCAACGGTCAGTACCGGCGTCGGCTCCGCTTCAAAATCGACGGGCTCTGAAGAGGCGGCAAGCAGGGCCTCTGCTTCATCAACAACGCACACATCCGGTATATTCCAGAGCTTTAGCGACGCCAGTTCAGATGCCGAAAAGCCGGAGCCTTTATACGAGATCATCAGTACCGCCTAACATGATCTCGCCTGAATCCGCCAATTTTTTGGCAATGGCCAATATGTCTTTTTGCGCCTGCTCCACCTCACTCAACTTGGCAGGTGGCGAAGCTTCCAGGTCATCGCGCAACATTTCCGCGGCACGCCTGGACATATTGCTGAATATTTTTTCTTTAAGACTTTCACCCACACCGCGCAAGGCCAGCAGCAACTGATCCGTAGAGACTTCACGCAGCAAGGTCTGCATGCCGCGCTCATCGATTGCGGCAAGATCTTCAAATACAAACATCTTGTCCATGATTTTCTGCGCCAGCTCATTATTGTTTTCGGAAATCTCCTCAATTACAACGCTGCTGACTGCGCCCTCCATCAGGTTTAAAATATTCGCGGCCGCATCAATGCCGCCGATGGTGGAGGATTTGATGTTTTCACCGCCGGTCAACTGTTTTTCCATAATATCGTCCAGCTCACGCAAGGCCGCCGGCTGCACACCTTCCATGGAAGCAATGCGCATCAGTAGATCGGTACGCATGGTCTCGGGCAAAAACATCATCACTTCCGCCGCCTGATCGCTATCTAATAATGACAAAATAATCGCGATAATCTGCGGATGCTCCAAACGAATCAAATCGGCAATCGAGCGGGTATCCATCCATTTTAATTGTTCGATGCCCTTGCTTTTGCCGCCCAGCAATATTCTGTCAATGATACTGCCCGCCTTATCGGCGCCCAGCGCATTGGTCAGCATATTGCGAATATAATCATCGGAATCAATACCCAGGGCGGTTTTGTTTTTAACTGCGGTAATAAATTCTTCCAGCACCACATCGACCATTTCCGGCGTGATGTCCCCCAATCCGGCCATGGTCGCGCCTATCAACTGCACTTCCTTGGGCCCCATGTGCCTTAATACGGACGCCGCTCTTTCCTGGCCCATCGCGAGTAACAACAAGGAAGCGCGTTCAGATCGATTTAAATCTATGTCTGTCTTAGCCATCTTTTTTAACCCATGCCTTAATGACTTGTGCGACTAATTTTGGATCTTCATCAACCAAGCGCTGCACATACTCCAGGCGTTTCTCGTAGCTTTGTGGCGCATCCAGCAACAGCAAGTCTTCAACATCGGTAGGCAGCGCAGCCTGTGCCTTTTGCTCGCCGGCCGGCACAGCGACCGGAACACCGTCTTCATTATAATTGACAGTACCACCCATGGCGGCGGCCTGCGCTTCCGCCTCGGCCAAGGCAGCGGCCTTTTTCTGTTCTGCCTCGCCTCCGGCCAGACTTCGCATACTGGGCCGCAGCACACCCACGAGCAAGAACAATACCACCAGCGCTGCAAGCACCTGCTTCATCAGATCCAGAAACCAGCCTTGCTCCCAGAGCGGTATTTCAGGCAAGGCCTCCAGTTCTTCAGGCAGTTTAAATGCGACATTGGTGACGATCACCTGATCGCCTCGGCTGCTGTCAAAACCCACCGCCTGCTTTACCAGGTCAGTGAAGCGATGAATATCTTCCGGCGCATAGGACTGGGCTTTCAGGGTGCCGTCGGCCTGAGTCACATGTTGATCATCAAGCACCACGGCAACCGACAGCCGGCGCAACAGAGCCGGCGCCAGACGCGTACGGGTGATGGTTTTATCCAGTTCGTAATTTTTGGTTGCACTTTTGCTTTGGGATCCAGAAGCTGTTGCAGAACTGGCAGAAGAGTTCTGCGCGGGCAAGGTTTCTGGCGCCACACCTGCCTGTGTGGGCTGGTTTGACAGGGCACCAGGCACGCCTTGAGCCGCCGGCAAGGTATTTTGTTGT
The DNA here is from genome assembly GCA_963848675.1 of uncultured Gammaproteobacteria bacterium. Classification (GTDB taxonomy): domain Bacteria; phylum Pseudomonadota; class Gammaproteobacteria; order Methylococcales; family Methylomonadaceae; genus CAWKEY01. The sequence continues at coordinate 35,531 of CAWKEY010000022.1, forward strand.
TCCGAGATTTGTTCGCTTCTAAGCGCCGGCAAATCTGGATTAAACATCTCCTGAGTTCTATCGGTCTGGGTAAAATCGACATCGGCTGAAATCTGCGCGCGCATGCCATTGCCTACCAGCGGCGACAGGATATTTTCAATCCGTGACATCAAATGCTCTTCGACGTTTTTCTTGTACTCAAACTGCTTGGAGGTTAGGTAAGTCTCTGATGAGTCTTTGTTATTGAGCAACTGGCCTCTTTGATCAACCACGGTCACCTGCTCGGCTTCAAGCTGCGGAACGCTGGAAGCCACCAAATGAATAATGGATTCAATCTGGCCCTTATCCAGGGTTCGGCCCTGATACAGATTCACGATGACCGAAGCACTGGGTTTTTTACGATCGCGGACAAATACCGACTGCTGCGGCAGCGCCAACAGCACTCTCGCGGTTTTTACACTTTGAATAGCCATAATGGTTCGCGCAATTTCCCCTTCCAGAGCCCGCTGAAATCGCAGCATTTCGACATTCTTGCTGGTCCCGAAACCCTGCTCTTTGTCCAGTAATTCATAGCCCAGACTGGTGGTTCTGGGCAAACCCTGCGCAGCCAGTTTAAGCTTGACCTCCTGCACCTCATCCATAGGCACCATAATGGCCCCGGAACCGGTTTCGACCTTGTATTTAATGCCTTGCGCATCCAGAACCTGAAGAATTTCAGCAGCATCCTTTTCACCGATTTCGGCAAGCAATAAGCCATAAGACGGGGCTTGCGACCACAGCACAACGGCAACCCCGATCGCAACACTCAAGGCCAGGCCCAGCATTAAGCCAAGCTGGCGCGCTACCGGCAGACCGGCCAGTCCTTTAATGACAGGATGCCCTTCACTCTGTGCCACCAGCGCATGCTGGATGCCATCGTCAATGATATTGTTACCGTTTTGCTCGCTCATATGCTATTCACAGTGTGCCGGACTACATCGGCATGTTCATGACATCTTGGTAAGCTTCAACCAATTTATTTCTGACCTGTAGCATGGCCTGAAATGAAACACTGGCTTTCTGAGAAGCCACCATCACCTCGGCCAAACTGACATCGGCTGCGCCCGTCTCAAAAGCTTCCGCCATTTTTCCGGCGGCTTGCTGGGTGTCATTGACGGAATCAATTGATTGCTTCAACAACACCGAAAAATCAGTATTGCTGCCTGTTTCCTGCACTTGGCTGCCGGATTCAAGCGACATAGCCCGCATCTGGGCTAACACCTGGTTAATATTCATATCACTCATCGACTTTTCCTCTTAACTTGCCTACAAGCCCATATCAAGCATATTTAATGCCATGAATTAGCATGGGATGGTCAGGCCGGCATCTTTCATTTTGGCAATTTTGTATCGGAGCGTTCTGGGACTAATGCCAAGCTTTTCCGCCGTGCTTTTACGGCTACCGTTTTCCATCTGCAGAGTTTGTAAAATAATGCTTTCTTCGGCACAGCGAACGCTCTCCCCCAAGCCGCCCAAATCGCCTTTTTCATTCTCAAAATCAATATCTTCCTTGACATGAACTGAACATGAAACCACCCTGTCGCCGGTCATGGCTTCAACGTCTTCAAACACCAGGTCCTCGACCGTCAAGCGTTCACCAGTGCGTAAAATCAGCGCCCGCTGTATCACATTATCGAGTTCCCTGACATTCCCCGGCCAATGATAGGCGTGCATTTTTGCAAGCGCCTGTGGCTCGAATACGGGTAATTTTTTGAAGTGCGGACTATGGCGCTGCATGAATTGGCTTGCCAGCGGCAAAATATCGCCTGGCCGGTCACGTAAAGGCGGAATAGTAAGAGGAAAAACATTGAGCCGGTAATATAAATCCTCGCGAAAACGTCCTTGCTGCACCCGTTCTTTTAAGCTGCAATTAGTCGCCGCCAAAATTCTGACATTCAGTGCAATTTTCTTATGGCTGCCCAGCCGCTCAACTTCCTTCTCCTGTAAAACGCGCAATAATTTTGCCTGTAAACTTGACTCCATTTCGGAGATTTCATCAAGCAGCAAGGTACCGCCCTGCGCCAGCTCGAATTTACCCGGCATGGCCTGCACAGCACCGGTGTAGGCTCCTTTTTCGTGCCCAAATAACATCGCCTCAAGCATGTTTTCCGGGATAGCCGCACAATTGACTGCGACAAAAGCTCCTGCGTGATACGTGGAGTTTTGATGAATATACCGGGCAATGACTTCCTTACCTGTGCCGCTTTCACCTTGCAGCAACACGCTAACGTCAGTTTTGGCGACTTTGGCGACCAAAGCATAGAGTTTTTTCATGTTTTCATCCTGAACGACCCGTTCATTCGCCATCGCCGGACTGACATCGACATAATCGGCGACTTTGCTGACCAGCGCTCCCGCCTCAAAGGGTTTGATCAGATAATCGGCTGCGCCTGCCTGCATGGCTGCAACCGCTTTGGGTATGGTGCCGTAAGCGGTCATCAGCAGCACCGGCGTTTCCGAATGCTTGCCTTGCATGTTTTTCAGTAACTGAAAGCCATCCATGATCGGCATCTGCACATCACTGACCACCAATTTAAACTGGCTCCGCTCCAGCTTGATGAGCGCTTCTGTGCCATTGCCGGCAGCCAGCACACGATAGCCTTCTATTTCCAGCGTTTCACAAAGCGCTTCGCAAAGTGCCAGATCATCTTCAACAATCAAGACGTCGTATTGTTTCATGTCACTGCTCTCTGATTATGATGCTTACCGGAAAATCCTCCCGGTAAAGATGTAAACTGCTGTTCAATGCAGGGCAGCGTTAAGGCAAAAACAGCGCCCGTACCGGGCAATACCATCAATTGCACCTCGCCGCCATGCGCTCTCACGACACTGTCGACCACCGCCAAACCCAGGCCGGTACCGTTTGCCTTGGTAGTAAAAAAGGGCTCAAAAACCCGCTTTGCCAGTGCGCTGGGGATGCCGGGGCCATCGTCCTGAATCACAATATGTAAACGGCTATCATCCAGTTGAGATGCGCTTAATTGGATGACGCCTTTTGCACCCACCGCATCCACGGCATTTGTCAATACATTCATCAACGCGCCGCTCAAAGCATTTTCATTACCCAGCATGTCATCGTCGGCCGCCTCATTGCTGATTTGCAAGCTGACCTGGCCGGAGCCGGCATAATCTTTTAAGGTCTCGCCCAGCTGATTTAACAACTTGGTCAAGGAAAAACGCTGCATCGCCAGACGGCCATCTTTGGCAAAAATCAACATATCGTTAACCTGCCGTTCCAAATGATGTAGGCGTTCAAGAATTTTTCCAGAAAACCGCTGGCGTTTTTCCTTATCCAGCGAGGGATTACTCATTTGCGAGGCATACAGGATGGCTGTTGCCAGAGGAGTTCTGACTTGATGAGCCATGCTGGCAACCATTTCGCCCATCGCTGACAACTGTTTTTGCTGATTCAAAATATCCTGCAAACTGCGCATGTCGGTGACATCCGATAAGACAATAATCTGACCGGCATCCTGCTCCAACTGCCGGCAGGTCATATTCACGCGTTTGCCGCTGAGTAATTGCCGCTCAAGGGGATTATCCGCCACAGCAATCAAACTGCGCGCGGCCACATCAGGCCAACTCAGGCCATGCAGTGGCTCACCTAAAAAATCAAGCGCCACGGCATTGCAGTCCACTATGATTCCCGCCACATCCAGCACGATGACACCGGCCGGCAAGGCCGCCAGAATCTTTTCTAAACGGTTGGCAAGCTTTTCTTTTTCCTCCAGAGTCTTAAGGCGCTCACTGCGGGCCGCTGCCAGTTCATCGTGCAACTTGGCAACCTGTTCTTGCAGCCCTTGATAGGAGACCGATAAGTGCTGTGACAGCTCGTTAAAGATACGGAAGGCATCGGTGAGCTGTTCAGTTTTTTGTGCTTTCTGTATGTCTTGTGTATTCATGCCTGGCCGCTAGTGTTCCTGTCACAGGAACATCCAGCAAAAATCAGACCACTGCATAATTTTCAATCAGTTAATTCATCATGACAAAAAAATGACGCTTGCTCCTCAGCGCTCCAGATCGTACTTGCGTAGTTTTTCGACCAGGGTGGTACGGCGCATATTCAAGCGTTTGGCAGCGTGCGCCACCACACCTTTACATTCATCCAGCGCCTGACGAATCAGGTCACCTTCCAAAACATTGAGGTACTCCTTCAAATCAATGCCCTGCTTGGGTAAATGCGTCAAAGATTCACTCAAGTTTGACGTGTTATCATGATTGATGACGTTTAACTGCTCCGGATCTTCTTGATCCATCTCGTCGATATTAATTTTTATGCCTACAGGCACGTCATAGCACTGAAATTTTTCGGACAAATCGCTTACATCGACCAGGGCTCTGGGATAAATAATGGCCAAACGCTCAATCAGATTGGCCAGCTCCCTGACATTTCCGGGCCAGTTATGCTGCATCAAAACCCTTAAGGCGCCATCAGTCAGCCGGACTGAGCCACGGTTAGCGGCCTCCATTCGGGCGATTATATCCTTCACCAGCAGAGGAATATCCTCTGGCCTGTCTTTTAATGCCGGCATTTCGATGGGAAATACATTCAAGCGATAAAACAGGTCTTCGCGAAAGCGCTGTTCCTTAATTTCGTGCTCAAGCGACCGGTGCGTCGCCGCTATTACTCTAACATCACAGTTTATGGTTTTATTGCTGCCCACCCGCTCAAAACAGCGCTCCTGCAATACGCGCAATAATTTAACCTGCATGGCCATCGGCATATCGCCAATTTCGTCAAGAAAAAGCGTACCGCCTTCGGCCATCTCAAAACGTCCCTGCCTTGCGCTTAACGCGCCGGTAAACGCGCCTTTCTCATGGCCAAATAATTCGCTTTCCAGTAATTCACCTGGAATCGCACCGCAATTAATCGGCACAAACGGCTTCGATACGCGCAGGGATGCTTCATGTAAGGCTCTGGCAACCACTTCCTTGCCTGTGCCCGATTCCCCCAGAAGCAACACGGTCGCATCCGATTCGGCAACCTGAGCAATCATTTTACGGACCCTGGCTATGGCCGGGCTGTGTCCTTTTAGCCGGTCGATTGATGGCGAGCGGCGATCATAAACCCGCCGATCCGCGACACTTCTTTGCACTTCTTGCGGTTCGGAACAAGCGGCTGGAAACTTATCGATTATTAATTTCAAGACAGTATGGGTAAACGGCCATTCCAGCACCTGGAACACCATTTTGCTGATGACGGTGGAAACCTGCAGCGCACCACCTTTATCCGTCACCAGTATCACAGGGACATTGTCGACACGATTGACGATATCTTTGATAACAAGAGCCGGCCTGTCCATGCCGTCGCCGACAAAGATACTAAACAAGGGATCCAGTTCACTGGGTGTAATAGTAAAGTTTGAGGAAACAGCCGTTTCAACCTGATATTCCATAAACTTAAGAACGATCTCAAGCTGGGAGGATCTTGTTTTATTATCATCAATTAACAAAACACGCGGTAAGGCCATAAACTTTATACTCATTACTTTAATTTAACCGGCGGCCAGGAAAGTTCCAAGACTATCCGGATATCATTCCTACCGGCACATGGCCTTAAATATAATCCAACTTGCTTATTTAGCTAGTCCGTAGCAGTAAATCCCTATCAGAATGCCATTTAATTCATCTTGTTCATGGGCGTTCTTAACCCAATTTACAAAAATTGCCTGTATTCATATCGCATTCAGACTTGACAAAAAATTCACATCGTAGACACTAGCCAAGTCTTAATTATTTAGAGTAGAGTTTCTTTGAACGACATCCCCCTCAGTATGCTCTTTGGCATGCTTGCACTAATGCTGATCCTTTCTGCGTTTTTTTCCGGTTCTGAAACCGCTTTAATGACACTGAACCGGTATCGTTTAAGACATTTGGTCAAGCTCAAGCATTCCGGCGCTATAAAAGCACAACAATTACTGCAGCGCCCTGACCAGTTGATAAGCCTGATCTTGCTTGGTAATAATTTTGTTAATGTGATGGCTTCGTCATTAGCCACTATCATTGCCATCCGGCTTTATGGTGACAACGAGGCCAGTATCGGTATCGCCGCCGGCATTTTAACCCTTGCCTTGCTGATTTTCTCCGAAGTAACTCCGAAAACGTTGTCCGCCGTTAAGCCTGAAATACTCGCTTTCCCTTCCGCCTGGGTCTACACGCCTTTACTAAAAATTTTCTATCCCATCGTCTGGAGCGTCAATCTGATTACCAGCCTATTGCTGCGGATAGTCGGCATCAATGTCAAAAAACATAGCCACGATATGCTCAACAAGGAAGAACTGAAAAGCATTGTTGCAGAAGCTGAAAGTTTTATGCCCAGCCGCTACCAAAAAATGTTGTTGGGCATCCTGGACCTTGAATCAGCCACCGTTGAAGACGTTATGACGCCACGAAATGAAATCATTGGCATTGACCTGGAACTACCCATTGAAGACATCATTAACCAAATCAAGAGCAGTCCGCACACCCGCTTACCCGTCTATAAAAAAAGCATCGACCGAGTTATTGGCTTTTTGCACCTCCGAAAAATACTGGTACTCATCAACCAGGAAGATTTTGACAAACAAACGATTATCAACCATCTGATCAAGCCCTCGTTCATTCCGGAAAACACACCGGTGCATAAACAAATGCATAATTTCAAAAGCGAAAAAAGTCGCCTCGGCTTGGTGGTAGACGAATACGGTGACGTACAAGGCCTAGTGACACTAGACGACTTGTTACAAGAAATCGTAGGCGAGCTCATCACGGACGATGTTACCGTCAGAGAACAAAGCGATGGCAGCTACTTGGTTGATGCCAGTATTACGGTCAGGGAATTAAACCGCATCACCCAATGGTCTTTACCCACAGAAGGCCCCAAAACACTGAACGGCCTCATTATCGAGTTTATGGAGACCATCCCGGAACCCGGAACCAGCATCAGACTGCACGGCTATCTCTTGGAAATCATAAAGTGCGATGGCAATACGGTCAAACTGGTCAAATTTTTACCTAAAAAATAAATCGTTATCTGCAAGTAACAGATTCCACTAAAAAATTGCGTTTTCTTGAATAACTAAAATAATACAACCTATACTTAAAGCCGGTTTAAGAATTCACCCATAAGCGCCATGCCAAAACTCACTGTTTTTTTCAAAGATAAAGCAATCCAATCAAGCCTGTTTGAGAACGGCGTGGTGCATATCGGACGCGATGAAACCAATGACTTAAGCATTGACAGCCTTGCTGTCGCGCCGGCTCACGCCGCCTTGATTATCCGCGATGACGGCTGCACTATCAAACAGCTGAATGATGAATACCCATTAATCGTCAATGGTGAAAAGCAGAAGGAATGCAGTGTCTATAACTACGATACGATTTCTATAGGAAAGCATGATATTGTCTTTACGACGACCGAATCGGCCGAGCAACAGACTCCAATCGAAAGCCTGATTGACAAAGATGTCATCTCGCTAAATCAGGAAATCGGTAAAGCTCAACATAGCCCTGTCGGCAACCTGCAAGCCCTGGATGGCCCCAATATCGGCAAAATTCTTCCCTTAAAAAAGGCCATGACTCGACTGGGCCATAGCGGGAGCGCCGTTGTTGCTATTGCCAGAAGAAAAGAGGGCTATTTCATTTCCGCATTGGAAAATAACGGCACGATCACGATCAACCATCAGTCTTTAGAGGACAATTCTCTGAAACTTAATCAAAACGATGTCATCGTTATCGGCAGCACCTCCCTGCAATTTTTCATGAATTAAAGCCATGGCCAACCCAGAAAACAACGACAAACACCATTATCATGGCATTTTCTATCAAGCCAAAACCACTTTAAGCTGCCAGGAAAAATGCTGGCCCTGTAAAATAATGGATATGTCCTTAAAAGGCTGCCTGCTGAATTTTGAATTTCCCTGGGCGGAAGATCTGGAAAAAATCTACACGCTGAGCGTGCAGTTTCCCGATCAGGTGCCAATAACCATGGAGCTTAGCGCTGCCCATGTTGTCGGCAATCATGCTGGTTTTAAATGTGAACACATTGACACAGACTGCATTGCCGAATTACGCCGCCTGGTTGAACTAAATCTTGGCAGCACCGCCCTGCTGGAAAGGGATCTGCTGGCTCTGGTCGAATAAATCCGGTCTGCGCACAGCTGGCTGTTTATATGTCTGAAAGGATAGTTAGTGCCTCGGAAAGGGTACTGACAGCATGAATTGCCAGTCCTTCTATGGCTTTTTTGGGAGCATTGGCCTTGGGAATAACCGCCTTTTTAAAACCGTGTTTTGCCGCATCATTGAGTCGCGCATAACCGTTAGCCACAGGCCTGATCTCACCATTAAGACCCAACTCGCCAAAAAAGAAGGTATCATGCGGAATCACCTTATCCTTAAGGCTAGACACAATCCCCACAACGATGGCTAAATCCGAACTGGTTTCTGTCACCTTAATGCCGCCCACGACATTGGCATAAATTTCATCGCTTGCAGTAAAAATGCCGCCGTGCCGGGACAAGACCGCAAGCAACATGGCGAGGCGGTTCTGATCAAAACCAACCGCTAACCGCCTCGGATTTCCATACTGACATTCGGTTACCAGTGCCTGAATTTCCACCAGCAGCGGCCTTGTACCTTCCCATAACACCGTAACCACACTGCCGGAGGAAGGTTTTTCTGCCCGGTTTAAGAACATCGCCGATGGATTCCTGACTTCTTTTAGCCCTGAACTGTCCATGGCAAAAAAACCCAACTCACCGACGCTGCCAAACCTGTTTTTGTCCGCCCTTAAAACCCGGAAACGGGCATCATCGGTCGAGGCCAGAATTACTTGGGTATCGACAATATGACTTAAGGTCATAGGCCCTGCCAGCGACTGATCCTTGGTCACATGGCCTACCATAAAGATGGAAACCTGATGTCTTTTTGCGTATTGGGTCAGATAACTGGCCGACTCCCTGACTTGAGACACCGATCCGGGCGCTGATTCTGCCTCCTGCGTATGCATGACCTGAATCGAGTCAATAATCAACACCTGCGGTTGAATGTCATCCAGAACATCACAAATGCTTTGCACCGAGGTTTCTGCCAGCATCATGATTTTGTCGGCAGGAAGCTTGAGCCGATGCGCTCTCTCGGCAATCTGCTGCAAAGACTCTTCGCCGGAAACATAAAGCACCTTAATGCCTTGCGCAGCAATATTGGCAATGGCCTGCAATAAAATAGTGCTTTTTCCGGCACCCGGCGCGCCACCGATCAACACCACACTGCCAGTAACAATGCCGCCGCCCAGGACTCGATCAAATTCCGAGATGCCGGTAGAAAGCCTCTCGGCTTGTGCAAGATTGACATCGGACAGTAACTTGACTTCGGATCGACTGCCTGCATAGCCGCTCTTACGGCTATGGCGTTCGGCGCTGGATGCCCCCAAACGGACTTCCTTGATGGAATTCCATGCTCCGCAACTGGTGCATTGCCCACCCCAGCGAGGAAAATCCGTCCCGCACTGATCACATATAAAGACTGTTCCCGTTTTCTTACTCATTTTTCCTGCTCAATCAATGCCGTTGTTTAAGCGCCCGTTGGCGCCACACCACTTTAGCACGTCTTGATTTATAAGCCCTGCATCAACTGGCTGCCATGTTCTTTCAGCCAGCGCTGCTGTTGCTGGTAGCCAGGCAAATGCTCAGCAACCAAAGCCCAAAAATGCCCGGAATGATTTCTCTCCCGAATATGGCAGAGTTCATGTACGACAACATATTCCAGCACGGTCGGCGGCGCCATTATAAGCAGCCAATTGATATGAATGTCATTATGAATTCCGCAACTGCCCCAGCGCGATTTTTGCGTTTTAATGTGAATGGACCGGGGAAACAGCTGTTTTTTATGGGCATGATGCCTTACGAAATGTTCGACCTGTATTTTTGACTGCTGATGCATCCATCGCATCAATGCCAGCTTTATAGCATCGCTATGTTCCTCAGCCATCAACGTCTCAGGCACATGCGCAATAATTTCGCCGCAAAATTCTATTTTGATTCTTTTTAAAGCCGACGGCCTGACTGCCAATTTATGAAGCACTCCTTGATAGGTAATATCGGCACCATGACTATACCGAGCCGGAGCCATACTTTTATGCTGCGGCGTTCTTGCTTCCAGTCTTGCCAGGGCTTGAACAATCCACTGCTGCTTGGCCCGCACAAACTGGTGAATGCGCTGTTCGGATACTGTTAACGGCGCGACCACTTCAACGTTACCTGCTGTTACCACAATACGTGTTTTGGCGGCGCGCGGACTACGTCGAATCTGATAAGAAAAGGGTAAATTAAAAATAATGATGCTCAGGGTTGAAATGAGTTTTGTAACAAGGCTTTTTGCAGGATCAGCCTAAAGTCTCGATTGATCTGCGCCGCCTTCACGCCCGGAGGTGCGGCCACCAGTGTCTGCATTGATCATATGTGTTGCCAGTTGCTGCAAACTCTGACTTAGACTTTCCCTAAATACCGCATCCATGGCCATTTCATTAAGCGCTTTATTCATACACAACATCCATTGGTCTCGCTCTGCCGCTCCGATGGCAAATGGAAAATGCCGCTGACGCAAGCGTGGATGGCCGTATTCCTGAATAAACAAATCAGGCCCGCCCAGCCACCCAGACAGGAACTTAAATAACTTGTCCCGGGCTCCTGCCAAACTTTTGGCGTGTATAGCCCGAATACCCGCGGCTTCGGGCAAGGTATCCATGAAAAAATAGAAGCGGTCAACCAGGCTTAACACAGCCTGCTCTCCACCTAAAAGGTCATAGGGCGTTTTTGGTATGATTTCTGTCATAACGATTCAGTGAGCAAGCATTCGTTCAATTAGTGTTATCTTAGTCTGATCTGCTTACCAAGAAGGTGAAACTCTTGTAAGGTTTGCAGGTCTTTTTGTTTTGTTAATCATTATTAAGGAATTTCTAAAATGCGACTAAATACTGCTGTTTCTCGTCCGGAAGCCGGCATTCTGGCGACCAATAAGCTATTGAAAAACACTTATCTACTATTATCAATGACATTGCTGTTCAGCGCCATGGCCGCTGCCGCCGCCATGGCGCTTGATCTGCCGCATCCCGGTATGATCATCACTATGATCGCCTATTTTGGCCTGTTGTTCCTGACTCAAAAGTTCAGCAACAGCGCCTTGGGCCTGGTTTTTGTTTTCGCATTAACAGGCTTTATGGGCTTAACCCTGGGCCCCATTATATCCATGTATATTCATGCCTTCAGCAATGGCCATGAATTGGTCATGACGGCATTGGGCGGCACAGGTGTGATTTTTCTGGGCCTTTCCGGCTATGCCTTAACCACACGCAAAGATTTTAGCTTTCTAGGCGGCTTTCTGATGGTGGGTATACTTGTGGCATTCCTGGCCGGTATTGGTGCCGTGTTCTTCGCCATGCCCGGTTTATCACTGGCGGTGTCGGCCATGTTTATTATGCTGATGTCCGGCATGATTTTATTCCAGACCAGCGCCATGATACACGGCGGCGAAACCAACTATATTATGGCGACCGTTTCTTTGTACGTATCTATTTACAACCTGTTCCTCAGCCTGTTGCAACTGCTTGGGGTATTCAGCGGCGATGACTGATCAGTCCCTGGCTGCACTCATCCAAAAGATCAAAGACAAAAGCCTAGCCAAATTAGCCGGGCTTTTTTGTCTGTTATTGTTCATTACTGCCTGCCAGACTGCCAAAACCCCAGAACAGGTTACCACGGCATTTTGGCAGGCAATCGCACAAGCCGATCTTGATACCGCTAAAAAACTGGCTAGCCCCGAAACCCAACAACTGGTCCGCAACGAGCCCAAACTGGAAAACTCGACGCTACAAATCGGTCAGATCATCATCAATGGGGTTAACGCCACCGTAGCCACTACATTGAAGCTGAGCCCAGCTGAAAACAACCGGGCTTTATCATTTGATACTGTCCTATTAAAACAAAATGATCAATGGCGAATCGATTACCAGCAAACACTGCATAATCTAGCCAACCAACCGTTCAGCGGCATCATTAAAAGCCTGGAGGCTATTGGCGACACCCTTAACCAGCAGTTGCAACAACAAATCCCGTTGATCGAACAGGAAATCGAATCTTTCGGCAAAGAACTTCAGCAGCAACTGGACGAATTCGGCCGCCAATTAGAAAAACCCAAACCGCCGGAAAAGCGGCAGTCCTATCGTGATACGATTTAGCGAGGCTGGACTGCTCAAGCCATCTACAAAAACTGCCATTGATCAAAACAAGCCGCTTGTCCTCGATAGCTACCGTTCTTGTCCCGCAGATTCCAAACCACCGCATGTCTGATTAAAAATCGTTTGCCGGTCTTGGATATTCGCACGCCTTCGTAGTTATCGATATAGCCATTTTCTGTCACTGCCGCCAGCAATCGCTCGCGTTCAGACTGATTAACAGGTTCGGCAGATAATCGGGAAGGCAGCCGGGTGAATTCATCCCATTCAAATTCAAACAATTGCAGAGCTTTCAGGTTGGCGTAATTAAACACCGGATCGGCACCGGTATCATGAGATACCAGGGCAAATGGCGCATGGAACAACAATCTGGCAAAGTTTTCGTTTTTGGCTTCAGGCAGCAAGTCTTTGCCAAGCAAGTGTTGATAACTTTGCCAGATACACTCGGCATGCCCTGCAAGAAAATGATTGGCCTCGGAAGGGTATTGCATTCGCGGAACTACTTTTAACGCTACAACTGTCCGCCGGAACCATGCAGGCGAATCAATAAAGCGGCTTCATCACGGCTTAATCCGCAATTGTGCATTAACTCGTTGACGTTGGCGCCATCCCGAACTTTTTGTATCACGGCGCTATAAGAAGTATCAGACGATTCCGCTTGCCGCTGATCAGCCGGCTTAATATTTTGCTGATACTCTGCAAGCGCTGCCGATAGCTTGCTTAACTGCGCCTCGATCGTTGTAATACGGCTATTCACTGTCAGCGCAGCGGAACACAAACCGGCAATATCATGATGACTGGCATTAAAATTAGCCGCCAGCAACCGGTAGTCTTGCCTGAGTTTCCAATGCGTGCGTACCAGGGCTAAAACCACCAGCACGATCGCTATATCCGCCGTGATAACGGCAATCTGAAAAAGATCAAGCATTAAACAATTTCGTCAATATGGTGAGTAAGTTGTGCATCCTGTTGTTCCAGATCTGAGTTTTTGTTGCCTTGCTGTTGCCGGTGGTCGTCGGGCGGCTTGTCATCCTTGTTAATCTTACCGGGCCTTATGACAAAATAAGGTTGTGCTATTGGATGGATCTCGGACATAGCTGACTCCTAGGCCATTTACGGCTTACCCACTGCAGTTGGGGTGGGCGCTAAATTTAGTAATTTGGCCCTTTCCGCATCACTAGCACCATAGCGGGCAAAAGCCTGCGACATTAACACCAGGGCTACCCGTCTGTTTTTAAAACGGCCGGATTCCTGCTTATTATCCGCGATGGGATGAAACTCGCCATAGCCGATTGCTGACAATCGGGATGGCGTAATGCCGTCTTTAACAAACTCGAGCACTACACTGGTGGAACGGGCGGATGATAAATCCCAATTCGATGGAAATTCTACGGTATCAATAGGCAGATTGTCAGTATGCCCTTCCACATTAACTGCATTTGGCAATGGTCTAATGACCTCGGCAATCTTCTTAAGTACCGGTATGGCCCTTTTGGATAAAGTAGCCTCACCACTTAAAAACAATAATTCGCTATTCATTTCCAGTTCTATCCAGTAGTCATTTCTTTTGACGGCAACCAGATTATCATCAATGAAAGGTTGCAGAACCCCTTCAAATTGATCAGATACCTGGTTCAACTGCCGTCTTTCCCTCAAGATTTCCTCACTTAACTCGCGTCTTTTTTCAACTTCGGCGGTGGTCGGATTTTCCAATGCAATAGGCTGAATAGTGGTTGGTGGCGAGCCAATTCCGGTGACATCCAGCGAACTGCCATGCTGATCCTTATTGGAAAAAGCATCGCCCAAAGAATTGGATAGCGTCTTGTATTTGCCCTCATTGACTGAAGAAATTGAATACATGACCACAAAGAAAGCAAACAACAGGGTTATGAAATCCGCATAAGACACCATCCAGCGCTCCTGATTATCGGCATCATCGGAGATTTTTCTTCTGCGCCTAGCCATCATGGTATTTGCTATTTTTTATCATGCAGAAAGCCGGCTAATTTCAGCTCGATATTGCGTGGGTTTTCACCCTCTGCAATCGCAACAATACCCACAATCATCATCTCTTTGGCTTGCGTCGCGACCATAATATGGTGTTTTAATTTATTGGCAACCGGTAAAAAAAACAGATTGGCAGAAGCGACGCCATAAATGGTGGCTACAAAAGCCGTCGCTATACCATCACCTAAGAGTTCCGGATTGGCCAGATTCTGCATCACATGAATCAAGCCCATAACCGCCCCAATTATGCCAATGGTAGGGGCATAGCCACCCATGGCAGCAAACAGTTTTGCCGCCTGTAAGTCCCTGTTTTCTTTTATATTTAATTCCACCTCCAGGGTATCACGTATGACTTCCGGCTCATTGCCGTCCACCAGCAACTGCAACCCCTTTTGGATAAACGTGTCCTGTTCCTGACTCATCTCATTTTCCAGCCCCAGTAAACCTTCCTTGCGCGCAGACATGCTCCAGCCCACGAGCTTGTCAATTTGCGCATGAAGATTTGTTGGGGCGGGTTTTAAAATCCAAAGCAATATTTTGATGCTTCTAGTAAAAACCACCGGTGGAAATTGCAACAGCGCTGCCCCCAGGGTCCCACCAAAGACAATAATCAGTGCAGGAATATTGAATAGGGCAGTGATTTCACCGCCATGCAGAAAATTTCCCAGTAACAGAGCGCCAATACTAAGGAGAATACCCGTGACACTTAGAATATCCATGCGTCTATACTGCCCAGTTCATGTTCACGTCAACTGGAAAATCGGTTCACACTGGTTGATTTTTCTTCCAGCCATCCACCCAGTCTTGAGCGCAGCCGCAACACCGCCTGGCTGCTGATTTGACTGACTCTTGATTCGCTGATATTTAAAACTTCACCGATTTCACGCAGATTAAGTTCGTCATCGTAATACAACGACAGCACCAGCCGCTCCCGCTCAGGCAAGGCAAGAATGGCCTCAGCTAATGCCTGCTGAAAATTGTCACGACTTAAGCCCGCCATGGGTTCCTCTTCCTGATCCAGAACTTCATCAAGATAGTGATCGCCGCTCTGGGCCAATTCTTCAGTGCTGAATACCCGGCAACTGATAGAGTCCTGCAGAATCTGATTATATTCCTCCATAGCAATCCCCAGATACTCGGCAACATCGCTGTCTCTTGCCTCGCGGCCGGTTTGATTTTCAATCGCCCGTATGGCCTTTGTTACCATTCTGGACTTTTTATGCACGGAGCGCGGCGTCCAATCCAAACGCCTGACTTCATCGAGCATGGCGCCGCGGATACGAATGCCAGCATACGTCTCAAAGCTGGCGCCCTGGGTTGCATCAAAGTTTTTGATGGCCTCAAGCAAACCAAGCATTCCGGCCTGAATCAAATCGTCTACCTGAACCGAATCAGGCAATTTATTCAGCAAATGATAGGCAATGCGTTTAACCAAAGGCACATGCTGCATGACACGCTCATCAGTGCCGCCAGACTGTACCGAAGTGTACATCGCCATTGCGCTCATGCCACATCCCTTTGTGAGCCGAACTGAATCATGCGCTCTATAAAAAACTCAATATAACCGCCGGCCTGCGATTTCAAAGGCCAGCTTTCAATCTTGCCGGCAATGGCTTTCACTGCCAGCGAAGCCTTGCTTCTGGGAAACGCCACCACCACCGGAGTTTGTTTTTGCACGGCCTTGCGCAAATATTCATCGTATGGCACAGCACCTGCAAACTGTATGGTCACATCCAAATAACGGTCGGTGACTTTGGTTAATTTCTGAAACAGTTGTTGACCTTGCTGAACGGATTGCACCATATTGGCAACAATATGAAAATTGCTCAGCGTGTAATCCCTGTTCAATAATTTAATAAACGCGTAAGCATCGGTCAGTGAAGTCGGCTCATCGCAGACTACAACAATGATTTCCTGACAGGCACGGGAAAAATTGACGACGCTGGCCGATATGCCGGCAGCCGTATCGACAATCAAGACATCCAGATCCTGATCAATTTCGCTAAATGCCCGTACCACGGCAGCCTGTTCAACCGCCGACAGCTCTGTCATTTTCTGAATACCCGAAGCCCCCGGAATCACACGCAATCCGGCAGGCCCCGCCAGCATGATCTCATCCAGAGACTTTTCGCCAGTCAACACATGGGAAAGGTTAAACTTGGGATACAAACCTAACAAAATATCGACATTAGCCAGGCCCATGTCCGCATCCAGCAAAGCCACGCGATGCCCCATCTGCGATAGGGCAATGCCGACATTAACCGATAAATTGGTTTTACCGACCCCCCCTTTGCCGCTGGCCACCGCAATAACACGAACGGGCTTGATTTTCTTCATTTCTCTGATTCCGGCTGCTTGATCAAATGGCTTATGCATAGCCTTGCGCTATCCTAGCGTCACAACTTCCATCATTATTATAGTCGTATTCTGTTTTCATCTCGGTGACACAGTGCTCGATTAAAGAGCGTGCACAAGGACTATGCATGTCTTCCGGAACCTGCTGACCATCGGTAATAAAAGCCAGCGGCAAATCCTGCTCTATGATTGCCGATAGTGCTGAACCTATGGTGGCAGCCTCATCCAGTTTAGTGAGAATACTGGCTTGGGGTGCAAACACCTGGAAGGCCCTGATAATTTCATTCATGGCCTGGTATTCAGTAGCCGCGGACATCACCAGGTAGGATTTAATCGCTAGGCCACTGTATTGCAATGTATTGATTTGGTCGACCAGTTGCATATTGCGCTGGCTCATACCGGCCGTATCGATCAGAATCAGCCGTTTGTCGGCAAACCCTTCGATAAGATCACGCAATTCTTCTGCACTGGAGGCAACCCGAACCGGCACGTCCAGGATACGGCCATAGGTATTGATCTGTTCATGAGCTCCAATCCGATAGTTATCGGTAGTAATCAGGGCCACTTGCTTAGGCCCATGCTTTAAAATAAATTTGGCAGCCAGCTTGGCAATGGTCGTGGTTTTGCCTACGCCCGTGGGACCCACCAAGGCGACAATACCACCAGAGTCCATTAAATTATCTTCTGCTATCGGCAGTTCCTTAGCGAGCAGTTCCTGGGTTTTTGTAAAAATCAGTTCTGCATCGGTATGATTAATAAAGCGATTGGCAATTTTCACGCTCAGTTTTTTTGAGATGCTCATGGCCGCCAGCCGCTCTAACAATTCAATTCTGACCGGATTGTTTTTGGCACCCTGGACCAAACTGACTTCGGATAGCCGGCTATCGAATGCCGTCCTTAAATATTTTAATTCTTTGCTCATTTCCATAAGCAGTTTGTCAGACAGATTTTCTTGTTTTAACTGAGCTTGCCTTATCTCTGGAGCTTTAACCGGTGCGGGCTTTTCGATGGCTGCAGCCGGGTTTTTCGTTTTATCGATGTTTGCCGCGAGTGTTTGCTGATTGCTGCGCAGCTGTATTTTCTCGGCATAACCGACGTACTGGTCGACATTTCGCCGCAGCGGACGTTCGGGTATGGAGCCGGAGGCACCTTGTTTTCTTGCGTTACTGATAATATGCAGATGCTTTTTTTCTGCTTCAAAATCAGGCAACTCATTGGTTTTAGCCGCTTGCGCCGGTGTTTCCTGAGCGGGTAGTTGCTCGCCGCCCTGTTTTTGGAGCTTGTTATGAATCAGCTGCTCATCAAAGTCGCGCGCGGCAACAATCTCGACACCACCGTCTACAGAGCGATTTGACATGATGACGGCATCAGCGCCCAGCTCTTCCTTCACCATGCGCATGGCCTGACGTATATCTGCTGCAAAAAACCGCTTAATTTTCATGATCCCGCCTCGTTATGTTATGTCCGTCGGCCAACCGTAGAAACCACTTTGATCTGACGATCGGCTGGAATCTCGTTGTAGGCCAGAACGTATAAACCTGCAATTGAATGGCGAACGAAGCGGGCCAACCAGGGGCGAATATAAGAGGACACCAGTAACACTGCAGTTTGTCCTTCCATTTCCATTTTTTGTGTGCTGTCTTGTAATGACTTATGCATTTGCTCTGCCAACCCCGGTTCGATACCGACACCGCTTTCGCCTGCCGTTTGCAAAGACTTATGCAACAACTGTTCCAATTCATGATCCAGCGTTATTACTGCCAGCTCATTTTGTATGCCGCTGATTTCATGAATAATTAACCGGCCCAAGGAGGCGCGTACAGCCGATGTCAGAATGTCGGGATCTTGACTCTTGACCCCATATTCCGCCAAAGTTTCGGCAATACTGCGGATATCACGGATGGGCACGCGCTCCTGCAGCAGATTTTGCAAAACCTTGACCAACGCGCCTAAAGGCAGCGTTTTCGGCACCAGATCTTCAACCAGCTTGGGCGCTGATTTAGCCAGATTATCGAGAATTTTCTGCGCTTCTTCATATCCGAACAATTCATGCGCGTGCGTTTGCAGCAGGTGGCTCAAATGCGTCGCCACCACGGTACCCGGATCAACCACGGTATAACCCAGAGTCTGGGCATGATCTTTCTGGCTCGCCTCTATCCAGACGGCATCCAGACCGAAGGCAGGATCCTGGCAAGCCTTGCCCTGCAGGCTGCCAAACACACGCCCGGGATTAATGGCCATCTCCATTTCCGGCATGATCTCTGCCTCCCCGACACTAACACCCATCAGTGAAATGCGATAGCTGGTGGGATTCAAATCAAGATTGTCGCGAATATGGACAGAAGGCACCAAAAAACCGAGCTCTTGCGATAGTTTCTTACGCACGCCTTTGATACGGGTCATCAATTGCCCGCCCTGGTTTTTGTCGACCAGGGGAATTAACCGGTAACCGACTTCCAGACCCACGATATCAACTGGCATCACATCATCCCAGCCGAGTTCTTTTATCTCCGGGACTGCCTGATGCATGGCGGGCAAATGATCGATATCAAGCCATTCGGCCTTCTTGCTGCGTTTGTCTATCCAATAGGCGGAACCGGCCAATACTGAAGCCAGCAGAATGAAAACCAGGTTGGGCATGCCTGGAATCACCCCCAACATGCCTATCACGGCCGCCGTGATTAATAATGCCTTGGGATTGTCAAACAGCTGCGAGGTGACCTGCTGACCAATATTCTGTGTGCTGGTACCGACCCGGGTTACCACAATCGCCGAGGCGGTCGACAATAACAAGGAAGGAATCTGTGCGACCAGGCCGTCACCAATGGTCAGCAACACATAAATCTGCCCGGCCTCGGCAAAGCCCAAGCCATGCTGCCCCACCCCGATGGCGAGCCCGCCTATCATGTTGACAAACAATATAATAATGCCAGCTACCGCATCGCCGCGGACAAACTTGCTGGCACCATCCATGGAACCGTAAAAATCGGCTTCTGTAGCCACTTCAGCTCGACGCGCGCGGGCCTCATCCTGGGTGATCAGGCCTGCGTTCAAATCGGCATCGATGGCCATTTGTTTGCCCGGCATCGCATCCAGGGTAAAACGCGCACCAACTTCGGCCACCCGGCCCGCACCTTTGGTCACCACGACAAAATTGATGATCACCAGAATGGTAAACACGACCAGACCGACGGCAAAATTACCGCCGATAACAAAGGCGCCGAAGGCTTCGATGACCTTGCCGGCGGCATCGCCACCATGATGCCCTTCCAGCAGCACGATACGCGTTGAGGCCACGTTAAGCGCCAGCCTCAATAAGGTTGCAATCAGAATAACGGTTGGAAACACCGCAAATTCCAGTGGTTTCAGGGTATAAATGACCACCAGCAAGATAATCAAGGAAAAGGCAATATTAAAGGTAAAAAACAGATCCAGTATGAATGCCGGGAGCGGCAATATGATCATTGCCAATATCATGACAATCATCAGCGGAGCGCCTAATCCGGCTCCGGCAACCAACTTCAGTGCGGTTGTTACTTTGCTAAAATCCATGATCTATCTAATCCCGTTTAAATTCATCTGGCACTTTAATATCACCCGGGGGTAACGGCTCGTCCCAATGATTCTGCCGTGCTGTTTTTAACTGGTAAATATAGGCCAGCACCTGAGCCACTGCCAGATAAAGCCCTTGGGGTATTTCTTTGTCCAGATCGGTCGAGTAATACAATGCTCTGGCCAATGGCGGTGACGCCAGCATCGGAACGCTGGCCGCCGCGGCTAAATTGCGAATTTGCGCGGCCATCAGATCAACGCCCTTGGCGACCAGTTTGGGCGCACCGCTAGCATGCAGATCGTACTTCAAGGCCACCGCATAATGACTGGGGTTGGTGACAATCACATCGGCTTTCGGCACTTCCGCCATCATGCGGTTTTGCGCCATTTCCATCTGCATCCTGCGCAGCCGCCCTTTGACTTCAGGACTACCCTCGGTTTCTTTCATTTCATCCTTGATTTCCTGCAAGGTCATTTTCAGTTTCTTGGCGTGATCCCAGAGCTGATAAGGCACATCAAACATTACCACTACAATCAGCGAGGCACTGAGCAACAAGAAACATAGGGCGATAACATGCAAGCCATGGCCAATGGATTGCTCCAGGGGTTCGGCACTGAGGCCGGTCAATTCAGTCAGGAACGCTCTGAACAAAAGCACGGCAACCGCAAAGACCAGCAAAAATTTCAGCAAGGCCTTGACCAGCTCAATCAGCCCTCGCAAGGCAAACAGTCTGGCAACGCCTTTAAAAGGATCGAGTTTTTCAAGCTTTGGTTCTAGCGCTTCCCAACTGAATATCCAGCCGCCCAACGCCAGCGGTGCAATGATGGCGGCGGCGACCATCACGGCAATAAAAGGCGCAATTAGCATAATGCCGTCAACCATCACGCGCTTGAAATGGATAACCACACTGAGCGGATCAAAAATGCTTTCCCGGCTCAATTGAAACTGGTTGCGCATTATCTCTATTAGGCTGGCACCCATTTGCTCGCCCAAGGCAAGAAACAAGGTGGCACTGGTAACCAGCATGACAAAGGTATTAAGCTCTCGGGATCTGGCAATCTGTCCTTTTTTGCGAGCGTCATCCAGACGCTTGCCGGTGGGTTCTTCGGTTTTTTCTTGCGCTGAGTCTTCGGCCATCTTGATTACCTACAAACGTAAAAGCTGCCCGATCACTTCGTAGGCATCGGTCAAGATGCCGCCAAACTGATCCAGAACGCCCGGCAATGTCAGCCAAATTAATAGTATTCCCAGCATTAAGGTGACCGGAAAACCCACCGAAAAAATATTGAGCTGCGGAGCGGCCCGGGTTGCCACGCCAAAACTGATATTCACCAGCAACAAGCTGATGATGACCGGCATGGCCAGCAGCAAGCCACCGGCAAAAAGGCGGCTGCTCCAGGCAATGATCGTCCAAATGTCAGTTTTTTCTACGCCACTCATGCCTATCGGCAAACTGGTAAAGCTGTCCAACAACATTTTTATCAGCAGCAAATGCCCGTCCAAAGCTAGAAAAATCAGCGTCCCGGTAATCACATACAACTGCGCAACCACGGGTACCTGCTGTCCGCTTTGCGGATCAATCATCGATGCAAAGCCAAGCCCCATACCGTAGGCGATACCCTGGCCGGCAAAAACAATGGTCGCAAAAACCAGCTGCATGATAAATCCGCTCAGCAAGCCAATCATCAGCTGCTGGATCACCACCATGCCGCCGTCGTAACTGAACATGGCCACGGCGGGTAAAGGCGGAAGAAGCGGCATGATCACGAAGGTGATCGCTACGGAAAGAATCAGCCTAATCCGGGCAGGTACAGCACGAATACTGAATACAGGCAATGCGACAAACAAGGCGCCGATGCGCATTAGCGGCCAGATAAATGACTTTACCCATCCCAGGATTTCAGCTTCGTCAAAATTCACCGGCTTATCCGATTAAATGCGGAATGTCCCTGACCAATCCCTGAAAGTAATCGAGAAACATCTGCAACATCCATGGCCCCATAACCAGCAACACAATGCCGATAACGATTAACTTGGGTACAAAGGTCAGGGTCATTTCGTTAATCTGGGTGGCCGCCTGAAACATGGCAATAATCAAGCCGATAACCAGGGATGGCAACAATACCGGCGCGGTCAGCTTGACTGCAACCACCATTGCATCCTGGCCGATCATATAAATGGTTTCCGGTGTCATGACGGGACTCTGGACTTATCAGCTGACATAAAAACTCGCTGCCAGCATTTCCATAATCAGCGACCAGCCATCGGCCAGTACAAACAGCATGATTTTAAACGGCAGCGACACAATCATCGGCGACAGCATCATCATACCCATGGACATCAGCACACTGGCAACCACCAGGTCGATAATCAGAAACGGCAAAAAAATTAAAAAGCCAATCTGAAATGCCGTTTTCAGCTCACTGGTCACATAGGCCGGCAGCAATAACGAGAACGGCACATCATCTGCTGATTCCAGCTCGGCCTTACCGGAAATCCGGATGAACAATTCCAGATCGGCCTCGCGGGTTTGTTTCAGCATGAACTGCCGGAATGGTTCCGAAGCCTTGGCGAGCGCCACCGTCACATCTATTTTTTCTTCCAGATAAGGCTGCACGGCGTTGCTGTTGACCTGCTCCAAAACCGGCATCATGATAAAAATGGTGAGGAACAAAGACAGCCCCAATAACACCTGATTGCTCGGCGCTTGCCCGCTGCCCAAGGCCTGGCGCAGCAAGCTTAAAACAATCATGATGCGGGTGAAAGAGGTCATGGTCAGCAACAACGCGGGCAGAAGCGTCAACAGTGTCATTAAGGCCACAATCTGAATCGTTACGCTGTACGTCTGGCCACCTTGCGGATTAGTGGTTACCGTAAGCGCATCTATTCCCGCGGCACTGCACACAGAGGTACCCGCCAGCCCGGCCAAAACAACCGCCGCTAAACGCAATAACCTATGGCTACGCATCGGATCGGCCTTGCCCTAGGTGCTTCAGAATGTGCGCAAAGCCGGCGTCCAAACCAGAAGGTGCGGTTTCTTCCTTGAGCAAACAGTCTTCACCCTCAAGCACATGCAAAGTTTCGATGCGCCCCGGCGTGACTCCCAGAACAAGCTGTTTTTTACCCACCTGTAACAACACGACTTTTTCCCGCATGCCTAAGGCTAACCCTCCCAACACACGCATTTTCGCGGCATTAGCCGCGGAACCGCTAAACCCTGCCGCCTTGCGCAAGCCCCAGACACACAGAAAAAACACGCCTAAGACTATCAACAGCCCCATGCCCCAGCTCATCATATCGACAGAAGAAACAGCTCTGGCTGTGGCGTTTGCAGTCTCGGTAGCGGCGGCAATGCAAGCCGGAAACCACCCCAACAATAACCAATAGCGCATTGATTTTAAAAACATCAGGCTAATCGTTTAACCCGTTCTGATGGACTGATGACATCTGTAAGACGGATACCGAATTTATCATTGACCACAACGACTTCGCCGTGGGCTATCAAGGTACCGTTTACTAATACATCCAGCGGCTCTCCGGCAAAACGATCCAGTTCAACCACCGAGCCCTGAGTTAACTGCAGCAGGTTTCTGATATTAATATGAGTTTGGCCAATTTCCATGGAAATGGTGACGGGAACATCCAGAATAACATCCAGATTAAGTTCCTCAGCCGAGTTTACAATCGCTTTTTTAACTTCCGCCAGATCGTCAAATTCTTCGAATGCCGCAGCGGCAAAATCATCAGCCGATTGATTTGCTTGTTCACTCATCTTTCCCCCAACACATTGTTTAAATCCGTAACAGTTCAGATTGAATCGTGCGTTACCTTGTCAATAATTCGTACCGCATAATTACCATCCGATACACCGATCTTGCCCACAAAAACAGGAACCCCCTCAGCCTTCAAGGTCACGGTTTCCGGCATATCAAAAGGGATGACATCACCTTTTTTTAAACGCATCACATTCCTGATCGGCATGCTTTTTTCCATTAGAAAACTCTCCATACCCACCTCGGCCCGCATAATTTCATTGCGTAGTGCCGATTGCCAACGGCCATCAACTTCGCCACTGTCACTGATAACGGCATCCAGTAAATCCCTGATCGGCTCAACCATTGAATACGGCACGGTAATGTTAATATCGCCACCGCCACCTTCCAGCTCAACATGAACTGTAGAAATAACCACCACTTCAGAAGGGCTGACTATATTGGCAAACTGTGGATTGACTTCAGAACTTAAATATTCAAAATTAAGCTCCATCACCGGTCTCCAGGCCTCTTTCAGATCCTTGAAAATCATCTCCAGAATAATCCGGATGATGCGCATTTCTGTCGGCGTAAATTCCCGGCCTTCTGCCTTGTTATAAAATTGACCGCCCCCACCAAAGAAATTATCTACTGTGGTAAAAACCAGACGCGGCTCCATGACAATCAGAGCACGTCCTCGCAATGGCAAAAACTTGACGATATTTAAATTAGTCGGAACAAACAAGCTCTGGACATATTCGGAAAATTTCTGCACCTGAATACTGGAGATGGAGATTTCTGCCGAGCGCCGTAAAAAATTGAATAAGGAAATACGGAAATATCTGGCAAAGCGCTCATTAACCATTTCCAGTGTCGGCATCCGTCCACGGACAATCCTTTCCTGACTGGTAAAATCATAACTTCTGATGCTCTCGTCCTCTCGAAAAGCATCCGTCTCCGTTTCAATATCGCCTTCATCGACGCCATGCAACAGCGCATCAATTTCTTCTTGGGACAGTAAATCAGCAGACGACATAACTTATTGCATAACAAAAGCGGTAAAAAATACTTCTTTTACCTGACCCTTACCGGCCATCTTTTTTAAAATACCGCTCACTTCATGCAGCATTGCGGCCCGCAACTGCTCCTTACCTTCGTAAGTCTTCAAACTCTCTGCGCCTTGGGCATTTATCATCATCAGAAGATTGTTCCGTATCATCGGCTCATGTTTTTTCAGGGCATCCACCGCATCCGCCTCCTCAACCAAAAATGAAACCGAGACCTGAATGAGGCGGACATCTGAGGCTTTAGAAAAATCGACAATCAAAGGTTTGCTCATATCGAAATAAAACTCCTCTTTTGGGGTGAGCTCCTCCTGGGCCAGTTTTGTACTCTCAGCAGCGCTGGAATCACCTTTCAAAAAATAATACGCTGCGCCCCAGCCCGTTGCCAACAACAGTAATGCAGCGACAGCAATGATAATGATCAATTTTTTGGAGGATTTTTTTTCTTCCCCGTTTTTTTTTTCAATTTGAGCCATTTTGAAAACCTGTTAATTTAACTCATCAACTAGCAATTTATTAACCAAACAACAATATCTGTTTGATAAACAGGAACCTATCGTTTCTCCGATATGATGTTGCAGGGAGAAATGGACACTAAGTGAATAGACGCCTCTACCGATTGGAAAGTATAGAAGATACGCGTCAGAAAACCGTCTTTTACTGTAAAAAGATCTATATAGTGCCTGACCGAAAAAGCCAAAAATAACCGCCCTCACAGCAAAAGGTGCCAAAATTCACGCGGAAGCTGGAAGGCTAACGGCTTTCTTGTGGTGCTTATCGACTAAAAAGCTTGCAATCCATCCGGCAGGGGCAAGCTCTCGGGATTCCGGACGCAGCTTGCCTGTCTTGCCGCAATACCGCGGTTAAAAAACTTAGGCGGCGAGCTTTTGCTGGCGCTGTCGTAGCCGCTCCCGCTCCCGCTCCTGAGCCAGACGCTCGCGTTCGGCGTCGCGCTTGATCTGACCGATCTTTTGGAGGTTGCGCGACAGCACGGCCAGGGCGACATAGCGCTTGAAGCCGCCGATGCCGTGGTCTGGGCACTTGTCCAGGCCGTGCACCTCCAGCGCGTTGATGCCGGACTCAACGGCCGAGTGCGCCTTCCGGGCGGCAACAAAGGCGCCATCGCGCTCACGCGCCTCATCGCTGGCAGACCACTTGCCTTTCTTGGGCAGGGTGACTTGGTCAAGCATCGCCTTAAGCTCGGTTTGGTTGGCGGGGCTGTGGAAGCCCTTGTCAAAGCTACAGGCCTTGAACGAGGGGAAGTGCTGTTGCGTTTCCTTGACGATGCTTACCGCGATCTGGTCGTCTGTTTGTTTTTCCATGACCTGATGGTGCAAGATGAAGCCCTCCTTGCTTTCCACCACCGCCACGCGCAGGCCTAACTCCACCGGCACCCCGGCCTTGCCCTTGACGATCCATTCGGTGTGCGGCTGGAACAGGGAGAAGACTTTCTCATCGTGCGGGATGACCTCACCCTTGAGCACGCGGCGCTCGATTTGGCCGATTTGGCGCTGGGCGTGGGCGATGAATTGCCGGGGCTTGGCTAGTTGCATTGCGCAGACGGCGTACTGGCTGGCCAGTTGCGCGACGGTCGCTTCGACGCGCTTTAGGTGGGCGGCCGACAGGCTAATGAAGGTCTGGTGAGCCTTGGCGATCTGCTCGGCCTTGGCCTGCTGCTTGGCCGCGTCCTTGGAGGTGGAGTGTTTGAGCTTCTGGATGACGCGCATGGCTTTTCTGAGTTTCTTCAGGCAGTTCTTAAACTGCCGCCAGCCCTTCAGATCGTAGGTCTCGCTGAATTGCGCGCAAAGCTGGAGGAGCACCCACATGGCATCGTACAGCAGGTTGACGTCGGTTGGAAAGTGCACGTCAGTCTCCACCACGAACGAGTCACAGCGGCCTGCGGCGGGCGCGGGGCTGTTTTTTTTACCGAGCAGGGCATAGCCGGTCTCCACCACCGCCTGGTTGATGCGGGCCAGGATCTCCGGCGTGAACAAGGCGAGATTGTCCTTGAGCGTCTGTAGGGAGAATATCTTTTCGTCCCATTCGGCAATGCCAAGGATGAGCCGCAGGGTGCGGTGCTGGTTGGCCAACTCGTGGATGCGGTCAAAGTCGGCGTTCAGGCACAGGCGCAAGCAACCCAGCACCAGGATGGTCCATTGGTTCATGCCAGGGCAGCCCAACTCGGCGGAGACCACTTTGGCCTGGCCGTCGACGACTTGCGTCGGCAGGATGTCCTTGATGATCTCGAAGACCTTGTCCCGCAAGCCATCGCTGCAATAGATGTGCTGGAGGCCGAGCAGGATCAGGGGGATGTCGTCCCGCGAGCGCACGTCGATCTGGATGTCGGCGATGTCGACTTGGCCGATGGTCTGTTGGCTTGGGAAGGTGTCTCTCATGAGTTTTCCCTGAGTTTTGGGTGGTTTGGCAGGGCCCGCCCTGTTGGTGTTGACGGGACGTTTTCTATTGTTATTGTTTTTCAATGGCTTGAAGGTTTTGGCCCGGCACCGCTGGTTGGGTGCGGTCATCATCTTCATTATTGATATTATACTGCAAGCTGTTGTTATATAATAGCTATTTTACTTATCGGTCAGGCACTATATAACAGAGAAGGTTAGAATGATTTTTGGTAACTTCTCATTACCCACAGGTAGCCGCAGCCCGAATCAAATCGGATAACGGTGGAATATTACTTTCGCCAAACAACCTATCCTTAAGATAATGCCAAAACGAAATCTTGTGCTTTAGGCAAGTCTTTTTTAAGCTGGCAAAGGTATCGCGACATCTTCGTCCTGCCTCACTACGAGTGCTACCGCTTATTTTTCGTTTTTTAACGTAATCCCGAATATCGCGTTCGCTCAGGTTGTTGTGGAGTGGTAAATAAGGTTTGTCGAGAACCCGAAGTAATTCGTGTTGATTGTTGCCCATCCGCTGTAGGGCAAGATTCAGTGTTACGTATGCCGTTTTGGCGCCGCACATCGTTTTAAATCGGGATTTGATGTCTTCAGCCTGGATTGCCGTTGGCTCAAGTTTGTAGGCTTTCAGATCTCGGTAAATCTGCCAGAGTTGTTCGCGTGTGTTATCAACGGCTTTAACATGCTCAGCAGTTAAGGGAATGAGACGATTGAGGATGCGTTCGGCATGAATCCAACACAACGCATGGTCAAAGACATTAAACTGTCCAGCATCATCGCTGACAATGCTAAGGGTAACAGGAATGCCTTGAGCTAATAGGCCCCCCATTAAAGCGCCTTCGGTGATAATTCGCCGATGCCGCTTGGTTTTGATCCCATGCTGATTCAGCCATTTCCCCCAATCGAGAGCGGTTTCGATACGCACTACCTTATCGGCTGGATCCGCTAGCGGTAGGCTACACACCGCTTCACCCTGAAATTCAAGCTCAAGACGCGCTAACAGAATAGGCGGCAGTTTTTGTTGTTCCATATACGCGAAGGTGCCGGCATTCAGCACATAGAAATGATCGCTGCCTTGGCCTAAACAGCTGAGGAAGTTAATGCGGCTTTTGCTTTCCGTGCTACTAAACCAGGCAAACAGCTCATTACCGATATGTGTGCAATAGCCGTTTTTGCCATCATGGCGCGCTCCTGTGTCATCGGTATGTATATACTGCGAGACGGACAATCCGGCTTGTAGTAATTGGTCTTTTTCATCATGGAACAGATCCAAACCATCGGTAATAAACTGACTTAACCGACCGCTGGAAATAGCAACCCCCAAGTCATGCAATTGTTTCAACAGCAGCGGTTGGGTGACATGTTGATGATGGTATTGATAGAGGATGAAACTGATCAAGTGGTTGCCAAAGTGGCAGCCGTTAAGCCCGTCGTCTGTTACGTCTGCCCCTATTTAATCCCCAGATACGACTTTAGTCCCTAAGTAATTCAGGGATTCTGGCTGTAGAGTCCCTTTCTAAGCGCGAGACAAATTTGGTATTTAAAAGGCTGGCACTCCTCTGTTATCGTGGGAAGCTTCGAAACCAATCACGCAGAAAGAGGCCTGCCTATGTACCGAATTGTCGCATCAATTATCTCTCTTCAACAACACCTCGATGCATTAGCGAATACTCCGATTATCTATCGACCAAGGGTTTGCCCACATTGTTCTTTTGGACGGCTATGGTGTCATGGCTGTTATGAACGTAAAGCAGATCGGACTGGCTCAGCATCGGACTCTTTAAATCCGATTCCTATTCCGCGTTTCTTATGCCAGGGCTGTCATCAGACCTGCTCCCGCTTACCGGAATGTATTGCGCCCCGCCGCTGGTATAACTGGGCAATTCAACCGGCAGTCTTCCTAACGCTATTGGCCGAAAGCTCATTGCGTCGTTGTTCGCAGCTATGTGGATTGGATCGGCATACTATACGCCGCTGGTGGCGTGCACTATATAACCGCCATCATGAGTTCGAATTGCTTTTACGTATGCGTTTTCCGGAACTGGGACCGTCAGTCGATTTTACGGCATTTTGGCAGAACTGTTTGCAGTCGATGTCCTTGAGTCAGGCGATGGCATGGCTAGATCGGGAGGGCGTGATCGTCCCATGAGCAGTTGAGTTTAAATGGGCTTGGGACACGCATTGAGCGTATGTTTCAAGAACCCACAGACTTTGCCCTCTGGCGAAAGGGTATATGGTCGGGTTTCATAGCGGCTCCTATCAATTATCTGGAGTTTGACATGAAAACGTTCAATACCATCGCCCTGTTTCGCCTCTCGGTTCTGGGCCCTTTAGTCAGCCGCGAGCGGTTAGCGCGTGGTGAACTGCAAACCATCATTCGGGGTTTGGCTGGAAAAGAGTATGCAATCCCTGGCTCAGACCGGCGCTTCCTGGGCGAAAAAACCATTGAGTCTTGGTATTATGCCTGGCGTGCACACGGCATCGACGGCTTGAAACCCCAGCAACGCACCGATCGCGGCGTGTCCACGTTGCCAGTCACGGTTCAGGAAGCCTTGCTCGCCGCCAAGCGGGAAAATCCACGCCGCTCCATTCGGCAACTGAAAATCTTGCTGGAAAATGCTGGGACGGTGTCGCGCGACACCTTATCCCGCTCAGCAATCCATCGTTTTTTACAACAACAAGGCCTGTCGCGCCCGACGGGCTCCTCGTCAATCCCCGAGGAACATCGGCGCTTTGTCGCTGAATATGCTAATTCAATCTGGTATGGCGATGTCATGCATGGCCCCAGGTTGACGTTAAAGACGGGGCGCTGCAAAGTATTTCTGGTCTCGCTGATGGATGACGCGTCCCGTTTGCTGGCGCATAGTGCGTTTTGTACCAGTGAGACGGCCTTGGCTATCGAAGGGGTCTTGAAGCAAGCGGTGCTCAAGCGGGGTCTACCGAAAAAGCTGGTGGTCGATAACGGCGCGGCCTACCGCGCGGCCACCTTGCAGGGCATTTGTGCGCGGCTGGATATTCGGCTGATTTACTGCCGGCCTTATGCGCCCGAAGGCAAGGGCAAACTGGAACGCTGGCATCGGACTTTCCGTGACCAATTTCTGAGTGAGCTGGAGGTCTCGCGTATCCATGATCTGGACGATCTCAACGCCAGACTCTGGGCCTGGATCGAGCAGGTCTATCATCGTACCCCCCATAGTAGTCTCGATGACAAAACGCCACTGGCCCGCTTCCAGCAGGACTTGGCACAGATTCGGCAACTCGGTCAGAAGGCCGCGCAACTGGATGCGATTTTTTATCACCGCGTCAAGCGCAAAGTCCGCAAAGATGGCAGCGTGTCGTATCAGGGCCATGACTTTGAAGTGCCCTATGAGCTGTCGGGCAAAAGCGTGCACCTGGTTGTCGATCCGCATGTTCAACAGGTGGTCGGCGTTGAAGACGAAGACGGCAACAGCCGTGGGGCGGCCACGCCACTCGATGCCCTGGCGAACTGCCATCGCCGTCGACGCAAACCGGCAGCCGTCAACAGCTCACCCCCATCAGCAACCAAGACAACGCCTGTCGCTGCCGGCCCCAATCTGGTGGAGCTGGCCTTTGATCAGCATTACGCTAAAACACCCGCGGAGAAAGCCTAATGTATCGTCAACACTTTGGCATTAAAGCCGCCCCGCTGGGCAAGGAACAAAGTGAACTCTGGGATGATGGTGCGCTGGCCTGTTTGCATGAACGCTTCCAGTGGTTGTTGCAAAGTCCAGGCTTAGGATTGCTGACCGGTGAACCTGGCGTCGGCAAGACCGTTGCTTTACGTCACCTCACTCAGGGACTCAACCCGCACCGCTACCGGACCATTTACCTTGCTGAAACCGACTTCGGCCGCACCGATCTTTACCGCAGCTTGGCTATGGCGCTCGGACTTGAGCCTGCCTACCGGCGAGCCCAGCTTTGGCGAGATATCAAAGCCCATATCCAGGAACTGGCTGATAATAAACAACTGTTACTGGTGTGGATCATCGACGAAGCACAGAACCTACCGCCTGAGTTTTTCCGAGACTTCCCCGCCTTTCTGAACTTCGCTTTCGATTCCCGAGAACTGATGACCGTTTGGCTGGTTGGACATCCCAGCCTTGCTCATGCCCTCAGTCGAGCACCCTATGCAGCCCTGGCTGGGCGCATCCAGGTTCGTCTACAACTGATGCCGGTCATCGAACGCGAACGCTTTGCCGAATTGATTACCCATGCGCTCAAAGCCGTCGGCTGCCAGCACACCCTGCTGGCCGATTCCGGCATGGAGTTGCTACGACAGGCATCGCAAGGCTTGCCGAGGCAGGCCGGACGCATCCTGAAAACCGCTCTGCAGATGGCCGTTCCCAAAGGCCTGAATCATCTTCCCGATGACCTGCTGCAACAAGCCATTGAGGCCTTACGATGATCATCGATATTGATATGGAAACCCTCTTTCCTGAAGGACTTTCCGACGAAGCCATCAGCGCCATCAGTGATGTTCTAGCCGAGATAGCCATGCAGTGGGAAAGCAAGCACTACCACCAACTGAAACGATTTCGTGAGCAACAACAGATTGATTTCTGTGATCCCTTAAAGCCTTGGTGCAGGGATAACCTGGCCTGAAATCCTGTATTTTGTCTCGCGCTGTCTTCGGGGTGTGTACCGCCGATGATAGCGTGGGTCAATCGTAATCGTTTAGCCCCCTGTTTGCATTATCCAACCAGAGGCATAGGCAAACGAGGTGCGGGTTGGTTTTTACGTCGATTTGCCAGCACCTGTGCAATAAAATTCCAGGGATTCAATTGTCGTAAGCGCGCGGTATCGATCACGCTGGCCAGCAACGCGATCACCCGACTCCCTTGTGCCGTACGCGAACCAAAAGTGATTTTGCGCAACAAGACCCAATGCCGCAAACTGCGCTCTGCCACATTATTGGTCAAGGGGTGTGACGGCGTTTCGATCACGCGCACAATAGCATCCCAGTCATTGAGAAATTCGCCGGCTAATTTTCGGCTGTCTTCGTGGGCAACGGTTCGATGCGTTTCGCACAATGTGCGTAGCCAATCCAGCAGGGTTTGGTTTTGCGCCCTGAGGGCATCGGCGTCTTCTGGCGATTCGCGGAGTTGATGAATGTTGCGCATCAAAGAATCATGGCCAGCAGCAGGGCTTCGCCAAAGGCTTGGCCTTGGCTATCCAGACATTGATGCAAGGCGCGGGCTTTACGCACCAGGTGTGCCCAACAACGCAAGCGCTTGGGAAAGATGCGATAGACGCTGAAGCCATCGGTCATCAGAAAGCCGTTGAACGCAGTCCCTAATAGCTGTTGCACGACCAGTCGATGGCGCTTGCCGACTTGGTAAACCACCGTATGCGCGCTCACAAACACCCACAGCCAGAACAATTTTCCGGCTTCTTTCCAGGGCGTTTCATCAATATGCAACAACACGCTGGTGTTGAGTTCAGCGATCAATTGCTCATCGACCACCGGCGCTACCGCACGTCCCGCTTCATGAATACATTGATTAATCGTGCTGGTACTCAAGTCAATCCCCAGCCAATCACGCAAAAACGCCTGGATTTTACGGCGCGATACGCGCAGATATAAGGCGAGGCAGACCAGAAAACTGACTAAACGAGGGCCGCATAAATGCCATTCAGTCAACGACACGACCCATTCAGGGTCATCAGCGCACCGCCCCGGCATCGCCTGAGTTTCGTGGTCACACGCGCAGGTTGCCGACAGGTATTCATGCCGGATATGTTCAATCTGTAACTTCGGTGCCTCCGCACTGCCGCTTTCCAGCTCCAATTCGTAACGTCCTGTCCACACGCGATAGGCGGTCCCTGGCGGAAAGGCGTTATGACAATTGGCGCAGCACTCGGGATGATGCTGCAGCGTTTTCGTCACCGCCAGTGTGAGCGAGCGACTGTGACCCAAACTGCCAGGTTGCCGTCCGGTTTTTTTGGGTTGAGCGGTGTCTGCAGTGCTTTTAGATTCGGGCACCGATGCAGCAACAGTCACCGCTTGCGTTGAGTCTTGGCCTGGGGCGGTCGGATCGGGCGCGTGTTCATCCGCTGCTGACGGATTATCTACGACATCAGGGGTAGGCGGCGCACTCGCTTGCCAGGGTTCTCGTGAGGACGGCGGTCGCGAACTCGTCTCTGGCGATTGTTTAAGCCGTTCCCGTGCTGCTTTTAGATCAACCAATAACTGCTTACTCAATGGGCGCAACTGCCCCTCTGGCAAATCATCCAGATAGTCTGTGTCCAGTTGGCTAAGGTCTCGATCGCTCAATGTCATACCCTATAGCTTTTCATCTTTTGGCTTATTTTGCTACTTTTTGAGGTGGGGGCTGAACGATTACGGTCAATCTGCGTTGGCCCACCTCAAATAGGGAGGGACGAATCACCTTGAATAATGCGGGACGTAACAATCTTTTAAGTTGTCATCGGACATTTCTTGATTTGAAATACTTGTATAAACTAGACAGTAAAGTGACATTGTTTAAATTCTCGTAATTGCTCAGGCTATAAATTCGTGGTTTATTTGCGGTTTTTACAAGGGCAATAAAGTTAAATAGCTTGGTGATTAAAAGGCTGCAGCACCATCTCACTCACGACACCGCTGCTGGGTTGCTGACATAAGAACCAGATGGCTTTGGCAGCGTCTTCTGCTTGGACCAATTTTTCCCGTTGAACTTTCAGGTCAATGGTATCCCAAAAAGGCGAGTCCACCCCGCCAAGATATAAATTGGTAATACGGATGTCGGTACGTTTCAGTTCTTCCCTAATGCTTTGCATCATGCCGACGAGCCCGTATTTGCTGGCGCAATAGGCCGCTGCACCGGCCATGCCGACCTTGCCCAACACGCCGGGAATGTTAATAATAAGACCTGTTTTGGCTTCTTTCATGGCGGGCAGAAAGGCTTTCATCAGCAGGAATGGCGCAAATAAATTAGCATTCAACGTGCGTAAAAAATCAGTTTCGTCCAACGTGTCCATTGATTTGATGATGCCAATGCCGGCGGCATTGATCAGAATATCAATGGTAGGGAATTGCTGGAAATAGCGTTCTTTCAGCTCGTTTACCGAACCGTCTTGGGAGCAATCCAATGCAAAATATCGATCCGGTGAAACATTACAAGAGCCCGCAACCGCCTGTAGTTTCTCGTTATTTCTTCCGGTTAAAAAAAGCTTGGCGCCACTGCCGGCCAGCAACTTTGCGGTTCGGCTGCCAATGCCGCCGGTAGCGCCAATGACCAGGATATTTTTATCTTTTAATGTTTGCATAAATAAATAAGATGATTGAGTTTATTCAAGCAATATACTGGCTTTTTAGAATTAAGAAAATAATACTGTATGACTGCTGTGACATTGATTTTCCCTAATCAACTTTTTGCCAACCATCCCTGCATAGTAAGAGGCCAGGATGTTTATCTCATTGAGGAATGCCTATTTTTCAAGCAATACCGTTTTCATCAGCATAAACTGTTATTACACCGGGCCAGCATGAAAAAATATGCCCACTTGTTAGATCAACTCAATGTAAAGGTGAACTATATTGACAGCCAAAATGATTTAAGCGATGTCAGGAAGTTGATCCATCTCCTGGCTCAACAAAACATTACCGGGATACAGTTTGCCGATGTTGCCGATAACTGGTTAAAGACCAGAATCAAAAGCTGTTGTAACACACATAACATCAAAATTACTGAAACGGTATCACCGAATTTTTTAAATACGCTTGATGGCGTAAAACCCTTTTTCGATAAAAATAAAACCTATTTTCAAACAGCCTTTTATATTGAGCAGCGCAAGCAACGGATAATTTTATTGGATGCAGGAGGACATCCGCTCGGTGGTCAATGGACTTTTGATGCAGACAACCGCTTGAAGTATCCAAAAAATGACCAGCCTCCTGTAGTCACTGCGGCAAAAGAAGACTGCTATAGTCAGGAAGCCAAAGCCCATGTAGCCAAGCATTTCCCCAACAACTATGCCAGTGCGGAAAATTTTATTTATCCAACCGACCATGTCGGCGCTTCCATCTGGCTGGATGAGTTTTTAGAAACGCGTTTTGAAAAATTCGGCAGTTATGAAGATGCGATGGTAGTCAACGAACATTATTTACATCACTCCGTGTTAACGCCAATGCTCAATATTGGCTTGCTTTCTCCACAACAAATTATCGATAAAGCATTACAGGTAGCGGACAACAAAAATATCCCGTTGAATTCTTTAGAAGGCTTCATCCGGCAAATTATGGGCTGGCGCGAGTTTATCCGGATTGTGTATGTAAGGGAGGGCGGCAAACAACGGACGAAAAATTTCTGGGGCTTTGAAAGAAAGATTCCAGAAAGTTTTTGGCAAGGTACAACAGGGATTTTCCCGGTCGACAATGTCATCAAAAAAGTCTTGCAAACAGGCTACAGCCATCATATCGAGCGCCTGATGGTCATCGGTAACTTTATGTTGCTTTGTGAGTTTCACCCCGATGAAGTCTATCGCTGGTTTATGGAAATGTACGTGGATGCGTATGATTGGGTGATGGTGCCCAATGTCTATGGCATGAGCCAATTTGCAGATGGTGGCCTAATGACCACCAAGCCCTATATCAGCGGCAGTAATTACCTGCTGAAAATGAGCGACTATCAAAAAGGTGCATGGACTGAAATTTGGGATGGATTATTTTGGCGCTTCATGCATACGCACAGGGATTTCTTTTTGAAAAACCCACGGCTGGGTATGCTGGTAAAAACGTTTGATAAAATACCGGAGGAGAAAAGAAAGAAACATATCGATGTTGCAGAAAACTATCTAAATCAACTGGATGAACGATAAATTAATTTAAAATATGGCTAAAGTTTTTTATCCAGCGTCACAATACCCAGATAGCCATCAACTGTCACTTTATCGCCCGTGCTAATGCGTGAAGTAGCCAGAGGAATGCCGGTGACACAGGGAATACCATATTCACGGGCAATGATAGCACCATGAATTAACATGCCGCCTCTGCATTCAACAATTGCGGCCGCCAACGGCACAACAAAGGTCATGTTAGGGTCAATGACTTCACATACCAGGATCTCCCCGGCTTTAAAATCAAACAGATCATCTCTGGTTAATACTATCCTGGCAATTCCCGAACTCAATCCGGCTACCGCTGGTTGGCCGACAATTTGCCTGGCTTTTAGTTTTCCTGATTGCTCTTTGTTTTTTCTTTTCTTGCGCTTAGTTTTGGGTAATTGTCCGGGGTTAATGAGTAAGGCGATGAGTTCATTAACATTACGTAGTTGGCTATCAGGATCACCCTTGGCTGAAAGTCGATTTTTTGCAAGCTCGG
Source organism: uncultured Gammaproteobacteria bacterium (assembly GCA_963848675.1). Taxonomy (GTDB): domain Bacteria; phylum Pseudomonadota; class Gammaproteobacteria; order Methylococcales; family Methylomonadaceae; genus CAWKEY01. Next base: position 72,242 of record CAWKEY010000022.1, read on the forward strand.
TTGCCTTGATCAATTGACTTTCAATCCTACCTAAATAGATATTGTCATCATCTCTGATTTTATAACTGACGCGAGCAAGTTCCAATAATTGCCGAGCAAACTTCAGCTGTTCTCCCTGAAATTGACTCAAGAAGTGATCCTCCATTCGCTGCAATTTTGGGCCGGTCAGTTTTTCCTTTACGACAAGCGCTTTGGAAGCCAATTGCAAAATATGCTTGATGGTTTTACTTCGGTCAGAAAAACAAATCTCAGCGCACCAGGCAAGACCCGAAAATTCCTTAAGAAAAGCATCCAGCTGTTGGATAAATAACTCACAAACTGCGGCAAAATAATCATGACTTTGCAGACTTGCTTTAAGCTCTGGGTTTTGTCTGACCTCAGTAGCAAGATGAGCCAGTTGTTGGTTACGTTTAACGCTGATCATGTCTGATGAGTTTAGTAACAGAATAAATTCAGCTGGATCGAAAGGATTGAGGGTATCGTTATAAAATTCACCGAATAAGCGGACGCCATGAGCAAAAGGAATAAATTCGTCCCAATAAAGGTCATGCCAATGTTGATAAATTTCTCTGCGTATATCAATTTCTGAAGCCAATTCATGGTCGGATAACTGATCAAGATCATAGTCATCAAGACGCTTTGCTTCCGATGCCATTGCCAGTAAACGTTCATTCACAATAACGTGATGAAGTTGCTTCAAATTATCAAAACTTCGGGTAAGACTTAAATACCAACCGCGCTTATCTTCAGCTGAGTTAGCTTTTTTAGTGGTAACAGGCCGTGACTGCAAGATGAAGAGCAGGTTATTGCTAATGGTCCATTCAATATCTTGGGGTAAGCCAAATTGTTGTTCAAGGTTATGAGCCAATTGAAATAGCTGATTAACTTGCTCGGCATTAAGAGGTGCTATCTTTGCTTTGTCATAAGTTAGTGGCGCCAGAGTGATTCCGTCATCAGTACATACCATATATCTGGTTCGATCGACCGGGATGTGCTTGACCAGATTGCCCGTGCTGCGATTTAGTAGCCATCGATCCGGTACGATACTACCGTCAACCAAACCCTGATTTAAGCCATGTACCGCTTCAATGATTGTTTGTTCAGGATCATTCGGATTGCGGCTGAAGACGATACCGGAAACATCGCTCTGAACAAGCCGTTGCACTACAACAGCCATAGCGCTGTGCTCGATTTCAAGGCCAAGTTCGCGGCGATACAATAGGGCTCGGTCAGACCAGAGTGAGGCCCAAACCAACTGGATATGTTTGATGATGGCATCAAATCCGCGCACATTCACGTAAGACTCATGAAGGCCTGCGAATGAATTGCCGGAAGAGTCCTCGTCGCCTGCGGAGGAACGAACGACTACAGAATCAGTTTGGAAATAATGATCACAATGGTCTTTTAAGACTTCTTTCAGGTCGGCAGGAAAAGGCATCCGCAGAAATAAATTGCGAATCCGTAAAGCCGTGTCCCAAATTTCCTCCCAGCGCATTTCCCCCATATTTTTTCGATTCAGTTCCAGGTTGATATGGTCTCGCAGTCCAGTTTGATCAAGGAACTGATCATACACAAAGGTGGTAACGCAAAAACCCGGGGGTACGTTATAGCCCAGGGAAATTAACTGGCCCAGTGCATAGCCTTTGCCGCCGATGAGTTGCCGATGGCTTTTGTTAAGCTCTGAAAGCGGGATGATGTCCATTTAAAGCCCGGGGTGGTATTCCATGACTTCCTGAAAACGACGCACCAGGTTATAGCGGTTGACCTGCAAGCAAATGAACGCACAAGTGGGAGATTGGGTAAATGTTTGAAGATAAGGGTGCTTAGTCAGAAAAAGCTGTAAAGCGGCTGATTTTTCCGATTTATCAAGTTCTTTAATAACACCGGTGGCTGTGACTGCAATCGAATTGCTAAAGTCGGATGCCAGATTTTCCCGGTTATCAATCAACAATGAACAGCGCGGGTCGTTGACTAAATTACTATATTTGCGTGTGGTTTTAGGGGTAGCAAAATAGATTGAATCAAGATTATCCGTGGCTGCAAAGGCGATCAAAGTGGCCCACGGCTCTCCTTGTCCATGCGTCGCCAATGCCCCCAGTTTTTGCTTCGACAATAAATTATGGATCGTCAAAAATAGCTCTTGTTCTTCTTTCAAATTAATGGTTCTCTTTTTTTATCCATTGATAAGGTAGAAGCATCAATTTAACCGATAATCTTTGCAAAGCATTTATTTTATGTCGAGAAAAATTATTTTTTAACCGATGCAGAAAACCCAGCGTCGTTAATTGCTTTTAGAACAGAAACAACATTAAAGTCCCCTTTCACAAGACACGATCTGTTACTAACAGTAGTTGCTTGAACACCAATGACAGATTTAACCGCATTTTCTATCGAAGACGAACATCCACCACAGCAATTATGAAATCCAACGAACTCAGCGCTTGATAATTTTCCATCGACAGCTGCGGTTTTCATTCCAACTTTATCGTTGTCGCTTTTTCCATAAAAACCAGCGATAGCAACTGCATCCAATGCTTCTTGTGCGACGGTATCGTCTCTAGCAGAGATGGCAACGGTTTTAGCATCGCGGTCAACTCTGACGTTGGCCCCTTTGACTCCAAGAACAGCATATTCAATAGTTTCTTGGCAAGTCGCACAACAAATATGAACATCGCTGAGATTGACCTTAGTAACTGCAAATGTAGCATTAGACAAAAATGAAAAAATGAGCAAGACAAAACTGCTTAAAAGTAATTTCATTGCGACTTCTCCAGTTAATAATAAAAATGGTTGATTTAAGGTCAATATGCCTTTGAGCTGAGCTATCATGAAAAAACTACCGCATATTTTGAGAAAGTCAACTCTCTTGGTTGTTATAACTGATCGTTACAATATTGCTTCTCCATAAATAACCGATAAACTGTGTTTGTGCTGGATCAGGACATGACTGGCGAAATCGGCTTCACACAATCATCCTCTGCAAGAATTCATTTTACTTAAACAAAGAAACTAACTATTGCAAGTGAAGGTTCAAGTGAAGGTTGGACGAAGCCGCTAACGCGGAGAAAAGCCCCGCCGCCGGATTAAACTAATTAAAATGTAACCTAAATCCTGCAAGCCCTGAAAACTAGAGTTCAAGTCCTGTTTTTTATTCCCGGATTGTATGCTTCAAGGCCTGCCGGTGCCCGCACGCGTCCATGGATTCAGGATTGTTTAACCAATACACACCCGGGATAGCAATAAATTCTGGAAATTGGGTGACAATTTGCCAAACCTGACCCTCCTTCCCGCAGAAAGGCTAATGCTAGTCGTTGATTTTGGCGCTTCGTGTATTTATCGGGTCACGAGCCCAAACCAACCGCTACCCAGTCATCCCAAACCCCAGGATAAAGATGATTGTCCGGGGTTTTAACAGTCAGTTGCCTATTTCCGATGAGTAACTTGCCCGCTACACGAACCAGATAAGTCCTTACTGTTTCTGGCTCCCATTGCCGAAGCGCCTGGCTGCCACTCATGATGGCCATCCAGCGCAGGGTATTGTAAGCCAATACTGCGCAGTGGAATATGGCAGCATTAGCTAAAAAATCGGCGGTTCTTATCTTGCCCATGCCCATTTGCCCTTTGGATTCTTCGATCCAGGTTTCGCAAGTCGCGCGTTCGCCGTATTTTTTATGGGTTTGCCAGGGTGTTAAGGCCTCAGTGGTGACATAGCAGAAATAATCATAGCGTGCCGTTTCCAGTAAATCGAGTTGCGGGCTTGCTTCTTTGGGCAGTCGTTGGCGCACGGCAACGAAGCGTCGAGTCGTTTTCCACTCACCGCAACGATAGTCAAAGGTACACTGTTCCCAGTCTGGCTGTCCGGCTATGGCACTCCAATGTTGCTGGGTTAACAGTGCGACCAGATTTTTCAGCTTAACTTTGATCAGATAGCCATGGCCATGGGCATCCAGCACGTCTAATAAAGCGCCGACAAAGTAGCCACTATCGGCCCGGACGATGATGCGCATTCTGTTAGGCAAATGCGCTAACAATTGCTTGACGAATTCAACAACGCCATTGCTGGTATAGACGCTTCCGGTCCTAAACCAGGCTTGCAGAATTTCTTTGCTACCCGCTAAGAAGGCTAATTGAGGATGGTAGGAAAGGGCGCCTTTTTTCTTGGGGTTATAGCCTTTGGCAGCCCCCTCTTGGGTACCGCACACTGAATCAACCGTGGAATCTATATCGACCCACTGAACCGGGTTAAGCCCTACTTTGGAGGCACCTGAACGATTAGCACGGCGCCAAATCTGTCCTCGCAATCGATGAGTGACGCTTTCAAACTGGTTGATCTGTTTTTCGGTAACTTCTTTAAAAATCCGCGCTATCGTGGTTTCAACGGGTAGCTTGGTCCAGCCCGCAATCTTACGTAAGACGCTATCCGACCAGACGCCACAAACCTTTGCCATGGAGGTGACGCCACCAATGATGCCCACCAAGGTGAACATAACCACATTAGTCAATTGATAATCGGCGTTATCACCGCGTGGGTGCGGAATATCCTGGTCGACTATTCTTTCAAAGCCAATTCGCTGCAAGTATTTGACAACCGGGATCAGGCCGGCTTGGCTGGTCAGTCCAGTTGCAGTGGCTGACATGTGAACTTTGCCTGTTTGTTTACGAGTGGCTGGTTTTTTCCGTATGTGTGAGGATTTTGTCTTCATTGAAATCATGATCTGGATAGTTGCTAACTATTGACATTATATCATTGATTTATATGGGTTATTAAATATATCCTGTTGTTTGATTGCAGGATTTAGGTGTAACCTCAAGCCCTCAATCAGAGGGATCGTTTAACACCGAATCATGAGGTTACAGAACAATGACATCGTCTGAAGCAAATTTCAAGCAGGACTATCAAACGCATCTTAAACACCTTAAACTCAAAGGGCTCCAGCCCAAAACGATTGAAGCCTATTCCCGTGCCCTGCGGCGCATCGGCGCCTATTTCGATCATCAACTTAATGATCTGTCCGAACCCCAGTTGACCGATTATTTCAGCGATTTGCTGGAATCGCATTCCTGGAGTAGCGTCAAACTTGATCTGTACGGTCTTAAATTCTTCTATACCTATGTACTCAATAAACCCTGGCCAGCGCTTAAGTTGATCAAGCCGCCAAGGGTACAACGTTTACCGGATATTGTGACCGTTGCGGAAGCCGGCCGGCTGTTCACAATGACCCACACCCTCAGTTACCGGGTGTTCTTTTTTACGCTGTATAGTCTGGGTCTACGCCTGGGTGAAGGCTTGCGCCTGACGGTGGCCGATATTGATGCCCAGCGGCTGCGGGTGCATATTCGCGATGCCAAGGGTAACAAAGATCGTTTGGTGCCGTTGCCAGTAGCGACGTTAACTTGCCTGCGCCGCTTCTGGCACGTGCATCGCAATCCGGTGTTGCTGTTTCCCAATCGCCACGGCGGGCTTAAGTCGGCGCATTTGTCTACCACGCCCTTGGATCGCGGCGGGGTGCAAGCGACGCTGCGCCAAGTTGCCCAAGACTGCGGACTAAAAAAAAGATTACCCCGCACAGTCTGCGCCACAGCTACGCTACCCATCTAATCGAAGCGGGCGTTGACCTGCTTGAAGTCCAGAAAATCCTCGGTCACCATAGTATCCTGACCACCGCCCGCTATACCCACCTGACCAACACCACCAATCAGCAGGCCGACCAGTTAATCAATGCGCTGATGAATGGCTTTGCCATTGACTGGAGGAACGTCAAATGATGCTGCTCTCGTCGATCATCCAAACCTTTGAAGCCGAATTCCTGGCGACTTATCAAAGCACACTTTTACCCAGCCAACACAAAGCGTTGACTGCCTTAAAACAGTGCCGCACCACGCAAAGCCCGGTGATGTTGGCGCAATGCGACGGCTGCGAAAAACAAATCTTCATCCCGCATTCCTGCGGCCATCGCAATTGCCCCCATTGCCAGCATCATGAAAGCCAACAATGGCTGGAACGGCAACTCAAAAAACAGGTGCCGGCCGAGTATTTTTTGTTGACCTTTACCTTGCCGGCCGAACTTCGGCCGTTGGCCTGGCAACACCAGCGCCTACTTTATGACGTGATGATCCGTTGTAGCTGGGAGACCCTCAAAATCTTCGCGCAGAACGATTCGCAATTACAGGGAAAGGCCGGTGCTATCAGTGTACTGCACACCCATTCGCGCCGCTTGGATTATCATCCGCATGTGCATGTGGTGATGCCTGCGGCGACTATCGATGCTGATAATCGGCGATGGCGTACGAAAACCGGCAAAGCCAACAAATCTTATTTGTTCAACCACAAAGCCTTGGCGAAAGTGTTCCGCGCCAAGCTGCTTGCGGCTATTCGGGAAGAAGATATTGAGCTTCCGGCCTGCTACCCAAAAACCTGGGTGGTGGATGTCAAGTCCGTCGGCAGCGGCGACAAGGCGCTGGTATATCTGGGGCGCTATCTTTACAAAGGCGTGATCCAGGAAAAGGATATTATTGCTTGTCAGGATGGCCGGGTCACCTTCCGCTACCAAGACAGCAAAACTAAAAAGATGCAGACCCGAACGTTGCCCGGGTCTCAGTTCTTGTGGCTGATCCTACAGCATGTGTTGCCCAAGGGTTTTCGGCGCACCCGTAACTTTGGCTTTTTGCATGCCAACAGCAAACGGCTGTTGGCACTGCTTCAGGAGCTGCTTCGCTTGAACCCCATTAAAATTTTGGTTGAGCGAGCATTACGACCCACGATCAAGTGTCCTTGCTGCGGCGGTGCTATGCGGATTGTGAAAACACGGATTCCCACCCTGTTCGCATTCGGGCTGCTTGCGCCATCCGGCTAACAGCGTGGAGGCGCAGCCGGTTATGTAACCGCATCGGTCAATCTGGGCATACTTTAAATCGGTATCATGAAGCCGAGAGCCGCGCTTGCCTGAAAAAAGGCTATAGTCCACCTTTAATCATCACCCTCCGCTAAAGGCGTTACCAAAACAAGGCTTTTGGCTTGTCCTTACGAAATGCGGCTTTAGATTCCTCGCCGCAACCCACAAAATCTGAAAAGATATTTTCTTATAATAAAGTCGGCCTTCCGACTACCGCCGGGCTTGTCCAACAACCGGTTCAGATTGTGGCTCGCTATCGCTATCGGGTCAGAGGAGGCCGCAGCCTCCGTCTGCCCACAGAACCGTGCGTACGGGTCCGTACACGGCTCCTCATGCAAGGCGTATCCATTGAGAAACTTCAAACCAATGCGCCAGCTTTCGGTCGGATCGTATTTCCTGCCCTTTCAAGCTTATAAACCAACTGTTGGGATACGCTCTTGTTACTGCTCGTATCGCTGACAGCGCCCAACGTCGGTTATTCGAAAAGACGGCGCTAGCCGCTTGTTTTCGTGGCACACCCCGTTTGACCAGTGAGTGATAAAGAGGCTTCTTTCGCTTTTGCTGATAGACCAACCTTGACCGTAATCGTCGCCGGATATGGGCTTCGATTTTCCTCAATTGGGACGGGTAATAGGTCAAACTATAGTAATTTGCCCAACCCACGTACCATTGGTTGATTTCTTTCAAGCTGGTTTCCAGCGTTTTATGGGTGCCTCGCGGTGTCAGTGCTTTGACTTTTTCCATAGCCGTCTGTAGGGCTTTATGCGCAATCGCAATCGTCCCGTTGACCACGGTAAAGCCTAAAAACTTGACCTTATCGGAGAGAGCCACTTGGCTTTTCTCCTGATTCACCTTCAGTTTTAGCTTCTTTTCGATGAACTGACTGACCTTTGCCATCACCCGCTCTGCCGCTTTTTGCGATTTCACGAAGATATTGCGTCGAGTCACCCGAGGGAACCGCCCCCTCAGGTGCTCACAGATCCGGACTTGAACGTCTCCGCTCATCCGGCTCCTATCGTCCAGCCGTTGCATACAGCACTTTCCAATGAGCAAACAAATTCGGCTGTTTCCGCGCAATGCGATTCAGCCACTGTGCCACTCGTCTTTTATGATGCCGTAGGCGTTTGTATTTTCGCGTCGCCCAAATAACCAAGCGTCGCTCAAGACATTTCAGGATCGGATAGAGTGCTGACTTATAATAACGACTGAAGTAGTTGATCCACCCTTGAATAATCGGATTGAACATTCGGGCAAAATCTTCCAAGCTCTTGTCGCTACGCTTTGGCCAGCTCCACCCTCTGGATGTGCGCCGAATAGCTTTAGCTGCTTTATTGCTGATCGCCGGACTGAAGTTGATAAAGTATTTCCCCCAACGGTTCTTTGAGCGTCTGGGGCGAAACGTATAGCCCAGAAAATCAAATACCGTGTTCGGATACTCGCCTTGCCGGTCGTCATCCTGACAGTAGACAATCTTCGTCTTCTCAGGATGAAGTTCCAAACCGACGTCCTTCATTCGTACGTTCAGCGCTTGCTTCAGTTGTTCCGCCTGGGCTTCGCTCTTGCAGTGGCACACACTATCATCTGCATAACGTTCGAAGGGAATGTCGGGATATTCCCGCTTCATCCATTCGTCGAATGCATAGTGCAAAAAGAGATTCGCCAGCAAAGGACTGGCAACACCACCTTGTGGCGTTCCTTTCTGCGGCTTTTTACAGATCCCATCCGGCATTTCAATCGGGGCTTTAAGCCACCGTTCAATGTATAGAAGGACCCATTTCTCTTTCGCATGTGCGCGCACTGCCCGCATCATGAGTTCATGATCGATATTATCGAAGAAACCTTTGATATCGAGATCGAGGACCCAGTCGTTTTTCCAACAGCGCTGTCGCGCCATCCCCACCGCATCCAATGCCGATTTACCCGGTCGATAGCCATAGGAATCAGGATGGAAATGTTTTTCCAATTCCGGCTCCAGATGTGTCTTGACTACCATTTGAGCAACTCGGTCAGCTACTGTGGGGATGCCCAGAGGCCTTATTCCACCGTCACTTTTGGGTATTTCTACCCGTAGCACCGGTTGTGGAAAGTAGCTGCCTGAGGCCAGACGATTCCACAGCTTGTAGAGATTATCTTGCAAATCCTCTTCAAACTTTTCGAGCGTCTGACCATCCACTCCGGCAGCTCCCTTATTAGCCTTGACCCTTTTATACGCCTCCCAAACTTGGCGTTTAGTAATACAAAATGGCTTTGCTTGTTTCAATCCAATCCTCCCGTTTCCGGTTGTTTTCTTTAGTTCAAGCTGAACAATGCTCCCCCTTTGCTCCAATCCCATTACAGAATCTTCATCACTGTCGGGTCGGAGGAGGCGCGCCGAAACGCTAGCCTCCGTCCGCCGCTCAAACTGGACATGCAGTTTTCCCGCATCCAGCTTTCACAAGGCGGCCCTTGGCGGATTTAAAGAAGGTATTAAATGAATTAAGCTTACCAGCCCCAACTCACCGTACAAACGGGTGCCAGGTAATTGCATCCAGCCACAATTTCGCCATCGTTTATGACGTTGTGACCAGAGTCGCCTGATAATCCAACGGTCAAGTTGGTTGAACAACTTTCTGACGTGGGCTTTCTTGTAGTAGTTGCCCCAGCCGCGGATGACCGGATTAATTTCGTCAATCAGCTCTTGGGTACTCAAAGGTGCTTTTCGTCGGGTTCGCTTTCTGATTTGTTCTTTAAAGTGGTCAATCGACTTCTGCCGCGGATAGACATACAGCGAACCCTGTCGGATACCGCTTTTGATCTTGTACGCAGGCAACTTTAGTGGCTGCTTTCCACGCTTGATCTTGTAGCCTAAAAACTCAAACCCATGTCGAACATGGACAATCCGAGTCTTCTCCTTATGCAAAACAACGCCCAACTTTTCCAGAACTTTTGACGCAAAGATCAGTACCGCCTGAGCTTGTGCTCTGGTTTGGCACGTCACCAGCCAATCATCAGCAAACCGGGTTAATCGATACCCCTTGCGGCGCATCTCTCGGTCAAACGGAGTCAAAAGAATATTGCTGATCAGCGGTGAAATCACTCCACCCTGGGGAACGCCCATAACGGTAGGATGAATCCTGTTATCCTGTAAATAGCCAACTTTCATCATCGATTCTAAAAGTCTCAATACACGTCCGTCCGCTATCCGCTGATTGAGCATTTCCATGAGTTTGTCATGGTCAGCCGATCCGAAAAAATCTTTCAAATCTGCATCCACAACCCATTCATTTCCTTGCTCTAGTTCGCTCCAGATCTTTCTCATCGCATCTTTTGCTGATCTTCCTCGCCGATATCCAAAACTGGCTTCATCGAATACAGGCTCGAAGATAGGCTCTAGTCGGTTAAGTAGCGCCTGTTGACACACTCTATCGTAAATAGTGCCTGACCGAAAAAGCCAAAAATAACCGCCCTCACAGCAAAAGGTGCCAAAATTCACGCGGAAGCTGGAAGGCTAACGGCTTTCTTGTGGTGCTTATCGACTAAAAAGCTTGCAATCCATCCGGCAGGGGCAAGCTCTCGGGATTCCGGACGCAGCTTGCCTGTCTTGCCGCAATACCGCGGTTAAAAAACTTAGGCGGCGAGCTTTTGCTGGCGCTGTCGTAGCCGCTCCCGCTCCTGAGCCAGACGCTCGCGTTCGGCGTCGCGCTTGATCTGACCGATCTTTTGGAGGTTGCGCGACAGCACGGCCAGGGCGACATAGCGCTTGAAGCCGCCGATGCCGTGGTCTGGGCACTTGTCCAGGCCGTGCACCTCCAGCGCGTTGATGCCCGACTCAACGGCCGAGTGCGCCTTCCGGGCGGCAACAAAGGCGCCATCGCGCTCACGCGCCTCATCGCTGGCAGAGCACTTGCCTTTCTTGGGCAGGGTGACTTGGTCAAGCATCGCCTTAAGCTCGGTTTGGTTGGCGGGGCTGTGGAAGCCCTTGTCAAAGCTACAGGCCTTGAACGAGGGGAAGTGCTGTTGCGTTTCCTTGACGATGCTTACCGCGATCTGGTCGTCTGTTTGTTTTTCCATGACCTGATGGTGCAAGATGAAGCCCTCCTTGCTTTCCACCACCGCCACGCGCAGGCCTAACTCCACCGGCACCCCGGCCTTGCCCTTGACGATCCATTCGGTGTGCGGCTGGAACAGGGAGAAGACTTTCTCATCGTGCGGGATGACCTCACCCTTGAGCACGCGGCGCTCGATTTGGCCGATTTGGCGCTGGGCGTGGGCGATGAATTGCCGGGGCTTGGCTAGTTGCATTGCGCAGACGGCGTACTGGCTGGCCAGTTGCGCGACGGTCGCTTCGACGCGCTTTAGGTGGGCGGCCGACAGGCTAATGAAGGTCTGGTGAGCCTTGGCGATCTGCTCGGCCTTGGCCTGCTGCTTGGCCGCGTCCTTGGAGGTGGAGTGTTTGAGCTTCTGGATGACGCGCATGGCTTTTCTGAGTTTCTTCAGGCAGTTCTTAAACTGCCGCCAGCCCTTCAGATCGTAGGTCTCGCTGAATTGCGCGCAAAGCTGGAGGAGCACCCGCATGGCATCGTACAGCAGGTTGACGTCGGTTGGAAAGTGCACGTCAGTCTCCACCACGAACGAGTCACAGCGGCCTGCGGCGGGCGCGGGGCTGTTTTTTTTACCGAGCAGGGCATAGCCGGTCTCCACCACCGCCTGGTTGATGCGGGCCAGGATCTCCGGCGTGAACAAGGCGAGATTGTCCTTGAGCGTCTGTAGGGAGAATATCTTTTCGTCCCATTCGGCAATGCCAAGGATGAGCCGCAGGGTGCGGTGCTGGTTGGCCAACTCGTGGATGCGGTCAAAGTCGGCGTTCAGGCACAGGCGCAAGCAACCCAGCACCAGGATGGTCCATTGGTTCATGCCAGGGCAGCCCAACTCGGCGGAGACCACTTTGGCCTGGCCGTCGACGACTTGCGTCGGCAGGATGTCCTTGATGATCTCGAAGACCTTGTCCCGCAAGCCATCGCTGCAATAGATGTGCTGGAGGCCGAGCAGGATCAGGGGGATGTCGTCCCGCGAGCGCACGTCGATCTGGATGTCGGCGATGTCGACTTGGCCGATGGTCTGTTGGCTTGGGAAGGTGTCTCTCATGAGTTTTCCCTGAGTTTTGGGTGGTTTGGCAGGGCCCGCCCTGTTGGTGTTGACGGGACGTTTTCTATTGTTATTGTTTTTCAATGGCTTGAAGGTTTTGGCCCGGCGCCGCTGGTTGGGTGCGGTCATCATCTTCATTATTGATATTATACTGCAAGCTGTTGTTATATAATAGCTATTTTACTTATCGGTCAGGCACTAAATAGTCGGTATGCCAAGCGGACGATACTTGCCCGGCTGTCCACTCTTGGGTATTAAGTGGCGTTTAACGGGTTGCGGTTGGTACGTCTGCTTGATCAGTTCATTATGAAGTCTGTCGAGATTCCCTTGCAGGTTTTCCCCAAACTCTTTTATGCTCTGCCCATCAATACCGCCTGCTCCCCGGTTCCGTTTTACTTTCTCCCAAGCTAACTCCAAGTTCT
>CAWKEY010000023.1:0-560361 GCA_963848675.1 uncultured Gammaproteobacteria bacterium
AGATAGCTAAGAAGCATTATCCCTGATTATTCCAGGCTAATTTTTTCTTTTTGCGAACTTATGTTCTATTTTTCGATCAACACCACGGCCTGCACGGCAATGCCTTCTTTACGGCCTTCAAAACCGAGTTTTTCGGTGGTGGTCGCCTTGACGTTGACGCAATCGACATCAACGTTCAAATCATCGGCAATATTGCGGCACATGGCGGCAATATGCGGCGCCATTTTCGGGGACTGGGCGATGATGGTGATGTCGGCATTCACCAGTCGATAGCCTTTTTCCTGAACGATGCCGTAAACATGACGCAACAAAACCCGGCTGTCGGCGCCTTTAAAGTCAGGATCGGTATCCGGAAAATGTTTGCCGATATCGCCCAAAGCGGCCGCTCCCAGCAAGGCATCGGACAAGGCGTGTAAAACCACGTCACCGTCGGAATGCGCTTCCAGGCCCTGTTCATAGGGTATGTGTACGCCGCCGAGAATAACCTCTCCGCCTTCTTTAAAACGGTGCACGTCATAACCGTGTCCTACTCTGATCATTGCTGCTCCAGATAAAATTGTGCTAGCAGTAAGTCTTCGGGCCGGGTGATTTTAATGTTGTCCGGGCGGCCTTCGACGATTTTAGGTTGCAAACCTTTTAATTCCAAAGCACTGGCTTCATCCGTGATGGCAGAATTGCCTTCGGCGGCTTCCAATGCTGTTTTTAACAGGCCGTAACGAAACATTTGCGGGGTCAATGCCCGCCAGATGTGGGTCCTATCGAGGGTGCCGGCAATACGCCCATGCTGGACATTTTTTAAGGTGTCATGAGACGACAATGCCAGAATGCCGCCCACGTCATCATTGACCAGGGAGGTAATAAGATGCTGAATATCAGCGCTGGTGATGCATGGTCTGGCGGCATCATGCACCAACACCCAGTCCTTATCCGAAGCTTTATCCTTGATCGATTTTAACGCGGACAACACGGAATCAGCCCGTTCCTTGCCGCCGGCCGCGGTCAGGATGTTTTCATGTCGTGAAATGTCCAGTTCAGGCCAGTAAGGATCTTCCTGGGAAATGGCAACGGCGATCGTTTCAAACACGTTGGCTTGCAATAACCGTAACAGGGTTTGCTCGATGACCGTTTTTCCAGCCAGCTCCAGATATTGTTTGGGCCTGTCCGCCTGCATACGCTTCCCGACCCCGGCCGCAGGGACGACACCCCAGAATTTTATTGAATTAGTCATTTTATTCAATCACCTGGAAAAAGGTCTCGCCTTCCTTAATCATCCCTAATTCATCGCGGGCGCGCTCCTCTATGGCTTCCTGGCCTTTTCTTAAATCGAGCACTTCGGCGTACAGTGCATCATTGCGCTCCTTTTTTTCCTGCACTTGTTTCTTCAGGTCATGGAGGCGCTGCTGATAGGCATCGATCTCGCGCATACTGCCATCGCCCCACCATAACCGGTATTGGAAATGAATGATCAGCAGGATAATGATGGTGATGAGAATTTTCATAGTGACCCAAGGCTAAAGCCGAAAGACGAAAGGCTCACGGTTTTTTAGCGTTTGCCTTTCGCCTTTCGTCTAATTTCTTTTAAAGCATTTTGAAAGCGCTGCGTCCGGCGTATTTGGCCTTGGCGCCTAATTCTTCTTCAATCTTCATCAGGCGGTTGTATTTGGCAACGCGATCAGAACGGCTTAATGAACCGGTCTTGATTTGGCCAGTACCGGTCGCCACGGCCAGATCGGCAATGGTGGTGTCTTCGGTTTCGCCGGAACGGTGTGAAACCACTGCCGAGTAACCGGCTGCATGCGCCATGTTAATGGCTGCCAGGGTTTCTGTTAAGGTACCGATTTGATTGACTTTGATCAGGATGGAATTGGCAATGCCCTTGTCGATGCCTTCTTTCAGAATCGCAGGGTTGGTTACAAATAAATCATCACCGACCAATTGCACTTTTTTGCCCAATTTTTCGGTTTGGTTTTTCCAGCCTGCCCAGTCGTTTTGATCCAGGCCGTCTTCAATGGAAATAATCGGATATTTCTCTACCCAGTCCACGAAGAAATCGGTCATTTCAATAGAATCAAAACTTCTGCCCTCGGCGGATAATTCGTAACGGCCGTTTTTGTAATACTCGGAACTGGCAGCATCCATGCCCAGGAAAATATCGACGCCCGCATTGTAGCCGGCTTTTTCAATGGCTTCCAAAATGACTTCAATGGCTTCTTCATTGGAAGAGAGATTCGGAGCAAAACCGCCTTCATCGCCGACAGTGGTTGCCAAACCTCTGGATTTTAACACCTTGCTCAGGTTATGAAAGACTTCCGCGCCATAGCGGATGGCTTCACGAAACGTCGGCGCGCCGACCGGCAGAATCATAAATTCCTGCAAATCCACGCTGTTATCGGCATGTGAGCCGCCGTTGATGATATTCATCATCGGCACGGGCATGACGAATTCGCCGCTGGTGTTCAGATATTGGTATAAAGGCACGCCGGCTTCTTTGGCCGCTGCGTGCGCGACTGCCATGGACACCGATAAAATCGCATTCGCGCCTAAACGGGCCTTGTTGTCGGTGCCATCCAACGCAATCATTTTGTTGTCAATGGCGGCCTGATCATTCGCATCCATACCCAGCAAGGCGGCGCGGATTTCAGTATTGACATTGCCGACCGCATTCAACACGCCTTTACCCAAATACCGCTTTTTATCGCCATCACGCAATTCGATCGCTTCACGCTCGCCGGTAGAGGCGCCGGAGGGGACCATGGCACTGCCAATCACGCCGGATGCTAATACAACATCGGCTTCCAGGGTCGGGTTACCGCGTGAATCCAGGATTTCTCTTGCACGAATATCTACTATTTTGGCCATTTATGATTCCTATAAGGTTGTTTCTATCAGGCTGCTTGCTTTAACAGCCCGGTCGATGGTTACTAATGTTTCTAATAATTCTTTTATCCTGTGTAGCGGCCACGAATTGGGACCGTCACTTTTGGCTTCAGCCGGATTCGGATGCGTTTCCATAAACAATCCTGAAATACCCACGGCCAAGGCGGCTCTTGCCAAAACCGGGACAAATTCTCGCTGCCCGCCTGAGCATGTGCCCTGCCCGCCCGGTAATTGCACCGAATGGGTGGCATCAAAAACCACGGGGCAGCCGGTGTCTCTCATCACCGCTAGCGAGCGCATATCGGACACCAGATTGTTATAACCGAATGACACGCCGCGCTCGCATACCATAATCTGCTGATTGCCCGTCGCTTTGGCTTTATTGGCGACATGAACCATGTCCCAGGGCGCCAAAAACTGGCCTTTCTTGATGTTGACCGGGATACCCAGGGCGGCGACTTGCTGAATAAAATTGGTTTGCCGGCACAAGAATGCCGGCGTCTGCATGACATCCACCACCGCAGCCACTTCAGCCAGCGGGGTGTCTTCATGCACGTCAGTCAACACCGGTACGCCGATTTGCTGTTTGACTTTTTCCAGTATCTGAAGACCCTGCTCAACACCGGGGCCACGGTAACTTTCGTGTGAAGACCGGTTGGCCTTATCAAAAGACGACTTGTAAATAAAGGGGATATTTAATGCTGTGGTGACTTCTTTTAAATAGCCCGCCGTATCCAGTGCCAGTTGTTCACTTTCGATCACACAGGGGCCGGCAATCAAAAAAAACGGTTGGTCTAAACCGGCTTCAAAACCACATAATTTCATTGTGTTGTTTCCTGTTTATGTTTGGCTGCCGCAACGACAAAGCCGGAGAATAAGGGGTGGCCTTTGCGTGGCGTTGAGGTAAATTCGGGGTGAAACTGACAGGCCAGAAACCAGGGATGATCGGGGATTTCGATGACTTCAACCAGGCGGCCATCAATGGATTTGCCTGAAAACCGTAAGCCAGCTTTTTCCAGTTTGTCAAAATACTGGTTGTTAAATTCATAACGATGACGGTGGCGCTCGGTAATCACATCTTTCTGATACATTTGAAACGCCAGTGAATTGCTCTGCAAACGGCATTGCTGACCGCCCAGGCGCATGGTTCCGCCTAAATCGGAGTCTTCATTGCGGGTTTCAAGCTGGCCATCTTCATCCATCCATTCGGTGATCAGGCCGATAACCGGATGCGGTGATTTGGGCAAAAATTCGGTGCTGTGCGCGCCTTCCAGGCCCGCGACATCACGCGCATATTCAATAACGGCAACCTGCATGCCTAAACATATACCCAGATAAGGAATTTTATTTTCCCGGGCATATCTGACCGTTGCAATCTTGCCTTCGACGCCGCGCTCGCCAAAGCCGCCAGGCACCAGAATGGCATCGACATTTTTCAGCCTGGATACGCCTTCATCTTCGATTATTTCCGAGTCGATATAGTGAATATTGACCTTGTTGCGGGTGCGGATGCCGGCATGAATCAAGGCTTCATTGAGCGATTTATACGCATCGGTATGATCGACATACTTGCCGACGATGGCGATATTGACTTCATGGCTGGAATGCGTCAACGCTTCGACGACAGCCTCCCATTCACTTAAATCAGCAGGCGGTACATCCAGCCGCAGCTTGTTGACAACTATATTATCCAGACCTTGCTCATGTAGTAACAAGGGAATGCGATAGATCGAATCGGCATCAACCGCGGAAATCACGGCTTTTTCCTCGACATTGGTAAACAAAGCAATTTTGCGGCGTTCGCTGATGGGAAGCGGCTGCTCGGAACGGCAGATCAATATATCAGGCTGAATACCAATGGTGCGCAACTCTTTGACGGAGTGCTGGGTCGGTTTGGTTTTAAGCTCCCCGGCCGAACGAATATAAGGCACCAGGGTCAGGTGAATAAACAGCGAGCGTTCAGCACCCAGATCCACGCGCATCTGACGGATAGCCTCCAAAAACGGCAGTGACTCGATATCGCCCACCGTGCCGCCCACTTCAATCAGGGCTACATCCATGCCCTCGGCACTTTTATAAATACGGTGTTTTATTTCATCGGTGATATGCGGAATCACCTGTACCGTCGCGCCCAGGTATTCTCCCTTACGTTCCTTGCGTAACACGCTTTCATAGACCTGGCCGGTGGTAAAATTATTTTTTTTGGCCATCGTGGTCTTAAGAAAGCGCTCATAATGGCCTAAATCCAGATCAGTTTCTGCACCATCCTCAGTAACAAACACCTCGCCATGTTGAAAAGGACTCATGGTGCCTGGATCGACATTGATGTAGGGATCAAGCTTGGTCATGGTGACTTTGAGACCACGGGCCTCAAGAATGGCGGCAAGCGACGATGCGGCAATGCCTTTGCCGAGCGAGGAGACTACGCCGCCGGTAATGAAAATGTATTTTGTCATGTAGAATTTTAGAGACTTCAGAGAATAACTGAGGACAAGTTATAAAATTTGCACATTTTAATCGACAATGCGGTGTTCGTCATTGACTTTCCTGTTTTTATTAACCGCTGATGCTATGCAAGCCGCCTGAAAAAAGCCACAACGATAACCGATGACCCTGAGTCGTGACGCTGGCTGGGGCACCCAGAAAGTGTGGTATTAATGGAAAAAAGGGCTCGTCGTTTTATTCATTAAATCTTCGTGTTCTGCGTGATTTTTGTGGAACAATAACCTTTGCTATTGGGCCACCTAATATCCGGTGAGTTCCACATAACCCTGTCCGGAAATGAGTCTGCCATCTTTCAAGCCGTTGATGCTGACGGCCCCTTCCCAGTAGCGATAACTGAGATTGAGTTCCTGATCGTTAAGCAGAGGCGCAATATCCACTTCGAGATGCTGAGCGGGAATCGAAACCCGCCACAGAGAGGGATAGACAGCCTTTGAATGCGGGCTTTTCCAGGTATCCAGGACTTTGACGGACACGTCCTCAACCGTCAGTGGCACTTTCGTGTTGTCAGGCAAAAAAACAGCACCGGAACTATGCCTGTCAGCCTGGCCGTCTTTCCGTCTTAACTGATAAAACATGATTTCGCTGTTGTCAGAAAGCTGCAAGGCAAACCAGTCCCAGCCGGTCTGTTCGTCTGACAAGGCACTGGTGCTCCATTCCCGATCCATCCAGCTGTCGCCGGCGACAGTAAATTTATCGCCGCCTATGCTGAGATTGCCCTCTGTCGCCAGCCGTGGGTAAGAATAGTAATACGAGGCGTTGCCGGGAGCAGCGCTTTTTTGGCTTAAGCCTTCATTTCCCTGCAATACCCTGTCCTTCTGGCTTTGCAGCAGCAAATCGATTGCGAATTGGTCGCTTTTGGCCTGTAAGCGTATAGGAAAGTCCGCATCATCTACCGCTACTGCCGACCAGTCATGCAGCCAGACCTGATACTTATTATCGGCGGCACCAGCAAGCCCGTTACCCGCCCGGCTGTAGCGCTCATCCGAGTAAAAACGCTCTGCCGTGACATCAGTCAAAGTTAAATGCGCCATATAGATTTGGTTGTTGCGCCAGCTGGATTTTGATTGCGGCGTATCGGCCGCCAGTGCAAAACGGAAAAACGTTAATTGATAGCCGAATTTGCGATCAAAAGGATTTTTTAGATTGCCGGTAAAATACCACCATTCTGTCCGGTATGAGCCGTGCGCTCCATGATCGCGCGGGAAGGTAAATTTACGCGGTGTTAGTGCCCGCGCAAAGGATTTATCATCCGTTGATAACAGCTTGCTGAAGGCATAATCATTGTTGGTAAGCTGTTCGCTGAAGGTTTTATCAGCAACCGGTTTCAGATTGAATGGCAACTTCAGCGATGGCCACCCTAGAATCGCCAGCAAGACAGCCGACACGAAAGCAAGACTCAGTGCTATACGCTGAATGTTCATTCGGTACGCAAGGCCTCGGCAGGTTTGGTTTGCGCCATTTTTAACGCCGGGAAAATGCCCGCCAGCACGGCCGCAATAAAGGCCAGCGCCAAGCCTTGATAAATGACCGCCGGCTCAAAATGGAAGGCCATAGTCCAGCCGAATGAGCGCTGGTAAATGACAAAAATCAGCACATACGCCACCACGTAACCGGCTGGAATCGCCAGACAGCCAGCAACCAGACCCATCAAACCGGTTTCACTGGTTATCAGCAAGGTCAACTGTCCGGGGGTTATGCCTATCGCGCGCAAAATGCCCAATTCTCGAGTACGTTCAAACTGCAAGGCCATCAATGCGCTAAAAACCCCAATGAAGGCGATAACGGCGGACAACCAGCGCAGCGTCTGTGTAACCGTAAAGGTCTGCTCAAACACCAGCATTGATGCCAAGTATATCTCCCGCTCGGAACTGACCATCTGCTGTTTGGTGATCAGCTTATTCAGCTGATTTTCCAGTTGTTTTAAATCCGCGCCGGCCTTGGCATACACGCCGATACCGGAATAGCCCAAATCAGACCAGGAACGCAAATACGTCTGCCGGCTCATCGCCAAATGCCCCTGATCGCCGCTGTAATCCGCATAAATGGCGATGACCTTGAATGCCTGTTTGCCCTGAAGTGTCTGCAACAGAATATGGTCGCCGATATTGATGTGATGATGATAGGCATAAGGCTCTGTGATCATGATCGTTGGGTGTTGTTCAAATTGCCCCCAAAAATCTTTGCCGGCCGCCCTGGCTTTAAATATAAACCCCTGTCTGGATTTTGTATTCAGCTCAAACACGGACACTTTAGTAAACCGGCCGCCGGCAATCACCTGGGTATGCAATACCGTGCTGAGCATCTCCACATCGTCAAGGGTGGCCAGTTTTGTCTTTAAAACCTGTTCCTCGCTTATCTTGTCGGCGGACATTTTTTCGCCCGACAAGGACACATATAGATCGGCACGCAAGCTGGTTTGCACCCAGTCGGCGACAGTCTGACGGAAACTGCCGATCATCAAATCCATGCCTATCGTCGCCGAAACAGCAATCATCAAAGCCGCAATAGCAATGCCGGTTCTGCTGATTTCAGCAGAAACCATGCGCGCCGGCAAACGCCCCAAAATTCCTGCAAAACGTCCAAACACGCGCTCAATCAGCTTCATAAACAACAGAGTGACAATAGGCGTCAGCAGCGCAAAACCAAACAGCAATGCAAACACGCTGCCCAGGCCCAAACTGATGCTTCTTCCGGAAAACGCCGCCAAGGCAACTCCGCCAGCAAGAAAAACCATACTCAGCAAGCCGGCCGCCTTGATTAGGTGCCGTACTCCGGATTCCAGCTGCGATCTGGCTAAGACCCTAATGGGCGATAAACGCGTGGCTTCATAGGCGGGCGGCAATACGGCGAACAACGTAGCCCCGACGCCTAATACCGCACCCTTGGCTATTTGCCATGGCGAAATCATTAATGCAACGGCATCAATGCGGAAATAAATGGCGTTGATGGTGCCAGAAATCAGATACAACACACCTTGCCCGAGCAGAATACCCAGACCAATGCCGATCACCGTACCGATGGCCGCTAGCAACAGGGCTTCACTCACGATTAGTCTAAAAATCTGCCGTCGTGTGACGCCAATCGAGCGCAAAATGCCAATCAAACGCCGCCGCTGCATCACCAAAAAAGTCATGGTGTTATAAATTAAAAACATCCCCACCAGCAGCGACAGCAATCCTAAGGCTTTCAAATTGATGTCAAATGCCCGGGTCATGTCCCGCATGGCTTGTGACTGGCTGTCCACGGACATTAATAAGGCATTGGCGGGTAATAGTTCGCGGATTTTAAGCAGGGTAGCGGCGTCGGGTTTATCGGCTAATACTTCAATGGCGCTGAGCTGGCCGGTTATCCGCAGTAATTCCTGTGCTGTGGCAATATCGGTCATTATCAGGCGGGCAAAGATCCGCTCTGAAACGGCATCATTGGCAGTCAGAAAACCGATGACTTTTAACTTATGGGTGGCGTTACCCGTCACAATTGTTAACTCGTCTCCGGGTTTCAGCTGCAGACTCCGTGCTGTCTGTTCACTAATCAATGCCGTATTCGGCTCGACGAGCAAACGGCGCAATAAGCCGGTGCGTTCGTGGTCGTTACTTTGAGTTTGCCAGACCGATTGCATTGATTTTTCAACAAACGGATCGATACCCAACAACTTGAATTGATCGTCGGGTTGATTGGCAATATGCACAGTGCTGGTGACTACCGGCACCATTTTTTTTATGCCCTGCTCAACCCGCAGCCGGGTATAGAGTTTTTCGTCCAGACCTCCGGCACTGGCAATGATTCTGTGTGTGGCCGTGCCTGAAAATGCCTGACCTGCCTGATCAAATGCTCTTAGCGAGCTTTCTATTGCCAGTTCGATCGAAATTACCACTGCAACACCCAGAGCGATGCCGACGATGGCCAGGGCCAGTTGCCAGGGATGCCGCCATAAAAACTGTCGGCTTGCACGCGTAAGAATCGAACTCATCGGCTAAACATCGATATTAATCAGGGACTTGTTGCGTATTGAAACAATCCGGTCGGCCTTGCCGATAACCTCACGACTATGCGTTGCCATAATCATGGTCTTTTCAGCATTTCTAACCAGTGTATCCAGCAGTTCCAAAACCTGTTCCCCAGTATCAAGATCGAGATTACCGGTAGGTTCGTCGGCCAAAATCACGTCTGGATCATGAATCAATGCACGCGCGATGGCAATCCGCTGCTGCTCTCCCCCCGACAAGCGATCTGGATACGCAGCGCAGCGATCGGCAAGATCCAGTTTCTCCAGCAGTTCCATCGCCTTATCCTGGTCTTGCCGGGTAATGCGTTTGATCAATTCGAGCGGCAATAACAAATTTTCGAAAACAGTCAACGTCGGAATTAAATTGTAAGACTGGAATATAAAGCCGATGTGATGGCGCCGGAACAGAGTGCGATCATGCTCGGACAGTTTATTGATATTGATACCGTTGATAATGACCTCACCGCTGTCCGGTTGGTCAATAGCGCTGATCAGGTTTAAAAAAGTCGATTTACCGGAACCACTCCGGCCCAACAGAACCACAAACTCGCCTCGGTTCACTTGCAGATTCAGGGCGTTGAAAATCTCATGCCGTCGTCCGGATTCCCGATAGCTTTTACTGAGCTGTTGAATGGATATAGCGGCTGTTGCCATAGGCTTAAGGTCTACTCATTATAAATTCAGGCAACAAAATGCCTCGGTTTTAATGCAAGTTCCAGCTGTATTTACTGCTTAAGCCTCTATAAAGGTAAATATTGTCAAATGCAATGTCAAAGCTGAAAAATCCAGATGTTGAAGCCTTGCCGGCTCCAATCAAGCCAGCATGAGCGGATGCTATAACAATTAGAGGTTTATTGAAGCGTAAATTTCCAATACATCAAGCCTCATAATATTTCAAACCTAAGTCATGATGACTGCATTTTTGGCCAGAAATTCAAGGCAGTTGGTTGTTCTACTCACAAATGCGTCAAGCTATTCGATACGGCAAACAGTAAAGTATCCGCCAAACCCTGTCTATGCCCAAATGTGCTGCTCCAACAACTCCACATCAGCGCGTAAACATCAAATTTGCCCGCGCTGTGGTGCCCAGAAGGCTAAAAAACCCGTGGCAGAATCCAAGTTTCCAGGTTTACCTTAACACACCTGCAGCCTATCATTGCATTTGCCCCTCCGAATTCTGTCAGACCGGCTGTTTTTCATCAACAGGTGTGCTTGCCAAATCCGCATCAAAGGCTTGGCCACTGATTCAACAAAGTTGGCTTTGATTTATGGGAAGCCGGGCCGCCATCCAGCGTTTGAGACTTAAGGGAATGTCGTCCAGCCAAATTTATACACCTGGAAAAAACGCTGAAATAATCCGGATCGCATCACTAATATTTGGAAAGCATAATTTTCTTAAGAATTCCGCCAAGCAGGTCTCGGAATTTTCCATAAAATTTCTTTATTTTGTCAAAATTAAAACTCATTATAAGCGGAGCATGAACCTTTTCACATAAGGTGACAGTGATGACTGACGACGACAGGGATAACATTGAAAGATTAACTACAGCTGCCCGGGCCATATTAAAAAACGAGATCCGGCACCTGCCGCTTGTGCCATCCGTTGCCATCAAACTGTTGAAACTAACCAACGATGACCGGACCAAAGTCGGGGATTTATCCAAAGTTATCGAAACAGAACCTATCCTGGCGGCAAAGGTGTTACGCAACGTTAATTCTGCTGCCTACTATCTACCCAATAAAATAACCTCTATCAAACGTGCTGTAAACATCCTGGGGTTTTCGTCTGTGCGCAGAACCGCACTGGATTTGTTGTTTTATAACAAGTTGATAAAACACAGAGCAAAGCAGAAATTTAATGCCTTATTTTTTTGGCAACATTGCCTGTTTGTCGCCTCGCTCAGCAGAGCCATTGCCCTTGCGTTGGAACATCCAGATCCTGACCTGGTTTATACCGCAGGACTGCTGCACGACATTGGCAAGGTGGTGTTAGAGACTTATGGCCGCCTAAGTTACAGCGATTTTATGGCCGCTATTGAGAACAGCACAAGCCCCCTCATTGAGAAAGAACAGCATTTTTTCGGGATAAGCCATAGTGAAATAGGTCACTTGTTTTGTCTGGAGTGGCAATTACCTTTAGCCATCACCGCAGTCGTCGCTGCCCATCATTGCCCGCCAACCGAGGCTTCACCCTATCTTGAATTTAACACCGAAATTGCTATTGTCGCCTTTGCAAATTATCTGGCCTGGATGCATGGGATTGGTTCGGCTGAGGTCCAGAATCATCCGTTATTACCGCCCAGCGTGTTAAAAATCATAGATACACAAAAACTGGATCTGGAGGCTCTGTTGCAACAAGTCGATCAAGACATGCAAAGTACCCGGGAATTCTATGGCATTCAGTTCCCCAGCGTCACAAAATTACGCGCAACTTTGGCAACAGCCGCCATTAATCTCGGCCAATTTCAAAGTGCGGGCACTCATAAAGTTTACGCCAGTTTAACCGCACCCCATCAAAGCCTGAATCCCGATGACTTCCTGCCCGGAACCCTGCACGCCCTGCAGCGTGACTTTGCGCTTGATCGCATTATTATGTTTAACATTGACCCCAAACGCCGCAGTCTGGTTGCTGCATATTGTTGTCCAGAAACCCTGTCAGCTTCGGAGCTGGATGCTTTTGAAATTCAAATGAGCGCCGTTTCGGGCCGTTTTTTAGCTTGCCTGCGTGATAAAAAAGCAGTCATCATCAACAATACCACAGATTACGACAAGCAATTACGGCAACGCTTCAAAGTCGCTGAATTCATGGCAGTACCTGTGTTACGCCACAATCATCTGCTGGGTGTGCTCTATGCGGATTATTCAATTTCAAAGAAATCGCTACAACCGCAGTTGTTGTCAGCAATTACCCCAATTGCGGCTGAACTCGGCATTGCTCTATTTCATGCCAAGCAATACAAAATGGAAAAAAAGCGCGCACAGATCGATCCCCTGTCGCAATTATTCAATAAAAGAAAGATTCACCAGTTCCTGACAGAGATATTCCAATCGGATGAAAGCCAACGGACGCATATCGCCGTTGGCTTTGTGGATATAGACAAATTCAAATTGTTTAACGACGTTTTCGGGCATCAGGCTGGTGATGACGTGATTAAAATTGTTGCGGATATTTTGCGCAATTTAAGCCGTCCGGGTGATTTTATCGGCCGCTATGGTGGTGAAGAATATATATTCATCATCCAGAATACCAATGAAATGGGCGCCTATGCCTACGCTGAGCGCCTTAGAACAGCAATTGAACAGCGCGGTAGAATTATTAGCCAACGATTCAATAATCATCTGCTAACAGTAAGTATTGGTGTAGCCATGTACAACCCTCAATACACTTGCTATGCCGAGCTGATAGAAGCCGCTGATCAGGCCATGTACCGTGCGAAAAAAGCAGGCCGGAACAGAGTGATCATGCTGGGCAGAGATCAATGAAGGCTTTCTGGCTACCGATTCAGATTTAATCTGATGCCCGCGCCATCTAGGGATCTTTGTTTTTCGGCTTCTGGCTCCTGAGACATTAGCACCCCACCGTCCAAGTTTACCGTCCGCCGGCTTTTTTTATTTTCGCTGGCAAACAAATTAGGCGTTCTGCTTTCTGCTGCTGCCTGGGTTTTAGCATTTTTCCAGCCGGCTTCATCAATGGTTTTAAACGGAATAGACAAATCCAGCGGTTTTTGCTGCCCGTCCTTACTTAGTATACTGCTACTGGCAGCCTTCGCCCGCCCGGTTTTGTTGGCTTTGTCCTGCCTTGCAACGGCCGTTTTATTGGTGTTTTTTTTCCGGCCTTGTTTAGCGTTGATTGTTTTGTTTTTGGACTGGACCGGTTTTAATAACACATGGGATATTTGTTTATCCTGTGCCAGCGCCTGGCCAGCGTAAGCAGCCCCCCCAGGAAAGTCGAATAAAACAGCCATAAAACCCATAATTAAACTGAAATTTTTGATTTTCATTTGCTCCGTCCACGCATAAAGCAAGTTCAATTAAAGGCTTATTCTATACCATTAGTCAATATTAAAAACACACAACAATATGCCGGGCTTTTAACGCAACATATCTTCAAGGAAGATAACATTTTGTATTCAATAGCTGAACAAGGCCTTGCTGCTTGCTGTGGTAGCGAGCGCTAATCCGGCCTAAGCAGATGTTTTTAAGTTTCTGAACGGCAATAGCAACGGCATTTTTCAAAATATGCCGGTAGTGTTGTAACATAACGCCTTAAAATTACCTTAAAACCCGTTAACGTTGCCGTCTGTTTTGCCAGACGATTTGGCGTGTCAAATATTTGGAGAAATTAATGACTGTTAGTGTGGATGATTTTAAAAGAGCTATGCAGATGTGGGCCAGCGGGGTCAGTGTTGTGACCACGCAATCCGAAAAATTTGGCCCTCAGGGCATGACAGTAACGGCTTTTTCCAGTGTTTCCGCGCATCCGCCGCAGATATTGGTGTGTCTCAACGATGCGGCTGATACTGGTGAAGGCATAGAGGAAAGCCAGTGTTTTGCCGTAAATGTGCTGGGTTCGGATCAGCAGGATGTTTCAAATCAGTTTGCCGGCGGCAGCAGTCAGCAGCAACGCTTTGATGATACGCCCTGGAAAGCAGGCATAACCGGCGCTCCATTGCTCACAGGCAGTATTATGTCGCTGGAGTGCAAAATGGTTGAAAAGGTGCGGGCCGGCACGCACTGGATCGTCATCGGAGAAGTACAAGAAGTCATTTGTCGTGTGGGCGAGCCGCTGTTATATTTTTGCGGAGGCTACCGCACGCTGACCGCTGCCTAGAGGATATTCATAAAAGGGACGTTGCAGGACTCAGCAAGAACGCTTCATCCATAATCAATAAGTTACCTTCGTGGGGGGCTTGTTGAAGCAAACTTGTAACTTATTTTTTGATAGCCTCTTTTATAAAATCCCCGGCGACGCCCGGGTTGACTCTACTAGGGCTGTTCCCGATGATTTCAAGTGATTAATTAGTTGATCCGATTCCTGCACAAAAGAACGTACGTGGATATCACGTTGAGGAAACGGTATCTCAATGTTGTTTTCCCGAAAGGCTTGATCAAGCCGAAAATGCAAATCATGCGTAGCCGGCAAGCGGTGGCCCAGTTCATTGACATAAATGCGAATGGAAAAATCCAGCGAACTGTCACCAAACCCCAGGAACAGCACGCTTGGTTCAGGTTCACTCAGTACTAACGGCATTGATCTAACCGTATCAAGCATAACTTGATGGGCCAGCTTGACATCGGAACCGTAAGCAATGCCCACAGGTATCACGACACGCGTTATGGCATCGCTCAACGTCCAGTTAATTAACTGGCTGGTAATAAAGGTCTTGTTGGGCACGATCAATTCTTTTTGATCCCAGTCTATAACTGTTGTGGCGCGCATATGAATACGACTGACCTTGCCGCTGACATCGCCGATAGTAACGGTATCGCCCACCCGTATGGGCCGCTCAAACAGCAGGATGATACCGGAAACAAGATTGGCAAATATTTCCTGTAAGCCAAATCCCAAACCGACACTGAGCGCTGCAACCAGCCATTGAACTTGCGACCAGCTGCCGCCCAGCTCATTGGCAACGCAAATAAAACCAATCGAAATTAACAGATACTTTGCCAGCTGATTAACGGCATAGCGGCTGCCGGCTTCTATCGATAAACGCCTGAATACCAGTAATTCCATAACGCCGGAAAAATTTCGTAGGGCGACAACGGCAATAAACACATATAAACCGGCGAGCAGGAGATTGGTCAAGGTCGTCGGTTGATAGGTTTCCTGATTATCAATGGTCGCCAGATGCTGCCAAAGCTCAATATTATCCAGAAATGAAAAGGCGGGCAGTATATTTTTCCAGATCATCCAGGTGCCGACGATTAAGCTGAAGCCGATACAAACATTCAGCAGTTTGATTGTTTGGGCGTTAATGGTGGGGATATCGATAAGCTGATCATCAGTCGGCAATACCGGATCCTCGCCACCTGCTCTCGGATGTTTTGCACTTTCCGCCGCTGTTTTACGTTTTTGCCGGATATTTTTAATCGCTAGTTGTCGATTGACCAGGGTCAGCCAGCGAATCACCAGTTCATGCACAATAAGGGTGGCAAAACAGAGGCGGAGGGTTACAATTAATTTTTGCTGCAGTTCCAGCGCGCTCAAATAATAGCCCGCAATCGCAAAACCAGCGACTACAAGCGGAATCGCGGTCAGAGCCGGATACCAGACATAGCGCAATCGTGATAGCCAGGGCTCGGGATAATCCATGAAATAGGTGCTTAAAACGCCGGTTGCAGGCTTGAATATGCGGCTAAAAAATACGCTCATTGCCAGCATCATAACAATGAGCGCCAGGCGACCGAGATTGTCCGCAAGTTCAGGTTTGCTTGCTGCGCCCGTGCAATTGATCAAAAATACCCCCAGCACAGCGATGAAGCGTATCCAGGCAATTTCCTTCCTCAGCAGGCTGGCAGACTCTTTTTTCCATTGAAAATGAATACGCGCTATGCCCTGCTCTGCAAACAGTTGATACAAAAATTGCAGAATAAACAGCGGCACTGAAGCGCCCTGTAGGCCCGCGCCGATCGCTTTACTGAAATCAAAAAGTCCGGCATCTCTGCTCAAAAACCAACCCAGGTAAAAAATAAATAACGGCGCTGGTAATACTCGCAGCAAGGTATACACCAATGCCCTCACCGTGTAATAAAAATTGTCAGTGTAAATTTTTCCAATTTTGCCGGCAATACTGCTTACTTGGCGCTTTGCCCAGATTCGAAGCGCCATGGAAACCCCCAAGCTGATCAATGCCAGCATTGCCAGAAAGGCGCTGCGCAGGCAAATCTTGATGCTGTCTTTAAGAACTTCCACCCAGTTTAAGGGCGACAACAACCATTTGGTCGATTCATACAATCCCGTTATATAGCCTAAATCGATTGGTTTAGAGCTTGGTACCCACAACAGACGTTCATCCAGATACTTGGCGAATTTTTCGGCTTGGGCCGTCAGTTGCTGGCGGGCAAAATCAAAATCACCCAGGGTCCGCAAATAGGTTGTGTAAGCGACCGACAACTTATTCAGCAATTCTTTCTGATTATTCAGTAAAACCCGCAATTCAGCCTGTATCATCATGCGCTCATTGATAGGCAGAGCCGGGTCAACCTGTTCGCCTATCATGCGCTTAAGTTCAGCGTCTATGTCCACCAGGGGCTTGAGCCTGTCTTCAACGCTGAATTGCGCCAAACTGGTTTGCGCCGTTTCGTTTTGAATAGTCTCTGATTGCTGCGAAAACTGTTTTGGGGTAGTCAAATTGCGCCGCTGCTCACGGAGAATCTTGCCTAATGCCGGACTGAGCCCGGCCAGACTGATTTTCTTTTCCGCACTTTTAAAATCGCTTTCAATCTCAGTGGCCTGGTTATCAATGGCCGCTTTTCTTTCAGTGTACTGTTCAAGTTTGCCGGTAATCGTCTGCAAGTCGCGACTGTAGCGGATGTTGTCCCGGGTCACCTGTTGAATCAAGGGATGCTTGCCGGAGGTTTCTTTTTCAATCTGAGTGAGCGCCTGCTGCATTTCCCTGGCTTCCTGCTGTCTGCGCTCAGACATCACATTTTCTATCGCCAGGATCACCGGGCTTAAAATGCTCTTCTGGATATTCCGTAGCTGTAGCTCGGCTTTTAGCAACTCAACTCGGGCGGGATTGCTGATGGCTTCGACATCGAGCATTTTTAGTTCGGCCGTGCGGGCATCAATCAGCACCTTCAGATACAGCTGCTTGGCTTCAATTTCCAGTTTTGTTTCGGGGCTTGCCGATGTTGCCCCCAGTTTCTGCTGGGCCGCTTCAAGCTCCTGCTTGGCCGAAAGCATTTGTTGCCTGATCAGCTGCGGCCGGGTATTTTGCACAGCCAGATCGTTTTCCAGTTTGCTGATCTGTGCATCCAAATTACTGAGGTTTTCTTTTTCCAGGATTAGCCGCTGTTCCAATTCTTCCATGGGAATCTGGTTAAAATTTTCGACCGTTTGCTTGGATAACCGGCGCTGAGCCTGTTCGATTTCTTTTTGCAGCTTTTTGGTGGTATCGGGGGCTTGCTGGAGAGATGCCTTAAACTCGGCGACCTGTGTCTTAAAGCCTTCGATATTGGCCAGATTATCTTCCACCGAGTGGTAAAGCTTGAGCACTTTGCTTTTAATGCCCTCGTCGATGCCCTCCCTGACATTCAGGGTATCGATTTTTGCCTTGACAGTGTCTTTGTCAATAGCAATTGCCGCGCTTTGCTTGGCACTGGCTGGTGCCGTAATTTCAGCCCAGCCATTGACGGGCATCAAGGCCATAACGAATAGGAAATATACTATTTTAAGCATCATTTGTTGGAAGGAAACCGGAGGTTAAGCATTCATTTTTATGGATTTAGGTTACAGAAGAACAAGAAAAAACAGGATTCTAAGCAATAGGCGCGCCGCTCAGCGCCTCAAGCTATTTTTTACACCTAAAGACGAAGCAGATGTCTATCTTATCAGATAAAGGGCCAAGGTTGATGTCCAGGCCAATTAGCGGCCCGCATTACCGGGCGTTGTTCTCATGCGCTGCATTACCAAATATTGTTTGAAGACAAAGCATTACATCCAGGTCTTCAAAACGAGTGTGTTAATGGTAATATGTCACTATTTTCTACGTAATAAACTACTTTTTACGCGAACTCTATTAGCCGCTGCTTAAACCGATGGAATTAAGATGCTGAACGCCAGAAAATTAATTTTTGAGCAAAAAGTCGCTTTCAAAAAAAACCTGAGCCAGTATGCGCTCCTGTGTTTTTCTCTAAGTTTTGCGGTGCAGTCGTTACAGGCCGAAGAGCTTGTTACTCAGAAAAACGCCATAGCCCAAGAAATTTTGGGCATTATTACGGCCAAACAGCATCCGTACCTAAAGCTATCGAATTTTCAAAATCGGGCAGAAGATCTTGTTAAGCTTTATAAGCCGATGAATTACCAATTACTCTGGTTAGGCAATAAGCATTCGGAAAAAAATATCGCGGAGGCGCTCCATCTCTTGGCTGATTCATCGGTACACGGTTTAAATCCAGCCAATTACGATTCCGGAACGCTCAAACAGCATCTAATTTCTGCCGCCAAACCCGGTGCTGATGCAGATAATCGCGCGGCCTTATATGACACGGCGCTGAGCCTTTCGGTGCTGCGATTTCTGCATGATCTGCAATATGGCCGGGTAAATCCTCAGGGTATCAACTTTAAGTTGAAGCCAAGAGAAAAAATGCCGGTTGATTTGCCGGCTCTTATTAAAGACGCTCTGACACAAGGCACTATTGCTCAGTTAGCCTTCTTGGCTGAGCCTAAATTGAAGCAATATCAAAGGATGAAAGAGGCCTTGGCCCTCTATCGCAGGTTTGCAGCCGAATCACCCGATTTAAAATTGATAATTGACAAGCCCCTCCGCCCCGGCGGCAATCTACCGGAAGGCAACAAGCTGGCCCATTTTTTAACTGTGCTTGGTGACTTGCCTAAAGAGAATGCCGGCGACACAGCGGAAAAATCATCGCTGTATACTGGAAAACTCGTTGCCGGTGTCAAAAAATTCCAAGAACGGCATGGCCTGAGCGCTGATGGTGTTATCGGCAGGGAAACCCTCGCTGCACTCAATGCGCCTTTAGGACAGCGGATAACGCAAATTGAATTGGCCATGGAACGGCTGCGCTGGTTGCCTAAACTAAGCGTCGATCCTTACATTATCGTCAACATTCCGGCCTTTCAGCTGTGGGCAGCAAATGACATCGAAAAAATAAATACCGACATACTCAACATGAAGGTTGTTGTCGGCAAGGCACTGGAAAACCAGACGCCGGTTTTGATGGCCGAAATGCGTTTTATCGATTTCATGCCCTACTGGAACATTCCTTACAGCATTGTAAAAAATGAATTATTGCCAAAATTAATCCAGAATCCTGGTTATTTGGCACAGGAAAATATAGAACTGGTGACCCGCTTCGGCAACGAGGTAAAAGCTGTACCCTTTAGCGAAAGCTCAATCGCTCAGCTTAAACAGGGTACCTTAAAAGCCCGCCAGCGTCCGGGCGCAAAAAATGCCCTGGGCAGGGTAAAGTTTATTTTTCCCAATCAGGACGATGTGTATTTGCACGATACTCCTGCAAACACCCTGTTTGGCAAATCCCGCAGAGACTTCAGTCATGGCTGCGTGCGTGTTGAAAACCCTGAACTACTAGCCGAGTTTGTGCTGAAAAACCAGACACAATGGAGCAAAGAAACCATACAAGAGGCCATGCAAACCCCAAAGACGCAACGCGTCATTCTGGAAAAACCAGTACCCGTGCTGTTTTATTACGCCACGTCCTTTTTTGATCAGAATGATAATTTAGCTTTTTATACCGATATTTATGGCCATGATGCTGTGTTACAGGCAGCTCTCGCAAAACCTGAAGACTTGTCTGACCAGTCTCTTTTTATCAGCAAAAGCCCTGATCCGGCACCGGCAGTAATTGTTAGATGATAGCTATTGCTTAGCCTGCGGCGATATGTGTCGCAGTTGCCGCACGGGGCATCGTCGCTCTTGGATTAGGAGGGTTGGCTTTGATTCATAACCGGCAGAAGCACTGCTCGATTATAGAGGGCCGGGGCTTTTATCGATTAATCGGACCCGGCTGGTCTTCAGGGATTACCAGGTTCTGAAACTGCCGGTATCAAGATGTACAAAATCGGAGCGTTCATAATAGCCGACGCCGCCACTGCGCATCGCCAGTGCCGCGTTTCTGATGTCACGGGTATCGACGCCGTCTATCCGTATGTCAATAGCCCTGCCCTCCATGTGCAGACTGTTTTTTGCCACACCATGACTTCTTTTACGCATCTTTGCGTTGGTAACCGGAGACCGGTAGCCAGATACGATATGAAAGGGTTTATTGATACCCAGAGACAATTTCAAATCGTACAACTGATCCAGTAAGTCCGTATCGATAGGGTGTACGTAGTCGTTATGATAGTCGCGCAGTAAAAAACTGATTTCACGCAACGCGTCGTTGATGTAGCGGCCGCGTTCGTAATACGTTAGTTTTAACTTATCGCCGGTATGCAAATTTTCTAAGGCTAATGTTTTGTGTGATGGGAAGTGTCTAACGGCTGCGTTTACGCTATTCGTTCCAGCCAGTGCCAATAAAGAACCATATGCCATATTTTTCAGAAACCGGCGTCTTGATGCAATAAGACTGCTTTCATCAATTTCAAGGTTTTTTAATGTATTCTCAGTCATCTCTAAAATTTGCTTAACCACTCAACATTATTCTCATTGCTTAGCCTTAAGTGAATCTTAAATGAGCATCAAACTTAAGGCTTTTTTACCGGTTTCATACGTAGCAATTTATAATACTAGGGGTTTTTTATTTGATTTATAAACTAAAGTCTACAATCCCGTCCATTATTTGCTGTTGGATTTTCTGGCTATTATAGCAGTGCTTCTGTTGCTATACTGGCCGTGGTTTCGCAAACGGCTGGCTTGGTTAACAAAATCCCATTTAACGTTGCACCGCATACGGACGACAGACATGCGCAAAAAGAACATTAAACCGTCAGCTTATGTGATTGAGGTCAAAACACTTTCTGACCGGATCGTGAAAGCTCAACAGCCCATCCGCATTCTGGATGCCATTAAATGGGATGACACTATCAAACAGGCTTTTTTTAGCAGTCAATGTAAGAATCCACCGCAACTAACACCTGATTATTATTTACAGCGCCCCTTAGGCTTTGACCCAAACGAAAAAAAACGTGAGTTTTATCAGATTGAGCGCGATCTGGCGCGCAAACTGGGTCAACTTAATCCGCTCAGCGTGATCATGCGCCGCATTTGCCGCGAATATCAGGCTGTAGTGCGTATGCTTGAATCTCGCGGTACGCCTATATTTTCAGATATTTCTCAGGAATTATACGGCTCTTCACATGATGTTTTTCATGTCGGCGATCCGACCATTGCCGATCTTGGCAGCATGATGGAAGAAACCTTATCGCAACTGCTGAAACTCGATTTTCTGGTGGAAGAACCGAAAACCATTAAAGCCAAGGATGCTGTCGCCATTCTTAATGAAAAAATGCAAAACCTGTTTCCCGGTGATGGCCTGCGCGCCATGATCAGCGATGGTATTGTCGCCGATGCCGCCGCGGGCACCGATTACATCAAACTGCGTGCGGATGCTCTATTCAACATGCGTGATCTGCGGGTGCTTGAAGTTCACGAAATATGGGTACACCTGGGTACCACGCTGAATGGCCTGGCCCAGCCTTATTGCACTTTTCTTGGCAAGGGCCCGCCCTCTTCAACCGTCACCCAGGAAGGCCTGGCGGTGTTGATGGAGATTTTGACATTTAGTTCAACACCCAACCGGCTCATGAGCCTGATCAATCGGGTGCGGGCTATTACGCTGGCCGAAGAAGGCGCCGATTTTATGGACATATTTGGGTTTTTCCGGGACAAAGGTCTGGATGAAGAAGAAAGTTATACCATCGGCAGCCGCGTTTTTAGGGGCAGCACTCCCGATGGCATGCCTTTTACCAAAGACCTCACGTATATCAAAGGTTTTGTGCTGACCTATAACTTCATGCGTCTGGCGGTCAGCAAAGGCAAACCCGACCGCATACCCTTGCTGTTCTGCGGCAAGACCATGCTTGAAGACATGAAAGTGCTCGTTGATCTGGTGGAAGAAGGCACGGTAATAGCGCCGCGTTTTCTGCCTCCGCAGTTCAGTGATCTGATGGGACTGTCCGCCTGGATGAGTTTCAGCCGTTTCATGTCGTCAATGAATTTCCGGCAACTGGAGCAGGACTATGCCAATGTCTTATAACATGGCGCCGGAGTTGTGGCGAACGCGAGTTCGCCTGAGTTGCTTACAATAAAAATAAGAGGAAAACACCATGAAAAAATCAAATTTGCTAACCATTTTATGTTTTGTTTCTTTGTTTAATATGGCCGATGCCATGGCCGGCGCAAGCGGACATGCGGGCCATAGCCCAGGCGGCGGTGGCGGCGGCGAAAATTGTCTAAAACCACGTCTTTCCAAGTTTCTGCCGGCGCATTTATCAACCGTTGCCCCTGAATCAGAATTTTCTTTCATGGCGGCCGGTGTCCAGCATCCTGATCAAATCAGTGTAACAGTGAAATCAATACCGGTTAAACTCACGGTTGAAGACAAGGAAGCTTTTTATCTAGTAAAGGGAAAGTTACCACCCTCTCTAACTAAAACTGCGGCCAGAATCAATATTAAAGTGACATCCAAATACTCAAGATGTGATGCTGAAAGCGGCTGGCTGCTCAAAATAGCCGACAAATGACGCGCCCTCCCGGGTGCGCCCCGGGCGCGCCCGGCAATACCAGCCGAGAATGCCAATGACCGAACTCTCAACCGTTAAAAACTGTACCGCCTATTGTCTGGCGCAAGGTTTTGATATGCCGATATTGACAAAATGGCTATCCGAGTCAAAAAAGCTGCGCATGATTAAAGGCGCGTTCCTGATTGAGGACAATCAAAGCTGGTCTGTGATTTTTGCTTACGGGGCCGTGGTGCATTGGCATATTACTGCTGAGCGGCAGACTAAACTACATCAGTTACTACTGGCTCACGCGGAGAATGCCCTGGCGATTCCTGAAGAAGATCATTTCACTTTTTCGCTGAATTGCCCCGGCACGCGCATTATCGAAGATCATATAGAAGTTGAATCCTCTGATCCCATGCTTTTGTTTGCCTTATCGCAAGGCATGGCACAATCCATCAAACTGGCCTCTTTTGAAACCCACGCCATCAACACCATCAACAATACCAGCTACATCCCGAAATCATTGGCTGAACATGGCAATATCAAACTGAATCGTCATGAAATCGCCAAAATTCGAGGTCAACTGTTCCTAACCAAGAGTGACATCATTCTGCACTACGATTTACTCGATACCCCGGATTTTTTTTGGGAATATCCGGAATACGAGGACTTTTACAACCTGACCGCAAAATATCTGGAAATAGCCCCGCGCACCGAGGTACTGTCAAAAAAACTGGAAACCATCCATGAACTGTTTGAAATGCTCGCCGATGAACAAAAACATCGCCATTCATCACGACTGGAATGGATCATCATCTGGCTGATTGCTTTTGAAATTGTCATAACCCTGACAGAAAAACTATTCTAAAACACCCACTCCATGCTCAGTTACCGACACGCCTTTCATGCGGGCAATTTTGCCGATGTCTTAAAGCATCTGATTCTGATACAAATCATCGACTATCTCAAACAAAAAGATAAGCCCTTCTGTTGCATCGATACGCATGCCGGCGCAGGAACATATGCGTTAAACAGCGACTACGCACTCAAAAACCGGGAATTTGACACGGGCATCGGCAAACTCTGGCATCGCACTGATTTGCCCAAAAGCGTCGCCGATTATGTCGGTCTAATCAAACAATTTAACAACACTGGCCCGCTAAAACACTACCCTGGCTCACCATTGCTAGCACAACACTTGCTGCGCGGCCAAGACCGTCTGTTTTGTTTTGAACTGCATTCCACGGAAATCAAATTACTAGCCGGTACGCTGAAGACAGACCGACGCGTGAAAATTTTCCATGCCGATGGCTTGAAAGAAAGCCTTGGCTTATTGCCGCCGGTCCAGCACCGGGGTTTAGTGCTGATTGATCCTTCCTATGAACTCAAAACCGATTATCGGCATGTGCTTGAAACGCTGAGCGCCATGTACAAACGCTTTGCTACCGGCACTTTTATGCTGTGGTATCCGGTTATCAATCGACAGCGCAATCAGATTTTGGAACAACAGCTTAAAACCAGCGGCATAAAAAACATGCACCTGTTTGAACTAGCCATACAGGCAGACAGCACTGAACCCGGCATGACCGCCAGTGGCATGATTGTGGTCAATCCGCCGTGGACGTTAACAACTCAAATGGAGCAGGTTTTACCCTGGCTGGCTGATGTCCTGGGCCAGAGCGGCGAAGGCTTTTACCGCCTGCAACAACTGGTTGCAGAATAACATCCAGAACAATTCTGAGCCTCTGCACACAAACCTTGTTTTCTATATAATGTCGCTCTCTCTTGGAGCCTTTACTATCCACTTACCGACTGTGAGTCACACATGAATCTTGTAGTGTTCTTATCCCTTGCCAGCATACTCTTAATCACATTAGCCGTTAAATTTTCAAATTTTAATCACCGGAACATGGTCTGCCGGTTTTCCCGCTTAATGAAGGTTTTTTGTTCAAGCTATTCGGCTATCCTGCTTGCCCTGTTGTTGCCGTCGGTATCGTTTGCAGAAGAAGCTATCGGGACTGCCAGCCCGCCTCAACGGATTGATATGACACAGCATTGGGTGGGTTATCTGTCCTTGCTTGTATTCGCTGTCGCCTATCTTCTGGCCATGATCGAAGAAGTCACTGATTTGCGCAAGTCAAAACCGATGGTTTTTGCAGCGAGCATCATCTGGATCTTTATTGCCGCCATTTATGCCCTCGGCGGTATGAGCGAACAAGCGGGGATTGCATTCCGTGCTGCCTTGGAAGGCTATGCCGAGCTTTTTCTGTTTATCATGGTGTCGATGACTTATCTCAATGCCATGGAAGATCGAGGCGTATTTGAAAATTTGAGAGTCTGGCTGTTAAGCAAGAATTTCAGTTATCGTCAATTATTCTGGATTACCGGCTTTCAGGCTTTTTTCATTTCCTCAGCCTGCAATAACCTGACCACTGCGTTGCTGATGGGCTCCGTGATTTTGGCCATGGGCAAAAACAGCCCGCGTTTTGTCACCTTGTCCTGTATCAATGTTGTGGTGGCTGCAAATGCCGGCGGTTCATTCAGTCCCTTTGGCGATATTACCACCCTGCTGGTATGGCAAAAAGGCGTAGTACCTTTTGGAGATTTCTTTTCACTGCTGATCCCTGCACTGATCAACTTCGGCTTACCTGCTGCCATCATGCATTTCTGGATTCCAACGGAAAGCCCTGCCGCGGTTCAGGAGGCGCAAGACATAAAAAGAGGCGGACTGGTTATTATTGCCTTGTTCGCGCTGACCATTATTACGGCGGCCTGCTTTGAAAACTTCCTGGATCTACCACCCGCGGCCGGCATGATGCTGGGGCTGACTTATCTGAAGTTTTTCAGCTATTACATGCAAAAAACCTCTGCGAACCCCGAAAATGGCGAGCAATCAGCCACCAGTGCCGATGCCCAGATGCCCATCATAACAAACGATGGCAAAATTGATTATTTCGGGCCCATGAAAATCATGAACAAAACGCACACCCTCTTAAGCGTCGATGAACCATTTGATGTTTTTCATAAAGTGGCAAACCTGGAATGGGATACGCTGCTGTTCTTTTACGGCGTCATGATGGCGGTCGGCGGCTTAAGCTTTATCGGTTATCTGGGGGTCACTTCGCATTACCTGTATGGCGGCATTGATCCGAGCGTGGCGAATATCCTGGTCGGCATCGCCTCGGCCTTTATCGATAACGGCACCATCATGCTGGCTGTGCTGACTATGCACCCCGATA
Organism: uncultured Gammaproteobacteria bacterium; assembly: GCA_963848675.1. GTDB lineage: Bacteria > Pseudomonadota > Gammaproteobacteria > Methylococcales > Methylomonadaceae > CAWKEY01. The sequence continues at coordinate 26,000 of CAWKEY010000023.1, forward strand.
TATCCCAAGGACAATGGCTGCTGGTAACGCTTACCACTGGCGTGGGCGGCAGCCTGCTGGCTGTCGGTTCAGCCGCAGGTGTCGGCTTGATGGGACAGGCTAAAGGCATTTATACCTTCACCAGTCATTTAAAATGGGCTCCGGCGATAGCCCTGGGCTTTTTCGGCAGTATCGCTGCCCACTTCTTTTTAAACAGCCACTATTTCTAAGCCTAAGCGGCTACGCTAATGTGAGGGTGGCTTTGCAACCGAAACTTTGAAAGTATTAAATATAAAACCGATACCACGAAGGACACGAAGTTTCAATGCATTGATCTAGTTGATTATTTTTCTTCGTGTCCTTCGTGATCTTCGTGGTGAATAATGTGTATTCACGAATACTTTCACAGACTCAACCGCCTCACAACATTTTGACTTCCGTATTAGAGCCACTTCTTTCTTTTGAAATAACCCAGCAAAAAAACTGAAATGCCGACGAATACGACCCACAATACCGGGTAAGCCCAACGCCATTTCAGCTCCGGCATGTATTCGAAATTCATGCCATAAACGCCGGCAATAAAGGTTAAGGGGATAAATATGGAGGCAAACACCGTCAGCACTTTCATGGTTTCATTCATTTTGTTACTGACGCTGGATAGGTAAATGTCCATCATGCCGGTTATCAAGTCGCGGTATGATTCCATGGCTTCGATAACGCGGATGGCATGATCGTAAACATCGGCAAAATAACGTTTGGTGCGTTCTTGAATCAACTTCGATTCGCTACGCTGAATATTTGCCAGTAACTCGCGTAAGGGCGATACGGTTCTGCGTAGAAAGATTAATTCACGCTTGATTTTCTGGATCGTGCTCAGGGTTTGTACCGAGGGATTGCTCAGCAAATCGTCTTCAACCCCCTCAATCAGCTCATCAAGAACATCTTGCAGGGCAAAATATTCATCGACCACAGTATCCATGATCACATAAGCGAGATAATCGGTGCCAAGGCTTCGAAGACGGCTTTTCTCGTTATCGAGCTGGCTTAAGATAGGGTCAAATATCGCATCGGGTTTTTCTTTAAAAGTGAACACAAACTTGTCCAGGATTAAGACACTGATCTGTTCATATTCCACATTAAAGTCATTATTACCCAAGGCAAGCGCCTTAAGAACGATATATAAATAATCATTATAATCTTCCAGCTTGGGGCGCTGATGGGTATTCAGAATATCTTCCAGCACCAAAGCATGAATATCAAAATGCCGGCCTATGGCATCAATGATTGAAACGTCTGTTAGGCCTTCAATATTAACCCAGGTCACTGTGTCGGTCTGTTTATAAGGCAGAATATCGTCAATGGCTTTGACAGTGCGTTTTTCTATCGTTGCTGCACTGTAATCAATGACACAAATCCGGTTTTCGTACTCATGCACTTCTCCCACATGCACCAGGGAGCCGGACGGCAAACCGGATTTTTCAGAGGAGAAACTTAATGATTCGGGCATGGCTAAAATCCTTGTGTGTTCCAAGATTGGCGGCTAAGCGGCTAAACCAGGGAATAAGCCTTTCAGGCCGCTGGCAATAAATTCAACGGCGAGCGCCGAAAGAATCAAACCCATCAGACGGGTGAACACATTGATGCCGGTTTGACTTAAATGCCGGGTCAACCAGGGCGCACATCTGAGCACTATCCACAAAATAATCACCACAGCGAATATGACCACACTTATCATCAGATAATGATTGATATGGCTGCCTCGGTTGGCATAAAGCACCACAGTACTGATAGCGCCTGGGCCGGCCAGCAGGGGTATCGATAACGGTACCACGGCAATAGAAGACTTGGCTTCACCTTCCAGCGCTTCGGCTTTGGTGTGCACAGTCGGACTGATTTTGGCTTGCAGCATGGAAATGGCCATGAGCATGAGCAGAATACCGCCACTGACCTGGAACGAATGGATACTGATACCAAAAAACAGCAGCAGATTCTCACCGAAAAAAAGCGCCATTAACAAAATTGCCGTTACCGTAATAACAACTGTTTTTTCGATTATTCTGAGTTCCATCGCCGGGGTATTGGCAATGAGTGCGGCAATAATGGGAACAATGCCTATCGGGTCAACGACCGCGAATAAGGCAATAAATATTTTTATATATTCGGTGACTTCAAGCATAATGTTTCCAATGCTGCAGGGCTGGACACAGTATATTCGAGAACGCCAAGTCAGCAATACATGCAAATAAAGCTATAATCCGTCTCTCGCTTAGGCTATTTCAAATAATGACACAAGTATCGGCAGACAAGCCAATGTTAGGCTGGCGCGAATGGGTGGTTTTACCTGAACTCAATATCAGCCATATTAAAGCCAAAATCGATACCGGAGCGCGTTCCTCGGCTTTGCATGCCTACACTATCGAGCCTTATCGTAAAGGCGGGCAGCGCTGGATTATGTTCGCTGTTCATCCCCGGCAGAAACATACCGATGTCTCAATTGAATGTCATGCGCCGATTAAAGACCGGAGACTGGTTACCGACTCCGGTGGACACAAGCAACGGCGTTATGTCATAGAAACACAACTGGTGCTGGGGCGCTCAATTATCACCGCTGAAATGACCCTGACTAACCGTGACAACATGCGCTTTCGTATGCTGCTGGGCCGCACCGCGATGGGTAGCCGCTTTATTATTGACCCGAGCGCATCCTATTTACAGGGAAAATCGCCCGCTGATAAAGACTTCTACTTATTAAGTCAGGAGTAACTATTCAGGCTATCAAGCGATGTTGTGTTTTGCAGAACCTAATGGGACCCGTTAGAGGATTTATAGCAAAAATATACGAAAAACGATAAGCGCGTTGGGATTAAGTTGAAAATCACTGCTGGCCTTACAAATTATCTCAGAGGCTAAAATGGAGGATTACCAATCAGCTTTCAGGAAACTCGGAAATGAAAAAATAAATCGGAAAACTAATGCTGGAACGAGAAAAGCCGGCCTGCTGGCCCTGTCATGCCTGTAGTAGAGGTCAACAATGTATGGCGTCCCCAGGGGGGTTCGAACCCCCGTTACCGCCGTGAAAGGGCGGTGTCCTAGGCCACTAGACGATGGGGACTAAAACTGGTTTAGTCAGCCTATTAGAAGATACTGGCGAATCTTGCCAACTTTAAAACAACAACTGCTTAGTAAAGAGCCAATATCCTGTATTCGCTTTTTAAAGGCGATAAGAAAGGTCTACATGTGTAGACCTTGAATTATGGCGTCCCCAGGGGGGTTCGAACCCCCGTTACCGCCGTGAAAGGGCGGTGTCCTAGGCCACTAGACGATGGGGACTAAAACTAATTCAGTCAATCTGGATATTTGGTGGAGCCAAGGAGGATCGAACTCCTGACCTCTTGCATGCCATGCAAGCGCTCTCCCAGCTGAGCTATGGCCCCTCAGTTGAGAACGCGCATTTTACAGCATTTCTAAACCGTGTCTAGCGCTAATTTACATTTTTTATATAATTTAGGGCTCGCTGAATTCTGGCCAGGGTTTTTTCTTTGCCCAGCAGTGACAAGGTTACATCAATTGCCGGCGAAACCGAGGTTCCGCAGACCGCAACGCGCAAGGGTTGTGCCACTTTACCCAGATTAAGGGCCAGGGTTTCGGCAAGATTAACAACGACCTGGTGCAATTTTTCGCCATCCCATTCAGTGACGGTTGTAAATTCAGCGTGCAGTCGCGCTAAAACGGCTTCAGCACCCGGCGTGAGATTCTTTTTAGCGGCCTTTTCGTCATAGGCTTCAAAATCCTTATAGAAATAGACGCTGGCTGCGGCCATTTCAACCAGGGTTTTACTGCGTTCTCTTTGCGCGATGACCACATCAACCAAGTCCGGGCCTTCGGAAGGATCAATATCCAACTCGCCCATGTGCCAGCTTAAATGACGTGCAACATGGGCAGGATCGCTGTTCATAATGTACTGATGATTAAGCCACAACAGCTTTTCAGGATTAAATGCTGAAGCGGATACATTGACATTCTCCAGTTGAAAATACTCGACCATTTCATCAATCGTGAAAATTTCCTGATCACCATGCGACCAACCCAACCTGACCAGATAATTCAATAACGCATCCGGCAAATAGCCGTCATCACGGTATTGCATGACACTCACGGCGCCATGACGCTTGGATAAACGGGCGCCATCCGAACCGAGAATCATCGGTAAATGCCCATATTTGGGCAATTCTGCGCCTAATGCTTGCAAAATATTCATCTGCCGGGGGGTGTTGTTGATATGATCATCTCCGCGAATCACATGCGTAACGCCCATATCCATATCATCGACGACCACCGTCAAATTGTAGGTGGGCGTGCCATCTGCCCTGGCAATAATCAAATCATCCAGTTCCTTATTGGCGACCACAATATCACCCTTAACCAAATCGGGAATGGTTACCACACCATCCACTGGATTTTTAAAACGAATCACGGCTTCCTTGTCATTTCCGATTATTGCAGAATCTCTGCATTTGCCGTTATAGCGAGGCTTTTCTTTGTTGGCCATCTGCTCAGTGCGTAACTGCTCCAGCTCTTCCTTGCTGCAGGTGCAGTAATAAGCATCACCCTGATTTAACAGCTGTTGAATGATTTCTTTATAGCGGTCAAAACGTTGGGTCTGATAAAAGGGGCCTTCGTCATATTCCAGACCCAGCCAGGTCATGCCTTCCAGAATGGCGTTGACCGATTCCTGTGTTGAGCGCTCCAGATCAGTATCTTCAATTCTTAATATAAACCTGCCGCCATGCTTGCGCGCATAAAGCCAGGAAAACAAGGCGGTTCGCGCACCACCTACATGCAGATAACCCGTTGGACTCGGGGCAAAACGTGTTTTTATACTCATTGATATTATTTCTTTAATAAAATTCTTTTAGCGTATTCGGTTGGAATTTGTCTGGCCGCGCTTAAGCGCGCGGTTTTATAGCTAAATGCAACGCTGCCTTTAGCAGTCTCATTTCTGCCTAAAATAGCCAGAGAGGCAGGATGCCCCTGGGCGGCAGCTTTTTCATACCATTGCGTGGCCGTATCGACATTATGCGGCACACCCAGACCTCTGTCGTAGAGCGCAGCCATGACCACTTCCGCTTCAACCAATCCTTGTTTGGCAGCTTTCAACATCCACTCGGCCGCTTTTTGATCATCTTTTTCCACGCCATCCCGGCCTAGCATATATCTTGCTCCCATTTTAGCCTGAGCCAAGGCATCGCCCTGCTCTGCCGACTGTTGAACCTCATCCGCCTGTACCGCAAGGCCCAGCGAGAACAGCACCGATAACATCAATAACCTGAACATATAAAACTCCTCTAAATACGCTTGTTAATTCAATAAGCCCTGCATTATTTCACGGCGGCCACCAAAGGCAAAATAGCTCTTCAAATTGAATGGGATAATGTTAGAATCAAAATTTACTGATATTGCATAACAATGCCTATCTTTAAACAATTTGTTAACAAGGAGATATACAATGAAAAACGCATTGATAACTGCTGTAACTATTACTGGCGCCCTGATGTCAGGCTGCGCCACCCAATCCGTAAGTATCTTTGAAATGTTTCAGGCCGAGAACCTTAATGCGGCAGTTCAGTCAGGACAATATCAGCAAAAAGCCGATAATTTCTTTGTCATCAATGATTCCTCGTCATCAATGGCTGACGATTATCTTGGTGCGGGCTTTCCCGGACAACCTGTCCCCACAAAGCTTTCCGTTGAAAAAGAAATACTGAACAGAATAAACCAAACCATTCCAAACTTAAGATTAACCTCAAGCATCCGCAGTTTTGGTTTTGGCCCCTGCCTGGCTTGGCAATCCACGCAACTGAACCAGGCACCTACTACTTACACAAAATCATCTTTCGGTCAGGGCATCGATTCCCTCAAATGCGCCAGCGGCGGCTCACCCATGGCTAGCGGCATTGACGGCACCTCAGCTGATTTGGCGGGCACTTCCGGCAATATCGCAGTGTTAATTCTTAGTGACGGCCATGGCCTGGATTCCGATCCTGTTGCAGCCCTTAAAGCCCTGAAACAGCAATATGGCGACCGGCTCTGTGTCTATTCGGTTTGGGTCGGTAACGAGGAAGAAAAATCCGGGATAACTGTATTAAATAAACTTTCTAATATTGCCGGCTGCGGCTTCGGCACCATGGCGGAAAATGTTGCCAGCGCCGAGAACATGGCAAAATTTGTAAAAAGCATTTTCCTGAAAGCAAATCCGCCCGTCATTGGCGATGAGGATGGTGACGGCGTTCTGGACGATGCGGACCGCTGCCCCGGCACGCCAAAAGGCGCTCATGTCAACAGTGTGGGTTGCTGGATTATCGAAGGCGTAAAATTCGATACTGATAAAAGCGACATCAAGTCAGAATACTTCGCGGAGCTGGACCAAGTGATTTCCGTCATCAGAAACAACCCAGGCTTAAAAATCGAAGTCCAAGGTCATACCGATAACGTCGGTACAGCCAAATATAACCAACGTTTGTCTGAACGGCGCGCGCAAGCCGTTAAAGCCTATCTAAACCGCGGCGCCCAATCCTACAGCATTTTGTCAGCTCATGGTTATGGCCTGACGCGCCCTATCGACAGCAATGAATCACCCGAAGGTCGCGCCAACAACCGCAGGGTCCAGCTGGAAATTCTCAGATAGTTCTCACTGTAGCACTGACAACCGCCGGCCGAAACGCCGGCGGTTTAAAGCCCATCCCCCTCTTATCCAACGCATCAACAACGTCTGGAAAATCAACTTTTTAAATAAATCAGCGACTCAAAAACATCGCATCACCGTAACTAAAGAATCGGTAAGCGCTTTCAATAGCGTGGCGGTAGGCGTTCATAACAGGCTGGTAACCAGCAAAAGCGGAAACCAGCATCAGCAAGGTGGATTCGGGAAGATGAAAATTGGTCAGCATGGCATCGACTGACTTGAATTGATAACCCGGGGTAATAAACAAGCCGGTATCGCCAAAACCGGCTTCAAGCTGACCGCTTTTGGATGCTGACTCCAATGCTCTGACTGCCGTGGTGCCGATGGCAATAACCCGGCCGCCGCTTGCTCTGGTCTGACTTACAGCAGCTACGGTTTCTGGTGGTACGGCATAATATTCCTTGTGCATCAAGTGTTCTGATAAATCTTCCACCCTGACTGGCTGAAAGGTACCGCTGCCGACATGCAGGGTCACAAAACACGCCTGAACGCCTTTGGCTTTTAGCTTTTCCAGGGTATTCAGATCAAAATGCAAACTGGCCGTGGGCGCTGCAACGGCTCCAGCCTCTCTGGCAAAAACCGTCTGATAGCGGGTCAGGTCTGAGTCATCATCGGCACGGGTAATATAAGGCGGCAATGGCATATGGCCGATTTGCTCTAATAGCGCAAGCAGGCTGATATCGCTTTTAAATTCCAGCTGAAACAGATCATCCGCCCTGCCTGACACTTCACAACGATAACCTTTATCCAATTCAATCCATACCCCCGCTTTCGGCGCCTTGCTGGCCCTAACGTGGGCAATGGCATGATGGTCATCCAGTATGCGTTCGATAAGAATTTCAACTTTACCGCCGCTGAGTTTTCGACCAAACAACCTGGCGGGAATAACCTTGGTATCATTAAAAACCAGCAAATCCCGCGCATCGATTAAATCAATAAAATCGGTAAATTTCCGGTCGGTAAGCTGTCCCGTGTCCCGATGCATACACAACAGGCGGCTTGCGCTGCGCTCGGACAAGGGCTTTTGCGCGATTAAGGCTTCGGGTAATTGGTAATTAAAGTCACTTTTTTTCATGGCGCGAGATGGTATCAGGTTAAGCTGACGAATACATCTTAAAATGCGCTAGCATTCTTGCGAATGTTTGATTACAATAGCCGCTCTTTGCCGGGGTGGCGAAACTGGTAGACGCGTTGGATTCAAAATCCAATTGGGGTGACTCAGTGTCGGTTCGATTCCGACCCTCGGTACCAAACAAAGATTCCGAGCAGTGCAAAGGAATACAAAAACCCGCAAGTCACAAGGCTTAGCGGGTTTTTTATTGTCCGGATAAGGCCGGTGTGATTCGTTGACATCTTGGGGTACATGGGGGTATAAATCGGGGCACATTTTATGATACCCATCGAGATACCCCCAAATGCCTGACCTTTGTCGCCCACACAGTCAGAGACATAACCCATCAAAAGAAAACCCGGCGTTTGGAGTTGCATGTATTTTCCCGGCTATTGGCAACATGGCTATCGGCGAAATTAAATCTCCGGATATTTACAGTGCCATCAAGCCCATCATCGCCAACAATGAACTTGATGCTCGATGTTCAAGTTTTTAAGCTTAGAAAAACAGGAGGGAAACGGGTAAGCTAATCAGTGTTAGAATCGGATGTATTTCAACAGCATGTTGATGTCCGAGCTTATAAAGATTCTATAATACACTGAAAAACCGTACTTTTAATCACACCCGAACAAACCAAAGCCGACTCCGAACCTTACAAAGCCGGTTTCAAAAAAATCTCCGGCATCACCATCGAGCGCGTTATACGGGTGATTAACGGTTACGGCGATAATCCCCAGCCTTTGGAGGCCGGTGTCAAAGTCTACCACCTGACCAAATCGCATTTTCCGCGCGTCGATTTCCAGCCCGACCCAGAGCTTTCCGAAGCCGATAACCTGCAACGGCTGGAAGCTTACATCACCGAAAAAGAAGCGCAACTGATCGGCCTGTTTGAGCCGCACGAGATACGCGACGAAGTGTTGCTAAAAAACGGCTTCCGTCTGAGCTACCGCTTGCAGGCGCAACCCCAGTTTACCGCCAACACTGTCAGCCTAGCCGACGACGGCGAACAATCCGCATTGATTTGTCTGGACAACATCCTCTCGGACAAAACCGTCGAGCAGTTATTGGCAAAACCGCAAGCCTTTATCTGCCTGGAACGCTCATTAAACACCGATGCCAAATGGAACCTGCGCCAGCATCTTAAACATCTGTTTATTGTTTTTTAATTGTCGAAGTTATCGCTCCCACGGTTGCTGTGGAAACGATACAATACATTTATAAATTTAGGCGTTAAAAACTAGAGAACATTGAGACATACAAAATGAACACAGCAGAAAAAGTTTAACGAGATGTAAAAGATTTTCCAGAACCTTTAGCTCAAGAGGTTTTGCGGTTCGTAGGGTTTTTAAAATTTAAGCAACTAAACGCAAAAAAAACACCAAACGAAACCACAATAAAAGCTATGCAAGCCGCAGAGCGTGGCGAATATGAAGCGGTCTCAGTTTAGATGACTTAAAAAAGCAATGGAGCAATGCGTGAGAGCTGTTGTACAAACTTCACAGTTTAAACAGGATTTAAAGAAAATAAAGCATTCCGGCCGTTATAAAATCGATGATTTGTTATCCGTTATTGAAGATTTAGCGGGTGATAAACCGCTTGATGAGAAACATAAAATGCATTATTTATCAGGTAATTGGCAAGCTCATAAAGAATGTCACATAAAACCAGATTGGTTACTCATTTATCAGCTACCAGACGACTTGTGATTTTAGTCAGGACAGGTTCGCATAGTGAGTTATTTTAACGATCAACATCATTATGCAAATGGCTGTTGATGGAATTGATAATCAATTTTTAAACGAAGCCCTGTCAACTAACGATAACTTTTTACAAAAACAAAGCGCCCCATACATGGAAAAAACATACGCCCCCCATTTAATTGAACAACGCTGGTATCAAACCTGGGAAGCAAAAGGCTATTTTGCCCCCAAACAGGATGGTGAATCCTACTGCATCATGATTCCGCCGCCCAATGTTACCGGCAGCCTGCATATGGGCCATGCCTTTCAGGACACCATCATGGATGCCTTGATTCGTTATCACCGCATGAAAGGCTGCAGCACGCTGTGGCAAGCAGGCACCGACCATGCCGGCATTGCGACGCAAATGGTCGTGGAACGCTTGTGTAATGCCGAAGGCAAAACCCGCCACGATTATGGGCGGGACAAATTCATCGAAAAAATCTGGGAATGGAAGGAACAGTCCGGCGGCACCATAACCCGTCAATTGCGGCGCATGGGCTCGTCGCTGGACTGGAACCGGGAACGTTTCACTATGGATGAGGGCATGTCAGAGGCCGTTCAGGAGGTGTTTATCCGACTGTATGAAGAAGGCCTGATTTATCGCGGCAAGCGCCTGGTCAACTGGGATCCGGTGCTGCATACCGCCGTATCGGATCTGGAAGTGCTGTCCGAAGAAGAAAACGGCTCCATGTGGCATATGCGTTATCCCTTGAGCAACGGTACCGGCCATCTGATTGTCGCCACCACGCGCCCGGAAACCCTGCTCGGTGACGCGGCCGTTGCCATCCATCCCAATGACGAGCGTTATAAGCATCTGCTCGGCGAGTTTGTGGAACTGCCGCTCACCGGCCGCCGTATTCCCATCATTGCCGATGACTATGTCGATCCCGAATTCGGCACCGGCTGTGTCAAGATTACACCGGCGCATGACTTCAATGACTACGCGGTCTGGCTGCGCCACCGTGATACCTCCACGATCAGCGATTTGCCTCACGGCGGCCTGATTAATATTTTCACCGTGGATGCGACCATTCGCAGCAACAATGATGAGTACACCCTGATACCGGAAAAATATATTGGTCTGGATCGTTTTGAAGCCCGCAAGCAAATCGTTGCCGACCTGGACGCCCAAGGTTTACTGGAAAAAATCGTCGACCATAAATTGATGGTGCCCAGGGGCGATCGCACCGGTACGGTGATTGAGCCGCTGTTAACCGACCAGTGGTATGTCCGCGTTGAACCGCTGGCCAAGCCAGCTATCGAAGCGGTCGAAACCGGCGCCATCAAATTTGTGCCCGATAACTGGAAAAACACCTATTTTGACTGGATGCGCAACATCCAGGACTGGTGTATCTCGCGGCAAATCTGGTGGGGACACCGCATCCCGGCCTGGTATGATGCCGAAGGCAATGTTTATGTCGGACGTTCGGAACAGGAAGTCCGCGAACAACACAAGCTGGCGGACGGCTATGTTCTGACGCAGGATGAAGATGTGCTGGACACCTGGTTTTCATCCGCGCTTTGGCCTTTCTCCACGCTGGGCTGGCCGGAAAATACCCCGGAACTTGCCAAACATTACCCGACCAGCGTGTTGGTCACCGGCTTTGACATTATCTTCTTCTGGGTGGCCCGCATGATCATGATGGGACTGAAATTTCAGGGCGAAGTGCCGTTTAAGGAAGTATACATTCACGGTCTGGTGCGTGATGCCGAAGGTCAGAAAATGTCCAAATCCAAAGGCAACGTCCTCGATCCGATTGATTTGATCGACGGCATTGATCTGGAAGCCCTGGTTGAAAAACGCATCTCCGGCATGATGCAACCGCATTTGGCGAAGAAAATCGAGCAGGCCACGCGCAAACAATTCCCGGACGGCATATCATCTTTCGGTACTGATGCCTTGCGTTTCACGTTTGCCTCCTTGGCATCAACCGGCCGCGACATTCGCTTTGATTTGGCCCGCACCGAAGGCTACCGCAACTTCTGCAATAAACTCTGGAATGCCGCGCGCTTCGTGTTGATGAATACCGAAGGGCAGGACAATGGTTTATCCGGCGTGCCCTGCACCTACAGCCTGGCTGATCGCTGGATTATTTCACGACTACATCAGGTCACGGCAGTAACCCGCAGCGCTATCGACAACTACCGCTTCGACCTGGCGGCGCAGGCCATTTATGAGTTTACCTGGAATGAATACTGCGACTGGTATCTGGAACTGGCCAAAATATCTCTGCAATCTGGTATCGCCAAGGAGGGTGGGTATGCCGCAAACTCGTCGGGAACGGGTGCGGCGATCGCCAAGGAGGGTGTGTATGCCGCAAGCTCGCAGGGAACGAGCCCGGCGGATGACGCGCTACAACGCGGCACCCGCAAAACTCTGCTGACCGTTCTGGAAACCCTGCTCCGGCTGACCCATCCCTTAATGCCGTTTATTACAGAGGAAATCTGGCAACGCGTGGCGCCATTAAACGGCATAGAGGGTAAAACCATCATGTTGCAACCGTATCCGGTAGCGGATGAAGCACTGATTGACAGTACCGCCATCAGTGAAATCGACTGGCTAATGAGTTTTATTCTGGGCCTGCGCCGTATCCGTGGCGAAATGAATATCTCCCCAGGCAAACCCTTGCCGGTCTTGCTGCAAAACGGCACGCCTGCTGATCAGGCCCTGGTCGGCAACAGCCTGACCTATTTACAAAAACTCGGCCGCCTGGACAGCATCATCTGGCTAAGCAAGGAACAGCAGGCACCAGAGTCCGCCATTGCTTTGGTCGGCGAGATGAAAATCCTGATTCCCATGGCTGGTTTGATCGACAAAGAAGCAGAACTGGCCCGTCTGGACAAGGAAATCCAGAAAATCATCAAGGAACTGCCGCGCATAGAAGGCAAGCTCAGCAACCCGAGCTTTGTAGATAAAGCACCTGCGGATGTCATCGACAAGGAAAAAGCAAAACTGACGGATTTACGCTCGTCGCTGAATAATCTTGAACAGCAGCAGCGAAAAATCCAGGCGTTATAAACAAACCGGAAAAGCACAGGGCTTCAGGTGTTTGTATGCATCTTTAGCCTTGGGCTTTCTGCCCTTCACCTGCATTTGTTGGACAAACTAATCAATTCATCTATATTTGCCTATAGACCTCGACATTAATTTAACCCTCTTATGGCAGCCATTTTAACTGACATCCAATTTAACGCTCTTGCCAACTGCCTGGTTCAGGACGGCCTGTTGACTGAAAGCGAAGCGCTGCTTCATATTCAGGATGCGCAAAAAAAGAAGATGCCGTTAATCAGCTATCTCGTTACCAACAAGCTGGTCGATAGCAAAACTATCGCCTCAAAAGCTTCAATTGAATTTGGCATGCCTTTTTTTGATCTTGATGCCATCGACTTGCGCAGCTTGCCTATCAAAGTTCTCAGCGAAAAACTGATACGCAATCATCATGTCCTACCCCTTTTTACGCGCGGTAAAACCCTGTTTATCGGCATCTCGGATCCCACCAATTTTCAGGCCCTGGATGAAATAAAATTTCATAGCCGGCTCAATCCGGAAACCATCCTGGTTGAGGAAAACAAACTGGTCAGAGCCATAGAAGCCGCGATGGAGGCTGCCGATACCTCAATGGCGGATTTGCTGGATGCTGATCTGGAAAACCTGAGCGTCGCGCCCGGCGCCGATGATGCGGCCAAGGATGACATCAACGCCGATATTGATGACGCCCCGATCGTCCGCTTCGTCAATAAAATCCTGCTGGATTCGATCAAAAAAGGCGTATCCGATATTCACCTGGAGCCTTATGAAAAAAATTTCCGCATTCGCTTCAGGGCTGATGGCATGCTCTATGAGGTCGCCAGTCCACCGTCCAATATCGCTAACCGAATTATTTCCAGAATCAAGGTGATGGCAAAAATGGATATTGCCGAACGCCGTGTGCCTCAGGATGGCCGCATCAAAATGACCTTGTCCAAAAATCGCGCCATTGATTTTCGGGTCAATACTTGTCCCACATTGTTCGGTGAAAAGGTGGTATTGCGTATTCTTGACCCTACCAGTGCGCAAATCGGTATCGAAAAACTGGGCTTTGAACCGGAACAGGAAAAACTTTTCCTGCAGGCCATCAATAAACCCTATGGCATGGTTCTGGTGACCGGCCCGACCGGCAGCGGTAAAACCGTGACGCTCTACACGGGTTTAAATCTGCTCAATAGTATCGAGCGCAATATCTCCACGGCCGAAGATCCGGTTGAAATTACCGTGAACGGCATCAATCAGGTTAACATGAACATTAAGGCCGGTTTAACATTTGCGACGGCTTTACGCGCCTTCCTGCGCCAAGACCCTGACATCATCATGGTCGGCGAAATCCGGGATCTGGAAACCGCCGAGATTGCCGTAAAGGCCGCGCAAACAGGCCATCTGGTTTTATCAACCCTGCATACCAACGATGCCCCGCAAACCTTGAACCGGCTGATGCAAATGGGTATTGCGCCCTTTAATATCGTCTCAGCCGTGCTGCTCATCATGGCGCAGCGACTGGCGCGGCGCTTATGCGAGCATTGCAAAACCCCCGCCGTTTTTCCCGATAACCTGCTGCTTTCCGCCGGCTTTAAAGCCGATGAGTTAAAAAACCTGAAAATTTACAGCCCCGCTGGCTGCGAGCACTGCACCAATGGCTACAAAGGCCGGGTCGGCATTTATCAGGTCATGACTTTAAGTGAGCGCATGCGAGGACTAATTCTCGAAGGCGGCAATGCCATGCAGCTCGCCGAGCAAGCCAAATCCGAAGGCATCAATGATTTACGGGAATCAGGCTTAAACAAAGTTCGCCAGGGCATTACCAGCCTGGAAGAAATCGACCGCGTAACCAAGGAATAAAACAATGGCTGATCAAATTGAACAACTGGATTTCATCTGGCAAGGCACCGACAAAAGCGGAAAAAAAACCAAGGGCGAGGTATCCGCCAAAAGCGAGACGATCGCACGTTCGGATTTGCGACGCTTAGGCATACGCGTTATCAGAATCCAGAAAAAATCCAAGCCGTTCTTTACCGCAAAAACCCAATCCATAACCCCTGCCGATATAGCGATTTTTGCCCGGCAATTGGCGACCATGCTGGAGGCCGGTGTGGCCTTGGTGCAATCATTCGATATCATTGGCAAAGGCCACGACAATCCGAGCATGCAAAAAATGCTGCTGGACATCAAAGCGGATATTGAAAGCGGCGACACCCTGGCCGAAGCCCTTAAAAAAAGGCCCCTATATTTTGACGAATTATTCTGTAACCTGGTGGCAGCTGGCGAGCAGGCGGGGGTATTGGAAACGCTGCTGGATAAAATTGCCACCTACAAAGAAAAAACCGAATCGATCAAGAAAAAAATTAAAAAGGCACTCACTTATCCCATCGCAGTGCTTGTGGTTGCCTTTATTGTCACCGCCATTCTGTTGCTGTTTGTAGTCCCTGTTTTTGAAGACCTGTTCCATAGTTTTGGCGCAGATTTGCCCGCCTTCACCAAGATGGTTATTGGTATGTCGGAATGGATGCAGGAATGGTGGTGGATACTGTTTGGCAGCATTGGTATTGCTGTTTTTACCTTCACTTATTTCAAGAAACGTTCGCACAAATTTTGTCATTTCCTGGACAAGACCTTCCTAAAAATTCCGATTATCGGCCTGATCCTGCATAAATCAGCCATCGCTCGTTTCGCCAGAACACTAGCCACGATGTCGGCTGCCGGGGTGCCGCTTATAGATGCCCTGGAATCGGTCTCCGGCGCTTGTGGTAATATTATTTACGCGGAGGCGGTTTTAAGAATGCGCGAAGATGTCGCGACAGGTCAACGCTTGCAGTTTTCCATGCAGCAGGTCAATCTGTTTCCACACATGGTCACTCAAATGGTTGCGATTGGTGAAGAATCCGGCTCTCTCGATGCCATGCTCTCAAAAGTGGCCGATTTTTATGAAGAAGAAGTCGACAACCTCATCGATAATTTAAGCAGCTTGATGGAACCGATGATTATGGTGGTATTAGGTACACTGGTCGGCGGATTGGTGATAGCGATGTATCTGCCTATATTCAAATTGGGCGCAGCAGTGGGGTAAGCATTTATCACTTTAAAAAACCAGAACCCTTCCTCAACTGACGCCCCTTACCCCGGGGCGTTTCTTATTCCATTCCATATGCAGCAATCATTAACCCTTCTGTTCGATTCACCGTACCTGCTTGCCGGGCTGGCTGGCATTGTCGGCCTGCTGGTAGGCAGCTTTCTTAATGTCGTCATTTACCGCCTGCCGGTCATGATGCAGCGCAACTGGCGTCAGGAATGCACCGATTACCTGCAGCTTGATAATAGCCAACTCCAGGATGATGAGCCTTTCAATCTGCTACTCCCCTTGTCGCGCTGCCCGAATTGCAAAACACCCATCAAGCCTTACCAAAACATTCCCGTCCTCAGCTATGTTTTTTTAAAAGGCCGCTGCGCGCATTGCCAAAATCCTATTTCCTTGCGCTATCCCATCATTGAAGCCTTTACTGCGATTACTTCAGTCATAGTGGCCTGGCATTTTGGCGGCTCAACGCAAACCCTGTTTGCTTTGTTGCTCACCTGGTCACTGATTGCATTAAGCTTTATTGATATAGACCATCAGTTGCTGCCCGATTCAATCACCCTGCCGGCACTATGGTTCGGCCTGTTTCTAAGCCTGTTTAATGTGTTTAGCGATGCGCATTCCAGTATTATCGGTGCCATTGCCGGTTATTTAAGTCTTTGGATGGTTTATCAGCTGTTCAAACTGGCCACCGGAAAAGAGGGCATAGGCTTTGGCGATTTTAAATTGCTGGCCTTATTCGGCGCCTGGCTGGGCTGGCAATATCTGCCGCTCATCATATTGCTATCATCCCTGGTAGGCGCAATTATCGGCATAGCCATGATCATTTTTGTAAAACGTGATCACACCATCCCCATTCCTTTTGGCCCCTATCTGGCTGCCGCAGGATGGATAGCGCTATTGTGGGGGCACGACATCAATCAGCTTTATTTAGCCGCCGTCGGCCTGTAAAGACATGCTCAAGATTGGCCTGACCGGCGGCATCGGCTCCGGAAAATCCAGCGTAGCCCGCTTATTTGCCGGATTAGGAAGCCCTGTGCTTGATGCTGACGTCATCGCCCATCAACTGGTTGCCAAGGGCCAACCCGCGCTTGTCCAAATACAGCAAGCCTTCGGGTCAAGCATAATTAGGCCCGATGGCTCGCTGGACAGAAGCCATCTCCGGGAGTTGGTTTTTTCCGATCCCGGGCAAAAGCAAAAACTGGAAGCCATCCTTCATCCCCTGATTTATAAAACCCTGCAAGCAGCACTGGAACAACTCAGCGCGCCTTATTGCATCATTTGTATTCCCTTGTTGTTTGAGACCAATATGACACATTTTGTTGACCGGATACTGGTTGTGGACTGCCCGGTGGAAACGCAGATTGAACGGGTTAAAAACAGGGATCATCTGAGCACAGCAAGAATTGAATCAATAATCGCCAGCCAAGCCTCTTGTACCCTAAGAAAATCAAAGGCTGATGATCTCATCGATAACTCCAAAACTGAATCCGGGCTTGCAGAACAAGTTAAAAAACTGCACAATTTGTATATTTCACTTAGCGCTAGTCAGGATTAACTTGTCCGTGAACAATACCATCACCTATGAATTTCCACTCAATGAACGAATCCGGGTTTTCATACGGCTCGAGCAACTATTTTTACAATTTAATCATTTTCTGGCCGGATCCAGCGTCATAGACAGCCGCGCAGCTATCGGTGTTCTACTCGATATAATGATGATTTTCAGCCGCAACAACATCAAAACAGAGATACTGAAAGAACTGGAGCGGCATAGTCAATTACTGCATAAAATCGCCAACAGCCACAATGTTGACAAAGAAAAACTGGAACAATTGCTGGCGCAGTTAAGCCAAACCAGTAAAAGTCTCTATGCCGCTAACGGTAAAGTCGGTATCAATGTATTGGAGAGTGATTTATTCCAGAGCATTGCTCAACGAAGCTCCATACCCGGCGGCACCTGCTCCTTCGATTTACCTGAATTCCATTACTGGCTCGAACAAGATGAGGCCGTGCGTTTAAAAGATCTGGAACACTGGTGTAGCCCGTTTGCTGACATTCGCACGGCCATCAACCTGATTCTTGATTTTATCCGCAACAGCAGCATTCCCAGGGAAGAAGTCGCAGAGGCCGGGTTTTTCCAAATTTCCTTTGACAGGGGCCAACCGTTCCAGCTGCTTAAAGTCAGTGTGGACAAATCCATCCCCTGCTTTGCTGAAATCAGTGGCGGCAAGCATCGCAGCACCATCCGCTTTATGATGCCCTCCCCTGATAACAAACGCCCCAGCCAAAGCCCTGATAATATTCCTTTTTCATTGACCTGCTGCCTGCTCTGATGAGCTCGCCCGGCAAACCACTCACAGTAAAATGTCCGACTTGCGGCCGTCCGGTACCCTGGACAGCCGAACAGCCGTTCAAACCTTTCTGCTGTGAACGCTGCAAACTAATAGACCTTGGCGAATGGGCCATGGAAGAAAGAAGAATAGCCGGTGAACCCTTATCTGAAGATACTGACAACGAGAACGAGTCCTACCTGCACTAGCTCAATCCAAAAAAGCCCTGATCGCGGCGATTCCCTGAGCGCCAGCCTGACGTGCCCTATCCACACAGTGTAACGACATACCACCCAAGGCATACACAGGTACATTGCTATGCGTAACAAGCTCTGCAAACTTTTCCCAGCCCAGGCCTACTACGCCGGGGTGCGTTGCCGTTGCCAACACCGGCGCCAGCACCACAAAATCCACACCTATTTTTTGCGCATGCTGTAATTCCTGGAGGTTATGGCAAGATGCCGCCAACCAGAGCAGGCCTTCTGGCCGTTTATCAAGCGCCAACAAATGCCTGGCGGTTAAGTGAATGCCGTCCACAGCCAGCCTGCCGGCTGGTTCAACAGCCGAATTGATTAACAACCAACAGCCCTGCTGCCGGCACAAAGGATAAGCCTGCTCGATAAATTTTTCCGCCGCATGCGCCGACAGCGTTTTTAATCTGGCCTGAATCAGCTTAATGCCTCTGCTCAATATTTTTTCAAGATTGCCCCGCAGCTGCGACTCATCCGCATCATCCAAAATGGCATAATAAGGCGGCAATCTGGCTGCTGTAATAATGGACCGATTGGCTTCTGGAAAAGCAAAGCGCTCCAACTCATCTGAATTGACCCAGCGAAACGGCTGACCCTGACAGCCTTTAACAAGACCGGAAAACTGTTGCACCATAAACACTTGTAACTCAACCGTCCGATCGGGATAGTGATGGCTAATAGTAATAAGCGGCATTGCCGATTCAACCGTCAGATTGAGTTCTTCCTTGAGTTCGCGAATCAGGGCTTGTTCAGCCCTCTCACCTTGCTCAATCTTGCCCCCCGGAAACTCCCACAAACCGCCCTGATGCAAAGACGGATCGCGCCGCGCAATCAAAACCTGCCCGCTTGCGTTTTTGACCACGCCAACGGCGACTTGAAGGGGTTTATTGCCCATCAATACATCACCTGATATTTTTGCAAATCCCATATCCATTACCTCACCAACTCCATCAACTTCCCATAGCTCTCAACCACATCATATTCGGTAAATGTCAAAATACTGTTCCCCTTTTAACGTTTTTAGCAGGGCAAGTAGTTCAGTGGGCAAATTCGCCTCTTTCAATAATTTTAGTGATTTTGGTTGCAGAGAATAATCAAGTAATTGTCGATATTGAAAGCTGCCCCCGCCAAGATCAATCGAACCAAACATTTTCAGTCCCTTGCGTATCCCTCTGGTTTTAACCGTTGGCTGTTGCTCTATCGGAGCCCAAGTACGCGCTAATGAACCCCACATCGCAAAGGAAACTTCGTCACCAAACAACACCACTGCTTTTTCTTCTTTGGCTTTTTTGATTAGCGCGGGTAAGGTTTCTTCCCGCCAGACTTCTCTAGCCGTTTCATACTTTTCCTCATCCTGACGGTCACTGATGAAGTGGGCCTTTTGGTAGCTTAACCCCAACTTTTTTAATAAGCGGGCCAAATAGTTGAGGTTGTAGCACACAGAAAATTTGAGCAAAATGAGCGCTGCAATCATGGCACAGTTCCATATTGCGCTAGAAAATCCGTGTATTTCAGGGCCTTCAGCTATCATGTCATGCAATTGTTTTTGCTGCGCTTTAGTCAGCTTTTCTTTACGTCCACGCCCTTGGTAATGCTTGCCCATTATCCAGTCTATTCCTCCGGACATGAATTTTGTTATCCAATTAACGATGGTTTTGAAATTGACATCCAACAGTTTTGCAATCTCGACTATTCCCCTCCCTTCGCCGTAACAGATCATGGCTATTGCTAATCTGTACGCTTGAATATTTTTTAATTTTAATGCGGTTGATAGACGTTCCCGTAATTTTTTTACAAGAGATTTGGAAAAGATGATTACTGCCATTGATATGCTTAGTTAGTGCCTGACCGAAAAAGCCAAAAATAACCGCCCTCACAGCAAAAGGTGCCAAAATTCACGCGGAAGCTGGAAGGCTAACGGCTTTCTTGTGGTGCTTATCGACTAAAAAGCTTGCAATCCATCCGGCAGGGGCAAGCTCTCGGGATTCCGGACGCAGCTTGCCTGTCTTGCCGCAATACCGCGGTTAAAAAACTTAGGCGGCGAGCTTTTGCTGGCGCTGTCGTAGCCGCTCCCGCTCCTGAGCCAGACGCTCGCGTTCGGCGTCGCGCTTGATCTGACCGATCTTTTGGAGGTTGCGCGACAGCACGGCCAGGGCGACATAGCGCTTGAAGCCGCCGATGCCGTGGTCTGGGCACTTGTCCAGGCCGTGCAACTCCAGCGCGTTGATGCCGGACTCAACGGCCGAGTGCGCCTTAGGGCGGCGGCAAAGGCGCCATCGCTCTCACGCGCCTCATCGCTGGCAGAGCACTTGCCTTTCTTGGGCAGGGTGACTTGGTCAAGCATCGCCTTAAGCTCGGTTTGGTTGGCGGGGCTGTGGAAGCCCTTGTCAAAGCTACAGGCCTTGAACGAGGGGAAGTGCTGTTGCGTTTCCTTGACGATGCTTACCGCGATCTGGTCGTCTGTTTGTTTTTCCATGACCTGATGGTGCAAGATGAAGCCCTCCTTGCTTTCCACCACCGCCACGCGCAGGCCTAACTCCACCGGCACCCCGGCCTTGCCCTTGACGATCCATTCGGTGTGCGGCTGGAACAGGGAGAAGACTTTCTCATCGTGCGGGATGACCTCACCCTTGAGCACGCGGCGCTCGATTTGGCCGATTTGGCGCTGGGCGTGGGCGATGAATTGCCGGGGCTTGGCTAGTTGCATTGCGCAGACGGCGTACTGGCTGGCCAGTTGCGCGACGGTCGCTTCGACGCGCTTTAGGTGGGCGGCCGACAGGCTAATGAAGGTCTGGTGAGCCTTGGCGATCTGCTCGGCCTTGGCCTGCTGCTTGGCCGCGTCCTTGGAGGTGGAGTGTTTGAGCTTCTGGATGACGCGCATGGCTTTTCTGAGTTTCTTCAGGCAGTTCTTAAACTGCCGCCAGCCCTTCAGATCGTAGGTCTCGCTGAATTGCGCGCAAAGCTGGAGGAGCACCCGCATGGCATCGTACAGCAGGTTGACGTCGGTTGGAAAGTGCACGTCAGTCTCCACCACGAACGAGTCACAGCGGCCTGCGGCGGGCGCGGGGCTGTTTTTTTTACCGAGCAGGGCATAGCCGGTCTCCACCACCGCCTGGTTGATGCGGGCCAGGATCTCCGGCGTGAACAAGGCGAGATTGTCCTTGAGCGTCTGTAGGGAGAATATCTTTTCGTCCCATTCGGCAATGCCAAGGATGAGCCGCAGGGTGCGGTGCTGGTTGGCCAACTCGTGGATGCGGTCAAAGTCGGCGTTCAGGCACAGGCGCAAGCAACCCAGCACCAGGATGGTCCATTGGTTCATGCCAGGGCAGCCCAACTCGGCGGAGACCACTTTGGCCTGGCCGTCGACGACTTGCGTCGGCAGGATGTCCTTGATGATCTCGAAGACCTTGTCCCGCAAGCCATCGCTGCAATAGATGTGCTGGAGGCCGAGCAGGATCAGGGGGATGTCGTCCCGCGAGCGCACGTCGATCTGAGATGTCGGCGATGTCGACTTGGCCGATGGTCTGTTGGCTTGGGAAGGTGTCTCTCATGAGTTTTCCCTGAGTTTTGGGTGGTTTGGCAGGGCCCGCCCTGTTGGTGTTGACGGGACGTTTTCTATTGTTATTGTTTTTCAATGGCTTGAAGGTTTTGGCCCGGCGCCGCTGGTTGGGTGCGGTCATCATCTTCATTATTGATATTATACTGCAAGCTGTTGTTATATAATAGCTATTTTACTTATCGGTCAGGCACTAGTTAAGGTTTTTAAATGAGCATATTCTAAAGGCGTTTTGTCGCAATCTTATTGGGCTTTGGAAATTTAATTTATGAAAGTCTATAGATGAAAACCCTTGTTACCAGGTAGTTTATAAACTACAATATGAAATGATCGAGATAAAGCAAACTGAGACTTTCAGGAAATGGAGAATGAAGCTTAAGGATGAGCAGATACGCGGATTGATAGCGTCCCGCTTAGACCGCCTTTGCTTCGGTCATGCCGGGGACGTGGAACCTGTGGGGCAAGGGATTAGCGAATTACGCATCCATTACGGCCCCGGATACCGCATCTATTTCCAAAAACGAGGCGATACAATCATCGTTTTACTGTGCGGCGGCGATAAGAGTACGCAAGCAAAAGACATCAAGGCAGCAAAGTGTCTGGCTGCTGAATGGAGTGAATGAAATGGCTGAAAAACTGACAACCTACGATCCCGCCGAGGATTTAACTTCTGAAGAAGCAATGGCAACCTTTATGGCCGAAGCATTCGAGACAAACGACGCCAGTTACATAGCTCACGCACTTGGCGTCGTCGCCCGTGCGAAGGGTATGGCGCAAATTGCCGGACTTACTGGACTTTCCCGCGAACAACTTTACCGTTCCTTTAGCGAGAACGGAAACCCGACATTGAAAACCACGCTTGCCGTAATGAAAGCTCTTGGCCTTGATTTGACCACCAAGATTCACACCTGACCATCTTAATGTCGATTTCAATTTGCCAGCATAAAATTTACTAACATATTGAACTGAAGTTTCCTAATAATTCGTCAAGCCACCATGCGTAGCAACACCGTCACCAGAGAATTTTTCGGGGGATTGCCGGGTTTGGGGCAAACCCTATCAAAATCCTCACTGAGTGCGGCCTCGGCGATAACCCCCCATGTCAGGATATCTGTCGCCTCTAAATTTAAATAAAGAGGTTAGACATGAAATCAAAATATAGCCAAGCGTTTAGAGAGCAAGCGATTCAAAAACTGTTACAAAGAGGCGATACAACGATACAGTGTATTGCCGAGGAATTAAACATCAACGTCTTCACGTTAAAACACTGGTTAAGACACTATCGTCCGCAAGCAATTTGGTAAGGAGCGGCGAAGCCGGATTTGCCGATGACCAAAGCCAATGCTCAGGACAGGAAACATAACCTTTTCGTACTGGATTTTCGTGAATATAGTTAAGCTTTTGAAGATAGAAAGCAGGATTTTCTATCTTCTTCGGTGCATTAGTTTCCATCCAAAACCGGTAACTTCCCTGTGCATCAATAAACAGTTTCAAAACACTCGGCTCCGTGTTTTCGAGATTGGCTTT
Source organism: uncultured Gammaproteobacteria bacterium (assembly GCA_963848675.1). Classification (GTDB taxonomy): domain Bacteria; phylum Pseudomonadota; class Gammaproteobacteria; order Methylococcales; family Methylomonadaceae; genus CAWKEY01. The sequence goes on from CAWKEY010000023.1 coordinate 49,345, forward strand.
GAATTTAGCGGTAGTGAATCGTTTGAAGTGTCGTAAAAATCCCGCCATATCCGGCGAAGTAACTATGAGATGGATATGGTTCAACATAAAAACATAACCGTTCACTTCCAACCCTTTGTTATCCTGGCAATAACGGATCGAATCGGACATGATCTGCCAGCGGTTATAACGGTCGAACAGATAATACCAACGTTGAACGGTTAGCGTGAGATAGTAACTTCCGGCATTCAGCTCGGCGGCTACGCGTCTGGACGGCATGGCGCTTCCTTTTTAATTGGATCGTGAGCAATTGTATCTAAAAGCAGAAGCGGGTATGTTTCCCTCCGCAGAGTTTATTAAGATAACAGCAGCAGCAAACGTTTGGGACGGGGTTGCAAATCCCGTCCTGCTTTAGCGCCATCTTTTTGCAAATTAACTTTTTCCTCAATGCCATCCTTCCTGAAAAGATGATGACTGCCTCTTATGCGACGTTATTTGTTTACCGGATAAGAATAGAAGCGTCCTGGCGGTGGCAAATGTCGATCTTCCAAAGCCCCACGGTTCTATGAGGACTGCTCCCAAGCCTTTTGGGCTTGTACTGATAATGATTCCACGGATTCGTCCGGCCAGAGCTTCTTTTGCCATTCGGTATAATCGAATTTATCACGCTTGATCAGCATGATGAAACGCTCGGCGTCCACCATGCCCAACGTGGAAAAAATGGATTCAAAACCGCTATTAATGATTTCGCTGTCTGTTTTCATGAGTTATTCTCTTCCAGGATGAATGTCAGCGGGTTAACAACATTAAGCTCAGTTATTTTTCGGGCTGATTTTATCAATTGTTTATCCGTCGTTACGAAATAATCAACCTTTACCGAAACGGCGCAGGCGCAATGCAAGGCATCTTTTGGATGCAAGCCGGTTGCTTGATAGGTCTTTGCCCTTTCAATTATTTCTGCCGATGCAGAAACCAAATTGCTTGCCTGATACTTCCATTTTCGTATTTCATGTTTATGGTTGATATAAGGATTTTGATCATTTTCATATTGAAGAATATAAGAACAGACCAATTGATATTTGCCGCTTAAAATATTTTCCTGAATAACCAATTTTGCCTGGGTTTCCAGAAAGATATTTGCATGAGACTGGTCGTCGTAAGGCCGGTTAAAACAGCAATTGTCCAGATATATCAGCATCGTTGATTGGTGTTCAATGGTGTCGCTAACGCTACGGGTTATTTGAAGCCGGTTTACGCATCGGCAAGAAAAATGTAAGTGTCGCGAGCAAACATTAACCTGACTAGCAAGATGCTTCAGCCAATACGTAACAGGTACCCGTTTTCGTCGTTCCGGCAAGGATTGCCGGAACCCAGAAGCCAAGGATGGCTTGCCTAACTTACATCCCTGTAGCCTCACGCGGGACGGGGTTGCAAATCCCGTCCCGCGTGGGGTAATCCTGATCGGCACTGGTGACCCGCGCATCACCATACAATGCCATTTATTCTGGCCAAAACTGAGGGTTCATGATCTGATCAAAGTCCCACGGGCAAGATTCAGGAAACACGTTCAATATACCGGTTTCATTCTCTGCAATGCGCGCCGCATCAGCCCATGACTCCGCCCAAAATTCAGCGTTTTCAAGGTCGGGTTTTAAACTAGGCGTATTAGTGAGCCTGCGCATAATCATATTGCGCTGGTCTTTGATGGTTCGCTCCCAACTCTTACCTCGATGGCTGGGCTGATACCGCCATTTAATTAAGTGCGCAAGCAACACAGCCATTCTGTTTTCAAATTCACGTTGCTCACTTTTGCCCACGTCTTCAATCTCATCCGCAATATGTTCAAGGTCGAGCAAGTCAAAGCGGCCAGAACGAATAAACGCCGCTTGTTCATTTGCCCATGCTATTACGTCGGTTTCGTAGCTTTGCATCAATACTGCCCTCGTGTGTCTCAATAGAATTAGACTCTTGCAGAATACTATTCAGTCGCAAATAAAACAATACTCAGCCTTGTCCAATGACACATGAGCCTGGAGACGCGAAAGTTGGGATCATGGAGGCATGATCGTGACTTTACAAACCCAAGGATTACAAACATTGGCGGCAGGTGCAACAGTTGATTTAAACGCTCAGGATGGAAACTTCCAGCGGAACCCATCCCTGATTTCAACTTATGGTATGCCTCCCCACACAGCAAAAAAATCAAAAATCACTATCCGCCGCGCACCAAGGGTTTATTAAGATGACAGCATCAAACGTTTGGGACGGGGTTGCAAATCCCGTCCCGCGTGGGAGTGGAAAACTAAAGCTTCTCTTTCTGAATAAAAATCCCTTTGTCGACTTTCGAAAAAAACTCCTGGTAATGCGCTTGATCTTCGATTTGCTTGACATCGACGACTTCGCTCTTGTTGTTAAGAGTTTTTAACTGAAAATTTACTCTGACTCGGGTTTGCTTGCCGTGTTCGCTCACATTGGCCGAAGACTCGATGATGCTGTTTTTGTCCCAGCGGGCTTCGTGTCCGCCGAGAAGGGCAGCAACCAATGCAGTATTTTTATTTTCCACGTCGACTTCTTTTGTTGCGGTCAATAGCCCCAACTCCACATTGGCGTTCTTCACGATAAAGCCATCATCCTGCAAAACGTTCAGAAGCGACTTCATAACCATTTTTACATCCTTGGTATCGTAAGCCCGGGTTTGAAATTCCCGGATTTCGAGCTGCGTCTTTTGTGGTGCCTGGGGCAGGCTGACGCAACCAGTCATCAACAAAAATAGTAATAGAAACGGATAGACGATGTATCTCATTGGTAATGTCCGATTGATTAGGGATTAAAACTTGCTGCTGTGGTAAGCCACAGATTCAACGTTACTCTTTTTATCGTATTTGATAACGACGGTCAGCGTCTTTTGTGTGCTGCTGGCGGCACCGGCACTTTGAGAATACCCGGCAATCAAGATGCCCACTCCGCCAGCGCTTGTGGAATAGGATGCTTCTGAGGCAATCTTGTCATAGATCCAGGTTTCTTTACCTTCATCGTCTTTGGTGACGATATTGGGTGACCCCAAAGCAGTGGCAACGCTCGCCTGAGACATCCCCTGCCGAATCTCCTTCTGAACCACCCCCACCGTCATCTCACGCTTTTGCGAAGAGCCCAGGCTGCGTTGGTGATCAGCAGCCGTCATACAGCCGGTTGGCAAAATAAAAGCCAATAAACATGGCAATAAACGCCATTTAGATATCATGTCCTCTCCCTTTTGTTAAAAATAAATGCATTAAACTACCTAGCAGCGTAGAGCGGATTCGGAGCGCAGCGACAATCCGCCAAACCACCGCGCCGTCAGGACAAGTTTCGCCACCACGAAAGACTACCTCGCGCCGATCACGCCAAGAATAAACGCTTCAGATCATCGCGTCTAACCATGCGGATTGCTGAGCGAATCCGCCTTACAGGTTTATTAAGATGACAGCAGCATCAAACGTTTGGGACGGGAGGGTGTAAACCCCGTCCCGCGTGGAAGGCCAGAACGAATAAACGCCGCTTGTTCATTTGCCCATGCTATTACGTCGGTTTCGTAGCTTTGCATCAATACTGCCTCGTGTGTCTCAATGGGATTTAGACCTTTGCAGAATACTACTCAGTCGCAAATAAAACAATGCTCAGCCTTGTCCAATGACACATGAGCCTGGGGACGCGAAAGTTGGGATCATGGAGGCATGATCGTGACTTTACAAACCCAAGGATTACAAACATTGGCGGCAGGTACAACAGTTGATTTAAACGCTCAGGATGGAAACATCCGGCGAAGCCCATCCCTGATTCCAACTTATGGGATGCCTCCCCACACAGCAAAAAAACAAAAAATCACTGTCCGCAGCGCACCAATAGTTTATTAAGATGACAGCATCGAACGTTTGGGACGGGGTTGAAAACCCGTCCCGCGTGGAGCCTATCGGGGAATCCACCTTACCGCGTTTACATTGATTAAGGCCATATTTTTGCACCTGTTTCAAAGTCGCAATTCCATTCAGCATAACTTCCTTTTGTATCAGTTACCTCTTTGGCTGCCATGCATTGCTCATATACAGTTTGTGGCTGTATTTTGGTATCGAGTAATACAGGGCTTAAGTTTAATCGCATGATAGTAGGTAAAGCTACAGGTCTTGTTCCTTCAGTCAGTTTTGAATTACTAAAACCGTCAACATCACATGTTCCTGCACATTTTACAGAGATAATATCATTGTATCTTTTACCCGCTGTTTCAGCTCCTGTTGGAGAAGCCAAGCTGGAATCACCTTCGGTCAATGGTACGATCGAATCGTAGTGGCGCACTCGCAAATTACCTGGTTCTGTTTCATTCAGAACTACATCAATAGAATAATCCGTGTCTAATGTGCCACTATAATAATGTACATCTAGCAAGTAATTACCATTGGGTATGTTACTGCTGTTCCTATATGTCACAACCTCAGGCCCGAACCCAGATGTATTATCAAAATCAAGGAACCCATATGTTTTAGATCGATCAGCATACCAAACTGTTTCATTGTTGGGATCTGATGTGTAAATATCAATATCACTAGGACTTGTATTCCAACGCAATACATAGGTAATTCTGGATGGAATAAGAGCATTGGTGGTACTTGAAGTATTTTCAACACCTGTTAAATTAAGTATCTTTTCAGCCGTTAACGGTTTTGTCATGTCATTTGAATTGAAGCCTTGCAATTTAATGATATTTGCACCTAATGTAGCAATGGCATCAACACTGAAATTGCTATTAGTAACAGTTGCAATCGTTTTGATATTATTCTTTGTGGCCACAATACGATCTATATTTGCAGTTGCATCACCATTAGTTTGAATAGCACCGGTAAGGGAAATAACACGATTTCTAACAGTACCACCTTCTGATGGGCTAGTAATCGTTATCTGTTGAGTAGCTTTATTTATTATGTTAAATGTAACTTTAAGCGTTGCAGTGTTGCTTGCACTTGGATTGACCAGAGATACAAAAACTTCAGGGATTGTACCGTTGAATGGATATTCAAAGTTACTCTTTTCTTTCGTTGAAAACCAGATATGCTGATTCGTACCTATTTGGTTATCTCCTTGAAAGTTGGTGTCTTTACTTGTTAAAGAGACAATAACCTCTACATCTGATTCGACGGTTAATACCGCAACTTTTCCTGCGGGTAGTTGCCCTTGTATCCCCTTTATATGGAACGAATAGGCACCAATAGGCGGAATTGTATTTACACCATTTAACTTAAAGTCAGATGTATCATTGCGATTAAGCCATTTATCGGTAGTGTCTAACCAAGGCTTGTCAAACAAGTACGGTGTAGGATTAAACGAGAACTTACTATCATCCTCGTTTGAATCCAATAAAGATATTTTGCCCTTGTCCTTAACGGGGTTATCAACGAACAAAGTCGCATATTGATAATAAACCAATGCTGTATCCATATCAGCAAGTTTATCGGCACCAAAATGTGAACCGAAGTCACAGCTAGCCGCACCTAGTTCTGTAACAAGATTGTTAATGCCCGTTGGATCTGTGGACTTATTGTGATTCACAAGTTCTCTATAAATATCTTTAAAAGAACTACATTTTTCGGAAAGTAATTTGAAAAATGAAAACCGCTGATATTCAGCATAATTAACCTCTTTATTATCACCATCCAGACCATGTTCCATGATTCTTGGACCTGGTTTCAAGCCGGTGTATGTATTTAGAGAATCATAAAGGAAATCTTCGAACCATCTGGCAGATCCTTCAATCATCCATACAACTCCATCATGGTCACCATTTACAAGTAAGCTTTTTCCTATAACGCCACTTCTTGCCTGAGCATGATGGAAATATTCATGGGCAACTGTTGCTTGCATGTTTTCCAGAGAACTAAAGAGTCGGTTTAGATGCAGTGTACCAAAGTTCTCGTTATTCTCAGTCGTTACATATCCTCCGGTCGATGGATTGACAAAAGTTTCAATATCAACGGTAAGTTTGGAGTCAGAGTCTAAATTGAGGGTTTTGAACTCGTTTCTAGCCACTACTAACCAAGCGATTAAATCTTGTATGGTTGCTCCATCAAATGGGGTAATTCCCCAATTTTTTGACCCTGAAAATAAACCGAAATCCTTTACAAAAACTTTAAAATCAGGATCGCCGGCCCAGGTACAATCTTGACGGTTATAATTAGGGACACGATATATTGATCTCGGAGCACATGTAACATCTGCTGCGATAGATGCAATATCGGAATCTGAAAGACTCATTGCTAAGTTTTTTTGAATTAGTGAAACAGCGCTGCTTTCTAACGCTGGCGCAGCCTGTGACTTACTCACGCCAAAGAATAAAAGTCCATGGACACCGTTCAGGTGAATGACGACAACAGGATTGTCTGCATCTCCTTCGTAATCAATATCTATTAATATTTTGGACCATATAGGCATTGGAACATCTAGTGCTTTCACATAACCATGCAAGTTAACGTCTTCTACCCCTGACCCTTGCGGCAATTGAGATAGGGGCATTCTGATTGCCACGCTAGTTTCAACCTTGGACTTGATTACAAAAGCATCGGTTATTGGTGTTATCCAATTTGGAATAGCAGGAACACTGCCAGTGGTCACCCGATTAATTTCCAGCCCACTCAAGTTTGTGGCCACAGCACTTGTATCTGTAATACTCAAACCCAAAAGGTTGCTATTAGCTTCTGTCACGGTGACTGTTGTACCGTTATTAGAGGTTTGCAGCAATGTTGTTTGCGTAACAGTAACAGGAAAACTAACCTCATCAAATAAGGCCCCATCAGTTACCTTGGCTGTCACATTGAAACTTTTGCCCTCCGCTGATACGGGTGGTGTCCAACTAATAGCGCCCGTATTGAAATCAATCTGCATGCCCTCAGGCGCTTCCAACAAAGAAAATGAAACTTGCTTGTTTCCAGTATATGTTATCCTCGGTGTGAAGCTTGCCGGTAATTCGGAAATAAGGAGATTTAAGTCAACGGGTACCGAAAGCTCAAGTGCAATGCCTTTCATCGCTATATCATCAGCATCGATACCTTCATACGAAGAATCTGAACTTTGAGCCGGTAATAGACTTACTAAGTAGTCTTGGACCCCATTTTGTACATTACTATTAGTCCCAGTTACAATCACGGTTTGATTGACAAACCAATTATCAGGAGTAAATGTCAGACTTGAAACAGCGGGTATTCCCTCATTTATATCCGATGATGAAACCGGAATAATGACGTCGGCCGTTGGCTGGTGTGACAATCTGACAGTGAATTCTGCAACCGAGTTATAACTTGCAGTATTACCTATCACTTCACCCACAACGACAAGCCTTGGCGGTGTAACATCCTGAATAGTGAGTTCTGCGGGGAGCGCATCCGCCCGCCAGACCTCTATCTCCTTGCCATACAAGATACGCTTCAGCTGCAAGTTGCCTTTTATTTCACCTGGGGGTGTGTTTGCCGGTAGGGTTATCGTCATCTCGTTATACACAACTCTGCGATTCACGCACAGCCCGTATACCCAAGGCGAAATCCATTACGCGCTGAAGCCCTAGCCAAAGCGTTTTCGTACCCGGCTCGCCATCACCTTTACGACCCAGAAAACCGCCAAAGCCAGCGATCAGGCGGATGACGTCGTTCAGCTTTGGGGGCTGATCCGGCAAGGGTTTACGTGCGACCAACCAGGCGGCCTGCCATTCTTCCGGGTCGAAGACCACTTCACAGTCCATCTCCGGGCAGGCCCGTCCCAGCCGCATCAGATAGCCGATTCGCCAAGCGGTAATCATGTACAAGGCCAGGGCCAACTCGATGCGCGGCATCGCCGACAACTGTAACGCTTCAACCTTACAACCGTTTTTGAGAATGTTGAAAAACATTTCAATTTCCCAGCGGCACCGGTACCAGTCGACCAGTTCGGCGGCTTCGGCCAGCGTATTGGCCGAACGGTTGGTCAGCAGTCGCCATTCCAGCGGCTTTTCACCGGCTGGCGGGTTGATTTCGCGAGCCAGAAGGGCCGTGACTTCAATGTCCCCGCCGTTCCCGTCAGGCAAGCGGACGCGCAAGCAACGCAGTTGCTGGGTGACGTTGCGCCCTGTGCGTCCCGGACGTGGGGGCAAGTAAAATTGCACCTCGCCTAAGTCGGGCGCTTGCTCGGCCTGCTCCCATAGCTTGGCCTCATCCCGGCCCAGTTTTCGATTGTGCTTGGCCCGGATCAACCAGTCAGCAGGATTCCCTAAGGCATGGGCACGTTGCATCAAGGCCAGCATATCCGCTTCGCGGTCGGCTACATAGATCCACCGGGTTTCGGGCATGGCCTCGGCGTATTCGGCAATCCGTTCGTAGCCTTCCAGCCAGCGCTGGCTTTCCAGTATGCCGGGACGTTCGCCGTGCGCTTCTTTCGGTTCCCGCGCCCACATCCAGGCATCCAAAACGCCCAAAGGCAAGCGCTCCGGGGTCACCGCAAAGGTCGGATGCAAATACATGCCCCGCTGCGCTTCATAAGACATCGGCCCCAAGCCTGCTATCGTTTGACCATGGTAATCGAGCTCTGTCGTATCCTGCAGACACAGCACCACGGGACTGGCTTGGATGCGCTTTAATGTACAGTCGATATGCGGCTGCAGAATATCCCGCCAGTCGATGTCGTCCTGCGCCAAAAACCGGTAAGCTGCTACGGTTTCACTCCAGCCGCCGCACGCGCCTGGAATGCTCGCACTGGGTTTTTCTGAAAACCGTTCCAATAACTTCACTGACCGATTATTCAATCGTTGATCTCCAAGGTCAATGCCCGACAATTCATCCTTCGCCCATCCCACTTCTGTTTACCGCCCCGAACACAAAAAGGGCAGTAGGTTACAGTATTAGCGAAGTTGTGTATAACGAGATGGGTTATCGTCACCTGGAAGGTAACCTGATTACCGCGCTTGAACAGCGCAGGAAACTTGGGTTGGGCGATCGTGACAAAAGGCGCAATGGCGCCCTCGGCAACAATGCGCAGCTGGTTGGTAAAGGGAATGGGGAGAATGCCAGTGTGTTTGAGGACAACTGTATGGGTGGTGCTGGTTCCTGGCGCCATACTGGCTGGCGTGAGCTGGGCAGGCGTCCAACTGATGCGGGGCGGTAATGCTGCGTAGGCGGCGCTTCCCAACATGAGAAGCAGCAATCCGAGCAGGAGACTTATGTGTTTTGTGATTCGCATGAGCGTACTCTCGTCGTAATGTATCAAGACAATGTATAAACGAGCCCGCTCTGGACAAAAAAAAGCCGGACTCCCAAGTATGGCCATAACGATGGTCACTTTCGGCAGTCCGGCTTTCCTGGATCAGAGGATCCGCAACTTTCTGTCCCTACCTTGCGATAGGTTTGGCGTTTTTTATTTTTTTGTGAATTGAATCACAAAAAATATAACATTTCAACGGAGCATTTTAGTACGGAATTATGTAGCTATTTTGCATTTTTGGTAACGGTCTGATTCTACTGTCATTTCGGCCAACGGGACGACTGCATGGATGCAGGAGGTAGTGCAATGCAGGAGTAATTGCCGAGAAATCTGATCGCTTACCTGACTAGCAAGATGCTTCAGCCTATACGTAACAGGCACCCGTTTTCGTCGTTCCGGCAGGGATTCACATCAGGCTATCCTGCCTGATGCCCTTCGGGTTAATGCAAATCTGTTCCAGATAGATTTGTGCCGGAACCCAGAAGCCAAGGATGGCTTGCCTAACTTACATCCCTGTAGCCTGGATACCGGCAATCCCTGCCGGTAAGACGGTATTTGCCCTTAGCGGAAGCATCTTGCTAATCAAGATCGCTTAAGCATGGGTATAGGGATCAAGATTCCTCGCTCTGTTCGGAATGACATGACACTGAATAGTTTTACGAGTCTTGCCCATCAGCCGGTATCAGCGTAAATCCTGGGCCAGCAAACCGGCGTTGCCGCCGATGGCGGCGGTATTGATGGTGACGGTCTGCTCGACGGCAAAACGGCTCAGGTAGCCGGGGCCGCCGGCTTTGGGGCCGGTGCCGGAAAGCCCCATGCCGCCAAAGGGCTGCACGCCGACGACAGCGCCGATCATGTTCCGGTTGACATAGATATTGCCCACTTTTACGCCCTGCCGGATGGTGTCGATAGTGGCGTCTATTCTGCTGTGTATGCCCAGGGTCAAGCCGTAACCGGTGGCGTTGACAGCGGCAATGGCGCTATCGAGTTGGGATGCGCGGTAGCGGATCAGATGCAAGACCGGCCCGAATACTTCCTGAGTCAGTTGCGCTAACGATTGAAGCTCTATCAGAGCGGGCGCAAAAAAACTGCCGTGCGCCAGACCTTCCAGCAGCGGCAGTTGATAGAGCAGCTTGGCCTGTTTCTGCATGACGTCCAGATGCGCAGACAAGGGCGCCAGTGCGGCCCGGTCGATAATCGGGCCGATGTCGGTTTGATACACGCCGGGATTGCCGATGCTTAATTCCTGCATGGCGCCTATCAGCATGGCGATGGTTTTATCGGCAATGTCCTCCTGCACAAACAACACCCGCAACGCCGAGCAGCGCTGACCGGCGCTGTTGAACGCCGAGACTATGGCGTCCTGCACCAGTTGTTCGAGCAATGCCGAGCTGTCGGCGATCATCACGTTCTGGCCGCCGGTCTCGGCAATGAGCGGCACAAGAGCCTGATGATGCCTGGCCAGTTGCAGATTGATGAACTGTGCCGTGGCCGTGGAACCGGTAAAAGCGATCCCGGCAACGCGAGGATCAGGCAGCAGTTGCTGCCCTAACAGGCTGCCGGCCACCGGCAAAAACTGCAAGACCGCTTCGGGTATGCCGGCCTGATGCAACAACTGGATGCAGCGCAGCGCGGTTAAGGCCGTCTGACTGGCCGGTTTGGCGATAACGGTATTACCGGCGGCCAGCGCCGCCGTGATCTGGCCTATAAAAATGGCGATGGGGAAATTCCACGGACTGATGCAGACAAAAACGCCGCGGCCGTAATGATAGAGCCGGTTGTCCTCGCCGGTCGGGCCGGGCAGCCGCATCGGCTCGGCGAATAAATCCAGCGCAGATTGGGCATAATAGCGGCAATAATCGACGGCCTCCCTGACTTCCGCCAAGGCATCCTTAATGGTGCGTCCGCCTTCGCGTACACACAAAGACACCAGTTCCAGGCGGTGTAGCTCGAAAAGATCGGCCGCCTGCTTTAAATACTCCGCGCGTTGTGCGACAGCGCACAGCCGCCAATCGTTAAATGCCTCTGCCGCACCGCTCAACGCCTGCTCAATGTCCTCGGGTTGGGCAGTAATTACAGAACCGACAATGAGGCGATTGTCACTCGGATCAACAACCAGCCGCTCGCTGCCGGAACCGGGTCTGCCGTTGATTAAGGGCATTGCCGTCCAGTGCTTGGCAGCCAGAGAATCCAGATTCTGCTGCACTGATTCCAGTTGCTCCGGGTCGGCCAGATTCAAGCCCGAGGAATTGCAGCCGCTGTTCGCCGAATAAATTCGCAGGCAAGGCGATAGGTGATCGAATGGCGGATGTTTTTGCCGCCTCAACCGGATCGCGAATCAGTTCATCGATGCTGATATCCGCTAGGCTGATTTGATTGATGAACGAGGTATTGGCGCCGTTCTCCAGCAAACGTCTGACCAGATAGGGCAGCAACTCATGATATTCACCGACCGGCGCATACACGCGGCACGGTATCTGCCAGTTTTCAACGGCCATGATTTCCCGGTAAAGCCCCTCGCCCATGCCGTGCAAGCGCTGGAATTCATAACTCGGATGCTGATGACCAAAGTGATGAATCGCGGCAAGCGTATGCGCGTTGTGGCTGGCGAACTGAGGATAAAATGCCGCCGTCCGGGACAGGATAAACTGCGCGCAAGCCAGATACGATAAGTCGGTCGCCGATTTATGGGTAAACACCGGGTAATCGCTCAGGCCGTTTTCCTGCGCGCGTTTTATTTCGCTGTCCCAGTAGGCGCCCTTGACCAGGCGCAAGGGAATCCTCTTATGTTGGCATTCGGCCAGGCCAGCGAGCCAGCGGATCACCGGCAGTGCTCTTTTTTGATAGGCCTGCACAGCCAAACCCAGCCCCGGCCAAGCGTTTAAATCGGGATGGGTAAAGACGGCGGCAAAAATATCCAGCGACATGTCCAGGCGTTCGGACTCTTCCGCATCGATGGTAATGGCAATATTGGCCGTGCGCGCTGCCTGGGCCTGGGCCAGCGCCAGCAGTTTATCCGTCAACGCCCTGACTGCACGAACGTGCTGCAAGGGTTCGTAACGCGGGTAGAGCGCCGATAATTTGATCGAAATTCCTGGATTGGCGAACATATCGTCACAGTCCGCTTGCCCGGCCAAGGCATCAATAGCCGAACAATAGGCCTGAAAATAGCGCTCTGCATCGGCAGTTGTCAGCGCCGCCTCCCCCAGCCTATCGAATGAATAGCGGAACAGCCGATCGTGTTCGCTGCGTTTTAGGGCTTCCGGCATGGACTCTGCAAAGACGAATTGCAAGGCCAGATATTGCATGGCCTGCTTTAGGGCGGCGCGGATCAAGGGCGCGCCCAGGCGGGATAACAATCCCTCGAAGACCGAAGACGTTTGCTCTCCCTGCATCAACAGGTGCCCTTCAATGCCTCCTGCGACCAACAGCGCTTTCGTGGCTAAATTGACCAGCGGGGAATCGCTGTGCTGTAAATGACGCTGCCAGTCGGCACGAGTGAGTTTTTCCTGTAAAAACAGGTCTTGCGTGCGGCTGTCGGGAATGCGCAGCAAGGCTTCGGCAATTCCCATTAACACAATGCCTTCCTCAGAATTAAGCTGATATTCCTGCAGAAAGCCTTCAATGGCGCTATGCGGGTGTTTTGCTTCTCTGACTCCGGCAACCAGGGTTCTGGCGCAAGCGCTAATCGGAATCGGATCGTAACCGTCGAATCCAGCTGATAATTCACTGATGAGGCGTTGCTCATCGGCTAAATAAGCCTGATTAATCGCTTTGCGTAATGCGGCTAAAGATTGTTGAGTCATTGCGGCTGATTAAATCCTTTGGAAAGATGCTCTATGCTCTCGGCTGTGAGCTTTGAAACCAGAAGCCGAGCCAGGAAAGCATAACGATCAATTGATTTTTATTGTTCCATAGAGGCGCCGCAAGTCAATTTCTTTTGTCAGCGGTCTGGCGTTGGCATCTAAACACTTCGTCGGGTCGGCTGGGATTCCCTTCAGGTTAACGCAAATCTGTTGCCGGCATACAGACTGTTTGTAGGAGGGGCTTTAGCCGCGATTGAATCGGCTTAGGAACGCGTATCAAATAACTTGCGTAACTCTGAGAAACAATTTTCTGTGTAGGTGCGGATTTAGCCGCACCGTGCGAATAAATTCGCACCTACACTTGCTCAACTTATTTCGTGCGCATTACTTAAACTGATCCTACAAGCTCATCTTAGAAGAAATGGATTGTCGCGGCTAAAGCCCCTCCTACACTCTCATCCAGAAAATTGCAATCGGGGGTTTTCAACCATCGACATTGGTTGATTTGCACACTCCCTTTCCTTCACGCCGATCCGCTTTAGCGGCCGCAACAGACACCGGCCAGCACAGCCATCCGCCGGTAAAACCTGCATAAGACTGATTTTTAAGGGTTTCTTAAAGGCGTAAACGCATGTCTGACTTGAGATAAATAGATCCAAAGCTTCTGGCACAGATTATGCCTAGCCTAGGACTATGAGTTTGTAATACAAACCTTTTCTTGATTAGCAAGATGCTTCAGCTACGGGCAAATACCGTCTTACCGGCAGGGATTGCCGGTATCCAGGCTACATGGATGTAAGTTAGGCAAGCCATCCTTGGCTTCTGGGTTCCGGCAATCCCTGCCGGAACGACGAAAACGGGTACCTGTTACGTATTGGCTGAAGCATCTTGCTAGTCAGGAACCTTTTAGATGCGGGTTCGTTAAGCGATTTCGTAGCTTTAATAACACTTTCGAGGTCAACAGATATCAACATGGCTTATCGCGAAATTACCCAACCCATTTTGGAGGGTTCCAATAACATGGTTCAAGATCATGAGTTTGATCTGGATGCTTCGATAGCACATATCGCGCATTGGCTACCGGCCCAAGGGCCGATCAAGGATTTTATTCACCACAATACCTTGCATGCCGTTCAACATCTTCCTTTTCATGAAGCTATTGCTGTCGCAGCAAAAATGCTGGGTGCGCGCAGTTATTTGCCGCTGGAAGATTATCAAAGGCTGTACCGGCAAGGCCGGATTAAGAGCCATGCGATTGACTGGGCTATCGACCATTCCGGAGGCACGGGACAAGAGCAGGATAAGCTTCGCGAATCCTTGTTCGAACCTGACGATACCAGCCATTACCCTCCGGTTTCTCTGGCCAATCACGGCATTCGCAATGCCTGGCTGACCCGGCTTGAGGTCGACCTGAATTCGCTGGTGCAGCCGATCCTGTTCCGGCTGCTGGGCAATTTTCTGGATCAGGGCATTAGCCGCTGGAGTTTGCCCAAAAACGGCGAGCATTTCTGGGATTGCGTGCTGCGGTTGGCGCAAAACAGTCTGTTGCCGCTCTATCCTTTGGATGAACCCGGTGTGCATGAATTGTTATCCAAATCTCCGGATGAGGTGATTAAAACCTGCCTGCAAAAAATAGTCGGCGATGAGCAGCTCTACGAACAATATCTGCTGGAAGTGCTGCTGGCTCATCCCGGCTGGGCCGGTATGGTACACATCATTGAACACAATCCAAGGGCGCTGCTCGCCCGCCGCGAAATTTCGCTCAAAGAAATGCTGGCGGTGGAACTGGCCATCGAGCTGGCCTTTCTGCATAAGAAAAAAGGCCAGCATTTTTCCAGCATCGCGGCTGTGCCTTATACCCACGGAACCCCGCTGCTCAAGGACGGAGGCTTCAGGCCGAAAATCCCGTTACACATGCGGGTCTGGCACGAGGCCATGGAATGGTCGTTACACAGCGAGTTGCTGTTAGCCCTGAAACCGCAAAGTACGCAAACTTCCGCCCCGGACACAAAACCCCTGGTTGAAGCGCAGGCGCTGTTCTGTATCGACGACCGTGAATGTTCATTAAGGCGCTATCTGGAGGAGGTCAATCCGGCCATAGAAACCTTCGGTGCGGCCGGATTTTTTGGCATCGATTTTCTCTATCAGGGCCTGGATGATGCCTACCCGGTCGCCCAATGCCCAAATATCATTATTCCCAAGCATCTGATAAAAGAATCGAGCAGCCAACCAAAATCGGACGATAAAACCAAAAGCGGCGGCCTGACTAATATGCATTTCACCGCGCATTCCATGTTCCGGGGCTGGCTGTATACCCAAACCCTGGGCCTGGGTTATGCGGTGCGCATGGCATGGAATGTCTTCCGTCCGGGTTCGAAATTGCCAAACATCAAAACCTTGAGCGAAGTCGAATCACATTCCCACCTGCATCTGCTTAGGGAGTCCGAAGAACCGACCGAAGACGGTTATTTGTTGGGATTTTCCTTTACCGAAATGGCGGACCGCATCGGCGGCTTACTGCGTAATATCGGCCTGACTCAACATTTTGCGCCCGTAGTGGTTGTCGTCGCGCACGGCTCCAGCAGTGTCAATAATCCCCACTTCGCTGCTTACGATTGCGGCGCCTGCTCCGGCAAACCGGGCGCGCCCAATGCAAGGGCGTTTGCCTGGATGGCCAATCACGAATCGGTACGCGCTATCCTGGGCGATCGCGGTATCGATATTCCGGACGGCACCCGCTTCGTAGCAGCACTGCACAATACCAGCCGCGATGAAATCACCTATTTCGACCCGCATTTGCTCGAACAACATCCCGTTCCCGGCTTACACGCTTTCCAGCATGCCATGAAAAAGGCTTTGCAACGCAATGCGCGCGAGCGCTGCCGCTGGTTCGAACTGGGCCCGCAATCGCATTCCAATAAAGAAGCCCACGAGCATGTCATGGAACGCTCCACGTCCATCTTCGAACCGCGCCCTGAATATAATCATTCCAACAATCTGTACTGTATCGTTGGCCGCAGGCAATTGACGCGGGATTTGTTCCTTGACCGCCGCGCTTTTCTGCATTCCTACGATCCTGCAGCAGATGCACAGGGCGAGGTCATGGTGCGGATTCTATCCGCCATCATCCCGGTCTGCGGCGGCATCAATCTGGAATACCTGTTTTCGCGTATCGACAATTCGGTCTACGGCGCGGGCACCAAGCTGCCCCATAACGTGATCGGCTTGCTCGGCGTCGCCAACGGCGTCGAAGGCGATTTGCGCACCGGTTTACCGTCGCAGATGATCGAAGTGCACGAACCGGCGCGCTTGCTGATCGTGGTCGAACAAACCTGCGCTATTCTGGATAAGGCCATCGCCAAAATAGGCGCGCTTAAAGAGTGGCTCGATAACGACTGGGTCAGGTTTGTATCGTGCCACCCTGAAAGCCATGCGCTTTTTCTGTATACCGTTAACGGCTGGGAAACCATAGAACTCCCGGACGGCTCCGCCGTTCCGCAAGCAAGCCAGTCGGAGAAAATTATTGCTGGTCAAACCGGAACCATACCGGTTCATCAATTCATCCGGAGACACGCATGAACGGATTACTCTTAACCTGTCAATTTTTACCCTTACTGGGTTTCTTGACAATTTTCCTGAGCAAAAACAACGAGCATAAAATCGCCGGGATCAGCTTCTGGTACAGCCACGCACTGGGCATCAGTATTGCCGCTTTGCTGATTTTGTGGGCCAGCGCCGGTTTTCCGAACCATGAATACGAGTGGTTTACCTTGTATGCCACCGGTGATTACCGCTTCCCAATCTTGTTTTATCTGGACCGGGTGGGCGCTGTTTACTTGTTTTGCGTCTGGGCTATTTTTTCAATTATCGTCAAATATTGCCGCGTGTATTTACACCGCGAAGCCGGTTACAAGCGCTTCTTTCTGACCATCTTCGGCTTTGTATTCGGCCTAAACATGGTCATTTTGTCCGGCTCTATCGACATGCTGTTTGCCGGCTGGGAAATTGTCGGCATCGCCTCGTTTCTGCTGATTGCCTTCTACCGGCACCGCGTGCAACCGGTGCGTAATGCCTTACGGGCGTACACCATTTACCGGTTTTGCGATATTGGCTTGCTGCTGGGCGCCTGGATGAGCCATATGTTGTTTCACGAAAGCCAGCATTTCAGTCAACTGGCTGATTTATTCAATAACCCGGCCATGCCTCCGGCTGGCTACGGCTCTTTGTGGTTGGTGTCGACCTTAATCCTGATTGCGGCCTCCGGAAAATCGGCGCAGTTTCCTTTCTGCTTCTGGCTGCCCAGGGCGATGGAAGGACCGACGCCTTCGAGCGCCATTTTTTACGGGGCTTTGTCGGTACATTTGGGCGTATTTTTGTTGCTGAGAACTACGCCGATTTGGTCTTACCATTATTTAACCCGATTAAGCGTGTTTAACATCGGTTTACTGACCGTCATCGTGGCCAGCATTTCCGAAAAAACGCAGTCGAATATCAAGGGGCAAATCGCTTATGCCTCGATCACCCAGGTCGGATTCATGTTTATGGAGCTGGCTCTGGGGCTTGAAACCCTGGTGCTGGTGCACTTTCTAGGCAATGCATTTTTACGTTGTTATCAATTGCTGGTATCGCCATCGATAGTGGCGCATTTGTTACGAGTGGAAGGTTCAGCCGATACCGATTTTTATATCAGAAACAGTTCAAGATTCCAGTTTCTGCCAGCCTCGATTCGTAACACGCTGCCCGAGGTCTTGCAAAACACGTTTTATGTATTCTCGCTACAAGAAGGCAATCTGGAACTATTGGTACGCGCCGTAATGTGGAATCCATTAAAACGCATTGGCGCATTGATCAATACGATGAATGCGTGGCTGAAACTCCTTTTTGGCTTAGGTGCCCCTGTATTGGCATGGCTCGCCCTCGACGCGGCCGGCCTTGATAGCAAATATTTGTCGATCCCGGTAGCCGTGGTTATGGTGCTCGCCTCATTGAGTGCGTTCAGCCAAAAACACAGCCCATTCAGCGTCTGGAATGCCATCAGCCTGAGCTCATTATTGGCGGGTGTCGCGATTTTGTTTTTAAATCCCGCCGCCTGGTTCGATGTGGTGATCTTTGCCAGCGGCATCATCCCTGCCTGGCTTTTAGGGATCGCAGTATTGGCCAGACTGCTCAGACATGAAGACTTTGCCGGCTCCCCATTCGCTTACCGGGCGATGTCGGAAACGCAGCCGGCAATGTCCTTGCTATTGTTCTTGAGTTTCTTAGGTCTGGTCGGATTTCCCATTTCGCCGGCCTTCCTCGGGGAAGATTTATTGCTTTCCCACGCCAGCAGCCACGATCCCTGGTTTGCACTGCCTATCACGATTGCTTTCGTCATTAACGGCATTGCCGCCGCGCGCGTGTTCCAAAGGCTATGCATGGGCAGGCCAAGTGAAGTGAGTATCGTAGCTGAAGACATGGATAGCGGTACACAGCACTCTGCCGCATCGTAGAACCCTCATGCGGCTTAAAAATATGCCTAATAAAGTTAAGTAATGCGCACGAAATAAGTTGAACAAGTGTAGGTGTGAATTTATTCGCACAGTGCCGATAAATCCGCACCTACGCAAAAAATTGCTGCTCAGAGTTGCTCAAGTTATTTGATCCGCGTTCCTAAGTGAATCTAGGTGCGATAAGAAAAAAACCTCTTTGGGTTCCGGGTCGAATGGCTTAGGAACTTAGTACCAATAAGAAACGGAGTAAGCGATATGCTAAAGAAAAAAATAAAGACAGTGGGAATGATGACGGCAATTCTATGTTCTCTCGGCATGGTATCGACCGCAGTGGAAGCGGATGATTTGCTTCAGGACGCCGGTAGCTGGCTGCAAGTTGTCGGCGAGGGTAGCCTCAAGGTTGTGAATCCGAGTCTGGAAAAGGGGCGTATCTGGGTAGAAGGTCAATCCCGTTTCAACGACAACTGGGATCATTGGTATCAAGGTATGGTGCGCGCAGCGGTGGGTTATTCGCTCAGTGACCGCGCAACCATTTGGGCGGGTTACACCTGGGTGCCTACACAAAACATCGGCAAACCCTATAAATCCCAACAAGATTTGTGGCCCGCCTTCCGCTATGTTTTACCGACCAGTTTCGGAACTTTTAGCTTCAGGACCATGGTCGAGACCAATTTCATACCGGGCAATGGCAATGATGTGCGCGTGCGTCCACGGCAGATGATTCGATTCATGCACCCTCTGGAATTTGAACCGCGCTTGAGCCTGATCACCTGGGACGAGTTCTTCGTACGAGCCAATTCGACACGCGCGGGCGGTCAATCCGGCTTTGATCAAAACCGAGCGTTTGCGGGCCTCGGCTGGACTTTTAATAAGAACTTCAGAGCCGAAGGGGGATATCTCAATCAATATCTCGATGATGCCACGCATACCAATAACACCATGAATCACATGATTATGGGGTCCCTTTTTATCAATTTTTAACCCCTTGCAACTCGGTTTATATCAATCTTTGTTGACCGGCCTGAGCAAATGTAACTGGCTGATAATGGCTCAAGGCCATACCCCTGATCATTCGCCTAGTGGATCACTGGGGATGCCGGCGGCACCCGTCAGTAATGGAATTCCACCGGAATTGACAAAGGCTACCGATGATTTTATGCTTCCGGCACCTTATCGCTTCTCTGCGAGTTCCCAAAAATGCCGCAATTGCGCACCCCGTATTATCTTATCGATGAAGCAGGCCTGAAACACAATCTCGAAATCATCCGACGCATTGGTGAGGAGTCCGGCGCAAAGTCGGTCCTGGCGCTCAAATGCTTTTCAACCTGGTGCGTGTTCGATCTGATGCGTCAGTACATGGACGGCACAACCAGCAGTTCTCTCTTCGAAGCGCGGCTTGGCCGCGAGAAATTCGGCAAGGAGGTGCATGCCTACAGCGTTGCTTATTCCGCTGAAGAGCTTGAAGCGGTAGCCAAGTTTGCCGACAAGGTGATATTCAATTCCATCTCGCAACTAAAAAGGTTCCACGGCCGCGTGAGCAACCTGAAAGTCGGTCTTCGGGTCAATCCGGGCATCAGTTATTCCCACTTTGATCTGGCAGACCCGGCGCGCAGATATTCGCGGCTGGGGGTATGCAGCGAACATGAACTCCAGGGCGTGGCTGGCTTGATCAGCGGCGTCATGTTCCATTTCAACTGCGAAAATGACGATGTCGAGAACATCGCCGCCGCCATAGACCAGATTGGCATCAAGTACGCCGCTCTACTGGAAAGCATGGAATGGGTCAGCCTTGGCGGCGGTATTCATTTTACGAGAGACGGCTACCCGCTGGAAAAATTCTGCCGCGTCTTGAAGAATTTTAGCGAACGATACGCTGTGCAGGTCTATCTTGAACCGGGTGAGGCGGCCGTCAGTTGTAGTACAGAACTGGTAACCACAGTGCTCGATGTCGTTCATAACGAAGCCGACATCGCTATCATTGATGCCTCTGTCGAGGCGCATATGCTGGATCACCTGATCTACCAGACGACCCCGAGAATTTCCTTCCCGGGCCCTGGGACTCAGCGGATGATGATCGCCGGCCGGACGTGTCTGGCGGGTGATGTGTTCGGCAGCTACGAACTGGATACCACACTGAAGATTGGCGACGAGGTGCGCATCGCCGATGCAGGAGGATACACGATGGTGAAGAAAAACTGGTTCAACGGCGTTGCGATGCCTTCGATTGCGGTACGGAGGCTCAACGGCACGGTAGAACTGGTGCGCAGTTTTGAATATCAAGATTACATGGGCAATTTATCCTAATGAGGAATTCAGGTATGAAAAAGAACGTAATGATTATCGGCGCTGGGGGAGTGGCGCATGTGGCGGCGCACAAGGCGGCGATGCACAACGATGTCCTGGGTGATATCTGCATCGCCTCGCGGACGCAAGCAAAATGTGACGCCATCATCGAAAGCGTGAAGCGGAAAGGACATCTCAAGGATCCGGCCGGCCGTCTTTATTCGGCGCAGCTCGACGCACTGGATATTCCTGCGACCGTTAAACTGATCAAGAAGAGCAAAACTGGCATCGTCATCAACCTTGGCTCGGCCTTCCTCAACATGTCGGTGCTGGAAGCGTGCATCGAGAGCGGCGCGGCCTATATCGACACCGCCATTCACGAGGATCCGGACAAGGTCTGTGAGCAGCCGCCCTGGTATGCTAATTACGAGTGGCTGCGGAAGGAGCGCTGCGATGAAAAGGGCATCACCGCAATCCTCGGCGCCGGTTTCGATCCGGGCGTAGTCAATGCCTATTGCGCCCTGGCTGTCAAACGTTACTTCGACAAGATCGATACGATAGACATACTGGATGTGAACGCAGGCAGTCACGGCCGATATTTTTCGACCAACTTTGACCCGGAGATCAATTTCCGGGAGTTCGTAAAGGTCTGGACCTGGATCGACCGGCAGTGGCAGGAGTTTCCGACCCACTCGGTGAAGCGGGAATATGATTTTCCTGTGGTCGGAAAACAGCCGGTCTACCTGAACGGTCATGACGAGCTGCATTCCCTGTCAAAGAATATCGATGCCAACAGCATCCGTTTCTGGATGGGCTTCGGCGACCACTACATCAATGTATTCACGGTACTGCGCACGCTCGGTTTTCTCTCGCACCTGCCGGTGACCCTGACTACCGGCCAGGAGGTCGTGCCGCTCAAGGTCGTCAAGGCGCTGCTTCCCGATCCGATGACGCTCGCGCCCGGCTATACTGGAAAAACCTGCATCGGCAACTTCATCAAAGGCTGGAAGGATGGGAAAAAGCGCGAGGTGCTGATCTATCAGGTCTCGGACCACAAGCAATGCTACGAGGAGGTCGAGTCTCAGGGGATCAGCTACACAGCAGGCGTCCCGCCGGTTGCAGCCGCCATGCTGATTGCCAGCGGAGTTTGGGATGTAAAAAAGATGGTCAATGTCGAGGAGCTTGATCCAGAGCCGTTCATCGAAATTCTTGACCGTATCGGCCTGCCTACCGAGGTGAAGGAAATCAAGCCCGGCGGCAAGCATTCTTTCGAGGGGAAAGTCAGGTCTCTTGAGAAAGAACTTTCAGAATCGACCGCTACGGTCACGGTTTCTGCAGCAAATCCGATGATTGCTCTCACTCCCGGCAAGCAGGCCAAGTCTAAGCATTCGAAGGATAAGCCGGATTCAGGAAAAAAGAAAAAATCTCACTCCAAGAAACGGTAACTCGCAAAAAAATATATCGCCACAGATTCACAGATTACATTATTTCTAATCAGTGAATCTGTGGCAACTTTGACAGGTCACGCTTCGTGGTGAATAAAAGACTTTAAACAGCGATAATCAGCTCAGCGGTTGATGTGAACAACCTTGGCGGGCGGAAAACCATTGAACCATGTAGATGTCGCTCCGCTATAGGCACCGATGTTTCTGCTGTAGAGAAGATCACCACGTTCAAGATTGGCGGGAAGCTCTTCAGTCATCGAAATAACATCCAGCCCGTCACAGGTAGGACCGAACACAGTACATATCTGGGTCGGACCTTCCTTGAAGGATTCCAAATGATATTGACAGTGGTCGAAGATGATGCCGGAAAAAGTTTGATAGACCCCGTCATCGATGTAATAGCAGAGTTTTCCGTGCCGTACCGCTTTGCCAATGATTTTCGCCACCGCTGTGCATGCAGTCGCAACCATGAATCTTCCCGGCTCGGCAATAATTTTTACTTCTGGTGGAAAGAGCCTGTCCAACTCGGCATTTATCCGCTTCGCCAATTCGCTGAAAGGCTTTACTGAAGCATCGTAGGGGGCCGGAAAACCACCGCCGATGTCCAGTAAATTCATCTTTTCGTAACCGCGCTCCCGGGCTTCCCTGAATATAAGTGCAGCAAGATCGATGGCTTGCACGTAGTTCTCGAAATTGGTGGTCTGGCTTCCGACGTGGAAGCTTAGCCCCTCGACGGCAAGTCCTTCCTTTTCGGCTTCCAAAATCATATCGACCGCCTCTTTAGGTTCTGCTCCAAATTTTGAGGAGAGTTCCACCATAGCCCCGGCATTGGAAACCCTGAGACGCAGAACAAGCCCGGAATGTGGGGCGAACTCTTTGATCTTGAGGATTTCATCACTGTTGTCGAAGGTAACTAGCGGCTTGTACTTGTCAAGCTCGATCAGCGTCTCGTTTGCCTTGATCGGGTTCGCATAAATAATGTTTTCCCATATCCACTGATGCTGCTCCTGCTCCGGCATAGCCTTTATGTTTTCGTAGACCAGTCTGAATTCTGCAATAGACGATGCATCAAAACTGGCTCCGGCCTCGAACAGCGTCTTGACTATGGCCGGATCCGGATTCGCCTTGATCGCGTAATAGGCCTGGACTCGGGGGAGATATTTTTTGAAAAGCGCATAATTGCTCCGCAGTTCGTCGTGATCTATTACGAACAACGGTGTGCCGTGGGTTTCGGCAAGCTGTTGCAACTCTTTTGTGGTGCTCATGGAGATTTCCTTGGTATTGATGATTTTAGTGCTAATGCTCAGTTTGAAAAACGAGATAGTGCCAGGGAATCAAATGGTAAGAGCATATTGACGGCCAGAACGTGGCATTATTAGTGAATATCTGATAAACCCTTGATCGTAACAATGTAGTATTAACGTTTGATGACAATGCAACAACACAGGTGATTAGCAAGATGTTTCAGTTGATCGAAGCCGGCGTCTGAGCAAGGTCCGACGATGATAGCATGGTGTTGGCAACCCGCCTCGGCCGCCGCAGCAAAACAGGTCAAGCCGACAGCAAGCGCTGCACAACCGGAAGCAAGGCTGGTTTTAGCCCAGCCGGCAAGGGCCCTGCTGTTTGGCATCGAAATGTAGCATTACTTTCAGGCCCGGCTTGTTATCTGTAAACTCGATGGTGCCGCCGTGAAGATCGACAATAGCGGCAACGATACTCAGGCCAAGGCCGTTGCCTGGCGTGGTACGGCTTTGTTCCAGCCGGTAAAAGCGTTGCAATACTTTCTCACGGTGCGCCTCGGCAATCCCCGGGCCGCTATCGGCAATCATAAATTCAGCCTGTGTACCCGGCGATCGTAGACTGACCTTGATCTGTGTGTTGCCGGGCGTGTGCGTGATGGCATTATCCAGCAGATTAAAAGCCAGTTGCGTCAGCAGCTCCTTATCACCAGTCAGTGTTACGTCCGGGTCAATGTCTGCGCAGATGGTTTTTCCCTGTTCCTCCGCTACCGGAGACAAGGCATCAGTCACGGAAGCAACAATATCGCTGAGATTGACGATTTTGAAACCGCTGCGGCGGGTGCCGGATTCAATCTGGGAAATTCTCAGCATGGCGGAGAAGGTATCGAGAATCGAATCGACTTCCTGGGAGGCGCAAGCAATTTTTTCCTTGTATTGCTCTGCCGTGAGATTCTTTGTTAGAGCGTCTTCCAGCCTGAATTTTAAGTGACTGACCGGCGTACGCAGATCGTGCGCTATGTCATTGGAAACTTGCTGAATATTCTCAATTAACGCCCCAATCTTATCGAGCATAAGGTTTAATAATAATGCCAGCTTATCCAGTTCATCCCGGTTTTGTGAAACGGGCAGCCGGTGCTTCAGATCACCCGCAATAATGGCCTGGGTCGCTTTGGTAATGCTCTCGATTTTCCTCAGGAAAGCGCCACTGAGATACAGTCCACCGCCTGCGCCCAGCAAGATGACTAAAACGAAGACCCAAATAAAAGCTTGAATAATCGCCTCACCGGCCTTCTGAAGAGTCGCGCCGTTGTGGCCCACCCCCAGCCAGATAGCATTTGGCAGGGCCATGACCCTGATGTAATAAAGCTCCTTAGGCTTATTGGCCGCCGGTGTTCGCATGATGGTCTGCCAGCCCTCGGAAGGTTGAAAATTCTTGAGGTTTCCGGTTATCAACTGGCCATTCTGATCGATCAGCCCGTACTCAAGCTGGGTGTGCGCTGCCGGATTGGTAACTTCGCCAATTTCGTCTGTCAATTCTGATAGCCCGCCTGAATCATATTCGCTTTTCAGCCGGATGACTTCGAACTCGACAGTCTCTTTAAGTTGTTGCTCCAGTGTCTGAAAGGTCAACCAGTAAACGCTGATGCCAATGGATAAAAAAGAACATAGGAAAAGAATCAAATATAAAGCGGAGAGCTTAAAACTAATGGTACCGGCAATGCTAGGCAGCTTCATGAAGCCTATATCCCGCGCCGCGAACCGTATGAATGAGATCGGACCTGTTCCCGGCATTGAGCTTTGCGCGCAAGCGGCTGATATGGGTTTCGACAATATTGGTTTTGGGATCAAAATGAAAATCCCAGACGTTCTCAAGCAACATGGTACGGGTTACCACCTGTCCGGCATGACGAACCAGATACTCAAGCAGGCGAAACTCGGTGGGCTGAAGATCAATGAGTTGCCCGCCACGCCTGACGACCCTTTTCAGAAGGTCAATTTCCAGACCCGAAACCTGCAGGATTTTCTGTTCCACTGTTTCCCTCGGCCTGCGTAGCAGCGCATTGACCCGCGCGCCAAGCTCGCTGAAAGCGAACGGTTTGACCAGATAATCGTCCGCGCCTGCATTCAGGCCTTCTACACGATCATCAATCCCGCACATGGTGGTAAGGAACAGTACCGGAACAGAACAGCCCGCGCTGCGCAGGGTTTTTACCAGCGTCAGTCCATCAAGGCCAGGCAGCATTCGATCGACAATCAGCAGGTCATGTTTTGTTTCTTTGGCAAGGAGCAGGCCTTCATAGCCATCCCCTGTCGAATCGACAACGTGGCCCGCCTCTTTCAGACCAGACGAGACATAATCCCGGGTTTCATTATCATCTTCAATAATTAATATTTTCATGGTATCGAAAAAATGCCGGGGCTAAGTTCCCCGGCGTTGAAATTACTCTTTCTCGTTTTCAGTGCTTTCCTTGGACTCATCATCCAGGGAAACTTTAAGCACCTTGCCGGTTTTGCCATCGACCAGGACATCATGAATCTTGCCGTCTTTGACAATCTCGACCTCGAACTGAACGGTATCTGATTCATCATCCACTTCTGCTTCCATGGCCTTGCCGCCGGTTTTGTGTTCTGCGGCTTTGATCGCTTCGGACAATGTAATTTTGGCCTGGCTAAAAAGCTTCAACTCTTTGGCTTCCTTGTCCTTGGCTTCGCCTGCTTGCGCTACGTTAACAGCCGTGCCTGTAATTATGACCATTGCCAGGGTTTTCAGAATTTTGCTGTGTGTTTGGTTCATCTATCAATCCTCTTTACTATCAGGCAGGATTGCCTGATTTCGGATATAGATTAGCTTACCCACATTGCGAGAAGCCTTCCAAAACTATACCTTTTTGTAATGATTTTTATTAGAAAACTTTTCAGAAACCAAGTGAACGTAGTGCCTCTGGGGTGTGTAACTGATTATTCCGAGTTGATGGGTAGGAGCTACTAAAGCCGCCCTCGTATCATAATGCTGGTATGCGCGCTGAATAAATCAATTTTTAATCACACCCTCTCATATTCACCATAAATGACGGTTTAAAAGAACCGGCCCGGTTTAAAAGAACCGCTTCAAACGGTGTATTTGAACCTTCTTCCCTCTTCTTGTCTGTTTCAATACCCTATTTCTTTTCAATTGCCCTTGATTTCATTCATGTTATTTTTTTACCCCCTTTAATGGCTCAAAAATTGCGTATACCCTATAGCTAACAAGGTTGCATCAGAAAACATTGCGCATATCAATCCCTGTTGTTAAAGCTTGTGTTTTAGGCTACTTAGCACGGTCATTTTCGCTGGATAGTGACCCGCAAAATACACAAAGAAAAAAATAATAAGCTTTAAATTCAAAATTCTACAATGCTGAATAGCCACCGCTTAAGCAATCAGCTACAACTCCTTAAAGGACAATCATGATTTCAAAAAATAATAAAATGAAAACTATACAGGTGCATTTTAAACGGAAACTCCAGCCAATTGTTTATCCAGTATTTTTGCTGGTTCTAAGTTCAATAAGCCTTTTGCTGGGCACGAATGCCGAGGCTATGCCAAGTTTTGCGCGGCAAACGGGCCAGGCCTGCAGCACATGTCACACCCAATCTTTCGGCCCTAACCTGACGCCTTTTGGCCGTGAATTTAAATTAAGCGGTTACACCATGGGTGGCGGGAGTGGAAACAATGCCAAATTGCCCCCCATTAGCGCCATGATCATGGGGTCATTTACGAATACCAAAAAGGATCAGGCCGTACAAAGCGCAAGTAATCCTGAAGCCCCCATATTGTCCGGCTTCAATAAAAACAATAACTTTACGTTTGATGAAGC
This sequence comes from uncultured Gammaproteobacteria bacterium, assembly GCA_963848675.1. Lineage (GTDB taxonomy): Bacteria > Pseudomonadota > Gammaproteobacteria > Methylococcales > Methylomonadaceae > CAWKEY01. The sequence goes on from CAWKEY010000023.1 coordinate 76,690, forward strand.
CTCGTTATTTTACGCAGGGCGGGTTTATGGCAAGGTTGGTGCATTTGTACAAGGCACTTATAACGGCTATGAAGATAAACTTGAAATGGATAACACCGATATCCGTTTCGCTGATCAACTGGATCTTGGCGACACCCCGATTACCTATGGCGTGTCTTTAAATAATAACCCGACCGTGCAAGACTTGTGGAATACCACACCCGTCTGGGGATTTCCTTATACTGGAAGTGGAGTCCAGCCTGGTGTCGGGTCAAGTCCCTTGATTGACGGTGGGCTAGGCTCTCAAGTAGGCGGCGCCACCGCGTATACAATGATTAATAATCTGCTGTATCTGGAGGCCGGCGCTTATGGCTCATTTTCCAGCAGTTTTCAGAGAGCTTTCGGTATCGGCGCCCCTGACCGTGTGAGTCTCGACGGTCCGGCACCTTATTGGCGTGCCGCTTTGCAACACGACTGGAAGGGACACTACTTTTCGCTGGGGCATTACGGGATGAGCGCCGATGTTTTTCCTGAGCGCAATAAGGCGAATGGCGCGGATCACTACACTGATGTTGCTGTCGATGCCACCTATCAGTACATGGCGAATCCGAAGCATATCTTTGAAGCCAAAACTGCTTATATTTACGAAGATCAGAAACTATTGGCAAGTCGAAGCTCCTTTACTGATAGAACTTATCTGACAACCTATAAACTTAATCTCGCGTATACATTCGACCAGACCTACGGTATTACTTTCGCGTATAACAAAATAAACGGATCACATGACTTGGACCAAAACAGACCAAACAGCCAATACTACACAGCAGAACTGGTTTATGTCCCATTTGGCAAATCCACTTCCTATCTGAATCCGTGGCTGAATTTGCGCACCAGCCTGCAATATATCGGCTATTCCCAAGCCAACGGCACCAACGATCTGGCAAGTCAAAATAATACTTTCATGATCAATGGTTGGCTGGCGTTCTAACTTGAATAAATCCGGCCGCTACAGGTTTAGCCTGTTCAGTCCAGATAAAAACACAGGTGAGGTGGTTTCACACCTTGCCTGGGTTTTAGTTTACAGACCTTAACTGCTCTACACGCATTATCCTGACGCACCACAAAAATATTAACCAGGCTGTTTTTCACCTTAAATTTCATCACGTTAAGTTATCAGCCAAACTTTCACAGCACTCTTTTACACTATACTTGGAATTGACCATGGCCGAAAAGTATACCCGCTTTAAAGACATTTCCGTCAGCGAAAGAATTTTAAATACCGTGTTTCTGCTCACGATAGGGCTCGGTTATCTGGCGGCTCTTGCCAATATGTATTACACCCATCAGGGGCTTGACGGAAAAGCCGGACTTTCGGTTGAAGATATCGTTATCAGTTATCATGGCTCAAACGGCCAGACCCGCTTAGGTACGGCAATCAATGGCATTATGGAGTCGAATCTGCGCTTCAAAAGCGACAAAGATGTCATTTTGCAATGGATACACAATGGCGCCGACGAGCCGGAATATGACGAGAAAATTGCCCCGATATTAAATCGCGACTGTATTTTGTGCCATACGCCCAGCGTTAATCCTTCTTTACCGGATTTAACTCACTACACTACTGTATCCGAGGTGGCGCACGCTGGTGGCGCAACAGTACCTACCTTAGTTCGTGTCTCTCATATTCATTTATTTGGCATTGCCTTTATATTGTTTTTTATAGGCAAAATATTTTTGCTTTGTGATATCAATGTTTATGTAAAAAGAGTGGCGGTGGTGATCCCCTTTGCCGCCATGCTATTGGATGTGGTGTCTTGGTTCATTACCAAGGAAATTTCCTCATTTGCTTACGTGGTCATTTTCAGTGGCGCATTAATGGGACTTTCCATGGGCTTGCAAATCTTGCTTAGCATCTATCAGATGTGGTTTTTTTCTATTAAAAACAGAACTAATTGTTAAGTCATCAGCTCAAGTCCAGCATTTTACAAATCATCATTCTTTGGTCAGGCCACCATGACCAAAATATCGAACCAGAAAATGATAGGCGACGAGAATCAGCACTGATAGCAAGATGAGCACCTGAATGAAGTGTTCCATATAGGCCACAAAATACAGGCTCAAGCCAAGAAACAAACCCAATAATCGAAACAACCAACCCATGGTGACGCCGACCAGGAATGTTGTGAGGGCGAATAATAAAAGCAAAATTAAGCCGGTTGTTTGATTATCCAGACTGCCAATCTCGCGTAGAAAAAATGTTAAATACACACCCGCCAGTAAGCCCAGCCAATACTGGATTTGCCTGGTGATTATCGATCGAGCCGACTGCCCCGATTTCCTTGACGCTTGCCATTCTACAAACAGGCAGGCACTGAAAAAAACCGGCACCATAGCCGTCCAATACCAATGACTATAACGCTCTGATGCGTCGGTAATGCCCACGCCCACAATTGATAAAAACAGGAGGGCCATCAACACATACCAGTCATAACGAATGGCTTTAATCTGTTCACATGCAGAAGTGGATATCTGCCTTAAATTATTCAGTAATGACATTGGCGCTTCCTCAACACATTCATACCTAAAGAAAAATTAATCCTGCACTAAATGGGGCTGTCGCCTGCCTCAGTCGCCAGGGCAATTGCCTGGAAAGTTCGACACGGCAGCAGCTTGCTGGTTTCACAGGCAAAGCCGATTATACGCACTGTTACAAGCCCAGATAACCCGGCTTATAAAAACCTTGTTGCTTTAGATTTTGTTTAAAAGCGAATAAGGTTTGCAATGGTTGAAATGAACCAACTCAATGTGTGTTTTTAAACCAAGCTAGCCATTTTATGACTGCTGGCAGCGGCCGGAAACATAAAAAATCAGGCTTGAGTGAGCCGCCGGTAGCGATGACAGCAGCGTGACTCTTGCTGCTGCCGTGGCTTTGACGGTTTTGAACCCTCCCTCCTTTGATTTAATACCCCTGATATTAAACTCTTGGCATACAGCTTGCTGAGTACTGAATCAGAAGAAACAAGACTCTTTCCAACCGGTCCGGATTCACCAGGCAAACGCCGGCATAATCTAACCTCGGGTCTAACTCTTACGCCTACCGGCTAAGCGGCCGGTTTAATTAGCATTACTATGAAGGAAAAACCATGAAAAGACATACCTTTCAAAAAACAGCGCTAGCGGTGGCTATTGCATTAACTACAACCATCGGCTCTGCAATGAGTGTTGCAGCGGCGACCGGTACCGCGCTTTCGGCTTCTTCAGCAACGGATCAGTCCAAAGAATCCCTGGCCACAAAGCGCAAATTGCTTTCAGAAAGACACCAAAAAGTTGAACAGGAAGCCTTAGCGGCAATTACCGGAACACAACACGCTTTAATGACATTAAAGAAAGGTGATACTAAACAGGCAATGGCTTTACTGCAGGATGTTTCGGGGAAACTTGATATCCTGCTCGCAAAGTACCCGGGCTTAAATTTAATACCTGCCAATATAGAAGCGAATGTTTACGATTTTGACAATGATGCTAAGCAAGTTGAAAAAATAGTCGATGCGGCTGATGACTTACTTGGAGACCACAGAGTTCAGGATGCCCGTAAAATTTTGAACCAGCTTGTCAGTGAAGTACGCATTACCACCATCAACATTCCTTTGGGCACCTACCCGCAGGCGATCAAGGATGCAGTCAAACTGATCGATCAAGGTAAAACAAAAGAGGCGGAAGAAGCTCTGTATGATGTGCTCAATATGTTGGTTGAAATGACTGAGATTATGCCATTACCGGTCTTACGCGCTGAAACTTTGCTGACAGCAGCATCGGAGTATGAGCATAAGAGCGATCTAACTAAAGAAGCCAGCAGAACTGAAATCCTGATACTGACCGATGCCGCCAAGGACAAACTGAAATTGGCTGAAATCTTGGGCTACGGTAACAAAGACGATTACAAAGTGCTTTACGATTCGATCGACGAACTGAAAGACGTCATTCATTCCGAAAAATCGGCGGCTACCTGGGATAAAATCAAAAATGGGTTTTCGGCTTTTAAGGACAAGATCACGCACCCCCAAAAATCCAAATAAGGGCAGCGCCGCCCTCTATTAATATGATTAGGCTCCGGCGATGCGCATGATTACCTTAGCATCGACCGGCCGCCAGGGTTTATTCTATCCTCGATTGTCCCCTGTCAGGGGATTTGAACGGCGCCGCCAACTACTCTCGCAAATGAGGAAATTATGAATAAATTCATCACGATCGATTTACAACAAATGCAGCAATCCATGCTCGTCTATCTACAAAAACACTGGAGGGTGTTTTTAGCGGAAGGTGTTTTTTTCGTTATTCTCGGCACCCTGGCGGTGATCGTTCCGCAATTTTTTTCCTTAGGTATCACGCTTTTTTTAGGCTGGCTGTTGTTGGTGGCTGGCATCGTTCAGATTATCAGGGCCGTCAGTATTTTCAACATGCCGGGATTCAGCCTTTGGTTTTTTAGCGGACTATTGCAAACATTGCTCGGTTATTTTTTTGTGACAGAACCGGCTCAGGGCAGCCTGAGCCTGACCCTGCTATTAACGGCATTTTTTGCCATGGAAGGCATGGTCAAAATTTATATGGCGTTGATGATGCGCCCGCTCACGCACTGGGGCAGAGTGTTGTTCAGCGGTATTACCGCGTTATTACTGGCCCTTGTCGTTTGGGCGGGATGGCCGGCTACAGGACTCTGGGTTCTTGGCCTGCTCGTAGGCATTAATATGATCTTGCTGGGTTGGGCGATGATTAAAATCAGCCTGCACTATCAAACAATTGAATAAACCTAAGCGTTATTCAGTGAAACATCATGTCCAGACTTCATTCAAGACGACGGAGAGCACAATGACCATGCCTCAACGAGCGGGCAGAACCAACAGCGATTCAGCGTTCTGGAGTATAGACCTTGATCGGCATCTCGAACGCCTGCAAGCGACAACGGCAGGATTGAGCCAGGCGCAGGCTGACGAACGCATAAAACGCTATGGCGCGAACCAATTGAACGAAAAAAAACAAACCGGGCCGTGGCGCCTGTTTCTGTCCCAGTTTAAAAGTTCCATTATCCTGATTTTGCTGTTTGCCACGGGATTATCGTTTTTCCTGCATGACAAAGTCGATGCCGCCATTATTCTAACCATCGTTCTAATCAGCGGCATCCTGGGTTTCTGGCAGGAAAAAGGCGCAGCCGATGCCGTGGAAAAGTTACTTGCGCTGGTGCAAATAAAGGTAGCGGTGCTGCGCAACAATACCCTATCCGAAGTTGCCACTGAAGCGCTGGTGCCGGGCGATATGATCGTATTGAAAGCCGGTGATATTATTCCGGCCGATTGTCTATTAGTATCAGCCGACCATCTTTTCATCGATGAAGCCATACTCACCGGCGAAAGTTTTCCGGCCGAAAAATCAACCGGACTCGTCGCCGCCGATGCGCCGCTCGGCCAGCGCAGCAATGCCTTATGGATGGGAACCCATGTGCAAAGCGGCGAAGCAAAAGCGTTAGTTATCGCGACCGGACAAAGTACCGAATTCGGCAAAATTTCTTCACGCATCAAACTCAAGGCGCCTGAAACCGATTTTGAACGCGGCATCAGGCGCTTTGGCTATATGCTGATGGAAGTCACTTTAATCCTGGTCATCATGATTTTTGCCGTAAATGTCTATCTGCATAAACCGGTGATGGATTCTTTTCTGTTTGCGCTGGCGCTGGCGGTAGGCTTGACGCCGCAATTACTGCCCGCAGTGATTAGTGTCAATCTGGCGCATGGCGCCAAACGCATGGCTGCCCAAAAAGTCATTGTCAAACAGCTGGCTTCCATCGAGAACTTCGGCAGCATGAACGTCTTGTGTTCCGATAAAACCGGCACCTTAACCGAAGGCAAGGTGCACCTGAAGGGCGCTTTGGATTTGAACGGCGAAGCCAGCGACAAAGTATCGCGGTATGCGTATCTGAACGCCTTTTATGAGACCGGCTTTAATAATCCTATCGATGAAGCGATCCGGAATTTTCGTGCATTCGATGTCAAAGAGTGCCGCAAATTAGCCGAGATTCCGTACGATTTTTATCGCAAGCGCCTGAGTATGCTCATTTCCGACTCAGGCGCGAACATGCTAATCACCAAAGGCGCGCTAACTAACGTTCTGAGCACCTGCACGCATGTTGAAAATAGCGACGGCACCCTGACGGCTATCGATGAGGTCCGGGAACGTATTCAACAAAGCTATGAAGCCTTCAGTGCGCAAGGCCTCCGCACCTTGGGCGTTGCTTATAAACCCTTCGCTGAAGAAAAAAAACTGCTTAAAGACGATGAACAGGACATGCGGTTTTTGGGATTTATCACCCTGTTCGATCCGCCTAAAGCCAACTGTGCTCAAACCATCGAGCAACTCAGGCAACTGGGCGTCACCCTAAAAATCATCACCGGAGATAACCGGTTGGTGGCCGAAACTGTCAGTCAGCAATTGGGGCTGTCAGGCGCCAAAATTTTAACCGGCCCGGAAATCGAACAAATGAGCGGAAGCGCCCTGATGAATCAGGTGGCTGAAGTGAATGTATTTGCCGAAGTCGAGCCCAACCAGAAGGAACGCATCATCATTGCCCTTAAGAAAGCCGGTTTCGTGGTCGGTTATATGGGCGACGGTATTAACGATGTTTCGGCATTGCATGCCGCCGATGTTGGCATTTCGGTCGATAGCGCCGCCGATGTCGCCAAGGAAACCGCCCAAATTGTCCTACTGGAAAAAGATCTGGAAGTGCTGGTCAAAGGCGTCAAGGAGGGCCGCATTACCTTTGCCAACACTTTAAAATATGTGTTTATGGCAACAAGCTCCAATTTCGGCAACATGTTCAGTATGGCCGGCGCGTCGCTGTTTCTGCCTTTTCTGCCGTTATTGCCCAAGCAAATTCTATTGACCAATCTGCTGACCGATTTCCCGGAGATGACCATCGCCTCCGATAATGTGGACGCGGAAATGGTGACCCAACCCCGGCGCTGGGATATTCAATTCATTCGCAAATTCATGTTCACCTTCGGCATCGTCAGTTCCGTTTTCGATTATCTGACCTTCGGCCTGCTCTGGTGGTTACAGGTGCCGGTCGAGCAATTTCGCACGGGCTGGTTTCTGGAATCGGTGGTGTCGGCGGCTTTGATTGTTTTTGTGGTGCGCAGCCAGAAACCGGTTTTCAAAAGCCGCCCCGGCAACTACCTGGCGATCGCCACGTTCACTATTGTCGCGGCGACTTTGGCCTTGCCTTATCTGCCGTTCGCAACGCTCATTGGCTTTCAACCGCTTCCGCTGAATGTATTGGCTCTATTGGCAGGCATTGTCGTGCTTTATATCGTGACGGCTGAAGTGGCTAAGCGCCTATTTTATCGTTTCGTAAAAATTTGATATTGCTTCTGTTAGAGAATTTTAAATGAAGCGATTGTTCCGTATCAGTTGGGTGATCTTGTTGGTAATAGTCGTGTCACTTTTTGTCTGGCTAAGGCCTATGTCGGTTAATGCGCTAACCTACCTGATCTGGAGGTGCTCAACAACTGCCGAGACTGAAACCGGCACTATTGATTACCGGGGTGCGCATATCCATTATGTCTCCTACGGCCGAGGTGATCCCGTGCTGTTATTGCATGGCGGGCTGAGTAACAAACTCAGCTGGTTTTCCCAGATTCCGTGGCTGGTTGCGGCCGGGCGGCGAGTCGTACTGATCGATACCCGCGGTCATGGCGATTCGACGCCTGGCAATACCAGACTCAGCTATCAAGTCTTTGCGGAAGATACCCTGCAGGTGCTGGATAAGCTTGATATCAGGCATACCGATATTGTCGGCTGGAGCGATGGCGGCATTATTGCATTATTACTGGGGCTGGAAGCGCCGCAGCGTGTAGGACGAATCGTTGCTATCAGCGCCAATTTTCAACCTTCCGGGTTGATCCCTGAAGCCAATAGGGTTCAGAATAAATCTGTTAACATTCCTCCAAGCAAAATCACTGATTGGCTGCGCAGCTGGTGGTCGGGGGCGGGTGAACGGCATGCCGTTCTGGAAGCGGAGATCAAGGCATTGTGGCGGACAGCCCCCCAATTTGATCATTCCGATTTACAAGCCATTACAGCGCCAACACTGGTAATTGCGGGTGAAAATGACATTATTGACCTGTCACACTCTGGTGAATTGGCAAAGATGCTGACCAATGGCAAGCTTGAAATTGTATTGGGAGCAGGTCACGCCGCTCCTGTGACGCATGCCGGGCAGATCAACCCATTAATCGCATCGTTTTTTGGGATAGAATTGCCGAAGTAATACGTCCCAATTTTTTATAAAGTAGAGCCTCTAATGAAAATCAAAAAACTTCTGCTTGTTTGCCTCTTGTTAAGCTTAACAGCGCTTGGCATCTGGATGGTAAGGCATATCAATCCGCCAATTCTGCAAAAAACCATTAATACTGAAAACCTTGACGATATCACTATTGCCGAACCGCTGTGGGGTTCTCAAGGTCTCGCGGTGGTTTTTGCCGATACCAAGAAATTCCCAGCCGGGGATCTGGGTCAGCGCTTGGCGGCAACTGGTCTTAGCGTAGCCATTGTCGATAGTTGGCAGGTTTTTAATGAATTTAATTTTGATACGGCGCGATGTCTGGATCACAACTTTGTCCACGAATTAATAAAAACGCTGACAAAAAAACTGCCGGCACCAACAGTACACCGGCTGATTGTTGCCGGTATTGCTGATGGTGCGCTTATTCCATTTATCAATGCCCATTCCACCTCGGGAAAAACGGCCACTAATATTTCTATCGGTTTTTCAGTCGATTTACCTACCGATTTGTCTCTGTGTCCGCCATTATCCATCCAAAACCAGAATCAAAAACATAGCCTGGTTTCGTCCTCTGGCCTGAAAAGCAACTGGCGTTCAGTCTGGACAGATCAGCCTGCTGACAATACAGCCATCTTTATTAGGGCATTGGGAGAGGTCGATACCCGGATTGCCGCTTACGATACACCACTCGATACTCTCCTGATTGAAGAGCTAAAAACCAGCCTTGGCCAAACTAGCCAGTCTTCGGCGCCTATGCCGGTAGTCGAAGTACCCGTTGCCAAACCCGGCGCTAATGTTACGCTTTTTTATTCTGGCGACGGCGGCTGGCGTGACCTGGACAGGACCGTAGCAGGAGAGATGGCCGCCCAAAATTATCCGGTGGTCGGTGTCGACGTGCTGCGTTATTTCTGGGAACACAAAACACCGGAGCAAGCGGCAGCCGATCTGGCGGCCACCATGGCGTATTACCGTAAGAACTGGGGGGTAAAGTCTTTTGTACTGGCCGGTTATTCATTCGGCGCCGACATCTTGCCGGCAATATACAATCGCCTGCCCTCACAAGACCAAGATAGTGTTGCGCTATTGGTGTTGATAGCATTGGGGAATAGCGCCGATTTTGAAATCCATGTCTCAGGCTGGCTCGGACAGAGTGCGGGCGAACAGCCCTTGGCTCCGGAACTGGCGCAGATGCCGAAAGATAAGATTTTATGTATCTATGGAAAAGAAGAAAAGGCCGAAACAGCCTGTACCGGTTTGCTGAATAGCGAGGCTAACATTTTGGAATTGCCGGGGGGACACCATTTCGATCAGGATTATCCAAAATTAACCCGGCAAATTCTGGATATATATCGGCAGCACGGCATTAACTAACCTAAGTCCTTTTCTATCAAAGTTTGAATCTCTAGCCGATGACCCGAGAAACCCTAAGCCGTTTTATTCAAAAAATCGCACACATTTTGCCGGTGGCATTGTTTATTTGCGCGCTTTATATCGTTCATAACGAGCTCAAAGTTCACCACTTGAGCGACATCCTGTCATCGTTGCAAGCAATGCCGATGCGCATCGTTTTCGCCGCGTTTGCGCTAATGGTGCTCAATTATCTGGTTCTGGCCGGTTATGACTGGCTGGCCTTACGTTTCACCGGTCATAGGCAAATTCCGTTGTCAAAAATGATCCCGGCGGCGCTGCTCAGTTATGCGATCAGCAACAATACCGGGCATGCCTGGGCGGCCGGCGGCTCGATTCGTTACCGGTTTTACTCGAAATGGGGCGTGCCGGGATGGGACATTTTGAAAGTTTCCTTTTTCCAGGCCATCACCTATCTGCTGGGAGCACTGAGTCTGGGACTGGCCGGCAGTCTGCTATTACCGGATTACCTGAGGAACACAACTCAGGTGCCTCAAGCTATTCATTGGGTCAGCCTGATTTGCGCCGCTGCCTTACTGGGCTATTGGAGCGCCGTTTTACTATGGCGCAAGCCGCTGCTAATCAAAGGTTTCGAGTTATATTTGCCATCGCCGGCGATGACCTTCCAGCAAACACTGGTGTCGAGTATCGATGTGGTGTTATCGTCGCTGGTGCTTTGGGTGTTTCTGGCCGGCAAGGTCGATATTGATTTTGGCGCTTTTCTGGTGGTGTTTGTGATAGCGCAGGTGGCGGGTGTTATCAGCCAGGTACCCGGCGGTATCGGTGTGTTTGAAAGCGCTTTTCTGTGGCTGATGGCGGATATCGAGGCGACTGATCAACATTTGCTCTTGATTGGCGCGTTGCTACTGTACCGGCTTATTTACTATTTCGTGCCGCTGTTGCTGGCGGGTGCCGGGTTGCTGAGTTACGAGATAGTCAGCCGCCGGAAGCTGATTGCCGAAAGCACGCTTGCAGTGCGTCGGACTTTGTCAGCTATCGTGCCCCAGCTGTATTCGGTGTTGCTGTTGTTGGCAGGCGGGCTATTGCTGGTTTCCGGCGCAATTCCCGCCAACTCCGAAATTTTGGATTCTCTGAGCGACTTAGTGCCTCTGCCGGTGGTTGAGTTATCGCATTTGACCGCTAGCCTGAGCGGCTTGTTGTTGCTGTTTCTGGCGCGTGGCATCCGCTTAAGGATCGATGCGGCCTGGTATGGCAGTCTTGGCTTGCTGGGATTAGGTATTGCAACATCATTACTTAAAGGCTTCGATTGGCATGAAGCCTTGGTGTTGTCGGTGATATTGCTGCTGATGCTGCCGACCCGCAGTTACTTTCAGCGCCGGTCGTCGCTATTGCGGATGTCGTTTTCAAAGTCCTGGTTGGCGGCCATTGCGTTGGTGCTGGGAGGCACAATCTGGCTGGGCTTTTTCGCTTACCGCGATGTCGAATACTCCCACGACTTGTGGTGGCAGTTTTCTTATGACGCCACTGCGCCAAGGTTTTTAAGGGCTTTATTGCTGTTGAGTGTGGTCGCTGTGGCCTTTGGCTTGTTCCGCCTGCTGGGCGTTGCGCCACCGCAAACGCTGCTAAAGCCGACTGAAGCAGAACTCAACGAAGCGCGGCACATCCTGGTGAACTGCGCTGAAACCCAAGGCTTTTTGGCTTTACTGGGCGATAAATATCTGTTTTGGAATGCTGAGCGCAACGCTTTCATCATGTTTGCCGCTACCTCCCAATTCTGGATTGCCATGGGTGATCCTATCGGTGAACAAACCGCTTTTGATGAGCTGTTGTATCAATTCCTGGAACAGGCCGACCGTTATGACGCCAAAGCGGTGTTTTATCAGGCCAGCGCAGAATGGCTGCCGTCTTATCTCGATCTGGGCTTGTCGTTATTCAAGCTTGGCGAAGATGCGCGCGTGAATTTATCGGCATTCAGCCTGCAAGGCAAAAAACATGATGCCCAGCGCAGCGCCCGTAACAAGTTCGGCAAAATCGGCTATCAGTTTGAAATCCTGTCTGGAGCAGCAGTTGACGACGCGCTGCCAGCCTTGCGGCAGATTTCAGATGCCTGGTTAGCGAGCAAAAACACGCGAGAAAAGAGCTTTTCGTTAGGATTTTTCGATGAAAACTATGTGCGTCGCACCGATGTTGCCGTGATAAAAGACGAAACTGGTCACATCAGGGCGTTTGCCAATCTCTGGCAAACCGCCGGGCGGGAAGAATTATCAGTCGATCTGATGCGTTACCATCCGGACAGCCCTAGAGGCATCATGGACTTTCTATTTGCCGAACTGATGCTCTGGGGACAAACAGAAAATTACCAATGGTTTTCGTTAGGCATGGCGCCCTTGGCAGGACTGGAACACAGGCCTTTAGCGCCCTTGTGGCATAAAGTGGGCGCCACTATTTTCAAAATGGGTGATCATTTTTACAATTTTGAAGGCTTACATAGCTATAAAGCCAAATTCGATCCTGTCTGGGAAGCACGTTATCTAGCGGCCCCTACAGGTTTTTCCGTTCCTATTATTCTGATGACGATTACCCGTTTGATTTCAGGAAGCTGGAAAGGCATTTTTTCGAAATAACCATTAAATCCTGCGCAATTTCATTAGGTGTATTCACTTTTTAAAATCGCCATATGAGCTAACACTAAAAAAATGGAGAGTCATATGTACTACAAAAAAATTGGCTGGATAATTTTCAGCTTGATTTCGTCCGCAACAATCGCCGCCGAAGAGCGCTCTACTATAAAGTTCAACGCTTTGCCGGATGCCGTACGTGCTACGGTTGCAAATTTCATCGATCAAAATAATATTACCAAGATTCAAAAAGTGACGGATACCGGTTATGTCAAGTTTGAAATTGTAAGCACCAAAATGGTCAATAATAAAGATTATGTTGATACCGACATGATTGTTGCAGCCGATGGTGAAATAATAAAAATAGCTAAAGAAATACCTTTTTTCGATATTCCATTTCCTATCATGAAACAACTCAGCCAATTTTACCCTAACCTCAAAGTCGATGAAGTCAAAAATGTTCAAAAGCGTTATTATCAGTTAACAGGAAAAAATAACGGTCAACCGGTCAATTTGAAAATATATGATGATGGCGAAATACAGGATCTTGCGGTTGATCAAAACAGCAAAGATCAAAGTCCACCCAAACAGCCTTTGGATCAAACCCTAAATAAACCGATAGACACGAAACCAGCAAGTGATCAACAACCCGATCCGGCTCAAGATGACGAATTGAAAATAGAAGGGTCAGATGACATCTTGCATTTGAATCAGTCTCAATAGTAGGCGGTATCTGGTTTAACATAAATTGCTAGATCATATTTCATCCGGTCTCGCTTCTGTTCCTTCTGTTGATAGCGGGCATAACAAGGCGATTTCTACGAATAAACTGGATCGTCAATTTCCTGTGGAAACCCGAGGCCGGTATGCTTCATCGCTCACTATCCTGGCAGTTAATATGCCCGCCAGGAATACTGAGGCATATGAATATCAAGAAGATTGAACTATATTGGACGGCTTTTTACAAATACCCTCTTCGCTAAAAAAGACGCACAATGTATTTGAAATCAATTATAAAAAAACACATTCCTGGAGTTTCCCTGGTGGTGTGTTTTTTACTCCTTGAAAACTTTACCTGGCTCTTGGAACCTACCTTTTTTGGTAAGCTGCTGGATGCGCTGATCGACAAATTTTATAAACATGAATTAAAAATGAACTATGTTCTACCATTATCATTGTGGATCGGTATTTATTTGCTGAATACGCTGGGCGGTGCATTGAGCAGGTTTTACAGCGGGAAGATCTATTCGAAACTTTATGTCGACATTGCCGGTGACGTCATCTCCAGTTCAACAATAAAAGGCTATCCACCTTCAAGAACGCTAGCCCGCGCCGAATTGGCAAAGGAATATGTCACCTTTTTGAAAGACCGCTTGCCGGAAATTATTTGGCAAATTTTCGCTACTTTCGGAGGAATCATCGCGCTGTATTTTTACGATTGGCGCATCGCCGGGATCTGCTTCGCCGTTATTTTTCCGATTGCTTACATCTATAACCGTTACCGGAAAAACGTGGTCGAATTGCAGAAAGATTTACACGATAACCGTGAAGACCTGTACCAATTATTCGAGGATCAGAATGCCGAAGCCATCCGTGATTATTATCATCGCCAGGTATTGCCTCAAACCAGGATTTCAAAATGGAATTCGCTCAACTTTACCCTTACCAAATTGTTGATGATGGTTGTTTTTGTCGTTGTGTTGTTTATCAGCGTTGATGTTGACAAGTTTTCCACGGGCAAAATTTATGCAATTGTTTCGTATTTGTGGACGTTTATCTTGTCCACCGAATATTTACCGGGGTTGATGGAAAGCCTTACTTCGCTGATTGAGCTTAACGGCCGGCTCAGACAAGAAAATAATTGACTTATACCGTCGGCCTTACCTCGGAAAATTTTCGAACACGCGAGAAAGGCGGCTGACGCTCTCATAAACGACAGGCCCTTCGCCATTCGACGCGAGAAAACTGTCGATGTGCGCGAGGGCCTTCTCGATTCGCCGATGATAGCCCAAGCTGTAACTGACAGGATGGAAGCCCATAACAAAAGTCACGGGACGCTGCAGCGGTGTGCCGAACCAGTTGACATTAAAAATCTCAATCATTTCATCGCCGGTGACATAATCCACCAGACTGCCGTTGTCGGGAATTTCCAGGATGGGAATGACAGGATTTCCGGCTATCGCGGGGTTTAGCGAATTCGGATAATAAGGCTGCGAAATATCGGTTATGGGTTTCCAGTGTTGGCGGTTCCATTTGTAAAGCATGCCGTTGTCCTCATACTGCGATTCCTCAATTCTGGCCCAATTGTTGGCGCTGCTGTCGGCTACGAAACCGTCCTCGGCAAGCGCCTTTAATACGCCTCCGTTGGCCGCCCAACTCCCGGTTCTAAATGCAGTCGGTTTGCCCAAGCCGTGAGCGTTGAACAGCGTGTCGGCAGCCTTTAGCATTTTTAAATATTCGCTCTCGCTATAAGCACTGCTCAACACGGTATAACCCGTAGTATCGCCTTTGTCATAGCTGTCGGAAGGTTTAAAGCGACAGGGAACGCCCGGCACCGTATTGACAAAGTTGCAGAATGGATGGATATGGAGGCCTATTTCGTCCTGATAAGTAGCACGAAGCCGGATCAGCCAATTGGCTAGATAGGTTTGGCGCGCTTGTGAAACGTCGGGATCGGTAAACGTATAGGGTCCTAAGAAGTGGGTGAATTTTAAGCCAGGATGCTCCTCGTGCAGCTTTTCATGTAATAGGAGAATCGAATCCAGGCTATCGGAAGAATCCCAGTCTGTCGTCATCAGCACATAAAGCGGGTGGCTGCGATGGAATTGGAGATGGGCAAATGGCACTGGGTTGCCATCCGCTGCCAGTGACACAGCATGTACGCCAGGCGGCAATTGCGAAATATCGAGCCTTCCGTCAAACCCGGCAACTGTTTTAGTTAATTGCCGGCCGGGTCCTGCGTCGATAGATGCTTCCACCGATTCCACTTTACCGTTAACGTCTATGCGCACGTTAAGACTATCGTTTCCCGGCGTTATCGCGTTGCCGATCAAATACCAGTCTTTGATTCCGCTGATACGAAATAAGGGTTCATGTGTTTTATCCGCGGCAATGCGTATTTTCCAGCTTAACAGGCTCCCCGCCGCAGAGGGGGCGTTATCGCTTATTCGTAGCTTCCAGTTTCCTGCAGCCTGAGAATTGTTGCATTCCGTAACGCGATAAATTGCATCAAGATTTTTCTTACGGCCTCCATCACGATTGTGTAAAGTGGCGATCCGGCCATTGGGGCACTCCAGCTGCACCAGAAGATCGCCAATGTGAGGATGGGCAATGTGAATTTCTATATTGACGGCTTTTAAGAGTGCGAAATCGTCGATCCGGATAGACGACACAATGCCTAAAGGAAAATTGTCCGGTATTTTGAGGGCAATAGCGGCGTTGCGGCGCTCGATGCGTTGGCCGTTAAACACTGACTGTTCGGTTTTTTCCGGAGATTTCGAGCCTTTTCTGTCACGATTATCCGCGAAAACGGTATTGTTACCGAAGACGATGAAAGTAATCGCAAATAATAAGAGAATTTGGAACAAGCGCATGAATGATGTATTTTGCATAATTATTCACTACAAATAATGATGTTCAGATATTTATCCTTGATTTCTCAAGTTTTTTTAAACTGCAACAACAATATATAAACGGATTTTATTTTGAATCCGGGAGACCGCGCAACAACGGATTTTGCCGGTAATAAAGTTGAAGTTGCTGATAAACATCAGCAAAGTGCGACTGCAGAATTTCTGGTGCACAGAAAAAGTATTCGCTGATCACCGCAAAAAACTCGGCGGGACTGGTTGCAGCATATGGGTTAATACAGGCGTGATGGTGATCTTCGACTTGTCGAACCAGGCTTTCATAGGCGGCGCTGAGCGCTGTTGACCATTCGGTTACGGCCATGCCGTGATGCAACGGCGGGAAGCCGTCGGCAGGCCCATTCAGCATATCCAGCTTGTGGGCAATTTCATGAATCACGACATTGCGGCCGGATTGTTTCGCCTGCATATCCCGCTCAACATCGTCCCATGACACTATCAGTGGCCCCCGCGACCATGATTCGCCGATTAGCGCCTGTTCCTGATGATGTACAACACCCGCCGCATCCCTTTCGTCCCGGTTAATTAGAAACGCACCCGGATAAACGATGATCTCGGTCCAGCCTGACAAACAGTCAATCCCAAGCCCAAGCGCCGGAAGACAGGCTTGTGCGGCGATGATCAAACACATGGTATCGGTAAGCTGAAGTTCCCGAGCGCCAAAGAATTGTTTTTCGTGCAGAAATAGCGTCGTCAGTTCGCGCAAGTGCGCTTTCTCAACCGCTGTCATCTCCTGTACAACAGCCAGCTTTTCAGTAACTTCCCTCCATAGATTATGCGCGATGGCATGGCGATGTAGAATGTAGCGAGTACGTGCGCGCTTAAAAATATTCATTGCCGATCAAATCCTGATGTTAACCCAGCTGACAAAAAGGACCGTAAGCGGCTATCACTCACACGCCAAGCCAGCGCCTATTTTCCCGTTGCAGCTTCATTAGTGAAATGAGTTCGTTCGGTATCCTCACACTGGTTAAGAAAGCGCGGGTCCTCGACAGCGTCAGGAAGCGCAGGGGGCTTCCTGAACGCCGGATGCTCGAAGTCGAACATGTCTATGGGCGGCCTGGCATGGGCATCTCTGGCAGTCAGTGCAGGCAAATTAAAACGCGCCTGTATAAAACGCAGGATCGAGGTGTGATCGTACACAGTGTGTGATACATAGTGCTTTTTAGCATAGGGCGAGATGACAATCATCGGCACACGCACGCCAAGACGGTCAAATCTGCCGGGAACATCTTTGGCTTCAAGAATGGGTTGGATATCATCCGGCGGGCACGCCTTCGGGGGCGGCACATGGTCATAAAATCCGCCGTGCTCGTCGTAGGTAAAAAACAGGGCTGTCCGCTGCCAGTTAGGGCTTTTCATGACGGCGTCAATGATCTGGGCAACAAACTTCTGACCCGCCTGAATATTTTTAGGTGGGTGTTCATTATGGCGGCCGGCCGATGTAACCCAGGAAAAACTGGGCAACTTCCCCGCTTTTGCGGCTGTAAAAAAATCCTCGATACCCCTGAAATGATCGCCTTTCTCGGCATGCAATTTCGGGAGGATTTGCTCTTCGAATGAGGGCTTGGCAGCAGTGAACACGGCCCAGCTTTCGCCAGCCTGTTCGAGTTGATGAAAGATCGAACTCTCCTCGGCACGAGGCGGAGGTGGATCATTGATGATGTGTCCTAACGAAGTGCCGGCAATCATATACATACGGTTAGGCCAGGTCGAACTGGGAACGCTGGCGTGATAATGATCCGCGATCGCAAACGTGTTCGCCAACGCGTAGTAATACGGTATCCATGATTCATCATAGTAAGTCATCGCGCCCGCCCCGCCCGCAGTAGCAAAGCCGCTCATTGCGCCACCGGCAATCTGTTCGTTGACTTTGTTCCAATAATGCGGTTCGTCGCCCAAACAAGGCGTATTGGCGAGTGTCAAAAATACTTTTTTTCCGTCTTTATCCAAGTTGAAGGTATTCGCTGGGGCGACCTCGGCATCCGGCTGGCCATATTCCGGCAGTTTCTGGAAATAATGATCGAATGAGCGATTTTCCTGCATCACCACAATAATGTGGTCGATGGGAATGCCGGTGCTGCGCAGCATATCCGGGTAAGTTTCCACCACGCTTTGCCCCGCCCGGTAAGGGCACGCCTCGATGGAAGGCTTAGGAGCGGATGTGCACGCTGTGCACAAAAGAGCGAGTCCCGTGATAATGGAAAATTGATTGACCAGTGGCATGAGAAAGTGAGTATGCAAAATCTAAGTTAAACGATTTCAAAAGAGAAAATCACCGTAATCAGGGTCATTGTGACCAACCCCAGCAAGAAAATCATTTCCGCCCAACGCTCCAGACGTTCAGTGGACTGCTCTAAACGAATCGATGAAAATGAAAGCAAAGCGCTAATCATGAACAATAAGCTGTCAATAGCCAAGGCCTTATCGATCAGGTAGTTCGCCAGACCTGGACCCATGCTTTTAACGATACTGATAACCATGATACAAACACCCACCATCGTCGCAGAATTTGGCAAAATGTGATGTGAGAGATCATTGGAGTTGGGATAAAGATTTTTCATTAAGTCTACTTTGTTAAATCTGGCGATTATTACCGCTGTCGATAGACATCAGAGCGATCACCAAAAAAATAATGAGCAACATCGGCCAAAAATAGGGCGCTACGAGAACTATGCCGAAAACTGCAAAAAACAGCGCCCCAAAAAATATAAATAGCCCTACACCGAAAAACAGCAATAAACCGAGAAATGCGCTTATGGCTAAAGCCAGCAGCATGGTTGGAACCGCCGCAAAACGGGCTAAGGGTTCAGCAACCGGTTCTCCGTTGATGATCACACTCAGTTGCCCTACGCCGGGGTGGAATAAATAAATCAGTGCAGCAATAAAAATGCCGACAACTAAAACTTTACTGATCAGATGGTGGTTGTGCGAATTGTTCATAACAGCTCCCCGGAGCAAGATTAAAAAAAGCGGATTTCCGTCTGACCGGAATGACTGAACACGCTGAATAAATACATATCGACGCTGAAAGCGGCTCTCCAATCACGATCATCCATTAGCATCGGTTTACCGCAAAGACTGTATCCACAATTTGTCTTCTCTATAATACTGCAGGTAGTCAATTTGCAGGGGCGGTGCTGGAATCGCGCTTGCGCTCTCAATAGAAATAACATGTCCGTTCCGGTGAGACTCCAGCCAGGAATTCACTGCACTCTTGTCGATGACTTCCATAGGTTCCGTCGATTGCAGCAAAAACTGGAATTGCCCATCATATTTTCCCGCCCAGGCCATCGGATCCCCGGCCTTTCGATATTTTTCCAGCTGCTGCGCCGCTTGCTGTAAATGAAATGCGTTGCCGCTTGAACTGAAAAAACCGGCCAAACTGACTGCCAACGTCATCAGCACAGCTAGTGACACATGGTAGGGCGATAGCGAGCGTATTTTAATCGTCGACGCGATTCCGCCGGCCCCAATCATCAAGATGAGCATGGCCCACCAGAGCTGCCGGTTTTGCAGCCAATGATACAGATTGATACCGGGCACAAGGGGGAATACCAACAGTATCAGACCGGCGAGGGTTATCATCAGGTAAGGTAAAAAATCGCCCGGCTTCACAACACTCTGTTCAGTTGGTATGGCCCGGCTCAACATTAAAGCCAACGCAGGCAGAACCGGTATTAAATAATGCACCTGCTTACCGCTGATCAACGAAAATCCGATAAAAGCAGACGCCAACCAAATCAGACAAAACCGGAAACCCAAATCCTTCAGCAATTCCCGCCTGCACAAATTTGTCCAGGCTCTTGGCCAGAAAAACCAGGGAAAAAAGATCAACGGAGACAGCATCAGGTACCACCATGCCGGCCTTTTATGTGCAAAACTGTTGGCCATCCGGTCGACGGTTTGATGCCATAACAAGGTTCCACCGTAAGCATCCCCTGCCGATGTAATCGCGGGTATTGCCCAGCACAAAGCCAAAACGATGCCGGCCATGATGGCGGCAAAACCCTGTAAATACCAGCGCCGGGGGCTGTTTATGGCCGTTTGACTCCAGAGGGCGCCTGCTAAAAATGGCATTAGAATAGGCACAAACACAACCGGCCCCTTCGCCAATAAACCCAAACCGCAGCCCAAAGCAAACATCGCCCAGGATTGCCAGCGCAAATCACATGAGGCCTTGATTAACCCGGTCATCGCCAATAGTACACATGCAGTCAGCAGGGTATCGAACATCGCCGAGTTCAGGAATGCTGCCCATAACAGACTGCCAAATAAAAACCACGGCGCCATCCGAATAGCCGCAGAGTTATCCGGCCAAAGCAGCCTCGCCAAATATCTCAAATTGTACAGACTGATCAGGGCAAAAAGCGGAGAAACCAACAGCAACCACCATTCACTGACTCCAAACAATGACCAGCCCAAATCATAAAGCCAAAACAGCAAAGGCGGCTTATGATGATAAGGCACTCCGTTGAGATACGGTACCAGATAATCATGCCGGGACCACATTTCCCAAGCTACAGACGCATAACGGGTTTCATCCAGAGGAATCAAATGATGATTCAGAAGATTGTCTACGGTCAATATTAACCAGACTATTAGAATATCGGCATTGCCCGCAACTGCAATGCGCCCTAGCTTTTTTGCAGTCGAGTGTATTGAGTACGAGCCGGTATCATCAACCGGCTCAACACGTTTTAGATTTGCTGGTTTATCGCTCATAATTTGTTAGATTTTTGTAAAAAGACCTTAGTAAAATGCAGGATCCATGCCAATTTCTAAAAACTTAAACGCCAAGAAATTTTGAAAATCCAATTAGCTCGAATGCCTTTAGTTAAATGAACCCAGACAGGATCAATGCTATTAATTCGGCAATGACACGCTTTTGCCGCTGTTACTAAACGGCTCTTAACAAAGCCAGGATGGTTCAAATAAACCAATCGCTGCGGTTGGTTTGAACCATCCCATCTATAAACAGCCTCTACTATTTGCCAGTCGGGCAATTGCGTGCTGGCGGGCGCAGATACTTGGATTGCAATTCTGAGCGGAATCCACGATACCCCCAACATCAATACAGGGAAGTTTAGAGTCTGAGCAGTTCAAGCGGCCGAACAAATGGGATCAATCGATAATGAAGACAGTCAGAGATTCTGCTTTCTCTGACGTGGGCAAGTGCACTTAAAATTGCCTGGAAATGGCAAGCAGACAAGATGATTGTTATTCTTTTTCTATCCATTCTTCCAGTGCTGCGATGATGCTTTTCGCTTGTTCCTTACTGGAAATATTGAATTTTGATTTTTGCTGATATTCACCGTTGCGTTTTTGATACCGGCGAATGGTGTACTTGTCGGGGCCGTATTCTTCCTTGGCACGGTTCCAGTCCTGGTAGCGGAACATTACCGTGGCCCAGGCGCCTTTGGTTAGCACCTTTTTATCCAGTTCCTTAACGGTTTCAATCCCGCCGTCTTCATAACTTACCGTTAATTCGTCTACTGTTTCAGCCATGTGATCTCCGGGGGTTCAGTTTTCTGTCAGCAGTTTATCAATGTCTGTCCAATGCGCCAACAAGCTTATGCAGCGCATCGGCAGATTGGGAAAAATTTTTCAGCATAAGACGCCAGGGCGCAAGCTTTAACCGCTGGGGTTGCTGTTTCATACTGAGCGAGTTGCTCGCAGACTTATCTGGCGATAAATTGTCCGAAGGCGCGGCTGCCCTCGCCGGCTTTGATGGTATCGACTACTTTCAGAGTTTCGGCGTCTATCACCGAGACGTTATTGTCAAACCAGTTCGCCACATAGACATGGCGGTCATCGGGATGGGTGCTGATGCCTTCAGGTTTCTGCCCTACCTCGATTAATGCGATTTCCTGCAATGTCGCAGTATCGATGACCGACACCGAACCGTCATCCTGATTGGTGACAAATAAAAGCCTGTCATGAAGCGCTAATGCCGTTGCATAAGGCAAGCTGTTAACTTTTACCGTCGCAACACGTTTTAAATGCCGGGTTTCGAGCACGGTTACATCATCGCTTTCCACATTGGCGACATAAATCCGTTCGCCTTTGGCATCGATAGTGAGACCAAAGGGATGCGTACCGACGAGCGTGGTATTTCTTATGCTGAATTTGTTTAAATCGATTTGGGAAACCGAATTGCTAAGCCGGTTGGCGACATACAGCCAGCGGTTATCAGGACTGACCACCAAGCCAGAGGGCGACTGACCTACGGCAATGGTTTCAATCACTTTCAAGGTATCGGCATCAATCACCGAGACATTATTGTTATACCAGTCCGCCACATAAATGCGCTTGCCTTCATGGTCTGCGGTAATACCCAGAGAACCGTTACTGACAGGCACCTGCTTAATGAATTTATGTGTCTGGGCATCTATAACGGCAAAACCCTTGGCTTCCGGGGTGCTGACATAAACTGTTTTGCCGTCCGCGGAAACAGCAACGCCCGCCGGCTTGCCGGGCACGGCAATGGTATCGACGACCTGTCGGGTTTTCGTATCAATAACTGAAACACTATCGCCCAACTGGTTGCTGATATAAGCAAAAGGCTCGGCTGCCAGCGGTACAGACAAAAAAGCTGTAGCGATGGTCGTCGCTACAGCTAGAGGGTTCACTTGGAACATTAACCGGACCTTATTTTTCGGCCAAGGATTTCAGTTTTTCCAGACCCGAGTTCAACATAACCGATACCGCAGTATTAGCTGCTTCCTCATTCATTTCTTCAGGCGGGTTGTTGTTCATGTAAGCGCGATAATAGCCGGCTTTCCAGGAAACAACCGAGGCATCGCCTTTGGCTTCCACTTCGATGCTGGCTGCATAGTTATCTACCGGCAAAACAGGCACTTTCTCTTCAACGCCGGCATGGGTGATGGTTTTCAGTGTGCTGATGTCGGTGATTTTATAGGCATAAGACATTTTTGCCTCATCATACTTTTTCAATTCTTCAGTGATCGTGCCGCCGTCTTTGAGTGACAAAACGCGAACTGCGCCTTTTTTATTGCCGCCATCATTGGTGACACTTTTAATAGCGGGATGCCAGGACATATCACCATAATCCTTGATGATGGACCAGACTTTTTCTGCGGGTGCGTTGATAGTGATTTCTTGTTCGGTTTTTTGACGTACAGGACCGTGTGCATAGGCCGCTGCCGCAAAAAAGAAAAATAAGCCTGAAATAAATAACACAATTTTCTTCATATTCTCTTCCTAATCTAAAAACATAAAAACTAAGCGCTGCATTATATGCCAACTAGGCAGTGCCCGCATCTGTTAGCGCACTTGATAAGGTAATCTCGTTACGCTTCGGCTGATTTTGCCTGCTACAACTGAACCTCAAGTGAATTAATTGGGGCGCATCCGCTGGATGTCAAGTTGTTGCATTTTCTCAAGGGCGAAGGCTTCCAGCGCGTCAAGCATAGCCTGATTAACATTTTCTCCATTTCTCAGTGTAAGCAAGCGCTCGAAATAAGCATCGAGGGTAATCCCCCCGCCTAGCGTGCGGCCTGTTAACCGATCCGCGCAAAATGCCTTCCATTTCTGTCTTTCATCGGCGTCCAAGGTTTCGGGATAATTACGAGCCCGGTATCTAAAGAGCATTTCAGGCAGCCGCGGATCGCTAAAATCAATCGTCATACCGGCTAATTGCTCAGGTGGAGTAGCTCTAATCCTGGCCATTTTTTGTTTGTCGGCGTCGGAGAAAAAGCCGCCGCTATAAATTTCAAGATCCGGATCGGATGCCTGCTCTGCAAAGCCGCGGCTAAAAACAAGGGCTAACTTTGCCATTAAAGCGGTTTCGGCTTTAATTTTTAAAATATTGGCTACGCAGCCTGCCAAATCGATTTCAAGCCGTTGTCCATCTTGGGCACGAATCACCGAAATTGGCGCTAACACGGGGCATTTGTTGATATGAACGGTTTTCAAAGGCACCCTGTCCACGCCTTCCGGAAGATCATCACTTGCAGTAAAGATTCTCTGTTGAATCTCTTCAGCCGGCAAGCTGAGCATGGGTTCAGGGTCTACTGACAAATCGTAAACAATGACGCCGTTGCTGTTGGTAGGGTGTTTACATAGCGGCAGTACAATAGCCAAATTATTTTTTAGGGCCGAATATTTGCCTGATATATGCAAAACAGGTTTAAAAGAGCCCAGTTGCAGCAATTGTTCAACTTCGCTTTTAATCCGGTGCTTTAACAAAAATTCATAAAGCCTGGGTTGTGCTTGCCGGACCAGTTTGGCAATGGCAAGCGTGGCATAAACATCCGACAAGGCATCATGCGCCGCGCGGTGTTCAATGCCATTGGCCTTAGTCAAATCTTCAAGCTTTAAACTGGGTCTGCCTTCTTCATTGACTGGCCAGACAATGCCGTTCGGCCGAAGCGCGCGCGCCGCTCTCAGCACATCAATCAGATCCCAGCGAGAGTTGCCATTCTGCCATTCTCGAGCATAGGGATCATAAAAATTGCGGTACAGGCAGGTGCGAGTAACCTCATCATCAAAACGGATGTTGTTATAACCTACAGTGCAGGTATTGGGCTGAGCCAATTGTTGATGAATCAGACCTATAAATTCGGCTTCGCAAATGCCTTTTTCGTCAGCTAACTGAGGCGCAATGCCGGTAACCAGGCAGGCATCGGGGTGCGGCAGGTAATCTGCCGAGGGCCGGCAATAAACGACGAAAGGGTCGTCTACAATGTTCAAGTCATAATCGGTGCGCAACCCGGCAAATTGCACAGGCCGGTCGCGCATGGGATCGATGCCGAATGTTTCATAGTCATGCCAATAAAAGGTTTTAGTTGTCACCCCTTATTTTCCATAACATTCACCCGGCGCTCAGCCACCAAAATAGGTCTTATTTAATCGACAACAAGGCCTTCATCACATCGACGCGACTAACGATGCCAACAAAGTCTTGCCCATTAAAGACAGGAAAGCTCCTGACTGAAGAATGTTGAAATTTTTCAACCAAATCGACGATGGTGGTATCGACATCAACATGGATGATGTCAACTGCCATAAAATCGCCGACCTTTCCGCTCACACCCTGGTTATAGACGCTTTCCAGAAAAACTTTCAGGCCATCTTTTTCAGAAAACATGCCCACCAGCTGCCCCTGCTGATCAATTACTGGCGCGCTGGTAATTTTATGATCGAGCAGTTTCTTGATGGCTTCAAATACGTCGGTATCTTTGGTCAGTGTAACCAACCGCGTCGCCATATAGTCTGCCACTGTGATTTTTGCCAGCATCACGAACTCCTTAATTTTTTATGTTTATTGTACGGAACTTGCAGTGTATTGAATAATCCCTGCCCCTGATGTTAAGCGTTGCTTTCCGCTTCCATTTTCTTTCTTTTATCACATTTTTCAACGCAGACGCAATTACCATTATTTGCGCCGCCACAAGAACCCTTAATGGCGCGCCGGCCAAAAATAACCCCAATCGCCATGATTGCAATAACCACGAGCATAAAAACGAACGTCACTAAAAAGTAAGTCATGATGTCACCTCATTCAAATCCGTGAAGGCTGGCCGAATCCTTTGCGCACCCGCCTTCACCAATTGTATTGTCGCTTGCCATAAACAAAAAACGAGGAGCAAGCAGTGTTGCCCCTCGTTTAGACTCCGGTATCCGCTTTAATTCCGCGCCTGCGAAAAAGTCACTTCTCAACAGCGAAATGCACGGTCGTTAATTAACCGCCAAAATCATCCAGATAAATACTTTCCGGTTCAACGCCGTTTTCCAGCAGCATATTAATGACTGCGGAGTTCATCATTGGAGGTCCGCACATATAGAACTCACAATCTTCAGGCGCCGGATGATTTTTCAAATATTCCTCATAGAGAACATTATGAATAAATCCGGTGTAACCGGTCCAGTTATCATCGGGTAAGGGATCCGACAGGGCGACATGCCATTCAAAATTATCGTTTTCCTTGGCCAGCATATCGAAATCTTCCACATAGAACATTTCGCGTTTGCTGCGCGCACCATACCAGAAGGTCATTTTACGTTTTGACTTCAGTCTGCGTAATTGATCAAAGATGTGCGAACGCATGGGCGCCATACCCGCGCCGCCACCGATAAACACCATTTCCTTATCGGTTTCTTGAGCGAAGAACTCGCCATAAGGCCCGGAAATAATACATTTATCCCCTGGTTGCAGATTAAAAATGTATGAGGACATAATGCCGGGCGGCACGCTATCGGGAGCACCCGGAGGCGGCGTCGCAATACGCACGTTGAGCATGATTTCTTTCTCTTCCGGATAAGACGCCATCGAATACGCACGCAATGCGGGTTCTTTTACGTCAGAGACATAACGCCACAAATTGTATTTATCCCAATCATCGCGGAATCTTTCTTCAACTTTAAAATCCGCGTATTTAGCCACATGCGGAGGACACTCAATCTGAATGTAACCGCCGGCGCGGTATTTAATCACTTCACCGGGAGGCAAGTCCAATACCAGCTCTTTAATGAAAGTAGCCACGTTATGATTGGATTTAACGGTACATTCCCATTTTTTTACGCCGAATACATCGTCTTCAACTTCAATACTCATGTTGTGCTTGACAGTCACCTGGCAAGACAGACGTTCACCTTCGGCTGCTTCACGCTTGGTAATGTGCGAGGTTTCAGTCGGCAGAATTTCACCGCCACCTGAATGCACCTTTACTCTGCATTGAGCGCAAGTGCCGCCGCCACCACAAGCCGAAGGCACAAACAAACCATTATCAGCCAGAGCCGTTAATAACTTTGAACCGACCGGCACATGAATTTTCTTCTCGTCATTGATCAGAATTTCCACGTCCCCGGCGGCAACCAGTTTACTTTTGGCACCGATAATAATAAATACCAGCGCAATCACGATGACCGTGAAAATAATAATCCCTAATGCGATTTCCAGCATTACGATACCTTCTTATAGTTGGATTCCAGAGAAAGCCATGAAGCCAAGCGACATCAGACCGGCTGTAATAAATGTAATACCCAGACCTTGCAAACCTGCTGGTATATCACTGTATTTCAGTTTTTCGCGCACACCGGCAATGACGGTTATAGCCAAAGCCCAGCCTAAACCGCTGCCGATGCCATAGGTAACGCTTTCACCGAAGTTATAGTCACGCTCAATCATGAACAAACTTCCGCCCAGAATCGCGCAATTCACCGTAATCAGCGGCAGGAAAATACCTAATGCGGAATACAAGGCGGGAAAGAATTTATCTAAAATCATTTCCAGAATCTGTACCAGAGCGGCAATCATGCCAATACAGCTTAACAAGGCCAGAAAGCTTAAATCCACACCGGTAATACCCAGCCAGGCCAAAGCATCTTCCTTCAACAGGACATGGTAAATCACATTGTTGGCCGGAACCGTAATGGTCTGCACCACCATTACCGCTATACCCAGGCCCATGGCCGTGGAAATCTTCTTGGAAACCGCCAGGAATGTACACATTCCCAAGAAAAACGATAGCGCCAGGTTTTCAATGAAAACTGCTTTTACAAATAAACTGATATAAGCTTCCATTAGTGATGCCCTCCTTCACCGTGCGCAATATCCAGAATCTTGAAATCCTGGTGCTCTACTTGCTCAGGCTTAAGCTGACGAAATGACCAAATAATCAGACCGATAATGAAAAATGCGCTGGGCGGCAACAGCATCAAGCCATTCGGCACATACCAGCCGCCGTCTTTAGCCAAATGAAACACCTCTATGCCCAACAATTTTCCAGAACCCAGGGTTTCTCTAAAAAAAGCCACCAACACCAGAATCAAACTGTAACCCAGGCCGTTGCCGATACCGTCCATGAAACTGGCCAAAGGCGGATTTTTCATCGCATACGCTTCAGCACGCCCCATCACGATGCAGTTGGTGATAATCAAACCCACGAACACCGACAATTGCTTGCTGATTTCATACGCAAACGCTTTCAGGATTTGATCCACCACAATTACCAGCGAAGCAATAATGATCATCTGCACGATAATGCGAATGCTGCCCGGAATATGATTTCTAATGGCACTGATCGCGGCGCTCGAACAGGCTGTTACCGATGTCAACGCAACCGCCATAATCAATGACGTCGACATCTGTGATGTCACCGCCAGAGCAGAACAAATACCGAGTACTTGTAAAGTAATCGGGTTGTTATCCACCAAAGGCGTCGTCAATACCTTTTTTGTTTCAGCATCTAATATTGCACTCATGATTTAACCCTTCCCAGCCGTTCTGATTTTCTTTAAATACGGTGCGAACCCTTCGTTGCTCATCCAGTATTTAACCAGATTGCTAACGCCGACACTTGTTAAGGTCGCACCGGCTAAACCGTCTACCTGATATTCGGAACCGGCTTTATTGCTATCCACAACACCTTTAACCAGAGTCAAAACCGGTTCACCAGACTCAGCATACACTTTCTTGCCATTCCACAAGGCGCGCCAGTTCGGGTTAACCACTTCGCCACCCAATCCCGGCGTTTCAGCTTGGTCATAAAAGTTGATACTTTGCACCGTTTGACCATCGGCATCCAAAGCCAGAAAGCCGTATAAGGTTGACCACAGCCCATAGCCACTGACCGGCAAAATGATGGATTGAATCGCATCGCCCTTTTTCACCAGATAAACCTTGGCTATTTTGGCTTTTACACGAATATGGGCAATATCTTTATCGGCAGGGATAGCAAGGCTTAGCGCCGGATCTTTTGCCGCTTTGCGCTGATCATAGGCCTCAACGTCCATGCCTTCGACATACTCGCCGGTTTCGATATCGACCAGTTTGGGTTCAATTTTTTCAGCGAATGCCTGATTAACGTCAGTATCTGCCTCTAACAAACCCGCCACATCAAGAATGTTTTGCTTCATGTCGAAAGCCTTGTTATCAATTTGCAGGGGTTTTAAAGCGACCGCTGCGATTGACACTAAAACGGCACAGACCAGGCATAGCGATAAAGCAATAGCGATGGTTTTTTCCAAACTGTCATTGTTCAGGGCAAGAACCTTGTCCCGATAAACGATAAATTTTTCGTATTGTTCAGATTTTTTGATGGCATTAAACATGACGTTTCAACCTCCTTTTAATATTCGCCTGAACGACAAAATAATCAATGAGCGGTGCAAACATGTTGGAAAACAGAATTGCCAGCATAATGCCTTCAGGGAAAGCCGGATTTACCACTCGAATTAGAACAGTCATCACCCCTACCAGAGCGCCAAAAACCCAGCGTCCGGTATCGGTCATGGCCGCACTGACAGGATCGGTCGCCATATAAACCATGCCGAAGGCAAATCCACCGACGGTCAAATGCCAATACCAGGGAAAAGCAAACATGGGATTGGTGTCGCTGCCGATGATGTTAAAGACTGACGACATGACAACCATGCCGATAAACACACCGGCTATGATGCGATAGGACGCAATTCGCGTATACAACAAGAACGCCGCACCGATCAGAATCGCCAAGGTTGAGGTTTCGCCCAGACAACCCGGTATGAAGCCGAAGAAAGTTTGCGCCCAGCCATAACCCGCCGCATGCACTGCATCCAGACCGCCAGTAGCCGCCAGACCCAAAGGCGTGGCAGCCGTATAACCGTCAACGGCAACCCAGACCGCATCACCCGAAATCGAAGCCGGATAGGCAAAATATAAAAAGGCGCGTCCGGTCAACGCAGGATTCAAAAAGTTCTTCCCGGTTCCACCGAATACTTCTTTACCGATAACAATGCCGAAAGAAATGCCCAAAGCAACCTGCCACAGTGGCATATCCGGCGGCATAATCAGCGTGTACAACATTGAAGACACTAAAAAGCCTTCGTTAACCTCATGTCCGCGTACGGTGGCAAACAAGACTTCCCAGATGCCGCCGACTGCCAGTGTGACTATATAGATCGGCAAAAAGTACAGCGCGCCATGAACCATGTTTGATAAAGGATTCAGGGTGCTATAGCCAAAAATCATCATCGGAACACTGCGCCAGCCATCGGCTTTTGCAAGCCCCATCGCTTCCATGGCTAAATTGGCCTGATAACCGGTGTTATACATGGCCATTAAAATACAGAAAAAAGTTGCTATCACAACAAAAGTCATGGTTCGCTTCAGGTCGTTGCCATCACGAACATGCGTGGTGCCGCGTGTTACTTCGGCGGGTGTATAGATGAAAGTATCAACCATCTCATAGAGACCGTAATACTTTTCAAATCGACCGCCTTTTGTAAAATGCGGCTCTATGCTATCTAAAATTTCTCTAGCCGACATTATCCTTCCTTCTCAATTTTAGTTAAATTCGCTCTCAGTACAGGACCGAAGTCATGCTTACCGGGATCAACAAAAGTAAATAAGGAAACATCTTCCTCATCAAGTTCCAGACAACCTAGCAATTGAGCCTGATCGGTATCACCCACTACCAAGGATTTGAGCAGCGGTGTCGGCAAAATATCCATAGGCATGACGGTTTCGTAAATACCCACCGGAACAATCGCCCGGTTGCTGCCATTTTTATTCGTTGTTAACGGAAATTTACGGCCGCTTTTACGATCCTGTCGGCTGGTAATATAAACATCCAGTGCTGAATATTTATCTTTACCCGGCACAATCCAGCCAAACAATTCACGCGCACGGCCTTCCTGCAACACGGAAACCTGGTTGCTGTAACAACCCAAATAGGCAGCCCAGTTAGTAGCACGATGACCATACAATACTGAGCCGGAAATAACCCGGCTTTCAACCGCTTCCAGCTCACCCGCGATCAGATCGTCAGTATTGGCTCCGACTCGAGTACGGATTAGACGTGGATTTTTAACCGTAGGCCCGGCCAGCGACACCACTCTTTCAACATTGATCTTGCCTGTGGTAAATAACGCGCCAATGGCCATCACTGCCTGACAATCCAGGTGCCAAACGAATTTCTCGGCATTGACTGGATCGAGAAAATGGATATGCGTACTGGGCAAACCTGCCGGATGCGGGCCTGAAAACTCGGCAACAGTCACAGAAGCCGTGCTGCCCGTTGCAATATCAGCACCGGTAGCTTTGCAAACGTAGACTTTGCCGTCTGTCAGTTTAGAGATAACCGCCAAGCCATTGGCAAAGTCATCACCGCGCGCTTTGATGATAACAGCAGGGTCGCCCGACAGCGGACGGGTATCGATAGCGGTCACGAATATAGAGCTGGGCTTGCTGTCAACAGCTGGAATCTTGCCATAAGGACGTGTGCGCAACGCTGTCCACAAGCCCGATGCCAACAGGTTTTCTTTAACCTGCTCTGCAGATAAGCTTTCTAATTCGGCAGCTTTGTATTGTGCAAAGGATTCCTGCTCGTTGCCTTTTAGTTCAATAACAACTGACTGCAGAACCCGTTTGGCACCACGATTGATGGATTTAACAACACCCGCGCCAGGTGCCGTAAAATGAACGCCAGGATTTTTCTTGTCACTGAAGAGCACCTGGCCAAGCTTGACCGTATCCCCTTCAGCAACCGTCATTGTAGGCTTCATGCCTACGTAATCCATCCCCAGAATCGCAACGGACTTAACCTTATTGCCATCCTCAATAACTTGTTTAGGCCCTCCGGTGATAGGTAGGTCCAAACCTTTTTTAGTATTAAATTGCATAGTTAATAAGCCTGCTCTCCAAACAAGTTGCGGCGAACTTCCCCTTATTTAAAAAACCGCAAAAACAAGAGGCGCGTTAAGACGTAAAACGCTGGCATTACACCATAAAAAAGCCTACTTCTCAACCGAGACGAGCTTAATTAACCAGCTGCTTTTAAATACCTCAAAATGTATCTGAAATCCCTGTCCACACAACAGCGTGTTTTCTACGTGTTACGGCTGGTTGAGGGAAATAGCAATGAGCCCATAGGGGCCAAGATCATGGCAAAACTTAAACTCATAAGGGCTTTGATGACTGGGCAACCCATGTAACAGTTGCGGCAGAAGCCTCTCCGACAATGCGTTACAAAAACTGGCCGCAGTCACTCGAACACATCGGCGTCTTTGAAGGATTTTGCCTGCTGGTCTTTGGCAGACAAGCTTGGAATAGCATCGCCGATCGTCCAGTCAATAGCCAGATCCTTATCGTTCCAGGCGATGCTGCGCTCATGTTCCGGGGCCCAATAGTCCGTCGTCTTGTAGAGAAATTCAGCATCATCGGAAAGCACCACAAAACCATGCGCAAAGCCCTCCGGTATCCACATCTGCCGCTTGTTTTCCGCCGTTAACAGGGCGCCGGTCCATTGGCCAAAGCTTGGCGAAGCTTTGCGCAGATCAACTGCGACATCAAAAACGGCTCCCATGCAAACCCGAACCAGCTTGCCCTGCGGCTGCTTAATCTGATAATGCAGGCCGCGCAGAACGTGTTTTTGTGATCGCGAGTGATTGTCCTGAACAAAATTCGCCTCTAATCCTGTAAGCGCCTTAAATTTTCCGGCATTGTAGCTTTCATAGAAAAACCCGCGCGCATCCCCGAACACCCGGGGCTCAAAAATCAGTACATCGGCAATTGCAGTTGGTAATACATTCATTAGTAGCTCCGCGAGACAGGCGTTCAGGCCGCAGTGATGAGGAGACGGCCGGTAATTTTCCTTCTCCAATGGTTTGGTAATTGCATAGTATCTTACAAAATGTGAAAACTGAACAACCACTGGCTAAAAGCCGATGACTGTTCAGCGCGCTTACGCATTTTGAACAAGCCGAACGCGCTGAACGGCATTGTCGATTTCTATTTTATGAAAGCCAAAGCCGCGGCATCTCAAAATCATTTGCCGTAATCGATAAAACAGATGCGGCTAACTTTTGTTAAGAGCAAATCCGCCTGGTTTTTAGGCACGAAAAGCGGGGGTTCACTGCCCTTCAGAGTCTGCTACTGCTCAAGCAAGCAGGCTGACTTTATCGCCAATGTGAATCTGTCCGCCACCACCACAGCTAAGCATTCCAATGGCGAAAGTCGGCTTTTTCTGATTAAAGGCGCTGGTCAGTGTTTTGAGGATGGGCAAATCCCGTTGACCGGAGTGAGGGTTTGCATGGGTAGCGAGACACCTGCCTTTGGGTATGACCACATCGAAGATAACCTTACTTATGCGAATCTTTCGCCCCACCCAACTTTGCTCGCCCCACGCCTCCAGACCTTCAATAGCGATGTTTGAACGAAAACGAAGCTCGCTGAGGCCGGCATCACCGGCGGCAACGGCCACTGCTGCCAGGCTTTCGCGGCTGTGCAGCGTAATCTGGCCAGCCTCGTTATCCTGATAACGGGAGGTAATCCCGTCCCCAACGACTCGCAACGGGGTATGCTCAGGGCACGCGGAAAGTGGATTGAAATCCAGCCGGCGCACATAATCTTCAATCACCGCCGCTATGCGCTTACGGCCGTTATCATCCAGCGCTTCATCTAGCAACACTGAATCTTCCAAGCTGATCTGTAGCCGAAGCGCTTTATGATCGAAGCGAAGCTTAAGACGCGCCAGGCCGGGGGTATTCACCAGAGCGACAAATTCGTGTTTTTTACTCCAGGCATCATCCGGCACACCCGAATTGGCAAATCGGATACCGAGTACTCGATCACCGGCAATTCGTCCTTCCTCAAGTACGGTTAGAACATCGCAGGCTTCAGGCGTAAAACTCTTCACAGGATAACGATATAGGGCGACGACGCGCGGCATTGCTGACTCCATAGATGACTTGGTTCTGATTGAATACCTGCGGATTATCTGCGTAATCCAGCAGAGCAGACTTCATCCGCATCAGAATCGCCCGGTTGCTTTCAATCTTGTTGCAAGCAGCAAAAAGACACTTAACATTAATACCTAGACAAAAAGCTGCCGATTTTTAGCAGACTCGTGGCTTTCATTATAAAGTGCTGCAATCAAATTGGCCTGATAGACCATGCCCACCAGGCGATTTTCGTTATTGACAATCGGAATTTGCCGATAGCCTTGATTCGACATCAGCGGAACAAGCGCCGCGATATGTGTAGTTTCCGGCAGGACACTCACCGAAGTAGTCATGATATGCCCGACGGATTCCGGTTTATCGGTCGACACTTCGGGGGTGCGACGTATAAAAGCCCGAAACTTATCCTTAAAAGTTTCATTGTCATCCACTTTAATGAATTTAAAAAAGTCATTCCAGGTGACAATGCCAATTACCCGCCTGGCTCTGTCAATAACCGGCACTGCTTTGAGTTTTTCGCTATGCATGAGCTTCCAGGCATCTTCAACTTCTGTTCCGTATTCAACGGTTGTTATGTTTTTAACCATGATATCAGCGCAGGTGATATTGCCTTGGTAGCGTTTAAAACTTTGCATCTGGGCATCGGTAAGCAACTTGCTTAAGTCTCCCGTAGAGACATCCATGAACCTACCCATGTTTTCCAGCGCTTGTTGCAAATCCTGTTCTGAAATGCCGGTGCGCTGTGCAGGCTGGATGCTGGCACTGTGTTGATGCTTTTTGTTATCGGCTTGATGTGGAACGCTAGGATACTGGTACCGCAACACCCAGCGGTTGATGAAAATTGCCATCACCAGCATGATCGTTACATTGATGCCTACCGGCATCAGCACAAAACTGTAATTCATCAAATTACTGGGATCAGCAGTCATGACAGGCGTTAAGGCAGTCGCTGCGCCCGGAGGATGCAGGCAGCGCAGCAACAGCATGGCAAGAATACTTCCCCCGACCGCGCAGCCCGACGCCAACACGGTATTCGCTATCATTTGGGCACAGGCAATCCCGATAACCGCCGAGAGCATTTGCCCGCCAACCAAAGGCCAGGGTTGCGCCAGCGGACTACCCGGCAGAATAAATAAGATAACGGCCGAAGCGCCCATCGAAGCAACGATGATCGGATGGGCGACACTATTGCTGAACTGCTGAGTCACCCATGCGGCAACCAAAATAGCCACAAAGCTTGAAATCACCGAAAGCAGCTTGCCCTTGATGCTTAAATTGACCGGGTCAACGGTAATAAAACGAAAAAACGGATGGGTTTTCATAAGCTCATAAATAGCATCGTTAGCTCAGTTAAATTATTGGCTCGATATCCAAAATGCGCTCGGAAAAACGCCTCCTGCAGAAAAGCTTTGCGCTATTGACAATCAGATATCTGTAGGCTTGCTCCCTGTTTAAAAAAGCCCTTGCAATATCGATTCGATACTTTAAATCATCCAGCAAAAAACGGCTTACTTTTTTGAAGTTTATTTTTCATCTCGGTGTAACAAGAAAAGCATCGGCGTAAATATCGGCTGATGATGCACCTTTGAGAAAAGTCATTATTTTCATCTGATTGACCATGTCCGGATGACCACAGAGAAATACCCGCCAGCCTTTTAAATCAGCAAGCGACGCCAAGGCAACCTCATTGGCACGTCCTTGAGTAAAATCTTCAGGGACATGCTTGCCCGACAGGCAAGGAATGTAATGAAAATTGTGATGCTGCTCGGCCAGTTGGCGCATCTCGTCAATCCGGTAAAGATCTTCAAGTTCACGACTGCCATGAAACAGATAAATGGGACCGGAATGACCCTGCGCCAGTGCATCGGTCAGAATCCCCGCCAATGGCGCGAGGCCTGTGCCGGTACCTACCAGGAGGATGCCTTGCTCATGTCTTTCAGGCAGGTAAAAACAATGTCCCCGCGCTTCCGATACGGCGATGGTGTCCCCTGCCTTGATTTCATCATGGAGCCATTCACTAAACCTGCCGCCAGGTAGGCGGCGAATATGAAATTCCAGGGTATTGGATGCTTGCGGGGTATTGGCAATCGAATAGCTGCGCGTTAAACCGTCTGCTCTTTGTAGGTTAACAAACTGCCCGGCGCTAAATTCGAACGCATCCTTAAAGGCGATGATCAATAGCAGCGTGTTTCTATTGAGCATTTGATTAACAACAACCGTGCCTTCCGTATAGAATTCCGATTGATCGGGCAGTTTAATGACCATGTCCTGTTCTGGATGACACAGACAGGCAAGAAAATGATTGCGTTTTTTCAGGGTATTCTTTAATCCGGCCTGAGCGGCTTCCGGCGGCGGGCTATCGGGACTGCGCACCATGCAGCTATGACAAGTGCCTTTTTTACAGGCGTAGGAAATAGTAACGTTTTCACGCAGTAACGCCTCGAGTACGCTTTCATCCGGCTGGCAGGAATAAGTCTTATCTTCAATGGTTAATTTGAACATGATGCTTCCGTTAAAACGGACTCCATAATGTTAGTAAATAGCATTATGGAGTCTGGTTATTGTGTTTATCTGCCTAATACATCGTTGCGTGTGGTTTCACAAATCGCCACCACTTCGCTAATGAGTTCTTCAGGAACATTTAACTCATTCAACGTTGCTCCCAAATTTTCTACAACTGCATCAAAATGACTATCATCCAGGCCCATTTTTAGGAGATGCGCATGTCCTTTGCGCATATCTTCGCCGGTGTAGTTATGCTGGTAGTTGTCAAGGCCAAAATGTAACCAAACAGTGTTGACTACAGGAAAATGATAACAAAGAAATAAATCTTTTACAATATCTATATGTTAAAAGATTTCTATCTATTATATACAGGTTTGTTGGTATACTTTTGAAACCTAACAGCGGATTAACAAAAGGCATTTTATGACTGAAAAGATCAAATCGCGGCAGCAGCAAATTTTAAATCTGCTGCTGGAAAATAAAGCAGGACTCAGTATTGATGAGATCGCTACAGCGTTAAATATCTCCCGAAATGCAGTGCAACAGCATTTTGCTGTGCTGGAGAGAGATGGTTATATCCAGACAGGAGTGCTTAATAAAACTGCAGGGCGTCCGGTGCGCAGCTATGTTTTGACCCAAGCAGGAATTAACAGCTTCCCAAAGCAATATGCCTGGTTTTCCGAGCTCATGCTTACCGATCTGAAAAACGAAATGGGTTCCGAAGCTTTTCAGCGCTATATGCACAGGCTGGGTGATCATTTGTCAGAAAGTCTTTTATCCCGTTTTAAAGGAAAAAATACTGATGACCGGATTGAAGAATTGCTGAACATTATGGACGAGCTGGGTTTTAAGACAAGCAAGATGCCCGATTCGCACAGTCATGAAAGGTCAATTGAAGCCTGCAATTGTATTTATCATGATCTGGCTAAACAACATGAGGAAATTTGCGAGTTTGATAGAACACTCATCTCCTCTTTACTGGATAGAACTATTGAGCACACGGAATGCATGGCAAAAGGTGGCGCTGTTTGCCGCTTTAAAATCATCAACACATAACCCAAACATCTGACTGCCAGCTTGTCCGCTGGCAAAGAAGCCGGGCCAGCACTTTGGCTTTGACCGGCAAGCCAGCCTCGACGTATCGATGCAAAATGGGCTTGCTCTAAATCCCCCAACAGCGCAATCGCACACCTAAAAATTCCTGAGCCGAAGCATCCGCCGGTCATGAAAAACAGCTTGCACACTGGAATAACCACCGTGAAAGGTTCGTGAAAGGAACAGAGGCTATGATGGCAACTCGTCAATGACATGATATGAATAGACCTGCTGCCAAACGATAAACCAATCATTTTGAGGGTGTAAAGGCAATATACGGTTTTAGAGTGAAATCGGCGTAACTACCCGCAATGCTTTAACCCCTAACTAATTACCAGGCCTATGCTTACAAAGCGGAGTTGGCAAGCTTTAGGTAAAGAATACTGAAATAACGGCAAACAATACTTTAATTTCGATTCGATACTACTTACAATAACAACAAAAGACTTCAACGGACTCATCAACATGATACATAAACACAAACAATATTATCTGCGTCATCTGAAAGATGATATTCCCGCTGGAATCGTGGTGTTTTTGGTGGCCTTACCCTTGTGCCTGGGGATAGCGCTGGCATCAGGAGCGCCCTTATTTTCCGGCTTGATCGGCGGCCTGGTCGGGGGGCTCGTTGTCGCTTGGTTTAGTGGTTCTCAACTGGCTGTTTCGGGCCCGGCTGCCGGTTTAACCGTCATTGTTTTCAATGCCATTGAAACCCTCGGCAGTTTTCAAGGTTTGCTGATTGCCAGTGTGATAGCGGGCATTTTGCAGCTGGTATTGGGGTTCCTAAGAGCCGGGATCATTGGCGCTTTTTTTCCATCTGCGGTCATTGAAGGCATGCTGGCGGCGATCGGTTTGATTTTGATTATCAAGCAGTTCCCCCATGCCACCGGATATCACGCCCATTTCGAGGGCGATGAGAGCTACATGCAGGATACTGCCAAATCCAGCTTTATTGAAGTATTCGATGCGTTTGGTGTGATATCTCCAGGTTCGGTTGTGATTAGCGTGGTGGCATTGGTCGTGTTGATTTTATGGGGCACGGCATGGTTTAAAAAACAAAAACTGCTAAAACTGATCCCCGGCCCATTGATGGCAGTCGTATGGGGCGTTGGCTACAACGGAGTTACCCTGCAGTTCGCGCCTGAGTGGGCGGTAACTGGCCAACACTTGGTCCACTTGCCTGTTTCGGATCAAGCCAGCGATTTCTTCAATAACTTTGTATTGCCAGACCCCAGCTATCTCGGCCATCTTGGCAATCCGCAGGTTTATGTGGTCGCCGTAACCATTGCGATTATCGCCAGCCTGGAAACTCTACTGAGTCTGGAAGCGACTGAAAAACTGGATCCATTGAAACGTCTGGCGTCTACCAACCGAGAGCTGAAGGCGCAAGGCGTCGGCAATATTATCAGCGGTTTAATTGGCGGCTTGCCAATAACCGCCGTTATCGTCCGCAGTTCGGCCAACATCAACGCAGGCGGACAAACCCGTGTCGCCTGTTTCACTCATGGGGTGTTTTTGTTGCTCAGCGTCATGTTTTTGTCGCACTACCTGAACTATATCCCTCTCGCCTGTTTAGCAGCAATTCTATTGCATACCGGCTATAAGCTGGCCAATCCGGTATTATTCAGGAAGTTTTACCAAAAAGGCATGAGTCAATTTCTGCCTTTCGTCATCACCGTGATCGCGATTCTGGTAACCGACTTATTAAAGGGCATGGCCATAGGTATGGTTATAGGTCTGTTTTTTGTCATCAGGGCCAATTATCACGCCGCCATTACGCTCATTCAAGATGGCTCGCACTATCTGTTATCACTGAACAAGGATGTTTCTTTTCTGAACAAAGCCTTATTAAGAAAATTTATTTTGAGCATACCGGAGCAATGCACAGTCACCATCGATGCCAGCAAAGCCAAATTTATTGATCACGATATTATGGAAACGATTGAAGATTTTCTGGCTGCCGCGCCGGATGGCAATATTTCAGTCGAGGTCATTGAGCTGCACGGCAAGGATAAAATCAATAAACACGAAGCGATGGTGATAGTAAACGTAAATGGCGATGCGTAAAGATACTCAGTAATGCGCAAGTTATTTGATACGCGTACCTAAGCACCACGGTAGCCGCGTGTTTTGAACAAAAACGACTACAACATTCACAGCGGTAAAATTGATTTTATGAAAACAAAAGCCATACAAATACCGATCGATACAAGCCCCCAAGTTAACAATGGCGGCCTGTTTGCCAACCTGAAATACGATCTTCCAGCAGGCATTGCGGTTTTTCTGGTCTCAATACCCTTATCATTAGGAATAGCGCTGGCGTCCGGTGCGCCGCTGTTCTCGGGATTGATTGCCGGGATCATAGGCGGCCTGATAGTGGCGCCATTAAGCGGCTCTGCGCTGGGCATCAGCGGCCCAACCGCCGGTCTTGCCATCATTGTCTTGTCGGCCATTGAAAAACTGGGGTTCAATGGCTTTTTACTCGCCCTGTTCGTGGCCGGTGTTTTCCAAATTATCATGGGGCTGTCTAAAGCCGGCGTTATTGCCTATTACTTTCCGTCATCCGTTATCAACGGCATGTTGTCGGGTATAGGCATCATTCTCTTTCTCAAGCAAATTCCTCATGCCCTGGGCTATGACCGTGACTACGAGGGCGATACCTCCTTTTTTCAGGCTGACAGCTACTCGTCTTTTTCTGAACTGGCGAATATGCTGGAATTTAGTTCGCCTACGGCGATTATGATTGCGCTGATATCGCTGGCGATTCTTATTTTATGGGAACAGCCGTTTATGAAACAGCACCGGCTTTTTCAACTGTTCCAGGGAGTTTTAGCGGCAATTTTGGGAGGTGTGTTAATCAATCAAGGTCTACAAAATTTTTATCCTGAGCTGGCCTTGGGCGGTAATCATCTGGTCATGTTACCGGTACTGCAACAGCCCAGTGACTTATGGAGTCAGCTGCATTACCCAGATTTTTCCCAGCTCGACACTCCGGCCATTTACCTGACCGCATTAACCCTGGCGGTTGTCGCCAGTTTGAAGACGCTGCTGTCTTTGGAAGCGGTTGATAAAATGGATCCTGATAAAAGAGTGACTTCCGCTAACCGGGAGCTGATTGTTCAGGGCATCGGCAATGCCTGCAGCGGCTTGCTGGGGGGACTTCCGCTGGCGCAAGTTATTGTACGTAGCTCCACTAATATTCAATCCGGCGCAAAATCCAAGGCGTCCGGGATCATCTATGGACTGCTGTTGCTGGTTGCCGTCATTTTTATCCCAACGCTGCTCAACAAAATCCCTTTAGCGAGTCTGGCGAGCGTATTACTGCTGGTCGGTTATAAATTGATCCGTCCAAAAGCTTTTAAAATCATGTACACAGCCGGTATGTATCATTTCATTCCGTTCTGCGTGACGATTTTGGGCATGGTTTTTACCGACCTGCTGATTGGTCTTGCTATTGGCCTGATCACCGCCTTGTTTTCGATCCTGCTGGAAAATTATAAAAGCGCTTTTTATCTGAATGAGTCACATATCGGCAATAAAACCATACTCCGGTTATCCGAACATGTGTCGTTTTTAAATAAAGCCAATATTCAACAAACCTTTGAGCAGCAGCCCGATTATTCAGAAGTAGTCATTGATGCCACGCGTTCGAAATACATTGATTACGATGTCTTTGAAATCATTGAAAACTTCAAAATCGAGGCACAACGCAAGCATATCAAGCTAAGCGTTGAAAACCTGCGCGGTTATGGTGTGCTGGAGCCGGTTGAAAATGCTCGTGCGCCCACCTATGACGCCCAGCAAGCATTGACACCGGCTAAAGTCTTGGCAGTGCTGAAAGAAGGTAATGAGCGCTTTGTTAATAATTTGAAATCACACCGCAATTTACTGGAGCAGGTTAACGACACCCGGCAAGGACAATTTCCCATCGCGATTATTCTGAGTTGCATGGATTCACGCACCTCCGTTGAACTCATCTTCGATCAGGGCCTGGGCGATGTATTCAGTGCGCGGGTTGCGGGCAATGTCATTAATGACGACATTCTGGGCAGCATGGAATACGCCTGCAAGCTGGCAGGCTCGAAGTTGATCGTGGTGCTGGGTCATTCGCATTGTGGCGCAATCATGGGTGCTTGCGCCAATGTGGAACTGGATCACCTCACCGGACTATTACAGAAAATAAAACCGGCTGTTGATGCTGTACACGCCGAAGAATCGGTACAAATCACTGCTAATGATGCCGGCGTCGTGCAAAAAGTGGCCGATAAAAATGTGCAACTGACCGTCGAACAAATCAGCAGAAAAAGCCCTGTGCTGGACGCCCTCGTGAAAAGCGGTGACATTGGCATCGTTGGTGCCATGTACGACATTGAAACCGGAAAAGTGAAATTTTATGCTGATGTCTAACACCACTGTACACAGTGCCGCTGCATTCGTAATGCATTTTATTGAGTAAGGTATATTTTTAGGAGTAGACCATGATTCCCTTAAATAATCGAAAAATACTGATCCGAATCATACTGGCCGGTATGCTTATAATGTTCTATGACGTGATATTGGACTCACTGTTCTCAGTCGTGCATATTGCTTTCGAGTGGTTCGAGCTGGCTCTTGAGCATCTCATCGAGCATTTATTTCATACTACCCGCCAACAAAGCCAAATCATCGTCTTTTATCTGCTATGGCTCATGGCGCTTTACCCGCTCTATTGGCTATGGCGTGCGTTGCCCAATTTTTTTAATCAGCTCAAAGAGCGGCTTGTTGCGTCCGTCTCGCAGTACAAATCCTCCATTATCCGTTACTGGGGAGAGCAGTCTTCAATCCAGAAAATAAAGTGGGCTACCTCTTTTGCGCTGAGTATATCCTGCCTGAGCCTTTTTGCCTTCAGTTGACCTTGATGAGCGCCCCTCAGGGCGCTTCCTGCTCTTCGAAAGCCACGCAGTTCTCCTTGTCACATATTCCAATCGTTTGTG
This sequence comes from uncultured Gammaproteobacteria bacterium, assembly GCA_963848675.1. Taxonomy (GTDB): domain Bacteria; phylum Pseudomonadota; class Gammaproteobacteria; order Methylococcales; family Methylomonadaceae; genus CAWKEY01. The sequence continues at coordinate 118,892 of CAWKEY010000023.1, forward strand.
ACCTTTGTGGTAAAAATTTAGTAGTTTGCGTAATATCATTTACTGCATGCCGCACCATAAACTCAATGTAAGGTATGCAAGGCTATTTCGACCGACAAACAAATAGTAATAAACCCGCTATGTGTTAGTGTCAGATTTTCAACCCTGAAAATAGAAGGCCGCCATGAAACAGATGCCCTATCCGGAAGACTGGCCCGATATCGACACCGCGCTTTATCATCGTTCGGTGCAACTGTTCAGTGCCGTCAAAAACCTGCTCAGCGTCAAATGCGAACTGCATGCTGACACGCAAATATTGCAAGGCGATATTTTCTTGTTTGATTATTTCTCCCGCTGCACACCATAACCGCTGCGCGGCACGGCATACTGATGGAAAATCTTGGCGGCACCTGGGCGGTTATTGATGGGTTTTTAATGCGCTATCTGCAACAGCCGGCCGCCCCGGCCGCAATGCCGCAATCACTATCCACACAGGAGACAGCATCATGAAAAACGTCATCATCGCAGGTTATGCCAGATCACCGTTTACCCCGGCATACAAAGGCGCACTCACCGGTGTCAGGCCGGATGATTTGGCTGCTCAGGTGGTCAAGGCGCTGGTTGAAAAAAGCGGCATCAATCCTAACGATATCGAAGACTTGATTTTAGGCTGCGCCTTCCCCGAAGGCGAACAAGGCCTCAATCTGGCGCGGATGATCGTGTATTTAGCGGGATTGCCGGTCAGTGTTGCCGGGGTCACCGTCAACCGTTTTTGCGGTTCCTCGATGCAAGCCATTCATATTGCCGCCGGCGCCATCAACATGAACGCCGGGGAGGCGTTTATCTGCGCCGGGGTAGAATCGATGACCCGGGTACCGATGGGCGGCTTCAACACCCTGCCCCATCCAGGACTTTACAAGCAGTATCCACAGGCTTATATCAGCATGGGCGAAACGGCGGAAAACCTGGCGCGCACATATCACATCCCGCGCGCCGAACAGGATGCCTTTGCCCTGGACAGTCAGCAGAAAGCCCATGCCGCCCAACAGCAAGGCCGGTTTGCCGATGAAATCATTCCAATTATCACACACAAAAGCGAGCGCATCGACAGGGACGGCTGCCTGCGCCCTGAATCGACTCTGCAAGCAATGGCCGAACTCAATCCTTCCTTTCTGCAAAACGGCAGCGTTACCGCCGCCACTTCCTCGCCGCTCACCGATGGGGCGGCAGCCGTGCTGGTATGTAGCGAAGCCTATGCCGACGCGCACGGCCTGCCCAAGCTGGCGCGCATCAAGGCCATTGCCGTGTCCGCCTGTTTGCCGGAGATCATGGGCATCGGCCCGGTTGCGGCGACCCACAAAGCCTTGCAGCGGGCGGCTTTAACGCTGCCCGACATCGACCTCGTCGAATTGAACGAAGCCTTTGCCGCGCAAGCCTTGGCCGTATTAAAGGATTTACCGGTCCCGGCGGACAAGCTCAATCTTGACGGCGGCGCCATTGCTCTGGGGCATCCCCTCGGCGCGACCGGCGCGCGCATCACCGGCAAGGCCGCAAGCCTGCTGCAACGCGAGCACAAGCAATTTGCCCTGGCCACCCAATGCATCGGCGGCGGCCAGGGCATTGCAACCATTCTGGAGGCGGTATCATGAACATCGAAAAAGCCGCGGTGATCGGCGCGGGCGTCATGGGCGCAGGCATCGCCGCACACCTTGCCAATGCCGGGATTCCGGTCGATTTACTGGATATCGTCCCCAAGCAGGGCGGCAACCGCAACGCCATCGCCGAATCCGCCGTCGCGAAAATGCTGAACACCGAACCTTCGCCGTTTATGCATCCGGACAACGCCCGTCTCATCAGCCCCGGCAACACCGGAGACGATTTAGGCCGGCTGGCCCAGGCCGATTGGGTGATTGAAGCGGTGATCGAAAACCCGGCTATCAAACAGGCCTTGTATCAGCAGCTGGATCAGGTCTGCCGCCCGGATACGCTGATTTCGTCCAACACTTCGACGCTGCCGCTCAGTGTTTTAACCCGCAACCAGACAGACAGCTTTAAGCGGCGCTTCATGATTACGCATTTCTTCAATCCACCGCGTTACATGCGTTTATTGGAGCTGGTCAGCTCACCCGAACTGAACCCCGGATTATTGAAAAGCGTGCAAACTTTCGCCGATGTCAGACTGGGTAAAGGCTGCGTACTCTGTAACGATACCCCGGGCTTTATCGCCAACCGCATCGGCACTTTCTGGATACAAACAGCCTTGCTCGAAGCCATCGCCCGAAATCTGACCATAGAGCAATGCGATGCCGCGATGAGTTTGTTCGGTATTCCCAGAACCGGCGTGTTCGGCTTGCTGGATTTGGTCGGCATCGATCTGCTGCCGCATATTCTGGAAAGCTTTAGACAAACATTAGCCGCCAATGACCGTTTGCGCGCCATTGCCACCGTGCCGGCACTGTTGCAGTCGATGATTGCCGACGGTTACACCGGCCGCAAAGGCAAAGGCGGTTTTTATCGCCTGCAGCCGGACTGTGGCCCAAAAATCAAAGAATCCATAAACTTGCAAAGCGGTGCATACCGGCCCAGCGAGAAGTTCCAAATCAAAGGCGTCGGCCATCACCCGGATGCGCTCAAAAGCTTTTTATCCGGTTCCAATGCGCTCAATCAATACAGCTGGCAGGTCCTGTCGGAAACCTTCTGCTATGCCGCCCAGCTGATCCCGGAAATCGCCGATGGCATTGTCGCGGTCGATGCCGCTATGCGTCTGGGCTATAACTGGCGCTACGGCCCGTTTGAGCTGCTCGATCGGCTTGGGGTGAACTGGTTCGTCGATCAGCTGCACAACCGCAATCTACCTGTTCCCGCGCTACTGGCGGACCGGCAAAGCCTGTACCGCAGCGAAGGTGACGCACTGCAATTTAAGGATACCGCCAACCAGTATCGGCCGGTGCAGTACCCAGCAGGAATTTTATTGTTAAGCGACATTAAACGCCGCAGTCAGGCCTTATTAAGCAATGCTTCGGCCAGTCTCTGGGACGCCGGCGACGGCATTGCCTGCCTGGAATTTCACAGCAAAATGAACACGCTTGATCCAGACAGCCTGGAGCTGATTCAACAAAGCATCGGCGTCGTCAAACAAGGCTTTAAAGGTCTGGTTATTTACAACGAAGCCGAGCATTTTTCTGCCGGCGCTAATCTGACCTTGCTAGCCCCGGCGCTGAAGCAACAAGACTGGGAAACAATCGCAGGCATCATCAAACTCGGCCAGACTAGCTATCAGATGCTCAAACTGGCGCCCTTCCCGGTGGTCGGCGCGCCCTCCGGTCTGGCGCTGGGCGGCGGCTGCGAAATCCTGCTGCACTGCGACGCCATTCAAGCCCATGCCGAACTTTACATGGGCCTGGTTGAAACCGGCGTCGGTTTGGTGCCGGGCTGGGGCGGCTGCAAGGAATTACTGCGCCGCTGGCTAAGCTTTGCCAAACGCCCCGGCGGCCCCATGCCGCCTATCGCCCAAACTTTTGAAACCATTGGCCTTGCCAAGGTTTCACAATCGGCGCAGCACGCCAAAGAATTACTGTACTTGGCCCAAAATGACGGCATCACCATGAACAAAGACCGGCTCTTGGCCGATGCCAAGACCCTGGCGCTGGCCTTGGTAGCCGGCTATCAGCCGCCAAAACCCTTTGTGTATCAGCTACCGGGCGCGTCCGCTCGCGCCGCCATGGACATGGCCGTGCAAAACTTGCATAAAGCCGGCAAAGCGAGCGAGTACGATGTGGAAATCTCCGGGCAGCTGGCCCATGTGTTAAGCGGCGGCAATACCGACATCACCATGCCATTAACCGAACAAAACCTGTTGGATTTAGAACTGGAAGCCTTTTTATACCTGGTCAAGCAACCTGGCACCCAGGCAAGACTGGAACACATGCTGAAAACCGGCAAACCGCTCAGGAATTAAGCATAAGCTCGTGCCAGGAGACATTGGCCGCGTCAATCGAGGGCAAGGGCCCTGGCACTATCAATACACTGGAGCACACCATGACTACACTGCTGCTGATAGCCGCCTTAACCGGGCTCACCTGTCTGCTGGCCGCCCCCTTGCGGCGCAACCTGCTCACCCGCCCCATCTTCAACAAAATGCGCAAAACCCTGCCGCCCATGTCGCAAACCGAACGCGAAGCCCTGGAAGCCGGCAACACCTGGTGGGATGCCGAATTATTCAGCGGCAAACCTGACTGGCGCAAGCTAAAGAACCTGCCGCCCGCCCGTTTAGGCACGGAGGAACAAGCCTATCTCGACGGCCCGGTGGAGACCTTGTGCGCGATGCTCGACGACTGGGATATCACTTTCAAACGCCGCGATTTACCGCCGGAAGTCTGGGACTACATCAAACAGCACAAATTCTGCGGCATCATCATTCCCAAACGCTACGGAGGACTGGAGTTTTCTGAATTCGCCCATTCCCAAGTCATCATGAAAATCGCCAGCCGCAGCACCACTGCCGCAGTGACGGTGATGGTGCCCAACTCCTTAGGCCCTGCCAAGTTATTACTGGCATACGGCAGCGAACAACAAAAGGACTACTACCTGCCGCGCCTGGCGGCTGGTCAGGAAATCCCCGCGTTCGCGCTGACCGGCCCTGAAGCGGGCAGCGATGCCGGAGCCATGCCCGATACCGGCGTAGTGTGTTACGGTGCTTTCGAAGGCGACGACCGGGTTTTAGGCATACGCCTGAACTGGGAAAAACGCTATATCACCCTGGGGCCAGTGGCAACCGTATTGGGACTGGCCTTCAAGCTGTACGATCCCGGGCATTTACTGGGGGAACAGGAAGACATCGGCATCACGCTGGCGCTGATTCCAGCCAACACACCGGGCGTTTCCATCGGCAAACGGCATTTTCCACTCGACTCCGGCTTTCAGAACGGACCAAACTGGGGCAAGGACGTATTCATCCCGATGGACTGGATTATCGGCGGCGTAGAACAGGCCGGCAATGGCTGGAAAATGTTGATGCAATGCCTCGCCACTGGCCGCGCCATTTCCCTGCCTGCCCTCAGCGTCGCTGCCGCCAAATTCATTTGCCGCAACACCGGCGCGTATGCGCGCATACGCAGCCAATTCAACCAGCCCATCGGCGCATTTGAAGGCATCGAAGAAGTGCTGGCGCGCATGGCCGGTACGGCGTATTTAATAGACGCAGCACGACATGTCACTTGCGCGGCACTGGATGAAGGCCAGCAACCGGCGGTGATTTCAGCGATTCTGAAATATCATTTGACCGAAGCCATGCGCCGCATCATCAACGACGGCATGGACATCCAGGGCGGCTCAGGCATTTGTTTGGGGCCAGCCAATTTTATTGGCCGCCTGTATCAGGTGATTCCGGTCGGCATTACCGTGGAAGGCGCTAACATCCTGACCCGCACGATGATGATTTTTGGCCAGGGCTCGGTGCGTTGCCATCCCTTTATCCAAAACGAAATGCATGCTCTGAACGAGACCGACCCGTCACAAGCGCTAAGCCAATTCGATGCCGTGTTATGGCGGCATATCGGCTTTTTCCTGAACAATCTGGGACGTGGTGTCTGCTTTGGCCTGGGCGGAGCGCATTTAATCACGGCACCCGGCGACCAGCACACGCGGCGCTATTACCAACAACTGACCCGGCTCAGCAACGGTTTTGCCCTGACTGCCGACTTCGCCCTGCTGACTCTGGGCGGACGCCTCAAACGCAAGGAGCGCATCTCCGGGCGTCTGGCCGATGTGCTCAGTTATTTGTATTTGTGCTCCTGCGCTCTCAAACATTTCGAGAATCAAGGCGCAACGACTGCAGACCTGCCGCTGCTGCATTGGGCCAGCCAACACAGCCTGCATCGCGCCCAGCAATCCCTGCTGGCGGTTTTTCAATTGCTGCCAAACCGGGTGCCGGCGCTATTATTACGCAACCTGTTATTCCCGCTGGGCAAGCCCTGTGCTCCGCCGCAAGACCGTCTGACCGGCCAGCTAGCGGAGCTGCTGCTTACAGACAACGCGGCTAGAGACCGTCTAAGCTTGGGCATTTATATCAACGACAAGCCGGACGACGCCACCGGCAGAATTGAAAGCGCATTCAAGGCCGTGCTCCTGGCCGCCCCGGTCGAAGCCAAACTGCGCGGAGCGCAAAAACAGGGCGTTTTGCCCAAAGGCAGCCTGCCTGTCCTGCTCGAACAAGGACTTAAAACTAAGCTCATCAATCAACAAGAAGCGGATTTAATCAACCGGGCCGAGCTAGCACGTCGCAATGCCATTCGCGTTGATGATTTCAGCCCCGAACAACTAAGCGGTCATGAATAGGCGAATTCGCGTGTGCAGCAGTCCGAAAAGTTCTGTATCAACCTTATAGTAATGCGCACAAAATAAGTTGAACAAGTGTAGGTGCGAATTTATTCGCACAGTGCGAATAAAAATCCGCACCTACACAGAAAATTATTTTTCAGAGTTCGGCTGGCAACCGCAGCTGGGCAAGAGACAGCGACTGTCAGTCAAGACCAAGAGCCGGTGCCGTGTGCAAATCGCGCGAAAGCCTCAGGCGGGTTAAAGCGTTTGCCCGCTGGCTGTCATTTAAACCGGCGATAACGCCGGATCAGCGCGTTGGTGGAGCTGTCATGACCAAGTTGCGGCTCATCTGCGCTTTTCAATTCGGCCGCAGTTTGTTGTGCTAGCACCTTGCCCAACTCGACCCCCCATTGATCGAATGAGTCGATGTTCCATATGGTGCCTTCCGTAAAAACACAATGTTCGTAAAGCGCGACCAATTTACCCAACGCTTCGGGTGTCAACTGCTCCAGCAGCAGGGTATTGGTCGGACGGTTGCCCTCGAAAACCCGATGCGGCGCCAACCAGTCGGGTGTGCCCCCGGCCTTGACTTCGGCTTCTGTCTTGCCAAAAGCCAGCGCCTCGGTTTGAGAGAAAAAATTTGCCATCAACAGATCCTGCTGATCTGCAAGCGGATTCAAGGTTTGACAGAATCCAATAAAATCGCATGGGATCAATCGGGTTCCCTGATGAATCAGCTGGAAGAATGAGTGCTGGCCGTTGGTGCCCGGCTCGCCCCAGTAAATAGGCGCCGTGTGATAGTCCACGCGCTGCCCGTCCCGCGTGATGTGCTTACCGTTGCTTTCCATCGTCAATTGCTGCAGGTAAGCGGGAAAGCGTTTCAGGTACTGACTGTAAGGAAGCACCGCAACCGACTCGGCATTGAAGAAGTTGCTGTACCAGAGCTTAAGCAAGCCCATGACTATGGGTAGGTTACGCTCGAATGGCGCGGTCAGAAAGTGCTCATCCATTGCGCGGAAACCCGCCAGCATCGCCCGGAAATTGTCCGGTCCAACGGCTATCATGGTCGACAGTCCAATCGCCGAATCCATCGAATAGCGTCCGCCGTCCCAGTCCCATAATCCAAACATATTGTCGGTATTGATGCCAAATTGGCTGACTTCTTCGGCATTGGTCGATACCGCGACAAAGTGCCTGGACACCGCCTGCTCGTCTGCCAGCTTGTGTAAACACCAGTTGCGGGCGGCGCGGGCGTTGGCCAGCGTTTCAAGGGTGGTAAACGTCTTCGAACAAACGATAAACAGGGTTTCTTCTGGATCCAGAGTGTGTACGGCTTCCACGAAATCAGTGCCATCCACATTCGAGACAAAACGGAAAGTCAGATCGCGCCGGCTATAATGCCTCAAGGCTTCATAGGCCATCACCGGGCCCAGATCGGATCCGCCGATGCCGATATTGACGATATTACGGACAGGTTTGCCCGTGTATCCCAGCCAAAGACCGCTGCGAACCTGCTCAGAAAAAACCGACATGCTGTCGAGAACGGCATGGACATCGGCCACCACGTCCACGCCGTCAAGCATGATCCTTTCGTCTTCAGGTGCGCGCAAGGCCGTGTGCAGCGCGGCTCTGCGTTCGGTCACGTTGACGAGTTCGCCTTTAAACATGGCATGGATGCGCTCGCGCAATCCGCATTCATCCGCAAGCCTGATAAGCAAGCGCATGGTCTCATCGGTCACCCGGTTTTTTGAATAATCCAGATAAATGCCGGCGGCATCGATCACGAACCGCTTACCTCGCAGAGGATCCTCCGCGAACAAGTGACGCAGGTGTAACGGCTGTATCTGTTGATAATGCGCCTGCAGGGCCTGCCAAGCAGGGCGCTGAGTCAATGGCTGTTCTATGGAATCAGCTGTCATGGTTATTTTTAGTCCTTTTGGTTAAGTATTCATGGCCTATTACAGCCGCGCCCGAAATGCCGCCATTTTAAGCATGCGGCTCTGTTCAGACAATAGACCGTGCCGGGTATTGAAGTACCATCAGCGCATCTGGTCAGTGTAAGTCAGCGTTAGAAAGCTTGTATCTGACCCAGGCAGCGCAAGCGGCACCCACCGCGATGTAGGCGTAACTGACAATAAAGCCGAGCACGGCGCTTTGGTTATGCTCGAAGGCGTCCTTGAGTCCGGGTGTAACCACGTATGACCAAACCAGTGCGGGTATAAAATAAACGGCAAGCCCGATACATCCCCAGGATATGGCATTTTTACCGGCATCTAATGCGCTTTTGTAAAACCATATCACAATCAAAATTGCAGCAATTGAACCCAGCATAAGTATCTCCCGAGAATTTAACGGCACAATCATATCTTTAATCGGACATAACTAAGAAGCGATTTTAAGAGTACGGGGTAAGCCGTTAAAAAAAATAGGTAATCTCTTGCGCCAGAGTAAGACTTAAGTACTATAATTAGCGGCAAATTTATGACACTTATTGTTCATGTGGGTTTTGTGGAGAAACTAGGATGTGCGCAACAAATCTGACCCAACAGACCCCTGAAAACCCTGATATATGAACCCCTTAATAAATCTACCGAAGCTGACTACCGTGAAATCATTTCTACTTTTAATGCTGCCTGTTTATCTGTTTTTGGTTTCCGAGGCCGGTTATGCACGCCATGCCGCAATTGTTATCGATGCGGATACTGGCAACATATTGCACGAAGTAGAGGCCAATCAACCTTGGTACCCGGCCTCACTCACCAAAGTGATGACGCTTTATATGACTTTCGAGGCGTTAAAATCCGGGCAAATTCAGCTGGGAAGCCTATTAACGGCCTCTGATCGTGCCGCCAGCCAGCCCAAGAGCAAACTGGGCTTGAGGCGCGGGGAAAATCTCAACACCCGAGACGCGATTTTGGCGGTCATCACCCGTTCTGCAAATGATGCTGCTGTTGTGCTTGCCGAAGCCGTTGGTGGAACCGAAGACAACTTTGCGGCCATGATGACCGCCAGAGCGCGCTCGCTAGGCATGAATAACACCCGCTTCATGAATGCAACCGGCCTCCCCAATAATTGGCAGGTGACAACATCCCGTGATCTGGCCCTGCTGGCGTGGAGAATTCAGCGAGATTTCCCAAGCTATTACCAATATTTCTCTGCCCATGAATTTTATTACAAGGGCCAAACGATGCGCGCCATCAATGCCTTTACCGCCAAGTACCCTGGTGCAGAAGGCATGAAAACCGGCTTTACCTGTGGCTCCGGCTACAACCTGATAGGAGCCGCCCATCAAAATGGCCAGCGCCTGATCGGTGTGGTTATGGGCGGCATGACCAGTCAGGAACGCTATCAGTTAATGAACCGGATGATGGATAATGCGTTTGCCAATTATTACAGCCCCAATCCGTCTATGACTATTACGGATGCGCGCCCTTATTCAAGCAGTGAGCCGCCTTATCAACTGTCTTGCGGCAATGGTGCCGCCAGGTCTTACCAAGCGGCAAATACACGGACTATTGAACCAAGCATACCCAAGACCGCCTATCATCCTATCAAGCGTGCAAATAGAAGCCGACATGCGATCAAACGGAGTACACACAAATCCGCCAATCTGCCTACCAAGCAGGCAAATAGAACCCGCTATGTGAAAGCTAAAACCAGACTCACGGGTAAAACCAAACTAAGCAGCAACCGGATTGTTCATCCTGACACCCGGCTCGCCAGACAAACCAAAACCACTGCTGGAATTAAAACTGCTGGCAAGACTAAAATTGCCAGCCCCGCCAAAGTTGCCGGCAAAACCAAAACAACGTCCGCCGCTGCCAAAACTGTCCGCCATACCACAGCGGCTACCCAGGCAAAGACAACCAGCAAAACCAAAATTGCCAACAAACCAAAAACTGCTAAAAAAAATAACCAGCTTGCCCAGGGCGGTTAAATATCAAAGTCGCCCTATTGTTTGCGATTTGCCAATTATTCCAAAAGTGAGCAAAAAAAGCTAAGCGTATCCTGCCGGGTTTTTTTGCTGCCAATTCCAGGTATCGGCAACCATATCCTCGAGATTTTTCTCTACCTTCCAGTTGAGATCCTGCAAAGCTAAAGCAGGATTAGCGAAGTATTCAGCAAGATCCCCTGCTCTTCTGGGCGCCATTTTGTAATTGATGTGCCGGCCCGTTACCGTTTCAAAAGCCTGAATTATCTCGAGCACGCTGTAGCCTCTGCCGGCACCCAGGTTATAAGCTTTACAGCCGCCGGCGCTGAATTTTTCACCTTGCAGGGCCTGTAAGGCCTTGACGTGGCCTTTTGCCAGATCAACCACATGAATATAATCCCTGATGCCGGTTCCATCCCGCGTCGGATAATCATCACCAAAAACCGATAATTGCTGCAATTTTCCAATAGCGACCTGGGCCACATAAGGCATCAGATTATTGGGAATACCATTGGGATCTTCACCTATCAGACCACTGTCATGGGCACCAATCGGGTTAAAATAACGTAACAAGGCAAACTTCCAGGGGTCTTCGTTCTGGCTAAGTTTATCGGCTGCCGACAAATCCCGCAGGATGTCCTCAATCATGGCTTTTGTCCGGCCATAAGGATTTACGGGCGCCAAAGGCAGATCTTCATAATATTGCGTTGTTGAAGGCTCGCCGTACACGGTCGCGGAAGAACTGAAGACTAACTGCTTGACGTCTGCTTCTGCCATCGCCTCCAGCAAAACCAGAGTTCCGTAAACGTTGTTATGATAATACATCAAAGGCAGCTGGCAAGATTCGCCTACTGCCTTTAGTCCGGCAAAATGCATCACTGCCGTTATCGATGCGTTGGCAAAAATTTCCGCCAGTGCCTGTTTGTCACGGATATCGGCCTGATAAAACTGCAATCCCTTACCCGTTATTTGCTGCACCCTAGACAATGACTCGGTCTTGCTGTTAACCAGATTATCGACCACCACGACCTGGAAACCTGCCTTTAATAATTCAACACAAGCATGACTGCCAATATAACCGGCACCTCCTGTAACTAACACAGTTTGTTTATGCATGACTGCTAATCCAGTATTTTAAGTTTAATCAGGTGCAGGCGGCGATTATCGGCCCTAATCACCTCAAAACGGTGCTTGTCCACGACCAGGCTTTCACCTTTTTTAGGCAGGTGTTCAAGCTGATTGACAATAAAGCCGCCGACGGTATCGTATTCATCGGTTGCCAAATGCGTAGAAAAATAATCATCAAACTCTTCAATCGGCGTCAACGCTTTGACCATGTACTCGTTATCATTGCGCTGTGAAATGTACTCTTCATCGCCCTCATCGTCGTATTCATCTTCTATTTCACCGACGATCTGTTCTAACACATCTTCAATGGTGACCAGGCCCGCAGCCTGCCCGTATTCATCAACGACAATCGCCATGTGATTGCGATTGGTGCGGAACTCCTTGAGCAGTACATTCAAACGCTTGCTTTCCGGAACGATGTTGGCAGGTCGCATGATTTCTTCAACCTTGAGATTTTTGTTCGCCAAGGCATGCGCCAACAAGTCCTTGGCCATCAGGATGCCGACCACTTTGGCGCGATCTTCTTCAATAACGGGGAAACGCGAATGCCCAAACTCTACCGCCAAAGGCAAGATAGTTTCCAGCTCGGCATCGCGGGGGATAACAACCATCTGAACACGCGGGATCATGATGTCTCTGACCCGCATTTGCGATACTTGTAAAACCCCCTCTATCATGGACAGGGCATCGGTATCCAATAAGCGATTGCTGCGGGCTTCTCTTAATATTTCCAGCAGATCTTCAAGATCCTGTGGCTCGCCAGTCAGTAAATGACTGATTTTATCGATCCAGCTTTTTGGCTGGGAGCTAGTACTTCGGGGGTGTTCATCGCTCATTTTTCTATCGCTCTTGATACGGATTATTAATATTTAGTTGCTTCAGGATGGCTATTTCCCTTCTTTCCATTAGTTCGGCCTGATCATCTTCGATATGATCATAGCCCAACAAATGTAATACACCATGCACCACCATGTGTGCCCAATGCTGCGCCAGCGGCTTGTCCTGTGCCAACGCTTCTCTCTCGACTACCGCTGCGCAAATTACCAGATCGCCCAGTAGATTCAGCTCGATAGCGTCAAACCCTGCGGGCATCTCAAACGGAAAACTGAGAATGTTGGTAGGGCCTTGTTTATGCCGGTAGGTAGCGTTGAGTTCAGCGCTTTCCTGCTCGCCGACGATGCGCACCACAATTTCAGTGTCCTGGCCAAAATCTTCAAGCGCTGCATCCACCCAGGCTTGCACGAGCTGCTGATCCGGCTGCCAACCGGCTGCAACAATGCGTTGAATTTCCAGCTGGTTCATATGGATGTCTGCTTTTTCTCGTAGGCTTCATAAGCGGAAACAATGCGCTGCACCAAAGGATGCCTGACCACGTCGCGCACTCCAAAAAATGTAAAGCTGATACCCTCAACATCTTTTAAGACTTCCAGCACATGCCGCAGACCGGACATCTTCTCCGAAGGCAGGTCGATCTGGGTAATGTCGCCGGTCACCACGGCGGTTGATCCAAAACCCACGCGGGTCAGAAACATCTTGATCTGTTCGGTAGTGGTGTTTTGCGCCTCGTCGAGAATAATGAAAGCGTCATTCAGCGTTCTGCCGCGCATAAACGCCAACGGCGCCACTTCGATAACGCCGCGGTCGATCATTTTTTCCACGCGCTCAAAACCCAACATTTCATACAAGGCATCGTACAAAGGACGCAAATACGGATCGACTTTTTGCGCCATGTCGCCCGGCAAAAAACCCAGCTTTTCCCCGGCTTCCACCGCAGGGCGCACCAGAATGATTTTGCTGACTTTTTCACTTTGCAGCGCTTCAATGGCACAGGCGACGGCGAGGTAGGTTTTGCCGGTCCCGGCCGGGCCTACCCCAAAGTTGATGTCATGAGACATAATCTTGTTCAGATAGTCCTGCTGATTGGCGCCGCGGCCTTTGATGATGCCGCGTTTGGTTTTAATCATGACGATTTGCTTGGCCGCCGCTTCCGGGCCATCGAGAATTTCGTCTATGGAAGCATCCTGCATGGCCAGATGAATCAGTTCCGAAGTCAGCAGTTCTTTTTCGGTGCTGGCAAATAGTTTTTGCATGAGCGCACAAGCGGCTTTTACTGAACTATCCAGACCCGTCACCTTAAACTGATTGCCGCGATTGGCAATTTCAACCTGAAGACGGCTCTCTATCTGCCGCAAATGGGCATCGAATTGACCACAAAAATTGGATAGCCTGCCGTTATCGGCCGGCAGCAGGGAAATTTCCTGAGAAATCATTTATATAATCAGTTAGCTGAAATAATTTTATCGGCAGAGGAGTCAACCATGCGACCCCGTAAGGAATTGGGCAAGGCTTCGGTAATCAGTATATCGACAAACTGGCCGGCCAGACGCGGATGACCAATAAAATTGACGACCCGGTTGTTCTCGGTTCGGCCCTGCATTTGCAGGGGATTTTTCTTGGCAGGTCCTTCCACCAAAACAGTCTGCACGCTATCGATCATGCGGCTGGAAATGGCCGCGGTCATTTCATTCATGCGCTGCTGGAAGCGTTCCAGGCGCTGTTTTTTGACTTCGGCCGGCACATCATCAGGCATATCGGCGGCCGGCGTACCAGGCCGTTGACTATAAACAAAGCTGTAGGACAGATCGAAACCGATCTCTTCAACCAGCGACAGGGTTTGTTCAAATTCGGCCTCGGTTTCGCCGGGGAATCCGATGATAAAATCCGATGACAGGTAAATGTTGGGGCGTACCAGCCGCAATTTGCGTATGGTTTCAACATAGTCGGCGCGCGTATGGCCTCGCTTCATCAAGGACAGAATATGATCACTGCCGCTTTGCACCGGCAAATGCAAATGATCAACCAGTTGGGGAATTTCGGCAAAGGCTTCAATCAGGCTGCCGGTAAATTCAATCGGATGTGAGGTGGTAAACCGGATGCGCCCAATGCCCTCGACGGCGGCAACATAATGCAGCAACAGGGCAAAATCGGCAATATCGCCATCCTCCATTTCGCCGCGATAAGCATTGACGTTTTGCCCTAACAAATTGACCTCGCGCACGCCTTGTTTGGCCAAAGTGGTAATTTCAGCGATCACATCATTCAGCGGACGGCTGATTTCCTCGCCGCGGGTATACGGCACCACGCAGAAGCTGCAATATTTACTGCAGCCTTCCATGACCGATACATAGGCTTTAGGGCCTTCGGCGCGCGGCTCGGGCAAGGCATCAAATTTTTCTATTTCCGGAAAGGAAATATCGACCACATGCTCGTGTCTATTGCGCGCCTGATCCAGCAATTGAGGCAAGCGGTGCAAAGTTTGCGGGCCGAACACAATATCGACAAACGGCGCGCGTTTTTGAATAGCCGCACCTTCCTGACTGGCCACACAGCCGCCGACACCGATAATCACCTCGGGGCGTTTATCTTTAATCCGGCGCCATTTGCCCAAGGCTGAAAAAACTTTTTCCTGCGCTTTCTCGCGCACCGAACAGGTATTCAGCAGCAGGACATCGGCTTGTTTGGGGTCGTCAATCAGTTCAAAACCATGCGAAGCCTCGAGCACATCCCGCATTTTATCGGAATCGTACTCATTCATTTGGCAGCCGTTGGTTTGAATGTAAAGTTTTTGTGTCATATTTTGTAGCGGTGTTTATCCGCTGGATTAATAATAAAAAACGCATGAAAATAAACAAGCGTTTAATCAAGGGGGGGCATTATAACCTGAATCAAGACCAAACAAGAAAAGCATCGGTTCAAAATGCTTTTAGCTGCCATCAGCATTGTTAACCAAATTGATCGGCACCTTATGCTCCGGTGCTTTTCAGCTGGCTCCTGCTGATCCGGCGGATATTGTACGTGCGCTGGATACGTTTAACCATCAGGCGTAATTGGACTCTGGCGCTTTCCCGGCCGAACCCCTCGACCGTGATGTTCCGGCATAGACTTTCGGTCAGCTCGTAAGCGATAGGCTTCAGGGTTTCATCGGACAACTCCCGCACCGAAGACTCGCTGCCGGCCAGGGCATGGTAGAAATCGCATCTCAAGGTTTCGACAGGACCCGTCTCTATGTCCTGCTATTCCCGGCGGCTGCTTTGGGCAGAAATAAGCGAATAAAAAACTTTTCGATTTCAACCAGTAGAAACACGCTTGAAGCGACGGCGGCAATCATGCGCCACGTATGCGCATCCAGATCAACAGTACCGAATAATACTTGCATGGGCTGCCAATAGGTAAAAGCTAGCTGAAATCCAATGAGCAGCAGAACCGCCAGCCACACCAGCCAGTTGCCGAACAGGCCATGCAGATTGAGCACGGAATGATACAAATAACGGCTGTTGAAGACATAAAATATTTCAAACATCACCAGCGTATTGACGGCAACCGTCCGGGCTTGTTCAATCGAGCTGCCCAAGGATTCCTCCCAGAGAAACAGCCCGAAGGTGCCTGTCACAATAATCAGCGACACGAACACAATGCGCCAGATCAAAAACGCCGAGAGTAATGGCTCATCTGGCTTTCTGGGTGCACGGCTCATAATGTTGCGCTCAGGCGGCTCAAAGGCCAGTGTTAGCGCCAGTGTTACCGCCGTAATCATGTTGACCCATAATATTTGTACCGGGGTGATCGGCAAGGTTTCACCCATGACGATGGCCGCGACGATGGTGAAGGCTTCACCGCCATTGGTGGGCAAGATAAAAATAATCGACTTAAGCAGGTTATCGTAAATGCCGCGGCCTTCTTCAACGGCATGGGCTATGGACGCAAAATTGTCATCGGCCAATACCATTTCACTGGTTTCCTTGGCGACTTCGGTACCCTTTTTACCCATCGCCACACCGACATCTGCACGTTTTAATGCCGGCGCATCATTAACGCCGTCACCGGTCATCGCCACCACATGGCCGTCCGCTTGCAGGGCAGTCACCAGACGTAGTTTATTTTCCGGACTGGTGCGGGCAAACACATCGACATTGCGGATGGCGGCTATAAGTTCACTATCGGTCATGCTATCCAGCTCTTCCCCGCTGAGTACAGAGCCGTTACCGATATTGAGTTGGGCAGCAATGGCAATGGCCGTTGCCGCATGATCGCCGGTGATCATTATGACGCGGATGCCGGCATGTTGACACTTGAGTACCGCTTTAACGGCTTCAGGGCGGGGCGGATCAATCATGCCGACCATGCCCAGCAATGTCAGTCCGCTTTCAACATCAGCACCGTTAATTTGTTTCTGCTGAGCAGGCAGCGTCTTGAAGGCAATCGCCAGCAGACGCTGACCACGGCCTGCGATTTCACCCATCATTTGCTGCCAGGGAGCCGCCTGAATGGCCACATCCTCGCCATTCAGGCGCTGAAGACTGCACATGCCCAGCAGCCGTTCGGGAGCACCTTTGATATAGACAAAGGCATGGCCGCTCAGATCGTGATGCAGCGTTGCCATATAGCGGTGTTGGGATTCAAAAGGAATCGTGTCGGTACGCGGCATTTCCAGATTGAGAACATCCGAATCCATTCCGGCTTTGTGCGCCAGCGTGATCAAGGCGCCCTCGGTAGGGTCGCCGTGAACAATCCAGTGGTCGCCGTGCGCAGCCCCGTTCCCGGATTTTTTCTCCAATCTGGCGTTATTACACAGCCCGGCAGCGCGCAGCAACTCCTGCAATTGCGGATGATCTTCTACAGGTACTGTTGCGCCTGCGAGATTAAAGCCGCCGTCAGGCGCATAACCGACACCTTCCACAGTGAACAGGGTGTTATTGACAAACACCGATTTAGCGGTCATTTCGTTACAGGTGAGGGTGCCGGTTTTATCAGAACAGATGACGGTCACCGAGCCTAAGGTCTCGACCGCCGGTAAACGCCGGATAATGGCATTGCGCCTGGCCATGCGCTGCACGCCGATGGCCAGAGTAATAGTCATAATAGCCGGCAAGCCTTCGGGAATGGCGGCCACGGCAAGCCCCACCGCTGACATAAACAGTTCAGTCACGGAAGCATGTTTAATAAACCAGCCATAGGTGAAGGTGGCTGAGGCTATAATTAAAATAGCCAGGGTCAACCACTTGCTGAAACCGGCAATCTGGCGCAGCAGCGGCGTGGTTAATTGCGGAACCGAGCGCAGCATGGAACTGATGCGGCCGATTTCGGTTTTGTCGCCGGTAGCGATGACCATGCCGAGTCCTGTGCCGTAGGTAATCAGGGCACCTGAATAAGCCAGACAGAATCGATCCCCCAGCGCGGCATTAACATCGACAGCCGCCGTATTTTTTTCGACGGGCAAAGATTCGCCGGTGAGCATGGATTCATCGGCACGTAAATTTTTGACCTGCAGCAAACGCAAATCAGCCGGTACCTTGTCACCGCTTTCCAGGGTGACAATATCGCCCGGCACCAGTTGCTCGGCCGGAAGCAGAAAATGCTTGCCGCCGCGCCGCACCATGGACTGGAGCGTAAGCATATTGCGGATGGCATCCAGGGCTTTTTCTGCCTTGCCTTCCTGGATGAAACCAACTAATGCATTAATCAGCACCACGCCGACGATAACGCCGCTGTCTACCCAGTGTTCAATGACCGCCGTTACAGCGGCGGCGGCCAACAGCACATAAATGAGAACATTGTGAAACTGGCTCAAAAACCGTTTGAGCGGGCCGCGACTGACTGCCGGCGTCAGCCGGTTTACACCGTATTCGCTCAGTCGTTGTGCAGCCTCTTGCTGACTCAAGCCCTGTTCGGTGCTGTCAAAAGCATCGCAAATGACATCCAAGGGAAGCGTATGCCATGGACGGCTGGCTGATGGCTGTGTTTTTTTCATCATTTCTGTTGTAATTATTGACTGTAAAAAGCTGCACTAATCAGGTAGAGAGGCAGAATCTTGCGGCATCCGCCTCTGTGTGCTGAATCCTCCAGAAAAACTGTTGTGGCCGCGCCCGCAGCGGCTCATCTCAGTAACAGTAGCGGCCCTTTACTGTTGACCAGCATTTTGACGGTAAAGCTTCCCATGAGTAAATCGTGAATCCGGGTATGGCTAAACGCGCCCATAACGGTAAGATCAATATGCTGACTGGCCTGGTACTCACAAAGTGCAAGCTCGGCTTTACCTTTCAGTTTGGCGGCGTTAACGTCGAAGCCGCCTGCGGCAAGCAGTTTATTGGCCGCTTTCTGAAGGAGTTTGTCCGCGCTGGCGTCATCTTTACTGACACACACCAAATGACAGCAAAGGCCTTTGTATAAGGAGCTATTAGCGACCATGTCGACTGCTTTTTCAGCAGCCGCACTGCCGTCATAGGCAATCATGATCCGTTCGGGAGCTTTAAATGCTTCGTTCACAACCAGAATGGGTTTATGTAATGAACGGATCATCGCTTCAAGTTTGGCGCCTATTTTGGCAGGCTGGTTTTCGTGTACTTTGCCCCGCGCGCCAATGACCAGGACGCGGATGCTGTCTTCAAGTTCAATCAGCGACTCAATCAGGCTGCCATGTTGCAGACAAGTAATGGGATCGGCGATGCCGCCTTCAATCACCCGCGCTTTAGCCGCCGTTAAAATAGCTTTACCCTGTTGCAGCCGCAATTTGCTTTGCTGTTGTTCAAGCGTGGTCATTTCTTCAAGCAGATGTTCCCTGCTGTCCAGACCGATACTGCCAGACAAGTCAGTTTTTGCGGCGGTCTCATGATGATGATCGATGGTGTGGATCAGTTTTAGCGGGGTTGCTAGCCGTTGCGCTATCCAGGCGGCGTAATCGCAGACGGCTTCACTGAGCACCGAACCATCAATGCAGGCCAGCACCCTGTTTGTATCAGTAGTCATTAGTGTCCCCCCATAATTTTTTCAATTTCTTCCGGTTTATCGTGCACGCCAAAGCGGTCGATGATGGTGCTGCTGGCTTTGTTCAAGCCAATCAACTCCACATCAGCACCCTCTCTGCGAAACTTTATCACGACTTTATCCAGCGCCGACACCGAGGATATGTCCCAGAAATGCGCACGATGTAAATCGATCACGACTTTATCAACGGCTTCCTTAAAGTCAAAGGCGGCGGTAAATTTGTCTGCCGAGTTAAAAAACACTTGCCCAATGACTTGGTAAGTCCGAGTGTCATTGGCCTCATTCAAGTCCGACTCAACATACATAAAGTGACTGATTTTGTTGGCAAAGAAAAGTGCTGCCAAGAGTACCCCGACAAATACCCCCAAGGCTAGGTTATGGCTCCAAACCACTACAATTACCGTCGTGACCATGACAGAACTGGTGGATAGAGGGTGCCGTTTTAAATCACGTATTGAACTCCAGCTAAAGGTGCCAATAGACACCATGATCATGACTGCAACCAGCCCCGCCATTGGAATTTGCCGGATCCATTCATCCAGAAACACCACCATAATCAGTAAAAAGCTGCCCGCAGTCAGTGTCGATAAACGCCCGCGTCCGCCTGATTTGATGTTGATCACGGACTGCCCAATCATCGCGCAACCGGCCATGCCGCCCAGCAATCCGGCGCCGATATTGGCAATGCCCTGGCCTTTGCATTCACGGTTTTTGTCGCTGCTGGTATCGGTCAAATCATCAATAATGGTCGCCGTCATCAGGGATTCCAGTAAACCGACCACTGCCAGCGGCACGGAGTAAGGCAGGATAATTTGCAGGGTTTCCAGCGTGAATGGTACCTGTGGCCACAAAAACACCGGCAGCGCGTCCGGCAATGCCCCCATGTCACCTACCGTGCGTATATCCAGCTGCAAAGTCATCGCGGCAGCAGTGAGCACGATAATGCAAACCAAGGGCGAAGGGACCGATTTGCCTATGAAAGGCAGATACGGAAATAAATAAATGATGCCCAGACCCGCTGCCGTCATCGCGTAAACATGCCAGCTGACACCAGTCAATTCCGGTAATTGCGCCATGAAAATCAAAATCGCCAAGGCATTGACAAAACCAGTGACCACCGAACGCGACACAAAACTCATCAAGCTGCCGATTTTTAGGTAACCGGCAATGATTTGTAATAGGCCGGTCATGAGGGTTGCCGCCAGCAAATATTGCAAGCCATGATCTTTAACCAGCGTCACCATCAAAAGCGCCATCGCGCCGGTCGCGGCGCTGATCATGCCGGGCCGGCCGCCGAGCAATGCGGTAATTACGGCGATACAAAATGAGGCGTACAAGCCAACCTTCGGGTCGACACCGGCAATGATTGAAAAGGCAATGGCTTCCGGAATGAGCGCCAGCGCAACCACGGTGCCCGCCAGCAAATCGCCGCGAATGTTGCCTAGCCAGTCTTGTTTTTTTGAGAGTAAAAGCATGGTTATCCTGTTGAGAAGCCGCTTGCCGGAATGATTGCTAATTCAAAGAGAAAAAATGAGCCTGAATAAAGCCGTCAGGCACGATTTAACAATTCACCTAATCAGGTAAATTTGAAGGAATATTGTTCTTAATGCGGTCAAGCAATTTGATTAAGGTCTCTTGCTCTTGGGGCGTTAACACATTCAGCACCTGATCTTCCACCGCATCGGCTATTTTCCAAAGTTCCTGCATAATGGGCAGCGCTTTAGAGGTAATTTCCAGACGGTAAGCCCTGCGATCATCTGTGTCCTTGTTGCGCCGGACCAGACCTGATTCTTCAAGCAAATCAATTTGTCTTGCCAAGGTAATGGGTTTGATTTCCAGGATTTCCGCAAGATCAATTTGCCTGCAGTTTTCATTCTCGGAAAGATGCACCAAAGCCCGCCATTGAGCATGAGTGAAGCCTATGTTTTCGGCTTCTTTATTGAAACGTTGGCGGATGACATGACTGATTTCGTAAGTTAAAAATCCGAATTTTGAATGCATGAATTAGTTACAAATGAGTATAGTAAGCAACAGTCATTATACTGACGACATGCTCTCTATCCAATCGGTAATTGCGACCCATGCGCCTGATTTATTGCCAACCGGTTTTTTAAGCTGCTAAGCTAGGTCCGGTTACCAATTATCCACTCTTAACAACACAGCGGACATCCATGATACCAATACGAGATACGGCCCCCTGTCATTCAACGCCCTGGGTTACCTGGGGCTTAATGACGCTGTGCATCATCATTTTTGTCGTCATGCAAATCCTCCCTGAGCAATTGAGTTACCGGCTGGTTTATCTGTATGGCATGGTGCCTGTCCGCTATTCAAATCCGCAGTGGGCTTTTAGTTTTGGCCTGCCGTTTGATGGCTATTTGTCTTTTTTTACCAGTTTGTTTCTGCATGGCAACTGGTGGCATCTCATTATCAACATGCTGTTCATGTGGATTTTTGGCGATAATGTCGAAGACCGGATGGGACGCGTGCGGTTTTTGATTTTTTATGTCCTGTGCGGTCTTTTTGCCACTTTTTTGCAATGGTATTTTGATCCGCAGCTGGCAATTCCGGTGGTAGGTGCGTCAGGCGCCATTGCCGGGGTATTGGGGGCTTATTTCTTTCTGTATCCTTTTGCTCGTGTTGTCGTCTGGATTCCGATATTCTTTTTACCGATCGTCATTCATGTCCCGGCCATTGCTTTTTTGGGTGTCTGGGTCATTATTCAATTGCATAGCGCAACGACCTCGGTGCTGTTTGAAGGCGTCACTGTTGATGTGGCATGGTGGGCGCATTTAGGCGGTTTTATTGCCGGCTCGCTCTTGTATCGCCTGTTTATAAGAAGCGCGCAGATAGAAGAAAAATGAAGTATTTGCATGGCTTTAAGGTATAATTTTCGGCTTAAAAAACGAGGGCTTTTTGACAAAGAAACCATGGTCAGAAAGCATTTTCTGGCTAAAAAAAGCTGCTTAGGTTCTATCAGGAAATCGAAAATAATATGAAAAATGTTAATGTTGCATTGGTACGACTGCTTCAGTTTGTTGTGTTTGTGTTGTTCACCTTCATGGTCTTGACTTATTTTGGCGCTATGGTTTTATTGCCGCTGGATGCCATTGCGTTGCTGATCAAACTGCTGTCTGCCGTCGGTCTTAATGGCTTTATCGCTGCCTTTATTGCCATTCCGGCTGTCGGCTATTTGTGCCTGATCGTTTATAAAACACCAGGACTTTGCAAAATGGTTATTGATACCGGTATTGACCTGGTCAATACCGGCAAGGCCAGGGTTGAAGCATTTAACGCCATTGTCAATGCAGTTAAAGGATAATGCTGCAATTGTCTTCCTTGCTCATGGGAGGATAACTACAAAGGCGTGTCAGACAGGGTCGACACGCCTTTTTTATGACGTTAAAATTTGTCGGGTCATGATTTATTATTCGGGTGTGAGCTATGTGTTTTAGTGCGAATATGTCACTTGGACTGGGGGTTGCCGGCTTTGTTGCCTCGGGTATTACTTTTCTTGATAAAAAGGAGTCTTTTTGGGTGCGCTTTGCCAGGGCGTATGCCATTTTCCATTTTTCAATAATGGAATTGATTCAATACTTTGGCTATCCGGTAGCCAATCAATGCGGTTATGGTACGAATTTATTTTTAAGCGAACTGTCGACATACCATATCAGCTTGCAGGCATTGGCTATCATGCCGGCGCTGGCAAGCTATTCATCGGATCCCCGCGCGCTTAAAAGAGCCACATTGCTGGGTGCCGGCCTAAGTGGTCCATTCCTGATATTGAATTTCCTGCCCAAAGAAATACAAGTTTTTGCTATTGAACCCAACTTTATCGGCAACATGATTTCCTGCCTGTATAGCGGAACTTATCATATTGCTTATTCGATAGGCAGTGCCTTGGGCTTGCTAGTGACGCATGGCTCTTTGTTTGCGCTTGCGGTCAGTGGCTTTTTATGGAAGAACAACTACAGGATCGCCAGCTACCATTTTGTCATGGCTATTCTTACCTTGTTTGTTCCGCAATGGGTATTCGGTGTTTCAACCGGTGAGGCGGCGGCGATCTATTGTTTTTACTCGATTCCCATTACCATAAGTTTTATACCGGTGTTTAAAAAGTTTTTCACGGCTCAAGTGGATGATGATGACCAGACGGATGATGACCCTGAATGCGGCTTCACCGTTAAAAGCAATGCCTAACAGCGAATTTCCGGACGAAACCGTGCCATCTCCATCGTGGCGGATTGGTAACCTCATTAGAAATAAGATGAAAACGATTATTGTGTGGTTATAGTTTTGGTAGAGGTAGGATAAAAAAAGTAACTGTTCAGCATGCTGGGAGCCGTCAGTGGGAGCATGTACACGCCGTTAGTCGCGACGTAGGCGTCGCTCCCACAGCGAATCTTGCCAATCCAGATCAGCTCCAAACACCACATGCTTGATAGGCTGAATAGTTACCCCTTTGATGGGAACAACTTTCACTACCTTCAACCGAAAACGTTAACCGGGTCGAACAACTCTTCGCTTACGCCGACCAAATCGAGCAACGCGGCGAAAACAGTGCCGAGGCGTTATTGGAAAAAAATCAAGGCCGAGCGCGAAGCATCGAAAAACTAGAACATGAAAATTACTTGCGCGGGTTCTCTAGTTTCAGCTTGGGAACCAGCGCACTAGCTAAGCCTAAGTAAATGAGAGCAAAACAATGGCAATATCAGAACAACAACGGCAAAAAAAATTGGCAAAGAAAAAACAGAAAAGAGGGACAACCGTTAAAAAATCAACGCCGTCGATGCATAAAGCCAAGCTTTATGCAGGTTACCCCATTCACGAATGTTTGATACCGGATGATTTGTTTACCACCGGCCTGGGTGAACTGGTAGTAGCGCGGCGTGTTCCTAACGGCAATATTGCCATGAGTGCTTTTGTTATCGATGTTTTCTGTCTGGGCGTTAAAGACGCTATGTTTGCGGTACTGCCCGAAAGTGAATATGAACATAAGATTAAAGTAAGAATGTTTGCGGCAGGTGACCGGGTTTTTGAAAAACTGCATCAGACCTGTGCCAAAAAGCTACTGGACGGTTTGGTTGACTATGCTAAAGAGTTGGGCTTTGCACCCCATCCTGATTATAAAAATGCCTACGAAATATTTGGCATTATTGATACCAGCGTGTGTCCCGTGAAATACACCTTTGGTAAGGAGGGCAAGCCTTTTTATATGAACGGCCCTTATGAATCGCCGGCTGACATTCAACGAATTATTAACACCTTGACTAAAAAATGCGGTGCAGACGGATTTAACAGCCTGTTTAGACTGCCTGACGATATGGACGATGACTTTATGTAATTTACCCATCAAACGCGCAGGGTGTAATTAGTGCGATTCCCTGCTCGGTAGTTGGCAAACGCTAGTTTCTCGGGTTCCCAAACTCCAGCTTGGGAACCTCAAATGCCACGGTTTTTAGGCAATCAAACAGCGTTTCAATTTCTCAACACAGGCCATAAAGGCAGAAAGACGCAGTCCTTAAAGTGCAATCAGCGTAGCTGTATTGAACCCCATGTTCACAATGTGCGTTACCGTACAGAACTCATCTATTTGGTAAGCGTAAAGTCCGAAACTGATGAGGCAGATTAGTTTATCTATTAAACACCAACCGGTTAGGAGAACATATGAATATTGAAGTCGGCGGTTTTCTGGGTTTTATCGTGCTTGTCTTGGACATCTGGGCCATTATCAGCATCGTAAAAAGTGGTGCGACAACTGGATGGCAAGTTTTATGGGTGATTTTGATTTTACTGCTGCCCGTTGTCGGTCTGATAATTTGGTGGTTTGCGGGTCCGAAAGGTGCTTAATCGGCTTTTTAAATGGAGCAGCTGTCAACGCGTTAAAGAGCAATCCTTAGGGTCCAATAGGCGTTAGCCGTATTGCACCGCATATTCCGCAAAGTGCGAGTAGAAATGTCGGCAACGAAGAGCTGTCGCCTACAGCGCCTACTTTTGGTGACCGACCTACCCGACTAGGATCGAAGCTCATTTTGCAATTTCTTACATTGCCCGGCATCCAGCCATCGCTCGCACCATACATTCAAAGCGGCTGCGCTGCCTTTCATTAAATCAAATTCCCGCTGTGCTTCACCCGGTTGTTCGGATGGCCACCAGCTATGCGCTGCAAACTGTTTGGTAATGTAGTTGCAGGCTTTTGACACATCAGCCTCGGTCAGGTCTATTTTTTTTGAATGCATAAGGTTCACAATTGCAATATAAAGTGGACGAACATGTAAATGAACGCCATTTGCTGGCGGCCGTATCAGTAACCCAGGGTCTGCCGGCGAAGCTTGTGTCCGAGGCAAACTGCGGACAGGTTCTGTCCATCTCCAGTGGCTTTGGCGCCAATAGCCACCTGCGCTGCCCTGGATTTAGCTCATTCTCTCTGGTTTACAAGAGTGTCGGCAACTAATCATGGTTGTGATAGGATGCCAGGACTCTTTCTTTGCTTCAACGTGTTTTCCATGCAAAAAAATACCCCCTATATTCTTTTTCTGACCCTGGTTTTGTTAGTGACAGTGTCTTTTTTCTTGTTAATTAAAGATTTTCTATTAGCCTGTTTTTGGGCCATCATTCTGGCGGTAGTTTTTTATCCTGTTTATCAGTGGCTTAGACAATATTTCAAGAGCTCGGAAAAACTGCCGTTGTTGCTGACCATGCTGATGATTGTTCTTTTTTTTGTTATCCCTTTATTGACCATAACCTTAATGATAACGGAGCAAAGTACAAACTATTATATGAGAATTGCCAATGGGGAAATAAATCCCCAAGTCTATTTTCAAGAGACTCTCGCGCTTCTATTGCCAAGATTCAATATGCTTTCTCATATACAGGCATTAAGCGTTGAGCAGATAAGCGCTTCAGCGGCGGATGCCTTTGCACAAGCCGTAAAATATATAGCACAACAAGTCCCCGCATTGACCCAGAACCTGTTAAATCTTATTGTTCAATGTGCCTTGGCTTTCTACATGCTGTTTTTTCTATTACGGGATGGCCAGCAATTGATAAGAAAAATTATTTCTCTGCTCCCAATAGGTGACGGAATCGAAATAGAATTACTTGAGCGTTTCACCAGCGTAGCCAGAGCGACTGTTAAAGGCGGGTTAATAGTCGCTGTCATTCAGGGCAGTATCGGGGGATTATTATTTTGGTTTGTGGGTATTCCCGCCGCTTTTTTATGGGGTATGCTAATGGTGGTTTTATCCTTATTGCCAATAGGCAGCACTTTAATTTGGGGGCCCGCGGCGTTAATTCTATTGTTGCAAGGTCAAATTTTGAAAGCGGTTATCATTTTAATAGTCGGTATTCTGGTCATTGGTATGATAGATAATTTTCTGCGGCCACGCCTGATAGGTAAGGACAGTAAAATGTCAGATTATCTGGTACTGGTATCAACCTTGGGTGGATTAGCCTGGTTCTCATTAACAGGATTTGTACTGGGCCCCATCATTGCGGCTTTATTCGTTACTTGCTGGGATATAATGGGACAACAAAGCCAGGCACATAAACGTAAACAAAGCCAAATGCTATAGTAGCCGGAAATAACTGACACATGAAACGAGGATGAACCACCCTGGCCGGTCCAGTTAAGACTGTACCGGCCAGGGTGGTTTTTTTATGCGGCGCTGTCGGCTTGCTGTTTTTCGAGCAGGTAAGTCAGCCACAGATTGGAAAGTTTTTCCTGCACGGTATTTTGTCTCAAGCGGGCATGCAGGTTTTTGAAATCCACCTTGTCCAGATCCTGATCCTGGTTGTAGCAGGAATACACAAAAGATTCATGGCCGGTTTCAGGGTCCACATGTTTGCACAGACATTGCGAACAGATGCCTTTCATCATGCACTGCATGGGCGAGTTGATAGAACCTACAGCGTGATGAGCCTTGGTCAGATAGGGTTTCAGGACATTGAAGCGGGCATCCTTGACCGCAGCCATCATGCGATCCGAGCCGATTACAATCAGATGATCGACATCAGCAAGCGATATGGGCTGATCGCCCAATGCGTTTGTTGCATAAGCGATCATGGTTTCCAGGATATTGCCGACGAAGGTTTTGTCCTGAGGACGCGTGGTTGGAATGGCTTCAACGCCGAGGCCTTTGTCCACGGACCAGATAATCACATCCGATGCGGCTTCAATGTCTTCGACTTTGAAGACATCCTGTTTGTATTTATAGCCGGCAAAGTAGATCACCCGGTTGCCGGCGGCTCTTAAGGCTTTGCCGATCGAAAACAGTACGGCATTGCCGAGGCCGCCGCCGAGCAGCAGAACGGTCTGGCCAGTGGGTATTTCTGTCGGCGCTCCGGTTACGCCCATGACCACCAGCGGATCGCCGGCTTTCCAGGTGGCGCACAAACGCGTCGACGATCCCATTTCCAGCGCGATCAGGGAAATGGTGCCTTTTTCCTTATCGACTTCGGCGCCCGTCAGCGCGATGGCTTCGGATGCCAGCACCGTGCCTTCTACAACCGGCGCATGCGCTTCAAAATTCTGCACACGATAAAACTGTCCGGGCTGGAATTTTTCGGCTTGCAACGGCGCCTTGACGACCACTTCGATAATGGTCGGCGTCAACCGGTTAATCGCAACAATCGTGGCGGTAAAGGATTCGTCCAGGATCGCAAAAAGTTGCTTCAGTGCGGCATCACGTTCAGGCTGCTGCGCAGGGTGCAGATTGGCCAGTTCTTTTTCAAACAGCTTGACGATATAGGGATAACCATCTTTCGCACTGGCCATGGCCTTGACCACGTTGCCTGCATAAACTGGATGATTGTCGCCATAGAAACTGATGAATTTGCCGTCTTTCTGATAAGACGTCAACGGCGCCGGTTTCCCCAGTTTAGGCGCTTTTTCGTCAGCCATGGCTACCAATTCCACCTCGCTGTTGCTTGCTTCCGGCTCATAGCGCTGGAAGAAATGCTTGTCCATGACAAAGGTGTTTGGATGTTCGCTTTGATAAATGGTGTTCGGCGAGGTGCCCGCGGCAATGTAAAGGCTGCGCAGGGGCACGTTTACGGTTAGTCCCGCGCTGTTCCAGCGGCCGTTTTCGGAGACTAATTTGTCGAACTCGACGGCACTCAGATGGCCGTATTGATCGGTTAATGCGTTAAGCGGGCTCATGCCTTCGGCCAGGGCAATCCCTTCTTCCAGCGCTTCGGCAATTTCTTCGTGGTTTTGCCGGTAGGCGGGCGCATCTTTTATGCCTTTGCGGTAAAACAGGGTGACGCCGCCCCATTTTTGCACCAGCGGTTGAAAGTCTGGGGCTTCTCCGGCCGCTTCGGCACGCTGGCGTTCGGCGGCAATTTCCCGGCCATGCGCCAGAAATTCATCCAGGATGAGGGTTTCTTCCTGGTCATAACGCTGGCGGACGGTTTCTTCACCGTAGACAGCGCTCAGCGTTTCATAACGCTTTACTATTTTTTCAACCTGAGCGGGATAATAGGCCATCAATTCGGTGGAGGTATCGATGGCGGTCAGACCGCCACCGATAACGCCTGCGGGCAAACGCACCTGCAAATTGGCCAGTGAAGTAGCCTTCGCCGCACCGGTTAATTGTAAAGCCATCAGGAAATCCGAGGCCTTGCGTATGCCACGGACCATGTTGTTTTTCAGGTCAATAATCGTGGGTTTGCCTGCGCCAGAAGCGAGACAAATATGATCAAAGCCCATTTTCCAGGCATCTTCGATGGTGAGAGTGCCGCCAAAACGGACGCCGCCGAAAGCGCGAAAGGCCTGGCGCCTGACCAGCGTGACATAGATAACTTTCAGGAAGTTTTTATCCCAGCGCACGGTGATGCCGTATTCGGCGACGCCGCCAAAACCGGCCAGGGTGCGCTGGTCCAATTGCTCGTAGATGTCGCTAAAATTTTCAACCGGTTGCGGAGCATTGTCCGCGTCACCGACCAAGGACTTGGGCAAGGGTTCGAGTTTCAAGGCGTCGATGGCGGCAACACCGAAGCCTTCGTTTAACAGATAATGGCTCATGGTGTAGCCGGCAGGGCCGAGGCCTACCACCAGGGTGTTTTTACCGTTGTAGGGCAAAGCATACGGGCGCTTGACGTTTAACGGATTCCAGCGTGTCAACAAACTGTAGATTTCAAAACCATACGGCATGAACAATACATCCGTCAGCACATTGGTTTCGATTTGGGGAATGTTGACCGGCTCGGTTTTTTGATAGATGCAGCCCTTCATGCAGTCATTGCAGATACGATGGCCGGTACCAGGGCACATCGGATTATCGATAACAATAAGAGCGAGCGCGCCAATATTGTCGCCATTACGTTTGAGCAGATGCATCTCGGAAATTTTTTCTTCCAGTGGGCAGCCGGTGATGGTGACGCCCAGTGGATTATCCTTGAAGGTATTGGTTTTCTTGTTGCGCATACCCTTCGAGCAGGAGTCGGTATCGCGGTCGTGGCAGTAGATGCAATGATCGACTTCGGACAAGGATTGTCTTTCATTGAAGCGCGGGTCGGTCAGTTTAAAACCGTCGCGGCGGCGGCGCTCTTCCTTGTCGCCCATCCAGGCGGTGAATTCGCCGAAATCAATGGTTTCGTGTTCAACGAGATCTTCGAAATCCCGCTTTTCGGGAAACTGGAAGCTCAGCCAATCGGTCACCACATCATTGTCCTGTTGGGCGATAAAGCTCCAGCGTTGCACGATGTCCATGAGCCCACCAATAAATTCGGCAGGCTCGCTCAAGGCAAGAAGATCACTAAATTCAGTGGCAGCTTCGTCGTGGGCGCTCAGTTTGGCGCGCAGTGCTTCCGCTGCCTGATCGGCATTTTCGTAGCTGCTGTCTTTGCCCTTGGCGATCAGCTGGTAATGGGCGGACAATAAGCCGATAGCAGCGCCGGCGTGCGCAACGCGGCGTTCAGCGTCGTCGTCTGCATGGGCTTCGGGGAAGCCTGCCGCAACGAGCAAATCAAATTGGTTCAGAATGGCAGGAATATTCCAGTCGCTGGTATCCTGATTTTTGAACGTTGATGCCAGTTTGGCAACGACTTCGTTTTTATAGGCAAAGATGGTTTCAAACTCGTCTGTAATTTTTAGGCTTTGCACCTGATGCTGTTCGGAAACATTAAAAAGCTTGGCGACAAATTGGCCGACATACGGCCCCATGCGCACCAGCAGATCGGAGATTTTTTCAGGCTGTAATCCTGTTCCCTGATTTTCGCGGTACGCCTGAAATTCACTATACAGTTCAAAATCGTGTTGCTTAACCGATTGATCAAAGACCTCCAGCAAGTCTTTAAGACGGGCAGAATCGTATAAGTCAGGATAGTTAAAACCGGAGATACCGAGCGTAAGAGTGTTTTGTGTCATAGTTACTGTAGTGGGTTAGATCAAAAAAGCTGTAAAACCTGGTTTGAGAGATTACCCGGGCGGCATTTTTTCTCTCAGTTTTAGAAAACGTTGGTAGCGCGTCATGGAAATTTTACCATTTTCAACCGCAGTGCGCACGGCGCAGCCCTTGTCATGGACGTGGCTGCAGTTGTTAAACTGGCAATTGTCGAGCAGGCCCTGAAACTCCCGGTAACCCTGGGCGAGTTGCTGCTCGCTAAGACCAGCAAGGCCAAAAATGGCCACCCCCGGACTGTCGATTAAATCGCCGCCGTCATGCAAATGGTACAGGGTCGCCGCTGTGGTGGTGTGCCGGCCATGTTTGGTGGTGTTCGAGAGGGTATTGGTTTTCAGGTCTTTATCGGGAATGATGGCATTGGTTAACGATGACTTGCCGACCCCGGATTGGCCGGCAAAAATACTGACCTTATCCTTTAAAGCCTGTTTTAATTCTTGCAGACCCCCATTGTTGCTGGCACTGACTCGGTACAAGGGATAGCCGAGATTTTGATAGTCCAGCAGTTCTTTTTCGATGCTCTCTGAGACGGGCAAATCAATTTTATTTAACACCAACGCAGCATCTATATTTCTATTTTCGCAAACGGCCAGGTATTGGTCTATCAATAAAAAATCGCAATAGGGCTCAACGGCAAAAACGACAAAGACCGTATCAATATTAGCGGCAACCGGACGGGTCTTGCCGTTTCTGGACGGGCGCATCAGTAATGAACGTCTGGGCAGGATTTCTTCTATGCGGCCCTGATCAGGCGAGGATTGAGACCATAACACTTTATCACCGACTGCGGCAGTTTCCAGCCGGCGCAGGGTTTGACAAAGAATAATGTTATCGTCATGCTCAACCGCAATGCCCTGGCCTAGGTGGGCAATGACCAGTCCTTCCAGAAGCTCGGCCATTAGAGTTTTTGTATTTTGGTTTCTAAATGGGCAATACGAATGGCCGCAGGCGGATGGCTGTAATGAAATGCCGAATACAGGGGGTCGGGCGTTAAGGTGCTAGCGTTTTCCTCGTACAGTTTGACCAGGCCGCTGATCATTTTTGCGGCCTGGGCATTTTTGGAGGCAAAGTCATCGGCTTCAAATTCAAATTTGCGTTGAAAATAAGCCGTGATGGGCTGCATGAACAGCGTGAAAGCCGGTGACACCAGCGTAAATAACAGCAAGGCGGCGGCATTGGAGGGCTGCTCTACGCCCAAGCCGGTAAAAAACCATTCTTTGTTGATCAGCCAGCCCAAAATGGCAAGACTGATCAGGCTCATGACGGCCGTGGCAATCAGCATCTTGATGACGTGCTTGCATTTGAAATGTCCGAGTTCATGGGCAAGCACGGCCTCCAGTTCCTCGTCGTCCAGCGAATTGACCAGGGTATCGTAAAACACGATGCGCTTGTTGTTGCCAAGGCCTGTGAAATAGGCGTTGCCATGTCCTGAGCGTTTGGAACCGTCCATGATGAAAATGCCCTGGCTGTTAAAGCCGCAGCGAGCCAGCAGGCCCTGTATCCTGTTTTTTAAGCCGCCTTCTTCCATGGGGGTGAATTTATTGAACAAGGGTGCGATAACGGTTGGGAACAGCCAGCTCATCAGCAGTGAAAAGCTCATCAAAATGGCCCAGGCCCACAGCCACCAAAGAGGCCCTATGCTGTCCATGACCCATAAAATCAGCGCCAGCAAAGGCAGCCCGATGGCTGCGGTTAAAGCCAGCTGCAGAAGATGATCCTTGATGAATTGCTTGGCGGTGCTTTTATTAAAACCGTATTTTTCTTCAATAACGAAGGTTTGATAAATGCTGGTGGGAATATCCACCACGGTCATAGCCAAAACGATGGTAGCGATGGCGGCAATGCCGGAAACCAGGGGCGACAGGTCAAAGCCCGCCCAGAATGTAAACGCCGCATTGATGCCGCCGCCCAGGGTCAACAGCAGCAATACAATCAGGCCAATGATGCTGTCGATATCGCCCAGCTTGCCTTTTTCAATGGTATAGTCGGCGGCTTTTTGGTGCGCTTGCAAAGACACGCTGTCTTTAAAAGCGGCTGGCACTGTGTCCCGATGATTTTGAACATAGCTTGCTTGCCGCCTGGACAACCAGAACTGTATCGAATAAGAAATAATCAGTGCGATTAAAAAGATAACGGTAAAGGTATTCATCGGGTAATCAACATCAGGTTTAAGAATTAGGCGTACAGATACGCCAATGCTACACTAAGCGCACTTTTATTCATACCATGGAATCGATAAATGGCGCGGGATCCTCAGAACCTGATCTGGATAGACCTTGAAATGACTGGCCTGAATCCCGACAGTGATCTCATTATTGAAATTGCAACCATTGTTACCGACAAGAATTTGAACATTCTGGCGCAAGGCCCTGTGCTGGCCGTGCATAAGCCCCATGCCGCACTCGCGGCAATGGATGAGTGGAATCAGCAGCATCATGGACAATCCGGCTTGATCGATCGCGTCAAGGCTTCATCGATTGACGATGCCGAAGCAGAACGCTTAACCATTGACTTTCTCCAACAATGGGTGCCAGCGAATACCTCGCCTATCTGCGGTAATAGTATTTGTCAGGATCGGCGTTTTCTATATCGCTATATGCCTCAGTTGGAAGCATATTTTCATTACCGTAATCTGGATGTGTCCACCATTAAAGAGTTGGCGGCCCGGTGGGCGCCGGACCTGAAAGACGGCTTCAATAAAAACTCCAGCCATATTGCCCTGGACGATATTATCGAATCCATAGAAGAGCTGCGCTATTACCGGGAATACTTCTTTGCCTGCAAAGGCCAAGAACCGGGAGTCGAAGCGTAAAGCTCCAACTATGAACCAATTAACAGCGATTGCGCTGAATGGCGCTGCTCTATGCTGCGTTTACTGGTTTCATCAGGCATTGATCAGTGGCTAAGACGGAGTTTTCTTGCTTAAGCTATCGCTGGCATTGCCGCTGATTATAGAGTTTTACGACGAACCGCAGAAAGTGCAAAAAGCCATTCATGCGCTTCAGTCCAGACTGGACTTTGAACATATTGTGAGCTGGCCGGCAACGGCTCATCTGGATTCAATTTCTTAATTGATTACACGATTAGCGAGTGTCGTCAGCCAAACAAAAGCGTCCCATACCCGCGGATATACAGGATTACCGTTATCCAGGTTACCTGGATGTCATCCTCGCAACTCATCCTTGGCTCCCGGACTCCGGTTATCCATGCCTGAAAGACACAAGCTGGCATGAGTTTCAAATTAGCTGATGAATCTTGCTGAATTTTTTATACCCTCAAGGGCACACACTAAAGGTAAAGAGCTGTCATGTTAGACCCCCGTTTATTTAGAGCTGATCTTGATTTTGTTAAGCAACAATTAAACAAACGTTCATTCGATTTTAACGCCGGAAATTATGCCGAACTGGAAACCCGGCGCAAGGATATCCAGGTTAAGACCCAGGAATTGCAGAATGAGCGCAATAGCCGTTCCAAGGCGATTGGCCAGGCCAAAGCCAAAGGCGAAGACATTGAGCCGCTGCTGGATCAGGTTCAGCACTTGGGCGATCAGCTTAAAGCAGCCGAATCCGAATTGGCCGGCATCCAGGATAAAATGACTGTGCTCATGGAAGGCATCCCCAATATTCTCGATGAAAGCGTGCCTAACGGTAAGAGCGAAGACGACAATGTTGAAATCTATCGCTGGGGCGACTTGCCGACATTCGACTTTGAACCCAAAGATCATGTCGATTTGGGCGCAAAAAATAAAGGTATGGATTTCGAGTTGGGCGCAAAAATCGCCAGCGCCCGCTTTGTCGTCCTAAACGGAGCCCTGGCCAGATTGCAGCGCGCCATCATTCAGTTAATGCTGGATACGCACACCAGCGAACATGGCTACAGCGAAACCTATGTACCGTTTCTGGCCAACGCCGACAGCTTGCGCGGCACCGGCCAGCTGCCGAAGTTTGAGTCGGACTTGTTCAAGGTCAATAATGACCCGGCGTTCTATCTGATTCCAACAGCGGAGGTGCCGGTCACTAATATCGTCAGAGATGCGATTATTGAAGCCAAGGACATGCCGCTTAAATTTGCCTGCCATTCACCCTGTTTTCGCAGTGAAGCCGGGGCCTACGGGCGTGATGTGCGCGGCATGATCCGTCAGCATCAATTTGAAAAAGTCGAACTGGTGCAAATCGTCAGAGCAGAAGACTCGGCCCAAGCGCATGAAGAGCTGACACAACATGCAGAAAATATCCTGAAAAAACTGAAACTGCCTTACCGCAAGGTGCTGTTGTGCGCCGGCGATACCGGCTTCTCATCCGCAAAAACCTACGATCTGGAAGTCTGGCTGCCCGGGCAAGGCGCGTACCGCGAAATCTCCTCCTGCAGCAATTTCAAGGATTTTCAGGCCCGCCGCTTGCAGGCGCGTTGGCGCAATCCTGAAACCGGCAAGCCAGAGCTGGTGCATACCCTTAATGGCTCGGGCCTGGCCGCCGGCCGTACCCTGATAGCAGTCATGGAAAATTATCAGGATGCCCAAGGCCGCATTCACATCCCCGAGGCATTGCAGCCTTACATGGGCGAAATGCAGGTAATTGAATAATGAATCACTGCTTTTTCGAACAGTAGGCAACTCAGTGAGCAGTTTTAACCAAGGCTAGTCATATCTGGAGTATCTGAAATGCGCAGTGTCTTAACCGAAATTTCATCCAAATTATTTTGGCTATCCATCCTGTTTTTTATTTTAGGATTATTAATACCTTTGCTGAGAGGCCCGCTGTCACCCGAAGAAAAGGGCGATACCATGGTGCAAGAGCCGCCTGGTACTCTCCAGAAAACTAACGAGAACCTGGAGCCGGAACACACGCAAAGTCCTGCTACTGATGATGGATTGCAACCATCCATAACGCAGATTCAAAGCGAGGCAGGAAAAAACCAATCGAACGAATTACCCGCATCCAATCAAACCATTGACACTCCCGCCCCTTCAGCTTCAATTGCACCAAACCAAACCGCAATTGATCGAAGCCCGGGGGAGTTGAGCGCTAGCCAATCGCTGGAACCCTCCATAAGCGAGGTTGTGCAAAATCAATCGAAAGGATTAAACGCATCCACCCAGGCAGTTGGCGCTTCCGGTCTTTCATCGGGGGATATGCCCAACGCCTCCTCTACTCAGCCAAACCAGGCTGAATCGGGCACTACGCAAACGCTGCAAACTCCTCCCGCGCCAACTACCGATCAGCTCGAAGAAAAATCCCCAAGGTCTGTAAATTCAAGCGTTGCTGAAAAAAAACGCCCTTCTCATCAAAAACCGGCGCGCCTCCTCGTTCTTGGCGAAGGCTTGTTTCCTGTGGGGGAAGGAACACCCAGAGCGGACCTACAAGAAGCGCTCGACAATATTATTCCACTTATCAACGCACGGTCCCCGGATAAAGTCGTTGTTGAAGGACATGCCGATAAGTGGGTGCCAGATGGCGTTAGCCCTGCTCAGGTCTCAAAATTTAATAAAATCGTCTCATTGCGGCGTGCAAATGCAATCGCCAAGTTGCTGGAACAAAAAGGGGTCGCCCGTGACAGAATTATTGTTAAAGGTCTTGGCGACGCGGCGCCTCTTGCGTCCAACCGGACTAATGCAGGGCGAGCAAAAAATCGCCGGGTGGAAATCAAGCTCCTGCCCGCTCAATAGTAATAACAAACTCAGCCCCTATCCAGATCATTAACCGTTAGCAAGCCAGCTGTTTGTAAACTTTCTATTCCGGTATGCTTTTTCGACCAAGGCGATTATAGCCATGTGCTTAGCCGGATGATCTATAATATTTTTGGTGCGGAAAGAAGTTTGATGGTGCTTGGCGACTCCGGTACAGGAATTACAACCTTCAGTCAGAGACTTTGGCATCTGTTCCGGAGAACACCACAATAATTTGCTTTGGTCAACTGCCGGATACCGGTGACGAACAGTTGCTTTTTTCACGCAAGAATTGCAAATCAACCCGGAGTCGGCCTTCAGGGCTTGGTTAGAAAGAAGTATTTTAAAGCTCCATGACGAGAGCAATCACTGCCGGGTTATCGTAGATGATGCGCTGGAGCTCCGCTTTTGAACAATCTGAAACAAGTTAGTATGTATACAAATCATTTTTCTTTAAAAAGTTTGCCGTTTGAAAACGTCCCTGATCCGGCGTACTTTTTCGATCAGGGCGATTACAGCCGCGTGCTCAGTCGCATGATCGATAGCTTATGGGCGGGAAGAGGCCTGATGGTGCTGGCGGGGCCAATCGGCACAGGAAAAACTACCTTGAGTCAAAAACTCATGGTGTCTGTTTCCGAGAAAACCCGAGTAATCTGGTTAGGCGAACCGCCGGATACCAGTGACGAGCTATTGCTGTTTCTGACCCAGGAATTGCAAATCAAGCCCGAATCACCCGGCAGGGTTTTTGTCTTACGGGATATCAAAAACTATTTGCTCAAGCTCCATGACGAGGGCAATCGCTGTTTGCTGATAATTGATGAGGTGCACAAAATTTCCGATGAGGTACTGGAGTGTGTCCGGATTTTGAACAATCTGGAACAAGGCAGTTTTAAGCTGCTCCAGATGCTGCTAATTGGCCAGGAGGAATTGCTGGCCAAATTAAACCGGCCTGAACTGGAGCCCTTCAAACAGCGTATTGCCTGGTTGGAAGCCATAGGCAAAATGACGCCCAAGCAAACGCGGGAGTATATTTTGCACCGCTTGAAAGTCGCGGGAAGTCAGTCCGGAATCTTTACTATCGATGCCATTGAAGCTGTCGTCGTGGCTGCTCGAGGCACGCCTCGCCTGGTAAATACATTGTGCGACCGGGCACTGCGTGTCAGCTATGAATCTGCCAAAACGATCGTTGACCTGGGCAGCGTGAGACGAGCGGCCGATGATATGGGGTTAGGCTCCGAAGTCTTTTTATGGCTGACCCATCGAGATAGGAACCTACCGCACCAGGTTGAGAGGGAAGCGTCACCCTTCGAGCGCAAGCCCAGTCCACCCTGGCCTGTTACAAAAAGAACAGCAGAGCCCGCACCCGTTGACAAAAACAGCCCGCTAGCGACGCGTCCAGATATGCCCCAGTCGGGGTTGTCTACCATCATGAATAAATTGTTTGATAACACCATTGGCAGGTTGTCAGACTTCCCAATAGTGCAGCTAATTGCCTCTGTTCTATTATTTGCAGCGAGTTTTTATTTTTTTATGGCCAACTCCATATTTCTGCTGCGGTAGTCTTCTGTAAAACACAAGGGGATCAGGGTTTACAGTTCTTAACAAAGTGAAGCCCATGCATGACGAACGCTGCGCCTGCTGGCATCGGCAGCATCTTCTGGCATGCGCAATTTTTCGGTTTAAAAACAATAACCCTATAAAACCATATGTGGACGGATTGTTTTTACAGTATTGTTTTCCTCAATGCTCCGCTCAGCGAGATTTTCGGGAATGGTCCAGTTCCATGATTTGCATGGCAGCGCCTTTACCGGCATCGAAATAAGGTATCAGCACCAGATCTGCGCCTGCCTGCTTTAACCTATCGGCAATGGCTTGGTGATGGGCAGTCAACGCTATTTGTCCCTGAAAATGTTGCCCACGCAAACCATGCAACAACGCCAGACTGACATGGGGATCGTCCGCCGTGCTGATAATCCATTTCACCTGAGCTAAAGGTAAGCTGGCGATAAACTCGGGATCCTCGGCGTCGCCATAATGAACCGGATGATCTGTTGCATCTCCGCTTATTACCAGCTCGGGATTGAAATCTATACCGTATACCCGGTAATTGTTAGCTCTCAGAATATCGGCAATACCGCTGCCAAATCTGCCTAGGCCAATTAGAATCACATCCGCCATGGAATCAGCGGCAATATTGTCTTGCTGCAATTCCTTATGGGCAATTTTTCTTTCAAAAACCGTCAACCACGGGGCCAGTTTTTCATACAGGGTATGCGAATAAATGATCATATAGGTCGAGGCACTGATCGTGACCAAACCCACCAGAGTAATGATGCCAAGAGTTTGTGGGCTAATATGCCCTAATTTGACACCCAATGAACCCAAAATTAAGGAAAACTCACTGATTTGCGCTACGGTCAATCCAGCCAGAAAACCGGTGCGCTTCCGGTACCCTAAAAATCCCATGATAACCATCACAATCAGTGGATTACCCAGCAATACAAACGCCGATAATATCAGCGCCGGCTGCAATTGTTCACTTATCAGCGTCAAATCCATCTGAGCGCCAAGATCGATAAAGAAAAATAACAACAGAAAGTCTCGCAGCCCCACCATACGGGCCGCGATCAAATTTTTGAAAGGTGAGGAGGCAATGGATACGCCCGCCAAAAAGGCGCCGACTTCCTTGCTGAAGCCGAGCAAAACGCCTATTGTCGCCAGCGATACCGCCCAGGCAATGGCGAACAATATCAGCAGTTCCTGTGATCTCGCCAACAAGCGGAGTATCCCGGATAAGGCAT
The DNA here is from genome assembly GCA_963848675.1 of uncultured Gammaproteobacteria bacterium. Taxonomy (GTDB): domain Bacteria; phylum Pseudomonadota; class Gammaproteobacteria; order Methylococcales; family Methylomonadaceae; genus CAWKEY01. The sequence continues at coordinate 157,937 of CAWKEY010000023.1, forward strand.
AGCGCATCAGTAAACCGATCACCAATAAAAACGCCGAACCATTCAATAAGACCCTGAGAGCTTCCTGCTGCAGTGAATTGAAATCGCCACCCTGACCAAAAGCCGTAAGGCCGATCATTACTAATACCACAACAATATCCTGCACAATCAAAAAACCCAGCGCTATTCGACCATGCAGGGCATCGACTTCCCGCTTATCAGAGAGTAGCTTGACGATGATGATGGTGCTGGAAAAAGTCAGTGCCACTGCGACATAAACGGCTGCCACAGGACTCATGCCTAATGCAATGGCTATCAGATAGCCAATTACAGAGGTAAAAATCACCTGTCCCAGTCCGGTAGCCAGCGCAACCGGGCCCGTGGTGCGGATAATATGCATGTCCAGTTTCAATCCGACAACAAAAAGCAGCAGCGCAATACCCAGTTTAGCCAGCAAATCAACCTGACTATTCGCACTTACCAGCTCCAGACCGGATGGGCCGACAAATATACCCAGCGCTATGAACGAAACGATAAGCGGCTGTTTTAACCGTAAACCAATCGCACCAAAAAGGGCGGCCAAAAATAATAAAGCCGCAATTTCTGAAAAAATATCGCTGAAAACCAGTTTCATGTAGCTATCTCGGATGACGATAAACAGTTCTGCAGAATAGGCAACACCGGCATGTCGTGATGCCCTCGGGCGCCATTTTCCGGCATTTGTGGGCCATCGTAAATAACAGCAGCCATTTGCGTGGGGACCAAAACATGCACTTTATAATTTATGACGTTACCTTGTCACTTTTAGTGCGCGCCAAACGGTAAAGCAAGCTATTTTGCTTTCGCACTTGTTTCACGTCGCGCCCATCCTGCTGAGCTGGGCGACGGAAGCCAAGCTGGCGATAACCGGCTTGCCTTTTAAGTATAATGACGCTCATTTTTAAACAAGCAGCCATTTTTTATGCCCAAAACTCCCGTTTTTCAGCGCGCCGCGGCGGCTCCGGATTTGCCTAACGGCACAAGCAAATTCATTCTCTATTGTATGACCCGCTTTCGTGGCCTGATGCTACTGATGCTGATTCTGGAAACCGGGCAGGCGGCGGCCAACATTCTGGTACCTTATGCAGTCAAGGCCATCATGGATGGCGTCGCGCATGCGACCGGCGGCCCGGTGCTGGAGACCCTGCGCGGGCCGTTGCTGTTGCTGGCCGGCTTGGCGCTGGCGGAAATTCTGTTTAGCCGGGCCAGCGGCGCGGTGCTGATTATCATGGGGCCGCGTTTGCGGCAGTGCACCACGCAAAATCTCTACGCTTATCTGCAATACCATTCAGTGCGTTATTTCGGCAACCACTTTGCCGGCGGGCTGGCGCACCGCATCAGTGAAACGGCGATGAGCGTTAATCATACCGTGTGGGCGGTGCTGGCGGATTTCTGGCCGATTACGGTAACCTTCGGGGTGTCGATTACCCTGCTGTTTGGTGTTCATCAGGGATTGGGGATGTTCGTGGCCGGCTGGGTGGTAGTTTATGTGAGCAGCTCCTACTTGCTGGCGACCCGTTGCCAGCCTTATGCGCAAAATTACGCGGCCACCCGCAGCCTGGTCAACGGTAAAATCGTCGATGCGGTCACCAACATCCTCAATGCCAAACTGTTTGCTCGCCTTGACTATGAGCGGCAGTACCTTAACGGCTTCCTAGAAACCGAAGTAGCGACCGCCCGCCGTACCTTCTGGTTCATGGAGCGGGTGCGCTGGTTCCAGTTCATCGCCGCCGCGGCGCTAAAGCTGGGCACGGTGTATTACGCGCTGACGCTGTGGGACGGGGGCCTGATCGGCGTCGGCGATTTTACCATGAGCATCGGCCTGGCGCTGCTGATCATCAGCGACGCCCGCAACCTGACCCGGCGTTTTCTGGAGTTTTTCGAATACGCCGGCAACGTCGCCAACGGTGTTGATACCATCATCCGCCCGCACGAAATCGTCGATGCGCCGGATGCGCGGCCGCTGCGGATTGCCCAGGGCCGAATCGAGTTTCGAAATATCCGCTTCGGCTACGATCCGGCGCAACCGGTGTTCGATGGACTGAATGTGATCATCGAGCCGGGGCAACGGATCGGCCTGGTGGGTTTTTCGGGCTCCGGAAAATCGACTTTTGTGAGTCTGATGCTGCGCAATTTCGAGCCGCAGGACGGACAAATACTCATTGACGGCACCGACATCATGAGCGTCAGTCAGGATTCCCTGCATGAACAGGTCAGCCTGATTCCGCAAGACCCCAGCCTTTTCCACCGCAGCCTCAAGGAAAATATCGGCTACGGCAAGCTGGATGCCGACGATGCCGAAATCACCGCTGCCGCGAAAATGGCCCATGCCGACGAATTTATTCTGCACATAACTGAAGGTTACGATTCACTGGTCGGCGAGCGCGGCGTCAAACTGTCCGGCGGCCAGCGCCAACGCATCGCCATTGCTAGGGTCATGCTCAAGGATGCGCCAATTCTGATTCTGGACGAAGCCACTTCCAGTCTGGATTCGGTCACCGAACAAACCATCCAGGAAAACCTGGACCGGGCCATGGGCCGGAAGACGGTGATCGCCATCGCCCATCGCCTGTCGACCATCGCTCATCTCGACCGCATTCTGGTCTTCGACACCGGCCGCATCATCGAGGACGGCAGCCACGACCAGCTGCTGGCGCGGCAGGGCATTTACCATCAACTCTGGTCGAGGCAGGCCGGGGGCTTTTTGCCCGAGCAGGCGTAAACTGCCGACGGTCTATTGGCTATCGTGAATGTCTGCCTGAAAGCGAGCGGCCGCTATATTGAAAAAGCCCCATGCTTGAGAATATTATGTCTTGATTGCAAAAGATAAAGTTGGAGGCGTTTTTTACTATGTCGGCAATTTATCCCGTGCTGGGGTTTACACACCCTTTGAGTTCAATCATTCATTTTTTAGGCGCACTATTCTTTACTTATCAGGCCAACTTCATGCTTCGCCGGGCAAAGGGATCGCGCATTCGCTTAATCTCGCTGGCGGTGTTTTCGGGTTCCTGTATTTTTTTATTACTGGTCAGCGCTATCTATCATTTGCTGGCGACAACCGGGGCAGCACATACGGTTTTTCAACGACTCGACCATGCCGCTATTTTTCTAGTCATCGCAGGCACCTTTACGCCAATACACTGTATTCTTTTTACCGGGTTTTTAAGATGGGGATTTCTTGTAATCGTTTGGGTTCTGGCCATCAGCGGTCTTATCGTAAAAACAATTTTTTTTACCACAATACCGGAGTGGTTAGGTTTGTCTTTCTATCTGGGTCTTGGATGGATGGGGTTGTTCATGGGCTTTCATCTTTGGCGAAGATATGGCTTTGCTTTCATCCGGCCGCTGGTGCTCGGCGGCATTTTCTATACAGTCGGCGCCATTATTGAATACCATCAAAAACTTACACTACTTCCCGGCATAATCGGCCCGCACGAAATTCTGCATATAGCCGTGCTTTTAGGGATAGGGTTTCAGTGGTGGTTTATTGTCAAAACACTGGATCAAGTCCCGAACATTAAATAACGGCCAATAAAAGCAGCCATTTCCAGCAATGCGCAACAAACCGCTGTTTGTTCGACCATTTCCGGCGCATAATCGGCCTCGATGCCAAACTACAGAATAACGCTCTCAAGTTTGGCGCCCCAGAACTGATGGGATCATCCTCAAGTTTTTGATACGCCGATATAAAAATGCTTTGGTACTACAAAGCGCCTAAGTTAAATGCTTAGTCCATCATTTAAATTGAAATAGGAAAATGAACATGAAAAAAATAAATTTAGCGGCAATGCTATTGCTTTTATCTGCATTTACAAGCGCCGTTTATGCTGATATTACCCTGCAATCTAAAGAGGAAGTCGAGGGCACCTGGAAACTGGACCATACCCAAAACTCTTTAACCGATAAAGAATCCATTCAGAGGGTAGATATCTGGGTATTTAAAGATGGCAAATTAACGATTCTGAATATTCCACGCGAAGGCAAGTACTATGATCAACCGCCCGTAAATTACGAAATAGAAAATGGAAAGTTAAAAGTTGCTCTTGTGGGTAGCGGCAGATTTGACATATTTTCTGTAGTAGAAAAAGACGACAAAAGCATGACCTTAAAAGGAAAATTCGGCGGGTATTATTATTTCATTAAAAAGTAGGGTCGAGTAGACCAGCCCCTCCCAATGAAGCCTGCTCTATCCACTGTCGACACTTTTGTTGGTAGAGAGGTTAAAAAATCCCTGTAAACCGCCGTTAAATTAACATGGCGTCGGCCCGGAAACATGATCATAAATTGATTGATCGACCTCTCTCCGCCGCCACCTGCACAGTATCTTTCATTTTCCGGGGTGTTAAAAACGTCTTCATGACCGTTAGAATAAATGGCTCTCGCTTGTCTCCTCAACGGCACGCGCAGCAGTTGCGTGCCGTTGAGTCAAAATGCCGCCCAATATTGCCTGATGCTGGGCAGCGCTGCTTACATGCAGTTATTTTTTCAAAAACGCAGCCATCGCCGCAGCGCGGCCGGCAGCGACTTTTTGCACATGCGGCCGCGTTTCTATTAGCTGCATATAGTTTGCAATCCCCGGAATATGCGCTGCGGCCATGTCTGTGTCATAGATTTTTTGAGTCGCCATGCTGACCATGAAGAAATGCAGCCAGGCAACGCAGTCTGCCGCGGTGTAGGTATCACCCGCAATATAGGGTGTGAATTTCGCCAGCCGCGCCACTCCTTGCAAGCCAATAACCAAGCGTTCTTTTACTTCATTTTTGGTGTCTTCGGAGACAGTGCCGCCAAAAAATGATTCTTTATAGAGGCGGCGGGCATGCAATTCGACATTCAGTTCCAAATGCTGAATCAATTCCCGGCATTTGGCCCGCTCGAAAAGATCGGCAGGATAAAGAGGCTTCTCAGGATAGGTTTCTTCCAGGTACTCCAGAATAACTTGAGACTCTGACAAGCAGCCGCGTTCCGTTTCAATAAAGGGAATTTTTCCTAGCGGGGAACGTTTCAGCAAAGCCTCGTCCTGCGAAGGAAACACCTGTTCTTCAGTGAAGGCAATGCCCTTTTCAAGCAAAACCAGCTTGGTTTTATTGTAATAATTGCTAATTGCAAAACCGCATAAATTAATCATGGCAATACTCTCTAATGATGGGTATGACTCAACAAGCACCGGATGACCGGTGCATTCAAGCAGGGGACTGAAAGCCCGGATAGGCGCAGACTAAACAATGCGTCTTAATCGGGCAGCATTTTAAAGTTATCGGTACTGTTAGCTTCAAAATGATACTCCAAATGTAGCTATTCAGCGTTTTTTCGAAAAAACGCTAGATTTTGCTGTCATTTCGACCATCGGAAGAAATCTTTTTCAAAATCGTTAACCCGGGGCATCTAAATTTTGGGAATCTCTTAAAATACGTTACGCTCATGGCAAGACCATTCGACAGGCTCTCCGCGAACGTTCGTTATTGAATGGGCCAAGCGTTTTCAACGAGCGCTCCACCTGCGCTCGAAACAGGCCTCTCGAAGCACGGTATTTTAGAATTCACTATTTTGATGTATTACAGGCGAATAATTCATGCCGCTATCGAATTCACGTTTAGAACAGGTTGCCAGCCTGGGCGCTTTGGGCTTTTTGTTGTTTACCTGCTTTCAGGTATTAAAACCTTTTATCTTCGATCTGCTCTGGGCCGCCATTTTGTGCTATGTCACCTGGCCGCTATACGAAAAACTCCGCGGCAACCAGCTGCGATCAAGCATAGCGGCACTCTGCATGGTGGTGCCTATCAGCATCATATTATTGACGCCCTTTGTGACGGCGGCAGTCACGCTGACCGATGACATCAACCGGATTCTGCTTTGGCTTAATCAAAATGCGCATGGCTGGCCGGCACCGCCGGAATGGCTGCAACAGATTCCTGTCGTCGGGACTTACCTCAGTGATTCCTGGCAGATTTTCGGGGAAGATTCCAGCCGCATTTTCAATCTGGGCCGGCAAGTTGCCTTTACCGGCGGGCGCTGGCTGCTGGAAAAGAGTATTAACCTGGCAGTAGATTTGCTGCATCTGGGGCTCAGTATTTTAGTGCTGTTTTTTTTCTATCGCGATGGCGAAAGCGTTGCCGAGCATTTGATCATTGGCGTAACACGGCTTGCCGGCGAGCAGACCCAGCGTATTCTTTCCATTATTCGCACCAGCCTGCGCGCGGTCGTTTATGGCATACTCGGCACGGCACTGGCGCAGGCGCTGGTTTCCTTGATCGGCCTGTTGCTGGCCGATGTACCGTATGCTTTTGTATTGGGCTTCGTCTCGTTTTTTCTCGCCATTATTCCGGCGGCAATGACCCTGCTTTGGCTGCCTGTTGCCGGCTGGTTGCTAATACAAGGCGAGACCGGCTGGGCCGTATTCATCTGCGTATGGTTTATTCTCCTGGTGGGCACCATCGATAACTGGCTGCGCCCGATATTGATCAGTCGAGAAGTCGAACTGCCTCTCATACTGATTGTTTTCGGGATATTTGGCGGCCTGCTGGCCTTCGGCTTTATCGGCATATTCCTGGGGCCGACACTGCTTTATACCGGCTTTGCCTTAATGACTGACTGGTTGATTCGCAAGGAACAAGAATCCCTTCCGGAATTGTCCGGCGAGTGATGCCGGTGATCCCGCCATCGCCGTTTAAGGTAAAAATTTAGGGCTTTTTGCGGCTGAGTTAGTATAATCATGCCCGCTTGGGGAGTGCCGGAATATTAGCAACAGCCTCCATGACTCGAATTCACCCATTTCAAGTTCAATTCACCTAATCTTTCGTACCTGTGCTGCCGGATTGCTATGTCGTTTCGGCGGATTCGTGCGTTTTGCTACGCTATTACATAAACATGGATATTATCTTAATTGCCAAAGCCTTTATTCTGGGCATCGTCGAGGGGCTGACCGAGTTCTTACCGATTTCCAGTACCGGTCATTTAATCCTGGTCAGTGACCTACTGCATTTTAATGACGAGAAAGGCAAATTATTTACCATTGTCATTCAAGTCGGCGCCATATTGGCGATCTGCTGGGAATACCGCGTCAAGATCGCATCGGTAATCGCCGGTTTAACCAGCCAACGGCAGGCGCAAAAATTTATACTGAATCTGGCCATTGCCTTTATGCCTTTGGCGGTGTTGGGCCTGTTGTTCGGAAAATACCTTAAAGCAAACTTATTCAAGCCCATTCCGGTCGCCCTGGCCTTCATCGTGGGCGCTTTCGTGATCATCTGGGCGGAAAAACGCGAGCATAAAATTCGCGTTCATGAAATCGATGATTTAAGTCCTATGGATGCGTTAAAACTCGGTATCGCCCAAGCTTTTGCGCTGATTCCAGGCACTTCACGTTCGGGATCGACCATCATCGGAGGTTTGTTGTTCGGTTTGTCGCGCAAGGCGGCAACGGAATTTTCGTTTTTCCTGGCGATACCCACGCTGATAGCGGCGAGCATTTATGATTTGTATAAACACCGCGACTTACTGCAGGTCGAAAACGACGCGCTGTATTTTGCCGTGGGGCTGGTTGCCGCGTTTTTAAGCGCCCTGCTGGCAGTAAAATCCCTGCTGCGCTATATCAGCCATCATGACTTCATTATTTTCGCCTGGTATCGCATTGCATTTGGTTTGATCGTGCTTGCCACATCCTATGCCGGATGGGTACAGTGGACAGTTGATTAAATTTCTTTAACATCAGGAATCATTATGCCTATATCCGTGTTACTGGTTGTTGCCGGCTTGATTTTATTGGTCTGGAGCGCCGACCGCTTTATTGAAGGCACCGCCGCTGTCGCCCGCTATGCTGGCATGCCGCCGCTGCTGATCGGCATGGTCATCGTCGGTTTCGGCACCTCGGCGCCGGAATTGACGGTATCGGCATTATCCGCCTGGCAAGGTAACCCAGGTCTGGCGCTGGGCAACGCTTACGGTTCCAACATTGCCAATATCGCATTGATTTTGGGCGTGGTTGCCCTTATCAGTCCTGTCGTGGTGCATTCACAGGTGATCAAGAAAGAACTGCCCATACTGGCTCTAATTACTGTGATTTCTCTGTGGCTTGTTTATGATGGTGAATTGACCCGCCTGGATGCCTGGCTGCTGCTCGGCGTTTTCTTTGGAGTGATGGGCTGGACGATACGCCAGGGTTTAAATAATCGCTCCGATATCCTGGAGCAGGAAATGGAGGCCGAACTGGAAAGCCATGCCATGCCGCTCAAGCATGCGCTGCTGTGGCTGGTCGTGGGTTTGATTTTGCTGGTTGTCTCCTCGCGCATGCTGGTAATGGGTGCGGTAGCCATTGCGCAGAGTCTCGGCATCAGTGATTTGGTCATCGGCCTGACTATCGTCGCCATAGGCACCTCGCTGCCGGAACTGGCTTCATCCATCGCCGCCGCGCGGAAAGGCGAGGATGATATTGCCATCGGCAACGTGATCGGCTCCAACCTGTTTAATACCACGGCAGTAGTGGGTTTGGCCGGTGCCATCCAGCCCATGTCCATTCCCGCCGACATCATCAACCGGGATTGGCCGCTAATGGCGATATTGACAGCGGCTCTGTTTGTCATGGGCTATGCAAGCAATGGCCATGGCCACATCAATCGCCTGGAAGGCAGTATCCTGCTGACAACATTCATCGGGTATACCTGTTATTTGGCGTATTCTGTGGTAGCTGTTTGATGAAGCCCCGTCCATTATTCGGTCTATTCCTCTTGCCTGTATTGCTATGGGCCTGCACAGATCAAAACCTGCAAAAACTTGAAGGCTATACCCAGGGCACCAGTTACCACATCAGTTACTGGTCGAACGCGCCCGTGGACAACAAGGCGCTTAAAGCCGCCATCGGCAGTGAACTGGCACGTATCGACCAGCTGCTTTCAAACTATCGCTCAGACTCGGCCATTGAAGCGTTTAACCGCAGTGCAAGCACCCGCAGTCAGCGCGTCAGTGAAGAATTAATCAGCCTGGTGCGCATCGCACAAGGCGTTTATCAAGCCAGCCACGGTTGCTACGATTTGACTATTAAACCGCTGTTTGCGCTGTGGGGCTTTAAGGACGATGCCTTGAACATTCCGACTGCTGCAGCCATCCAGACTAGCCTGCAGCACATCGGCATGGGCAAACTGGAAGTCATCGATGACAGCCACTTACTTAAAAAGCAGGCGGATTTAAGTGTGGACGTCTCGTCTATCGGCCAAGGCTACAGCGTGGAAAAAATCAGCCAGTTGCTTGAACAGAACCAGATCACCAATTATCTGGTCGAGATTGGCGGCGAACTGAAAACCCAGGGCCATAAACCGGATGCCAGCGCCTGGCGCATTGCCGTGGAAAGGCCCTTGCCCGGCGAGCAGTCCATGCACAAAATTATTACCACACCCAAAGACGCGCCATTGGCGATCATGACCTCGGGCACATACCGGCATTACTTTGACGCCGATGGTCAGCGTTACAGCCATATTCTCGATGCGCGTACCGGCAAACCGGTGACTCACAATCTGGTGTCCGTTACCGTACTGCATGAAAATCCCATTATTGCCGATGCCTGGTCGACTGCCCTGCTTTGTCTCGGCCAGCCGGATGGCATGCAAGCCGCCAATACCGCAAGAATAGCGGCACTGTTTATCGAACAGCAAGGCGGCAAGTTGATCGAATCCCGAAGTGATGCTTTAAACGCATCAACTAGCCTGGCCATTCAGTAAAATACAGGCACCCCATGTTTATGCAATCAGGATGTAATTATGGTGACCAATAACCGCTTAGGCAATTTTCTTTTTCACTGGGGCAACTGGCTGTTATATGCACCGGTTTTGTTGCTGTCCATAGCCATTATATTGGCTGTTTTTGCGCTGCAATACACGGCCAATAATCTGAGTGTAAATACCGATACCACCGAACTGATTGCTCCGGATGCCCCCTTTCAACAAAACCGGCGCAAGGTTGAAAAAGCCTTCGGTCAGGACACGCACACCTTATTGCTGGTAGTTGAATCCAGCACACCCGAATTAACCAAGGCGGCAGGCAAACGTTTGCAACGTTTACTGGGTGCCGATACCAGCCATTTTACAGAAGTTTATAACCCCGATGACAATGCCTTCTTTCATCAGAACGGTTTGCTCTATCTTGACAGTGACAAGCTACAGTCCCTGGCCAATACCCTGTCTCAGGCGCAGCCTTTTATTGGCCGGATTTCTCAAGAGCCCAGTCTGAACGGTTTCTTTTCGATATTTTCAGATGCCTTGGATACTGCCAACAAGCCCCAGGAACTACCGATTGATCTGACTTCCCTGATCAGCAAAGTCACTTACACTCTGCATAAGTCCGTCAATGACGATAAGGGTTTGCTGTCCTGGCAGGAATTGATTGCAGAAAAAACATTAAGCATGGGACAGCCAGACAAAACGTTTATTTTTGTCCGGCCAATACTGGATTTCAGCCAAATGCAACCGGCTGAAAATGCCATTGGGGCCGTCCGCCAGGCCATCGCTAAAATTCAAGACCCCAATCTGCCTGCGGTCAAGGTCTGGATCACCGGCGAAGTCGGCCTTGAACACGATGAACTGGCCGGTATCAGCCAAGGTACATTTGCCGCCAGTTTATTTTCTGTCGGCCTGGTTTGTCTGATCTTAATGATTGCCTACCGCTCTTTTTTGCTCACCCTGGCTACCCTGTTTACGATCACTTTGGGCATGATTTTCAGCGGCCTGTTTGCCGCTTTTGCGGTCAAGCAACTGAATTTAATTTCAGTCGCTTTTGCCGTTTCGAATATAGGTTTGGGCGTCGAATACGCCATCCACTTTTGTTTGCGTTACCGCGACAATCTGGGCCTGCATCGAAACCGTAACCAGGCCATACGCACGGCCTTATTGGCGACCAGCCCCTCCTTGTTATTGTGCGCAGTGACTACCTCCATTGGCCTTTATTCCTTCATTCCCACCGATTATCAGGGCATATCCGAGCTGGGCTTACTGGCTGGAACCAGCCTTTTTATCTGTCTTTTTGTGACCTTGACGGTATTGCCCGCGCTATTAAAATTGTTGCCGGTATCGCCGGACAAGCAAACGACGGTTAATATCCCCGGCGCTGCCACAATTCCCGAAGCTTTAGCGGCCTTTACGCTCCACTATGCCAGGCCCATTTCCATGGTGACCGGCATCCTCGCGGTAATCGCACTCTTTCTCGTATTCGAGGTGAAAACCGACTTTAATCCGATCAATCTGCGCGATCCAGAGACTGAATCGGTCATCGCCTTCAAGGATTTGATGAAAAACAAAGCCACGACACCGATGACGCTGACCGTCCTGGCTGACAATGAAGCCACTGCGAAAAACTACCAGCGGCAAATGGCCGGGTTAAATTCGGTTGATAAAACGGTCAGCCTGTTCGATTTTTTACCGTCCGGCCAGGAAGACAAGCTGGCCTCAATCGAAGAAATGAACCTGATGATGGGCTCAATTGCTCAAGGCTTTCCCCGGCTGAACTATAACATTGACCCAACCACGGAAATCCAACGCCTGATCAAGGCAATAGACAACAGTCTGGCAATCAAAACCGATGTGCAAGAAATTTCCGCTTTACAGGCCTTTAAAGAAGAACTGAATGGCATCTTGCTTGAGCTTGGCACACGTCAGGAACCGAGCCGGCAGCAGTACATTGCAAAAATACAGACTTCGTTGCTCGGCACTTTGCCGATCGTCATGAACGAGCTCATTAACAATTTTAATGCGCAGGAAATCACACTGGCCGCCATTCCGGCCGATATTAAAGACCGCTGGCTGAGCAAGGACGGCTTGTACCGCATTCAAATATTTCCCAAAAAAGACTTGAACGACCTGGCCAGTCTCAAGCAGTTTATTACCGATGTGCAGCAGGTTGCACCGGATGCCACCGATTTGCCTGTCATGTATCTGGAGTCCATGGAAGCCGTGATCGGCGCCTTTCAGGAGGCCATCATCATTGCCTTGATTGCCATCGCGGTATTGTTATATTTCATCCGCCGCAATCTAACCGATACCTTGCTGGTGATGACGCCACTGATTCTGGCCGGCCTGTTCACCATGGCCAGCACCGTCATTACCGAAACCCCGATCAACTTCGCCAATATCATCGCGCTGCCCTTATTATTGGGCCTGGGCGTGGATAACGGTATTCACATGGTTGAAAAACTGCGGCACTCGCTGTCGGAAGAACAGAACATCTATCAATCCAGCACCGCCCGCGGCATGTTCTACGGCGCCTTGACCACGATTTCAAGTTTTGCCGGCCTGGCTTTTTCGCCGCATCAGGGCATCGCAAGCATGGGCCTGGTCATCACTATCGGCATTTTCTGGATCATGATGTGTACGTTTATCATTCTGCCTGCGCTCAGCAAACTGGTGTTAAAACATGAACAAGAAAGTGCACACGCTTAAACGCTTGACTTGAACTCAGGCTCGAACGGTGCCGGTTATTCTACAGACTGTAGTCATGGCTGAAATAGCCGTTTATTTAGCTACTATCGGAGCCGGCTTTGTCTGATGGCGAATGCCACATCGGCCGCCTGCCGGTTTTCCTTGACATCATGCACGCGAAATATCCGCACCCCGGCCATAACCCCTAAAGCCGTAGTGACGGCCGTGGCGGTCACCAGTTCCGAGGGTTCGGAGACGTCACAGATCGTGCCCATGAAGCGCTTGCGGCTCGCGCCCAGCAGCACCGGGTAGCCGGTCGCCACAAAAACCTCCAGATGTGCGAGCAGGTCGAGATTATCCTGCTTGCGCTTGCCGAAACCGATGCCCGGATCAATGACAATGTTTTGCTTTTGGATGCCCGCCTTCAATGCAGCGTCGATACTGGCCTGCAAAGTGGTCAGCACTTCCTGCACAACATTTTCATAATACGGATTATCCTGCATGGTTTTCGGTTTACCCTGGCTATGCATCAAAATAATCGGCGTATCGGTTGCCGCCGCCAGTGCCAATAGGCCCTGATCATCCCTGCCCCCCGAAATATCGTTGATAAGATTGGCCCCGGCGGCAAGTGCCGCCGGGGCCACAGCGCTTGAAGTGGTATCAATACTGATCAGGACATTAGACGATAACTGGCGCCTGATGGCGGCAATAACCGGCACCACCCGCTGAATTTGTTCGTCCGCACTCACGGCATCCGCGCCGGGCCGGGTCGATTCGCCGCCGATATCAATCATATCCGCGCCGTCGGCGAGCATGCGCTCAACCTGTCTTAACGCGGCATGAACATCCGAATACTTGCCGCCGTCAGAGAAACTGTCCGGCGTGACATTTAAAATCCCCATAATCAGCGGTTTATCGCCATGGATGGCGTGTATGCCACAAGTCAGTCGGGAACTGGCGTGGCGATCGCCATGGATGGCGTGTATGCCACAAGTCAGTCGGGAACTGGTGTGGCGATCGCCATGGATAGCGTGTATGCCACAAGTCAGTCCGGAACTGGCGTGGCGATTGACTTGGCTGAACATTGCTGAGCTCCTTTGTGTGTTGCAGCATATTGATTTTGAAGCAGTTTAAAACGGCTACAGCCGTCCCTAACAGCGCCGAAAAAATGCTCAACATTACGATGTGCATCCCTACATTAATGTTTTTTCGCGCATTTTTGGCTTATTGTGAACGGCCTTAAGACAATTTTAAACAGCTTCTCGGGTATAATAAGCAACTTTTTTCGATCCCGACTGGCTTTGTGCTGCTGCAAAACCCGTCCCTGTGAATCACTATTGTAATGGATAAACCCCGTTTGGCCTGGGCCATCACCGGCTCCGGACATTATATAGAAGAATGCCTGGCCTTCATGCTGACGCTACCGGATGTTGATCTATACATCAGCCAGGCCGGCGAAGAGGTGTTAAGAATGTACGGCATCAATCTAAAAGACATCCGCGAAAAAATGCCCGTGTACCGCGATAAAACGGCTTCATCGCCGCCTGTGGGGCATTTTTATAAAGGCTATTATCATACCTTCGTGATGGCGCCGGCCACCTCGAACACGGTTGCCAAATGTGTATTGGGCATAGCCGACTCCCTGGTCACCAATCTGTACTCCCAGGCCGGCAAATGCAAGGTGCCGAGCATTGTCTATCCCTGCGATACTGCCCCGGAAATGGAAACCACGGCGCCAGGCAATAAAAAATTCATGGTCTATCCGCGCAAAATCGATCTGGAAGGCACCGCCAAATTACGCAGCTTCGAATACACAACCGTCGTTGACAGTGTCGATGAGTTGATCATTACAGTGAATGAACGGCTTAAATATCTGGCATGAGCGAACACATACTCTTTCTTACCGGCAAACTGGCTGAAAAACAGCTGCATAATATTCTGCAAAAAATGCAGCCGGAATTCGCCTATACCGTGCATCAGCTGGGTTTAAAAGTCGCGGCCTTAATGACAGCGGATATGATACGGCGACGATTGACTGATACCTTCGGTGCCGACCGCATACTGGTGCCCGGACGCTGCCGCGGCGATCTGGCAACGCTGTCCCGGGAGTTGGGCCTGCCCATTGAACGCGGGCCTGATGAACTCAAAGACCTGCCGCAATTTTTCGGCAAATCCGCACACCAATATGATTTAAGCCGCTACAGCGTCAATATCTTTGCCGAAATAACCGATGCGCCGAATATCCCTGTTGAAGAGGTGGTCAAGCGCGCTTATTACTACCAACAAAACGGCGCCGATGTCATCGACATCGGCTGTTTGCCCAGCACCGATTTTCCGCATCTGGAAGATTGCATCCGCAGCTTGAAACAGGAAGGCTTTACGGTCAGCATCGATTCACTTGAACAGGATGATCTGCTGCGCGGCGGCAAGGCCGGCGCCGATTACCTGCTCAGTTTGCACGAAAGCAGTCTCTGGATTGCCGATGAAGTGGCGGCAACGCCCATTCTGATTCCGGAAAAACATGAAGACCTGGCTTCGCTGGAGCGCGCCATTACCGGCATGCAGGCCAAAAATCGCCGGTTTATCGTGGACCCGATTCTGGACCCCCTGCATTTTGGCTTTACCGCCTCCCTGGTGCGCTATCATGAGGTCAGAAGACGCTATCCGCATATCGAAATGATGATGGGGGTCGGCAATATCACCGAACTGACCCATGCCGATACCATGGGCATGAATGCCTTACTGCTGGGCATCTGTTCGGAACTCAATATCAACAATATCCTGGCCACCGAAGTCAGCAAACATGCCTGCCGTGCGATTAAGGAAGCCGATCTGGCACGCCGCATCATGTTTGCGGCCAAAGAGCACGAAACACTGCCCAAACATATCGATCCCGGCTTGATGGCCCTGCACGAAACCGCACCGTTTCCTTATGCACTAGATGAAATCAAGGAATTGCAGGCGCAAATCAAAGACCCCAGTTTCCGCATTCAGATCAGCGCCGAAGGGTTCCATATTTTCAATCGTGACGGCTTTCACAGCGCCACCGACCCATTCGAGCTGTTTCCACAACTGCAGGTTGAAAACGATGGCGGACATGCTTTTTATCTGGGCGTGGAACTGGCCCGCGCGGAGATTGCCTGGCAGTTGGGCAAGCGCTATAGCCAGGACCAGGCATTGACCTGGGGCTGCGCTACTCAGCAAACCGAACCCACTGTTGACCTGCACACCTTTAAACCGGCGGGTACCACCTTACAAAAAAACAAATGATTCAAGAAACGATCGTTACCACGCAGAACCGCTCAGGTCTGCCCCATATCGCCCCCATGGGCATCCATGTTATCGCCAGGGATGGTGTGTATGCTGCAAGCCCGTCGGGAACGGGTGCAGCGATCGCCAGGGATGGTGTGTATGCTGCAAGCCCGTCGGGAACGGGTGCAGCGATCGCCAGGGATGGTGTGTATGCTGCAAGCCCGTCGGGAACGGGTGCAGCGATCGCCAGGGATGGTGTGTATGCTGCAAGCCAGCCGGGAACGAACACAGCGACGGACGAAGACTTTATCATATTGCCGTTCCGTCCCTCGACAACGCTGAATAACCTGCTGGAAGGCAAGACTGCCGTCATCAATTATTGTGATGATGTGCGAATTTTTGCCGGCTGTCTGACCGGACGCCGCAACTGGCCGTTAACACCGGCGGAGAAAATCGACGGCCAGGTGTTGAAGGCGGCGTTAGCGCATACCGAAGTCGAACTGCTGCGTATCGAAGAAGATGCCCTGCGGCCAAAACTGTTTTGCAAAGCTGTTCATACCGTTAATCATGCGCCATTCAAAGGCTTTAACCGCGCCCAGTTCTCTGTACTGGAAGCCGCCATTCTGGTCAGCCGCTTAAACATGATTCCGCTGGAAAAAATCGAGTCAGAGCTGGACTACCTGCGCATCGGCCTTGAAAAAACAGCCGGACACAACGAGCTGGAGGCCTGGGGCTGGCTGATGAAAGTTGTTGACAACTATAAAGCCGAGATCAGCGCATGACCGGCATGCTGGCCAGCGTCAACAGCCTGGACGAAGCCCTTATCGTTTTGTCTGAAAAGGTCGATATCATCGATCTGAAACAACCCGCGCGCGGTGCTTTGGGCGCCTTGGATACACAGCAGGTTACACAGATTGTTGAAGAAATTGCCGACGCCTGCCCGGTCAGCGCCACCGTCGGCGACCTGCCCATGCACGCCGGGATTGTTGGTGATGCCGTGGCCCGGATGGCCAAAACCGGCGTCGATTATATAAAAATCGGCTTTTTCCCGGGGGGCGATCCCTTGGGTACGCTGCATACACTATCCGCGTTAGCACGAGACCATGCGTTGATCGCCGTGTTATTTGCCGATACGGCGCCCGACTTTAAAATCCTGCTACCGGCGCTGAAAACGGCCGGCTTTAAAGGCGTTATGCTCGATACCATGGATAAAACCAGTGGCTCTTTAACACAGCTCATGAGCAAAGCCTGTATTGAGCAATTTGTTCTGGGGGCCAAGGCGCATCAATTGCTATGCGGACTGGCCGGATCACTCAGGCTGTCAGATATCAGCGCTCTTGTGCCCTATCAGGCCGATTATCTGGGCTTTAGAGGCGCCTTGTGCCGGCGGCACCAGCGAACCGCACAACTCGACCGGCTGGCTATCCAGCAGATTAGACAGGCACTGCAAAACGCTCATGGCTAAAGCCCCCATCACCACAAAGATCCTGATCGCCATGGCCCTCGGCCTGGGCCTGGGCAGTTTGCTGAATGGCTTTGCCGGCGACAACGCCTTTATCCAGACTTATCTGGTGAATGGCGTGTTTCATGTGCTGGGTGCGGCGTTTATCAATTGTTTGAAAATGCTCGTAGTGCCGCTGATCACTTTTTCTCTGATCTGCGGTGTTTGCGGCATAGGCGATGTCAGCGTGCTGGGCCGCGTGGGCATCAAAGCATTGCTGCTCTATATCCTGACCACGGCGATTGCAATCACGCTGGCATTGATGGTGGCGATTTTGATCGCACCGGGCAAAGGCTTCGAACCCACTCAGGCCCTGGCCAGCTTTACCCCGACTCCTGCCCCGCCGCTGACGGAGGTGCTGATTAACCTGATCCCCGGCAATCCCGTGCAGGCCTTTGCCGAGGGCAATATGCTGCAGATCATTTTCTTCGTGATTGTTTTTGCCGTCGCCATGCTGATGTCGGGAGCTCCGGGCAGGCAACTGGCCGAATCGGCAGAAAGGACTAAATGAAGTGATGATGCAAGTGGTCACGCTGGTAATGGATCTTGCCCCGGTGGGCGTCTTCTGCCTAATGGCCAAAACCTTTTCCGAGCAGGGCTTCGACCTGATCATGCCGCTGATCGGTTATTTTACCGTGGTAATCGTTTGCCTGCTGCTGCATTTTTTCGGCACGTTCGGCCTGCTCATTGCTTTTGCCGCCAAGCTGAATCCAGCCGTGTTTTTCAGAAAAATGCGCCCGGCGCACATTTTCGCCTTTAGCACGGCCAGTTCCAATGCCACCATCCCGGTGACCCTGCAGGTTGTTGAGAAACGCCTGGGCGTCAACAATGCCACGGCCGCGTTTACCATCCCGCTGGGCGCCACCATCAACATGGACGGCACCGCCATTATGCAGGGTGTGGCCTGCGTGTTTATCGCCAATGTCTACCATATCGGCCTTAATTTCGACGATTATGTGACGGTCGTCGGCATGTCGATTCTGGCCTCGATCGGCACCGCCGGCGTTCCTGGCGTTGGCCTGATTATGCTGGCGATGGTGTTCGATCAGGTGGGGCTACCCGTTGAAGGCATAGGCTTGATTCTGGGCATTGACCGTATTCTGGACATGCTGCGAACCGTGGTTAATGTCACCGGTGACGCCGCCGTCACCTGCATGGTCGCGCGCGGAGAAAACACCCTGGATGACCGTATTTTCAATGATCCTGAAGCAGGCCTGATCACTGAAATCAAACTCCCTCATAAATCGTAAAGCGCTACTATTTTCTCGCCATCAAAAACACGCCGGCTACTATTCCCAAACCAGCCAGCAGGGTTTCACTGTAGGGGAAATGAACGTGAAACAAGATCATCGAACTCCCTAGCAACAGTCAGATGCCGAGCAACAGTGTGCCGGCATTGGCCAGTTTGAAGCGCAGCAAATCCATGAGTAAGGCAACAACAATAATCCGGTGACTTTCAACATCAGTCCTCGATATCCTTTAATAAAAGGTTTTGCTCGGCGGCCTCCATCAGTTGTTTGAAGTGATTCAGGGTCTCCTTAAATAATGGCTTGTGGCCTTCGACTTGATCGAAGGCCGGTAAATCATTTTGCCCGCACTGCTCCAGTGCATTCATCACAAAGACAAGCGATAGTTTATTGGTATCGACCGCAGGTAAATACACTTCATCCTCTTCGTCAACCTTCAACTCGACGATAATATGGCTCGCTAGCAACTTTACTAAAACTGCTTGGATAGCAGCTAGAGGAATCAGCAATTTTACCGCCATGTCCGAAGCCGTTAATGGTTTGTCTAAATGAACGAAGCTTTTGATTATCAAATGCGTAATCTGTAGGGCGATGACTTTTTGCAGAAAAATACTCAAGTCTGCGAACCGGTTATTGTTCCGGTAGCTTTCATAATTCTGCAGAAAAAAAGCCAGCTGGCAACCGAACAAAACCACCATCCAGACAATTTGCAGCCAGATGACCAATAACGGCAAGGCCGCAAAACTCCCGTAGATGGCGTTATATCCGGATAAGCCGAATTGCAGGCTTAAATAGCCCCATTGCAACAGATGATACAAAACCCCCGTTACCGCACCAGCAATAAGACCGGGTTTATAGTGTATTTTATGGTTGGGCATGAAAATAAAGATAACGGCAAATAATCCGGACATCAACACCACGGGCAGCAAACCGAGGCCT
Source organism: uncultured Gammaproteobacteria bacterium (assembly GCA_963848675.1). Taxonomy (GTDB): domain Bacteria; phylum Pseudomonadota; class Gammaproteobacteria; order Methylococcales; family Methylomonadaceae; genus CAWKEY01. Next base: position 177,289 of record CAWKEY010000023.1, read on the forward strand.
TTAAGCACCAGCCACGCGCCCGTTTCCGGCAATTCTATGGCATCCATAAACCAGGTGAGTTGTGTTCTAAGAAATACCGTGATACTGCTGGAGGCAATAAATAAAATCGGCGCCAACAGCATCAAGGACAGATAGTCGGTGATTTTACGAGTGAAGTGCCGGCCTTGTTGGATTTTCCAGATATGATTGAACGACTCTTCAATATTGCCAATCACCCTGATAACGGACCAGAACAACACGATCACACCAATCCCGGCAATGACTTCGCCCTGCGTACTGGCCAGCATATTTTCAGCAAAGCTGATCAACCGCAACACCAATGTCTCTTGATGAGGAATCTGCTCCATTAACCGCTGTTTGAGGATTTTCTCAAAACCAAAGCCCTTGGCGATGCCAAACAGCATGGCAATAACAGGGACAATCGATAATAAGGTATACAGTGTTAATGCCGATGCCCGTAAGGGGCACAGATCGCGGTCAAAGCCTTGAAAAGACAATACAATAATCTTCATTGCTTGAACTGAGATTCTTTTAAAAACGGGCAATGGCCGTTCGTCCAATTGCCATATTCCTGATCTCAAAAAACCCAGTATGTTCTGTTTCATATGCTTATTCGGCGCACGGTAAATAACATTAAAAATGTGTAGAATAACGCCTTCGTAAGTTAAACAATAGTTTTCTGTCGTGAATACTAGCCTTTTCAAAGCGACCTGATTTAACAGCAAAACACCCTACCCTTCATGCATAGGTAAAAATGACCACCGGAATTTTAGTTGCGCGGACTTCAAAATATTTGCTGTTGATCAGCCTTATTGCCGGTGCCTATTTTGTTTTGGGTTTATTGGGGCAGCGGCTTAATGTCCCGCCCAGCCATGCCGGCGCGCTCTGGCCTCCTTGCGGCATTGCCCTGGCGGCCGTGCTGCTACTGGGCACCGGCATTTGGCCCGGCATCTTTCTCGGAAATTTTCTCATCAGTGCCTGGGCCTTTGGTTTTGATGCCGAATCCATACTGATCTATGCGGCAACCGGGACTGGCGCAACTGCCTGCGCCTTGCTCGGCTCATACTTGATAAAGCGTTTTGTCGGTTTTCCCAATCCATTGGTCGACGATAAAAGCATCCTGATGTTCGCTCTGCTGGGCGGCCCGGTCAGCTGTCTGTTGCCGGCGACACTCGCCATGTGCAGCATGTTCATGGCCGGAATCATTACTCTGGCTGAAGTCCCCGGCAACTGGCTACACTGGTGGGTAGGCGACACCATTGGCGTATTGGTGTTTACGCCGCTGATGCTGATCGTTTTTGCCGAACCTAAATATCTCTGGCGCAAACGTCTAAGTTCGGTCGGTTTGCCGCTGGTTTTTACCTTTACCCTGGTCGTTGCTTTCTTCTTTTATATTCGGCAAAGCGAACATCAGCAGCTTAAACAGCAATTCAAGGATCAGTCTGTCACCTTATCGCAGGCTTTAAAACACCGGATACGTGGCAACTTACATGCCATCAATGCCGTCAGAAGTTTTTTCATCGGTTCCGAGCTTATTGAAAATCATGAGTTCTCCTTATTTACCCGACAAACGCTGTCGCCCTATCAGGAAATCAGTTCCATCAGCTGGATAAGCTTCGGTCAAAATGGCGCTGCCAATATCGAATTCACTTCTATTCTGAACAAGCCGGCAATCAAATACCCGGTTATCAAACCAGCGCCCCTACCCAAGGTAAAACAAATACGTAACAGCGCTGCCGCTTACGCCGATTCCAGCTACCTAGTCATTGACCATGACAGCATCAATATCATTACCCCGGTTTTTAATCCAAACACTAAAATCCTGTTAGGCGCGCTTTCAACTTCCTGTTCTATCGATGAACTGATCAAGCAGGCGCTTTTGGAGCTCAATACCACCGGCATTTTTTTAACCATCAACACTTCAAACGCAAACCAGCCGCATAACAACATTATTTATTCGAATATAAAAAATCAACGTTTTGACGCCACCGAAAGCTATCCGGTAAAGGTTGCCGACCAGCAATGGTTATTGGTCTTCTACCAGGATTCGGTGCTGGAAAATTCACGCATTCACTGGCCGCTATGGTGGGTTTTAATTAGCGGCTTACTGTTTACCAGCCTGCTGGGCGTGGGTCTTTTGATGCTCACCGGGCGTTATTTTCGCACCGAATCCATTGTTGAAGAGCGTACGGCAGACTTGTTGCAAGCTAAAAATGCCGCCGAGGCCGCTAATAAAACCAAAAGCCAGTTTCTGGCCAATATCAGCCATGAATTGCGCACGCCGTTAAATGGAATTGTGGGTTTCTGTCAATTGCTACAGAAAAAATCATCCCTGACAGTGGACGATAAAAAACAGATCGGTCTTATCAGACAATGCAGCGATACCCTGCTGACGCTGATAAACGATATTCTGGATATTTCATCCATTGAGTCGAAACGAATAAAAATAGAAATCAGCGACTTTGACTTTGGCCTTTTGCTGGAAAGTATCGTTGAAATTTTTAAAATGCCGGCCAAAGAAAAAAATCTGGCCTTGATCATACGTCAATCGGACAGTCCTCTTCAGGTTCAGGGGGACGAAAAACGGATCCGGCAAATCATCATCAATTTACTCAGCAATGCTATCAAATATACCGATCAGGGCAGCGTGATCGTTACGACCCAGTACCGGGACGGCTATTTGAATCTGTCTGTCGAGGACACCGGCTGCGGCATTGCCCGGCAGGATATGGAACAAATTTTTTCGCCTTTCGTGCAAATCAATGCGGGCGATTTTTCCAGAGAAGGCTTGGGGCTGGGCTTGTCCATCACCCGGGAACTGGTAAACTTCATGAACGGCAACATATCGGTCACCAGCCAGCCTGGCCAGGGCAGTATTTTTTCGCTCTCACTGCCCTTGCCCCAGAGTCATATAAAGCCCGTTTTTAGCAAACCCCTGCCCGAAACGCCTATTAAAAACAACATGGGCATCCAGGTACTGATTGCCGATGACAATGAAATTAATTTATTATTACTGGCCAATCTGCTGGAGCAATACGGCTGCATCGTTGATTCCGTGGCTAATGGTCAGGAAGCCCTGAAATCGATAAACCAAAAGCACTATGACCTGGCGCTGATAGATATCAACATGCCGGTAATGACCGGCCTGGAACTGGCAAAAATTCTAAAAAGCCGCAAAAATGGTTTAAAAATGGCGGCTATCAGTGCATACGCCGATGACAACAAAATCAAGGAAGCACTCGCCGCCGGATTTGATTATTATTTGACCAAGCCGATCAATGAACAGCAACTGGAAAACATCCTCTCAACCCTGGGCCCCGACCATGATTAAGCAAAAACACTCACTCACCCTGGCATTTGTTCTGTTATTACCATCGTTAAGCCTGGCCGCCGATGCCAGGCCTGGTTTTAATCTGCTCGAAGCCGCCCCCGCGCAGTTACCAAAACCGGTAACAGTAACAGTTGCTCACGATCCGGTTTACAAATCTGCCAAAACATATGAGGCTTACCCGCTCGCTGACATTCTGAAACAGATCGCTCTTCCGGCATCTGCAAAAACCGACGAGCTGGTGCTTGTTCTGACTGCTGAAGACGGATACAGCGTTGCCATGGCTTACCAGGATGCTCTCGCCGAGCAGGGCTTTATCGCCTTTAAAGATCACGCCGCGAGCGGAAATAGGAGCTGGCTGGAATTTAAATTTGGCAAGCAGACCATGACACCCGCCCCGTATTATCTGGTCTGGCCTAAGGAAGGCCTGGATGAGTGGCGCTATCCCTGGCCATTTCAGCTGAGCAAACTATCCCTGCAAACCGCAATATCCTATTATGGCGCCGCTGCTCCAGCCAAAACCGATGCCGCTGTCAGCAAAGGCTTCAATTTATTCAGCCGTTATTGCATCCGCTGTCATTCCGTCAATCTGGCTGGCGGCGAAGTCGGACCCGAGCTGAATATCCCAAAAAACATTAGCGAATATTTTAAAGAACAGGAATTGCCCGGATTTATACTCAACGCCCCCGCCTACCGCGCTAAAACCAAAATGCCCGCTTTTACCGGCATGCTCAGCGCCGGTGACGCTCGGGATATCGTCCAATATCTCAAACAAATGCAGCAGGAAAAGACCCAATAGGGTTAAAACGTCATCGCCATTCGATTCGATGAGCGCGCGAACATGGGGTGTTTTTGGAGCTTCGCCAGTTACGGGATGACTAAACCGGGCTTAACTCGGTAAAATACCGTTTTTCATTTTTTCATTTCATTAAACATAATGCGTACCACACAATTTCCGCTCAATACTGTTAAAGAAACGCCTGCCGACGCTGAAATCGCCAGCCATAAACTGATGATACGCGCCGGCCTTATCCGCAAGCTCGCCGCCGGCCTGTACAGCTGGTTACCCTTGGGACTGCGGGTCATGCGTAAAGTGGAAAAAATCACCCGGGAAGAAATGGAAAAAGCCGGTGCGCTGGAAGTGTTAATGCCTGCCCTGCAACCGGCCGAACTGTGGCAGGAAACCGGCCGCTGGGAGCAATACGGTCCGGAGCTGGCGCGTTTAAAGGATCGTCATGAGCGTGACTTCTGCCTGGGGCCCACGCATGAAGAAATCATCACCGATCTGGCGCGCAATGAAATCAGAAGCTACAAGCAGCTGCCTATCACCTATTATCAGATACAAAGCAAATTCCGTGATGAAATCCGGCCGCGTTTCGGCGTCATGCGGTCGCGCGAATTTGTCATGAAAGATGCGTATTCCTTTCATCTGGATCAGGCGTCATTGCAGGAAACTTACGATGTCATGTATCAGGCCTACAGCACCATATTCAATCGATTTGGTCTCAAGTTTCGCGCCGTTATCGCCGACTCGGGCTCAATCGGCGGCGCCATATCGCATGAATTTCATGTGCTGGCCGACTCCGGCGAGGATGCCATTGCGTTTTCAACGCTGAGCAATTATGCCGCCAATATCGAAAAGGCTGAAGCGCTGATGCCCGAAGGTATTCGTAGTCCAGCAAGAACCGAATTGACACTCATCGACACACCCAATCAGCATAGTATTGAAGACATCAGCCGCTTTTTAAATATTAAATCCAGTCAGTGCCTCAAGACCCTGATCGTTAAAGGTGAGGAAGACAGCCTGGTGGCCCTGTTATTAAGAGGCGATCATGAACTTAACAAAATTAAAGCAGAGAAAATCGAAGGCATCTTATCACCACTACAATTTGCCAATGATGAAGAAGTTTTAAGCGCCTGTAACTGCAAAGCTGGCTCTATTGGTCCGATCGGTTTAACCATCAAGATCATTGCTGATCGCAGCGTGGTATTAATGTCTGATTTCGTCTGCGGCGCCAATCAGGATGGCAAACATTACACCGGCGTCAACTGGGAACGCGATTTATCTGTTCCAAAACAAATTGAAGACATCCGGACTGTAGTTGAAGGCGACCCCAGCCCGGATGGGCAGGGTACAATTACCCTCGCCCGCGGCATAGAAGTCGGCCATATTTTCCAGTTGGGCAGCAAGTACAGTGCCGCGATGAAAGCCTCCGTTATCAATGAAGCCGGCAAAAATCAGACCATGATCATGGGTTGCTACGGCATCGGCATCTCCCGTGTGGTCGCAGCCGCGATCGAGCAAAATCACGATGAACGAGGTATTATCTGGCCAGACAGTCTGGCGCCATTCCAGGTCGCCATCTGTCCGATGAACATGCACAAATCGGAACGACTGAAAGAAGCGGCGGAAAAATTGTACCGGGATATGCTCGATGCCGGAATTGATGTATTGTTTGATGATCGTAAGGTGCGCGCCGGCTTTATGTTTTCCGATATGGAACTGATCGGCATTCCCCATTGCATCGTGATCGGTGATCGCGGCCTCGATACGGGTACTGTTGAATACAAAGCCAGAGCGGCAAACGAAAATGTGGAAATCGCTTTTGCGGAAGTGATTGATTTTATAAAATCAAAACTGGCCTGAAGCAGGCCTTCAATCAGGGCGGCGACTAGCTGCCCTTAGCCTGCTGAAGCAGATTCAGCGTATTTTCGGGGAGTTTAGCGCTAGCCGCCCCTTCCAGATACAAACGTGCATCTTCATGCACGGTCGTCATAAATTTGATCAAGCGCATTTCATGCTGCATTTTTTCTTCAAAATCATCCGCTTCCCACATTTTATTGAGCAGGTATTTGGCGTGGTGATGAATGGTAAAGGCGACCGCCTCAGGTAAATGTGTGTAGCTGGTCTCAATTGAGCGTTTCAGCTGGTCCAGTGCTTCCAGATACTGTTTATAGTCCTTCACATCCTGAGCGCACTTGGTCTTGTACATAGCCAGTTCAGCGTTGTTTTTGGTTCTTAGCAGCGCAATCTCATGCTCAAGTTGCACGCTACGCTTTTTCAACTCCGCTTCCAGTGCTTTCTCTGCCAGCACATGAGCATGCCTGAGCCGGGACTGCTGCGCCTGATTATCGCCTTGCCATTGCAGATTTTTATCTTTAACGGTGTGCCATAAATCAACGAGGCTAGAGAGCCAGTTTTTGAAAACCGTCATACTTTATAGCTGATGCCAGTGACTCGATTCGCTGCTGCAATTTTAACAGCGCATCAACATCCTGTTGACTTCGGCAACAGGCAAGTTCCTGCTGTAATAGCCTGAAAGTGGTTGATGAAACATATTTTTCAATCAGTAACAGCTGTTTGTGTATGGAGCTGGCTAGAGCCCGGCTATGTTTCCGATTATTAGCCTTTAACAAGCAGCCTCTCTTCAGCTCATTGGCGTATTGCATTTGCAGCGTTCTAAAATGAAATAACTGCTTGAGCTGCTCCTGTTTGGCATGTAAGAACAATATCCGTCGCTGGACGCGCTGCCGGGAGGAAAAATAATGCGTAATTGAGTGCAAAATGACGCAGCAAACCGCCAATAGTCCAGTCATTAGCAGTAAAGAATAGGCACTTAACAATAACGCCGAACCTAGATGCATCATGTGTGTTGCCAGATGTGGCGCAGCCAGGCGCAAGAAAACCTTGACCCCTAAAAAAACAGGCAATGAGGCTAAGAATATCAATAATGAAAGCCGAATGATCGCCATAACCAAGACTAAAAGCTAAGTTTCTGATTTCAAACCCTATTAAAACAGGTTAATGTTCACTTATCCATTGCGTGGCCTGTTGCTGTGCCTCGGCGATTTGTTCAGGGGTCATGTGCTCGGCCACCATGTCCCGGCTTTTTTGTCCCTGTTCGTCGCCATTAGCACCCGCCAAATTAAAATACAAATGCGCTTTTACATAGTCTTGCGGGACACCTTCGCCATTGAAATACAGATTGCCCAAATTAAACTGGGCATCCGCATTGCCCTGTTCTGCAGCTTTCATGTACCACTGAATAGCCTGTTCATAATTCTGCACTGTACCTTGGCCATTGGCAAACATGGTGCCTAAATTAAACTGCGCACCGCCATTGCCTTGTTCGGCCGCCTTGTTGTACCAGTTGATCGCCACCGCGTGATCCTGCGGCACGCCCTGACCATTGGCATACAGAGTCCCCAAATTGAATTGTGCGCCGGCATGGCCCTGTGCTTCGGCTTTACGGTACCACTTAAGCGCCTGAACATAATCCTGCTGGGTACCTTGACCGTTGGCATACATGTTCCCTAAATTTAACTGAGCCTCTGCAAGTCCCTTTTCAGCCGCTTTCATGTACCACTTGATGGCTTCGGCATAATCCTGATTGGCACCATTACCCTCAGCATAGAGCAGCGCTAAATTGAACTGTGCATCGGCCCGTCCCTGAGCTGCGGCCTTGGTGTACCACTTGAGGGCTTCGGCATAGTCCTGTGCTGTGCCCTGCCCATTGTCATACATAATGCCTATATTGAACTGTGCATCAATATTGCCTTTTTCGGCTTCTTTCTTGCAATCAATAAAAATGCTCCGATCATCTTTATTTTCGTCATAGCAAACGCCCCAGGCATTCATGGAAAATATGACTAAAAGGAAAATTGATAATTCTTTCTTCATTGACAAATTAATAAACAATGCTGGCTTAGGTAACAAAAAGGAGCAGTTCATGGCAAAAACCGAGTTGACTTCAAAAAGGCGAAAAAGCTTATTTGCCCAGAACCTTAACCAGGCTGATCGCAACAATACCTTTTTGAAAGCACCGATGAAACACAAAACAAAACCGGACAAAGATATAAACTGTTAATCAATGCAAAGCATACTGGAATTTATATTGATTGCCGAGCGCCCCATACCCAGAAATTTCTGGCATAAAAAAAGGCTTACACTTCCATGTAAGCCTTTATTCTTTTGGCTCCCCCGGACGGGCTCGAACCGCCGACCTAATGATTAACAGTCATCCGCTCTACCGACTGAGCTACAGGGGAATAAACTTTTTCAATGGCGCGCCCGGAGAGATTCGAACTCCCGACCGCTCGGTTCGTAGCCGAGTACTCTATCCAGCTGAGCTACGGGCGCCTTATTGAGCAGCGTATTATCCATTTTAACTTTTTCCTTGTCAAACTTAATTTATTTTTAGTTAACCTAAATTCAACTTTTTACTTCGTGGCGGAGAGAGAGGGATTCGAACCCTCGATGGGAGATAAAGCCCATACTCCCTTAGCAGGGGAGCGCCTTCAGCCTCTCGGCCATCCCTCCTAAACTTATTTAATCTTCAGAACCACCCAGGCCTGTCGATCCAGCTTGTTCTTTCTTGATTCTCTCGTAAATCTCTTCTCTATGAACAGAAACTTCTTTTGGTGCGTTAACACCGATGCGAACCTGATTTCCTTTGACTCCAAGAACGGTAACTGTAACTTCATCACCAATCATCAAAGTCTCCCCTACCCGACGAGTCAAGATAAGCATGGCTTCTCCCTATATCTATTAAAAACTCGCTGTTTAACACAGCATCCAACCAAGAACGGGGAGTATAACAGCTTTTTCGTTTAAATAAAGCCCAAGATTTATTTGTCCTGATCCAAGCCAAAGGCCGCATGCAATGCCCTGACGGCAAGTTCCAGATATTTCTCACCGATCACAACTGAAATCTTTATCTCCGAGGTTGAAATCATTTTAATATTGATGCCTTCAGCAGCCAAGGTTTTGAACATGGTACTCGCAATACCGGCATGGGAGCGCATACCTACGCCAACAATCGAAACTTTGACAATGCTATCATCACCGGTCACTTTTCTAGCACCCAGTGCAATGCAAATATTATCCAACAAGGCTTTGGCTCTCAGATAATCATTACGGTGCACGGTAAAAGTAAAATCGGTCGTGGCATCTTCGGCAATATTCTGGACAATCATGTCGATTTCGATATTGGCATCGGCGATAGGTCCAAGAATCTTAAAGGCAACGCCTGGCAAGTCCGGCACACCGGTGATAGTTAACTTTGCCTCGTCTCGATTAAACGCGATGCCTGAAATTAAAGCGCTTTCCATTTGGGGTTCCTCATAGGTAATCAGTGTGCCATTACCGTCTGTAAATGATGATAATACTCTCAAAGCTACGTTGTATTTGCCGGCGAATTCTACCGATCTGATTTGCAGGACTTTTGATCCCAAACTGGCCATTTCCAGCATTTCTTCAAAGGTTATCTTATCGAGCCTGCGCGCCTTGGGCTCAACTCTTGGATCCGTGGTGTAAACGCCATCGACATCGGTATAGATATGGCATTCATCGGCTTTTAAAGCGGCTGCTAGTGCCACTGCCGTGGTATCCGAGCCGCCACGTCCCAAGGTAGTGATATTGTTATCTTCATCGACACCCTGAAAACCAGCCACCACCACCACCTTGCCTTCGGCAAGATGGGCGCGCATTTTTTCGTCATCAATCTTGCGTATGCGGGCCTTGGTGTAACTGCTGTCGGTGAGAATTTTCACCTGGCTGCCGGTATAAGAACAGGCCGGACATCCCAGCTCATGCAGCGCCATGCTTAATAGCGAAACGGTTACCTGCTCTCCAGTTGACAACAAAACATCCATTTCCCGCTCATTGGGTTGTGCCTGCATTTCCTTCGCCAACGCAACCAGGCGATTGGTCTCACCACTCATTGCCGAAACAACGACTACGATATCATCACCCTGGTCACGCACTTTCTTCACTTTTTCTGCGACCGCTTTGATCCGCTCGACTGAACCTACCGAGGTGCCGCCAAATTTGTACACATATAATGCCATTCAATACAACCTGATATTTAAGCGTTTAATTGTTCTTGCACCCAAGCCGGCACCCTAGCCAGCGCCCCGGCCAAGGCAGATGGATCATTGCCACCGGCCTGTGCCATATCGGGCCGGCCACCACCCTTCCCGCCAACTTGCGTGGCGATAAAATTGACCAGGTCTCCCGCCTTTATGCGGCCCATCTGGTCTTTTGACACACCGGCAATCAGACTGACTTTGTCCTCATTAACGACCGCCAGCACGATGGCAGAGCTGCCCAGTTTGTTTTTTAACTGATCCACCATGTCGCGCATGGACTTGGGATCAACATCATCCAGCTTGACGGCTAAAACCTTGATGCCGCCAACATCCACTGCCCGCGCTGTCAGTTCGCCGCCCGCCGAACTTGCAAGTTTGGCTTTCAGGCGTTCCAACTGTTTTTCCAGCAACCTGTTTTTTTCCAGCAGTTGTTCGACTTTTTCGGGGGCTTTTTCCGGCGCACTTTTCACCAGGCCGGCAATACTGGCCAAGGCTTTATCACGGCTCTCAAGCCATTCGATACAGGCACCGCCGGTCACTGCTTCAATACGTCTGACACCCGCAGCGACGCCGGTTTCGCTGATGATTTTAAAGCATCCGATATCGCCAGAGCGCTCAACATGGGTGCCCCCGCAGAGCTCGCAGGAAAAATCGCCAATCTTTAAAACCCGGACTGCATCGCCGTACTTTTCGCCAAACAGGGCCATGGCGCCGGCTTTCATGGCGTCATCCTTAGCCATGACCTGGGCCGATACAGGACTATTCAAACGAATCTGCTCATTCACCAGGCGTTCAATGGTGCTTATTTCGAAAGCCGTCATCGGTTCAAAATGCGAAAAGTCAAAACGCAATCGCTCCGAATTGACCAGAGAGCCTTTCTGGGCAACGTGATCGCCCAGAACCAGCCTTAATGCGGCATGCAGCAAATGCGTTGCCGAATGATTCAATTCGGTGGCCTTTCTTTCTTCAACACTGACATGCGCATCGCAGAACTGCCTCACACTCAGGCTGCCTGAAATCAATCTGCCCTTATGTAGAAACAGGTTTCCGCCCTGTTTCTGTGTATCACTCACGGCAAAAACGGCACCCTCGGCCTCGATATTGCCGCAGTCGCCAGCCTGACCGCCGGATTCAGCGTAAAAAGGCGTTTTGTCCAATACCACAATGCCCTCGTCGCCGTCCAACAGGGTGTCAACCGGCTGCCCTTTTTTGTAAAGCCCCAGAATACGCACCTGATCATCCAGCAGGCCATAACCGGTAAATTCGGTCTGTACATCCAGCTTGATGTCCTGATCATAATCAGCGCCAAAGCTGCTGGCCGAACGCGCCCGTTCACGCTGCGCCGACATGGCCATTTCAAAGCCGGCATGATCGACCGTAAGATGATGTTCACGGGCAAAATCGGCCGTTAAATCCACCGGAAAACCATAGGTATCATAAAGCTGGAATACGGTATCGCCTGGAATCACGGAGCCTTGCATCCTGGCGACACAGGCTTCCAGAATCTTCATGCCCTGCTCCAGCGTTTCGGCGAAGCGCTCTTCTTCCTTTTTAAGCACACGCTCAACCTGTTCCTGCGCATTTTTAAGCTCGGGATAGGCATCCCCCATCGTTTCGACCAGCGGAGCGACCAATTTGTAAAAGAACACATCGCGTATGCCTAATCGATAGCCGTGGCGGATGGCGCGCCGGATAATGCGCCGCAGCACATAGCCACGACCTTCATTGGAAGGCATCACACCATCGGAGACCAGGAACGCACAGGATCGGATATGATCGGCAATAACCCGCAACGAGCTTTGATTTAAATCATCGGTGCCCGCCAGTTGAGCCGCGGAGCGCAGCAATTTCTGGAACAGATCAATCTCGTAATTGCTGTGCATGCCCTGCATGACCGCGGCAATCCGCTCCAGGCCCATGCCGGTATCCACCGAAGGTTTGGGCAGCGCGTGCAAGTTGCCTTCGCTGTCGCGGTCATACTGCATGAACACCAGATTCCAGATTTCAATATAGCGATCGCCTTCTTCATCCGGAGAACCTGGGGGGCCGCCTGGAATTGTTTCACCATGATCATAGAAAATTTCGCTGCAGGGACCGCATGGGCCGACGTCACCCATCGACCAAAAATTATCCTTGGCGCCGATTCTTGAAAACCGTTTCGGATCGATGCCAATATCGTCTAGCCAGATTTTTTCGGCTTCCGAGTCTTCCTCGAAAACAGTCACCCATAATTTCGAAGCAGGAATTTCCAGCTCCTTGGTTAGAAAATCCCAGGCAAAATGGATGGCTTCTTTCTTGAAATAATCGCCGAAACTGAAATTGCCCAGCATTTCAAAAAAGGTATGGTGTCTTGCGGTATAACCGACATTTTCCAGGTCATTGTGTTTGCCGCCTGCGCGAACGCAGCGCTGACTGGTCACTGCTGCGGTGAAATCGCGCTGATCCCTGCCCAAAAACATATCCTTAAATTGCACCATCCCGGCATTGGTAAACAATAAGGTCGGATCGTTGCCCGGGATCAGTGAACTGGAAGGCTGCACCGAATGCCCTCGTGCACGAAAAAACTCCAGAAAGGCGGAGCGCAACTGGGCGCTAGTCATGTTTTTCATAATTAATGATTTTTTAAAACTAAAACTTGTTCAGGGAAATATTCAAATGATCCAGCAACGCGCTGATCATTTCGCCGGAAAATCCGCGTTGCACTAAAAAGCGGCTGCGTTTTGCCCATTCATGCCGGTCGATGGCCCGATCCGGCTTGAATTTTCTGCTGTAAACCCGCTCCAGCACATCCATCCAGCTGCTACCTGCCACTTGCTGAACAATTTCGTCAAGATTAACCGATTCAATACCATTTTGCCGAAGCTCATAGTCAATCCGCACCGGACCATAGCCTTTCTGAATGCGGCAGCGGGCATAGCTTTGTGCATAGCGCTGATCATCCTGCCAGCCTTGCCGGGCGAGTTCATCCAGAACCGCCATCACAGCATCCTTGCCATAACCTTTAAGCGTCAGCTTATTAAGCAATTCTTTGCGGCTGTGCTCGCGGCGTGCCAGCAGCCGCAGCGCCGCATCCTTGATGTCCTTAGCGGCCTCGCCCACCGCAGGTTACTCGTCGACCAGGATATCCTCGGTAAAGGCAATAGCTTTACCAAAGGCTTCGGCTCTTATTTTTGCTTCAATTTCCTTGGCTTTTTCAGGATTTTCTTTCAAAAAGACTTTGGCATTGTCTTTGCCCTGTCCGATTTTTTCATCGCCGTAACTGTACCAGGAACCTGCTTTCTGAATGAGTCCATACTTGACGCCCAAATCAACCAGCTCACCAAAAAACGAAACCCCTTCGTTATATAAAATCTCAAATTCAGCCTGTTTGAAAGGCGGGGCAACTTTGTTTTTAACCACTTTAACGCGCGTTTCGTTGCCGATAACTTCCTCGCCTTTTTTTACCGAGCCAATCCGGCGAATATCCAGCCGCACCGAGGCGTAAAATTTCAGCGCATTACCGCCGGTGGTGGTTTCGGGATTGCCGAACATGACGCCGATTTTCATGCGTATCTGATTAATAAAGATGACCAGGGTATTGGACCGCTTGATATTGGCCGTCAATTTTCTGAGTGCCTGCGACATCAAACGGGCTTGCAGGCCCATGTGGGAATCACCCATATCGCCCTCGATCTCGGCTTTGGGCGTCAGCGCGGCGACCGAATCAATCACCACTATATCAACCGCGCCGGAGCGCACCAGCATATCGGTAATTTCCAATGCCTGCTCGCCGGTATCCGGTTGCGAAACCAGTAACTCATCGACATTAACACCGATTTTTTCGGCATAACTGGGATCCAGGGCATGCTCGGCATCCACAAAAGCGGCCGTGCCGCCCAGTTTCTGCATTTCAGCGATAACTTGCAGGGTCAGTGTGGTTTTGCCCGATGATTCAGGGCCGTAAATCTCGACAATACGTCCACGCGGCAAACCGCCGCAACCCAGCGCAATATCCAGTCCCAGAGAACCGGTTGACACCACTTCAATATCCCTGGCAGCGGCAATATCGCCCATGCGCATCACAGAGCCTTTGCCAAACTGCTTTTCTATCTGCATCAGCGCTGCGCCTAACGCTTTCTTTTTGTTTTCATCCATTGTGTACGCCCTGTGGTTATCTACGTCAGAAAAAAGTATGCCAAATCAACCGATTTATTATCACATAGAGACTGAGGTTCGGATAGTTTTGATTTATGACGCGGGCGCAAGAGCCAAACGCTAAATCCAAAAATCCGGCTTAGTATTGATTCAATAGGGACAACGCCAGTTCAGCCATGTTTTTTGAACCGCCGCCCTGCCCTAATTGTTGTTTTACAGCCATCAAACTATCCCGCATGTCATCCGCATAAACCTTGTCAGTCAAAATCCGCTTCACCTCTGCGGCCAGATTGCCGGCGGAGGCATCCTGCTGAATGAGTTCCTTGACAATGCATTTGCCCGCGATGATATTCGGCAAGCCGATAAACGGAGTATTCACCAGCCATCTGCCCAACCAGTACGTTACCGTCGACAGCTTGTACACGATCACCATCGGCACCGTCAACAAGGCGACTTCCAGCGTAGCCGTGCCTGATGCCGTCATGATCACATCGCAGCATTGTATGACATCATAAGGCTGATTCTTCAAGACTGTCATTTTAACCGGCGACTGCGGCAAATATGTTGCCAGCAGCGCATCGCTGATTGAATCTGCCTGCGGCAATATAAACTGGATTTCCGGAAAATCCGCCTGCAGATTTTCAGCCGCTTTCAGCATGACCGGCAACATGCGTTTAATTTCATTGCCTCGGCTGCCCGGCAACAAGCCCACAACCGGTTTGGTGTGATCCAGTTTAAATCGCGCAAAATCATCGGCTTTGGAGTGTTGGGGATGCACCTTGTCCACGGAAGGATGCCCGACATAGCGCACCGGCACGTTTTCGGCATCATAATAAGCCGTTTCGAAGGGAAATATCACGGCCATCATATCAATCACTTCGCCATACTTTTTGACCCGGCCCGGCCGCCAGGCCCAGACTTGCGGACTGACGTAAAACAACACCTTCACGCCCTGTTGCTTGGCATAGCGCGCCAGCTTGAAGTTAAATTCCTTGTAATCGACGCACACCAGCAAATCTGGCCGTTCTGCCGCCACCAGCTGCTGCATGAGCGTCAAGGCACGGCGAATTTCGCCATAATGCCTGATCACTTCAACCAGACCGATCACCGCTATTTGTGATGAATCATAACGCACATCAATGCCGGCCTGGGCCATTTTGGCACCGCCCATGCCGATGCCTTCGATAGCCGGCTGATGCTTTTTCAGTTCAAGAAACATATTGGCGGCGTGTTGATCACCGGAGGATTCTCCGGCGCTGAACATAAGCTTAAATGGGCGAGATGCGGACAATGAAATACCTCTCAATAATAACGAGGGACTGTGTTAAACAAAAAGCCGACTTAAGCCGGCCTTTCTTGTTTAAGTGGTCAATCCCTGGAGCATTGCGTTATACCGTCAAAGCGTCGCGAATAACACCGGTTATTTCTTTAATCGTGTCATCCTCAAGAAATGGACAAATCGGCAGCGCCATACAGTTGGCGGCCACGGATTCGGTCACCGGAAGGCTCAGCCCGGCGCACTCTTCCTTGAACACATTTTGCTGATGCAAAGGCACCGGATAATAGATGGCGCAGCCGATTTGCTTATCCTGCAAGGCTTTTAAAACGGCGTCGCGGCGATCACACAGCAGGACGTACTGATGATAAACATGCTCGCCCAAACCGTCTTCATACGGCGTAGTCAGCGGCAAATCGGCCATCAACTCTGAATACAGATGAGCCACATGGCGGCGCGCCTGGTTGTATTGATCGATGCGTTTTAATTTGGCTCTCAATATTACCGCCTGCATTTCATCCAGACGGCTGTTATAGCCGATGACATCATGATAATAACGCACGTCCGAGCCGTGATTACGCAATCGCTTAATTTTGGCTGCACTTTCATCCGAGTTGGTCGTCACCAAACCGGCATCGCCGAATGCGCCCAGATTTTTACTGGGAAAAAAACTGAAGCCTGCCGCATGACCGATAGCACCGGTTTGTTTGCCATTGATGGTGGCGCCAAAAGACTGACAGCAATCTTCAATCAGCTTCAGATTATATCGGCTGCAAATTTGCTGGATTTTGGTCATATCCGCAGGCTGGCCAAACAGATGCACGGGCATAACGGCTTTGGTTTTCGGGGTAATCGCCTTTTCGATGGCTTCAGGTGAAATATTGAAAGTTCTGGCATCGATATCGACAAAAACCGGCTTGGCACCGACATATTTGATGGCTTCGGCGGTGGCAATAAACGTGAAAGCCGTGGTAATAACTTCATCACCCGCGCCTATGCCTTCGGCGATCAGCGCCAGATGCAGCGCATCGGTACCTGAAGCCACACCGATGGCATGTTTAACGCCCAGGTAATCAGCGGCTTCCTGTTCAAACGCCTGCACATTCGGCCCTAATATGAAAGAGCAGTTTTCTATGGTCTGAGCCAGACCCTGCTCAACTTCATGTTTAATTTCGGCGTATTGAGCCTTCAGGTTTACCATGGGTATCATAAATTGTGCCTTTAGTTATTCAGAAAGTCTTGCTTGATCAGGTGTTATTTTTCGCCTAACAGCGTGGTAATTTGTATCGCCGTTGCCAGCGCTCTTTTTCCCGCTTCACCAGAAACCAGCGGATTCTCGCCGGTTTGAATGCACTGGACAAAATGCTTGATTTCTTCGAGCAAGGCATCACCGCTTTCAAAAACCGACTCTTCGGTTTCGATTTCCGGAATGCCGGGGAACATTTCCTTTGTGCCGGTACGATGTTTGGTGAGTACGCGGTTTTGGAAATCGACCGAAACATAGGAACTGGGCCGGAACATGCGCATTTTGCGTTCCATTTTCATGCTGATGCGACTGGCGGTCACATTGGCGACACAGCCATTTTTAAATAACAGCCGGGCATTGGCGATATCGGTGCCTTGGGTCAGTACCGGCGTGCCGCTGGCGTCGATGCGTTCGACTTCCGAATCCACCAAGGCCAGAATAATATCGATGTCATGAATCATTAAATCCAGCACCACGCTGACATCATTGGCGCGGGGATTAAAGGGCGATAAGCGATGCGATTCAATGAACAAGGGCTTCTCTTCTTGATCCAGTCCCACTACGGCCGGATTAAACCGTTCCAAATGCCCCACTTGCAAAATCAGGTTTTTCTGTCGCGCTATCGCTATCAACTCATCGGCTTCGGCCACGGTTACCGTAATCGGTTTCTCAACCAGCACATGCGCGCCGGCATCGAGAAAATCCCTGGAGACCGCATGATGCAGCGTTGTTGGCACCACGATGCTGACGGCATCGACTTTGCCCAGCAAGCTTTTATAATCGCTCAGGGCCTTTGCGCCATGTTGTTCTGCAACTGCCTTGGCGGCCGCTTCATTAATATCGACCACCGCAACCAGTTCGCAATCCGGCAATGAGGCATATTTCTGGGCATGGAATTTACCCAGATAACCGGTTCCGATAACAGCGCATTTTAATTTTTTCATGTGATTGGTTTACCGTTAGTTCAGCGGACTAGCCCAACAAGGCAGCACTGGCAGTTGCCTGCCCTACCCCGGGATACTTCACTTTATTGTAAACGATTGGAGGGTTATTCAGAAACTCCAGGGACGGTCTTGTTGACAGAGCCAGTCCCGGAAAGCCGTTTGAAAACCGGTCACAGACGGTGATGACTGCCATGAGCAGCGCTCAAAAATCAGCCACTCACTGCCGTGAACGCCGGTTTTTTGTCTTTTCCGCGCTTGCTCTGCCTGCGCCAGGGGCTTTTTTAAACAGCTTGTGCATCAATCCAACAGTTGCGGCTTGCCGATATGATAGCCTTGCGCATAATCAATACCGAACTCTTTTAGCGTGTTTAAAATGTCTTCATTTTCGACATATTCTGCCACTGTTTTCTTGCCAAAGGCTCGCGCCACTTCAGACAACGCCTTAACAAAGACCCTGTCATCTTTGCTTTTATCGATTTGCCGGATAAATGCGCCGCCAATCTTGACGTAATCTACCGGAAAATGTCTTAAGTAATAAAATGAAGAAAACCCGATGCCAAAATCATCCAGCGCCAATAAACAACCCAGCGCCTTGATTTGACCAATCAATTTCCCGGCGTTTGCAAAATTGGAGACGGCGGCCGCCTCGGTAATTTCGAAAATAAGTTTACCAGCATCGATCTCAGGCCGATTAACTAGGTGGCAGATATCTTCAAAAAGGGTAGCATCGTTAAACAAACACCCCGATAAATTAATGCTTAATTTAAAATCCTTGCCTTTATGCTTAAATTCAATGAGCTTTTCCACGGCCATTGTTAGCACCAACCGATCAATTTGCCCGATAAGGCCAAGTTCTTCAGCATGGCCGATAAAATCTCCGGGCAACAGCATTTGCCCATCTGCCAGTTGCAGACGGATCAGGCATTCAAAATGGGTGACCTGATTGGTCCGGAGATCGAGGATAGGCTGATAACGCAGGGCGAATTTGCCGCCGGCAATGGCGTCCTCGATTGTTTCCCGCCAGTACAGCATTTGATTTAATTTGATCTGATAATCGCTGTCCGGGGAAAAAATATGGTGCCGCCCCCGTCCTGCGGCTTTCGCCTGATACCTCGCCAGATCGGCATTAACGAGTAATTCATGGGCGCTCTGGCCATGTTGTGGAAAAATTGCAATACCTATGCTGGCGCTGACTTTATGGGTCTTCCCGGCACAGATAAATTCAATTGCCATCAATAATTCATTGATTTTTCTGGCGGTGTGTTCAATGCCTTCGGGTTCCGCATGCGGCATAATGAGGGTAAATTCATCGCCGCCTATTCGACACAAAATATCTGTCGAACGCACGGCATCTTGAAGCACCCTCGCAGCCTGTAGCAGTAACTGATCGCCGCATTCGTGGCCACAGTTGTCATTAACGACTTTAAATTGATCCAGGTCCAAATAAAACAAAGCAGCCTGATAATTATAACGCTCAGCCAAAGCCAGGGTATCGGCAAGCTCTTGATGAAATTTTCTGCGATTACTCAAGCCGGTCAAATAATCATACAGCGTCATTTTAAGAACCTGCTCTTCGGCGGCCTTCCGGTCACTGATATCGACACCCAAGGTTAAAATGATGGCTTCGTCATCGGTGTTATTGGTTTTGATGCGCGTGTGCAGCCAGGCAATAGCACGCAGATTTCCGGGTTCTGTTAATAGCTGTCCATCCATCTGGAAACGGTCATAATCCTGACCCGCTCTCAACTGATTCAGTTTTTTGATATGTTCTGCATCGGACTCCGGCAAAAAAACATCAAAAACCTTACCGATTATTGCATGGCTAGACGACTCCAGGGCATCAATACCGGCCTGATTAATCGTCAAAATCATGCCGTTTAGTTTTTGCGTCATGATGATAATAGGGGCCACTTCAAATAAACGCCGGACAAAGTCCCTTTGTTGGGCTATATCCTGGCTTTTTTCCAGCACCATGAAGGTATTGCGGCGCACTTGCTGTTCCAGATGTTCCAACTGCCCGGACAGCGTTAATGCCGTATGATTCAACTGATCCAGCTCGTCATAACCCAAGGTAAAGCTGTTTTTCATCATTACCTGTTGTTTAAATTGAGCGTATTGATTTTTTGACAATAAAGGCAAAGCATTGGACAGCGTCGCAACCCGGCGTAATGCCATATGCAAAACCAGCATCAGCAATAGCAAAGAGAACAATAGACTGACAACGCCATATAACCAGACCTGCTGCTGATCTTTAAGCAGGTGTTGGTAATCCGGAGTCATGTCGTCCACGAATAGAAAAAACGGCGCCGTAGAGATGGGCCCTGGTTGAATTGGAAAAACGCTGATTTCAAAAACACGCTGATCGAAGGTGACAGTTTGGCTTTGCGCGATTAAATCATCCAGTGTGAAATGACTGGCAACGTATTCATAAACGGGCAGGTTTTTGTCCAGCAAAGTCATGCCTGATAACTTAACCGGCCATTGCCGGTTTTCTGCCTGGGCAGTAACTAAAACGCCTATATCGGCATCGGCCGCTCGCTTGAATTTAATAATGACATCGGCAAATGAACGAATGACACTCAAGGCGCCGATTGTTTCCGCCGTCCCCAACACTGGCACTATAACCTGCTGGAAACAAGTGTCGGAGCAATAAAGCTGATGCCGGGGTTTTTCCTCTTCTAATACCTGCTCAATCGTGGTGTCGGCCGAGATCAGTTGATTGCCCCAGGATTTGACGAGCTTGGTCTGCCTGTCAAACAAGGCAACGTTTTCCAGGCCCCAGCTCAATTGCCACTGCGACCAGTTATCATCCAGCACCGGCAATACTGAGGGCTGCAGTTTGGCTTGCTGAAGCCGGGAAACTGGACTCAGCGAAAGCAACTCGGCAAATTGTTCCAAGACCAAAAATGAATCTTCCGTTAGTGTTCTGGCGATGCCGATTTGGCTGCTTTGGATATTTTTTCTATCAAGGGCGAAATCATCTATTGATTTCAAATATAAAAAATAGGAAAAAACACTGTGCAGTATCAGAAAAACACCACCAAACACGACGGCCAGCTTCCATCTCAAACTAAAATAAAATCCCTTGTTTTCCATGCCCGCGCCTAAAATCTAAATGACAATTGCATACCATACAAATCCCAATCCTGAACCCTCAAAGTTCTTTCCGCTCCAATAAAGTAAAATTTTTTATGTGTTCGCCATTAGGCCGGAACCTCTGCTGCATGGTAAAAATGGCACGAACATCCATCAACGAATACGATCCAGCCGGCAGCACGCTTTCATTGACCATTATTTCAGCGGTGTAGACAGCGTAACAGTATGCCACCGACACCGTAAGGGCGGCTAATAACAAAGTGACTTTGGGATAGGCGAGCCTTTGCAACTGGGAAGTTTCCATGGTTAGTATCTAACGGCGCCACTGATTATTATTAGGTTAGTCTATTAAAGCTGCTGCCTCCCCGCTCGACTAAAAGCAATCAGCCAATGCCGCTGATTGTTTGTTCTCTGCTACCTTAACCTGGCTGGCATTGACTCAATGCCAGCCACCATATTGTTTGGTGGGGTCGCCCGAAAAACCGGCCGACGTGTTCGTTCCGCTGGAGGTCTTACTTTGTGAAATAGCGCCAATCGCCGCTCTGGCCATATGTTCCTTGGTAAATCCCCCCATATCCCGTGCCGCCCGCACCACTAACGAAGACATGTGGGTAATATCCTGTTTTACCGCCGAGGCATCCATCACCACGGCTTCCAATACTTCGTCATGCGCAGGTATTACCAATAATAGGGGATAAGCGGCATTTGCTGGAATGTTTACCGAATAGCTGGAATCTCCCTTAAGCGTTACCGTAGCGAGTGTTGCGCCATTGTTATCTTTAACGGCTATATTGCCGCTGGTGACCGGCCCGTCTCTATCCGCAACGATGCCTTCAATCTGATCCATTTTCCCTGCAGCCGTCAGCTTACCAGAGGACTTATCCCCACAGCCGAGCAATAACAATAGCCCGGCCAAGCCAACAAATTTAAATAGTGTTTTCATTGTTTATCCTCACCCAATTTAATCCAACGCAAACGGTTGGCGTTCGTCACCACCGTTACCGAAGACATCGCCATCGCTGCACCGGCTATCATGGGGTTCAGTAGCACACCAAATAGCGGATACAACAGACCCGCAGCCACCGGAATGCTGATCGTGTTATAGAAAAAGGCACCCATAAAATTCTGTTTGATATTAATCAGGGTCACTTTGGATAATTCGATGACTTCAGGCACCTTTAATAACGAGCCCTGCAAAATCACCACATCCGCACTTTCAATAGCGACATCGGTGCCGGTACCGATAGCCAGGCCGACATCGGCCTGCGCCAGGGCCGGCGCATCATTAATACCATCCCCGACCATGCCGACAATTTCGCCTTGCTGCTGCAGTTCCTTAACCACGGCGGCTTTATCCTGCGGCAACACCTGCGCCCTGACTTCAGCAATGCCGGCCTGCTTGGCAATGGCCTGGGCAGTAATTTCATTATCGCCGGTCACCATCAGGATGCGCACACCCCGGCTTTGCAACAACCGAACCGCCGCAGCCGAATCTTTCTTGATAGGGTCGGAAACGGCAATAATACCGGCAATCTTGTTATCCACTGCCAGCAGCATCGGCGTTTGTCCCAAGGCCGAGAGTTTTTCCAGCTCACTGTTGTGTCTTGCATATTTGACGCCCTTTTCATCCATCAGCGCCCTGTTGCCAAAAAATACCGGCTGTTCATTAATTTGCGCCGTCACGCCATGCCCGGCCACTGCTGCAAATTTTTTCACTTTGCTCAGCTTGATTTGCCGGCTTTCGGCAGCTGCCAAAATGGCCGCGGCCAAGGGATGTTCCGAGCCTGATTCAATACTCGCCGCCCAGCGCAAGACATCTTCTTCGGCATACTCGCCATAGGCTTCAATCGAGGCAACCGAGGGTTTGCCTTCAGTAACCGTGCCGGTTTTATCGAGAATCAGGCAGGTCAGTTTACCCGCCGTCTGTAAGGCTTCACCTTTACGGATCAAAATGCCCGACTGCGCCGCTCTGCCGACCGCAACCATCACCGAAATCGGCGTCGCCAAGCCTAGCGCACAAGGACAGGCGATTACCAGCACCGTCATCGACGTCACAAAGGCGTAGCCCAATGAAGGCTCAGGCCCAAAAACCAGCCAAATCAGGAATGTCAGCACGGACAAGGCAACCACGACCGGTACAAAGATACTGGAAATCTTATCGGCCAAACGTGCAATTTCAGGTTTGCTGCTTTGCGCCTGGCGCACACTCTTAATGATTTGCGCCAAGGCGGTATCGCGGCCGATGCGGGTTGCCCGGAACAGAAAACTGCCGCTCTGATTCATCGTACCCGCCGCGACCTGTGAACCGGCGATTTTTTCTACCGGCATCGGCTCACCCGTCAGCATCGATTCATCGATGCTGGAGTGGCCTTCCAGCAACATCCCATCGACAGCAATTTTTTCGCCGGGCCGGACCCGCAAGGTTTCGCCCAGCCCCACTTGCTCAATCGGAATGTCGATTTCCTCGCCATTTCTGATCACGCGCGCCGTACGTGGCTGCAAGCCGATTAACTGCCGGATGGCACTGGAGGTTTTGCCTCTGGCCAGCGTTTCGAGTCCTGAGCCCAGATTAATGAACGCCAGAATAATCACCGCCGCTTCAAAATAGGCATGTTGCGCCAAGGACGGCAAAGTATCGGAATAATCAATAACCACAGAAGAATAAAACCAGGCCGAACCGGTACCCAAGGCAATCAGGGTATCCATATTGGTCTGCCCAAGACGCAGGGATTTGATAGCACCGGTGTAAAAATGCCAGCCCGAGTAAACCAGAATACCCAGGGTAATCAGGGCAACTTCGGGCCAGAACCATTGTCCCGGCTGCCGAACCGATAGCGGGCAACCAGCCGAACTGATCAGCCAGCATCAGCGGCACTCCCAGACTTGCCGCTACCGCGGCTTTTTTCATCAAAGTCCGGTAACGCTGCATCTCCTGCTCTTCCTGTTCAGCCGGATCTTCCAGCCCTTCCATCACTGCCGCATCATAACCGGCAGCCCTGACCGCCTGTGTCAGCGCATCGGCATCGGCGTCACCTTTAACCAGCGCCGAGTGATCGGCAAAATTGACAGCAACCGATTTGACGCCTTTAACGCTTGCCAAGGCCCCTTCCACCGCACTCACACAACCGGCGCAGCGCATTCCTAAAATGGATAAACGCAACTCGCCTGTTGTTGTATCCGAAGTCTCTTCCGTGCTCATAAAATTACCTGCTTACTCGACCGTGAAACCGGCATCGGTGATGGCATCTTCAATGGCATCCAGACTGGTTTTGCCAGCATCAAATTCAACGCCGACTTCGTTGTCTTTTTGCGATACCTTAACCGACAGCACACCGTCAATAGCCTGCAGTTTTTCTGAAATATTGGACTCACAACCGCCACATTTCATACCAATAACGCTTAATACTACAGATTCAGTCATTTCATTCTCCTCATGTCGTCATTTTTGTCCTTATATCATACTCGCCCCAGAGCCGCTAATTTGTTTAAATTGAACCCTGGCAGGGCAACAATTGACTCGCTTGCTGCTTTAAAGCCGTCTTCTGAGAGATCACCTGAATTCACTTGCCAATGACTCCCCGATTGAAACAGCCGCTTTCAATTACCAGCGATTACTACTATATTGCATAGCAAACCCATCTGAATCCAACACTACTGATACCCAAAATGACAGACTTTCTCATCGGTCGGCAGCAGATTTTTGACCAGAAACTCAATACTTATGCCTATGAAATCCTTTTCCGGGGCAAGGATTTTGATTTGAATCATAAAGATGAAGCCACGCAGGCGACTAACCAGGTTATTACCGATTCCATTCTGGAACTTGGCCTCAATCAGATAGTCGGCCAGCACAAAGCCTTCATTAATTTCACCACACAGAATATTCTGGAAAAAACGCCGCTAAACCTGCCTAAAGAACGGGTCGTGATTGAAGTGCTGGAAAGTGTTACCGTTAGTGCAGATATCATCAACAATATCAAAGAACTGTCCGAACGTGGCTATACCATTGCGCTGGATGATTTTGTCTTCACGGCTGAATGGAGGCCACTGCTTAAATATGCCGACATTATCAAACTGGATATTCTGGAAATGGGCGAAAGCAAAACCCGGCATATCGTTGACAAACTCAAACCCTACAAAATAAAGCTGCTGGCAGAAAAAGTGGAAACCCACGAGGAATTTCAATACCTGCAAGAAATGGGCTTTGACTATTTTCAAGGTTATTTTTTCCAAAAACCCAATATTGTTAGCGGCAAACGTATCGGCATCAATCAAACCGCCGCCATTAAATTGCTGACCCTGATTAACAATCCTGCTGTTGATTTTGAAGAAATTAGTAAAGCCATATCGCTGGATGTCATGCTTAGCTATAAACTGCTGCACTATATTAATTCAGCGTTTTTCGCTTTGCCCAATAAAATTGAATCCATACACCACGCGATTGCCTATCTGGGACTGAACGAAGTAAAACGCTGGAGTAATATACTGACGCTGGCTTCACTATCCAATAAACCGGCAGCCGTGCTGCAAAATTCGTTGATTCGTGGAAAAATGTGTGAGCTACTGGCCAATAAGGTGAATGAACAGGCCGAACATTTTTTTCTGATTGGCATGCTATCCAGCCTGGACAGTATTCTGGATATGCCCCTGGAAGAAGCACTTAAACAGCTGCCATTGGCTCCTGACATTCTCTTGTCCATACTCCATAAGGAAGGCCGGGGCGGTGAGGCGCTTAATTGCGTGATGAGTTATGAACACTGGGAACTTTCCGCGATGACCTTTGGCAATCTGGATCAAACAACCATCGGCAATGCTTACCTTCAGAGCATCAACTGGGCAAAAGACGTTCTGGGACATATCAAATAAATCGGGTGATGCCATGACATCAACAAGACTGCTCCACTCCAACTCCTGAAAAAATCTTATGCAATTAAATAACATTACCAATCAAACCCTGGCGCTGGCCGGCATTGCTCAGGCCGCGGCTTTGGTGCAGCAGCTGGCCACGACCGGCACGGCTGATGCCGCGGCCATAAAAGCCAGCATCGGCAGTCTTTTTATCAATGACGAGCAAGGCGTTGAGCCTGTCTTCGGCGGTATTTCCGGCCTTAAACTGGGACTTGAACGTCTCAATGAGCAAATGACCGGTTACAAAATCACTAATCCCGAACAGGCGCGCTATTCGGCATCGCTGGTTTTTCTGGAAAAACAGTTGTCCAGCCGTCCGGAAATGCTCAAAACCATTTTTACCGGCATCGAACGGGCGCAGGCGCAATCTGAAAGCTTTGGCTTGTTGCACGAAAATGTACTGGCCAATCTTGGTGACACGTATCACAGCACCGTCAGCACCCTGCAGCCGCGCATCATGGTGAATGGCGAACAGGAATATATATCGAGACCCGATATCGTCAATAAAATACGCGCCTGTTTACTGGCAGGCATCCGTTCCGCCATTTTGTGGAAACGCTGCGGCGGCACGCGCTGGAAATTTCTGTTTTACCGGAAAAAAATTCAGGCCGAATTACAAAATCTGCTGCCCAAAGTGTAGTCATGACTGCCCTGATAGAAGCTGATCATCTTTATCGTTATTACGGCAAGCATTGCGCAGTCAGCGATGTCTCGTTTAACCTGGCCAAAGGCGAGGTGCTGGGTTTTCTGGGACCCAATGGCGCGGGTAAAACCACCACCATGCAGATGCTGTGCGGCAATCTGGCGCCCAGTGCCGGGCAAATTAAAATCAATGGTTTTGATGTGCTAGACCAGCCCAGACTGGCAAAACGCAGCCTGGGTTACTTACCTGATACGCCGCCGCTTTACAAGGATCTGAGCGTGCAGGAATTCCTGCATTACTGCGCGCAACTGCACGGCATAGCCAAGCCCTCGATCGCGGGGGCCATCAACCGGGCCAAAGAGCGCTGCGGTTTGGTAGATGTCTCTGAGCGGCTCATTGCCCAGCTGTCCAAAGGTTTTCAACAGCGCGTCGGCATTGCCCAGGCGATATTGCACAATCCTGAAGTGATCATTCTCGATGAACCGACGGTCGGGCTTGATCCTATCCAGATCAGAGAAATCCGCAGCTTGATCCGCGAACTGGGCCAGGATCACGGCGTCATCCTGTCCACGCATATTTTGACCGAAGTGCAGGAATCCTGCACGCATGTACAAATCATTCATCAGGGCCGGCTGATACTGAATGAAACGATTGCCGGTTTAAACCGGCAAATGAATACCGGCACTCTGCAAATCAGCACGCGGCTTGCGCCTGATGCGGGCGCCTTATTGGCGATTGCCGGCGTCAGCGCCATTGAGCCCATCAATGCCAATCGGTTCAAAATTCATCACAGCACCAGTTGTAATCCGGCCGAACAGCTTGCCGAGAAAATTATCGCCTCAGGCTGGGGCTTGCAGGAACTGACGCCCCTCAAACGCTCCATGGAAGACATTTTTATCACCTTAACCCAAGAGCAAAAGACCAGCGATTTATGAACATGATGTTAGCGATTGCCTCGCGTGAATTTAAATCCCTGTTTTTATCGCCATTGGCCTGGACGATATTGGCCATTTTGCAATTCATTCTGGCATTTTTGTTTTTATCCCAGGTTGAAACTTTCACCACGCTGCAGCCCCAGTTAGCCGATATTGAAGGTGCGCCGGGTTTAACCGATATTATCGTGACGCCGTTGTTTGGTAACGCCGGCATTATTTTACTGCTGGTCACGCCGTTACTAACCATGCGCCTGATCTGTGAAGAGCGCCGGAACAAGACCCTGTCCCTGCTGCTTTCGGCACCCGTTACCAATAGCGACATCATCATCGGCAAATATTTGAGTATCCTGGGGCTAATGGTGCTAATGATTGCACTGATTACCCTGATGCCCTTATCGCTGCTGAGCGGCGGTGATCTGGATATGGGCAAATTGTTCGCGAATCTCCTGGCCTTGTTGCTGCTGGTGTCCGCTTTTACCGCTGTCGGCGTGTTTATGTCCTGTATCGCGGGTCACCCCACCGTTGCCGCCATGAGCACGTTCGGCATGTTGCTATGGCTATGGATTTTGAACTGGTCGGCCGGCCTGAACGGCCAGCGCAGTGAGCTGTTTGAATATTTATCCATTCTAAGGCATTTCCAGAACCTGCAAAGCGGCCTGATCAGTACGGCCGACGTCAGCTATTTTTTGCTGTTTATCAGCGCATTCCTCGTCCTCAGTATCCGTAGACTGGATAATGACCGACTGCAAAAATGAAAATCTCCCGGCACATTCATCAGCAAATCCGCGTAAAAAATCTGTTCGCCACGGTTATATTTTTGTGCGCACTCGGCACACTGGCCTGGTTGAGTTCCCGCTACACACTGCAAACAGACGTCACCGGCAATGCCGCCAACACCTTATCCGAAGCGTCCATAAAACTGCTGGCCTCGATGCCGGACAGCCTAGCAATCACCGCCTATATAAAAAAAGACCAGCCGATAAGAAGCCAGATCGCCCAACTGGTTGATCGCTACCGCCGGCATAAATCCAATCTGCAGCTGACTTTTATAGACCCTGATGCACAGCCGGAAAAAGCACGCGAACTGGCTATCGGTTTTGCAGGCGCCATCATAGTTGATTACCAGGGCCGTAGCGAAAAATTAAGTTTCATCGATGAATCCTCGCTGACCAATGCCCTGTTGCAATTGGCCAACGCCGAGGATCGCTGGATAAGCTTTCTGAGCGGTCACGGCGAACGCTCGCCCGACGGACGCGCCAATTTTGATTTGGGGGAGTTCGGCACCGAGCTGCAACGCCGCAAAATCAACGCGCAGAGCATCAACCTGGGCGCCGTCCCGGCCATCCCGGACAATGCCGCCTTGCTAGTCATAACCGCGCCCGCCGTACCCTGGCTACCGGCAGAAACGGCCATCATCGATGCTTACATCAAGCGCGGCGGCAATCTGCTGATACTCAACGACCCCGGTAATCAACACTTATCGGTCTTGATAAACAGCCTGGGACTGCGCCAGCTGCCGGGCACCCTCGTCGACAACAGCGTCACGCTTTATGGCGTTAATGACCCCAGCTTCGTGCTCGTCAGTGAATACCCGCCACACCCGGTCACGCAAGGCTTTCAGACCACCACGCTGTATCCCGTTGCGGCAGCGCTTGAAACCGTTGAAGAAACCGAATTTAAGGCTGAAAGCCTGCTGCGTAGTTCCAGCCAGTCCTGGACGGAAACCGGCGCCATAGCAGGAAAGATTCGTTTTGATGCCGATAGCGGTGAAAAGCAGGGCCCGCTCGCGTTTGCTGTCGCCTTGAGCCGCAGTTCGGATACAAAAACACAACAGCGCATCATCGTGGCGGGTGACGGGGACTTTCTATCCAATGCCTATATTGGCAATGTCGGCAATCTGGACATGGGCTTGAGAATGATCAACTGGCTGATCCATGATGACCGCTTTATCAACATCCCGGCCAAAGTCGCAACCGACAAAAGCCTGCAATTAAGCCAGACCGGCATTGCTGTGATAGGTTTTGGATTTTTGCTGATTATCCCCTTACTATTACTGGGCACGGGCTTGTTCATCTGGCGCAAACGCAGACAACGATAAAAAACAGAAGAAAGAGGTAAGACGCAAGACGAAAAAACACGACACCACCCTTCTCACTCCCCAATGTCGTTAAGTTAAGCCGAAGTAGGTGTGGATTTATCCGCACAGTGCGAATAAATTCGCACCTACAATAAACACAAGTTCCCTTAACTTAACGACATTGCCCCACTATCCACTTTCATCCCCATGCCCGAATTACCCGAAGTTGAAACCACGCGCTGCGGCATTGCGCCGCATATTGAAGGCCAAACGCTTGCTGACATCATCATCCGCCAGCCTATCCTGCGCTGGCCTGTGCCTGAAAATCTCAAGCAAATAGTAACCGGTCTGACCATTCAGTCTGTAAACCGGCGCGCCAAATACCTGCTGCTGAACACCCACGCAGGCACACTGCTGTTGCACTTGGGCATGTCCGGCAGTTTAAGAATCATCAACAGCGGACAAGCCGCCGGTAAACACGATCATATCGATTTTATTTTTACCAACGATACCGTACTGCGCTTTAACGACCCGCGCCGGTTTGGCGCAGTGCTGTGGACAGCTGAACCCGCTGCCTCTCATCAGCTGCTTAAAGACCTGGGCCCTGAACCCTTATCATCCGAATTTGACGGCCAGCTGCTTTACAGACTGTCCAGAAACAGAAAAATACCCGTAAAGTCGTTCATTATGGACAGCCACATCGTCGTCGGGGTCGGTAATATCTATGCAAACGAAGCCTTGTTTATGGCGGGCATTCAGCCAGCACGCCACGCCGGAACAATTTCTTTGGCCCGCTACCAAACCTTGGCGGACTACATTCGCATCATCCTGCAACAAGCCATAGCACAAGGCGGCACCACGCTGCGGGATTTTGTCAATGAAACCGGCAAACCCGGCTATTTCCAGCAACAACTCAAGGTCTACGGAAGATCCAAATTGCCCTGTACCCGCTGCCAGCAGCCTTTAACAGAAATAAGAATAAATAATCGTTCAACGGTATTTTGCAGCGCTTGTCAGCGTTAAGCACTATCTGCAAACTATCACTGAACCCCCAGCGCCTTATAAACTGCAGCCACTGGATCAGCAAAAGAATTGATCTGAAATTTAGAGAATATTTCAGCTGGTACCGTGGGAATATCCGATGCCGATGCCATTGGTAACAGCACCCGTTTACCACCGCTGTCCAAAGCGAGCTGTAAACTTCCCGCCAAATCCTCTACCGGATTGACCACACCACCCAAGGTCATATCGCCCAACACCACCATTTTGCTCCTGTATCGGCTTGTTCATCAAAACCGAGCAAAAGGCGATCAATGATGCCAGACTAATTTTGTTGCTGGACCCGGTGTTATGAAGTTCAACGGCATGAATATGAAACTCATACTCAGAGAATTTAGCCGTTGCGCTGATGCGATTAAGATTGCCTTTAAAATAATCAAAACCCACTCGAACAGATTCCTTAGACGCGGTATTGGAGCCAAAGCCCGATGCAGTGTGCTTACCATTACTGGCAGTCATCTGGGTTTCAAAACGATACAGGCCTAGTTAGTGCCTGATCGAAAAAGCCAAAAATAACCCGCCCCCCGCAGCAAGAGGTGCCAAAATTCATGTGGAAGCTGGAAGGCTAGCGGCTTTCTTATGGTGCTTATCGACTAAAAAGCTTGCAACCCATCCGGCAGGGGCAAGCTCTCGGGATTCCGGACGCAGCTTGCCTGTCTTGTCGCAATACAGCCGTTAAAAAACTTAGGCGGCGAGCTTTTGCTGGCGCTGTCGTAGCCGCTCCCGCTCCTGAGTCAGACGCTCGCGTTCGGTGTCGCGCTTGATCTGGCCGATCTTTTGGATGTTGCGCGACAGCACGGCCAGGGCGACATAGCGCTTGAAGCCGCCGATGCCGTGGTCTGGGCACTTGTCCAGGCCGTGCACCGCCAGCGCGTTGATGCCGGACTCAACGGCCGAGTGCGCCTTCCGGGCGGCAACAAAGGCGCCATCGCTCTCACGCGCCTCATCGCTGGCAGACCACTTGCCTTTCTTGGGCAGGGTGACTTGGTCAAGCATCGCCTTAAGCCCGGTTTGGTTGGCGGGGCTGTGAAAGCCCTTGTCAAAGCTACAGGCCTTGAACGAGGGGAATAGCTGTTGCGTTTCCTTGACGATGCTTACCGCGATCTGGTCGTCTGTTTGTTTTTCCATGACCTGATGGTGCAAGATGAAGCCCTCCTTGCTTTCCACCACCGCCACGCGCAGGCCTAACTCCACCGGCACCCCGGCCTTGCCCTTGACGATCCATTCGGTGTGCCTCAATCTCCAAAGATGTCCATCTTCATCGATAGCACCCTATCCCGCTAGTTTACGTTGACGCTGGCCCATTTTTCATGCAACTTCTCATATTCCTCATCAGTCGTCACCAACACAACCTCATCGCCTATTTTTAGCTGGGTATCGCCATCGACCGGGTGAAACACATCATCCCGGTAAAAAAAGATCACCCGGGACTGCCTAGGCAAATCCAAATCATCAATTGTACCTTCATTGGTTTCGTCGGCGACAAAACTGAACAACCTGACGTTGCCCCGGATCACAGCGGAAAGCTCCAGAATATTTCTTCCCGCCGCGATATTAGCCAAATAGCGGGCATTGGTAAGCGTCGGATCGATAGTGTCGTTTAGTCCCAGTTCGATGCAGATATGCTCGAACTCAGGATCTTCGATCCGGGTGATCACGCGTTTGACACCCAACGAGCGCGCTACCAGACTAGCGATAATGTTGGCCTCATCGCTCTTGGTCAGACAAAACAGGATATCGATAGAACCTGGGTCGGTCTCCTTCAGAATGAGCGGTTTGCTGCCATTGCCATGCACAAACACGCAATCGATTCGTTCCATCAACTCGTCGATCACGGCTTTGTCCTTTTCAATGATAATGACTTCATGATCGATCCGCAGCAGCAATTCGGCCGTCGCTATCGCCAACGATGATGCGCCAATAAAAACTACTTTCAAACCTAACTCCCCACCTTGATCCAGGTTCGCGGATAAAGAAACACCAAAAATGCCAAAAATTCAACCCGTCCCAGGAGCATATCGACAATCAACACTGTTTTGAGCGAAGGCTCCAGACCGGTCCGGGTGATTCCGGTTGACAAGCCCGTCGTTGAACACGCCGAAACCACTTCAAACAAGGCATTCAGCGGATCATAACCCGCGATCAGGAAAGGCAGCCAGGACAACAAAACAGTGCCCATGAATATCAGCACGATCATCAGGGCCCTTTCAATGTCATTGGCTTCCAGTTTATCGCCGCCCAATTGCCGCTCCAGGATGACATGAGCCGGGAGCGCGGTACGCTGAATAAAAAACTGCAACAAGCGCAGTACAATCAATAAGCGCAGAATTTTTATACCACCGGCAGTCGAGCCTATGGAACCGCCGACCAGCATCGAAAAAATCAGACTTAATTTGGAGCCATTATCCATTGCCGCCACATCAACGCTGGCAAATCCAGTCGTGGTTTGCGCCGACAGCCCCATAATTACAGCGTTTTTAAGTCTCGGCAAGACATCTGTGCCGCTTTCTCCGGCGCAAAAAAACAGCAAGCCTATCACGCCTATCGATAGCGCCAACAAGACCCGAATTTCCAGATTGAATGACAATTCCTTGATTCCGCTTCGGACGAAGCGGTAATAGAACGGTAGAGATACGGCACCCAGCAAACCGCACAGCACTATTAAAAACTGAATAAACCATTGATCGACAGCCGCCAGGCTGGCATCGTAAATGGAAAAGCCACCCGTCGATATACCACTCAATGCATGCGTCACGGCGCTCAAGGGTTCGACGCTGGCTAGCAATAACATACCGATCACACACACGGTCAGGGTACAGTAGATGACAAGCAATTTAACCGAATGCGTGCGCGCGTTGCCCAATATGTCCCGGCTATCGCTGATATCACCCATTGCCAGACGCCGAGTGGCAATCCCCTTATTCAGAAATAACAGCGCCACAGAAAAAATCACCACGCCCAAACCTCCGTACCATTGCATCCAGGCGCGGGCAAACAGAAACCCGTTGGAATGCTGCTGTATCAGAGTCATCGTGGTCAAACCTGTCGTCGTTATCGCCGACACTGCTTCAAAAAAAGCATCTATGGCGCTAAGTCCTTCGCTGATAAAAGGGATACCACCCGATGCAGCCGACAGAAAGAAAGACAATGCGGAAATCACCAGCACCTCGTTGTCCCTAATATCGTCATGGGCTTGCACTCGAGATAAAGGCAAACAAACAACACTGAGCAGCACCAATGTGATTAGCTGGCTGCGCATATAGAGCCAATCGCCTTCCAACCAAGACACCAAGACCGGCACACATCTCAGCACGACCACGAGTAGACCGATGCGCGCGAGATGGCGAGTTAAAACCCGGTAACGTACCGGTTGCGCCAAAGCACGGGAAACATCAGAAAAACTCATATGAGCGTTGAACCTCAGAGAAACGATGGTCTTAATTTAGCATTATTTTGGGTTTCGGTTTTAAGTAAAGGAAGCCATTGTCCGCAGAACAACGGCCCCCGCAAACCGGCCATCATTTTTTCGGCATCGACTCATAACCGGAAATGACATCAAACAACTCCTCATCAATAGTTCGCTGGCGCAACTGATGGAAAGACCGGCTGAGTTCTTCCAAAAGTTCATCGATGTTTTTTTCGGCCCGCTGCATGGCCGCCAGTCGGCTGGCATTTTCTGCCGCCAGCGATTCGGCGCAGGCCCGGTACAAGGAAACGAAAAGGTATTCACGAATCAGGGCACTTAGCGTCGAAGAGTAATTTCCAACGATTTCCGGTAAGTGATTGGTTGGCCAAGGCGTCTTGACAAACCTGAGCTGCCAGTCGGCATCGAGCGGCAGCACACGCACACAGACCGGCTCATAAACGGCGCCAAGCCCAGCTTGCGGCCGATTATAAAACAAATACAGCGAAGTCTCGTGATTCAACTGCTGCCTTTCGGTTTCGATCAGCAACTGCCCGATCAATGGGGTAATGGCTGCAACCGAATTGGGTGTGTTGAAGACAGCGCTTACCGAAATTCCCGAATCCAGCAGATGTGAATGAATACGTTCGCCTACCGTCCAGACGATTTTATTACCCGCTATGGCCTGCAATCGGGCGCTTGCGAATTCGACCAATAGGTCATTAAACTGCCCCACCAGCCCCTGATCGCTGCCGAATACAATAACCCCGGTTCGATCCACTGCCGCTGCGCGGGGACCGGTTTGGGCATAGGCTGCCGTCCCCATCGGCCTGAAACAGACCGTCAAAGCCAGTTCGATGGTACGGGCATAATCCCCCAATGAGCGCACCGATTCCTCGTATTGGGCAATACTGGAAGCCGCCAGCGCTTTCATCGTCCGCACCACGCTTTTCAGATCGTCCGCACCCTCGATTTTACGGCGCAAACTGTTCGGCGTATCGGTCATTTTTGCAAAGGCGCGAGCGCCTTGCCGGCAACAGCGACAATCAGCTCGCGGTTCGAATCGCTTAACGGTTCGTCCGATAACAGGCTTTGCAGGAGCGTCTCGGGCAACTCCAGGGCGGCATCGCGGACTACACGTTCGGCTTCGGTCATCTGATCCAGTGGCACGGTATCAAAAAATCCATGCGTCAGCGCCAGCAGAACCGCTATCTGCTCGACTACCGAAAGGGGTTCAAATTCCGGCTGTTTAAGACAGGAACGGATGCGTCGGCCATGCTCGATGATCTTGCGTGTATGTTCATCCAGCCGGGTCCCGAAACGGGCAAAGGTTTCCAGTTCCTCAAATTGCGCATAAGCCAGCTTGAGATCGCCGGCAACGGAGCGGTAGGCGGGGCGCTGCGCCTTGCCGCCCACCCGTGATACCGATTTACCAACATCAACGGCGGGCAACACGCCCAATTCGAACAGGCTCGGCGACAGATAAATCTGCCCGTCGGTGATCGAAATCAGATTGGTCGGAATATAGGCGGCCAGGTTCTGCGCTTCGGTTTCGATAATCGGCAGCGCGGTCAGCGAACCGCCGCCGAGATTGTCGTGCAAATGCGTGGCCCGTTCCAATAAGCGGGAGTGGATATAAAAAATATCGCCCGGGAACGCTTCGCGCCCCGGCGGCCTTCGCAGTAGTAGTGAAAGCTCGCGATAGGCGCGGGCGTGGTGGGTTAAATCATCGTAAACGATCAGCACATCACGGCCCTGTTCCATAAAATACTCGGCGATGCTGGTCGCCGCATAAGGCGCAATGTAAGCCAATCCCGGCGGGTCATTGCCCTCCGTGACCACGACGAGGGTATAGTCCATGGCGCCTTGTTCCTGCAAAGTGGCGACAACCTGAGCTACAGCCGATGAACGCTGGCCGATGGCGCAATAAATACACACGACATTTTGGTCGTGCTGGTTAAGGATTGTATCAACTGCAATTGCCGTCTTGCCGGTTTGCCGGTCGCCCAGGATCAATTCGCGCTGGCCGCGGCCGATAGGTATCAGGGCATCGATGACTTTAACGCCGGTTTGCAGCGGTATGGTGACGGGCGACCGGTCCATGATCGCCGGGGCTTCACGCTCAATAGGGTGGCGGTCGCTGTAATGGAGCGGCCCCTTGCCGTCCAGTACCCTGCCTAAAGGATCGATCACGCGGCCAATCAGGCCATCGCCCACTGGCACATCCATGACCCTGCCAGTGCGTTCAACTTCATCGCCGGCCTGTACATGCCAGTAATTGCCGAGTAGAACCACGCCGATTTCGTCCTCATCGAGATTGAAGGCAATGCCGGACAAGCCGTCCTGAAACCTGACCAGTTCTTCAAAGCCGACGCCCGGCAACCCGGCCACCCTGGCGATTCCGTTGGAAACTGTGGTTACCGTGCCCACTTCTTGCGCCGTCAATTGCGTGGTATAGGCTTCCCGCGCTTGTTTGATGCTCTCAAATGCGCGTTTCAGATCGGTAGCCAGATTATCCAGCGGCATAGCCTTCGGCTCCGGTTTCAGCGGGGGACAGGATTTTAGTCTCCAACACACGGTCTAGTATGTGTTCCAACGAGGCTAGATAATCGGCGATAGTCCAGGCCAATTTATGGCCATTGGTATTGAGTTCGATGCCGCTGATTTGGTCAGCATCGGTCTCAAACTGGATGCTGGCGTCAACCGCAAACACTTCCCTGACGGCTTGTTTAAGCGCGATTTGTTGTTCCGGTGTCAGTTGGAAAGTGCTGCGCACCACTACCGGATTTGAGCTTGTCTGAATCGCCAGGGTGAGCAGTTTTTTGTCAGATTCATTCAGCGTGTGCAGGCGCTGAAGGAAAACTTCGCAGATGCGCTGTTCCAGACTTTCCGAAGCCAGATCCGCGAGGGTTTTGCGGGTAATGGCAAAGACCTCCTCACGGGCATGCCTGATAATGTCCTGGTGCAGGCTGTATTGCTCGCTTTGTAGCGCTTGTTGCCAACCGGCACGCAGGGCGTTCGACTCGGCTCGCGCCGCCTCGATCAGTTGCTCACGTTCATGATTGGCTTCCTGTTGCGCTTGTTTCAAAAGATCAGCACTCTGCTGTGCAATTACTTCATTCTTGTAGGCATACTCGTTTCGCTCGCGCTCGGCATCGGCCTTGATTTTCCGGGCATCCTCCAACTGCCGCGCGATTTTCTTTTCGCGCTCATCCAGCGCCCGCAAAATGGGCTTGTAAAGAAAGCGCTTCAACAAAGCCATCAAAATCAGAAAATTGACCAGTTGCGCGAAAACAGTAAACCAGTCGATTAACACTGTTTAATGCCCCGCCGCCTGAGCTATGACGTAATCCCAAAAAGGATTGGCAAAGATCAGAATCATCGACACGACTAAACAATAGATGGCTGTCGATTCGACCATGGCCAAGCCGACAAATAAAGTGCGGGTAATCGTCGCCGCGGCATCAGGCTGTTGTGCTAACGCGCTTAAGGCCGTGGCCAGGGCACGGGCCTCGCCGAAGGCCGGACCTAGACTGCCGATGGCAATGGTAATTCCAGCAGTCACGATAGATGCGACTGCAATTAAGCTAACTGTATCCATAATATTTCCTCGTTAGTGTTGAACATTCATTCGCCATGACTGCGGGTAGCTGCGGCAATGTAAACCGTCGCCAGTACCGTAAAAATATAGGCTTGCACGATGCCGGTGAGCAACCCGAATAGACTCATGATAACCGGAAAAAAAAACGGCGTGACAATCAGTAAAATAGCGACAATCATTGAGCCGCTCATCATATTGCCGAACAACCGCACGGCCAGCGCCAAGGTTCTCGTCACTTCGCCGATGATATTGAAAGGCAGCATGATCAGCGTCGGTTTCAGGTAGGATTTCAAATAAGCGTCCAGACCCTGCTCGGCAATACCGAAACCCGGTACCGCGACGAATACCGTGATGGCCAAGGCCGCCGTGGTCGACAGTGAGCCGGTCGGCGGTTCATAGCCCGGAAAAATCGTAGCTAGGTTGGCGATGGCTATAAACAGAAACAACGTTCCCAGATAACCGAGATACTTTTCCGGCCGCTTCAGGCCGACTTCCTCGATTTGTTGGTTTAAGGTAATCACGATAATTTCGAGCACATTTTGCCAGCGCTTGTGTTCTCTATCTCGGACCAGATTCCGGGTGATCAGATAAGCCCCAACCACCAGCACCAGCATAATCGCCCAGGTAGTTACGATCGTGCCATTGAGCTTAATGAAACCGTATTGCCAAAAAATAATTTGATCGGAACTCAAGCGCATCAGCTTACTCCTCGACCGGCTCCGGTAATTTTACCGGCTCGGAACGGGTCAATCTAAGGACGATAAAACGCACGATGACAAAACCCACCAGACAAGCCAGAAAGCGTTGCCAATGGCCGGCAGCCATCCCATAAAAACCGGCCAAGGTGATGCCAGTGCGCAACAGCAGGCTGCCGAAAAACCAAAGCCCTGGTTGCTTTGCATTGACGCCTTGTTGTATGGTCCACCAAAGCCCTCCGAAAAAAAATGCCCCCAGTAAGCCTCCCATCCCTAAAGCCAGCGCCAGCATCAGGTTCTCATTCATTTTCTTTGTCCTGCTTTTTATGGATCAGGGCTTCTTCATCCGATACCCAGCGCCAGGCGTTCCAGCAACCGAGCATCAAGCCACCGATCAATAACATCAATGTCCAGGAATGAGGTCCGGGATAGCGTCTGTCCAGCCATAAACCGGCAAATATGCCCAGCAGGGTCGGCACCGCGACAGACCAGCCTATCAATCCGAACCAGCCGAAGCCGAACCAGATCGTCTTGTTCACGCGCCGCCTCGCCTCCAGTTTGCGCTCCGCTTTGGCGCCGACCTGCCGGCTGAATGCCGCATCGTTTTTCCGCTCTTCTTTTTTAGATTCATCATTCACGACGATACTCCATAAAGCGCCGGACAAAACCGGTCTCCAATTTGGCCATGACCGAACGCACATTTTTTTCACGCTCGTCAAATTCAAGAAACTCGCGCGCCACGGCTTCACGTAATTGATCCAACTCGGCACCGCCGATGGCGTTGCGTACCGACACGAACACATCGAAACCGGTTTTAACCAGCACGCCCTGATCAACGGCCAGATACACTTCGCCTTGTTTCTCTGTTTCGTAGGTGAGAATACCGGGGGCGAGGGCCGCCGCGCAATCCAGGCGGCGCGGCATTATGCCGAACGAGCCATGATAAGTCTCCGCAACGATCCGGGTCACCGCCTCCAGCTCGGCGTACACCTGAAAAGGCAACAGGATTTTAAGGCGCATCAACGGCGGTTTCATAGTGCCCTCACTTTTTGGCTTCGTCAATCGAACCGATCATATACAGTGCACTTTCGGGATAATCTTTGAATTCATCATTGAGAATGCGCTCGCAACCGTTCAAGGCGTCGTTCCGGCTAACCAGCCTGCCGCTGAGGCCGGTAAATTGCTCGGTCGTGAAAAACGGCTGGGTTAAAAACCGCTCCAAACGGCGGGCGCGAAAGACGATATTGCGGTCTTCTCGCGACAGTTGCTCAAGCCCGAGCATGGCAATAATGTCCTTCAGTTCCTCGTATTGGGCCAACGTGCGTCTGACGTCCAGCGCGAGGCGATAATGCCGCTCGCCGACGATGCGCGGCGTCGCCATTTTGGAAGTGGATTGCAAGGGATCGATGGCCGGGAAAAGTCCTTCGCTTGCGCGTTTTCGAGACAATACGATGGAAGCTGACAAATGCGAAAAGGTATGCACCGCGGCCGGATCGGTAAAATCGTCGGCTGGGACATAAACCGCCTGAATTGAGGTAATCGCTCCCGCGTCCGTGTTGGCGATGCGTTCCTGCAATTGCGACAGCTCGGTGCCCATCGTCGGCTGATAACCCAGGCGCGAAGGCATCTGCCCCATAAGTCCAGACACTTCAGAACCGGCCTGGATAAAACGGAAAATATTATCGATTAACAGCAGCACATCCCGGCGTTCAACGTCTCGGAAATATTCGGCCATGGTCAATGCAACATGCCCGACCCGGAACCGGCTCCCCGGCAGTTCATTCATTTGAGCGAACACCATCACCATGTTCGGCAGCACGCCGGCCGTCTTCATTTCCCGGTAGAGCTCTTCCCCTTCCCGGCAGCGTTCGCCAATACCGCAAAACAGGCTCACGCCCTCATGGTGCCCGACCATATTGTGTATCATCTCGGTCAGCAGCACCGTTTTGCCAACACCGGCGCCGCCGAACAGCCCTGCCTTGCCGCCCCGCTCCAGAGGCGACAGCACATCGATAATCTTGATACCGGTCTCGAAAATTTCCGACTGGGTCGAGCGCCGCGCTAACAATGGCGGCATTTGATGGACAGATCGCCATTCGATATCCGTCGGCATCGGCAATCTATCAATGGGATGGCCGAATACATTAAACATACGCGATAAAATGTTCTTGCCTATCGGCGCTTTTAAAGGAGCGCCGGAATTTTCCACCAGCATGCCGCGGGCCAGGCCTTGCGTCGGCGTCAGGGCAATGCCGCGAACATGTGATGCATCGAGCTGCGTCAAAACCTCGATAACGACGCGCCGGTCTTTTCCCGCAAAGAGAACGGTGTGAATAGGCGGCAAAGAGCAATCGAATCGGATATCGACGACGCTGCCGTTCACCGAAACAACGGCGCCGGCATTAATGAAACCTGCTTCATCTGTCATGCTTATCCCTATAGTTTCGGGGTTCGATGTTTCTGCTCTGCACAGGGCCTCCGAATCAATCGGGTAACTTCCGCCGCAGCTGCTCCATTTCTTCGAGCAAATCCAGCACCAGGGCGCTGCCGGGCAGATTAAGGCCGAGATCCTGCTGCAGGTGCAGGGCAATTTGCAGCCGCTTGAGCGCATTGTGATCAAACCGCCAGGTGTAGATTGACGAGCCTTCCGGATCCAGCACGCCTTCCTCGACCATTTCAATAACACGCTCCTGGCTGGTCTTGGCAAACTGACATAATTCACCCAGGGACAAGCGTATGCTTTCATCCAGCACCATGCCGGAAATAACCACGATTTCATTTTTCATCAACGCCTCCCCATTTCTGAGCGCGGATTCATCGGCATTTCTTTAGCCATTTGTTCATACAATGCTTTAGCCTGCTCTGTTTTGGCCGGCGGCGTCACTATTTTTAAAGTCACATACTGATCGCCGGCCGGCACGCCGGGCAAACCGCGGCCTTTTAAGCGCAATTGTTTGCCGGTTTGGGAGCCAGCGGGAATTTTCAAGTCCACCGTGCCGCCCAGCGTCGGCACAGCAACACTGGCGCCTAAAGCGGCTTCCCAGGGTGTAACCGGCAGTTCCAGGTGAATATCGCGGCCTTCGGCACGAAAGTATCGGTGGGGATTAAATTCAACTTCAAGATATAAATCGCCGTTGCTGCCGCCCCCCATTCCAGGCCCTCCCTGCCCTGTCAGGCGTATGCGCTGCCCGGCTTTAATGCCTTTAGGTATCTTGATATTCAAGCTGCGCATTTTGGCAATGACCCGGCCCTGGCTGTCTGTTTGCGGCATGTTCAGGGTAATCAGACGCTCTCCGCCCTGAAAAGCGTCCACCAGATCGATCAAAATCCTGGCATGCTGATCACTGCCATGGACTTGAAACTGCCTGCCGTAACCGCCCGCACCGGCACCCTGTGCATAAGCCCGGCCAAACAGGGCTTCAAAAAAATCACTGAATCCGCTGCCCTGGCTTCCGCCAAAACCCTTGCCAAAATCAAAGCCGGTCTGGTATTCCGGCGGCGGGGTAAAGGGTTGACCGTCCTGAAAGTTACGGCCAATTTGATCATAAGCCGCGCGTTTCTTGGGGTCTTTCAGGACTTCGTAGGCTTCGCCGAGTTCTTTGAACTTGGCTTCGGCATTAGGCTCTTTACTGACATCGGGATGATATTTTCGGGCCAGCTTGCGATAAGCCCGTTTTATCTCATCCGGCGTGGCATTCTTGGCCAGCCCCATTATTTTGTAATAATCTTTATATTCCATAAAAGCTCTGATTGCTCATTGTTGTAGCTGTTCGACTCGGCTAGCTGTTTTTACCAGCGACTTGGAGTCTACCATTAGCAAAAAATCGGTAATGCCACTTTTGTATTATCTGAAAGGCAATGAGGCCAGTTAATTCGACTATTTCATCTTCGTTCTGTCAGGTTAACTTGCATTTACAATACTACCCGCCTAAGCCGTAACGCATTGGCAATGACCGAAACCGAACTAAAACTCATCGCTGCCGCCGCAATCATCGGTGAAAGCAAAATGCCGAAGACCGGATACAACACACCGGCGGCAACTGGAATGCCGAGGGTGTTGTAAATGAAAGCAAAGAACAGGTTCTGGCGGATATTACTCATGGTAGCTTGACTTAAAAGCCGTGCCCGGGCGATTCCACGCAGATCGCCTTTGACCAGCGTGACGCCTGCACTCTCCATGGCGACATCGGTGCCCGTACCCATGGCAATACCTACGTGTGCCTGCGCTAATGCCGGCGCATCGTTGATACCGTCACCCGCCATTGCCACAATATAGCCTTCGGCCTGCAATTGTTTAACGATTCCGGTTTTCTGTTCGGGTAATACTTCCGCTTCAACCCGGTCAATGCCGAGCTTTTTTGCCACGGCATTGGCTGTGGTTTTATTATCACCGGTCAGCATGACGACTTTTATACCTGCATTGTGCAGGGATTTCAGCGCTTCCGGCGTTGATGATTTGATGGGATCGGCGACACTGATAAATCCGGCAAGCTTCCCATCCACGGCAACAAACATGACAGTCTGTCCTTCCAGGCGAAGCTCGTCAGCCTGCTTTTGTAAAGGCGCTGTATCGATATTCTGCGCGGCCATTAACTGAGCATTTCCCAGCGCAACCTGGCGGTCTGAAATCCTGCCGCAAACGCCTTTGCCGGTTATCGATTCAAATTGTTCTCCGGCAGTGAGCTTGATGCTTTTTTCTTCAGCGCCTTTTACAATGGCGGCGGCAAGCGGGTGTTCACTAGCCAGTTCCAGACTTGCACCGAGATGCAGAACTTCTTCTTCGGAAAAATCCTTGCCGGCTATGACTGACATCAGGCGTGGTTTACCCTCGGTCAAGGTGCCGGTTTTGTCGACCACCAAGATATCTATTTTTTCCATAATCTCCAGCGCTTCGGCATTTTTAATCAATACCCCGAGCTGAGCGCCCCGGCCGGTACCGACCATAATCGACATCGGCGTAGCAAGGCCGAGTGCGCAAGGGCAAGCAATAATGAGTACGGCTACCGCATTAACAATCGCATGAGCCAAACGCGGCTCAGGCCCCCACTGCCACCAGACGACCAAGGTAATGATGGCAATAATCACTACAGCCGGCACAAACCAGGCGGCAACCACATCCACCAGTTTCTGGATCGGCGCTCGGCTGCGTTGCGCTTCACTGACCATCTTCACAATTCGGGCCAGCAGCGTTTCGCCGCCAACCTTCTCGGCAAGCATCAACAGGCTGCCGGTACTGTTTACAGTCGCACCTATCAGCTTGTCACCTGTATTTTTTTCCACCGGAATAGGTTCACCGGTCATCATGGATTCATCGACACTGCTATAACCTTGCTGCACAACTCCGTCAACAGGGACTTTTTCGCCAGGCCGGACGCGCAACAAATCGCCCGGTTGTACCTGTTCAAGGGGAATATCTTCTTCCTTGCCGTCGTCATAAACACGCCGCGCTGTTTTTGGGGCCAGCTCCAGCAGCATCCTGATTGCCTGGCTGGTACTGCTTCGAGCGCGTAATTCCAGTACTTGCCCCAGCAGGACCAGGGCTGTAATGACGGCAGCGGCCTCGAAATAGACGGCCACCACTCCGTTTGAGTTGCGCAGGGTTGGCGGGAAAATCTCCGGTGCAACCGTTGCTGTCACGCTATAGCCCCATGCAACGCCGATACCCAGTGAAATCAGAGTAAACATATTTAAATTGAAACTGATGACCGATTGCCAGCCGCGCTGAAAAAACGGCCAGCCGCCCCACAAAACGACCGGTGTGGCTAAAGCAAATTCAATCCATTGCAACGAGTGGGTGAAAAAGGCGTCACGAATCAAACCCGGCATCAGGTCATGGCCCATCGCCAAAATGAACACCGGTAACGACAGTGCGGTACTGACCCAGAACCTTCGACTCATATCGGTGAGTTCTTGGTTTTCCTCTTCCTCCCCTGAAACGTCCCGGAGCTCCAGAGCCATTCCGCACTTGGGGCAGGAGCCGGGCTCACTACGGATGATTTCAGGATGCATGGGACACACGTATTCAGTACGAATTTCGGGCGCCGTATCCACCACTTCTTCTAACGCCATTCCGCATTTGGGACAGTTTCCAGGATTTGCCTGGCGAACTTCAGGGTGCATCGGGCAGGAATAAGCTTTTTTGAGGGCGTATTTTGGCATTGTCTTACCCTATGGTATTCGTA
Source organism: uncultured Gammaproteobacteria bacterium (assembly GCA_963848675.1). Taxonomy (GTDB): domain Bacteria; phylum Pseudomonadota; class Gammaproteobacteria; order Methylococcales; family Methylomonadaceae; genus CAWKEY01. The sequence goes on from CAWKEY010000023.1 coordinate 221,686, forward strand.
AATTATTGGTAAGGCATAAGCATAACATCAGTTTAATGTGCTGTGCTGTTTCTGAAACTGTTGTCAGGCCGGACAACAGCTTTAGTGCATTAAATTAAATGTCGTCAAATTGGCGACAGTGTTATGATTTGCGCTCAATACAACGCAGGAGGTGATGATGGAAACCAGCATTATCAAACAAGACCGTATTGGTGCTCGCGTACCTCATGAGGTCTATGAAACATTGTGCCGCGCAGCCGAGTTGACGGGCTCCACAGTCAATCAATTTCTAGTGCAGTCGGCACTGAAAGAAGCCCAGGCCGTTATCGAGCGAGAGGAAGTCATCCGCTTATCTCCGCGAGACTGGGGCTGGCTTCTTGATCTGATAGAAAATACGCCTGAACCCAATGCCAAGCTAAAAGCGGCCATGACACGCTATCAAAAATCCAAGCGAGACGATGCAGATACTTCCTTTAACTGGGAGCCATAACCGGCAAAAGTTCGATTCAGGCCGTCAGGAACTTAACGACTGGTTGCAACGAGTTGCACGCCAGCACCAGGAAAAGGGATTATCGAAGACCTTCGTAGCGACCCACGAGAAAATGCCGGATCGCATCTACGGTTATTATGCGCTAAAGCTTGCCGAGCTCGAAAACCGCCATCTGCCCGAGGCCAGGCGCAAGATTCTGCCACGCAGGATTCTGGGCGTGCGCTTGGGACGTCTGGCCGTCCATAAACAATATCATGGCAAAGGCCTCGGCGAGTTGCTGCTAGTCGATGCCATTACCCGTGCGCGGCGCATTTATACTGAGGCAGGCGGAATTGGTCTGTTCGTCGATACTATTGATGAGCAGGCAGCAGGCTACTACTTGCGCTTCGGTTTCGAGGCGGCTCCTGATAACCCGTTGTTGCTGTTCCTGCCGGCGAACTGAGCTCCCAAACTATTCTCAGACTTTACCATTTACGCCGTTCCTGAAATTGCAGCACCAGGCTATACACTACCGGCAATACCAATAGACTTAATATCAACACCGTCAACATGCCGCCCATTGCAGGGGCGGCGACGCGTTGAGTCACATCAGCGCCGGTGCCGGTGGCCCACATGATGGGGATTAAGCCCACGATGTTGGCAAGCGAGGTAATCGCTACTGGCCGCACACGTAGTGCGGTGGCAGCGGCTGCAGTGGCCCTGATTTCTTCGGCGGTCAAAGGCGCCTGTTTTTGCGCCCGCAGTTTATCCATTTCAATATCAATAAAACTCAGCACCATGACACCGGTTTCAGCCGCCGTACCGGCGAGGGCGATAAAACCGACATAGACGCCAATCGATAGATTAAAGCCGAGCCAGTACACCAGCCAGATGCCGCCAATCAGACTAAAAGGAATGGTCAGCATCACGATAGCCGGTTCGGTGATATTGCGGAAAGAGCAATATAAAAGAATAAAAATCAGCAGCAGGGTGATAGGGACCACTAAAGCTAAGCGTTTTGCCGCACGCTCCATGTATTCAAACTGGCCTGACCAAGCGACCGTGTAACCGGCGGGGAGTTTGACGCGTTCGGCCAGGGTTTTTTGAGCCTGAGCGACGAATCCGCCGATATCATCCGTTTTGATATCCACATAAATCCAGGCATTGGGCCTGGCGTCTTCAGTTTTAATGACATCCGCGCCGCGGGTGAATTTAATATCAGCCACCAGGGTTAAGGGGATTTGGCTGCCGGTAGGCGTCGGAATTAACACCCGCCGCAAGGCATCGATATTATCGCGCAGGTCACGCGGATAGCGTACATTGACCGGATAACGCTCCAGCCCTTCAACGGTTTCAGTGATATTCATACCGCCAATCGCACTTTGAATAACATCCTGCACATCGCCGGTGGTCAGTCCATAACGTGCTGCGGCTTCCCGGTTAATATCGAAATCCAGAAAATAGCCGCCGACAGCCCGGTCACCATAAGCCGACAAGGTGTCCGGCAAGGTCTTCATGGCACGTTCTATTTCAAGTGATAGCGCTTGCAAGACATTCAGATCGGAACCTGAAACTTTAATGCCAACTGGGGTTTTAATGCCGGTAGACAGCATGTCAATGCGGGTTTTGATGGGCATGGTCCAGGCGTTGGCCAAACCCGGAAAATGAATGGCTTTGTCCATTTCAGCCATCAGTTGCCGGGTCGTTTTAGTCGGATCGGGCCACTGGTCTTGGGGTTTGAGCTTGATGGTGGTTTCCACCATCATTAATGGGGCCGCGTCGGTGGCGGTTTCAGCGCGGCCGATCTTGCCAAAGACATGATGCACTTCGGGAAATGTTTTCAGCATCTTGTCAGTTTGTTGTAACACTTCTCTGGCTTTGGTGATGGATATGCCGGGGAAGGTAGACGGCATATATAAAATATCGCCTTCATCCAGTGGCGGCATAAACTCACTGCCGATGTTGGAAAACGGGTATAGCGTTGATGCCATCAATACAGCAGCCAGTATCAGCGTCGCCACACGCCAGCGCATCACCAGCTTCAAAACGGGGGTGTGAATAAAGTGTAAAAACCGGTTAATCGGATTTTTTTGCTCGGGAATGATTTTGCCGCGCACAAAATAGCCCACCAACACCGGTACCAGGGTGACCGTCAATATCGCTGCTGCCGCCATCGCGTAGGTTTTGGTGAACGCTAATGGACTGAACAAACGCCCTTCCTGCGCCTGCATGGTGATAATGGGCAGAAAGGACACAGTAATGACCAGCAGCGAGAAAAACAAGCCAGTCCCCACTTCCCTGGAGGATGCGCCGATGACTTGCCAGCGTTCTTTTTCGGTCAATTCGGCCTGTTTTTTTTCAGCGGCGGCGGCCAGATGCTTGTGGGCATTTTCAACCATCACCACGGCACCATCCACCATATCGCCAATGGCCAGGGCAATACCGCCCAGCGACATGATATTGGCATTCATACCTTGCAATTTCATCACAATGAAGGCCATCAAAATACCCAGCGGCAAGGTAATTACAATCACTAACGATGAACGTAGATGGAGCAGGAACAAGGCCACCAGGGTGCAAACAATAATCAGTTCCTGAGTCAGCGCCGAATTCAGCGTATCGACCGCGCGTTCTATCAAACTGCCACGGTCATAAACGGTGACAATTTCAACCCCTTCCGGTAAGCCCTTTTTTAATTCCTCCAGTTTTTTGCGCACATCTTCAATGGTCGCCAGCGCATTTTCACCAAAGCGCATAATCACTACGCCACCGGCCACTTCGCCTTCGCCATTCAGTTCAACGATGCCTCGGCGTAGCTCAGGGCCAATCTGGATATGGGCAACATCCTGCAACCGAATCGGTGTGCCATTGGCATCAACACCCACCGGAATAGTTTTGAGATCGGCGATGGATTTGATATAGCCTAAGCCCCTGACCATGTATTCGGTTTCGCCCATTTCAAACAAACGGCCGCCGACATCATTATTGGAACGCTTGATGGCGGCGATGACGGTGGATAGTGGAATGTGATAGGCTTGCAACACATTGGGATCAACTTCCACCTGATATTGCTTGACGAAGCCGCCCACTGAGGCGACTTCGGACACGCCGGGAACGGTCTGTAGCGGATAGCGTAAATACCAGTCCTGAATGGAGCGCAGCTGGGCCAGATCATGCTTGCCGGTTTTATCCACCAGCGCGTATTCATAAATCCAACCGACACCGGTGGCATCCGGACCCAAGGTGGGGGTAACGCCCGGCGGCAATCGGCCTTTCACATAATTAAGATATTCCAGCACCCGTGACCGAGCCCAGTAAATATCGGTGCCGTCTTCGAATATAATATAGACAAACGACAGGCCGAAGAAGGAGTAGCCACGTACCACTTTGGCATGTGGCACCGCCAGCATGGCCGTAGTTAATGGGTAGGTAATTTGATCTTCAATTACCTGGGGTGACTGGCCTTCATAATCGGTGAACACGATGACCTGCACATCGGACAAATCAGGTATCGCATCCAGCGGCATGTTCTTAAACGACCAAAGCCCAGCCAATGCCAGGATAGACGCACCCAATAGCACCATAAAGCGATCTTTTAATGAGCTGTTGATAAACCAATCAGTCATGTTGATGCGCTCCCTGCTCCATGATCAAGCGATTGGGTTCAAGGGCTTGCGGTGCCGAAGGTTCCACCATTTTTGCCGTGGCTTCATGCAACCTGGATTCGGAGTCGATGAGAAATTGTGCGGACGTCACCACTTCTTCGCCTGCTTTTACGCCGTCAAGAATGGCAACATCGCCATTAGACGATAAGCCTGTCGTAACCAGACGCGGTTCAAATTTACCCGCACCCCGCACAATAAGAACACGGGTTTTCGCACCTGAACGAATGACCGCCTCGGCAGGTATGGCCACGGCATCCACCTGTTTACCGGCATGGATGGTCACTTCGGCGAACATATCGGGCTTTAACAATAAGTCAGCATTATCAAATGCCAAACGCACTTTGATGGTTCGGGTTTCAGGTTCCGCGTAAGGATAAATGAATGCCAGATGGCCGTTAAAAATGCGTCCTGGAACGCCGGCCAATTGCATTTCAACCGGGTCACCTACTTTAACCCAGGGCAATTCGTACTCATAAACATCCGCATACACCCAGACTTTGGATAAATCGGCGATCATATAGAGTTCGGTTGCCGGGGTGACATATTGCCCCTCGCGAGCACCGATTTGCATAACAATGCCGGCCGCCGGGGTATGAATATGCAGGCTTTTTTTGATGATATGGCTTAGGGTCAGGTCATGCAGTTGATGGGCCGGCACATCCAGCAGTTTTAAACGTTCACGAGAACTGTCAACCAGCTCTTCCGCACCACGACGGATGTCTTCAATCGGACTTTTTTCCAGGACTTTAAGATTGTTTAACGCCAATACATATTCCTCTTGGCTGATCACCAGTTGCGGCGAATAAATACTCAGCAGATCTTGATTCTTCTTAACTAATTGACCGGTTTTATCAACCCGCAGCATTTCAATCCAGCCTTCCGTTTTAGGATGTAAGCGCACAATACGTTCTTCGTCATAGGCTACACGACCAACCGCTCTGACGACATGAGAAAGCAGCATCTTCTTTGCTGTTGCGGTGCGCACGCCCATATTTTGCACGGTAACCGGGTCAATGGTAACGGTGCCAGCCAGTTCATCAGTTGCCGTCTCATCCTCGGCATACACCGCTACGTAATCCATGCCCATATTGTCTTTCGCCGGAGTCGGGGAGGTGACGGCCGGATTCATCGAGTTCCGGTAAAACAGGATTTTGCGTTGTGGTGCTTGGCTTTCCTCGATATAGACCGGAACATAGTCCATGCCCATATTGTCTTTTGCCGGTAAGGGCGATGTGACCGTGGGATTCATCGGATTCCGGTAATATAAAGGCTGTTTAACGGCTGCAGGTTGAACGATGGCGTCCTGTTTTTGGTATTGAGACAGCCAATAGCCGCCAGCCAAGCCTAAAGCCAGCATCAAAGCGGCGGTTAATAACAATTGCTTATTCATAGATGTCGTCCTCGCCTACAGCCTGCGCTGTGTTTGCCAGCGCTTGCTGGGCTTCCGTAAAAGCTTTCCAGTATTGGGTTTCGTATTCGAACAAAGTGATCTGGCTGCGTACCAGATTCAGGAAATCAACCTTGTTGACCTGATAACCCGCCAGCATGGAGGCCACGGTTTGTCGTGCCTGCGGGATGATGCCGGTATCAAACAACACAAACTGCTCTTTGGCACGTTGATAATCGCTGACACTTTGTGAAATTTGCGCTCGCACGGTATTCCATTGATCCTGCAAGGTGTACTTTTCCTGCATGAGTTCACTGGTGCGCTGATCAACAGCTTTGGCTTGTTTGCGGCCGGCAAAAATTGGCACATTCATACTCACGCCCAGGCTCAACAAATCAGAGCGTCTAGTGCCGTCAGGCATGTTAGCGCGCGCACCGTAAGCCGCTTCGACATTGAAATCGGGCAGTATGTCTTTTTTTGCCAGCTCCAGCCGGGAGCGAGCTGCATTAATACCCTGACGCTCACCTTCGAGTAGCGGCCTTGCCGATTCGGCCTGTTGATACAGCTGGTTTTCCTGTCTGATTACCGGCAATTGCAACGCCACCGTTGCCGGTAATTGCACTAAGTTATTAGCGGGCTGATCCAACAAGGCATTGAGTCTGGCAACAGTACTACGCCGCATCCCGGCCAGGCTGATTTTTTGATCCAGTAGTTTGGATAACTCCAGTTGCGCCAAGAGCACATCCTGCTGTAAACCCTCCCCGACTTCGTATTTGGTTCTGGCAATATCGACAAACTGATGCAGCAAGTTGTGATTGCTATCGACAATTCCTATCGCTCTGTCCAGATAAAAAATCTGCCACCACAAAGTTTTAACGTCGTTCAGCAAACTCAGCCGCAGCTCAACAGTATTGAATGTAGCCGCCTCCGCCGCATACTTTGCCGCTTGTTCTTTGAGGGCCAGTTTACCGGGAAAAGGGATGACTTGAGACAGGCCGAAGCCCAATTGCGTCATATCGACTTGTCGGGTGCTAAAGCTATCGACTGGCAAGCTCATGGCATTAAAACTGATTTGCGGATCGGGCAAGCTGCCTTCCTGCGACGGAATCGCCGCCATCGCCTTGGCGCGCGCCAGCATCTGCGCCAGATTGGGGTTATCCTGAACAGCGCGTTCGACAGCCAATCCAAGTGTTAATACCGTTTGCTCTGCACCGGTAGCAATGCTGCAGGCGAGCAATAGCGCTGCCAAACACAGGCGCTTTAAATAAATTTTTTGCGACATAAATATCCTCTTACGCATGTAAAAATCCGTTAACCGAATGTGCCATGACTTCGGCAAAGTGCAGATAGCGCTTATGAACGGACTTGCGGCCAGTAAGTAATACTTATCTGCCCATTGCGATTAGAGGCTGTGTTTGGGAGGTCTTATTTCCGGTGAAAACAAGAAAGAGCCAGGAATAGATTTTTCCAAGTGCCCGTAGAGATATGAGTTATAAACGGGAGGAAACCAGAATGAGGCCGCTATGGCACAATCGACACAGACATGAAAATTACAGCTCGCCATCCGTGATTTATTATGCGGGCATTGATCAACATCCTGGGCCGCTGAAGCGCCTGTCTCATCGACCCCATCACTTACATAAACGATGCGTTCAACAGATAACTGACTTGCCATGTCAGAATAATGATCGAACGCAGCCGCAACTGGCGTGATAACCAGTATGAGCATTAGCAAGATTAACCATCGTTGAAGCATTATGGTGCCGGTGTCTTGGGGCGAGTACATACTCTAATGATCTTTATGCCCGGTTGTCAAAATATAACTTTATTTGACTTCCGTTCTAAAAAATGGACGCACAAGCAGGTTCTGTATTCATTCAGGCAATAATGGTTTTGGCTGAATTCAGGCATTCATCAATAAAGTGCTGACTGTAGGCGGGCAAGTAGTTCTGCCGCAGATAAGCAATTTTGGTTACCGAGCTTGGAATAAGATGCGTGAGCGGGCGCATAACCAAATCGTCATCGAATTCAGGATCATAAGCCATACTGGCGATCAAACCAACGCCAAAACCCAGACGGATATAGGTCTTGATCACATCGGAATCGGCGGCTGCCAGAACAACATCCATGCTTAGCCCGATATCGTGAAAAGCTTTTTCAATAGTGGATCGGCCGGTATAACCAAAGGAATAGGTCAGAACCGGAAATGCCGCCAGGCGTTCCAGGGCTATGGCGCCGCTAGCCAATTCATGTCCCTGCGGCACAACCACGGCATGGTGCCATTCATAGCAGGGCTCGATCACCAGGGTTGCATCCTCGGCCACCTTCTCGGTACATATCGCGACATCCGCCTTGTTGCTATGCAGATATTCGATCAGGTTCTGGGGCGATGATTGCAGGATATAGATCTTGACGCCGGGGTATTTAATCCTGAATTTTCGGATTGGCTCAGGCAGAAAATACTTGGCCTGGGTATGGGTCGTAGCAATATGCAATATGCCGGTTTCCCCTTCGCGGTACTCCGAAGCAATCGCCATAATATTTTTTTTGGCCTGATTGATCATGTGCGCCTGATCCATCACCAAATGGCCCAAGGGCGTCAGCCCGGTCAGTTTTTTCCCATGCCTTGCCAGCAAAGGCGCACCCAATTCGCTCTCGAATAACTGCAACTGACGGCTGACGGCCGACTGCACGACATGCATTTTTTCTGCGGCTTTGGACAAGTTAAAGCCGGATTCATGCAGAATGCGGAGTAATTCGATTTGGCTGAGGTTCATACTGAGAGCGCGAATTGTTTGTCTAATTAATAGAAAATTTTGATGACCGTCTGGAGTGGGAACATCATAACAATTTCCGGCCCTTTTTTTAAATGACGGGGTTGTACAGGGCTGGTTTGGTCCTATCCGAATCGGCAGCGAACTGGCGCCTTTGCGGCAAACGCTAAGGCTTTCCGCCATTACCGGTTATGCTGCACGCCTGAACATGACCGCCGCCGAAATGCCGCATATGCAAAGCCATGAGCTGGCCCAGCTAGTCTCGCTCCCGGCTCAGCAAGGCGTCAATCCTGAATCGATACTTTCGATGTAACCGGTCTTGTGCGCCCGAACGGCGGTCCATATCTGCTCCGTGAAAGACAGCGAAAAGCGTCCCTCCAGGTCTTCGCCGGCTTCTTCGCCCAGCTCTTCGGGAAACAAACGATCCACGGCAGCGATGGTCTCCCTTGCGGCCTCGGCAATAATGCTTTTTTCTTATGCGAACATGAAAAGCGGTCAATTACACATCAACGAACTGACTACAAGCTTAAACCAGCATTTTCAAAGAGAAACACATCTGGGAGCAAAGCTTATATGCCAAATTCAGGAGCGATAAGCTTCCATGGCTCGGCATGTTGCACCATGCGGCAATACGGGCAAAGCCTAGCACCCGCCAAAATCAGTTCATGGCAAGCAACACAAGGCTTTCTTGTATATTGAACGAATGAAAGTTTGCATCATTTGGAAACGAACCTATGACTTTATCTATCTGTGTCAGATTTTTGTCGATGAGAGCTATGGCCTCAGGTTTTCCGTGCGCGAACATCTCTATGGCTGCCACCTGATCTTTGGACAACTGGCGAAGCAGGTCATCGCGGTAGCTAGATTGATTCTGACCCTGAGAAATAGGAGTAGAGGTTTGCGATTCCTGCTGCAAGATTTCCCTGTAAACGAACAACCCCAGCGCAAGCACCATCATGCCGGCGATGCCCAAAGTCCACCGGCGCTTCCAGCGCAGCCTTCCAGAAGGCTCATCAATCGGTTGAGGCATTGCCATGCCGGCCATGGCGGATGCTATGCCTTCATATAGCGGCTGAATTTCATCATGAGAGGGCTTGCCATCCCAGCCAACCAGGTCTACGGTCTGCTTGCGGCGGAATTCGAGCGGCAACTTGACCCGGCCGATAAGCGCCGGCACAAGCACGCCACGCTCTGCGGCGGCTGCGGCTTCGTTCTTGACCCACTCCGAGGTAACCGAATCCTTCGACCACAGGACAACAACGCTCTTGGCTGTCTCAAGCTCGCGCTCGATCACCTGATCAAAGGTCTGGCCGGCGATGATCTTACGATCCCACCAGACTGACCAACCACGCGCAGCCAGCACACTGGCCAACTTACGGGCGCTCTCGCGGTCTTCACTTGCGTAACTTATGAACACGTCAGCCATGAATAGTCCCTACCGCCCAATATTTGGAAACATTGTTCGACAAATGCTACCATAAAATGTAATCAGACCGACTGCTGAATTGGGCATGTTGTCGTTGTCACCGGCCTCGGTAATCCGCTTTGAAGTGCGCTAGGGTGGCCGGGTTAGCCAAAACGATGTTTCCAGTGAAATCAGTCCATCACTACGGTTGCCAATGCCTGACCTTTATCAGAACCTTTTTCAACGGCGACAGCAAAATTGAACTTCGTGGATTTTTCAAAAAATGACTTAAGCCTGTTATCGAGTTACGCTGCATTAGCCCTGCCTGCATTGTTTTCGGCAATTTTGGATAGCCAAAGGTTATAATGACCATTCTCTGCATCTAACCACGGCTCGTACCACCCTAAACCATGCGCACACATCCTAACATTCTGAATGCAGACAAGAGCCTGCTAGTCATCGTCGACTTACAGGTCAAGCTGTCAGCCGCCATGCCGGAATCCGAAACCAAACTGACGACGACGAATACCGGCCGTCTGTTAAAGGCCGCGGGCATACTCAACATTCCGGTCTTGTTAACCGAGCAATACGTTAAAGGCCTGGGGGCAACGGATCCAGCTATCGCCCTGCTGCTGCCTGAAGCCACGCCGGTTTTCGACAAAACCGGTTTTTCCTGTTGTGCGGCTCACGGCTTTAATGCCGCACTGGAAGCCACTCAGCGCAGGCAAATCATTCTGACCGGCCAGGAAGCGCATGTCTGCGTATTACAGACTGCGCTGGATTTGCTGCATAAGGGCTTACAGGTTTATGTGGTTGAAGACGCCGTCTCGTCACGCAAACCCGAACATAAATTGTCTGCCCTGCAACGCATGCAGCAGCAAGGCATCACGATTACCAATTATGAATCGGTCTTGTTTGAATGGCTAAGAGATGCCAGCCACCCCGACTTCAAAACCATTTCGGGATTACTGCGTTAACCGCTCTTGAACCTTGAACCTTCAACAATATGTCACTTACAGCATTTCTTGAAAAAATAAAACGCCATGAACTCGTTAGTTTTGATGAAACCATCGCCGTCATTACCGAGCATTATGATTACCATCCGACCACATTCAGCAACGGCTTAGGCGCTCATCAAGTCACGAACGAAGCCGGTCAAAATGAAGGCTCCTGCAAAATTTTAGCCTTTGCACAACTCAATCAGCTGGATCAACAGCAAACTTTACATCTATTTGGCGATTATTACCGGCAGGATGTCTTGATTGATCCCAACGGCAGCGGACATCAGAACATTAGAAATTTCATGCGCTACGGCTGGTCTGGCGTCAGCTTTCAGGGTGAAGCGCTGACGCCCAAGTGATGAGGGCTACCGCCTAAATATCCCGCGCTCTTCTGTGTCTTCACTATCTGTAGACTTCCTGATTATCGGCCAGGGTTTGGCCGGCAGCCTGCTTGCCTGGGAACTCTTGCAACGCGGCCATACAGGCATTGTGCTGGACAGCGGCCATGAAAATGCTTCACAAATCGCGGCCGGCCTGATCAATCCGGTAACCGGCATGCGCTTGGTCAAATCCAGCGACGTGGACGTACTACTGCCGGCAACGCGCCAGGTTTACCGGCAACTGTCCGGCCTTTTCAAACAGGACTTCTACCAGGAAAAGCCGATGCTGCGCCTGTTGCGCAATGAAGCAGAAATCAGCGCCTGTCAAAAACGCCTGGCTGATCCGGCCTATCACGCCTACCTGGGCAACCTCCTCAGCCCCGGTCACTTCAGCAGCCCGCTCAATAGCTTTGCGGGCGTTCTGGAGCAGAAACAAACCGCTTATCTATTGACGCGGCCTTTACTGGCCTGCCTGAAAGACTACTTCATCAGCCGGCACAGCTATCGTCAGGCGATCCTGGATTACCGGGATATTCACTGGCAACCCAAGCCGCACTGGCAGGACATACAAGCCGGACAGATCATTTTTTGTGAAGGCTATCAGGCCCTGCATAATCCCTGGTTTTCCAGGCTGCCTTTTCAGCCCGCACAGGGGGAGATTTTAACGCTGGAAAGCGAAACCGAATTCGCCAGCCCTATGCTGAATTTCGGCTACTGGCTGATCCCGGTCGGCGCAAATCGCTTTCGCCTCGGAGCGACTTTTGCCCGAATGCAGACCGCCCCCAGGCCAACCGAAACCGGCAAAGATGAGCTGCTGCAAGCGCTCGATAAGGTATTTCCAGCCGGCAACAAGACAAGAGTGATCGCGCACCAGGCCAATATCCGCCCCTGCACATCCGACAGACGACCGTTCATAGGCAGGCATCCGCACCAACCCGGCTGCTGGATTTTCAACGGCTTCGGCGCCAAAGGCAGCCTGCAGATCCCCTGGTACAGCCAACATTTTGCCAACACCCTGTTGACCGGCAGCGCCTTGCAACCCGACTGCAACATAGAACGCTTATGCCACGCATTTCACTGACTCAAACGGCCCATACCGTCATCCAACAACATCTGCAGGCCGGCGACACCGCCATTGACGCCACTGTCGGCAATGGCCACGACACCGTGTTTCTGGCCGGACTGACCGGTCCGAACGGCTGCGTCTACGGCTTTGATATTCAGCCGTCGGCGCTGGCGTCGGTCAGGCTAAAGCTGGAGCAACACCAGCTTGGCAACCGCGTCATTTTGATCAACGACAGCCATGCCCGTATCGCCGAGCTTGTTCCGAAAACGCAGCACGGCAAGGTCAAGGCCGTCATGTTCAATCTCGGCTACCTGCCCGGCAGCGATAAAACCGTGATCACGCAGAGCGCGTCCACATTGGCCGCCCTCAACGCCACACTGCAGATGTTATCCCCGCAAGGCGTGATCACTATTCTGGCTTATCCAGGCCATAGCGGCGGCGATCAGGAAACGAACAGCGTACAAACCTGGTGCGAGCAACTAGATCCGCAGCGCTACTTTGTTTCCGTGTTGCACGGCGAAGCAGAGAAAAACACCTCACCCCGGCTCTTTGTTATCCAGTTGCTTAAATAGCACCGTGGGAAAGACGCCTATGTCGCATTACAATCTTGAGTCGCGACGTAGGCGTCGCTCCCACTAGTCGCTCCCACTAAATGACAAACAGGTTCGCATGTCGCGTTGTGTGCGGATAGAATAGAGCGTTTTAAACTCATGCACAGGGTTTTATTTTATGAACATTAAGGTCTTTCTTACAGGGCTGGCTCTGCTGCTTGCGGGCAGCAGCTTTGCCACCGACAAAACAACTATCAAAATTGGTGTGCTGGCTTTTGGTACGGTCGACTGGGAATTATCGGCTTTACAAAATGACCCGAAAACAGCCTCCGCTGATTTTCAGCTACAGGTGCAGCGGCTGGCCAACCCGGAAGCGGGCAAAATTGCCCTGCAATCCGGCGCAGTCGACATGATTGTGACGGACTGGATATGGGTTTCCAGGATGCGCGCCGGCGGCGCTGATTTTAGCTTTTACCCTTATTCCAATACCTCCGGCGCCTTGATGGTGGCAAAAGACAGCCCTATCCACTCGCTGCAGGACCTCAAAGGTAAAAAACTGGGCATTGCCGGCGGCGAACTGGATAAAAACTGGTTGCTGCTGCAAGCATTGGCGCAACAAGAACAGCTGGATCTGGACAAAGACGTCGAGAAAGTCTATGGCGCGCCGCCTTTACTGAATGAACAGCTCAAACAAAAGCGTGTGGATGCCGTGCTGAATTACTGGCATTTTGCCGCCCGGCTTGAAGCCGAAGGTTACCGGCAAATTATCGACGGCAAAGGCATACTGAAGGCTTTGGGCGTTACTGAGAATGCACCTGGCATCGGCTATGTGTTTAAACACAGCTGGACCATGAGCCATAAAAACGCCGTCAACCAATTCTTGCAAGCCAGCCAACAGGCCAAAACCCAGTTATGCAGCGTTGATGCCGCCTGGCAAAAAATCATTCCCTTAACACAGACCAACGATCCCGCGACCCAAGCCAAGCTGCGGCAACGGTATTGCGAAGGCCGAATCGAGCACTGGGGTGAAAACGAGCAACAGGCCGCAAGCCGCCTCTATGGCCTGCTCCGCAACTTGAGCAACAAGCAGCTAACCGGCAATGCAGAAAATCTGCAACCCGGTACCTTTTGGGTTATGGAATAAGCTGAATTGCTTGTGCGTCACAAGCTCTTTCCGGCCCTGTCATTACTGGCTTTTTTAGCCCTCTGGCAAGGTCTGGCGGTTTTTTTAAACAGCACGGCCCTGCCGGTGCCGGCAGTTGTTGCCGGGGTGTTCTGGCGGGAAACCCTATCGGGGCAGCTGCCTTTTCATCTGGGTGCGACCCTGCTCCGGCTGATCGGCAGTTTTGCCATTGCCATGTTGCTGGGTTGCGCCATCGGTATCGTGCTGGGCCGGCATAAACAGCTGGATGCATTTTTTGATAACTGGCTGGTCATTTTTTTAAATGTGCCGGCGCTGGTGACCATTATTCTGTGTTATGTCTGGTTTGGACTGATTGAATCCGCCGCCATCCTGGCCGTGGTCATCAACAAGCTGCCTAATGTCATCGTCACCATCCGAGAAGGCACGCGCGCACTCGATCAGGATTTGCTGGACATGGCCCGCTGTTATCATTTCAGCAGACGCAAGACCCTGGTTCATGTGATCTGGCCGCAACTGCACCCCTTTGTCATGGGCGCAACCCGCTCGGGTCTGGCCTTAATCTGGAAAATCATCCTGGTCGTTGAATTGTTAGGCCGCAGCAACGGCATGGGCTACCAGCTGCATTTGTACTTTCAGCTATTCGATGTGGCCGGCATACTGGCCTACACCATCGCCTTTGTCGCCGTTATTCAACTGCTTGAACTGATCATTTTGAAACCGCTGGACAGAAAATCGCAACGCTGGCGCCGATGACCGATATTCAAATCCATATCAACAGTAAAACGTATCCGGCCATCGCTCAGGCCGGGCATCATCAGGCCATTGCCGACTTCAGACTGTCCCTGAAATCGGGCGAGTTTGTCTGTCTGGTTGGCCCTTCCGGTTGCGGCAAGACCACGCTGCTAAACATTATTGCCGGACTGGATGAAAATTTCGACGGTGAAGTCACGCTGGGCGAACAACACACCCATCCCAAAATCGGCTATGTTTTCCAGAACCCAAGACTGCTGCCCTGGCGCACGGTCAGAGAAAATATCGAACTGGTGCTGAACAGCCACCAATCGCCGGACAGCATTGATGCGTTGCTGGAAACCATGCAGCTCAGCCAGGCGCAGCACGTTTATCCCGAACGCTTATCCCTGGGCATGAGCCGCCGGGTCTCCATCATCCGCGCGTTTGCCGTTGATCCAGACGTGTTGCTGATGGATGAACCGTTTGTGTCGCTGGATGCGCCGACCGCACGCCAAGTCAGGGAATTGCTGCTGAAACTCTGGCGGCAACGTCCACACACGGTGTTGTTTGTCACCCATGATCTGCGCGAGGCCATTGCCCTGGCTGACCGGCTGATATTCCTGTCTTCCTCGCCCATGCGTGTGCTTAGTGAAATTATCGTGCCTATTTCCAGACAGGAACGCGCGAATGAACTGGCCATTGAATCCTTCCGGCAGCAATTGCTACACGACCACCCGGACATCAAAGCGCTGTTGTAACAGGCGTCACCCCCCCGGGCAGCCTGACTTTGCAGACCACCAGCAAGACCATCGGATTGCTGTTTGACAACAAAAATACAGTTGCGGAAAGCTACAGATTATTTAATACTTGAAACTTTTGTAGCGGTTGTAATCGAAAACCAACCCGGTTTTCCTTAACTTTTACGGAGATGAATAAGACATGAGAAAAACGATCATTTTAGGATTCGCAGTTGCTGGTATTGCCTTGATTCCATTAACGGCATCGGCGGCCAGTGATGACAAATACCCTGCTGCCAATTTCCAGCCTAAAGTCATCTTTATCGATAAAGAGGCGGTCAACAAACCGGTTTCTGCTTCAATGAAGCCCGCCAAAAAGAAAGCCCAGTTCGACCCCAAATATCCCGCAGCGTACTTTGAACCCAAGATCATATTCCCCTAACGGAATCCTCACACCTGAATAACAATGCTCAAAAGGCGGCGTCACTGCCCGGCGTTTTCAATAAACCAAACAAGCCTTTCTGAGCATTTTCCAGGATGGCGACGACCGATGGATGTTTCAGCTTACGCTGCGCGGTGATCGCATAAAAACGCTCACTGACGCCCTCAATTTTTCCCACTATTTCGGTACCATATTGACGGTGGATTTCGTTCGCTACCACCAGTGGAGAGAAAAATAATCCCGCACCGGCAGCGCCAAAGGTTTTCAGCAACGCGCTGTCTTCGACTTCGGCCTGAACTGACGGGCTCAACTCCTTGGCATCAAACCACTGATCCAGCGAGCGGCGCAAAGCCGTATTGGCAGTCGGGAGAAGAAATGGCGCGCCATTCAACGAGCGCGGAAAATCATTCCGGTAACGGGCTGCCAGTGCTGGCGTAGCAAATACCGCCACTTCAGATTCACCCAAAAAGTGATTGAACACCTTGGCGCCGCTGGCGGGCGTGGCGGGTACATCCGAGAGCGCTATATCAATGCTGTGCAGGGCAATTTCAGCCAGCAAGCGTTCGGTTTTATCCTCGTAACAATGAATTTGCACCGGCTCCGGCAGTCGCAGCAAGGGTTCTATCAAGCGATAGGCTATCAGCTTGGGCAAGGCATCGGTCATCCCCAGATTTAAGCGCATGCCGCGGCCTGTACCGCGCCCTTTGAGCATATGGGTGAGTTCCCGGCCTAAAGTGAAAATCTCGTCGGCATAGTGAAATACGGTTCGCCCCGTATCGGTCAGCACCAGTTTGCGCCCTTGCTTGCGCAGCAATTGCGTCCCCACTGCCTGCTCAAAAACCGCTAGTTGCCCACTGATGGTGGGCTGCGCCAAGTGCAGCGTTTCGCAGGCCGCGGTGATACTGCCGTGCTTGGCTACCGTCCAGAAATAATACAAATGCTGGTAATTAATACGTTCCACGGCACCTTATCTATCGGAATTATCTATGCAAATTATTTATATATTCTATTTTACTACTTTACTTTATCAAAGTACTGTATTGATCATCCATCTGAAACCAAGCCAAATCCTCCATGACCCAAAAATCCAGCCACGATGACAAAGCACTGCGCGCCAGCATCCGCTTACTGAAACTAATGCTGGCCAGGGTGTTAAAAAACCAGGCCAGCCCGCAAATCGCAGCCATAGTTGAACAGCTGCAACGCCAGTTTTCGGCTTTGCAGCGCGATGGCAGCCCAGCCCGGCGCCAGCAATTACTGGATACACTCCACGACTTGCCAGCCGACACGCTGAATGAAGTCATCCGCGCCTTCAGTCTGTATTTCAGCCTGCTCAACATTGCCGAAGAATCCACCAACCTTAGACACCGCCGCCGGGAAACCGAAAAAAACAAACATTTCTGGCGCGGTTCTTTCCATGACACCTTGCTGGGCTTACAGCAAGCCGGAATCACCGTTGCCGAACTGCAAGTCCTGCTCAACGACTTGCATTATCTGCCGGTAATGACCGCGCACCCGACCGAAGCCAAACGCCGAAACGTGCGGGGCGCCTTACGGAATGTGTTCCTCAGCCATGAAAAACTCGACGACCCTCGCGTCAAAGGCTATTTTCGCCAGAAAGCGCTCGAACGTCTGCACAGCCAAATTCAGCTGTTATGGAAAACCGACGAGGTGCGTGCTCGCAGTATGGGGGTGATTGATGAAATAGACGCCGGCCTGTTCTATTTTCCGCTGTCGTTATTTGAGGCTACTGCTCAGGTTTACCGCAATTTTCAAGGCGCCTTGCATGATGTTTACGGGAGCGAGGCGGCGCGTGTAATCCGCATTCCCCGTTTCTTGAGTTACGGTTCCTGGATTGGCGGCGACCGTGACGGCAACCCCAATGTCAAACCCGAAACCACTGCGTTGGCGCTGCGTCTGCAAGCACGGACCATCCTGCAGGAATACATCCGCCGCGTGGATACGCTCCGTCAACAACTGGCCTATTCCTATGATCTGTGCCAGCCCACGCCAAGGTTTTTAGCCAGCCTCGAAAGCGACCGCCAACTGCTCGGCAACAGCGCCTTCCCGCTGGAACGCAGCTGCCGGCAAGAACCCTACCGCCACAAATTGTCGCTGATGAAATACCGGCTGGAACAAGCGCTGGCCGGGGTGGAAAAACGCATCGACGACCTTTACGGCCTGACCGATGCCCACGCCTATCCCAATGCAGCGCTGTTTCAGGCTGATTTGGAGATTATTCAGCAATCCCTGGTCAGCCACGGCGACCAAGTCATTGCCGACCAGGAATTGCAAGATCTGCTCAGGCTGGTAGAAATCTTTGGCTTCCATTTAATGCAGCTTGATGTGCGACAGGAATCGACGCGTCATAGCGATGCAGTGGCGGAAATTTTATCCGCCTCGCTGGGCCTTGATTACCAGGTCTTGGATGAATCTCAGCGCCTGCAACTGCTGAGCGAAGCCATTGCGACCCCCGGCGGCCTGATTTATGACGCCACGCAATTGTCCCCCGCCACTCGAGAAACCCTGGAGGTGTTCCAGGTGATGACCGAGATGCGCCGCGAGATCGGCGGCGATTGTTTCAGCAAATACGTCATTTCGATGACCCATACCGCCAGCCACGTCATGGAAGTGATGCTGCTGGCGGCGCAAAGCGGCCTGGCTGGCCGCATCGGCGGGCAATGGTATTGCCATGTCGGCATCAGCCCGCTGTTTGAAACCATCGACGATCTGACCCATATCGACAGCGTGCTGCGCCGCCTGCTTGGACAGCCGGTGTATCGCGCCTTGTTAGAGGTTTCCGGCCAGCGCCAGGAAGTCATGCTGGGTTATTCCGATTCCTGCAAGGATGGCGGCATACTGGCTTCGGCCTGGGGTTTGTACCGGGCGCAAAAGCAAGTCATGGCCATTTCCGATGCCGAAGGCGTTCCCTGCCGGTTGTTTCATGGCCGAGGCGGCACCATTGGCCGCGGCGGCGGCCCTACCCATGAAGCGATATTGGCACAGCCGCCGGCTACGGTGCGTGGTCAAATCAAATTCACCGAGCAAGGCGAAGTCCTGTTTTACCGCTATAGCAATATGGAAACCGCGGTTTACGAACTGACCATGGGCTTGACCGGCTTGTTGAAAGCCAGCCTGAGTCTGGTGCGTCCCGTTGCCGAAGACAGCCCTGAAAATACGGCAGTAATGGACGAACTGACGAAGATCGGCGAGCGCGGCTACCGGCAACTGACTGAACATACCCCGGGTTTTCTGGATTATTTCTACGAAGCTACACCGGTATCGGAAATCGGCCAGTTGAATATTGGCTCCCGGCCATCGCACCGCAAAAAACAGGATCGCTCAAAATATTCGGTGCGGGCAATTGCCTGGGTGTTTGCCTGGGCGCAATCGCGGCAAACCTTCCCGGCCTGGTATGGCATTGGCTCCAGCCTGGAGTCCTGGTGTGCTGGCAAGCCCGAACGTCTGCAAACCCTGCGCACGCTGTACAGCAACTTGCCCTTTTTTCGCAATCTGCTCAGTAACGCGCAAATGGCGCTCAGCAAGTCTGACATGAACATCGCCCGCGAATACGCGGCACTTTGTGTCGATGGGGAAGTGGGCAGACACATTCATGGCATGATCGAGACTGAATACCATCGTTGTGTGAACTGGATTCTGGAAATTACCGAAACCGATCGATTGCTTGAGGATAATCCGGAATTGGCCGCAACCTTGCTCCGTCGTAATGATTATCTGGGCCCGCTCAATTATATGCAAGCCGGTTTGCTGCGTTCACTGCGCAACGAAAACCAGGACGATACGGCGCAGAATCCATGGATGAAACCCTTGCTGCGCACGCTTAACGCGATAGCCGCGGGCATGAGGAATACGGGTTAGTTAAGTGTGACTCCGTAACATTAAAGCTCAAACCACAATGGATACGCCGTTTTGTCCATCCTATTCAGGTATTTATCATGTTTCTGTAATTTAGAGACAGTGAAAGTATTCAATAAGAAAGATAACCACTGATCTAACCCGACTGTTTATTCGTATAACCATCAATGCCGTTAAGTTAAGCCCAAGTAGGTGCGGATTTATCCGCACAGTGCGAATAAATTCGCACCTACAATAAACACAAGTTCCCTTAACTTAACGACATTGGTATAACCATTCTTTATAACCATAAAAACCCATGAAAACATTAACCAAAGAAATGCAAGCCGCCATCACTCCTGCAATGGCATTGGAATTATTAAAAGAGGGCAATAAGCGCTTTGTAAACAACCTCAAGGTAAACCGTAATCTTCTGCAACAGGCCAACGAAACCTCCGACGGGCAACATCCGTTTGCGGTCATTCTAAGCTGCATCGATTCCCGTACCTCGGTTGAATTGATTTTTGACCAGGGCTTAGGCGATGTGTTTAGCGTGCGTATTGCCGGTAACATTATTAATGAAGATATTTTAGGCAGCATGGAATTTGGCTGCAAAGTGGCCGGCTCCAAAATCATCGTCGTTTTAGGTCATAGCAAATGCGGCGCCGTCAAAGGGGCTTGCGACCATGTAGAAATGGGAAATCTGACCGCCTTGTTAAGTAAAATACAGCCTGCGGTCTATGATGAAAAAACGGAAACAGAACATCGTAATTCAAACAACGATGAATTTGTGGAAAAAGTAGCGGCCATTAATGTTAAAAGAACGGTTCATGCCATTATGGAACGCAGCCCGATTTTGAAGGAAATGATAGCAGCAGGTCAGATAGGAATTGTTGGCGGCAGCCATGATATTACCACGGGTGAAGTCAGTTTTTATGCCGATACGCTGATAATCAATTAGCTGCATTAAATAGCGCTTTGGTTTATACCGGTACTTTATGGTAATACCTCCAAGACTGACCCTAATTGACACTGATTTTGCGTGTTTACCGAGAAAAGCCCTTTATGACAACTCTGCAAAGCCCGCTGCAACGCCTTCAGCATCTGATCAAGCTGGAACAGGAGGACATCGGCACCCTGATCACTTACGGCGCCGGCATCGGTTTAATGTCGCTGGCGACGCCGGTCGCGGTACAGGCCCTGGTCAATACCATCGCCTTCGGCGCGCTGTTTCAGCCCTTGCTGGTGTTGACGCTGGTACTGCTGGTGCTGGTCGCATTCAGCAATACCCTGGCCGCCTTGCAGTTTTATGTCGTGGAAATGCTGCAACGCCGCTTGTTTGTGCGTTTGTTTGGGGAATCGGCCTTGCGCCTGCAACAAGCCCGCATCGCCGTTCGCGATGTTCACTATCTGCCGGAATTGGCCAACCGTTTTCTCGATGTCGTTACCCTGCAAAAAACCGCCGCGGTCATGTTGCTGGAAACCTTGGGCTATGTGCTGCAAACCGTGATCGGCATGGCGCTGCTGGCGTTTTATCACCCCATGCTGCTGGCTTTTGATCTGTTTTTAATCGCCATGCTGGCGCTGATTTTGTTCGTAATGGGCAAAAACGGCGTGACCACAGCCATTGACCAATCGAAAGCCAAATACGCGGCACAAGCCTGGCTGGAAAATATCGCCGCCAACCCGGTGCTAGGCAGATCGGCCAGCGGCAGTGCGTTTTTAAGCACGCAAACCGACCGTATCGCCGATAATTACCTGGAAGCCTGCGCCCGGCATTTCCGAATATTGGCCCGGCAAAATATCGGCGCATTAGCGCTGCATGCGCTGGCCAACACACTGTTGCTGGGCATGGGCGGCTGGATGGTCATCGAACACCAGCTCAGCTTGGGGCAATTAATTGCCGCCGAACTGGTGGTCAGCGCCATGATTTACGGCCTGACCCGCTTGGGCAAAACCCTGGACAACTTCTACGAACTCCTAACCAGCGTCGATAAGATCGGCCACTTGCTGGATATACCGCAAGAAGGCAGCCAGGGCGCCACACCCCAGAGCGGCGACAGTCCCTATCAGCTTGATGTTTACGGAGTCTCGCTGCCGGAAAGCCCGCAGTTGGATGCAGTGCGCGGAGTGGATTTGCATCTCGCTCCGGGCGGCAAGCTGGTGATTAGCGGCGGCGCCAGCCGGGGCAGCCTGCTGGACATGCTGTACGGTCTGCGGGCGCCCAGCGCCGGTTATGTGTGCCTGGATAATCACGATCTGCGCGACCTCAATCTGGGAGTGTTACGCGACACTGTCAGTCTGGTGCGCGATGCCGAACAAATCGAAGCCAGCATACTGGACAACCTGCGTCTGGGTCGTGAACTCGAGTTACAAGCCCTGCGGCAAGTGCTGGCGCAAGTCGGCCTGCAAGATATCATTGCCGCCTTGCCGGACGGTTTGAACAGCCGCTTGTCTGTTAATGGCGCGCCGCTCACGGCCGAGCAATCCTTACGGCTGACGCTGGCGCGCGCCATGGCCGGACGGCCGCGGCTGTTGTTACTGGATGGCGTGCTGGATCGCATTGACCAGCGGATTTTGCTAGCGCTGCTCGACGCCCTGTTGGCTGCGGATGCGCCGTGGACGCTGATTGTCAACAGCCATCATCCAGAAGTCATCGCACGTTGCCATCGCCGCGCCCGCATTGAACACGGCAAATGGCTCGAAATCACTGCCCCCGGCGAAGGTGAATCCTGATGCATACCGGACAGAGCTCACCCTTTTCAACTCCGCTACTCAAGGCCTTGGGTCATGCGGAGACCGCGCCGCTGGCCGGCCGTATCGCCCGTTCCCTGGTGATGCTGTTTTTGATTTTACTGGTGTTGCTGGCCTTCATCCCCTGGCAGCAAAACGTGCGCGGCATCGGCCGCGTCGTGGCTTATTCGCCCGCGGAGCGCCAGCAGATCATCAGCGCGCCGGTGGAAGGCCGGGTGGCGTACTGGCGGGTTAAAGAAGGTACGCAAGTTAAACAGGGCGACGTGTTGGCGGAGCTGCTCGACAACGACCCTTTATTGCTGCAACGCCTGGAAAGCGAGCGGCAAGCCTTATTGGCCAGACAGGCCGCCAATGCTAGCCGCGTCGAAACTTTCCGCGAGCAGTTGCGCATGGCTGAACAGGCCAGGCCGCAAGCCTTGGCGGCTGCCGAGTCGCGCGTCAGCATGGCGCGGGAACGCCGCAAAGCCGCCGGGCAGGCCTTGGACGCCGCCAAGGCCGCCCGCCAAACCGCCGCCTTGAACTTGTCCAGACAACAGCAATTACAAGGTAAAGGCTTGGCCTCGCAGCGTACCCTGGAGCTGTCGCAACTGGACATGACGCAACGCGGCGCCGATGCGGAGCGGGCGCAAGCCGGATTGCAGGCGGCCGGCAGCGAAGTCGAGGCGCTTAGCGCCGACCGGCAAAAACTCGCCGCCGATGCGGCAGCGGCAATTGAGAAAGCCCGTGCCGATCTGAACAAAGCCATTGAAGACCAAAATTACGTCCTCGCCGATCTATTAAAACTGCAAACCCGGCAGGCGCGTCAGCAAACACAAACGATCACCGCGCCGCGCGACGGCACGGTGTTGCGCTTACTCGCCAATCCCGGCGCGGAACTGGTGAAATCCGGCCAAGCCTTGGCTATTTTGATCCCGGACACCGAACAGCGTGCCGTCGAACTGTGGATGGACGGCAATGATCTGCCCTTGATTGTCACAGGTAGCCGGGTACGCTTGCAATTTGAAGGCTATCCAGCCGTCCAGTTTGGTGGCTGGCCGGAATTCTCGATTGGTTCATTCGCCGGCCGGGTGGTGCTGATTGATGCCACCGACGATGGCAAAGGCCACTTCCGCATCCTGGTGACGGCGGATGCTGATGACGACATTGCCTGGCCCGGCGCGCGCTTCCTGCGCCAAGGCGTGCGCGTCAACGGCTGGGTGCTGCTGGGCCGGGTGACGCTAGGCTACGAGTTATGGCGTATTTTCAACGGCTTCCCGCCATTGGTATTGCCAGAACCTACTGTTGGCGAAAAAGCCGCGGGTGAAGGCAAAAGCCAAGACAGCGGCGAGAAAAAAGACTCATGAACAATATTCTCATCCTGATACTGGCTTTGCTGTGCTGGCCTCTGGCCGGTAAAGCCAGCCCAGACGCAGCCTTAACTTTGGATGGGGTGCTGAACTCGGCGCAGCAAGCCTTTCCGGGTTTGCTGGCCGCCGGACAGCGCCAGCGCGCCGCCGAGGGCGAGTATCAGACGGCGGAGGGTGGATTCGATACGGTGTTGAAAACGCAAAACCGCTGGTCGGTCACCGGCTTGTACGAAAACCGGAATAACGATGTCAGTATCGAGCAGCCCACCGGCTTGTGGGGCACGACCTTCTTCGGTGGCTGGCGGCGCGGCAGCGGCGACTATCCGGTTTATGAAGGCAAAAGTCAGACCGCCGAGGATGGTGAAGTCCGGATTGGCGTCAACATTCCGCTTTGGCGTAACCGCGACATCGACCGCCGCCGCGCCAGCCTGAAACAGGCGGATCTGGGCCAAATCATCGCCAGCCACGAATACGATCAAACCTTGCTGGAAATCCGCCGGCTGGCAACACACCGCTATTGGGATTGGGTATTGGCCGGCCAACGCCTTCAGGTAGCGGAACACTTGCTACAAATCGCCGAACAGCGCGATGCCGGCATACGCGAACGGGTAAGGGCTGGTGATATTCCAGAATTTGAAGCCTTGGATAATCAGCGGGCGATTATCGAACGCCGCGAGCGCCGAGTGGCAGCGCAGCGGCTATTGGAACAAAGCGCCATACAACTCTCGCTGTACTGGCGCGACGCCGAGGGGCAACCACAAGTACCTGTAAACGAACAGTTGCCGGCCGGTTTTCCCGGGCAAGAACCGGCAATTACCCTCGATGCCGCCGAAGCCGTGCAAACAGCGCACACTCAAAGACCGGAATTACAGCGTCTTGATATGCAGAGCCGACAAACACAAACCGAGCTGGAACTGCAACTGAACCAGCGCGCTCCCGGAGTGGATGTGTCGGTGATGGGCGCCAAAGACATTGGGGCTGGCAAAGATAAACTCAACCGCGATGAGTTATATGTGGGCCTGAATGTGGATATTCCCTTGCAGCGCCGTGTCGCTGGAGGGCGTGCTCAAGTGGCCGCCGCCAATCTGCAACGGCTGAAATGGGAGCGCAATGGGCTTGAGGATCGCATCGGCGCCGAAGTAAAAGATGCCTTGTCAGCCTTGTCCGCCGCGCGTCAACGTTTAACGCTGAGCGCCCAGCAACAGCAAGCCGCACAGCAACTTGAGGAAGGTGAGCGTACCCGTTTTGAACTGGGCGAAAGCACTTTATTATTTGTCAATCTGCGTGAAATCGCCAGCGGCGACGCCGCCTTGCTGGCCGCCGAAGCCGCCGGCACCCTGTTCAAGGGGCATGCCGATTACCAGGCTGCCCTGGGTATTCAAGTCAAACCGGCTCATTGAGGTATGAAAGTCATGAAAAACTTGTTGCTACAAATACTGAAAAACTGGATCTCCAACGCTAAAAGATGGGTTTTTATTCTGAAAACCTGGATCGCCATCGCTAAAAAATGGGCATTTATTCTGCTGCTGATTGGTTTTGTAGCCATGCCGGAAGATTTATTGCACTATCTGGCCGTTTTGGTGCATAAGTTGTATGAAGGCGGGGCATTGCTGCTTGAGGAAATCCTGGGGCATACCTTGGGTGTCAGCAAGTACTACAGCCAGCTCATCGTTTTTTACTTGAGCTTGGGCGCCGGGTTGTTGGGATTGTACTGGCTGTGGAGGCGCCTGCCGGCCCTGGTTCTGCGTATTAAAAACCGCCTGTCCGAGCAATACGCGCTGATCAGAATCCAGGCTGTGCAGGCTTGGCAGCGTTTACCGCTTGATCAAAAAATCAAACTGCTGCTGTTCCAATTAGCTAGCATGATAGGCGCCTATTTTTTACTGATAGCCTAAGCCGCATATTTCTTCATGCCTTGTCGCCGTTCCAGCTTCGTGCTGAGCGCGTCGAAGCATTAAAGAAACTTAAACAGCGATAAATCCTGCACCTTGGCAAAAGCTTGCTGGGCGGCCTGCAATGACAGAGTCTGCAAATTAAAGCGGCTGATGGCCTCGGTAAAATCGAGGTCTTGCGTCGCCGACAATAAGGTTTGCATTTCCAGGATAAACCCTGAGTTTACTTCTTCCTGCCTATCCAGGGCATTTAACCTTACGCCGACAGACGCTTCGGTGGTCAGCATTTTTTCAAGGGCACCGGCAATATCGTCCAAAGAATTACCCTGCGGCGCATCGGCCCTTAAATCAGCGGCAAACTTGTCAATGGCTTCAAACACATTATCGACAGGGCCGGATGGTCCCAAGACAGGAGCTGCGCCGGTAGGAACCCCGAACACAGACGCGCCATAATCGCCGTCGGCAATACGCCGGTCACTGGCTATTTGAATCTCGCGCCGATTGGGATCGCCGGCATAGACATAACCGCCAGCCGCATTTTTAATGAAGGCCGGTGTATCGGTTTTAAAGCCTGAAAACAGGTACTCGCCATTGGCATTCCGGGTATTGGCCAGCCCCAGCAAATGCTGGTTCAATTCTTCCATCTCGACCGCTATCGCGATGCGGTCGTTTTGCGAATTGGTCGCATTCAGGCCCTGCACGCCCAATTCCTTGATTTTGTGCAAGACACTGACGGCATCCTGCAACACACCATCTTCCAGAGACAGCCTCTGCCGGGCAGCATTGATGTTACTCTGATATTGTTCGTTCTGCTTGATTCCCTGGTTCAGATCGACAATCCGCGTCGCGGCCACTGGATCATCGGAGGGCGTCAAAATTTTTTTACCCACAGACAACTGCATCTGCGTCTGATTGAGCCTGACCTGCTGATTGAGCAGCGAATTAACGCCCAGTTGTTGTGCCCATGGAGTTGAGATGCGCATGATGATCTCCTAGCGGATGGCGCCGATCAAGGTATCGAACAAGGAATTGGCCACCGCAATGGCCTGAGCCGCAGCCTGATAGGAATTCTGGAATTTAATCAGATTGGCGGCCTCTTCATCCAGATTAACGCCGGCGAGATTTTCACGCGCCTGTGTGGCCTGATTTAATACCACTTGCTGCGCCGAACTTCTAATCTTTGCGGCATGGGTTAGGGTGCCGGCTTGACTCACCAATTGTCCGTAAACGTCGGAATACGTTGCTTTGCCGCCTAGTAATAATGAATCCGTCTCAAGCTTGGCCAGTTTCAACGCATTGGTATTATCACCGGGCAACGTTGCCGCAGTAGTAGCAGCGGCTATTTCTTTAGGATCACTAATATTGGCGCTGATGGTTTTGGCAGTACTAAAAGTGGGCCGGATCAAATAGCTGGCTGCCCCGGTGGGCGGCATTGTCAGGCTGAGTGTCATGCCTTCCACATTAACAGAACTGCCGGGGAATCCGGTTAGGGTGATGTTCTGATTATCACTGAGCCTGGTTAGTGTATAGCTGCTGCTGATATTGTCGTAATCCAGACGATAATCACTGGCTCTTAATCCGCCGGTATCGGCCGGATTATAAACCGCAGAAACCGCGCCGCCGCCAGGCAAATTCGGATTGACGGCCACCGGCACATCCAGGGCCGAGCTGCCAAAAACAAATACCGCTTTCCCGTTGGCAGCGTTCAAATCAAAACCGGCCTGATGCACGGCGTTAAATTCAACAGCCAAACCGGCGGCCAGCAAGCCCAGCTGGTTTTGAGCAGGATTCAACACTTCATCACGAAATCTAAGCGCGCCCGACAGCTCGCCGCCGGCAATCTGCCGGGTTATGGGCCGCCCCTCCAAAACAATCTCTTTTTGCTCCGGGCCGGCAGTTGCATCAGCCAGGGCTAATTTATACGCATTGGCACCCAGCACCAAAGACTGGCCGCTGCCGATAAACAGGCTGATAGAGCCATCTTGCTGATTGACTGCAGACACATTGACCTTTTCGGCAATCTTGGTAATCAAGGCGTCACGCTGATCCAGTAAATCGTTAGGCAGGCCGGCAGCGCTGGTCGTCCCCGCAACGATTTTGACATTCAGTGCGGCAAACGCTTCTGCATAGCTGTTGATATTATCCACCATGCCTTGCATTTGTTTATTGGTTTGGCTGCGCAAATCCTCAAACCGGGCCGACATGGTATTGAACTGCCCGGCCAAATTTCCGGTCTCGCCGGCCATGACCTGCCTCGCCGGTATGGATGAAGGATCATTCGCCACTTCATTGACAGCATTAAAAAACGCTTTCAGGGCTGGTGACAAACTTGTAGCTTGATCGGCCACCACATTATCTACCTGGGAGGTCATCGTATAGAACTGATTGGATTCAGCAAAGGCAGACGTGCTGGAGGTCAGCTGATTGTTAATGAACTGATCATAACTGCGGCTGATATTGGCAATATTAACACCCTGCCCGACATATCCCGGAGGACCGATGTATTGCTCAGGGCGCGTACTCAATTCAACCCGCTGCCGGCTGTAGCCCTCGGTGTTGACGTTGGCAATATTATGACTGGTCGTCTCCAGCGAGCGCTGGAAAGCCATCAATCCTGATAATGCTGTTCCTAAAATTCCGCTCATGATCGTATCCTGTGGTGCATTTAGCCGGTTTGCTGATCAAGCATCGAGGCAAGCTTATCGGCTTCAAAGCCGGCCAGGTTATGGCTTCGATAAATGTTCATGACTTTTTCCGCATAATTTGGGTCTGTTGCGTAACCCGCCCGCTGCAACTCTTGCATGTAGCGTTCTGAATTGCCTGCCTGCTTTAAGGCATTTTGATAGCGGGGATTGCTTTTTACAAAGCTCACATAATCCTGAAAACTTTGCTGAAACGAGTTGTAAGCCCTGAAGCCGGCATGCACTTTTTTGGCGATGCCATCCTCAAATTCCAGCGCCGGAACTTGCGCCTGTTTGCCCTGCCAGCTTTTGTCGGCCTTGATATTGAAGACATTAAAACTGTTAGTGCCATTGCTGTTCTTTATTAATGACCGTCCCCAACCCGTCTCCAGCGCCGCCTGCGCCATAATGACCTTGGGCTCGACACCCAGCTCTTTCGCGGCTTGTTCGGCGTAAGGCAGCAATTGCCTGACGAACTCCTGTGCTGAGTTTATCGGCAAGGCCGGTGCATTCTTTAATGGAATGTCGGTAACCTCATCAACAGAACTGCTGTCCTGATCGTCTATCACTCCGTCATCTGTGCGGCCAACAGCCTTGCCGGCTGCGTGCTGATGTTGCCTCGATGCGGGTTTGGCGGCACCGGCCGACCGGTTCAGATAATCTTCTAGCTGCAATTTTTCATTATTAACCTGATCATCGTGCTCATCGTGACTCAATTGCTTAACAATTAAATCGGCCAGCCCCACACCCGGCGAACCGGACAAATGCACGGCCAATTGCTGATCATACATGTCCCTGTAAAACTGGCTTTGGTCGTTATCCATAATGCCGTCAGCCAGTTTGGCTGCACGCATGCTTTTGAGCACGCTGTTCAGAAAGATGGCTTCAAATTGTTTGGCGGTTTCCTGCAAGGCAGCCGGTGAGTCTTTTTTGGCTTGGGTTTTTAATGCGGCCAGGCCATTAAAATCGGTATAAACATCGGCATTGTTGGTAGTTAACATAACGGTCTCCTGCTAGATCACAATGAGTTCGGCGCGCAGCGCGCCAGCCGTTTTAAGCGCTTCCAGAATGGCCACCAGATCACTAGGCGCAGCGCCCACGTTGTTGACGGCCTGAACAATTTCATCCAGCGATACGCCAGGATTGAACACAAACATGTGATTTGTCTCTTCCTGCACATTGACATCGGATTGCGGCGTTACCACTGTTTGTCCACGCGAGAAGGGTTCTGGCTGGCTCACTTGGGGATTTTCACTGATGGTTACGATCAAACTGCCGTGGGACACCGCCGCGGGCTGCACTCTGACCTTGCTGTTGATAACAACCGTGCCGGTGCGGGAGTTGATAATGATACGCGCCGGCGCATCATCCGGCGCAACACTCAGATTCTCAACCATGGAGGCAAACATGACTTTTTGTCCGGCATCGAGGGGTGCGCTGACGCTGACTGAGGTTGCATCGATTGGCTTCGCGGTATTCGGCCCCAATACATGGTTGATAGACTCGGCCATACGATTGGCAGTCGTAAAATCGGGCGTGTGCAGATTGAACACCAAGGCATCGCCGTCAGCAAAAGGCGTAGCTACAGTACGCTCCACTGTCGCGCCATTGGCAATACGGCCCACGCTGGGATTATTGACGGTAACACTGGAGCCATCCTGACCGGATGCACTCAGTCCGCCAACCATCAGATTACCCTGGGCAATGGCATAGACCTGGCCGTCCGCGCCTTTGAGCGGGCTCAATAACAAAGTTCCACCGCGCAAGCTCTTGGCATCGCCAATGGAAGACACGGTCACATCAATCTGCTGACCCGGTTTGGCAAAGGGCGGCAATTCTGCAGAAATGGCCACGGCCGCGATATTCTTGGCTTTAGGATCAAGACCGGGCGGCAAGGTCAAACCCAGACGACCCAGCATGCTGCGCAGGCTTTGCCCGGTAAACCGGGTTTTATCACCGGATTTGTCCAGACCCACTACCAATCCATACCCAACAAGCTGATTGCTGCGCACACCCGCAATGGCGGCTATATCTTTGATGCGTTCGGCCTGAAGTGGCGCACTAAACAGCAGCCCGATCAGCAGATAAATCATCTTGTTCGTGTGCATGTTCATCCACGCTCAGAAAGGAAACCAGGGACTCATAAGAATCCGGGAAAACCAGCCGACCTTGCTGGCGTCAGCCATGGCACCGCTACCGGTGTACATGATGGTCACATCAGCCACTTTGTCGGATGAAATGGTATTGGCAGCATCGATATCCACGGGCCTGACGATGCCGGACAAACGGATAAACTCATCCCCCCGGTTCAAAGTCACGCGTTTTTCACCGCGCACCCGGAGATTGCCATTGGGCAACAGCTCCACCACGGTCACCGAAATATTGCCAGTCAAACTATTGCTTTGGTTGGCGCTACCTTCACCCCCGAATTTAGTGGCAAAATCCAATTCGGTTTTCATATCAGTGCCCAACAGGGAAGCAGCAGGAAAACCAAACAGTGTTGGCGCCGAACCACTCATAGTGGTGTCTTTTTTGGTATCCAGATCGGCTTTCTTTTTGGCCTGGGTTTGCTCTTGCAGCCGGATGGTCAGAATATCGCCGACTCTCATGGACTTATTGTCCTCGAACAGGCGCATATCGTAACCGGCTTGATAAATGCCGCCGTTGCTCTGTGCGGGCGGCCTCAAATCCGCAGGCGCGACCGGCGCAAACGCTGGATCTCGTTGCGGTAAGGGGGTACACGCCGCAAGCAAGCTTAAGACACTGACTATCAACCCGGTTTTTTGCCTGTTCATGCCCTCACCCCGCTAGAGCTGCTGCGTCACAAAGGACAACATTTGATCGGTCGTGGAAATCGCTTTCGAATTCATTTCATAAGCCCGCTGGGTTTCAATCATATTGACGAGCTCTTCCACGACATTGACATTGGAAGTTTCCAGCGAGCCCTGAAACAACGATCCGTATTCTTCTTCGCCCGGCGTGCCCACGACCGGCGCGCCGCTGGCAACCGATTCCCTGAACAGATTTTCACCAACCGGCTCAAGCCCGGTGGGATTGACAAAGTCGGCCAGCTGGATTTGTCCCAGCTGTACCGGCGCGGGATTGCCGGGCTGCAAGGCGGATACCGTGCCATCCCTGCCTATGGTGATGCTGATGGCATCATTTGGGACGGTAATCGCAGGTTCCAAGGTCAAGCCGCCCGAGGTTACCAGTTGCCCGGTTGAATCCAGTTTCAATGACCCGTCACGGGTGTAGTTGATGTCGCCGTTAGGCATCAGAATCTGCAAAAAGCCCCGGCCATTGATTGCCACATCCAGCGGATTTTCAGTCTGCTGCATATTGCCCTGGCTATGCAGTTTCTCGGTAGCAACCGTTCTGACCCCGGTGCCCAGCTGCAAACCCGACGGCAACTGGGTGTTTTGCGTACTTTGTGCGCCGACCTGCCGGATATTCTGATACACCAGGTCTTCAAAGATGGCTCTGGATTTTTTAAAGCCGGTGGTATTGACGTTGGCCAGATTGTTGGCAATCACTGCCATGCGGGTTTGTTGCGCATCGAGGCCTGATTTGGCCACCCATAATGCTCGTTCTGTCATGATAATCTCCTAATGTGGCATTTTTTTGGCTCAAGCTGTTTAATGCAGGGTTTATGCCATCTGCATCAGCTTGGCACTTATATTGGAATTTTCATCGGCGCTCTTCATGACTTTGGTTTGCAGCTCAAAATTTTTCGCCAGCTCAATCATCGCCACCATAGCCTCAATGGCATTAACATTACTGCCCTCCAGCGCGCCTTGCACCAATTCAACATCAGCACTGGCTTCAGTCGTTGCCGCGGTTTTCAGATGCATGAGGCCGTCGTCGCGCTTTTCCAGATTGGCCAATTCGGGTTTGACCAGTTTGATCCGGTCCAGGCTGGCCAGAGTGGTCGCATTCGATCCCAAAGGAATGATACTGATCGTGCCATCCTTGCCGATGGTCAGTTTTTGAACCGCGGGAATAGCAATGGGCCCGTCCTGCCCCAGCACCTGCAAGCCGGTGCCGGTTTGCAGCAAGCCTTCCGGCGTTATGCGCAAATCACCGGCACGCGTATAAGCTTCCTGGCCGTCCGCGCCCTGCACTGCTAGCCAGCCTTCTCCATTAATCGCCACATCCAGATCGCGGCCTGTCGTCTGCAGGGAGCCAGGGGACAAGTCGGTGCCTGGTCTTTCGGTCATAGCATAAACACGCGTAGGAAACCCGGCACCGAACACCGGCTGACTGCGAAATTGTTGCAAGTCCGATTTGAAGCCGGTGGTCTGCGTGTTCGACAAATTATTGGCGTTTGCGGTTTGCGCCAGCAAGGTCTGCTTGGCACCGCTCATTGCAATATAGAGACTCTTGTCCATGGCTCTGCTCCTAACTTGCTATTTAACGAATATTCAGAATAGTCTGAGTAATGGTGTTTTCTGTCGAAATCGATTGTGCATTGGCCTGGTAAGCCTGCTGACCGATGATCAGATTGACTAACTGCTGCGACAAGTCGACATTAGCGCCTTCCAGCGCACCCGACTGAATCACGCCAAAGCTGCCATTGCCGGGTTCGCCGGGAATAGGTTCACCCGAATCACCGCTTTGCGCCCAGGTAGAATCACCCAGCTTGGCCAACCCCTGAGGATTGGCAAAACGGGTCAGCGCTACCTTGCCTAAGGGCGATACGCCTCCATTACTGTATTTGGCAAACACCACGCCGGCATCATCGACACTGATACCTGTCAAATTGCCTGAGGGCAGACCATCCTGACTTAGATTATTTACCGAGAAGACGCTGCTATATTGAGTAGTGCCGGTAAAATCAAAACTAAGGTTTAAATCGGCGACCAGCTGATTAGGGTCTATATCCGCAGAAGCTAAAGGGCCATATGCCACGGGCGTTAACGGTGCAGTCAGTTTCCCTGCGGTATCAAAAGTTATTGGCATTGCTGTCTGTGAGCCGTCAAGCGGAATGGGCGCCCCCGAACCATCGACATTGAATGCCTTGCCGTCAACAAACAAATACGCATTCCAAGAATTTTGCGTCACCGGGCTTTGGCTTACAAAATACGTGCTTGCGATATGGGAATTTCCTTGTGAATCATAAATCGTCATGGAGGTTGTGTGATTGTATGAATCCGGATTTTTAGGGTCTACCGTGGTCACGATAGGCGCTGTTTGCACCGATTGTAAATTTGCACTAATCCCCAAGGCGGTCGTTGCAACCGGAGAGCCCTGCTCGGCACTGACTTGCAAGGGCTGAAAAAATCCCGTACTAAAGCCTTCTGCGACGGTCGTCCCATTGGGTTTAAAAGTCATCAGGTAATTGCCCTGATTATTGACTACATAGCCTTCTTTATTGAGTTTAAATTCACCGGAACGCGTGTAAATAGTCGGCAAGGTTGAAGTTGCATCGGTTCCGAGCGAGAAAAAGCCTTCGCCGCTAATCGCCAAATCCAGGTTGTTGTCAGTTGCATTGATATTACCCTGGGTAAATTGCTGTGCGACATTGGTTACGCGAACTCCCGAGCCCGGTTGAATTTTGCTGACTCCAGAAATACTGGAGGCATAGACATCGGCAAACTCCGCTCTGGATTGCTTAAATCCCGTCGTGTTTGCATTGGCAATATTATTACTGGTTACCGACAAATTTTTTGCCGCCGCGTTTAAGCCGCTTAATGCTGTAAAAAAAGCCATCTCATCTCTCCAAATTTAAAGAATCTGTTTAATCTGATTAAAACTAACCGGCCCCAGCCCCAGCAGATTAACGCGCATCCCCTGTTGTGCATTGCCCAGACTGACACTTTCGACCTTTGAATAAATCTGGGTAGCCAACGCGGTATTTTTACCGTCTACAGTGGCCACTGCCTCAATTTTATAAACGCCTGGGGATGCCGGTACATCATTCTCGTCCAAACCATTCCAGCTAAACGGTACAGTGCCTGCCGGGTTCGCGCCCAAATCCAGATGCCGGATGGTTTCGCCTGTTCTGGAATCAACAATATTGACGCCAACATTAAGCGAACTATCGGGCAAATCCAGCTGGCCTTTGATTTCGCCACCCGCAGACAACAAACCTTCGCTAGAAGGCGCCGCTACCGATCGCCCTACCAGACTGGCCGCCTGGAGCGCCTGGCCGGAACTGATCGAGGCGGCGAAATCGCCAAAGGCCTTCTGCAAATCCTGTATACCCGACACCGTGCCAAACTGCGCCATTTGTGCGAGAAAATCACCATTTTCCATGGGCTTGGAAGGATCCTGGTGCGTTAGCTGGGTCGTCATCAGTTTTAAAAACTCCTCCTGACCCAGCGTTTGCTTCTTGGGCGCAGCCGCAGGCTCCACGGTCGCCAATCCCAACCCTTTAAGCGTATCTATTGAAATAGCCATTTTTATCCCCTTACTGTCCCATTCGTAGTGTTTGTAGCATCAAATCCTTGGCCGTATTCAACACTTCCACATTGTTCTGGTAAGAACGCGATGCCGACATCATATCGGCCATTTCTTCAACCGTATTTACGTTTGGTTTATAGATATAGCCGGCTTGATCGGCCATCGGATGATTCGGCGCGTACTCCATAACTGCGGGTGCCTGACTTTCAACCACACCAAGCACATTTACTCCGCTGGCTGCATTCTGTTTATCCATAACGCCTTTTAATTCCGCCGCAAATACTGGTTGCCTGGATTTATAAACCGTCTCCAGACTGCTGCTGACGCTGTTGGCATTCGATAAGTTGCTGGCTACCAGATTGAGCCGTAGCGATTGTGCATTCATACCGCTGCCGGCAATGTCAAAAATGTTAAACGCAGACATGACTATTCTCCTCGCAGGGCGGTCATCAGACCGGCAAACTTATTACTGATAAAACGCAAACTGGCTTGGTACTGCACGGCATTTTCGGCATATTTGGCTTGTTCGATATGTGATTCGACGGTGTTGCCGTCCAGGGAAACCTGATGGGGATTGCGGTACATTAATTGCGCGCCCAATTGTTGCTCTTGCGGTGCAAGATGGCCGCTTTGCGTGCGCTCCAAACGATGGCCTGAAGGCGGGGTCTGTTGCAAGGTTTGTTTGAGCATAGATTGAAAATCCAGATCCCGGGCTTTATAGCCGGGAGTGTCTGCATTGACTAAATTGGATGCCAGCACTTCACTGCGTTTTTCTCGTAAAGCCAGCGCCTGCTGATGAATGCCCAGTGCGTTGTCAAAATTAATAGCCATGTTTGTATCCTCGTGTTGCTTGCAAAAACAAAAGCACATAACAAGCCAATCATTTATTTAATAAATAAAATCATATAGATAAACAATATCAAGAAAAATCAATGGATACTCAACCGGCCTAACCGGCAAAAAATCGCCGCTTGGACAAACCCATCGAAAACTAGGGACAATTCCAGCTCGCGTCAAAAAATTACCTCCTCCCCCGGAACACCAGCCTCCCCCCCTCCCCTTTCGCCTTGAACCTCTCAAAGCTGGCATCGATTATGCTTGGTAACCAGTCAAGTCATAAAACCGGCACTTCAAATGTTCAAAAAACTACTCCTTAGTATGGTAATGACGCTGATAGCAGGCGGGCCAACGCACGCAGATCCCGCGTTCCAGGCACATGAATCGATTTATGCAGCGGTGAATGCGTATATTGAACAACACATCGATAGCGCTGCGGAATATGAAGTCAGCATCACGCCTCTGGACAAGCTATTGAAATTGCCGGTCTGCTCGCATGATTTAGAAACGGTTGCGCTTGGAGAACGGCTGAAGGCTGGGCGGACTTCAATCAGTGTGCGTTGCAATGCGCCCAATAACTGGTCAATATTTACCTCGGCAGTGATTAAAATTTACCAGCAGGTTCTGGTGCTGACTCAACCGCTGCAACGCGGCGAGCTCATTACCCGCCAACACCTGGCTTTGGAAAGACGGGATGTTTCGAGGCTCAGAGGTGATTTTGTCACTCAGCTGGAACAAATTGAAAACAAGCAGGCAATCCGCGCATTGGCTCAAGGCTCTATTCTGAGCCCAAGGAGCCTGACTACACTCCAGCTCGTTAAAAGAGGCGACAAAGTGATTATCTGTGCCGAGCAGCCGGCTTTTTCCATCAAGATGAATGGCACCGCCATGATGAACGGCAGCAAAGGACAGCTGATCCCGGTCAAAAACCAGAACTCGGGGCGCATGATCAATGCCATCGTCACCGAACCGGGCCGGGTTTCGGTCACATCAAACCCCGTTAAATAATTGTTAAAGTTTTAAACCGCATTGCCGATACTAGCTATAGCTAAAAAGAAACTAAGGAATTTGACATGGCTATTGAAGCAATCACCGGCAGAACAACTAACCAGGCCGCCATCAAAACAGCTGCCAAGACTGAAATGGATGGCGAAAAGCCTGCAGTGGCTCAAACCAAAGCGAAAGAGGATAGCGTCGCCATCACGGCGCTGACGCAAAACATCAAAAAGGCCTTTGAATCATCCTCAGCGGTTGCCTCCGTTGACGTCGATCGGGTAGCCGCGGTAAAAAAAGCCCTTGCTGACGGCAGTTATCCGATTAATGCCGAACGGATTGCCGAAAAAATGATTCAATTTGAAAAACTAATGCCACAAGACAACAGCACATGACCATGATAGAGAAAACCTACCCCATTGCCGAAAAATTGTTGACGGGTGGCGTACAATTAGTTGAACAGCTGCATCGACAACTCGGTCACGAGGCCGATGTCCTATCACAACAGCAGTCGGCAGACTTGATTAATGCTATTGCCGCCACAAAGAAACAGCTGGTTATTCAGCTGGAGCAGTTTAACAAACAGCTGACCCAGGTTTTAGAAACCGAGCATCTGCCCAATACTCAGGACGGCATCCTGAGTTATTTGCAACGTGCCGAAGCATCGGGACAGCACACGGCCGATTCCCGCAACAACTGGGCACAGATCAAAGCCACCGCGGCGGCCTGCAAAGCCCTGAATGAACAAAATGGCGCCGGCATCGATCTTTTGGCCCGCCACACCCAGCGTTCTTTGCACATTCTAAAAGGCAAGCCGCAAATGAGCCACACCTACGGCCCGAACGGATTAAGCCAAAGCGAATTTTTCAGCCACTCCCTGATTTCGGTATAACCGTCATTTTTGCACCTGTGGCAGGCGCTCGTAGCCGGCAAAGAAAGCAGATAGGCGGTTATTTTCATACTTACCACAAGGCCTGAAAAAAATGCAGCGCATCCTGCCAGCCATGGAAAGAGCGTAAACAAGAAAACAAAGGAATTAAGCGACCGGCTTATGCTAAAATTCTCAGGTAAAGTCCCGGTAGCTCAGCAGGATAGAGCAGCCCCCTCCTAAGGGGCAGGTCGGACGTTCGAATCGTCTCCGGGACGCCATATAAATCAATACAATATAAAAAAGGGATGTCACAGGATAGCCGCAGACACCAAGGCAATCGATAATAGAAGTTAATAAGCTTGCTATACTGGCAATCGGCATGTGATCTTGCCAACTTTTCACAGACACTTCACTAAGCTTCTTTTTAAGTTCAAAAGCCTAAGGGGCTTATAGCCCAATTTGGATTGAAGCCGTCTGCGATCATAATACGCTTCGACATATTCGAAGACACGCTGTTGGGTTTCCACTGGAATCAAACTTTCAGGAAAGGCAGGTTTGGTAAACAAACTAGACTGGCACTACTGATCTTTAAAAATGATAAATTTGCGCCGGCATCTCATTTTGCTCTAACGAATATATCCTTATTATGCGAACTGATTCAGTGATAATGGACGACGGCACCAAAACAAATTCATAATAAAGGACGAGAAGAGCGCAAATGGACATCAGATTACACCTTCCACCTGATCCAATAAATCGCTTGGCACTGTTACAGAGAGAGCGGCTTGGATCAATATCTAGCCTCATCGCGTTCTGACTAAACATGAGCAATCGGACGCAAACCAATTTCGCTGTTCTACAACAACACGACCCACAGCTGTTGCATCTAGCCCATATTTAACACCTGCAATTAATATCCATTTAAAAACAATATGTTGTGTTATAAAAAATCTTCGTGTGGCACTACACTTTGAAAAATAGCGTCTAGTCTCAGTGTTTTAGACGATGGTTTTGCTGATACCTCCGGGTGCCGGGTTCTCTTTTAAGGCACGATAAATAGCCATTTGCTCCGGTTCCGCACGGGTGGCTTTGCGCACATGCAAGGCTTTACCATCGGCACGACGGAAACTGGCGGTTACCCGGCATTGACTGCGCATGATTTCCCGTAATGTGCGCCAACTACCGTTGGCATCAATAGCGCTCTCTTGTAGACGGCGGCGAATAAGTTGGACAAACTGATAGGCCAATACGGTGATGAACAAGTGACTGTCAGCCCGCTCTTCTTTACTATGAAAGATAGGCCGAAAACCCAGATCACTTTTAAAACAGCGAAACACGGCTTCAAGGTCAGTGAGCATCATATAAGTGCGCCATAGCTGTTCTTCCGGCCATTGGCATTGGTTACTGCGCAGGCAATAGACACCTGGGAGATCAACATAAGAACCCGGCACACTGTGTTTTTGCCAGGTGATGCTTAGCGCTTTTTCACCGCTGTCATCGGTTTGCAAGTCGATTTGATAATGCTGACCGATGCCATGATGCTTTTCTTTCAAGCGGCCGATACGCTCCCATAATTTATCCGGGCGTTTTTCGGTGCGGGGGCGTTGCAACCCTGCGTTTAAGGCGTTAAGTCCGGCTTCAAAACGGCTGGCGAAGCGTTCCGCCATGGCCCGTTCCTTTTGTTCGCGGCCGGATGAATGGCAATAAAGCCGCACTTCTTGGCCGTCTTCGGCGACGACTTTTTGGCAGCGTACCGTTTCCTGGGCAGCAGTTTCAACCGAGATGGCGGCATCCGCATCAAATTGACGTGCGCGTTCGCGACTGACGACCAGATAACCATAGCCTTTTGTGCGCAGCCATTGAATATTGGCCTCTGTAGCAATTTCGGCATCCATCACCACCAAGGCGCCCTGTGGCGCACCCAGATTTTGCAGCATGGTTTCCATGCGTACCCGCTTCGCTGACATTACCGGCAAAGGTCTGTGAACGGCGCACAAAGCCGCTGCCGTCCAAGACTAAACCCAGCGTCACCAGCGGACAATCCGTGCGCTTTTCTTTTGAGCGTCCACGCCGGGCTTTGGTATTGTGCGGTACTTCGCCTTCGAAATAGGTATTGGTGAGATCGTAGAGGGTGATGGTGGTGGAAAAACCAAACAAATCCGTAAGGCGCGTGAATAAGGTCTGTTCGATTTGGGTGCTGTGTTTCCACAAGGTGTCTGCCGCCCGGTACATTGTCATCAAGGGCAGGCTTTCATAGTCAACGTCCATTAATTCGCCCAGCGCGCTTTGCTTCATCAGCCAGTTGTGGGTGGCTAACTCCGAACTTACACCGGCCATACGGCCGATAATGGCACCCACTATCGCGGCTATGTGCGCGCCATTGATGCCCAGGTGAGCCAGCAAGTCGAGGAAGTTCAATTGTTGCATGGCCCAAAGTCCTAACTGTTCCACGCCGACGGTTCTGGGCCGGGTCAATTCCAGGGAGTCCACATCGACGGTTTGCAGATCGGTTGGTGCACTCACTATGGATTCTACACGCGCGACTGACGACTCAGCAGGCGTTGAAGGATCCTCATCCGCTATCGGTGTGTTGCTGACGACCGCCCGTTGCGCTATGAGCTGAGCGGCAAAGCGTTGCGCCGCCTTGTCAACGGCAGCCGGCAATTCGAGTGGTAATAGCTCAGTCTGGTGGCTCAGCAATTGCTCAATCCGCACACAAAGCGAAGCCCACAAATCTTGATCAACAGCGAAATGCCTACCCAAATTTAATAGGGTTATCTGACGCGGTTTTCCATCCACGCGTTGGCTAGCCACCAAGCGATAGGTGTAATAGCGTTCGCCCGTGGACGAGTTATTGGTATGCGTTCGACGGATATACATGACGCAAAAAAATAGCGCAGTCTGGAAAAATATGCAATAGGCAGACATAACTATTATGGCCCTACAAAACACAAATAACACTAAAGATTAGCTGCCTATAGTAAAAATCAATAACTTAGACAAGCCTCTCAGCTTGATTTTGAGTAAATTGAGGGGCGTGGTGTTAAATATGGGCTAGGAATGTTGGCGGAAAAATATTTTGCCGAAGATCCCAATACCTGTCTTCTCAAGCTGCGCCAATTAGCTGAACTGTTAGCGCAAATGCTGGCCGCGCGAACAGGTCTTTACACGTCACCCGAAGAGAAACAATACGATTTGCTCCGTCGCCTCCAGGACAACGGGGTTCTGCCGAGAGAAATTTTCCAATTGTTCAGCGAGATTAGGCGTGCCGGTAATGCTGCCAATCATGCATTGTCCGGCGACCATCGTTCTGCCCTCAGTACCCTGAAATTAACCTGGCAGCTTGGACTATGGTTCCATCGCAGCTTCAAAGATCCCAATTACAAATCCGGTCCATTTCTGCCACCCCAAGCTCCCAGCGATGAAAGTGTCGAGCTTCGGGCTGAATTACAACGACTGAACCAACTGGTAGATGAGTTTCAAACCGCTCATCAGGATGTCGCGCAACAGTTGGCCAGTGCCCAACAGCAATTACGCTCCGCTAAAGATGAACAAGGTTTCTGGGAACAACTGGCTACAGAAGCTGAACAGGCCAAAGCGTCCTTAGCGCAACGTTTAGCCAAACAACAGAATACCGCAGCCTCCCAACCCAAAAGCACGGTTACCCAGTTCATCACCGCTGCCAACGATGCCGCGAAGTCTTTACAACTGGACGAAGCGGACACCCGCAAACTTATTGACCAACAATTACGTCAAGCGGGTTGGGAAGCAGATTCGGAAATCATCAAATACAACAAAGGTGCTCGCCCCGAAAAGAATCGCAATCGCGCGATTGCAGAATGGCCTACCGAGAGCGGTCCTGCTGACTATGTACTGTTCATCGGCTTGACCCCTGTTGCCGTGGTCGAGGCCAAACGCAAAAACGTCGATGTTTCGGGTACCTTGCAACAAGCCAAACGCTACAGCAGAACCTTCAAACCCAGCGTGGAAACAACCTTGCCGGAACAAAACTGGGGCAATGACAACATCTACCGGGTGCCGTTTGCCTGTTCCGCCAATGGCCGTCCGTTCCTACGCCAGTTAGCTACCAAGAGTGGAATTTGGTTCTGCGATTTGCGCAGGGCGGATAATTTGGGTCACCCATTGGATGGCTGGTACACCCCGGAAGGCTTGAAAGAGCTGATCAAACGCGACGAAGCCAAGGCTCATTCGCAACTGGTCGATACACCCTTCAAATACGGCTTTCCATTACGTTATTACCAACAAGATGCCATTCTCGCCACCGAAAAGGCCATTGAAACCGGTCAACGGGAAATGCTACTGGCTATGGCGACCGGTACCGGCAAGACCAAGACCTGTATAGCCTTGATCTATCGCTTGCTCAAAGCTCAACGGTTCAAGCGCATCCTGTTTCTGGTTGATCGCTCGGCCTTGGGTGAACAGGCTGCCAACGCCTTCAAAGACACCCGCATGGAAAACCTGCAAACCTTTTCCGATACCTTTGGCATCAAGGAGCTGGAAGAACAAACGCCAGACAGCGACACCGCCGTGCATATCGCCACCGTGCAAGGCATGGTACAGCGACTGCTGTTCGCAGCCGAAAACGTCACGCCATCCAGTGTCGATCAATACGACTGCATCGTGGTAGACGAATGCCATCGCGGCTACTTGCTGGATCGGGAATTATCGGACACAGAAATGACCTTCCGTGGCTATGACGATTACATTTCCAAATACCGCCGCGTGTTGGATTATTTCGATGCGTACAAAATCGGTTTGACGGCTACGCCAGCCCTACATACCTCGCAAATCTTCGGTGCACCCATTTATACCTATAGCTACCGGGAGGCCGTAATCGACGGCTACCTAGTCGATTACGAACCGCCGATACAAATTCATACCGAACTCTCAACCAACGGCATTGC
This sequence comes from uncultured Gammaproteobacteria bacterium, assembly GCA_963848675.1. Taxonomy (GTDB): domain Bacteria; phylum Pseudomonadota; class Gammaproteobacteria; order Methylococcales; family Methylomonadaceae; genus CAWKEY01. The sequence continues at coordinate 263,974 of CAWKEY010000023.1, forward strand.
CTGGAAAATTGGGGAAGAGCTCAAAGTCTACGATCCGCGTCGTAACCAGATTGATTTATTCAAAGCCCCCGATGAAATCAAAATCGACGTCGAAGACTTCAACCGCAAAGTCATCACTGAATCATTCAATCGCGTGGTGTGCGAATATCTGGCTAAAGAACTTGATCCTGCTTCCCGGCAGAAAACCCTGATCTTCTGCGTCAACGATGCCCACGCCGATCTGGTGGTCGATTTGCTGAAAAAAGCTTTCGCGACCGAATATGGTAGTGTCGACGATGATGCCGTGATCAAAATTACCGGTGCCGCCGACAAACCCTTGCAACAAATCCGCCGCTATAAAAACGAGCGCCAACCCAATGTCGCCGTCACCGTGGACTTGCTGACCACTGGCATCGATGTCCCGGAAATCTGCAATCTGGTGTTCCTGCGCCGGGTCAACAGCCGGATTTTGTTCGATCAAATGCTAGGACGTGCGACGCGGCTTTGTGATGCCATTGGTAAAGAGGCATTCCGGGTATTCGATGCCGTGCAAATATTCGAGGCGATCAAAGACATGACCGCCATGCGGCCAGTCGTGGTTGACCCCAAAATCAGCTTTTGCCAATTGGCCGAAGAATTGGTTAATGTCACCGATGACGATGCTCGCAGCTTGGTACGCGATCAGTTCATTGCCAAGCTGCAACGTAAAAAACGCCATCTGTCCGAGCAGTCGGCAAGAGACTTTGAAACTCGCGCAGGCATGAAGCCCGACGAATTTAGTAAAAAACTGCGGGCCATGCCATTAACCGAAGTCGCCGCCTGGTTTACCCAAAATCCCGATCTGGGGGAAATTCTGGATCGTAAAAGCGAAGGCTCCGCACCGCCCATCTTCGTGTCCGATCACGAAGACAAACTACACAAAATCGAACGCGGTTACGGCAATGCCCAAAAGCCGGAAGATTATCTGAACGAATTTACTGCGTTCATCCGCAGCCATAGTAATGACATTCCCGCCTTGCTGACCGTACTGACCCGGCCACGCGAGCTTACCCGCAAGCAACTGCGCGAACTGGTGCTGGAACTTGACAAAGCCGGTTTCAGCGAAACCCACCTGGCTACTGCGTGGCGCGAGATGACCAATCAAGACATCGCCGCCCGCATCGTCGGTTATATTCGTCAGGCTGCGATTGGCGATGCGTTGATGCCTTACAGCGAACGCGTCGACCATGCCTTGCAAAAACTGTTAGCCAGCCAAGCCTGGACTTCACCGCAACGCGATTGGCTGAAACGCATCGCCGCGCAAACCAAAGCCAACCAGCTGGTGGACCGTGAAGCACTGGACGATCCCGATCTGGTGTTTAAACGGGAAGGCGGCGGTTTCAATCGATTGGATAAAACCTTCAAGGGCGAACTGCAGCAAGTAGTGGAAGCCTTCAACGATTCGCTCTGGCAATCGGGCGCAGCTTGAAAAATGCCAAGCAAAAGCATAAAGTAAGATTTCCTTACTTCAAGATTCGGTGATTGCCATGCTTGCCAAAATGACATCGAAAAACCAACTCACCCTGCCCAAAAGCATCACTGCCGCCGTCGGCGCGGCGGAATACTTTGATGTGGAAACCCGCAACGGTCAGATCATCCTGACTCCAGTGCGCATCCAGCGCGGCGATGCCGTGCGCGCCAAACTGGCGGAATTAAATTTACAAGAGCAAGACATTACCGATGCCCTCGCTTGGGCCAGGCAATCGCCTATCGATGCAACAGCTTCTAATAAATGAAGTCTGTCATCAAATTACCCCGCGTCGTCATCGACACCAATCTGATTTTGTCTGCGCTAGTGTTTTCCCAAGGCCGATTGACACCGTTGCGATTAGCTTGGCAGGACAATCGCATCCAGCCTTTGCTTTCTAAAGTCACCGCTGCGGAATTAATTCGGGTACTGGCTTACCCAAAGTTCAAGCTCAGTGCGGACGACCAGCAAGAACTGCTGGCCGACTATTTGCCTTACTGCCAAAGCGTGGTGATTCCTAATCCGCCGCCGGCAACCCCGGACTGCCGCGATGTCTTCGACCTGCCGTTCCTGCAACTTGCCGCTGCAGGCCAGGCCAATTTTCTGGTAACCGGCGACCAGGATTTACTCAGTATTACCGATGCCTTCGCCTGCCCAATTTTGACCCCCGAACAATTTTTGCAAACCCTTACTTCATGACTACCAACGATATCGTCAGCAAACTCTGGAACCTCTGCAACATTCTCAAGGATGACGGCGTTACTTATCATCAATACGTCACCGAGCTGACCTATCTGCTGTTTCTAAAAATGGCCATGGAAACCGGCAGCGAAGAGCAACTGCCAGAAGGTTACCGCTGGTCGGATTTGGAAAGCCGCGCAGCACCGGATCGCTTGGAGTTTTACAAAATCCTGCTGATCCACTTGGGTAGCCACGGTTCCCGGTTGGCACAGGAGATTTTCGCCAATGCCAGCAGCTTCATCAAAAAACCGGCCACACTGTCATCGCTGGTCGCGGAAATCGACAAACTGGATTGGTACAGCGTGCACCGCGAAGACCTTGGTGACTTGTACGAAGGCTTGCTGGAGAAAAACGCCAACGAAAAAAAATCCGGCGCCGGTCAGTACTTTACGCCGCGTACTTTGATCAATAGCATGGTGCGCGTGATGCAACCGACGTTGGCCGATACCATTCAAGACCCGGCAGCAGGCACCGGCGGCTTCTTAATTGCCGCCAATCATTACCTGCGCACCCATCACGATTTTGATGCACTCACCGAAACTCAGCAGCGCAAATACCGCAATAACACGTTTTACGGTATGGAGCATGTGCAGGATACCCACCGTTTGGCGTTGATGAACCTGATGCTGCACGGCATCGATGGCGGCATACGCTATGGCGATACCCTCAGCCCGGAAGGCCAAGCCTTACCCAACGCCACACTGATCCTGACCAATCCGCCGTTCGGCACAAAAAAAGGCGGCGGACTGCCCAGCCGAGATGACTTCACGTTTCCGACCAGTAACAAGCAGTTCTGTTTTTTGCAGCATATCTATCGCGGCTTAAAACCGGGTGGCCGTGCTGCCGTGGTCTTACCGGATAACGTGCTGTTCGAATCCAACGTCGGCACCGACATTCGCCGTGACCTGATGGACAAATGCAACCTGCACACCATCCTGCGCCTACCGACCGGCATATTTTACGCCCAGGGCGTTAAAACCAATGTCTTGTTCTTTACCCGTGGCGACAGTGACAAAGGCAACACCCAGGAAACCTGGATATACGACCTACGTGCCAACATGCCGCAATTTGGCAAACGCACGCAATTGACCGAACAGCATTTTGCCGAGTTTGAAGCTGCTTTTGGCGATGACCCATTAGCAGGAACGACCAGTCTTGCTAAACGCATAGACCAAGGCGAAACCGGCCGCTTTCGCTGTTACACCCGCGAGCAAATCGCCGAGCTTGGCGACAGTCTGGACATCAGTTGGTTAAAAGACGACAGCGCCACCGATGCGCAAGACTTACCGGAACCAGCACTGCTGGCACAGGAAGCCATGGTTGAACTGGATGCGGCGATGGATGAATTGCGGGGGATTTTGGAAGAGTTGGACGAGGAAATTGAAGGATGAGTGATTTTCCTAATGGATGGTGCTACTCAAACTTGGGTGAAGTTTGTGATAAAGGTCAGTACGGTTGGACAACCAAGTCATCAGACATTGGACACGTCAAGTTTCTTCGCACTACTGACATCACTCAAGGCGCAATAAACTGGGAAACAGTGCCGTTCTGCGAAGAGTCCCCATCTGACTTGGCAAAATATTTAATTAATCCAAATGATATTTTGATTTCTAGGGCTGGCTCAGTTGGATTTAGTGCTTTGATTCCAAGTAATGTATCTAAAGCAGTTTTTGCTTCATACCTTATTCGATTTGTTCCTTCACAAGAGATCGAACCTCGCTACATTGCTCAATTTCTAAGATCTAATCAATATTGGAAACAGATTAGTGTCGCTGCCAACGGTATCGCATTGGCAAATATTAACGCTACAAAACTAGCCGATGTACGTTTGCCGCTAGCCCCATACTATGAGCAGAAACGCATCACCGACAAACTCGATACCGTACTGGCTCGGGTAGATGCATGCCGCGACCACCTCGACCGCATTCCCGCCATCCTCAAACGTTTTAGGCAATCGGTGCTTGCTGCGGCAACTTCTGGCAATCTGACTAAGGAATGGCGAGAGCAAAACTCTAACACTCCTAGTCATTGGTCTAGCTCAACGTTAGGCTCTCTGATTCAACGAATCGAAGCTGGCTTAAACGTTAAGTGTGACGAGCGGCCGCCTGAAATTGGGGAGATAGGACTGGTAAAAATTAGTGCTGTGTCGTGGGGGGTGTTTAACGACGATGAAAGTAAAACGTTACCTTCTGGAACAGTACTACCTGATTCTACTCGAATTAAGGTAGGTGATTTTCTGATATCAAGAGCAAATACACTTGAACTCGTTGGCGCATGTGTTTTGGTAGAAAATGTTAAACGCCCCGTATACCTTCCTGACAAGGTTCTTCGACTAGTGCTTTCTGAAGAAATAAAGCCTTGGCTTCTTTATGTTCTGCGTTCTGATATTGGCCGTCATCAAATAGAGACTCTTGCAAGTGGCAATCAGCTTTCAATGCGTAATCTTTCACAGGCTAATTTGAAGAGCATTCAGATTCCGATGCCAGAAATGGAAGAAAGGAATGAAATTGTCCGCCGCGTAGAATCGCTACTCGCCTACGCCGACCGCCTGGAAGCGCGCTACAAAGCCGCCAGCGCTCAAGTCGAAAAACTCACCCCGTCGCTACTGGCCAAAGCCTTTCGCGGCGAACTGGTCCCGCAAGACCCCAACGACGAGCCTGCCAGTGCATTATTGGCTCGCATCGCTGCTGTCCGGTCTACTGATAAACCGGTTAAAGTGCGTAAGTCGTCGCGCGGCAAAACCGCTCGGGTTTCCCAAGAAGGCCGCGACGAATGATGGCATAAGGAAATCAATTAAATGCTTGATCAGGTCGATGCCTTTTTCTCGCTGTTGGAGCGGTTTAAAAAATATGCTGCGGCGAAGCAAAAAACAGACACATTACCCAGTCGATTTGTTAGCCTGTTTAAAAACCATGGTGTGCATCGCAACCAGATTCCGCGCTTTTTCGATCACGGCTTAACCCTGGCTGATGTGGCGAGCGACGATAAGCTGCTGGTCAAATTGACCCCGGATATTTTGCAGGTGGCCAGCGAGTTGTTCGCCGTGCGCCTGGAATGGCTGGAAGGCGTCGATGACATAATCTATGAGACGCATGATTTTTATAAGCAACCGCAAGCCTATGCCGAGTTTCTTGCCGAGTTAGTCGAAGGCAGCAATGATCACATTTACGCTAAGTTAGTGCTATCGAAAGATCCACGTTGCCAACAAGATGCCTTGCTGATTTTGGCGGAAACCTTTTCTGAAAATGGTAACGAAGCGGTCGAGCGTTATCACTTGTGCAGCAACTGGTACAGTAAATACTGGAAGTCGCGGGCGGACTTGGCGGCATGTATTGCGACGACCGAGAAGCAATCCGTGTTCATCAAAGGCATTAAAACCGCGGCGAATATCGATAGACTTTGCGAGGGAGAGCGTTTTATGACTGATCTTAACGAACTGCCGTGGGCCTATGGACGAGATTGGCTATTCCGAAAGCAGTTTAAGCCTTGGTATCCGGATGAGTGGTTATATGACCCTGAAGCCTATTTGAATGGTGTTGACGAAGGTATTTTTGGCAAAGTCAGTGCACTTTCGATGTGGTTGGAGCCTGAGGTATCCCCACGAATTTACCCTCCCTCGAATGAGTCGAAGTAGTTTAATAAAAGAGCTTGCGCCTGTTCCAACATTGAGGCGGACAACTCAAAGGCAACATAGCGGCAGGCGATTCGGGCGAGAAATATAACCGAATACGGTGAGTGATTCTGGTTGCTGTTGACTTTGATATGTCGTTCGATTTCAGTACCTTTTAAACAAAGCCCAGTGAGCCAAAGCGCGAAAATGATGAGCGCGGCGATTAATAACAGGTTGGCGCGGCGTTCGGCTTCAATCCGGCTTTCGCTGGTAAAATCCAAGCCATAATGCGTACTTTTTGTGTCTCGCAGGCCTTCCTCAATTTGCATGCGGCTTCGATAATAATCCACGACCCGCGCCGCAGAAAACGCTTTTAGCGAGGGCGATACGACCAGAAGCCAAGGCTCTTTTTCGCGTTTGGCGTGTTTACGACTGGCACTGGATTGGCTTGGACGATGTTGGGCCGTCAGGTGTTTCCGGCCTTTGGCGGGCTGATAAAATGTCACCAACTCACCGTCTAGCGGGTGGCTACGCACCCAACGGGCCGGGCCCAAGCACTTGGGTTTTCGAGTGGCTTTGGCGTAGAGTGACTTTGCCGCCAGCCAATCGTTAGGCCGGTTGGCCCAGGCAATGAAATCCCTATTGCGAATTCGTCCGAGCCAATGCCAGCCCAAACTTTCAACTTCGCGAAAAAATGGCGTGCGAAATCCGGAATCGGCAACGATGATAGGCGTTACATTAGCGGGTAGCAATGCTTGCAAACTGCTGAGAAATCGCTGCTGTACCCGGCGGTTGCCCAGTTTTTTAATGGGATGAATTTCTTCGTACAAGGTAACGGAACGTCCTCCCGTAGGCAGCGCTGCTCGTAAGAGCTGCTGATGCTGATCTGCGGTCAGGGGCGACCAGTCGATAAGGATCAACGGCATGGGCAGGGACTGCAATAGCCATTGGGTCATAGCACCGTAGATCGCCATGCGTTCGGTGTTAAGATGGCGATTCCCGGCTAAACGATCCATGCGTTTGATTTTGTGTTTGATGCAGGCCGGTCCGGAAAGCGTCCGTCCGAGTTGCGTAATCGATACCGACGCTCCTTTCAACCCAGCCTCGACTGCAGCCATCAGCGCTGTGAATCGAGTAGCATGAATGCTAGGAAGTTTTTCTTTTAACAAGTTATGCAGCAGAGCAATAATTGACATAAATTTATCCTTCCAGATTATTATTTTAGAATGAATTCTTATGCTCAGACCGACTTAAATCTTATCTTTATCCAAATCTTATCCAATAATGCATTGTTTTTTATTGATATTTTGTGGGGATACCTCAGGGTTGGAGCATTTTGAGCATGGCTACATGCAAACAGGACAGCCCCGAAAGCATGCCAAAGCGGAATTTATGGCGGCCTTAAAAAAATACAAAAACTAAATTCTAATCAGGTTTCAATGGTGACTTATGAAAGGAAAAATCAGCCAGTGGAATGATGAAAAAGGTTTTGGCTTTATCGTTTCCGACGATGGAGCCGAGAAAGTGTTTTTTCATATTTCCAGCCTCAAAACCAGCACTAGAAGGCCAGAGGTTGGTGACAGTGTTGTCTATGAATCCTCGCTGGATGCCAAGCAGCGTTTACAAGCCAAAGCGGTAGTCATTGAAAGATTGGTTCAAACTGCTACGCAGCGAAAAGCTCATTTTATTCACGTAACCCCGCCCCGGAAAAACGCGCTGGATTACTTGTTGATTCTGGTCTTATTGGGCTGCTTGGGAAAAGTGGGATGGGATTTTTATCAGACCCGTCTACTGAATGAAGCTATTGCTCCTTACGCAATTGCAGCGGTAGTCGCATTTCTTGTTCTCAATCGGCAAAAGAAACCGAAAGAGAAGCAGTTTAGTTGTGCACGGTGTAAGGCTATTGCGAATTTCGACTCCCGGACGATCCAAGCCTGGAATAACGGCTTTCTTAAGTTGTATTGCAATACTTGCCATCACCGGTGGTTGCGTGAAAACCCGGTACAGCCGCGTGGTTACTCGGAAGGTCGTGGCAGCGGCTGCCTTGGTATTCTGTGCCTTCTCTTCATCATGCCAGTTGCTGCGGGGATAGCTGTTTTTCAATGGATGATATGATCAAGATAATTTGAGGATTTAACACAGATTTTGATACAGGGCATCGGCCCTATTGCGAAATATTGAATGAGCAGTAGTTTGTCGCTGTCCTGTCGAGTGAGCTTTGTACTATCTATACCATCTCAAAACTGCTCAATTAATTCTAATTGTGAGACGGCGTCGAATATTTACCAGTCAGTAGCATCAAAACAGATCGGCCATAATTTCTATAACTTTGTTTTCATGGATAATTTATTTTTCAATCCGGTAAAAGCTGGAAACCGAAAGTGGAAAATATTGGACGCTGGCTCATTCGAGTAGACCGGCTATTTAAAGAAAAATTAAGGTAGTGAGTGTTACCCTCTGATTAAAAGCAAAAACGCCTCTTAAGTCAGGCATTTTTTGTCAGCTACAGATTAACAATCCAAGAATTAGATGGAGGGTCATGATTATGGCTAAGTTTAAACTTGACGATGGTACTGAGTATTTGGCGGAAGATTTTATCGACGGGTGTTACGTCTGCCCCTATTTAATCCCCAGATACGACTTTAGTCCCTAAGTAATTCAGGGATTCTGGCTGTAGAGTCCCTTTCTAAGCGCGAGACAAATTCGGTATTTAAAAGGCTGGCACTCCTCTGTTATCGTGGGAAGCTTCGAAACCAATCACGCAGAAAGAGGCCTGCCTATGTACCGAATTGTCGCATCAATTATCTCTCTTCAACAACATCTCGATGCATTAGCGAATAATCCGATTATCTATCGACCTAGCGTGTGTCCGCATTGTTCTTTTGGACAGTTATGGTGTCATGGCTGTTATGAGCGTAAAGCAGATCGGCCTAGAGCGGCATCGATTTGCCGAACTGGATAACGCTGCCATCGAGGTGGCGCTGAAAACGCCATTGGCTCGCCTGTTCGATTTATCAGCACAAACCCCGTGGTGGATAACACAGACGCTGTACGCCGATTTTCCGTTACGGGAGCAGGAAACGCGCTGGGTATTTCATCTGGACGCCGAGGAGAATTTCAAATTGCTCGATCAAAAAGCCAACGGAGAACCGGTTTGGCTTGAACGCAACGGCTCGGTTAGGCTAATTGAGCCAGTCGCTAACGATTGGCTGTCTTGCAGGAATCACGAACTGTTTGAACACTGCGAGGCATTTAATTTGTCGCTGACTGAAGGCATGCGTGTTTCGGTCAGAAAAGAGCACGTCACATACGATAGGTCGTTTGGCTTGTATTAGGTTCTATTGACATTCACTTTACCAAAATAGCCAATGGCTTGTTAAGGCGCCGCAGGACATGCCGGTACGTCCCAGTACCAACTCGCGCGCACCTTCTACTTTAACAAGGCGACTGCTGTTCCGAGATTTTCTTCTGCGATGTAAATAAAGATTTCTAGTAAGCCCTCTGATCAGTCTATGGTTTCAACCCAGCGACAGCGATTCTTCACAATCTCAGCCGTATTTTCGTTGCCAATGCCTTTGGCAATTAATGCAACGACTCTGTCATCGGTATCGTAACCGACGTGAGCATCGATAGGATTAGCCATTTTGCCCAAGCCAAAAGCATCAAAAATAGTGGCTACATTAATGTTGATGTTTGTGACATCTATGCAAAGTCGTGGATCCAGATATTTTTCTACGAAACCGTGGGGAATTGCGTAACTTAAAAGATCATTAGGATCACTAAAGGCGATGATGGGCGTTTTGGCCAGCATTCGCTGATTATATTTTTCACCTTCGGGTCGACAATATGCCGCTTTTTGGTTGCTTACATCAGGTAATTTACGTCCCAATTGCAGCATGGGCAATTGATTGGACATCATATACATGGGGATTTGTTTATGCTTCAAAGCCTCGCCAAATGCTGGATCACGCTCATCCCGCAAAGAAGCAATGCGCTGCATGCCGTCAATGATGATGCGACTGCCCAGGCTGTGTGAAATAAAAGCATATTGATCGACATGAATATTTGCAGCGATGTGCTCATCATTGAATGAACAGGCTTGAGTTACATCGTCAGGCAGGTCGTCCCAGTTGCTTTTGGTCATCCAGCAAAAAGATTGGCCAAATGATACCAATATATCCTCCCTGCTCTCTCCCAGATAAATAATCGGATCAGGCCCGGTATCATTGGAGAACTTCTTCAGCAGATCATTGATTTCTGCTCTGCGGAAGGAATATTCACCCGAATTATCATAAGCCAGCACTTCTTTTTGTTTGGCAGTAATGGCAGACCAGGTTAATTCATAAAATAGTAACTCTCTGCTTCTGTCCTTGCTCAACAAACGGCTAATTCTTAAGTTGCCCAAATTTTTACTTGAATCAACTCGGCTGGTCAGTGAGATATTTTTGTATTGCGCTGACATTACCGGCAAATCCAGCTCTTTTGCCAGTTTTTCTACAAATTGGGTTGAATACCCGGGTAGATGGTAACCCACTCCATGCACCATGAGCACCTTCATTTTGCCTTGTTTGTTGCCCAAAAATGGCGAAAGACCCTTGAAGGGTTTTCCCCAGATTTCGCAAAGGCGCGTGTCCACGGATTGCTGTTTTTCCAAAAATGCTTCTACCATGCCCTTGCCCAGACTCGAGCAGCCGCTGATCATTGAGATTAAAAAGACCAAAATAAATCTATGCTTTACATTCATATGTTTCATTTATCGTTCTGGTTTTAGTGCCGTCACCAGCGCATTTACTTCTAGCCGGTGGCTCAAATTAATATCTGTAAAGCCGGCATCCGCCATCTGCTTTAGCGCGACTGCTGTGCGCATAACGTGATTTTCTGATTCATCATCAAACAAATGCACAATCCAGTGTTCCAGTAAATCCAGCCGGTTTATTAGGCTGCCGCCGTTTGACCCACCAAGCGGCTCATTTCGGTTGCTAACGGGCAAATAAGTTTGAGCATTTCATAATCCTGCCCTATTACACCGGAAAACAAGGCATCGAACTGAGTTGTAGCGGTCATTATTTTTCTTGTTGTCTGCGTTCAAAGGCAGCGATTTGTTCAACCGTCGCTTCGGTTTGAAAGCGGTTTTTCCATTCCTCGTAAGGCATCCCGTAGATCAATTCCCTGGCTTGATCATAAGTCATATCGATGCTCTGCTCCGCCGCCGCAGCCAAATACCATTTTGCCAAACAATTTCTACAAAAATCTGCTAAATTCATCAAGTCGATATTTTGGACTTCAGGATGCTTTTGTAAATGGCTGATTAGGCGTCTGAAAACCGCGGCTTCTAAATCAGTTTGTGAATGTTTATCCATGACCGGCTCCAAAAAATATTGAATATTTTAACAGAAACAACTATCGAATCGTGTACATTAACGTGTAAAGATTTTACAATAGCAGACTGTTTAAGTTTGCCCAGCAGACAGCCACATTTATGGAAATCCATAGTTCATCGTTAAACTTTTCACGCGTTGGCTTTAAGCGGCCGCAAGTCGATAAAAACGAAAGCGCGCAAAAAAAAGGTCTCAGCAATGAACTTTCTGTATCGAAAGAATCTCATACAAGAAATTTTGATCAGCCGCCGGCCCCCGTTTCCTCTTCCAAAGAGATCAAACAAAGGCTTGATCATCCCGGTTTAAACTCCCCAGCATACAACTATAAACCTACTGATGTGCGTACCTTAAAAGCACTTAATGCCTATAGCATAGCCAGTAATCAACCTGTACAGGATCAGCTTTCCGGGCTGATCGCAGGAATAGATATTTTCGCCTGATCCTTCTTTGCAGCTAATTTATGAGCCAACTTTTTGAATTTTTTCCTATTATTCTGTTTTTTATTGCCTTCAAACTTTACAACATTTTTGTCGCCACGGCTGTTGTTATTGCGGCAACGGTTTCTCAGGTCAGCTATACCTGGTTTAAACACCGGAAAGTTCAAACCATGCAATGGATTACACTGGCTCTGATTTTGGTCATGGGTGGAGCAACGCTGTATTTACAGGATGAACAGTTTATTAAATGGAAACTCTCCATCATCGAATGGTTATTTGGCATTGCCTTTTTAGGCAGTCAATTTATTGGCAAAAAACCTTTTATTGAAAGAATGATGTCTGCCAGCTTGACATTACCTGCACCGGTCTGGAGACGATTAAATACCATGTGGGGCAGCTTCTTTATCAGTGTTGGCTTTATCAATCTTTATGTCATGTACCATTACAATACCGATGATTGGGTCACCTTTAAGACTTTTGTGGTGCCAGGTTTAATGGTTGTTTTTATTCTACTGCAAATGGTTTTTTTATTTAAACATATCCCCGAATCCGAGAAATAAATCGTGTTGTACGCAATTATCAGTGAAGATGTGGCGCACAGTCTGGAAAAAAGAATATCCGCCCGCCCAGCTCATCTTGCCAGACTGCAACAACTGCAAGACGCGGGAAGCCTGCTGTTAGCCGGCCCCCACCCTGCCATCGATAGTGAGAGTCCGGGCGAAGCCGGCTTTACCGGCAGCCTGGTTGTTGCCGAATTCGACAGCCTGGAAACCGCTCAGCAATGGGCCGATGCTGATCCCTACATAGCCGCTGGCGTTTATGCCAACGTGACAGTTAAACCCTTTAAAAAAGTATTTCCCCAATGACAAGCCATGTGATTAAACAAAAATTAAATGAAGCCTTCAAGCCTCAACTGTTAGAAATTATTGATAACAGCGCAGGACATGCCAGTCATGCCGGCGCACGTAGTGGTGGCGGCCACTATCATGTAACGATTGTCGCCGATGCCTTTGAAGGCAAATCATTAGTTCAGCGCCATCAACTGGTCTATAAAGCCTTGGGCGACATGATGAAACAACAAATTCATGCTTTAGGTATTAATGCTCTCTCACCCTCTGAAGAAACCAAAGGAAGTTAATCAATGAAAAAAACCATCATCCCACTGCTTATTGCCGGTACCGCACTACTTGCCGGTTGTGAACAGAAATCCTCTACTGATAGTGCTACAACGGCGCCACTTGTTGAAAAAGCTGATGCTGTCGCCGTCGTAAATGGCAAGTACATCAGTAAAGCCAGCTTGACTGCTCTGGAAAATGAAATCGCCCAACGCAGTCACGGACAGACTTTCCCTAAAGAAAAACTGGTCGAAGAACTGATTCAACGAGAATTACTGGTTCAAGATGCGTTGCAAAAACAGCTGGATAAATCACCTGAATTCATAGCGCAGATAGAATCGGCAAGAAATACACTGCTTTCACAAACTAGCCTGCAAAACTACCTGAAAGCCAATCCGATCACTGATGCCGAAATAAAGGCCGAATACGACAGCAAAGTGACAGCTGAAAATGGCACCGAGTTTAAAGCGCGTCACATCCTGGTCAAAACCGAAGACGAAGCTAAAAAGCTGATCGCACAATTAGATAAGGGTGCAAAATTTGCCGATTTGGCTACCAAACACTCGACCGACACCTCAGCACAAGGTGGTGATTTAGGCTGGTTTGTGGCAAGTCAGATGGTGGAGCCGTTCTCTAAGGCGGTTGCTGAACTTGAAAACGGCAAATACACCAAAGCGCCAGTTCAAACTCAGTTTGGTTGGCATGTGATTTTAAGAGAAAACTCACGCGCGCTGACTCCGCCGCCTCTGGAAGCAGTAAAAGATCAATTGATGCCTTATCTGCAACGTCAGAAAGTCCAAAACATGATAGAAGCCATGCGTAAACAGGCTACAGTTGAAATCCTGGTACCTTTGACCGAAGAAAAGCCAGCAACAGATGCTGCCAAATCCGAAGCACCTGCCGTTGACACAAGCAAAGCAGCAGAAACTGTAAAAGCCGTTGAAAATGCAGCCGATCAAGCGACGACAGAAGCAAGCACGAAAGCCGAAGAAGTCGTTAAAGCTGCTGAGGAAACAGCTGATAAAGCCGCCGAAGCAGTAAAATCGGCTGATAAAGCGGTAGAAGCAGTAAAAGCCTTACCCGTTGAGAAAAAATAATTTTCTTTAAGCTGACGTAAAAAGGGCGGTTTACCGCCCTTTTTTTATGCGTTATTCTTAAATAACCCTAAATGGATTAGGCTTGGGATTGGCGATGAGCCTCAGCACCAATCTAATATCCTCTTCGAGATTATTGAGAGCGGTGTAAAGTTCTTCGTTGTCGTATTGCTCATCAAAATGAAAAGACTCAATCGAAAAGAGCACTTCGCTTAATTTGGTTTTTAGATTTTCTCTGTCCACTTTTTTACTCAATAAACCCTGCCAGGTGCCTAAATTTTGGAGGTTCGCAGATTTCTGATGGTCTTGACCATATCGGCCAGATTTTCGGCTACCGGCAGCCTTTCTCCCATTAAATAAAGCAGCAATTCGCTATCTTCCAGCGCTAGCAGTTCGACAAAAGCCGACTTTTCCTGCTCATTGGCGGCAGGATAGCCGGCTTCAAGATAGTGCTCCAGCACTATATCCAACTCCAGGGTGCCTCGCCTGCACTGCCACCTCAATTTATTAAGAGCGTCCATTAGCCCTGCTGTTTCTGGATAATCATTTTCTTGGTTTCAGCTATGGCTTGTGCAGGATTGAGCCCTTTTGGACAGGTATCGGTGCAATTCATAATGGTATGGCAACGATAAAGCTTGAACGATTCATCGAGCTCATCCAAACGTACGCTGGTGTTTTCATCACGGCTATCCACCAGCCAGCGATACGCTTGCAGCAGAATAGCGGGGCCCAAATAACGATCACTGTTCCACCAATAGCTTGGACAACTGGTAGAGCAGCAGGCGCACAATACGCATTCGTAAAGGCCATCCAGCTTGGCGCGCTCTTCCTTGCTTTGCAGCCGTTCGGTAGTTTCTGGAGCCGGTGTCTGGGTTTCCAGCCATGGCTTGATCGAGGCGTATTGTTCAAAAAAATGCGTCATGTCCGCAACCAGATCTTTCACCACGGACATGTGCGGCAATGGATAGATTTTGATAGTGCCAGGATAGTCGTCGATGGCTTTAGTGCAGGCCAGGGTATTTTTACCATTGATAGTCATGGCGCAGGAGCCGCACACGCCTTCCCGGCATGAACGCCGGAATGTTAAGGTCGTGTCGATTTCGTTCTTGATTTTAAGAATGGCATCGAGCACCATCGGCCCGCAGTTGTCCATATCCAACTCGTAGGCATCAATGCGCGGATTTTCGCCCGAGTCTGGATCCCACCGGTAAACTTCAAAGCGGCGTGTTTTTGTTGCACCTGCGGGGGCTTTAAAGGTTTTGCCCCCTTTCAATACCGAATTTTTGGGTAGCGTGAACTCAACCATTAGTAAACCCTCTCTTTGGGTGGAATAACTTCAACTTCATCAGTTAATGTGTAGAGATGAACCGGTCTGTAGTCAATGGTGACTTTATCGTCATTGAGCCAGAGCAGGGAATGCTTTAGCCAGTTGACATCATCGCGTTTACTGAAATCCTCGCGCGCATGCCCTCCCCGGCTTTCCTTACGATTTCCGGCCGCAGTGATGGCTACCAGAGCTTGCCCCAGCAAATTATCCAGCTCCAGGGTTTCCACCAGGTCGGTATTCCAAATCAACGACTTGTCCGTGACTTTAACATCGGCAAAGGATTTTTTGACGTCTGCCATTTGTTGAATGCCCTCATCCAAAGTGGCACCAGTCCGGAATACCGCGGCTTTACTCTGCATAACCTTCTGCATGGCCAAACGAATTTCAGCGGTGTTGCGAGTGCCGTCGGCGTTACGAATTTTATCAAAGCGTGCAATCGCCTTATCGCAGGCGTTCTCTGGCAATGGCTTATGCGCAGTACCTGGTTTAATCAATTCCGCGCAGCGTATGGCTGCGGAACGGCCAAACACCACCAAATCCAGCAACGAGTTGGAGCCTAAACGGTTGGCGCCATGCACGGAGACACACGCCGCTTCACCAATCGCCATCAGCCCCGGTACAATCTTGTCGGGATCACCGTCTTTCAGGGTGACCACTTCAGCCTTGTAGTTGGTAGGAATGCCGCCCATGTTGTAATGTGCGGTTGGCAGAACCGGAATCGGTTCCTTGGTTACATCGACACCGGCAAAAATTCGCGCAGTTTCGGCGATGCCTGGTAATCTTTCATAAATGATTGCCGGATCCAGATGCTCGATGTGCAGGTAGATATGATCTTTTAATGGCCCTACGCCTCGGCCTTCGTTGATTTCGATGGTCATGGCGCGACTGACCACGTCGCGAGAAGCCAAATCTTTGGCCGATGGCGCGTAGCGTTCCATGAAGCGTTCGCCTTCGGAGTTGGTTAGATAACCGCCCTCGCCTCTTACGCCTTCAGTAATCAAACAGCCTGAGCCATAAATACCCGTCGGGTGAAACTGGATGAACTCCATGTCCTGTAACGGTAAACCGGCACGCAAGACCATGGCGTTACCGTCGCCCGTAACGGTGTGCGCGGATGTGCAGGAAAAATAACTGCGGCCGTAACCACCGGTCGCCAGCACGGTCATCTGCCCCTTGAACAGATGCAAGGAGCCGTCTTCCAGGCACCAGGCCAGAACGCCCCGGCATTCCTCGCCATCCATGATTAAATCCAGGGCGACGTACTCAACGAAGAATT
Organism: uncultured Gammaproteobacteria bacterium; assembly: GCA_963848675.1. Taxonomy (GTDB): domain Bacteria; phylum Pseudomonadota; class Gammaproteobacteria; order Methylococcales; family Methylomonadaceae; genus CAWKEY01. The sequence continues at coordinate 280,438 of CAWKEY010000023.1, forward strand.
CGGCGTTATGCTTCAGTGCTTGTTGGTATAAGGTATGCAAAATGGCATGACCTGTCTTGTCAGCCGCCGCACATGTGCGTTGCGCCTGGCCTTTACCGTAGTGGGTGGACATGCCGCCAAAGGCGCGTTGATAAATCTTGCCTTCGGGCGTTCTCGAGAACGGCACGCCATAATGTTCCAGTTCGATAATGGCCGGGATGGCCTCACGGCACATATATTCAATCGCATCCTGGTCACCGAGCCAATCGGAGCCTTTAACCGTGTCATACATGTGAAAACGCCAGTCATCTTCACCCATATTACCCAAGGCTGCGCTGATACCGCCTTGTGCAGCGACGGTATGGCTGCGGGTGGGAAACACCTTGCTGATGCAGGCCGTTTTCAGACCTTTTTCTACCATGCCAAAGGTGGCTCTCAAGCCCGCGCCACCTGCGCCCACGACGACCACGTCGTGTTGATGTTCGATAATCTTGTAGTTTGCCGACATGAGTTATCCTATTAAAAGTATGCGGAAGATCGCGAGCAGTGCCGCAAGTCCTAAAACAATAAAAATCAGATTGGTTGCCCAAATCGATTTTTCTCTAATGGCAATGGTGGAGACATAATCCTCCAGAACCACTTGCACGCCGAGCGCGGCATGGTAAATCACCGCCAAAGTCCAGGCCAAAATGACGATAGCGTTAAGAGGCGACGACAGCCAGGCCAGCGTGTCGGCGTAGGGAGCATTAAGCGCCTTATCCAGCAAAACGATCAGCCAAAACGATAAAGGCACCAGTGCCACAGCCGTCATCCGCTGATACCACCAATGGCGGCTGGCTTTATCTACCAAGAGCAATTCAGGCAATTTGTCGAGCAATGCTTTGTAATCCATAACAGCTCCTTAGAAAATAATGAAGGTAAACAGTGTCAGTGCGAGTGACGCTATCAGCTCGTAGACGGCGAATTTATTGAGGGTAGCGTTGGCAAATGAAGCGCCGACATCCCAAATCAAATGGCGAATGCCGTGACATAAATGGAAAAACAAGGCATAGATGAAGCCCCAGTACACCAGTTTGAACAGCCAAAACGACATAAATGCCTGCATGGCATCATAGGTATCCTGCCCTACCGCGATGGCGAACAGCACATACACAAATAAAACCAGCCCCATCGACAGCATGACGCCGGTCATGCGATGTGTAATGGAAATAATGCCGGTCAAGGGGAGTCTGTAGACTTGTAAATGGGGGGAAAGGGGTCTGTTAGTATTATTTGCCATATTTTTTCCTATATGCAGTTCTGCATAATTAGTTAATAGTCCTTGTTCATCAACAACGGTTTTTGATAGCCGTCATCCCACTTGGTTAAGTTGAATTCATATATTGCATAAGGCCATAGAGTACCAGTAGCAGGGTAATGCAGGAGCACGCCCGAGAACCAATAATCTGACCCTCCAGGCACTCCAGATGATCAAGGGATGCAATGTCGTTATTGGTTTTGAATAGTTTTAAAAGTCAATACAGCGGCCGTGCTTTTCCCAGTCGCCAAAGCGGGTCGGCTCCGGCCCTTTAAAGCCACCGATTTCTTCAACTGCCTGGGATGGCGATGATTCTGTATCGTTCGCCGGTTGTATGGGTTTATCCTGATGAATGACAGGGTCTTGATTTTTTTGTTTTTGCATGAAGGTCAGATGACTTGACAATAAGGCATATTATACAAGTGTTTCTCAGCTCATTGATAAAAAAACTCACTGAATCAAAGCAGATATTTATAAACGATGCCGCCAAAAACTACCAAAGCAACAGTAGCCCAGCCCAGTCTGTCCATATAGTCACGCAATTTTGATTGCAACTTTTCGCCGCCCGCAGCCATAAGCATGGCAACCAGAAAAAAACGCGCTCCCCTGCCAATCGAAGAAGCTACAACAAAAGGCAGAAACACCATGTTCAATGTACCTGCGGCAATGGTAAAAACTTTATAAGGGATGGGGGAGAAACCGGCAACAAAAATGGCCCAAAACCCCCATTCCTCAAACCAGCGTTTGGCCAACAAATAACTTTCCCAATAATGCGTAGTCTGCAACCACGGCGCAATGCTGTCGAACATCAAAAAACCGATCAAGTAACCGCAAATACCGCCAATAACCGATGCGATAGTAGTAAATGCTGCAAAGCGCAGAGCTTTATCGGGCTGGGATAAAGCCATGGGCACCAGCATTACATCTGGCGGGATCGGAAAAAATGAAGATTCAGCAAAGCTAACCGCGCACAAATATTTAACAGCGTGCCGGTGTTTGGACCACAGCAGCACTTTATCGTACAGTTTTTGAAACATATTTACTCTCTTCCTGATAAAAACGGTACAAAACTCACCGGTTCCAATTCTTCAACTTCATAACCGTTTTCGGTACGTATGACGCGTTGTAACTCTTGTCTGCCGCCTCTACCGATAGGAATTACCATGATCCCGCCAAGCGCCATTTGCTGCAACAGCATTTCGGGAATTTCAACTGGTGCAGCCGTCACCAGAATGCCATCGTAAGGCGCGTAATCCGGCCAACCCCAGCCGCCATCACTGTGTAGAAAGCTGACATTTTTGATTTTCAAGTCCCATAAATGGGTTTTTGCATTTTTCTGCAAGGGCAAAATTCTTTCTACTGAATAAACATGATCGACCAGTTGCGCCAGAATAGCAGTCTGATAACCGCAGCCGGTACCAATTTCCAGCACTTTGCCTAAACGGCCATGCGACAGCAGCACTTCCGTCATCTTCGCGACGGTATAGGGCTGGGAAATGGTTTGGTTGTAACCAATCGGCAGTGCCGTATCTTCATAAGCCCGGCTTGCCAAAGCTTCATCGACAAAAATATGTCTTGGTGTATCACGCATGACATCCAAAATCTTATTGCTGGTGATGCCCTGCTCCGACAAGCGATTAATCATGCGCTCTCTTGTCCGCCGTGAAGTCATGCCTATGCCTTGCAGGCTTGCGATCATAAAACATTCTCCTTAGGCAACCATGCCTTCAATACATTAATCCGTTCATACCAGGTTAAATCCAGCTGCAACGGCGTAACCGAAACAAATCCAGCATTGATAGCATAAAAATCGGTTCCGGGGCCGGCATCCTGCTCCGCACCGGGCGGCCCCACCCAGTAAATACGGTGTCCGCGCGGATCCTTGCTCTTGATCACAGGTTCTGCTTTATGACGCTGTCCCAAGCGGGTTGCCTGGTAGCCTTTTAAGTCGGCAATCGCAACATCCGGCACATTGACATTGAGCAAGGTATCGTGCGGTAAAGGATTTTTAGCCAACTGCTGCAGCAGCGTGACTGCCACATGCGCTGCAGTTGCAAAATGTTTGGGATTACTAGCCGCCAAAGAAATAGCAACGGCAGGAAGACCCAGAAACCGGCCCTCGGTGGCTGCCGCAACCGTGCCGGAATAAATGACGTCATCACCCAGATTTGAACCATGATTAATCCCTGCGAAAACCATATCGGGTTCCTGTTCCAGCAAGCCCGTTATCGCCAAATGCACACAATCCGTAGGTGTGCCATCCACTTTAATAAAGCCATTATCCGCTCTATGCGCACGCAGCGGCATTTCCAGTGTTAAAGAATTGCTCGCCGCACTGCGGTTTTTGTCCGGGGCAACTACTGATATATCGGCATGTTCAGCCAAGGCCTTCGCTAATGCACAAAGCCCTTCGGCCAGATAGCCATCATCATTACTCAACAAAATGTGCATTAGCGGTCGCCGTAAACCTGAATAAGCTATAAAATCAATAATATTAGCAACAATACCTGACAAAATCAGCATTCGTGACAAAAAAAATCCTGAGTTCTGAAGATAAAGACTTATTCAGACAATCAATCGGCAAAGTGCGCACTGTAAAAAGCGATAAGGTTTTGTTTACTGCTGAAATAAAACCCGAGCCCTTTCCTAAAACGCCCAGCGTCAATTTGGAAGAGCATTTGCTTGAACCGTTTGAACCAGATATTGAAACAGTCAGCCAGGAAGACACGCTGGGTTTTTTGTCGCCCGGCCTACAAAAAAATATTTTGAAAAAACTTCGTCGCGGTCATTTTGGGCTGGATGCGGAAATTGATCTTCATGGTTTAAACAGCAACGAAGCCAGGCGACAGTTACTGAATTTCCTGCATGCGTGTGTCGTAGATGGCTGCCGATGCGTGCATATCATCCACGGCAAAGGTTATCGCTCGCCGGACAACCACCCCATTCTAAAAAACAACCTCAACTTGTGGCTAAGACAGCATAAGGACGTGCAGGCCTTTTGCTCGGCACCACCCAAAGACGGTGGCGCCGGCGCGGTTTTTGTTTTGTTACAGCTGTCGGATAAATATGGCAGACCGGATTATATCGCTTTTTAAATGGCACAAATTAGCCGGTTTTTTGCGGTTGCTTGAGAAAATCTCGGCCAGTTGACGCCATTTAAAAATTCATCAGTTAATGCGCTAAGCCGATTTTCCGTACCATTGCGCCTCAAACCCTCTAATTCCCAAACAGCCTCCAAGGGGAATTTGTTAGTTCATGGCCGGCCTTAGCGTCTGGTCAGCCGTTCATAGACAGAGCGCGCAATTACATAGACAGGACTGGCGGAGATGGTGATGTTCGCTATTCCGGAGGCGTCAACAGTCAGTTCCTGACTATCTCCCACCACATTCACTAACAGCCAGGCTTTGCCAGGATCAAGCTGCAGCCGCCAAGAGCTGGTCACCTCATCAGTCCGCCAAATCATCAAGGTTTCGCCGAAGTAAGCCGCCTGAATATTGGAGTCCTTGTCGTCGAAGGCTTGGTAAGGCATGCCGTCTATCAAGGCGCCCGCGGTATATAGCGCCGCCTCGCCGGGCTTGTGGCCCATCGAGTAGTCCCAAATCCTGCCATAAGCCAAGTCGTATTCGTGACCTATGCAGAAAGCCAGCCCCAGGTAGTCGCTGCGGCTGTTGACCCAGGCGATCATCTTGGCGACCTGCTCTGCCTGCCAGCGGCGTCCGGTCAAGCCATGCATGGCCTTGGCGCCGGTTTCACCCAACCAGAACGGCAAGGTGTTTTGTCTGCCCAGGCTGACGTATGTGGCCAGAACGCCGCGCTCATCTTCATTTGAGCCATTGCCGATCGGCCCGCCGAAACGCGGCGCGTGTTGTGGATAAGCGTGAACATCCCAGGCATCCTGATAGCGATCCAAGCCCAGCTGCAAGACCTGTTTAAACCAATCCCCTTCACCCGGCCGCACCAGACTGCCGCCGACGTAATGGGCGTCGCTCCGGGCCTTATGCGCTTGTTCATATTCCCACTTGGCACGCTCTACCCAATGCGCAGGGTCGCGGAGCTTTTGCCATTCCGGTTCGTGGCGAATGTCGATTTCGTTGGTCGATTTAAAAAAGCGGGTAAATTCTGCTGCCGTGTTGATGAATTTTTGACCGTCTGCAGGATTATCGTTGAGCCAGGAACTATCACCCGAAGAGTCGGCAAAGAAGATCAGTCCTCGTTGCTTTGCTTGCTCCCACTGTGGCCGATACTGCGCATCGAAGCCAGGATAGCTTCCGTAGCTTTTATAAATCCCCATCCGTTCCAGCCATGCGAAATAACCGCCTTCCTGCATAAAGCTTTTGTCGCCATCGGCCATGGCGTAATAATTGTTGTTCCAGAGTTTTTTCTTATCCAGTCGTTGCTTTTGCTCGGCGGCTCCATGCACTACCGAGAAGCCATCAGCGGAATACTGCATGATCAGCTTGCCGTCAGGTGTGTACAAGGACGGATATACCGCGTAATAACCAGCGCCGGCGATCTTGCCCAAATCCACTTCGACTTGGCCGGGGAACTCAGCGCTGAGTTCCTTTACCGCAACCTGGTTGCCGCTGTAGTCGACTAAACGCAGATGCAATTTGGCTTGGAAGCTTGGCAAGGGTGCAGGCAAGCTGGTTTCTTCCAAAATCGGATGCCAGCGCATGTCAACTTTTAGCTTTAAGGCATCGCCGGGATACGGCAGATTGGCCGGCGCATCGACGAAAATCACCGGCCGCAACTTGGCTGCGATGCTGTTGAGCGCGAGATCGGCTATCGGATCGCTCAACTGTGTATTAATCGAATCCAGCGGCCGGCCATCCGGATCGGTAAATTGGCCTGAGAAGAAAAATCGTTGCCCCTGATCATGCTGCATGACCAGTTTAATCAGCAGGCTGTGCCAGCCTGGAGACAAATTCAGCGTGGCGACTTGCGAGGCTTCAGTTTGCTCCGGCAACGCTTTTGCTACCAGGCCCTCTGTGGTCAGGCCGTGTAGCACAATTTTTAAATGCGCCAAGGAAGATGAGAAAACGGCTGGCGGCTTGGAGTCGTTAGCCAATTGTAAAGGCTGGCCATCCAGCCAGCCGAAGGTTCTGATGCCCGATTGTTGCAGATGCAGCAGGGCCTGGGTGGCTTGATCGGCATGCAGGTAAAGATGCGCATAGCCGCTGCCGCGCGACCAGCCGTAGCTGTGTTGGGTGCTGGCCTCGATGTCTGCGCTGCCGCTGGATTGCGTAGTCGCGACACGCCATGTGCGCATTTCCCCGCCCATCATTTGCTGGCTGAGGTAGGGCTGGCCTGGATTCGGCCGCAACACGACTTCACTATCCAGCCCGGCCATAGAAACGCCCGCCAAGCCGTCCTGCAAACCTCCGACCAGCCAGGCTTCCGGGACACCTGCCTTAAGTGGTTTAGGCGCAGCCGGGGCCTGTTCTGCATTCATCCTGTCGCCCAGCGGTGTCTCCAGTTTCAGTAAAAAAGCATCGAAGACCTTGGCGCCATCAGCCTTGCCGGTGTTATTGATTTCCAGCCAGCGATCGCCCGGCAACACGGTGACAGTAGTTTCGGCTTGCAGCCATTGATATTCCCACGGCGTAGTGTTGGTCAGCGTGAAGCCACCGCGAGCTGCCAGCTGTTCAGGCTGTGCCCCGGCCTTGACGGTGAAATTTTGAGCGACCTGAGACACCTCGCCACCGCTTTTGTAGCGGGCATAAATACGGTATTGTCCGGGCGCAAGTGCAGGATTGAGTTCGAAACGAAACATAGCGTCCCAGCTGCCGAAACCCTGGTGCAGAACCTGAACCTCGTCCTTTTCCGTCAATACAGATTCGGCGCCGGGGCCAGCGGCCGCTGTACCGACCTGGACCTGCAGGCTGCCATCAGTTTCGGCTGAGGCAAAAACCGGCGCCTTGCCCAATTCCAGCAGCACCAGTGGTTTGTCCACGGTGCCGCTTGCCGGCAACGCAGACAATGGCGGCGCAAGCAGAAAAGCGTCGAAGACTTTGGCATCATGCCCCGCCCCACTATTCCGCACCTCAATAACGGCGTCATCTGCCTTCAGATTAACCGGCGACTCGGCAGCTATCCAGGCATACTCCCAACCCTTGGGCTTCATGGACAATGTGCCACGCAGCTCCAGCCTGGATGAATCAGGCCCGGCCCAAACTTCGAAAGTCTGCACACAGACATTGGGATCTCCACCTTGCCGCCAGCGTGCCCAAAAAGTGTACGATTTGGCGGGAAAACCGGGGTTGAGTTTGAAGCGAAAGCTGACTTTCCAGCTGCCGAAGCCAGGATGCAAAGAGCTGATTTCATCTTTGTCAGTCTGTATCGAAGTGTCGCCTTCATGGCTGGAGAGTTCTCCGCTAAACACTCGCGTGGCCTTATCGTCAACGCTAACCGACGCCGGATCGCTGCCCAGATCAAGCAGCAGCGCGGGCCTCTCGGGGGTAGCTTGTACTGGCAATCCCGCGGTTACGTCGGCGTGAACAACGAACGCGCCGGCCAGCGCGAGCAGCGTTGCCTTTGCGGTGAGAATCAATAAGGTCGATGGCTTCATGGCTTTTAAAAACCTGGAATTGGTAATTGATGCGCTCGTATGTGGGCGAGCGATGCGAGACGAAGTGTGTATAATAGCGGCTTTTAAGCCGGGCTAGCCAGCAAATCTGCCGGATGTGCGTCTGGAATTTTCGATGCCAAAAACGGATTCCCATCCGGCAGGGCATTTCGAATGGATTATTGGAGACAGGATTATTTTTGACGATCAAACACGGAAATCAATGAAAGAGCGTATTACCGACTTGGTTCTGAATGTTTTTAGAAAACCGGATCTATCGAAACTTTGGCCGAGACTTTGGTCAATAGTAGGCGAACGATTCAACGTCCTTTTCAGCAGGATCAGTTTCAAAAATATCCTGTCATTAAAATCCCTCATCATTCTGGGCTTTGTGATCGCCGTTATTCCGCTGTTCTTGGCCGTCATGTACGCGGCATTTGGTATGCGCGAGACTTCGGCATTGGGCAGAACCATTAACTCTCAGGTCTTCGAGCAAACCAACACCATACGCCTGGTTTTGCAAAAGGCTTCCGATATCGAGCGTAAAGCCAGATTGTTCGTGCTGTTGTCAGACCCCGCCCTGCGTCAACCGTATGAACGTGAATCATATGAGTCAGCGCGGGCATCGTTCAAACAAGCCTTGAGTGATTTACTAAAACTCAATGTTGACAACAAAATCGCCCTGCTGGTCAACGAATTATCGGAAAAGGAAAACCTTATATATCAACAGATCATCGGCTCGGCCACGGAGAATACTCTTGGCTTGCCGGTCGATGAAGCATTTCAGGGGCTGCGCGAATCTTCTAACACCCTTTCGCGCGAATTCGAGAGTCATGTCGATCATGAATTCAGTGAATTGCGCCATCAGTCGGAATCGCTGGAACAGGGACTGTTGATCAAGGGCGCGGTGTTGTTGCTCATCTCGTTTATCTTCATCGTGGCACTGCTGGCCATATTGTCGCGCTCCATGCGGCAACTGGATGCCGCCATCCGCCGGCTGGGATCGGGAGAACTCGAACAACCGATAGCCGTGACCGGCCCTGCGGATCTGCGCTATCTGGGCAATTTGCTGGAATGGCTGCGTACGCATTTGATGGAACTGGAGGTTTCGAAACAGCAGTTCATGCACAACGTGGCCCGCGAGATTGATGTGCCGCTGCAGAGTCTCAGCGAAGGCGTGGAGCTACTGATAAGCGAATCTAATGAGAGTGCGAACGGTCCCCGGCAGGACGTCGCACGCAACCTGAGCGCCCATGTTGAAAAGCTGAAAACAGTTTCCGAGGAGTTGGTTCGTTATAGTCAAATTAACGCGAAGCCGGAAATGAACCGGAAGAAAACGGTCAATATGAAAGACCTGCTCGAATCGGTCATCGAGGATTTTCAAACGCCTCTCCAGACTAAATCGATTACCCTGAAAAAACTGGTCAGGCCAATCGAGATTTCCGGAATCCACGAACAGCTGCGAAACATTATCGAACAGTTGCTGTCAAACGCAGTGAAATATTCACCTGCGGGCGGCGAAATACGCATCATGCTGCGCGATTCGGGCACGCAGATGGAATTGGAAGTCGAAGATGAGGGGCCGGGTATTGAGCCCAATGAACGTGCGCATGTATTCGAACCCTTTTTCCGTGGCAAGGCCGCTCCCTTTGACGAGGGTGTCGAAGGCCCTGGATTGGGGCTGGCTATAGTCAAAGAATATGTTGCCAACCACCAGGGCAAAGTCGAGATCATTGACCCAAGACAAGATCAACCCGGGGCCCGCATCCGCGTTCAAATACCGCTAAGCACAGAGTCCTGAACAATAGGGGAAAGAAATATTTATATGCCGTCACTATTTTTTATTCGCAACACCAGCCTGGCGCTAAGCCTTTTGCTGTTGACCGGTTGCGCCCAGTACAATCCCGGCTGGAACAGCTATTCAAACCCTTATAACGATCCCTATTCACAATCAGACTTTGACGAACTGCTGGCTTTCGGAGCCAACATGGCCAAAATATCATCCTCGTCACGCGCCGAGGTATGTAACATTTTACTGAAACGCCAAAAAAATTCTCTCGGAGCGGGGATTCAGTTACACCTGATGGTGGGCCGCCTGCTTTCCGATTCTTGCGGTGATATCCCCAGAATTTTGAACGCCGTCGCCTCCCTGCCACCAGGAAATTATTACGATGAACGACTGCAGAGACTTATTGCCATACACACGGAAACCTTAAAACGTATGAACAATGGCTCAAGAAAAACCGGCACCCTGGTGCGCAAATCTAAAACCGCACAGCCGGAACCGGTAACTGAATCGAAAGAGGCAAAGGGATCAAAGCAGGATGAAAATCGTCTTCTACGGGAAAAACTGGAAGCCATTCGTACCATGGAAAAAACCCTGGATGAGAGCGGCGACGCCAATTAGAGCCGATGTTTCGTTTCCGTTTGGCCAGTTGTCATTGTTGTTTCCTTCGGTTTTGTCTTGTTTTTAGGAATGGCGCTGTATTGGGGGGCAAACCAGGGGGCCCTGTATTTTCAGCGCAGCCAGACGGCGTATGAGGCTTTCGATCGCTATGAGCGGTTGTCCCAGGAAGCCTACCGCCATTTCAAGCAGCGTATGGACAGGCTGATAACGGACAACCCATCTGCAGATGCCGGCGTCGAATCATCCAAACAGCGTCTCTACGAAGCCATGCAGGCGCTAAGAACCACTGCCGTAAAGACGCCAGCCATAGGGAGTCAACCTGATGATTGGCCGGATAAACCCGGCGAACTGGAAAGAGTTGCCCATTTTACCGCCTTCCTGGACGCCAGCGAGTACCGGTTCGGCGAAGTCGAGCGCCTGCGCCAGCAAGGCAAGCTCGAAATGGCGATGCAAGCGCTTTCGAAATTCTCCGAAGAAGAAATCGACGGAAAATTCCAGCCGCTGATCGATGCTGCCATCAACGCTGAACGCGAAAAGGCCGGAAAAGCCAAGCAGGCACTGAGGGATTTGGTGACTCAGTCCCGATGGATCGCCATCCTGGCGTCATTGATAGCGGCGATGTTTAGCCTCATCTTCGGAGTATTGCTGCTGCGCGGCTTTAGGAAACCTATCGAGGCCTTGATGAAGGGTACCGACGAAATTGCCTCCGGTAATTTGGATTACCGCATTGCGCTGGACACCCGCGACGAGTTCGCCTATCTCGCCAGCCACTTCAATCAAATGGCGCAGGAACTGGAAGTTCAGCACGACAAACTCCGCGAGGCGCGCACCGTGCTGGAAAAAAGGGTGGCCGAACGTACTTTCGAACTTAATCACTTAAATGAAGAATTGACACGCATGGACAGCGCACGCCGCGAGTTTTTAGCCGATATCAGCCATGAGCTACGCACCCCGATTACTGTCATTCGCGGTGAGGCCGAAGTAACTCTGCGCGGACAGGAACGCGCTGCCGATGAGTATAAGGACGCCCTGCAGCGCATCGTTGAACTGTCGATGCAACTGGGAACATACGTCAATGATCTTATGTTTCTGGCCCGCACTGAAACCGCCAACCTGCAATTTGAATGGAGTAGTTTGGACCTGTGCGAACTCGTGGCCAGCGCCGCCGAGGATTTTCAGCTAATGGCCAAAGAAAACTCGATTTCGGTTTCCCTGGATGCTCCAGTCGAAGCCGTGCGAGTGCGCGGCGACAAACAGCGGCTTCGACAAGTATTGTTCATTCTGGGCGACAATGCCTGCCGGTATTCTAACCCTGGAGGGCACATCGCTGTGGCCTTACGGGTGAACGGAAACGAGGCAAGCTTCAGTCTCACCGATCAGGGCATCGGCATACCCGCCCAGGATTTGGAGCGTATTTTCGAACGGCGCTTCCGCGGTCAGAATGCCTTAAGCTCCAAGGTCGACGGCACTGGCCTGGGCTTGCCGATGGCCAAGTCAATTTTGAAGGCGCACGGCGGACACATCACGGTGACCAGCACTGAGAACTCAGGCTCAACATTCACGGTGACACTGCCGCTGATTTCGGTAGAGCAAGATGACAGTCAGACAGATGAGCAATAACTTACCCCAATAATCACATGAATATCGGCTACATGAGAGTTCTGCTAGTGGAAGACGATGAGCGCATTTCCGATTTTGTTCAGCGCGGGCTGAAGGCGGAAGGCTATGCCGTAGAAGTCGCCCGCAGCGGGCGGGAGGCCATAGCCTTGGGTGCCGAGGGTAGCTTCCAGGCCATTATTCTGGATCTCGGCCTGCCTGATCTCAATGGCCGGCAGGTTTGCGAGCGCTTGCGGAGTATCGGCATCGACACGCCCATACTCATGTTGACGGCCAGGGATGCGGTGCAGGACAAGGTGTCCGGCCTGCGCTCCGGCGCCGATGACTATATGACCAAGCCTTTCGCATTTGAGGAGCTGCTGGCCAGAATTGAGGCGCTGATGCGCCGGCGCGGCGGCGAGATCAGTCCGGAAGTCAAAGAATTTCAGATAGCCGACCTGGTATTGAATGGGGAGACCCACGAAGTCAGGCGTGGAGAAGCGCTGATCGAGCTAACCCCGAAGGAATTTGCCTTGCTGGAATGCTTTATGCGCATGCCCGGCAAGGTGTTGAGCCGTACCCGGATTCTCGAACAAGTATGGGGCTATAGCGCCGATCCATTGACCAATGTCGTGGATGTCTATATTCGCCAGTTGAGACGAAAAATCGATGACGATCATGATTTAAAACTATTCAAGACTGTACGAGGATTCGGCTACAAAATGGACGCCTCATGAGAAGTTTACAGACAAGATCAATCAGATGCTTTGGGGGCATTTTCAGCAGTGCCGGTTAACTATAGGAATCTGCTGGCTTGGGTCTGCCCGGCTTAATATTCGACCCGGATACCGATTTCCGCACTGCGGCCGGGATCGGGGGCGAAATTGCGCAGATAAGATGTTGAGTTGCGGATATTTTCATTCAGCAGATTTTTGCCGTTCGCAAACACCATGACTTCGGACTCATGAAAGCTTGCCAAACGATATTGCGCGCCTAGATTCAACAATAGATAGGCGGGCGTGCTGGTTTCATTTTCGCCGGCATGGGTTTGCGCTTCACCGCGGGTTAAACGGACGTTGCCTGAAAAGTCGGCTTTCTCGTAACCGAGTTGCAGGCCGTAACGCAGCGGCGGCATGCGCGGGACGTCCCCGCCCTGGTCAAAGGTGCCGCGGGTATAATCACCGAATAAAGTCAAATCCAGCGCGCCGTAATAGTTTTGCATCAAAGGAAATACGCTTTGCGCTTCAAAACCTTTAAAAGTGGCCGCGGCTTGGAGGCTTTCTTCTATGGGAAAGCACTCGGTTATACAACTTTCGACTCTGCCGGATTCCAGGTCATAAAGGTCGGCGGCACGGCGCTGATAGATGTAATCACTGACCCAGTTGTGGAATAAATTGAACTCCGCACGCATCCACTCGGCAGTAAAGCGGTAACCCAAGTCCAAGTTATTGGAAAGTTCTTTATTGAGCTTGCTGTTGCCCAATTCATAACTGCGTGTAGCCTCATGAATGCCGTCATAATACAGTTCCTGTATCTGCGGCGAGCGTTCCGAGTGGGTAAATCCCAAACTGAGCTGATGCTGATCGTTGATGTCCCACACGGCCGAAGTTGAGCCGCTGATGGGAAAAAATGTTAGCTTGTTGCGTTCCTCTGCCGAGAGGGTTTGCCATTCCCCGCGCACGCCAAAATCATAGGTCACGGCACCCGATTTCACTGATTCGATTGCAAACAAGCCGTAGCTATCATTATCGGATTTCGGCACTAACGGTGCGGAGCCATCCGCGCTAATAGCCGCAAATTCGCTATTGGTGGATTGAAATCCCCACACTCCTTTAACGGTGCCGATGGGCTCATGCTCAAGCTCCAGCCGGCTTTCGTAGGATTTATTCAAGAAAGTGGTGGCCGGCATACCGGCATCGAGTTCTGTATGCTTGTAGTCGGTATAGCCGAACTTCACCCGGACTTCGTCGGCGAAGGAGAGAGGCTTATTCAGTTGGCCTTTAAAATCGTACTTGGTTTGGGTTAAATCGACCGTTACCGGATCTTCGCCCGAGCCATCAGAGGGAATTCCGTAGTTTTTTTCCAGAGTGTTGATCGAAATCCCCACCAATCCGGCATCGCCTATTGTTGAGACGCCGACCGAGCCGCCGCGCGAGCGCGCCTTTGAGTTATTGATCAGACCGTCCGGATTGTTGGGAGCACTAAAATCGGGTTCGTTTTGGCGCACCGCATTTTCATCAATGGCTCTGCCACCGATGTGGGTATTGCCCTGGTCCCGATAAAAGCCATCGACATGATACGCGTAACCATTTTTGCCGCCTTCCAGTTTAATCATACTGGAGGTTTCGTTGGTGGTCGAATCATAGCGCTGCTCCCCTGCCCCGCCGATTATTTTGCCGGGGACTTGCTCAGGAATACGGTTATCAATGACGTTGACGATGCCGCCGATAGCACCGTTACCGTAGATCAAGGTCGCCGGGCCTCGCAACACTTCAATGCGTTCGGCCAGGATGGGATCGACGCCATTGGCATGATCGGGGCTCAAGGTCGAGGCGTCATTATTACCCATACTGTTTTGCATCACGCGAACCCGCGGCCCCGCTTGCCCGCGAATAACCGGCGTGCCCACACCGGCGCCGAACGATTGCGTGGTCATGCCCAGCTCGTTCTTCAGGGTATCGCCAATAGTTGTCCCCACTTTGGTTCGCAGCTGATCGCCCGACAATACCGTCACCGGCTTGGCTTCTTGGCTGGTCGCTTGCTTGATACCTGTACTAATGACGACTACGTCATCCAGTTGCTGGATGTTGTTATCCGCAGCGTAAGCCGCAGGATTTATTGCGCTGGTTGATATAAAAAAAATAGCGGTCTTTTTGTCCATAAAAGCATTTAAGATTGGGGTTTGTAAAATCAACCATTGCCTATTAATGACTGACTCGTTCCGGCCATTTAGCCATAGGCAGTTAGCTCTGGCGTTTGAATGTTATGTTATAACATTCATCGCCGCAAGACTTATTTTACCCGTTAAAATGTCGAAAGCGCCCCGGTTGAAAATGCTTAGTCCCGACTCCTTTCCAGCTCAGCGCATTTTGCGCAGATACCGTGAACTTCGATGGCTTTGCTATGCACGATAAAATCAGCCTGTTTGATTTCCTGTGCCAGTGCCGTCATAACTTCCTCGGCGGATCGCTCCTCTACTTCGTGGCAGTGCTTGCAAATCAGCAGCAACTGTTCATGCTGATGTCCAGAACAACTGCAACCAACAAAGGCGTTGAGGCTCTCAACCCGATGAATTAAACCCTGTTCGATCAAAAAATCCAGCGCCCGGTAAATGGTCGCCGGTTTTGCCGCTTGCAACAGGGGCTTGATACGATCCAGCAGTTCGTAGGCTTTGACGGCTTTGTGACTTTCCCAGATCAACTCCAGGACCTGATGCCGAATGGGTGTTAATTGCACACCGCGAACCACGCAGAGCTGCTCGGCCGTACCCAAAGCCTCGCTTACACATTTGTCATGATCATGTTCTGACAGCGGGTAATGGCGAGTTTCGGCGGGCGTAGTCATAGTGCAAATAGGCTTAATAAATAAACGTTACAATATAACATCCGCATTGATTTTACAATTTGTAGTTCCTTGCACAATGATAATTAACGCGTAGACCAGCGCCCTCGCAGCAGCAGCTAAAAATTGCCGGCTGGCCCGTCATTCTGGTTGATAACTATTGTGCAGGTTTATTGGCTGCCCAAACTGATGAAGCCAGTATTGAGCGGATAAGTGCCCGTATTGACAGGGGCATTCCAGTCGCCGGCTGGAATGCCCTAAATCTTTGCAAGATTAATATTCACAGGAATCAGATACCGGTTTAGCTTGCAGGACGGCATCCGGCGTTTATCGTGGGTAAGGGTAACTGGGTTGTGGATAGCCTTGTTGTTGTGGGTAACTGGGTTGTGGGTAACCTTGCTGCTGCGGGTAACTAGGTTGTGGGTAACCTTGTTGTTGCGGATAACCCTGCTGCTGCGGGTAGCCTTGTTGTTGCGGGTAACCTTGTTGCTGAGGGTAACCTTGCTGCTGAGGGTAACCTTGCTGCTGTTGTGCGCCTGTGGATCCGGCATTTTGATTGGCGATAATAGCTAACTCCACGCGACGGTTCTGAGCACGATTCGCTTCATTGACATTAGGAAATTTCGGCATGCGCTCCCCCATCCCTTGTTGCGTTAGACGAGCATAATTAACGCCGCGTTGTGACAAGTAAGCAGAGACACTGGACGCCCGCTGCTCAGATAATTTCTGATTATAATTATCCGCACCGGTATCATCGGTATGACCGGTAATGCTGATGGTTGAATCCGGATACTGATTTAACAC
Organism: uncultured Gammaproteobacteria bacterium; assembly: GCA_963848675.1. Taxonomy (GTDB): domain Bacteria; phylum Pseudomonadota; class Gammaproteobacteria; order Methylococcales; family Methylomonadaceae; genus CAWKEY01. The sequence continues at coordinate 296,647 of CAWKEY010000023.1, forward strand.
ATTGGCCACAGAATCCAGTGCGGATTGGGCTTGCGGAGTTAAATTGGCTGAATCAAAACCAAAGGTAATGCTGCTGGGCATGGTTAAATTCAGCGTGTTTTCAGCGGTTCTCTGCACCTCGATACCGGTTCCTTGCAAGGACTGCTGCATTTCCTGTTCCTGCTTGTCCATATAAGCGCCAACCGCCGCGCCAACTACACCGCCAGCTAACGCGCCGAGTCCGGCATTTTTCAGATCGTTGCCGCCAAACAGGGTGCCGGCGCCGGCGCCCACCGCCGCACCAATACCGGCGCCCTTGGCAGTGGTGCTCACACGAGATTCACCGGTATAAGGATCGGTTACACAGGCAGTTAGTAAAGCCGAACTAATACCAATAACTAATAATCTTTTTTTCATAAAATTGCCGCCTTGGCTGGTTTAGGGATTAAAAATTGTCATTCAAATGACCACATTGTCATTATACAGCGCAGCAAACTAAATTTAAGCTGAATAACGCCAAGCTGTTTTTTATGTTGCAGTCAGTATGTGAATTCACGCACTATAGAATTCTTGCATTGACAAACAGCAGACCTGCCGGTTAATTTCTTTATTTTATGCGCTTTCAAGCATCAAGCCCCTGGCACTGATGTCAAATCAAATCAAAGAGCTGAATGCTGTAGTTTAGGAAAGAGCTTAATTCGCCGAAATGCGCGCAGGCCAGCTTGCCCACTGCACTTGGCATGGTGCCTCCTTGGCCGACTAGAAATAGAACACGGCCTGATTTGGTTTCTTGCTGCGCTTATTTGCACACAGTACGCACGCAACACAACAACATTAAATTGAAAAAATGAGCAATGCCGAAATAATAAAAATACGTTCTTCCGGACTGGGTTACTTCATTAACCGTGTGCAAACGCTGTTTGTCAGTATGCTAAGAATCTGGTCCATACCGATCGTGCTGATGCTCAGTGTCGCGTCCGGGTTTACCACTTATTATGGCTTGTCGCATTTTATAACGCCGTGGATTGCGCTGGTGATTACCGTTGCCATTCAATCGATCATTGTGATCTGTTCGCTGGAAATGGCCGGCATACACTGGAAAGCCAACCGGCTGCGTTATTTTTCGGTGGTCATCTCGTTGATCATCGCCTTGGCCGCTTCAATTACTTTTTCCTATTTCAAGTTTTACGAAATATCCGAACAGCAAAGTCTGCATATCAATCGTTTAAACGAGATCAGACAAGATATCAAAGGTTATCTGGATGAAGCCCTGCGAGTTAAAGGACAAGTCTTGCAGGCGCAAAAACAGGAGCTGGAAAAAGCCGCTCTGGATGTCACCCAAGCTTATTTTGGCACGCATAGTGAAATTGCCCTGGAGAATAAAAATCAGGTCGGTGAAGGCCCATTCTGGCGGCACTACAATCAAATCTATCAGGAAAAAAAGCAGGTATTTGCCCAACAGGAACAGGCTTTTGCCGAGATGGACAAGACGATTCGCCAATTGCAGGTCAATTTGAGTGCGCTTGATGTGGCCGATAATACCGAACAAGCCTATGCGCAATTACTGAAAAACTACCAGGATTTGCAGCTAGGTGTTAATCAGTTTTCCAGCACGATGAATTTGACTTTTCCGGAAGCGCCCCTGTTAATGACTTACAAGCAATTTGTCGAAGAGGTAAGGCCCTCGTTTGCGATGTGGTCGGGGTTTTCCTTATTTGCTTTTGCCTGCGCGGCAATGGTGGATTTTTTTACCGTACTGCTCTCTTATCGCCTGGAATTCACCGCCCCCGGGCCTTTAACCGTGCAGGAAGAAGAGTTGGTGTTTGAATGCCTTCGACAATTTACCGAGTTTAGAATCAATGCCAATGATGAACTGGAAATGGTAATCGAAAAATCGGACATCGAAAAAGCCCGGCGTTATTCGGACTGGTCGCGCATGTTCGTCGTGGGCCTGTTATTAAGCCGCGGTTTTTTAAGAAAAATTGATGACAAAACCGTGGAGTTCGCGCCGAATTTATACCCGTTAATTGCAGAAAAAATGGCCGACAAGATCGCCGCCTTAAAAGCCCAATCAGTCGCCACAGCAGCCCTTGACCCTCATGAATAATTCAGCACGCGAACTGGAAAATTGGTTGACCACGGATACGGCTTCAGATTTCGACAGTGGCATTTGGGAGCCGGGCTTTGATGCCGACAGACAACTGGTTGCCATAAAAATCGGCCCGTATTCGAAGCTTTATTTACGTCCGAAACGATTCATCAAACGCTTTTATCACCAGGTATACCCGCTTGGCATCGAAGACTGGCACTATAGCAAACAGATTACGCTGCATGACGATTTTTGCAGCTTGACGGTTGATCTACAGATTCGCTTCCAGGCAACATTGAAATACGTCGAGAAGAACAGCGAACTGCTACCCACCATTAACAACCATATCAAACAGACCTATGCCGGATTAATCGAGGAAATCATCGATGCCGAGCTGCAAGCCTTAAACGATGTTGCATGGGTACAGGCCGGTCTGGCTGAGGTAGAGAAAAAGATCGCCCGTTCGATCGATGAATTACTAATGGTGCAAGCCATTCAAGCGCAAACCCTATGTCACATGACGGCCAGTTTTGCAGAGTTTCCCGATGTGCAGTGGGGACGAGAAAACCTCTATCTCCAGGTCTTAAAAAGAACTTTTGAGATAACCGAACAAAAAAACCAGGAACTGTTTCGTCAGCAACAAGCCCTCGAACAACAAGCGCTGGCTGAAAAACAGCAACAGCTTGAACATCTCAGGCAGGCGGCGGAACTGGAGCGGCAACTACAAGCCCAGCAGGCGGAAAACCAGCGCTTGTTGCTGGAAGAGCAGGAACAGCAACTCGTCAAACAACTGGTCATCGAAAAGCGCATCCAGGCCGAACACATAAAATTCCAGCATGAGTTAAAAGAAATGGCATTAGAAGCCGAACTGCGGGTGCAGGAAAATCAAAAAGCCCGGCAACGTTTGGCAGAAAACCGCGACTTGCTTGAACAGCTCGCCCATCAGGCCGAGCAGGAAGATAAAATAACCCTGGCCCAGATTCAGCGCCAGGAAAAACAGCAAAGCCGTTTGCGTGAGGCCGGGCAAAAAATCCAGGCGCAGCAAATGCAACAAACCAGTGAACTCAAAGCCCAACCGGATTATAAAAATAGCCCGAAACCGCCAGAACAATCCTAAAATGAGAGTTGCCCCATGAAATCGCATCCTTCCATCCGTTGTTATTGCCTGAGCTTGTTAGCCCTGTGTTTTTCCCTATCGGCATCGGCAGCCGATCTTGACCGGGCAGAAATTGAGCAACGCCTGGCCAGCGCCGACAAGGCACATCCCGCAGACTTGCGCCGTAAAGATCTTGCCGGTCTTGATTTATCGGGTTTGGACTTTCGCAATGCGGATTTGTGGGGTGCAGATTTGCGACGCGCCAATCTGAGCAACAGCAATTTATCCGGCCTGAATCTGGATTTAACGGTGATGTCGAAAATCAATCTTTCCGGCGCCAATCTTGCCCATACCAGTATTTTTGGCGTGCACATGGCGGAAGCCAATCTGAGCGGCGCCAATCTGACCGGCAGCCGCTTTATTGCCAATCTGGATCGTGCCAACCTCAGCCACGCCAATTTAACCAACGCCGACTGGGGTGTTGACATGAAGAATCAGCCCATGGGCTTGATGCGGGTCAGTTTGAATGGCGCCAACTTAACCGGCGCCAATTTAACCGGGGCCAATCTCAATCGTGCCCTGCTGAAGCTGGCCAATTTTGACCGGTGCCAAGCTGCACAATGCGGTGTTATTTGGCGCCGATCTTGCCAGAGCCGATTTATCGGATGCCGATTTATCGAACGCCGATTTATCTCATGCTCTGCTTAACGATGCCAATTTTGCCGGGAGCACCTTAACCGGCACCCGTTTTACCGGCATCAAAGATAAAGCCCTGCTGCGTGGCCTGGATACCAGCAAGGATCTCCAATCAGCGATTTTCGACTGACGGCAACCCTTACCTTAAACCGGCAAACATGGATGCCCCACTTTTCTGTCTAAGTTGTATCGTTAAAACTATTTTTTTATTGCTGACCGCCAATGGCGCCCCCATCATCGCAAAAGATTTACTGAAAAATCGTTACAATCAGCCAATAGATTGGGGGAAATCGTTAGCAGACGGCCATCCCCTGTTTGGCTACAGCAAAACCTGGCGCGGTTTACTGGCATCGGTTACAGCAACCGTGTCTGCGGCCTTGCTGCTGGATATTTCTGCACAACAAGGCGCGGTGTTCGCGCTGGCAGCGATGTGCGGCGATATGCTGGCAAGTTTCACCAAGCGCCGTCTGGGCTATAGCGAAAGCAGCCGTACCCGGGGCCTTGATGTGATTCCTGAATCATTGCTGCCGGCCATGGCATTACAGTTAACGCTAGGTCTGGGCTGGCTGGACATAGCCGCTGTAGTCAGCGTGTTTTTTCTTATTGAAGTCTGGCTGTCGCCCGTGCTCTATCGCTTCCATATCAGAAACCGGCCTTATTAAGCTATGGGCAGGGCCCTGCTGTCATGGAGCATTTCAGCAAGTCATAGACCCTTAGCGTATGAAAGCCCTGGGTCATTCAGGCCAGGCTGCACAACAAGATGAATGCCTATTATCCGGCTTTGGCAGCCGCAGGAAGCCTCTTCGCTGTTGGTTTCAGCGCGCCGGCCCTGACTCGGTCTGCTGCTGCCTGCCCGCCATGAGAATGCGTGCCAGACTGCGCAGGCCGTCGGATGAAATAGTAAGCCCAAACGGCGCGCCCAGGTTGTCCAGTTCATAAATTACATCGGTAGCGGCTATAAAGGTTAAGTAGCGCAGGCCCTGCATGCCGGGCAATTCCTTGGCTATCGTGCTTAGCACCGGCGAAAGACGTTGCCAGGTATCGGTAAAAAACACCCTCACCGGATCGGCGCTGTTGGCATCCTGGTGTTTTAACCCAGCCTGGAAGGCCGCACGCGAATCCATCAGAATTTCCATCAAGGTATCGCGCAATTCGGGAGATTGGGTATCAGCAGACGCCTGTTTGATAGCCGAACTTAAAAAGGCATCCCATTGCGGCCATGCGGCTTGCCATTGTTGCTGCTCGGCCTCGGTAAAGACCGGCGCCGGTTTTGCCGGCGTTAATTGCTCAGGCGCATTAAGCGCAAGCTTGATGCCAATACCGTTTTCATTGGCATTAACACTACTGAATCTGAGCGTACTGAGCATGTCCTTGACTTGCTGGGCATTTTCTTGTGGTAAGAATTTTGCCAGGGTCTGTTCAATGTCGTTCCGGGATTCTTTTAAATCAATTTTTACCGCAGCCAGGCGCGGTTCTGCAATGCGTTTGATCAAATTCTGGAGCTGATCAATGGTCAGATAGCGGCCGTCGCGATCATAGGCGTTGGCTTTGGTAATCGGCAACGTCAACACCGAACCGCCGGCATCCAGGGTCGGCTGCTGGAATGTTTCCAAAATCCCCGACCATTCCATAAGCGTCAGGCATTGTCCGCCCATAGGAGTGCCCAGTTTTGCCTGCACATTATTTAACAGGCGAATTTGGCCGTTTTGCCCGCCAATATCGGGATTAGCCAGCTTTAAATACCCGCAGCCGTGGCTTTCATGCCACAACTCGGCAGTGTTGCCCGGGCCTTTATAAAGCTGGCTCACCAAGGCTTTTTTAATCAGGCTGTAATCAATTTGCAAGGGCACACTCAACTCGGTGGCAGTGCCGCTGCTTGAAAACAGCATGCCCCAAGCGAAAATCATCATGGCAAAACATTTTTTCATAATTCTTTCATCTCCAGAAAATTCAGGGCTGATGGTTTACTTGTGCTTACGGGTAAATCGAGCCCACAGGGTAATTTACTTGGCTTATCGGGTGATTAATTTTTCTTCCAGGATCAGTTGGACAGAGTGTCGTTTTCCGGCGCCAGCTCTGGTTCCATAGGCTCGGGCTGAACCCGTTGTTCAGTTGAATGCAGAGGGCGCGTATATTGGCGCCCTATAAATAGATCATTGCTGACGGTGTTGACATCCTTCAACCAGGCGGCTGCTTGTAGACAGCTTTCCGAATAAGGCGGTTCTTTACAGACGTCTACCTTGCCGTCCTGAGTCAGATTGAAATGCAGGCCTGGCAATGGCCGCACACGCATGCCCCCCGGCATTGAGTCGGTATAATCCATGATACTCGGCTCGTCATAATTCAACAGATTGAGCAGGAACTTGGGCACCTGATAAAGCGGCAGATTGCCGAATTTAACTGGCCCGCGTTTGCCGTCGATAATCACCAGCGGTGTACTGACGTAAAATTTGAACATGTCCGGGGCAAAGTCGCTGCGATTGTCAGTCAGCACGCCGGAATCAACGTAGCCGGCAAAGTTTTCACCCAGGAATGGCAGGTGATCGCCAAAAAACACGATGATGCCGTCAGGATCACGTTTGCGCAGTTGTTCAATGAACGCCATCAATTCCCGTGATTTGTAGTACATGGTATTGGCGTAGCTTGATACTTCTTCAACGCTGGAAGCTGAATTGACTTTGTTGGGCCTGCTTTCACTCAGGGGGTAATTCCAGTGCCCGAAATACGTCACAATGTAATTCAGAATCGGTTGTTGAGTGTCCAGGGCAACCGACAGCTTTTCCAGCACCTGACGATACAAGGTGGCATCGGACATAAACTCCCGGTTCATGTCATCCTGAACAAAGTCCTCAAGCGACCAGTAGGTATCAAAGCCTATGCGCCGGTAAGCATTGACACGATTCCAAAACACCGGCACGTTAGGATGCGAGACGTAGGTCTTGTAGCCCTTGTCTTCCAGTATATGCGGCAAACAGGGCGCATCGTTGAGCAACTGTCGTTCAAATTTAACGTTATCCTTGACGACCGGAAAGCCGCATAAAACCTCAAATTCGGAATTGGCAGTATAGCCGCCGAATACCGGGGTCATGGTTTGCGAATAATTTGCACTCTTCCATAATTTTCTGAAGTCAGGTGCCAGCGGATTTTGTGTATAGCGGGCTTTTTTCAGTGCATTCGGATCCCAAAATGATTCCAGCAGTATCAGATGAATGTTGCGAGGCGTAAACGCCTTGGCAGCGACAGGCGTTGAGGGCAACGCCGCCCGTAATCTGTCAGCCGCTTCCTGAGCATCATCCTGATAAGGCGGCAAATCTAGCTGAACAAAACGGCGAGCGCTTTCTTGTAAGGTATAGACCGTGGCGCCATGCCAGATATAATTGGAACGTTGATCCCATACCGAGTTGCCGGTGTATTTATCCAGCGGAATTAAAATACTCTCAGGGCTATATAAAAACGTAATACCGGCTGAAAAAATTACAAAACTGGACCCATACGCACTCCAGTGCCGCATGGTGAAGTTAAACAGCAATAAACTGGCAATAGCCGCCAGAGGCAGGGCCGCGGCAAAAAAACGCCAGCCTTCCAGAATCAGCAACAGCGACCTCAGCGCATAAACATCATCCGGCATGATGGGGCCGCCAAAAAAGGATATTTTTATGGCATTGCCAATATACAAAAGACCCATCACCAGAGCCTGAATCACCAAAAAAATCCAAATACGCTTTGACAAGGCATACAGCAAATAGGCAATAACCAGTTGCAGCACATAATCCAGCGGCACTGCGCTAGGCTTTATTTGCACATCAAACTTGAGGGTGCTGATCAGGTAATACAACACATAAAACAGCGTTGTGGAAAAGAAAGGTAATAATTTTTTTAATAACATTTTGGGGGTCAATACAATTTCTCGAAGATCGGTATCAGGCAATGACTATTTGCTGAGCTAGTTTATCATAAGCTCAAGCCAGCATCTGCCCAGCCTCATGGTTTTTAAGTAACTCCCGCCAACTGCCAAAATGCGGGGATTTTGCTGGCAACTATTGCCCCTGTCTCACCATCCGGCATAGAATGCCGCTTCTTGTTAATCTCTTTAGTTGGGTTTTATTATGTCAGATACAATTTGGTTCAGAACCGGCGAAGCGACGGTATTTTCTAGTGAAGGTCAAGGCACCGATGCCATGCCCGAAATACTCATAGGCGATGTCAAAGGGCCTGCCGGCCACGCCTTTGCCAATCTTATGGGGCAAACCGAAGGCCATACCCGCATGTTTGCCATTCGCGCCTGCAATCAGCAAGTGCGCCCGGCAACCATCATGGTGCCTAAAGTGACTATTAAATCGAGCGCCTATGTCAACCTGTTAGGCGGCCCGGTCCAATCTGCCATTGCCGATGCAGTTGTGGACAGCGTTATCGATGGTGTTATTCCAGAAGCACAAGCCAATGACCTGTGCATTATTGCGATGGTCTGGATTGCACCGGAATGTGCTACCAATCCGGATCTGGATCGCAAGGATTTGTACCGCACCAACTACGAAGCCATGAAACTGGCTATCAAACGCGCGCTGAGTAATTCTCCCAGCATTGAGGAATTAAAGGCTAACCGCCATAAAATCGTGCATGAAATGTATGATCCGGAAACCGGCGAGTCACAGTGGTAATAAAGCTTACCTTCAGGTGATATTTTCAATCTGGCACCATTACGGATTTTGTTGAGCCATAGTAATTGTTGCTTTCATTGCATACGCCTTGCAAACCCATCCGGGAACGCTGGCTTTTTTAGTTCATGAATACCACAGCACTTGAAGCCTGCCCGGAGTGTGATTTATTGCTCAACCCGGGCCAACCTGAGATTGGCGACAAAGCGCACTGTCCGCGGTGCGGCTATCTGCTGCAACGCCCCTGCAAACAGAGCATTGAACGCACCTTTGCGCTGGCTGTTACCGGGATCGTGCTGATTTTTCCGGCCAATCTGTTACCGCTGGTCGGCATTAAAGTGTTGGGAAACACACACGATGGAACGCTGTGGTCGGGCGTGGCCGCTTTATTTAAAGAGGACATGTGGGCTGTCGCGGTGCTGGTTTTTTTATCCAGTATTTTATTTCCACTACTGAACATTCTGTTGTCCCTGTTGATCAGTGCTCACCTTTATTTTAACAGGCCGAATTCTCATCTGGCACGCTGGATGCGGTGGCTGCAACATATGGATGAGTGGGCGATGCTGGAAGTCTATACACTGGGCATCATTGTCGCCTGCGTAAAATTGGCATCCATGGCTGAGTTGAGATTTGGCCTGGGTTTGTATGCCTTCATTGCCTTGCTGCTCATCACTGGCATGCTCTCCAGCAATCTGGACGAATATCTGTTCTGGCAACGTATAACGCAATTGCGCAACAAGGTTAGCGATGAAAACTGAACCGACGGCGCTGAATCAGGGGCTGATTCGCTGTCATGACTGCGGCACATTAACAAAAACCGGTCAAAGTCTGCATTGCCCGCTTTGTGATAGTGTTTTACACGCACGATTACCCAACAGTTTTCGGCGCACAGTCGCATTAGTGCTGAGTGGCAGCGCGCTGTATATTCCGGCCAATATTTTCCCGATCATGACCGTCACCCAGTTCGGTGTCGGTGAACCGCATACCATTATCGGCGGCATTATTGCGCTCATTAATAGCAATATGATACCGATAGCGATGCTGGTTCTGATCGCCAGCATTCTGGTGCCGTTAATGAAACTGCTGGGGTTGACCTTACTCTTGCTCAGTATTTATTACCGTTGGCCTATCAATGCCCGCAGATGGACAATCATGTATCGGATTATTGCTTTTGTCGGACGTTGGTCCATGCTGGACATTTTTATGATTTCAATCCTGGTTTCCTTGGTTGATCTAGGTGGCGTTGCGCAAGTAATTGCAGGGCCGGCCGCCACGGCCTTTGCCGCTGTTGTCGTCCTAACCATGTTTGCGGCCAGAAATTTTGATCCACGCCTAATTTGGGATAGCCGCCAAACACATGAATGATTTTAATGAAGCCTACGAGGCATCCGAAATAATACTCAATAAAAAACCCGATTTACAGCTTGTTTGGTTATTGCCTTTTATTGCCTTGCTGGTCACCGGCTGGCTGATTTATAAATCCATTGATGAAAAAGGCTCGAGTATTATTATCAGCTTTCCAAACGCCGAAGGCCTGGAAGTGGATAAAACCAAAATCCGTTACCTGGATGTTGAAGTCGGCAAAGTCACCGCCATCAATATCAGTAAAGATTTAAAATCCATTCTGGTGACTGCGCAAATGAACAGCGCAGCAGAGGATTATTTAAACGAAAACACCAGCTTTTGGGTCGTGCGCCCGCAAGTGGGTTTGGGCGGCATTTCAGGACTTGGCACACTGCTCTCGGGCGCTTACATTGAAATCAATCCGAGCGGTGGAGACAGACAACATCACTTTACCGGCCTAACCACACCGCCCATATTAAAAACCAATGCCGAAGGCAAGCAGTTTGTCCTGGAAACGAATAATCTGGGCTCCATGCGTCCCGGCACGCCGATCAATTTTCATGGCATCATCGTCGGCGAAGTACTCAATCATGAATTATCCGCCGAAGCCAACGCCATCCGCCTAACTATTTTTATCAACACGCCCTATGACCAATTTATTCGAAAAAACACTATCTTCTGGATCGACAGCGGCATTGATCTCTCAGCCGGCGCCGATGGTTTTAAAGTCAGAACCGGGCCTTTGATTTCAATATTAAGCGGCGGCATTGCCTTCCGTGCATCTGCCAAAGATCTGGCTGAAGATATCCAAGAGGAAAACAGCCTATTCCAACTGTTCGACACCTATGAACAGTCAACCCAAGTAGTCTATCGTAATACACTCAAATACGAGATGCATTTTAAAGGCTCTGTACGCGGTTTAACTGAGGGCGCGCCGGTGCAATTGCGCGGCATCCCGATTGGCAAAGTCACCAGCATCAGCCTGGAAATAGACGAAAGAACGGCTGAAATCAGTATCCCGGTGGTAGTTGAACTGGAGCCTGAACGGATCAAAGAAATACATAATCAATCATTGGTCTCCGATAAAGACATCATAACCAAACTGATCCAAAAAGGTTTACGTGCGCAATTACAGACCGGCAGCTTGCTAACCGGTCAATTGCTGGTCGATCTGGATTTTTATCCCGACAGCAAAATTACGCCCAGCACGCACGACAGCATCTATCCTGAATTTCCGACTACCGTGAGTTCAATGGATCAGTTCACGCACTCGGCCAACATTATCATGGATAAAATCGCTAAACTGCCATTGGATAAGTTGACCAAGGAAATGAATAACACCTTACAATCTTTGCAAGTCACCTCAACTGCGGCCACCGGCATGCTTAAAACCGCCAATGGCACGCTGGCTACAACCAATAATACGATGAACTCTGCGCAAAGCGTACTCAGCAATTTTGAACCGGGTTCAACCACCCACTACGAACTGGAGCAGTTATTACAGCAATTGACCCAGACCAGCAACTCGGTCAAACAGCTAAGCGATTATCTACAGCAAAATCCGGATTCGCTGCTGCGCGGCAAAAAAGAGGAGTGATTAATAAACTTATGACACAGAGAATCTTGAACGTGAGGTTAGGCTCTATAGTGAGCTGCCTAATGCTGGCCGGCTGCGCATCAACGCCACCCACCCATTTTTATGTGCTGGAGACGATGAGCGCGGCCAGCCCTTCGTCTGAAAACGCACAAAAACGATTGATCGGTGTAGGTCCGGTTTCCATACCGGCAGAGCTCGACCGCAAACAATTGGTCACTCGTCTTGAGAATCACGGTGTTCAGATCGCTGAATTTCATCAATGGGCGGCACCGTTAAAAGATAATATTGCTCAGGTCATCACCCATAATTTGACCTTGCTACAACCCCAAGCCGTCATCAGAAACTATCCCTGGGGTGCATTTGGTATCGTCGACTACCGCGTCGTTATTGATATACAACGCTTTGACAGCCAACCCGGACAGTCGGTGCAGCTTGAAGCCAGTTGGGCCATTATGAATGAAAAGAACCACAATATCCTGGCCAACGGCCGCTCCAAAATAAAACATACCCTACCCGACTCCAGCTATGAGGCTACGGTACAAGGGCTCAGCGGTCTCCTTGGTGAGTTTAGTCAGGAATTATCGCAGGCATTGAATCAAGTAAAACCGCTTTAATTCGACCACTGCTGACGAAGCTGTTCCCGATTCAATGCCAGCCACTGGATGGCGATAATGGGAATCGCCGATTCGATCTTGCGATCTTGCAGCATTTGATAAACCTCATCAAAATCAACTGCGCGCACCAGGATGTCTTCGTGCTCATGATCCAGACCGTGAATACCGCCGACATGGCTGCAATCAACTTTGCCGCAAAACAAGGTAATCCATTCGGACGAACCGCCGGGCGTGGTAAAAAACTCGTTGATCACCATGATTTGCTGAATTTCACAGCCCGCCTCTTCTACCGATTCCCGATAGGCGACGTCTTCGGCCGACTCGCCTTCTTCGATGGCGCCGGCGACGATTTCCAGCATCCAGGCTTTCTCGGGCTGCAAAATGCCGCCGGTTCTAAACTGCTCGATCAGCACGACTTTATCCAGATGCGGATCGTATAACAGCACGGCAACACAGTTGCCGCGGCGGAACAACTCCCGGTCCAGTTCGGCGCTCCAGCCACCGGCAAACAAGCTGTGTTTCAGCCGGTATTTTTCCAGCCGGAAAAACCCCTGATAAACGATGTCGCGGTCAATAATTTCAAATTGTTTGTTCATGATTTATTTTTGTACACCACTTTATAGATCACACCGAGCGTATCATCGGAGATCAGCAGGCTGCCATCGGGCAATTCCAGAACATCGACGGGGCGGCCAAGCACCTTGCCGTCTTTGGTCAGCCAGCCGTCAATAAACACCTGCTCCGAAACCGGTTTGCCCTGTTTAAATTTAACTAACGCAATGCGGTAACCCTGTGGTTCAGAACGATTCCAGGAGCCATGCTGGGCAACAAACAATTGATTTTTATATTCAGAAGGAAACTGCTTGCCCTGATAAAAGCGCATGCCCAAAGGCGCCATGTGAGCTTTAAACTTCCAGGCCGGCGCAGTAAATTCGCGGCATTTTCTACCGCCAGCAAGCTCGGGATCAGGCACATCGCCGCCATGGCAATAAGGATAACCAAAATGCTCGCCTTTTTCAGACCACTGGTTCAATTCATCCGCAGGCAGATCATCGCCTAAATAATCACGGCCGTTTTCGGTAAAAAACAGCGCTTTCGTACCCGGCTCCCAGTCGAAGCCGACCGTATTGCGGATGCCATGGCCGATAATCTCGAAATCAGTGCCATCGGCATTCAGCCGGACCAAGGAAGCGTAAATGTCCTTTTGGGGATTGCAGATATTACAGGGCGCGCCAACCGCCGTGTACAGCTTGCCATCCGGGCCAAAACGCAGATATTTCCAGCCATGATGCTGATCCGAGGGCAATTGATCGTAGACCACAGCCGGTTTGGGCGGGTCAAGCAAGTGTCCTGTAATCCGGTCAAATCGAATAATGCGATTGACTTCCGCCACATACAGCGCGCCGTCTTTGTAGGCCACGCCGTTAGGCATGTATAAACCGGTCGCGATAAAATATCGCTTGTCGGCCACGCCGTCAGCATCCAAATCCTGCACGGCATAGACGTTCCCTGCCCGCCCCGTGCCGACAAACACCACACCGTTGTCGGCCAAGGCCAGGCTGCGGGCATTAGGCACATTATCGGCAAAAACCGATACTATAAATCCGAGGGGTAAATGCAGCTGATTGATAACATTCTGATGGCTGTCCGGCTGCGGGAAGGCTAAACCTGCATTTAACAACAGCAGATTGAACAGCATTATTTTCATAACTGACATGAGAACTCCCTCCTGAATAAACTTTTCGCTATATTATCACTCTGAAAATCGATTGAATTATTTTATTCAGTCCCCATAGTGATGAAACTGTAGTTAAACTTTGAAGGCTTTTACCATGATGCGAATTTTACTTTTTCTAGCAACCAATGTGGCAATCATGATTGTCATCAGCATTGTGTTTAACCTGTTAGGCTTGAGCGGCACTTTAGACGCCCAGGGTATCGATCTTAATCTGAATGCCCTATTAGTCATGTCGGCCGTAATCGGCGTGACCGGCTCGTTGATTTCGTTGGCCATGTCAAAATGGTCGGCGAAAAATGCCATGGGGGTTCATGTGATCGATCAACCGCAAAACCAGACTGAACAATGGCTGCTGGGTATTGTCGCCAAGCAGGCCAAACAAGCCGGCATCGGCATGCCCGAAGTCGGCATTTTCCAGACCCCCGAGCCCAACGCCTTTGCCACCGGCATGAACAGAAACAATGCGCTGGTCGCGGTCAGCACCGGTTTGCTGCATAACATGAATGCCGATGAAGTGGAAGCGGTGGTCGGCCATGAAATCAGCCATGTGGCCAACGGCGATATGGTCACCATGGCCTTGATGCAAGGCGTGGTCAACACCTTCGTGTACTTTTTTGCCACTGTAATTGGCCATGTGGTGGACCGTGTGGTCTTTAAAACCGAGCGCGGCTATGGCCCCGCTTATTACATCACGCAGATAGTTGCCCAAATTGCCCTGGGCATTCTGGCGTCCATGCTGGTCATGTGGTTCTCCCGTTACCGTGAATTCAGAGCCGATGCGGGCGGCGCCAACCTGGCCGGACGGCAGAAAATGATCAGCGCGCTGCGCGCCCTGCAACGCGGGCATGAACCGCAGGATCTGCCCGGTCAACTGGCGGCCTTCGGCATTAATGGCGGCGGCATGAGCAGACTGTTCATGAGCCATCCGCCTCTGGAAGAGCGCATCGCCGCGCTGCAGAATCAGCAATAAAGGATTGCTTTGAAGCCGGACAGCTCCTGTCCGGCTTTTCCCTATGACTCAACATCAAACCATCCGCTTTTCTCTGACTCTTTCTTATGAGCAATACCTCAGGGTGTACCAGGGTATCGCCAAAACCATTACTGTCATCAGCGATGACGGCAGAAGTGTCATTTTTCCAGCCGGCAATATCCAGTCTTTTTTGACCAAACAAGGCATCAACGGGCATTTTGAAATGGAATTAACGCCTCAACATAAGTTTCTCGGCATCAAAAAAATCCGTTAAATTCTTTTCCGCAGCAGTTGCCGTCAGTCAGCCTCAAAATCCTGATTTTTTGTCAGTGCCGCCGGCCAAAACACATCCATGCGTTTTCAATAAATACAAAGACCTAGCTATTTATCGCTGATTTCAGCACGCTTTCTCAAGTATTATTTTCCCTGGTAAACACAATATGTTGTGCTAATATTTTTCTCAATCACTATATATCGACAAAATAGCTTTTTTCTCAAAACTGATTTTTTTGTTAATTTATAGCCACTTACACCACCACTGCCAGGGACATCATCAATGACTGCAAAACTCCATGTCGTCGCCAACACGGTGACCGAAATACCATTTCAGGACGCTTCCATGGATATTTGGGATACCAAATATCGCTTAAAAACCAAGGATGGCGCAGCAATTGATGCAAACATTGACGAAACCTATCAGCGCGTTGCCAGGGCGCTGTCTGAAGTGGAAAAAGGCAAAAACAAACAGGAGCAGTATTACAAGGAATTTCTGTGGGCCTTGCGTCAGGGCGCCATTCCGGCCGGGCGTATTGTCTCCAATGCCGGCGCACTGGAACACAAGCCAGCAACCTCGACGATTAACTGCACGGTTTCCGGAACTATCACCGATTCCATGGATGATATTCTGGGCAAGGTGCATGAAGCCGGATTAACGCTGAAAGCCGGTTGCGGCATCGGTTATGAATTTTCCACGCTGCGTCCCAAAAATGCCTATGTCTCCGGTGCCGGCGCGTATACCTCAGGCCCGCTGTCGTTCATGGATATCTACGACAAGATGTGCTTCACCGTCTCGTCCGCCGGCGGCCGCCGCGGCGCGCAAATGGCCACTTTCGACATCGGCCATCCCGATGTCGTCGAATTTATCCGCGCCAAGCGCGAAGATGGCCGCCTGCGCCAGTTCAATCTGTCCTTGCTGATTACCACCGAATTCGTCGAAGCCGTTAAAAATGACCAGCCCTGGCGCTTGTCATTTCCGGTCACCGAAAAAGAAGCCAGGCTCGACCAGATTGACCTCAACGACAGCAGCCAGATCATCTGGCGCGAATTCCCCAGCACTGAAAACTATATCGTTAATAATGATGGTCTGGTTGCCTGCCGTATTACCAAAACCATGCCCGCACAGCGCTTGTGGGACATCATCATGAGTTCTACTTACGATTATGCCGAACCCGGATTCATCCTGATCGACAAAGTCAACGAGATGAACAACAACTGGTTTTGCGAAAAAATTCGCGCCACCAATCCTTGCGTAACAGGCGACACCTGGATTCAAACAGAGCAAGGTCCAAGACAAGTGAACACCATCCTGGGCCAACAAATCAACGTATTAGTCGATGGTCAATTACACCAATCCGGCACTAATGGCTTCTTTAAAACTGCAACAAAAGAAGTGGTCAGATTAAGAACAAAAGAAGGTTACAGCCTGCGTCTGACTAATGATCATCAGGTGCGCAAAATTACTAGTCTGGATCGTTATAACCTTGAAACAGAATGGTGTGCAGCCGGCCAACTACATGCGGACGATCAGGTTTTGCTGAATAATCATCGTCAACATACTCACTGGAATGGAAAATACACCGAGAATCAAGGCTATCTAATCGGATTGTTAATTGGAGATGGCACGTTAAAAGAAGATAAAGCCGTGCTGTCTGTTTGGAAAAGCGAGCAAGTCATAAATAGCGACATCAATACCTTGAATACCGGTGTTGATGCCATTATGGATAAGGTCATGCTTGCTGCAGCTGAATTTAATACGCGCAGCGACTTTAAAGGCTGGTCTGAAATTGTCGGAAGAAATGAATTCAGGCTCAGTTTTGCCGAGCTGAAAACGCTGGCTGAAGAACTTGGCATGTCCCCTGGTAACAAATGTATCAGCGCACAACTCGAAACAGCTTCGAGTGATTTTTACCGAGGCTTCTTACAGGGATTTTTTGATGCCGACGGTTCTGTTCAAGGCAGCCAAACCAAAGGCGTCAGCATTCGCTTGGCTCAATCTGATCTTCCTCGTCTGGAAGCAGTGCAGCGCATGTTACTTCGCTTGGGGATCACCTCAACCCTCTATCGCAACCGTCGTCAAGCCGGCATAACAAAACTGCCGGACGGAAAGGGCGGCGTTGCTGATTATAAAATTTCTCCTCAACATGAACTGGTTATCAGCGGCGATAATCTTGCCGTTTATCAAGAATTAATAAACTTTACAGACAGCAACAAAGCGGCTCAACTTGAAGCTGCTTTTAAAAATTACCACCGCTCTTTAAATCGTGAGCGTTTTGTCGCTACGATTGAATCGATCACACCTGATGGCCATGAAGATGTATTCGATATACAGATTCCAGGCATTAACACTTTTGATGCCAATGGCTTACACGCGCACAATTGCGGCGAACAGCCGCTGCCGCCTTATGGCAGCTGCCTGCTAGGCTCCATCAACCTGACCCGTTTTGTTAAAAAACCCTTCACGGCTGATGCGCATTTTGACTGGGATAGTTACCGCAAAACCATCCGTATTTTTACCCGCATGCTCGACAATGTCGTCGAAATCAACGGCCTGCCCCTGCCCCAGCAACGCGATGAAATCTTCAGCAAGCGCCGTCACGGCATGGGCTATCTGGGCCTGGGCTCAACGGTTACCATGCTGGGCATGAAATACGGCGATGAATCGTCACTGCAATTTACTGAAGAAGTCACCAAGATCCTGGCCGTTGAAGGCTGGAAAGCCGGCTTGAGCCTGGCCAAAGAAAAAGGCCCGGCGCCGATCATGGATCAGGTCTTTACCGTCACCGGTGAAATGCTGCACAAGCGTCCGGAAATGCTTGCCGATGGCTACAAAATCGGCGATCAGCTGCCCGGAAAGCTGCTGCACGCAAAATACAGCCGCTATATGCAGCAACTGGCACACGTTGATCCTGAACTGGTTAAGGAACTGATTGAAACCGGCGCGCGCTTCACGCATCACAGCTCGATCGCGCCCACCGGCACCATCTCGCTGTCCCTGGCCAACAACGCCAGCAACGGCATCGAGCCCAGCTTTGCGCACCATTACTCGCGCAATGTGATCCGCGCCGGTAAAAAGTCCAAAGAAAAAATCGATGTGTTTTCCTTTGAATTGCTGGCCTACCGGGAAATGGTCAATCCCCAGGCCATGCCTTACAGCGATGACCCTGCCCTACAGCTGCCGGACTATTTCATTGCCGCCGATAACGTCACGCCGAAACAGCATGTCGACATCCAGGCCGCCGCGCAAAAATGGATCGATTCGTCCATCTCGAAAACCGCGAATGTGCCGACCGATTATCCGTACGAAGACTTCAAGTCCATCTACGAATACGCCTACGACAAAGGCCTGAAGGGCTGCACCACCTTCCGCTTCAATCCGGAAGTGTTCCAGGGCGTGCTGGTCAAGGAATCGGATCTGGAAAACACCACCTATCAATTCACCCTGGAAGACGGCCATGTGGTCGAATTTAAAGGCAACGAGGAAGTGGAATACGACGGCGAAATGCACACCGCCGCCAACCTGTTTGATGCCTTGAAGGAAGGCTATTACGGCAAGTTTTGATTTATTTGGGTGCCTCATCACCCTCCCCGACAAGAAGCAAAGCCGTTAAGTAAAACCGTCATACCGGCAGGGATTGCCGGTATCCAGTTCACAGGGATGTGAACCTCGTTGCCATCCATGGCTTCTGGGTTCCGGCACCCGTAAGAGCGCGTAAGCGAATCCCTGCCGGAACGACGTGTCGGTTCTTAACTTAAAGGCATTGCCGAACAAAGCAGGGGAATTGAGAGGCGACTAGGGAATTTAACAAATACCAGGCATAAACATGACACATAAAATTGCAAAAAAAATCATCGGCTACAAAGTCCTGACCAAAGACACTACCGAAGCTCCCAAGCCGCAAGAACAGCAGTCGTTAGAGCGCATGAACGAAACCGTCGAGCGGCCCGAAGTACTGGTAGGCTCCACCTACAAGATCAAAACCCCGCAGTCGGAGCATGCCCTGTACATCACCATCAACGACATGATTCTGAACCAGGGCACCGCCCACGAAGAGCGGCGGCCCTACGAAATCTTCATCAACTCCAAAAACATGGAGCATTTCCAGTGGGTGCTGGCGCTGACCCGCGTGATCTCGGCGGTATTCCGCAAAGGCGGTGATGCCTGCTTCCTGGTCGAAGAACTGAAAGCCGTATTTGATCCCAAAGGCGGTTACTTTAAAAAAGGCGGCGTGTTCATGCCGTCATTAGTGGCAGAAATCGGCTGCGCCATCGAAACGCATCTGAAACACATCGGCATGATCAAGCCGGAAGCGATGACCGATCATCAAAAACAGTTTCTTGCCGAAAAGCGCCGCGAGTTCGAAGCCCAGCACGGCGAGTCGAACGGCCAGTCGTTCCCCGAAAAAGCCATACTCTGCAACAAGTGCAGCACCAAGGCCATGGTGTTAATGGACGGCTGTATGACGTGCTTGAATTGCGGTGAGAGTAAGTGTGGGTGATGACGAATGGCAATCTTCTGGAACATTTAAATTCACCCGGCTATAGTGCAGCGATGAACGAGATAGCCATGACGGATTATTTCCGTAATGACGTTTTGACCAAACGCCCTTATATCAGCCTGGTTTGGTGTCAAGCAGCGCTATCGAATCCAGTTCGACGCGAAATCCAGGACGATGGGCGAATCCGGCACTGGGTGTTTGTGCCTGAGTTGAACAGATATTTACGTGTTGTAACCCTGGAAGACGGTGTGACGATACATAACGCCTTTCCTGACCGGAGATTTAAACCATGAAACTGAGCTACGACCAAGCAACCGATTCCTTGTACATCCATTTGGCCGATAGACCGTCCGTCGATTCCGAGGAAGTGGCCGATGGCGTTGTGCTGGATTTTGACCGTGACGGCGCCTTGGTAGGGATTGATGTTCAGCACGCCAGCCTTAAGGCGGATATTCATTCCGTGGTCATGTCGCATTTGCCTTTAACGAATTTGCAGGCGGCATAATCTGAGCGCCCAGTCCCTCCGCGAGTTTGAAGCGCAGCACGGCGAATCGAGCGGCGATTCGTTCTCCGAAAAAGCCATACTCTGCAACAAGTGCAGCACCAAAGCCATGGTGTTGATGGATGGCTGTATGACGTGTTTGAATTGCGGTAAGAGTAAGTGTGGGTAAAGTGGAACATTTGTATACTCTATCCCAGCCGGTTTATCATGAAGAAATGCAAGATATACCGACCTGTATAATAACTTGTTATGCCTTTCGTAAATATAAAAGTTGGCGAGGAATAAAATAAATGGATTGGGCCTCAGACGTTAAAAAGATATCCCCATACATATTAAGAATCCGAACTCAAAATGGGTGGGGAACTGGATTTGTTTTTTGGCAAAATGAATCTCTGTGCTGCATTGCTACCGCTAAACATGTTATTAAACAAGCAAATGTTAATGGATGGGAACAACCAATATACCTCGATCAAAAAGATGGAAACTCTGTTCGTCTTAATCCTGAACATCGTAGGATAATTGATAGTCTTAACTCAGAAATAGACGGTGATTCAGCTTCAATCCTTATTTATAAATCTGGGCTTAATTTGCCTACCAACTGCCTCCTCTTGTGGGATTTTAGCAGTGAAATCCCCATAGGTACTCAGCTTGGGTGGCTCGGGTATCCTCAAGTTGTCGATCAAAGCATTCTTACACCGAGTTTCTTTTCTGGGGCTTTGAGTAATACCTTTGCCCATTTGGAACAGTTCGCCATTGATGGAGTAGCAATCGGTGGCGTTAGTGGAGGCCCCGTTTTTTGCAAACTCAATAATAATAGCCCTAATATCATTGGAACTATCGTAATCGTTCAGCCCCCACCTCAAAAAGTAGCAAAATAAGCCAAAAGATGAAAAGCTATAGGGTATGACATTGAGCGATCGAGACCTTAGCCAACTGGACACAGACTATCTGGATGATTTGCCAGAGGGGCAGTTGCGCCCATTGAGTAAGCAGTTATTGGTTGATCTAAAAGCAGCACGGGAACGGCTTAAACAATCGCCAGAGACGAGTTCGCGACCGCCGTCCTCACGAGAACCCTGGCAAGCGAGTGCGCCGCCTACCCCTGATGTCGTAGATAATCCGTCAGCAGCGGATGAACACGCGCCCGATCCGACCGCCCCAGGCCAAGACTCAACGCAAGCGGTGACTGTTGCTGCATCGGTGCCCGAATCTAAAAGCACTGCAGACACCGCTCAACCCAAAAAAACCGGACGG
Organism: uncultured Gammaproteobacteria bacterium; assembly: GCA_963848675.1. Taxonomy (GTDB): domain Bacteria; phylum Pseudomonadota; class Gammaproteobacteria; order Methylococcales; family Methylomonadaceae; genus CAWKEY01. The sequence goes on from CAWKEY010000023.1 coordinate 317,956, forward strand.
CAACCTGGCAGTTTGGGTCACAGTCGCTCGCTCACACTGGCGGTGACGAAAACGCTGCAGCATCATCCCGAGTGCTGCGCCAATTGTCATAACGCCTTTCCGCCAGGGACCGCCTATCGCGTGTGGACAGGACGTTACGAATTGGAGCTGGAAAGCGGCAGTGCGGAGGCACCGAAGTTACAGATTGAACATATCCGGCATGAATACCTGTCGGCAACCTGCGCGTGTGACCACGAAACTCAGGCGATGCCGGGGCGGTGCGCTGATGACCCTGAATGGGTCGTGTCGTTGACTGAATGGCATTTATGCGGCCCTCGTTTAGTCAGTTTTCTGGTCTGCCTCGCCTTATATCTGCGCGTATCGCGCCGTAAAATCCAGGCGTTTTTGCGTGATTGGCTGGGGATTGACTTGAGTACCAGCACGATTAATCAATGTATTCATGAAGCGGGACGTGCGGTAGCGCCGGTGGTCGATGAGCAATTGATCGCTGAACTCAACACCAGCGTGTTGTTGCATATTGATGAAACGCCCTGGAAAGAAGCCGGAAAATTGTTCTGGCTGTGGGTGTTTGTGAGCGCGCATACGGTGGTTTACCAAGTCGGCAAGCGCCATCGACTGGTCGTGCAACAGCTATTAGGGACTGCGTTCAACGGCTTTCTGATGACCGATGGCTTCAGCGTCTATCGCATCTTTCCCAAGCGCTTGCGTTGTTGGGCACACCTGGTGCGTAAAGCCCGCGCCTTGCATCAATGTCTGGATAGCCAAGGCCAAGCCTTTGGCGAAGCCCTGCTGCTGGCCATGATTCTATTGATGCGCAACATTCATCAACTCCGCGAATCGCCAGAAGACGCTGACGCCTTCAGGGCGCAAAACCAAACCCTGCTGGATTGGCTACGCACATTGTGCGAAACGCATCGAACCGTTGCCCACGGAGACAGCCGAAAATTAGCCGGCGAATTTCTCAATGACTGGGATGCCATTGTGCGCGTGATCGAAACGCCGTCACACCCCTTGACCAATAATGTGGCGGAGCGCAGTTTGCGGCAGTGGGTCTTGTTGCGCAAAATCACTTTTGGTTCGCGCACGGCACAAGGCAGTCGGGTGATCGCGTTGCTGGCCAGCGTGATCGATACCGCGCGCTTACGACAATTGAATGCCTGGAATTTTATTGCACAGGTGCTGGCAAATCGACGTAAAAACCAACCCACACCTCGTTTGCCTATGCCTCTGGTTGGATAATGCAAACAGGGGGCTAAACGATTACGAACTATCAGTGCTTACTTTCCGAATAGAGTCCAAGGTCAAAGCGGCATCGAATCCTTGCCTGGAATTTCTGTCTCTCATAGTTTTTCAGCCTTTATTCCTGTAATTCAGGACTTAAATAATTTAGATGAAGTTGAACAAAATGAGGCATAACCAAAAAATCCACCTGACCCGCTATCGCGGGCCGGTGATTTTGGCGTTAGCTTTAAAAAATGACTACGGAGATACACTCATTGTCGTGGATAGAATTAAGGTATTCTAAAAAATCAATTAGGCGTGCAGGTGACTATTTAAGTGGTCTTGATAAAAATTTCGAGATTGATAAATTTCTTGAGTCATACGAAATTCTTGAAAATTGGCGTTCTTCTCATGCTTATCCAATCCAATCTATGCTTGGATTCTTTAGAAAGAAAGCTTTCGAAATTGATCAAAACTCTATTGTAGCGAGACGCTTAAAACGTGCGCCTTCCATTCTTGCTAAGTTGAAACGAGAAGATGGAATGAAGCTTGATCGAATGGAGGATATTGGTGGCTGTAGAATTGTAGTTTCCAATAAAAAACAAGTCTATGAAGTAAGGGATGCCATTGTAGAAGGAAGAACTCGTAATACACTTCGTCGCCAGCGTGACTACATTAAAGAGCCCAAAGAGTCTGGATACAGAGGTATCCATTTGGTCTACCGTTATAATGGACAGAAAAAGGAATATTCATCTCATTCAATTGAACTCCAAATCAGAAGTAAGATTCAGCATTCATGGGCAACGGCTGTAGAAGTAGTTGGTACTTTTACGGGACAAGGGCTTAAAGCCAGCCAGGGGCATGAGGCATGGCTAAAGTTTTTCAAGCTTGCAAGCCTAGCCTTCCAAGATTTGGAGAATAAGGCTTTAGCAAAAAATGCGAATTCTAAAGAACGCTTAGAGTTAATTAAGTATATTGAAAGGATTGGAGTTCTACCTAGATTAAAAGCTTTTGCTGTATCAACTAGACACCTTGGTAATGACAAAAGTAATAAAGACGATTATTTTTTACTAGTGCTTGAGGTAGATAAATCGAATATTAAAGTTATGCGTTATGCTCGGGAGAACATGGATATCGCCACCAGTAAGTACGCTGATTTTGAAAAAGAATATAAAGATAACCCAGAAAAAGATGTTGTGTTGGTGTCTGCAGAATCAGTTCACGGGTTGAAAAAAGCCTATCCAAACTATTTTGCAGATACTACAGAATTTTCTAAAAACATTGATCGTGTACTTGAAGCTAACAAGGCATTGCAGCGGACAAACCGCTGAATGCGGCGTTAGCAATCAAGAAAGGTAGTTCGCTATGACAAGCGCTGAGGAAAAGAAAAAGCAGGTCTATCATTCGTGCGCCGCATGCGACAGGGACACTTGGCATTCAGTGCTTTTTTCGCACGTCGAATCTGAGTATGAGTATCGAGTAGATTCGATCTACCAGACAGTCCAATGTTGTGGCTGTCATACGGTCAGTTTTCGGAAGGTCGTCCGAGACCTCGAAAGCGCCTACCCAATTGATGATAACGAATGGGAAGTACCTGAGGATGTATCTTGTTTCCCAAGCATCTTGAAGGGCCATCGCGAATTGCAAGACGTATGGGATCTTCCTGATACGGTTCGCGCAATCTACACACAGCCCTGTAGGGTACGCATCGCGTACCTTTTGAGGTTTGGTTCAACGAAAAAACTTTGAAAATGGTACGCGATGCGTACCCTACGGCGGTTTTGCCGTTGTAATATTATCGTTCGTTTTTTTTCGGAGATGGGGATGTCTGATTATCGCCGCTGTTATGTGCCGGGTGGATCGTATTTCTTTACGGTGGTTACGGAACGGCGGGCGGGCATTTTGGAAAACGTCGACTTGGAATCACGCGCCGCGCTTAGGTTTTCATCAAGCCATCCAGTGTCAGGCCGCAACTCGGTGCGAAAACAGCCATAAAAAACACCACTTCCGGCTGCAGCGATGCGCTGATGGTGCTGGCCAGTAGTCCGGCGGCGGTTTCAAATTCGGCATTGCCGGCTTTCAATTCGGCCTGACATTTGAGATAGGCCGAAATCTTATCGGCCGCCTTGATGATCTGCACATGCTCTGGCGGCATCTGCTCGTGCTGAATCAGCCCTGTAGGGTACGCATCGCGTACCTTTTGAGCCCTGTAGGGTACGCATCGCGTACCTTTTGAGGTTTGGTTCAACGAAAAAACTTTGAAAATGGTACGCGATGCGTACCCTACGGCGGTTTTGCCGTTGTAATATTATCGTTCGTGTTTTTTCGGAGATGGGGATGTCTGATTATCGCCGCTGTTATGTGCCGGGTGAATCGTATTTCTTTACGGTGGTTACGGAACGGCGGGCGGGCATTTTGGCAAACGATTTGGCGCGGGATTGTTTGCGGAATGCGATTCGTCATTGCCAACAACACCTGCCTTTTCGTGTCGATGCGCTGGTAATATTGCCCGATCATCTCCACGCCATCTGGACAATGCCGCCCGACGATTGCGATTACTCCAAGCGTTGGGGCATTATCAAAAAACACTTCACGCAAACATGGCTGAGCCTGGGCGGCAATGAACAACCGGTAAGCGCTTCGCGTCTACGCTACCGGCGGCGCGGGGTCTGGCAACGGCGTTTTTGGGAGCATGCCCTGCGCGACGAACGCGATTACCAAACCCACTTCGATTACCTGCATTACAATCCAGTAAAACACGGTTTGGTTAAAAACGTGAGGGATTGGCCTTATTCTTCGTTCCATCGCTGGGTAGTGCAAGGTGTTTATTCCGATCAATGGGGCTCAAGAATTGAGGATTATGCAATTCTCGACACCATCCAATGTGCTGGTGAATGACGCTTTATATTGTGATAAGGTGCGCTGTGCGTAGTCTTTTGGAGCTTGATTCACCGGAACGTTTTAAAAATGGTACGCAATGCGTACCCTACCTCTCATGTTATGAGGCATTCTTTCGGAGATTGTTTTGTCTGATTATCGCCGCTGTTACATGCCGGGTGGATCGTATTCCTTTACGTTGGTTACGGAACGGCGCGGGCATTTTGGCAAACGTCGACTTGGAATCGCGCGCCGCGCTTAGGTTTTCATCAAGCCATCGAGTGTCAGGCCGCAACTCGGCGCGAAAACAGCCATAAAAAACACCACTTCCGGCTGCAGCGATGCACTGATGGTGCTGGCCAGTAGTCCGGCGGCGGTTTCAAATTCGGCATTGCCGGCTTTCAATTCGGCCTGACATTTGAGATAGGCCGAAATCTTATCGGCCGCCTTGATGATCTGCACATGCTCTGGCGGCATCTGCTCGTGCTGAATCAGCGCCTGAAAATCGGCCAGGAGTTCTGCCGGCAGCAGATTGAGCAATTCTTTCTCGGCCTGTTTTTCAATCTGCTTGTAAGCGCTGCTGATTTCATTGGAGTGATATTTAATAGGTGTCGGCAAATCGCCGGTAATCACTTCGGTAATATCGTGATACAAAGCCGCGGCAGCAATGGCATTGGCGTCGACATTGCCGCCGTAATAGCGGTTTTTAATCAGTGCCAGGGTGTGGGCAATAACCGAGACCTCCCAGCTATGCTCCATGACGTTTTCTTCATGCGCATTGCGCTTTAATCCCCAGCGCTTAATCCATCTGAGCCTGGATAAATAGGCGTAAAAACTGGAACTTAGCGGGGTTTGTTGCATGGTCTGGCCTGTGTGAGGAAAAAGCTGAGTTTATGCCTCGGCATTATAGCCACTTGCTGATACGCTGAACAATGCCAGCCATCGACTTGCTGTAGCTTGAATATCCGTTTGCACTGGCGTTCGATTGCAGCTATGAGGGCGAAGGCATATAATCCTATGTCTCTGATTTAAATATCAACGCTGTCCTCTCTAATTCTGCCTGGCTGATCCTAAAGCAACTATGACTACAAAAGATTTCCGCTCCCTGAAAGATCTGCTTTTGCATCCTGATTTTCACGAAGGCGAGCATTGGCGGCAGGCGCATTATGATGCCCATGAGCTCATTATTGTCGAAGGCGAAGTCAACAAGGACATCTATGTCGTGTTAAAAGGTTCGCTGATGGTCTGTACGGATGTCAAGCTCTCCGAAAGCCGGCACATTACCTCGGGCTTATGTGAGCTTTTCGATGGCGAGGAATTTGCGCAATCGTGTTTTTTTGACGATGAACCCCATTGCGCCAGCGTCAAGGCTTTATCCGACTCCGAACTGGCCGTTATTGATGCAAAAAAACTTAAATTGTTTCTGAATCAGCATCCGCACATTGGTTATCAGATTCTTTATCATTGGGTAGAAATGCTGCTACCCCGCTTCAGAAAGAGCAACCAGCGCATCTCCAGCCTCTTTAGCTGGGGCTTAAAAGCGCACAAAATCGACCACGAAATATAATAATACCCAAGCTCATTTTATTGCGTCAGCTACACCGAAATTCGGTCATCAACGGCGGCAAACACTGCGTTTGTAGGCAGCTCCAGCAACCCAAGGTTCTCTAAAAATCATGCTTATTCAGTGGTACCCCGGCCACATGCACAAGGCCAGCAAAGAAATCAGAGCGGTTCTGCCCCAGGTTGACCTGATCATTGAAATTCTCGATGCCCGCATTCCGTTCAGCAGTGAAAATCCGATGCTGAAAACCCTGCGCGGTGACAAGCCCTGCATCAAGATACTCAGCAAGAGCGACCTGGCCGACCCTGTTATTACCCAGCAGTGGCAAAGCTATCTGGAGCGGGAGCAAGGCGTTAAAACCCTGGCATTGAGCATTACCCAACCGGATAAAATGCGCCAATTACCTGATCTCTGTCATAAGATGCTGCCCGCTAAGGAAGCCAGCGGCCGGCTCATCCACACGCTGATCATGGGCATACCCAATGTTGGAAAATCCACGCTTATTAATATCCTGGCAGGCCGGACTATTGCAAAAACCGGCAACGAACCAGCCATCACCAAGACCCAGCAGCGCATTGATATAGGCAATGGCATCATCTTGCTGGATACGCCTGGTCTGCTGTGGCCCAATGTCGAAAACAAGAACAGCGGCTACCGGCTGGCCGCCACAGGCGCCATTAAGGATACCGCCCTGCAGCATGATCACATCGCCTTCTTCGCAGCCGAATATCTGCTGCAGCATTATCCTGATCAGCTGCAGGCGCGTTATCAACTGGAGCCATTGCCGCAAGGTGAACAGACACTCATGGAGAGCATAGGCAAAAACCGAGGCTGTCTGCGCGCCGGCGGCCATATCGATATGGATAAAACGGCCAAAATCCTGCTGACCGAATTACGCGCCGGCACAATAGGCAGAATCAGTCTGGAAACCCCGGCCATGATGGAAGCGGAATTGGCCGAGCTAGCCATCATCCGCCAGCAAAAAGCGGCCAAGAAACTGGCCCGCAAACAAAAAATGTCCTGATTCCAAGCCTGATTGATGGAGCCTTACTCTGAAGAATATTATGCGCCTCCGGTTTCTGGTTTCCTTGTTGCTGCTGTGGATTTATGCCGCCGATGTTTATAGTGATGAAAGTCACCTCATGTCGTGCCGATCCTTTTATGGCCGATTGAACGAATTGAAGTTGCAACAGCCTCCGAGGCGAGTGCTGCTTGTTCCCTTATTGAGCAGAGAACCGCACACGACTGAGAGCCCAAGGTGGTCTGAGCAACCCGCCCGCACTCTGGAGGCTTTTTACCGGAACCGGTTTAATGCGGACGTTACGCAACTGCGGGATGTCTGGAGCTGGACGGATTATTACCAGCAGGTCGAGCAGATGCTGCGGCAGTCGCCGCCTTTCGACCGGGTTATGTTCATCAGCCATGGCGGATTCGACGGCCCGGTGCTTACAAACGCCGTGTTTTGGCAAGACTTTCAGGTAACGGCGAGCAAAGCCAAATTTCTTCAGTTTTCCGAGTCCCAACCCGGGCTAAAGAATGTGCTGTCCATCACTTATGATACCGAAAAAAACCCTGTATTCAGCGACTATATGGCCTCGCGCTGGCATGAATTGGCAGCGATGAAATCGACCGCTATCTGGCGTCTGCTTAAGGGGCTGGAAAAACAGATACAGCCGCTGAACCGAGCTTGTTTTCAACGTTACTGCTCGCCGGAGCAACTGGCCAGAATCCCCGAACGCCAGCGCGATTACCAGCTGAATTTCTGTGAGATCATTTGCCGCGAACCCCTGTTCGAGCAAAAGATCGCTGTTGAGATATCCCCTGAACGGTTCTTTCATTTCACAAACTCGCTGAGTTCGCTGGTAACGGCGGACGGCCTGATTTTTTTCGGCACCTGCAACCCGGGCAGTGCGGCTCCGGAGAAATCAGAGGAGCCAAATAAAACTGAGTTCTTAATCAACTCAAGCCTTGGTGGCGGGCCACACCTGAGCTATGTGCATTTGATTAGCGCAGCAACCGCTCGTGTCACCGCCGGTCCAATAGGCAAAAGCAGCGCCGAGGACATTGTTAATCGAATTGTCATGTTTGAGACTGGCCAATCTCAACAATATTTATGCATCGCCGCTCCTGGGGCGAAGTGATCATTTAATAAACTGCAGTGTTTGGAAAGTTTCAAGTTTCCGACAACAGACTTTGATGAGGCTGCCGGCATCTTCAAATAAGTTTATACACATCAGGTCTCTATTTCCGTATAGTGTCAGATTATGTGCCTGTGGCGCACTCCAAGATTTTCGCCCCAAGAAAACAAAACTGAGACTATTGTAAGGAAAACATGGAAAAGCACATTACTTGACCTGATTCCAAGATATCCGGATTCACAACGGCAAACTCGTAGATGGCATGCGAGCGCTTTCAGCTTTTTCATAGAACTTTTGAAAACAGCTGCTTCACCTAACCTTAGGATAAAACCATGAACAACCAACAACGCAAAGACTATCCCTTGCCTGCGAGGACATTAGGATTGATAATTTTCGTGCTATTTTGCAACATAGCAGCGAGCATTAACTCTCCGGCGAAAGCAGCTGATACCGCGTCGCCCAATACAGATTGCTTGTTTAACTGGGCGCAAACATTCTATCCCAACCTGTTTTCACCGCCGGTGTTTGACGAGCTGTTTTTTTCGCCCTACACCTATCGCTATTACCCGAATACCAATGCTTATGTGGGCGTTTCCAACGCCGACGACCATGTGTATTACCAGGGACCGAACGATTTCTCGCCGCAGGATTTGGGTGATTTATCCGTTTGGCTGGCAGAGGCAGGGTGTGGAACGAGGCAGTATCCTGTTATTTTTATTCATGGTTTAGCGTCTTCTGCAGACACCTGGGTACCCTATAGAGACTATCTGATAAACAATGGTGGTTGGACATTTGGCGGAATACCTACTTACAATCCGGATACTAAAAACGTGGATATTAGCTGCCCCGGCCCAAATCAGCCTGCTGCCTGTACAGGCAACTCTGGTGACTTTTACACGTTAAATTTCTCGCATAATCAAGAGTTATCTTTAGGTGCCCAGGGCGGCGAACTGGCGGCCATCATTCAAGCGGTCCTAGATGAAAACCCCGAAGCGACAAAGGTTCTTTTAGTTGGCCACAGCATGGGGGGACTCGCTGCAAGGGAGTACTTGCAAGGCTTAGCACGAGAGTCCGATTCAGCAACAACAATTCCGTATCGGGACGATGTTGCAAAACTCATTACCATTGGGACACCGCATCGAGGCAGTTTTTGGGCCGACGCATGTCACAACCAGTTCTCTATTTTCGGTATTTCCGGTAATGTCAGCATTTGCGATCTTCTACCTTTAGGAGTTGACTCCGAAAGTACTGGAGTCAGGGATTTACAGCCCAACAGTGGGGCGCTGAACAGTCTCAATGACTTGGGTAATCATCCCCTTCCGTCCAATGTGTCCTATGTTTCAATAATTGGAACGGGGCAACGTACTTTGGTCAGTCTGACTGATTCAGAAGATGGGGATGGCATCGTATCGGCTAATTCCCAGGACCTGACAAGGTTAACCGGGAATCTTCCGTTGACACAGAAATCGGTCAAAACCAATATTCTGTTCCGGGAATGCGGGAATACAATAAACCTACCTTTTTTTGATGACCGTAGCTCAACTCATTCTTGTGAGACAACTGATATTGGCGTGGGTGGAGAATTTTTGAGGAATTTAGAATAGCTGATAGCGCTGGATAAACAGCAGTGAACCAGAATCTGAACCGCTTGTTGGACGAGCCCGAAATATGGGTGTGGCCTATGGTTGATAGGCAGGTGGGGGTTTGCAAGTTTGAGCAATGGATTCACAACCAGAGCCATTCTAGGATAATGACTCTAGTTGAACAGCCTGTTTGAGAGGTCGCCGAAAAAGAAGGCCACGAAACTTCGATTTGCGCCGGTTGAAACGGAATGCGAATTCATCAAGCTACGCTTGAAGGCGATCTGCCTCCACCAACCCTTGATGGGTTCCAGGTTGCCGGCGCTTGATGGGCTTCGCGCCTCGATCCATCCTGTCTTCGGTAGTTTTTAATGCGCCTGGTTTGAATTCTTTGCTGCAAAAACCGACTTACCCGCTTTGGCTGAGATGCGCTGGTATTTGGCGTACGCGGTACCGGCGGAGCTGCGCAGTTCCGCCTCACTTGCGCCATTTGCAAAACCCTGTGCAACCGCTTCCAACACATAGGCCTCTGGGGCCATAAAGCTAAAAGTGGTTACCACCGGCTTTGAACCAGCGGCTTGCAAATGTCTTGCGAAAAACTCATCGCTCATACAGGCGAGGACAACGGCTTGTTTATCGTGCCTGGCGTGTTTTGGAAAGCGTTCTATGATCGGCTGGTTTTGTGTGTCCATCAAGCCGTCATGGCCAATGAATACCACCATTTCACGCCTTGCCGCATCGGGCGGAGTGGCGGCTTGTTGCATAAACTCAAGCATCGCCTGGTCAATCCGGCTGCCGCGATAAGCATCGGCGGTGACAGTGAGCTTGTCCTTCCAGGCAAACTGGCAGCGTTCCAGGATAGTGTCGCTAATGGCTTGTTCGCAGCCCAACTTGCGCCAACCATCGGCCTTGCTCAAAAAGGTTTTCACACCGTAAAGCGCACCCCAATAGAGATTATGGTGCGGATCATCGCCATTGCCAATTTTCGCAGGAACAGGCACGATGCCTTGTGATACGTTGTCGACCAGGGACACAATCACAGAAATATGCGTGTTTGGCGTGGCTACGACACAGGGCGGCAGCACCATACAAAACAGCACGCTGAATAAACAAATCGAGCGCAGGGTAATCATGTGCAGGAACCCGCCAGATGGCAATAAAATTTCATTTGCATATACCTTTGTTTTAGGATTTTAGGATTGGCTCTCGCATTTTCATCCTGCTTAGTATTTTTGATCTATCTACCGTACGCGCCTTGACTACCTTTTCTTGCAGTGTCTGTGGGGTGAATCTCTGACGGAGCGCGCGTATCGCCTTCGGACAAATAGGTAAAAAACATCGGTAACAATATAAAAATCGATAAAACCAGTATCAAGCCGGCGATGCCTAATAACAGCGATTTAAGGGGACTTGCTGTATCTTCTTCAAGATTGTCTGAATCCACTGCGGGCAATGGTTGGTCGTTTTTTTCGTTATGTTCGTCTTGGCTTGGCATGATATTCACCTGATAACTAAATTGAAGGAAAGTTGAAATACCATTTACCCACACCCAACTTTGAAATCGCATGGTTCTGAAACAGCGGAAATCCTTGCCAGTCAAAGGCAAGCACGCCTTAGAAAAACACGCGATTTGTCGGTTAGATGGGTGTAATACTTTAAATCTCTTCAGGAAAAATTTTAAGTAAAATTTTTTTTAAAGTCATTTTCTCATTGAAAACGAACCCGAAGGCTGCTGCGGAAACGCCGCAGCATTGAAACTATCAATGATTCTGCTGAAAAACATTTTTGACCTCGAACCTTCTCGGCATCGTTCTCTGCTCAATTACTTATCAAACATCATGCCATGTCTGGCCGTTTACTCAAAATCCTGTTTTTTTTTCAGCGACTACTGCTGCCGCTTTGCCACATAGACAGCAGCAGCCAGACACCGCCAATGGCGGCAAAGAGAAAGCCTAAAAATCCGAATGCGGGCACGCCGAATATTTCCGGCCCGCCTTTTACGGTTATGATGATGGAAGAGCCGATAATCCACGCGGCCGTTACAATGCCCATGGTCAAGCGACTGATGGCATTATCAGTTTTACTGACATAGTAATCGAGATGACGGACGTTAATGTCGACCTGGAACGCCCCTTGTCTGGAAGCTCGCAAGAGTTTACGCAGATCCTTGGGCAGGTTTGACAACAAGTCGGCAATACTGATCAGATTACGCCAGCCGCGTTTGGCTATTGCCTCGGGCCGGTAGCGTTCCAGCATGATTTCCTGGATGTAAGGCGCAGCAACAACCAGGGTATTAAATTCAGGATCGAGATATCTGCCCAAACCATCCAGCGTGATGTAAGTCTTGATCAACAAAACCAGATCGGGAGGCAATATCAGCCGGTGATCGCGTAACAAGGCCATCAGATCGCTCATCATGGCCGTGAGGTTTAAATCCTGTAACGCCAGGGTGCTGTATTGATCAACAAATGCCTCTATATCCACCGTCAGCACTTGTTCATCGGTATGGATGTTGTCCGACCAGTCTTCAAGTATCTCCGCCACTTTGACCGGCGCATGATTGATCATGCCGTAGAGCAGATTTACTACCTGTTCGCGGCGTTCTTCCGTCAAGCGGCCGACCATGCCGAAATCGATGAAAGCCAGTTGATTTTCGGGCAGATAAAACACATTGCCGGCATGCGGATCGGCATGAAAAAAACCATCTTCCATAATCATCTTCATGACCGCCTTGGCGCCGCGCTCGGCAAGCAGTTTACGATCCAGCCCTGCATTTCCGACAGCCTCCAGGTCTCTACCGTTTATGCCTTCAATATATTCCTGCACATTCAGTCTTTCACCGGTCCAATGCCAGTAGACTTTAGGAATCTTGATATGGTAATTGTCCCCAAGATTGGCCGCCACCCGCTCGGCATTTCTGCACTCGGCGGCCAGATCGAGTTCCCGGCGCAGTGATTGATCAAACTGACGGATGATTGCCCGCGGATGGAACCGGCGTAATTCGGATGATTCCACTTCGGCAATGTCGGCGATGCGCTGTAAAAGCCGCAAATCCGCTTCGATGATTTTGCGCAAACCGGGTCTGCGAATTTTTAGAATAACCGGTGTGCCATCTTTGAGCAGGGCTTTATGAACCTGGGCAATGGAGGCGGCGGCCAGCGGCTGTCTGTCGACTGCCGAAAAGAATTCATCAATGCTGCCACCCAAATCTTCCTCAATTTGAGGCAGCAACTCCTCAAACGGAATGGGCGGCACCTGATCCTGCAGTTTTTCAAACTCGGCAATATAGTTAGGAGCAAACAAATCAACCCGCGTGGCAAGAATTTGCCCAAGCTTGATAAAGGTTGGTCCCAGTTCCTCCAAGACGCGGCGTATGCGTTGCGGCGTGTCCAGATTGACATAGTCTTCTGTCTGCTGCCAATGCAGAACACGGCCGGCGCGTTCCAATGCTTTGCCCATCCCCAGGATACTTACAAAGCCGCCGAAACCGTAACGTATCAGGATCGATGCGATGTCCTGAACTCTGCCCAAATCCCTGGCTACACTGAGCATTTCCCACAACATTCTGCGCCGCCTGTATCAGTGTTTGTGAGGCGATGAACGAAAGCTCTCTGCGATCCCTGCTAAAATGTTAGCGCCGATCTGAGCTAAACTGGATGCCGCAGCTACCGTGCTGGATAGGCCCATTTGCGGTAAATGTTGCAGTGATTCCAGCGCCGTCAGCACATGTTTGCCGACCGCCGTGCCGGTTTTCCGGGCGTGGCCGGTAAAATCGGTGACTACTTCAGCCACAATCTCGTTGCCGTTTTTGGCCACTTTTTCCAGCGTGTCCAGAAACATGCCTTCCATCGTTTTTAGATCTTCTTTAGCCTGGCTAAAATCCTGCTCGGAAAATTCACTGACCTTGGACGAAGCCTCTTCCATAGCCAGTTTTGTAGCCTCTGCGGCAACCGCCAAGGCCTCATCCAATGCTGAAATCGCCTGGATGAATATCGTTTTTGTCTGTTCTCCCTGCGTGCTCAGCGCCTCACTAATACCGCTCGCAACGTCATCCACTACATTCCTGATATTATCGATATCTAGTTCCCGTTCGGTCAGCGCCTTAATGGTGATCGCCTTGACCTGTTCATAAATATCTGATCCCGAATCTACCGCCTCACGAGCGGCTTCTTTTACACCTTGTTGCTTTGCTTCAGTCATCATCATGCTCCTGGTCAATGTTAGAAAAGCTGAAGGTGCAAGGCCAAAAGCTAGCTGTGCCTTTTGCCTTGCGCCTGGATTCAATCGTATTTGATGTATTTGAAGCGAGGATCCTCCGGCGTACCTTCGAGCGCTCCGCCTTCCTTGCCGGGCTGCCACATAATGACTTCCTCGATTTTATGAGCCAGATCAAAATCCTTGTTGGTAATGCCTTTGGCCGCATGATTCATTAATTTGACGATCACAAAAGCATAGGAAACGGTCAGATCAGGGTGATGAAACGCCGCCTCTGCCAAGTGCCCCACGGTATTGACGACCATCAGCGTGCCTTTCCAGCCGCTGGTTTTGTATTTTCGCCGGATCCAGCCGTTTTCCAAATACCAGTGCGGCAACTCTTCTCTCAAGCGCGCTTCCACTTCTGCATCGGCATAAGTCTCTTCATGTCCACGTTCTCGCCAGCCCATAATGATTTACCTCGTAGTGATTATAAAAACGCCATCGCGCCGCTCGTGCGCCTGGATTATAACCACAACAACCGGCTTCCTGCTAAGTCATTCTGGGCCTTTATTCGCATCTTCCGGCTCAAGATGTGCTGGATCACACCCTTTTTGGTAAAAAATAAATGAGGGTGGAAAAGGCGCGACTTGGAGGGTTAGCGTGGTTTCTTTTTGAAACTTGTCAACGGGGTCGGCTATGGCCTGGCGGAATTGAATGGCAAGTTGTTTGGCCAGTTTCTGTTGCGCTTCATCCTCCCCCAAGGCAAAAGGGTCTTCGGCAAGATTGGTGGCATTGATCACCTCCTGTAAAACATCTGCCGAAAACGCCTGTATTTTCCTCTCAAATTCGGCAAAAACTTTCGGCCCCTGTTCTTTTTTGATGCGCGCGATGTCGTCGGCGTCGGCATAAACCAAAAATACGCCTTTAGCGCCTTGAATGTTATTTTTACAGGCTCCGCCATCCATTATTCTGACCAAATTTAAGATTTTGCCGTTTTTACTGATGGTCATCGCGGGATTTTGTCCGGACAACTGCAAACTGTCCTCGGATACGGCCGTCTCGTCAGATGCCGGACTAACGCTAGCTTCCTGCTTGATCTCTTGACTTGAACAAGCTGCCAGTGCAACAAAAGTCATACTGGCCAAAATTTTCACACTTGCTTTCATAAATACTCCTGTAGCAGACAGTAAGAGACTACTTTGTAAAGCGCCAATTATAGAGTATTTCATTTTGCAGGGGTTGCGTAAGATGTTTTTGTGATTGTGGATATGCCGGCCCACTAGGCATGGCGCCTGTCAATCCGGCCTGAGCAGACTTGGCCAATGTGACAAATGCCTTTTCTGCGCGCAGACCGGCCAGGGAACCCTGATTTCCTCTGTTAAGGAACCAGGGTTCTTGTAAATAGCTGTTATTTACCCAACACATCCTTACGGGCGCTTTCGGCAATCGCCGCGGCTTCAGCAATCAACTCTGGCGGCACATTCAATTCGGTCATCGTGGCGCCCAAATGCTCCATAACGGCATCAAAATGAGAATTATCGAGCCCCATTTTTACCAGATGGGCATGGGCGCTACGCATATCCTTGCCGGTGTAGTTATTGGGTCCGCCGAAAGCCATGGTAAAGAACGCCTTTTGTTTGGCTATTTGTTGATCCATATCGGTATGATCAAAAAAGCGATTGATGCGGTAGTCGCTGAGTACCTTCCGGTAAAAAATATCAACGGCGGCATTAACGGCTGCTTCTCCACCGATTCTTTCGTACAGTGTTTGTGTCTCACTCATGTTTTATCTCCTCATTATTAAAATTATTTGACTTACAATCCTGGATGACTGCGAGGCAAGACTAACAAAATCAGATGCCTTATACAATAAATTACTTGCAAATGTTATGCTAGGAACACGTCTGTAATTTATGGAGAATGACATGGTTAACCCGATCAGCGACAGGCAAGATCAAATTCTTAAGCTACTACTTGAAAACAAGAACGGAATGACCCTGGATGAAATCGCCGGCGCCTTGTCCATTTCAAGAAATGCCGTTCAGCAGCATTTCACGGCACTTGAAAGAGACGGTTTTGTGCAAGCGGGGGCTGTCAACAAAACTGCCGGCCGCCCTGCCCGCAGTTTTATATTGACCGACGCCGGGGTTAATTATTTTCCCAAACAATATGCCTGGTTTTCTGAACTCATTCTTGCCGATCTCAAAGAGCAAATGGGTTCAGAAGCCTTCGAGCATTATTTGCAAAAACTGGGCACGCTGCTGTCGCAGAGTCTTTTACCTCGATTTGCAGGCAAACAAACCGATAAACGCCTGGCCGAATTACTTAAAATCATGGATGCTCTGGGTTTTCAGGCGCAGACTGTCAGTAATCCTGATACCGGCGATCAAAGTATCGTCGCCTGCAATTGCATTTATCATGACCTGGCGCAAAAGCATCCCGAAATTTGCCAATTTGACAGAGCGTTGATTTCGTCCTTGCTGAATAGCGAGATTGATCATCAAACCTGTATGGCGAAAGGTGATGCCATTTGCCATTTTAAAATCAAAAAAACTAAGCTTTGCCAATGAATATTAACAAGTCATAATATACAAGCCAGTAAAGAACGCTTTTATAAGTCTGTAAACATCTCAAAACGGCACACACTATGGCTGATTTAACAACCTGTCTGATCCGGCTCGCTGGCATTAACGAACGCAAGCAAAAAAATCACGCTTGCAGCGCCCCGGCGACTCGCACCGCTCGATGGCAACTAAGACCGCTATTTCAAACGCTTATGCCTTCAGTCAAGTTAATGATCGCCACGCTAGCGTTAGTCAGCGCAAATGTTGGCGCAGATCAAAATAATTCGGCCTATACCCTGGAACAGGCTGTCGATTATGCCCTGACCAACAATCCCAGCCTGCAAATCATGCAAGAACGCATTGTTCAAGCCGAAGCGCAACTGGGCCAGGCAATGGCCAGTTTTTATCCGCAAGTTAAAACCCGGCTGTCTTATGAACATACGGACAATCCGTCCCGCGCTTTCGGCATGATTATTTCGCAACGACGGCTTAATTTCAGTGGCACCGATTTTAACCATCCCGGCGGCACCGATAATTTCCGTCCGGAAGTGATGGCCAGTTACTCCTTGTTCAACGGCGGACAAGACTATCAAAACAGCAAAGCCGCTGAATTAGGCGTGACTGCGGCGGCGTTACAGCAATCGGCAGTCCGTAATCAGTTGATTCAATCGGTAACCTCGGCATTTTATGCGGTACTGGCGGCCCGGGAATCCCATAAAATCGCCCTGCGCTCCATAGACGCAGTGCAAAGCGAGCTTACGCAGAGCCGCATCCGTTTTGATGCCGGCACCTTGCTGAAGTCCGATGTGTTGTCGCTGGAAGTGCAGCTGGCTGAGGCACAGAACAATGAGATTCAAGCCAAAAATGCCATCGAAATGGCTGAAACAGGCCTTAAAACCTTGCTGGGCATTGACGCCAGCCAGCCCTTTAGCCTGGCTGAAAGCAGCGCCTGGGCCTTGCCTAAACTCGACAGCCCTTATGCAGGCTTGCTGGATCAGGCCATCGCGCAACGCCCCGAAACCGAAGCCGCCCAAAAACAGATCGAAATTGCCGAGCGTAAACTCAGCGCCGCCAAAGGCGCTTATTTGCCCAGAGCGGATGCCTATGTCAGTTACGGCTCTGACAGCAAAAACCCGGGCTATTCAACCAGCCGGGACAATGTCACGGCCGGCGTTGCAGTTGAAATGGATATTTTTTCAGGCTTTAGCACCCGCGACAGCGTCAAAAAAGCCGAGGCGCAATTGTCCGAAGCGCAAAAGTCTGCCCGGCAAGTACAACTGGCTATAGAAAACGAAGTCAAAATGGCTTATCTGAAACTTCAGGATGCCCTGGCGCGCGCCAATGTGACCACAGTCGCCGTCAGCGCCGCCGAGGAAGCCTTTCGCCTGGTCAATGAACAACGCCAGGCGGATGTCGTCACCATTACGCGCTATCTTGAAACCGAAACCGCCCGTGATCAGGCGCATGCCCGCGTCATTGCCGCACGTTTCGATGCTTTGCGCGCTGAAGCAGAACTGAACAAAGCATTAGGTAACTGGAAATAAAGGAATTACCCATGATAGAAAAACCCAAATGGCTGTTGCCATCCGCTGCTGTTCTTGCACTGGTATTAGTCATTCTTTATGCGCTGGGACTAATTGGCGGCGGCGAAAAAGTTGAGCCCGGCACGCGCGCGCTTGCGGCTGAGCCCTTGCCCGCCGGCGCAGTGACCTTGATAGTCGGTAAACAAATGGCGGCTTACGTCCAGTCCTGGCCGGGTACGATACGTTCGCGCACGGTTGCCAACATTGCGCCTAAATACACGGCGCGCATTGTCAGTATTCATGTCAATGCCGGTGACCGGGTGAACAAAGGCGCTGTACTGGCGCGCTTGGACGAACGCGAAATGAGCGCGCGCGTTGCCGAAATTCAGGCGCAATTGGCTTCAGCCCGTGCCCAGGCCACACAAGCCTCGGCCGATGAACAAAGAATCCGGGGGTTATATGAAAAAGAAGCCGCCACGCGTGAGAACTATGATGCCGTGATCGCCCGGTCAAGCTCTGCGCAAGCACTGGTCCGGCAATCGGCCAATGCGGTTGAACAACAGCGCGTCAGTTTGGGCGAAAACACACTCAAGGCGCCGTTTGCCGGCATCATTACCGAGCGTCTGAAAGAACCCGGCGACATGGGCATGCCCGGCGATGCCATAGTGATACTGCAAAAAGCCGATGACTTGCGCCTGGAGGTTGCCCTTCCGAGCTCCTGCGCCGGACGCATCAAAATTGGCATGACGGTCGATGTCCGCATCGATAGCACCATTGGCCGTTTAAAAGCCCGCATTGATGAAATCGTGCCCGAAATTGATCAGGACACGCGCAGCCAGCTCGTTAAGGCCGTTTTACCGGCCGAGTCCGGTTTACAGCACGGCCAGTTTGCCTGGCTGGAGCAAAACTGTTCCGATGATCAGGCCGTGCTGATGATACCGGCACGCGCGGTGCTGCATTACGGACAACTGGAAGCGGTTAAAGTGCTTGACAACAACCAGCTGGTTAGCCGCCATATCCGCACCGGCAAGCAGCGCGGCACTGACGTGGAAGTCCTCTCCGGCCTGCGGGAAGGCGAAACCATCCTCATTGACAGCGGTTTACCAAAATGAGTGAAGATTTGCACAAAGCTCAATCCGGGCAGCCAAAAAAAGACAGTTTCACGGTCAGCATCGTCCGGCTTTTTACGACCTCGCAGCTGTCGCTATTATTTCTGATTATTTCGCTGCTGGCCGGCGCGGCGGCGCTGGTGCTGACCCCGCGGGAAGAAGACCCGCAAATTATTGTGCCGGTAATGGATGTTTTTATTCAATATCCCGGCGCCAGCAGCGAGGAAGTCGAAAAACTGGTCACCACGCCGCTGGAAGTCCTGTTGCGGCAAATCGATGGCGTGGAGTATGTCTATTCGGCATCCCGGCCCGGCGAAGCAGTGGTTACTGTGCGCTATTTTGTTGGCGAAAACCGTGAAAACAGTCTGTTCAAAACCCGCGATAAGCTCCTCGCGAATCTGGACAGTATTCCGGCGGGCGTTACTAATTGGGTCGTCAAACCCGTGGAAATTGATGACGTTCCGATCGTGCTGTTTAGTTTATCGACAGCAAAACCGGTGTATGACGCCATGACTCTGCGGCGTCTTGCCGATGAAATGATCGAAACCCTGAGAACGAGTGAAGACGTTGGTAAAAGCTGGGTAGTCGGCGGCGCTAAACGGCGCATTTCAGTGTACCCCGATCCTGCCAAACTGGTCTCGCGCAACACCAGTCTGCAAGAAATCAGGCAGGCGCTAAAAGCAGCCAATTTCAACCTGCAGGCTGGGGCCTTTGAGCAAGGCGGACGTGAACTCCTGCTTGAAGCAGGGCCTTTCTATCAAAGCGCTGAAGACGTCGCCGCAACCGTTATTAAAAGCGTCAACGGCCGTCTGGTCTATCTGCGCGATATTGCCCGCGTCGAAGACGGTCCAGAGGAGACGGCGCATTACACTCGCATTGGTTTTGGCGCAGCCGTTGAGCATATGCGCAGCGTAGGCCAGACCACAGGCGAGCAAGCGCAGGCTGGCCAAGAACGGCCGATGGTGACGGTTGCCATCGCCAAACGCAAAGGCAGCAACGCCGTCAGTGTGGCTGAGCAGGTCATTAAAGCCGGCGAAAGTCTGCGCGGCACAGTGATTCCTGATGATGTCCTGATGACCATCACGCGCAATTATGGTGAAACCGCTGATCACAAGGTCAACGAACTGGTCAAGCATCTGGGTATCGCCATCCTGACCATCATCGTTTTGCTGGCGATCAGCTTAGGCTTAAAAGAATCCTTTATCGTTTCTATCGCGGTGCCGATGACCTTTGCTGTCACCCTGCTCTTCGATTTGATTTTCGGCTACACCATCAACCGGGTGACCTTGTTCGCGCTGATTTTGTCGCTGGGTCTACTGGTCGACGATCCCATCGTCGATGTCGAGAATATTCACCGGCATTACAAGCTGCGCAAGGAACCGCCTTTGCGCGCGCTGCTGACCGCAGTCGACGAGGTCCGTCCGCCCACCATACTGGCTACCTTTGCGGTGGTTCTGTCGTTTATTCCGATGTTTTACATCACCGGCATGATGGGACCTTATATGGCGCCCATGGCCTTTAATGTGCCGATCGCCATGCTGCTGTCACTGATTATCGCCTTTACCGTGACGCCTTGGGCCAGCTACCGTCTGCTGAAAGGCGATTATGGCAAAGGCCATCATGAGGCTTTTGACTTAAAAAAGAGCGCAAGTTTTCGCATCTACAATGCCGTGCTGTCCCCCCTGCTGGCTTCACCGAAGCGTGCCT
The DNA here is from genome assembly GCA_963848675.1 of uncultured Gammaproteobacteria bacterium. Taxonomy (GTDB): domain Bacteria; phylum Pseudomonadota; class Gammaproteobacteria; order Methylococcales; family Methylomonadaceae; genus CAWKEY01. The sequence continues at coordinate 338,436 of CAWKEY010000023.1, forward strand.
GGCTGTTTATCCTGTTCATTGTCATCGCCTTTGCCGGCTCTGCCCTGCTGGCCGTGACCCGTGCGGTACCGCTGAAGCTATTGCCTTTCGACAACAAGAACGAGCTGCAACTGGTCATTGACATGCCCAAAGGCACGACGCTGGAGCGAACCGATGAAGTGGCCGGCGCTTTGGGACGTTACCTGGCCACGGTGAATGAGGTCACCGACTATCAGATCTATGTCGGACTGGCCTCGCCCATGGATTTTAATGGCATGGTCCGGCATTACTACCTGCGCCAGGGCAGCGAAACCGGCGAAGTGCGCATCAACCTGATCGACAAGGAGCAGCGCCAGCATCAATCCCATGACATTGCCTTGCGCATTCGTCCCGACATCGAACGCATCGGCCAAGATTACGGCGCCAACATCAAGATTGTCGAACTGCCGCCAGGCCCGCCGGTATTATCGACTGTCGTTGCCGAAGTCTATGGCCCGGCCGAAGCCCGCTATACCGACATCATCAACGTTTCCAATTCAGTAAAAAGCGCGCTGGCGGCAACCGAAGGCGTGGTGGATGTAGATGATTTTGTCGATGCCGAACATGAAAAAATGCATTTTCGCCTGAACCAGGAAAAAGCCGCCCTTCATGGCATCAGCACCGCCCAGGTTGCCGACACCTTGAAACTGGCCTTGCAAGGCGGCGTCGCCGGTACCGTCCATATCAGTTCGGAACGAAACCCCCTGGATATCGTCCTGCAATTGGACCGGGCCGAGCGCTCTTCCGCGCCTGATTTATTGGCTTTGCGCGTCAAATCCGGCAGCGGCCAATTAGTCGCGCTCAGTGAAATTGGAACCATGACCTTTGAATCGGGCGATCAGACCATTTACCATAAAAACCTGCAACGGCTGTCTTATGTCACCGCGGAAATGGCCGGACGCAGTCCGGTTGAAGCGATTCTGGATATGTTCGATTATTTTGACGCGCATCCCCTGCCTCCGGGTTACAGCACCGACCTGGCCGGAGAAGGCGAATGGAAAATTACCGTCGATGTCTTCCGCGATCTGGGCCTGGCCTTTGCCGCCGCCATGGTCATGATCTATGTGCTGCTGGTCGGACAGACCGGCTCCTTAGGCATACCGCTAGTCATGATGATCGCCATTCCCTTAACCATCATCGGCATCATGCCCGGTTTCTGGCTGCTCAATCTGTTTACCACACCGGTTGCAGGCTACCCGACACCGATTTACTTTACCGCAACCGCCATGATCGGCATGATTGCGCTGGCTGGCATTGTGGTCAGGAACTCCATTATTCTGATCGACTTCATCGAACGCAGCTACTACAAAGATACTGAAACGACCCTCGTTGACGCTTTGATAGAAGCCGGCGCCACACGCTTGACACCGATATTCCTGACCGCCGCAGCAGCGGTATTCGGCTCGGCGATTATCGTCATGGATCCGATCTTCTCGGGGTTGGCCTGGAGTTTCATTTTCGGCATCGTCGCCTCTACCCTCTTCTCTCTGGTCGTCATTCCGGTCGTCTATTTTTTAATCAAACGCAATCAGCCGAAGCGGCTGGAGCTTGGTCTGGAGGAATAGGTGTAGCGGCCTGCAAACATCGCTCAGGAACCACAATGTGTGCAAATAAGAAATCAGAGCGGAATCCCAATGCCGTTAAGTTAAGCCCAAGTAGGTGCGGATTTATCCGCACAGTGCGAATAAATTCGCACCTACAATAAACACAAGTTCCCTTAACTTAACGACATTGAGCGGAATCCCTATCGCCAAAAGGTTGTTTTGTAACTCCTGTGTTCGGGCTGGGGTCAGGTTGCCAAGCAAGATCGCGCAGTGGCAAGCCTCAGGCTTATCTCAAGCCGGCTACTGTCGTCAGCAGGAGCTGTGCGCTCACAAATTTAGTTATTGGAAGCGCAAATTACAGACTCCCTGCAAGTCCGTAGCGCATGAACCAGCCACAGGCTTTGCTCGGGTTCAGGTTGATACGGGTGTTGAATTGTCTTCTTTTCAGGGCTTATCCCGGCGCTTTAACGATGGCGCCCAGTTAACCGGGATTACCCTGGATAATGTGTGCCTGATCAAGCAACTGCCTGAGGTGTTCGGTGACTGGTGCGGTGATGCGTCCGGCGCTGTCACTGACCGAGGCCTATCTCTACCGGCAACCGATTGACTTTCGTAAATCCTACCGTGGATTGTCGGCGATTGTTGAATGTGAATTAGGTCATAACCCATTTGCCGGTGGGTTGTATGCCTTTACCAATAAACAGCGCACTAAAATCAAATGTCTGTTTTGGGAGGACAATGGTTTTGTGCTGTATTACAAAACGCTGAGCGAGGATAAATTCCACTGGCCTAAGGGTGATGACGCGCTGCTTACCTTGACGGGTCAGCAGCTAAATGGTTGCTCGATGGTTTCGATATCAGCGCCATGAAGGGGCATAAAAAATACAGAAGGATACAGAACCTATGTAGATTATTGAATTTATTTTTGTTTACAGGATTGTTGTGATCTTGTGGCATCGGTTCACTGTTAAAATTCTTGGATATTCTTGTCTATTATTTCGAGCATTCTTGTATATTTTAGAGTCAGAAATTGCTCAAAAAATCGGCACTGATGTCTATGTGATCATAAAACATCAAAAGCGCCCTCCTCTTAATTTCTGAATGATGTTTAGCGTTAACAAGAACCATTCAATCCAGATTTCCGAATAACAACATACCAACGGAAAGCGGACAGCGAACCAACTAGCATTACCGGCCAAGACCGGGCGGAAATCTTACACCTATTCTGGTGGTTCCTCACCACAACGCTGGCACAAACATTATTTATCTCTAGTCATCAAATTCTTGTACAAACAATCTGAGCATCCCGGAAAACTTCAGCACGTCAATTTGTTCTTGATAGAACTCAAAAAACTCCCACAGTTCTCCCATTACATCACCAGGGCTTTACCGGATACTACACGCCATGTTGAGGAAGCGGATTCATGGCGGAGGAATACCAGCAGCTTCAAAATCAGGTAATTTTTATTTCTATTTATAGTTGAACATAAAATGATAATCACGATAGAACAGTGATTACGACAGGAGATTTAACCCAACGAATCAAACGTAAATCATCGAGAATACTGACATGAAAAGATTACCGGAAGAAGTTCCACAAAAACGACAAATGGATGCTCAATGGCGAAACTTTAACTTATCAACCACACAGATTAGGTCGAACTAATGACTACAAACAACGAAATAACCGTTATAGAACCAAATTTTGAAAAGTTCAAAAGATTAGCTGAACAAGGGGATGCCAATAGTCAATCGTTGTTAGGGAATTTTTACCAATATGGACTTGAAAATGTTAAACAAGACTATGTAGAAGCATTTAAGTGGTATAAAAAAGCGGCTGAACAAGAGCCATATGCTTACTATGACGTAGGCAATTGTTATCGATATGGATATGGAATTGAACAGGATGATGTCAAAGCATTTGAGTCGTATAAACAAGCCGCAGAAAATCATAGTTTGGATGCTCGACGTTGCCTAGCAGATTGTTACTATCATGGGCGTGGAGTTGAACAGGATTATAGTCAAGCTGCTTATTGTTACGAACAAGCCGATAATTCAGAAGGAAAAATAAGTTCTCAATGGCTTAACTGTCAAATTAAGATGAAAAACTTTGATTTGGCAAAACAAGCTATTGCAGAAGTATATAGCGATGCCTTTGATTCTGAAAAAGATTATAAAGACACTTGCTTAACCGCTATTGGACTGGCCGAGCAATTAGAAGAAAAAAACCAACAACTTGAATTAGAAATTAAGGAAAAAGAAAAAGCATATCGTGCTATACATGAAAAAGAAAAAGAAATGTTGTCTTTCTTCACCCATACCATGCGTAACGCTTTGGCCACTGCGCCGGAATCGCTTAGGCAAGCCATTCATTTGTTAGGCAGCGAGGTATACGAAAAAGACACCAAGCACTATCAAGCGATCAACAAAATTGCGTCACTGTTTTCCACGCTATCCTTAACCGATTGCTTAATTGACACCTTTAAGCAGTCCATCAGCGACCCGCAAGAGTTTAAACAATCCTGGCAAAAAGATCACACGGGGGAAGCAACGCCTAAGTGGGTGATTGCTTCGGCCTTACGGCAATCGCTAAACCGCATCATTTTTATGAGCGACACCAGCGAGTTAAGAAAGCTGCTTGATAACCCGGAAACGGCGTTAATCAAGGCGACGCGCAAGTCGTTTATCGAAGAAATTTTGCCGCTTAATGTCGATAGTCAAGGTGTTGATGTATTCTATGACTGGGCTTTTAAGCATATTTCGGTAATTGATGTGTCTATAGCAGACTGCGATAAGCTGAATTTTGGCGTTAATCAAATCCGCTTTTCTTTGTTGTTTGCCATCACCTCTGAGCTTATTTTGAACGCTTTAAAATATTGGGATGGCGAGAACCGCATTCAAATTAGCTGGCAGTTGGCAGAACAAGGCAGCTATGTGTTTTCGGTTAAAAACCATTGCAAAGCCAATGCGACCAGCAATTTAGCCGGAACCCATAAAGGCTTGGCATTTATCAAGCGATTGGTTGAACTATTAGGCGACCAAGCACAATTTAATTGTAAAAGCGAAGACCAGCTTTTTACAGCCGAGTTAATTTTAAATAAAGCCTTATTTGACGGGGAATTATGAATATCTTATGGATTGAAGATTTTGGCGGTGGTTTGCCCACAGGCACCGGTACATTAAATTCGATGTTTCAGGATTTAATCAGCTTTGACAATTGGGATGAAGACGAGCTTAGTTTGTTGAGCACACCCAGCGATTTGGAAAACTTTTGTAAAGAGAATTCGGCTTTGCATTGTGTTTATTTATGTCGCCATTATTTCGATTATGCTGAATTTAAGATAAACAACGAGTTAGCCAAAAACATTGATGCGGTTATTATCGACATTCGCTTGGATAATAACGTCGATTTTAATTTGCCCATTCCTAGCAGCTCTCACACCAAAGCAAAATTTCATGAGGAAGCTGGTTTTTATATTTTTAATGACTTGGTGCATTTAGGATTTCCTGCCGAAAAAATGTGTTTTATGACCGGAGAAAAGAATTCTTTTAGCGGTTTTAAAAAACAATGCGATGACATTTATATTCCAGAAGTCGTAGGCTTTGAAAAAGGAGACGCTAATTTTGGGAAGTTAAGACAATGGATGAAAGAACGAGAAACTGATTATGCGATTTTAAGGCGAGGGATTATTGAAGGTTGTCGGCAATTAAAGGAATTAAAGGAAAAGTTACGTTTTGACAAATTCAGCAAGGATGATAAACAGCCAGCTTTCTTGGATGCAGATGATTATTTGGATGTTTTAGAAAACCTTTTACCTTTGCGTGAACCCGGTAACAAAGCCACATTATATAAAATCTTTATCAGAACGTTAGCGCACGAATGGGAAGAATCGGTTGAGCCTAAAAAAATAGATGATGACCAAACAACATTGGCATTTTCATGGGTCATGAAAATGACCCGTAACTGGATGGCGCATAATTCAACCGCCATTTTTAAAAATCTGACGGAACAAGATGTCGCTTATTTGTTCATTTGCAATATGCGGGCTATTTTCGACTTGGGTAGCGAAACAAAGGACTATGAAAAAAATCTGTTTTCGTTGTTCAATAAAAGTGAAGAAAGTGAAGCATTTAAAGAGTCTGAACTAATCGTTAAAGAAAAGCGTATTCCATTGGTTAAGCACTTTGTTTCATACTTTAATGAAAAGACTAAGAGAACTCAGGTTCATAACATACTGCATGAGTTACAAAACAATAAAGCTAAATTAAGAGCAAAAGGCGATGACTTTTTTATAACCGGACTTTATCACTCATTTTGGTTTTTAACTTCAGAACACGACGATAAAAAAGATAAAGCCTTAGAAAATAATCGCAATCCAAACCAAGTTTACATATCAAGGCACTATACATTTTATTGTTTCGATTACGCTCAGTCCGAGTTTTTACTAAAATTTGCCAGTCATATTTACAATTGTAGCTTTCCAGAGGCATAACCATCATGACCACCACCGTAAAAACCGAAATTCCCGATCAACTCTGGCAACAGGCGCAATACATGATTCAGCAAGGTTGGGTCGGCAATATGGACGAATTGATTGCCGAATCCATGCGCCGTTATCTGGAATCGCATCTTGAAACGATGAATGAGCGTTTCATTCGCGACGATGTTGACTGGGGCTTGCATGGTCAAGACTAGCCCGGTCGTCATCGCCGACGCGGGACCACTCATTCATCTGGATGAATTGGCTTGCCTCGATATTCTGGCCGATTTTGGCAAGGTTATTGTTCCCGAAGCGGTCTGGCTTGAAGTGCAGCGTCATCGTCCGCAGGCAATGACATCATTACCAACGCTGTTTGCTCGGCAAAGCCCGCTAATGTCTTCTCCATTGGTCAAGGCGCTGACGCCACTCTACACCTTGCATATCGGTGAACAAGAAGCTTTGCATTTGTGCGTTGAGTTCGGTGACTGCCTGTTGTTGACCGATGACACCGCCGCGCGTCTTGCCGCCAAAAGCCTGAGCATTAAGGCGCATGGCACGCTGGGCCTATTAATCCGAGCAATACGCAGACAGTCCCGCTCAAAATCCGAGGTCTTGGCCTTGTTGCGAGACATTCCCAAACAAACGACTTTGCATATTCGTCCGGATTTACTGACGGAAGTGATTGCCGATGTGTAAGTAAACGCCAAATAACAAGGCGATGAGCCGCAAGCCCCATTGAACCACTTATGACCATAGACCTTATTAAAACCCTGATTACCGCAATGCCGCGTTACGCCGAAGAGGAAGGCGATTTTTATAGTGTTGAGCGCGGTAGATTGATCGAAACGCTGTGCAAGCAACACGATATTGATGCGGGTATCGCCGAAAACACGGTGTTGTTGTGCGAGTGTCTGCTGGATAGCTTGTCGGTGCTGCAGCCCGATTTTTTGTTGAAAGGCGAATGGTGTTTTGTCTCTTTTCCTGCGCAATTGATGGCGACATCGGTGTTAACGGCAATGTGCGACAGCCAATCGCGGTTTTTTGATCCCCATTTCTGGAATACTCAGGGTATTTCCAGCGATAAAAAGAATCAGCAACGCGATGTGCTGAGGATTGTCGAAAACGCTCGACTGGAGCATCACGCCGGCAGCGATGCTCAACCGATCCGTTACTGTTACGTCGCCTGGAGTATTATCAAGCTCGATGGCAAAATTTTGTTTTACCAACGCGAAGACACGCAAAAACGCTTCGATAAATCCGCAGGCGATTATGGCTTGATCGGCGGACGTGCCAATCAAAATGATGTGCGCGGTATTGCCGACAAAGTCGCTTTGCTTAAAGCCCTGCAATCGCCGAATTCGCCAATTATAAAAAGCGCCTTGCCGAAAACTCTGAAACGCGAGTTACGCGAGGAAGCAGGTTTGCTGTTTGAAACCCATTACACCTCCAAAATCTGGCGTAGCTTGAAGCCTTACCGGCAAGTACAAGGCGCTGCCCCTAATCATGCCTTGACCGAATATTATCTTGATATTTTTCAGATAGAGCTGACGTTGGACGGCTATCTTTTTTTGCAACAGAAAATCAAAGCCGATGATCGTTTGGTTTGGTTTTCGATTGAGGAGTTGGCGCGAGGCGAGACAACGGATGGAAAAATCCCGTATATCAAGGCATTGTATGACGATTTTGGCGGCAACCGCTCGGAACTGGTCGCCGCGCTTTCGGCGCTACCGGATAGTTTTTCGCCGGCGTATTTATTGGATAAAGACAATTACAGCATTATTTTACCGATTTCTCCCGGCGAACCGGTGTCCGTGGGCAGGCTAGGCAAGGATAAGCCGTTAGATTTGGCGTTAAGCGAACGGCAACTGGCGGTGATCCTGGGCTTGGCGGCGCATTTGCGGAGCTTTGAATTTGCTTCGCAAGAAGGCGGTATCATTTTTCATCCGTATGGCTGGGTCGAAGTGTGTGAACATTCGCCGATTAAGGCGGAATTGATCGCCTTAGCGGATTTTTTAAGCACTAGCGATTTGCCGATGGAAAATCATCGGGATACTTTATTTCGGTTATCGATTGCGCCGGATACGATTTTCTTTGCTGATGAATTATTTGCGTTTTCGGTAAAGCGTGATGATCTGAATGAGCGTCCAAAGCAAAATTCCTGTGACTATCATCAGACAATCTTTTGATACCGCTTTAGGCCATATTAAAAGTAAAGCCGAAATGTTCAAGCAGACGCTGGATTTTGTGTATAAACTCAAATCTTTATCCGAACGGCAGTTTTCCGCTGATAATGAAGATGCGGTGAAAATCGAAGACACTTACAAAAAGGGTTTGCACAAAGAAGCCAAATTTCAAGCTTTGGGCTTGAGAAATTTGATCCGGCGTGAAGCGGGAATTATCAGATTTGTTTTAACTTACATATGCCCTTGAAAGAATTTATTTAGATATTTCTCGATTTTGACTGCGAATAAATGCGCCAAAAAATAAAATTAACAATAGCTTGTCGTACTATAAATCAGTGATCGTGAATATATCCGTTAATCTGACAAAGTAGAATTACGGGATTGTATTTTTTGCAATAATCCTGATCTGGAAATGCGCGTATTGGCAATGCTCCAGGGATAGAATTTTTGCTGTCTGCTGGATGCAGACAGCAATGTCATGATTAGCCTTTATTTTCCGGCCGCTGTGGCTTCTGGCACTTCAATCAATGCGCCTGATGTAACGTCATAGATATAGCCGTACACAGGAATATCCTTTGGCACCAGCGGATGTGACTTGATGCGCACAACATCCTCAAGGACGCTCTGCCCCTGATTTTTGATGGTTAGCCAATCAATATAGTTGGCTTCTGCCGAGCCTGGGCCTTCACAGCAATCATGCCAGCCGCTGGCATCGACCGAGGCGGTTTTCAAACTGCTGGCCAGCAAGCCGCGCATGATTTCGTCCGTAAACGTCTCCATGCCGCAATTGGTATGATGTATGACAAACCATTCGCGCGTGCCGAGCAATTTATAGGAAATGACCAGCGAGCGGATGGCGTCGTCGCTGGCCCTGCCGCCGGCATTGCGGATCACATGCGCATCGCCTTCGGAAAGACCGGCATATTTGGCGGGATCCAGGCGAGCATCCATGCAGGTTAAAATGGCAAAATGCCGGCCTGGAGGCATCGGCAAATCACCTTTGTCAAAGCCGGCAACGTAGTTGCGGTTGGCCATTAATACTTCATTCAATATCTTGGACATTCCAATCTCCTCATTACATGTTTTTATTATAATTTGTACTACTCCATCGAGAACGGAGCTGCAATCTCAGGTATGAAGTCATTCTTGGCAAAAACATACCCGAAAAGTCAATATATCAGGAATGCCTTATTGCAAGCAATGGAGCATGGCTCCCTGCACATCAATGCAGATAAGCCGGAAGACTGGCTAACAGTTTTTCCAGGACATGCTCGCTTTCAGTATCCACTGTCAGCGCCATGGTCTGCTCATCTAGCGACAAAACTTGCGCAGATTTCAGCTGTTGTTGCAGAACCGCAATCGTGGCCTCCGAAGGGTCATTCTGCTGTTGCTGTCGTTGCTGGATGCGCCTGACTAATTCCGCTTCCGAAGCCTGAAAATCGATGATGACAAAGGGCACATCGCATTCTGTTGCAAGCTGTCGAAACAGCGTGCGCTGCTCGCTTTTAAGAAATGCGGCATCGATAATTGCCGTAAAGCCACTGTCAATCACGGTTCTGGCTAATTCCGCGAGACGCCGATAGGTTTGCTGTCCTGCCGCTGGGCCATACAGACCCTGGTTGATGCCGCTGCGGGTATTTTCCAGAGGCTGATACGCGAACAGGCGCTTGCGCTCGATGTCTGAACGCAACTGTAGGGCATTTATTTTTTCAGCCAATTGACTCGCCCAGGTCGACTTTCCGGAGCCCGAATAGCCATGGGTGATAATCAGTGCGATCGGTTTTTTTTGGCTAAAACGTTCGGCAAGATCGGCATAAAGCGTGTATTCCCGGCCAATAGCCTTGTCACCTTGCTGCGCCCTGCGTAACAAGGCCACTTTGGCGAGCACCAGCGCGCGATAAACCAGATAGTAGCGCAGCAATGCCAGGCCAGCGTAATCGCCGGTATGCTGTAGATAACGGTTGAGCACGCGAAAGGCATAGGGTTCATAGCCGAAATGCAGCAGATCGATAACCAGAAAAGCAATTTCACTAATGACGTCAATCCAGCGCAGTTCTGGATTAAACTCGATGCAATCGAACAGGGTGACTGTTCCGTCAATGAGAGTCATGTTGCTTAAATGCAGATCGCCGTGACATTCACGGACATAGCCCTGTTGCTTGCGCTCCTGCATGCATGCGGCCTTGTTGCGCCATTGTTCGTCGCCCCATGACTCTAGGGCTTGAAGTTGCTGTCTTTGCCGATCATTACTTAACAGCGGCCGGATGTGCGCAAAATTCTCGACAAACCAATGCTTGATCGTGTCGGCCGTGCCATAAGGCGAATCCTGGCCTGCCCTGACTATGGCTTGATGAAAATGGGCAATCAAATCGGCAATTTGATCAATTTCGCGGGTTTCAAGCTGGGCGCATTCGGCACGCTCACTAAGCAAAGCCCCAGATGGAAATTGCAGCATTTTAACGGCGTATTCGATCGCCTGCCCTGCTCCGCCGATTTTGGGATGTTCGGGCGATCCGGTAATCGGCACAACCTCAAGATACAAGTCCGCAGCCAGACGCCGGTTGAGTCTTATTTCTTCCTGACAGCACAAGCGCCGGCGCTCAAGTGAAGAGAAATCGAGAAAGCCGAAATGCACCGGCTTTTTAATTTTGTAAGCGTAGCGGCCGGTCAACAGCAGCCAGGAAATATGCGTTTCAATGATGTGCACAGCACTGATGTCATGGGCATAGGCGCCAGCTTTGCACAATCCTTGAATCAATGCCGGATAACTTGGCTCACTTGTTTGACTGGTCATTGCGCCTACCTCTGCCCTATAGGCCACTCGATCCACAGCGCTGGCAATCGAATAAAGATGACAACTGCGTTTAACACGGGGACGCCGGAATCTGCATCAATAATTACAATTCCCGGGTGGCGCTGAATTTAATATCCGGCCAGCGCTCTTCGGTCAGTTGCAAATTCACGCGGCTGCTAGCCAGGTAAACCAGATAACCGCCGCCGTCTTCAGCCAGATTATCAAATGCCTTCTTTTTAAATTCTTCCAGTTTTGCGGGTTTGTCAGAGCTGATCCAGCGCGCGGTGGTGATCGCGACGGCATCGTATACGCATTCCACATTGTATTCACTTTTTAGCCGGAAAGCGGTGACATCAAATTGCAAGATGCCGACTGCACCCAAAATAAGGTCATTGTTTTTTAACGGCTTGAACAACTGGGTGGCGCCTTCCTCGGTCAGTTGCACCAGGCCTTTTTGCAGGGCCTTGGCTCGTAAAGGGTCTTTTAGCACCACGCGCCGGAATAATTCCGGCGCAAAATAGGGAATGCCGCCGTACTTAAGATTTTCGCCCTGAGTAAAGGTATCGCCAACCTGGATGGTGCCGTGGTTGTGCAAACCGATGATATCGCCGGGATAGGCCTCTTCCACGCTTTTACGGGTATCGGCCTGAAAGGTGATGGCATTGGCCACCTGTATGCTTTTACCGAGCCGGACATGATGAATCTTCATGCCTTTATCAAACTTGCCGGAGCATACCCGTAAAAAGGCAACCCGGTCCCGGTGAGACGGATCCATATTGGCCTGCACCTTGAAAACAAAGCCGCTAAATTTGTCTTCTTCCGGCAGTACCAGGCGCTGCAGGGCTTCCCGTGGTCTGGGCGAAGGAGCATATTCGGCAAACGCATCCAGCAATTCAAGAATGCCGAAATTGTTGATGGCCGAGCCAAAGAAAACCGGGGTCTGTCTCCCTGCCAGGTATTCTTCCAGGTCAAACTCGTGGCTGGCGCCTTTCACCAAATCGATTTCATCTCTGAGTTCCTGCGCCTGATCCTTGAGTAATTCATCGAGTTTGGGATTATTCAGCCCTTTGATGATTTCAGCTTCGGCGATTCTGCCGCCATGCTGCGCGCTGAACAGATGAATTTCATTTTTATACAGATGATAAACCCCCTTGAAACGCTTGCCCATGCCGATCGGCCAGGTCATCGGCGCGCAATTGATTTTTAAAACGCTTTCGACCTCGTCCATGAGTTCAATGGGTTCGCGCCCTTCCCTATCCAGCTTGTTGATAAAAGTAAGAATCGGCGTATCGCGCAGCCGGCAGACTTCCATCAAATTGATGGTTCTTTCTTCGACACCCTTGGCCACGTCAATCACCATCAGCGCTGAATCCACCGCGGTTAAGGTCCGATAGGTATCTTCAGAAAAATCTTCATGTCCGGGCGTATCGAGCAAATTGATAATGCTGTCTTTATGCACAAACTGCATGACCGAGGTGGTCACTGAAATGCCCCGTTCTTTCTCCATTTCCATCCAGTCCGAGGTCGCATGACGCGCGGCTTTGCGCCCCTTTACCGAGCCTGCAAGCTGAATCGCGCCGCCAAACAGCAGCAGTTTTTCGGTGATGGTGGTTTTACCGGCGTCAGGGTGAGAAATGATGGCGAAAGTGCGCCGACGCCGCAGTTCTGAAAGAAATTCTGACATGCTTTTGCTTTATGAGAAATTGCTATGAAAACCGCGTATTATACGCGCAATATTATGAACCGTTTTCACTTATCTAAACCGGAGTTGCCATGATTTTGCTGCGTCGCTTTATGTTTTTGTCCTTACTGTTCTCATTGAATGCCTGCTCCAGCCTGTACTACGGCGGCCTGGAAAAAATAGGCATCCCCAAGCGCGAAGTCATGGTGCATCGGGTAGAAAAAGCGCGAGACACTCAGGAAGAAACCAAGCAACAGTTCAAGTCCGCTCTGGAACAATTCAGCGCCTTGACCAGTTTTAAAGGCGGCAATCTTGAAGCGACCTACAAGCGGCTGAACGGCGAATATGAAGCCAGCGTCGCGAAAGCCGCGGAAGTCAGAAAAAGTATTCGCGGTATTGAAGATGTTTCCGAAGCCCTGTTCACGGAATGGCAGGATGAGTTAACTCAATACAGCAACGCCGATCTCAAGCGCAGCAGTCAGCAACAATTGACGGCCACCAAAGGCCAGTATCAGCAGCTGATTACTGTCATGAAACGTGCCGAAGCTAAAATTGATCCGGTTTTAGCCGTGTTTAAAGATCAGGTTTTATACCTGAAGCACAACCTCAATGCGCAAGCGATTGCCTCCTTGAAGGGTCAGTTGGGCTCCATTCAATCCGATGTGTCGTCGCTGATTGCCGCCATGGAAAAATCCATCAATGAAGCCAATGCCTTTATCAAGACCATGGAAAAGTAATAGTGCCAGCATAAGTGCTGTGCCGTTAGACGTATTTAAACTTGCTATGGAGCACTCAGTAATTCATGAAATTTATCGCCTGGTGTTTATTGATTATTTCGACCGTCTATGTGCTGTTGATCACTCCTGACAATCCTGTTATGCGAATTTTCCGCGGAGAAATTTCGGACGTTGCTGCCAATATCATCATCGGCCCCTATCCGCTAGAACGCGATATGAAACGGCTGAGTGAGAAGGGTATTGAAACCATAATCAGTTTGTTGGATCCGAACTTGCCTTATGAGAAACAATTGCTTGAGCAGGAAACGACGCTGGCAAAACAGTACCGGCTAAAGCTGCTGAACTTTCCAATGGCCAGCATTCTGGGACAGAAAATGGGTGATTATTATGACAGGAATGCCAGTGCGGTAGCAGACGCCATCGAGACAAGCAAAGGCAAGATCTATCTGCATTGCTATCTGGGCATACATCGCGTCGCCACCATCAAAAAACTGCTGGAAGCACGTCAGATAAGGGTCGGCCACTACGTCTTGCAGGCAGGCGAGCGCAGTCGTCTGGCAATGCAACTGGATAGCGCCGAAACAAACTACCATGAAGGCCTTTATCAACAAGCAAAACAACAGTTGAACGCCATGTCACAATTATCGCCGGCAGCGGTTTTACTGCATGGCTGGGTCGATTTCCGGCTTGGAAATATTGCAGCAGCACGGAAATATTTCAATACCGCCGCAACGGAAATGCCCCAAGCCACAGAGCCGTATCTAGGATTGGCTTATTGCGATTTGCGCGAAAATGATTTGAGCGCTGCGGAAGCCCGGTTCAACCGGATCATCAGCGGCGATATCGCCAATATCGAAGCGTTGAACGGAATAGGTCTGGTGCGCTACCGGCAAGGCCGTCTGCCTGAAGCGGCCGCTTACCTTAAAAAAGTGCTGCATATCGATCCCCAACACACCGAGGCAAATGCCATCTTGCAGCACATCGAAGCTAGCGTCTTGCCAGCACACTGAAACGCGCTATCGGTTCGATTCTGCTTTAGTGGCGCGGCATCCCAACTAGATAAACGGGTCTGGAGAAGGATTACAGGAAGAACTTATTGAGATTGGCATAAGCCATCGGGCATCAGTCTTTACCTTGATTCAAGCCTTAGCGTTATCCAAACACTAGGCTCAACAGACCAACCCCTACCGCAGCTAACAGCGTTCCTGCGACTCGAATACCAATCGGCCGGCCGCCGATCACCAGGGCGATCATGCCTTTGACTACCGAGTTGGCCGAGACAGCAATAAAAATTGCCGTAACGGCTACGGCTAATTCCAATTCATCCCTACTCATCCGCGACATGGATAGGGTAATGGGATCAACATCGGCGACACCGGAAATCGCGGCCAGAAAATAAGTCCCGGCATCGCCAAAATAAATCTGCATTAGCCGGGCCATGAACATGATCACTACTAATAAAGCGCCAAACTTTAAAGCGAGAACCAGCTGAAACGGGTTTTCAAGAATGACTTTTTGCTCGGTTTTGGTGTCTTCCGGCGAGTTTTTCCAAAACAAAAAAGCCGCCAGATAGGTAAACAGACTCATCATCAGCAATGTCGATAACAAAGGTTTGAACAAGGCCGGGTTTAGGATTGAGGCTAACAACAACGTGCGTGCGAACATCGTAGCGCAGGCGGTCAGGATCCCGGCCGAGAGGGCGTTTTCAACGCCCGGCGATTGTTTTGAGACCTGTGAAAGGTTCAGGGTTACCGCTGTCGATGACGCCAGCCCTCCAAAAACACCGGTCAGAACGGGTCCATGACGACTCCCAGCTATCCTGATGGCGAAGTAGCCCAGATAGGAAATGGCGGCAATCAGAACTACCATCCACCAGATATGATAAGGGTTAAGAACGCCCCAGGGACCAAAGCCCCGATCAGGCAAAATCGGGAGCATCACGACCGAAATCAGCAAAAGTTTCAATGTCGCGTACAACTCGTGTTGCTCCAGCTTTTTAAGCCAGCCGTGCAGTAAAGGTTTAAAACCCAGCAGCAAAGTGATCACAACAGCCGAAGCGGAAGCAAGTGTGATGTGGCCGAAGACGGTTAACGCACCCAAGGCAAAGGTGATTAGCGCCGCGATGATACTGGTGATGCCGAAATCTTCAATTTTATCGAGGCTTTTGGTGTAGGCGACCAGTAACACACAGGTCAGTCCCAAAAACGCAAATCCCATCAACGAAGGGTCAACTTGCCGTGCGATCAAAGCCCATATTCCACCCAGCAAGGCAATTAGTCCGTAGGTGCGCAGTCCCGCAACACGCATGCCTTCATCGCGGTTGCGTGATTCCCAGCCACGTTCCAAACCAATCAATAGGCCTATCGCCAGGGCAATACCCATAAGCTTGAAGCTTTCCAATTCTGTCATACGTTCATTTCTTCTTACATCAGTCTTCAAGGAGTGAAGCACTAAACTGTATTTATACACCATTACTGTTAAAGGAAACGACCGCTTCTGGCTGATCTGATGAAAACAGCCCACTAAGGTGTGCAGATAGTTTCCGTGCCCATGCGGTGCGCGTATTCAATTGACGCATTGTCGATTTAAGACATACTCAGAAAATGACTACATTTCAATCTTCCACCATCCATGTCTGTCAAAGGTTAATTTCAACTTTTCAAGATAGCAGCTGTAATCTGTATCAGGGCAGAAAATTTCGGCACGACATATCATGTGAAGCCATTGAATGGCCGACTTCTTCGTTTCGTTGAAAAACCTGCTGGATGAAGAATATATCGTCGATCACACCCGCGGCATCCTGCCTGGCTCCCCGCGCTTGGTGCAGGCCGGCTTCAAGGTTAATTTTTAACAGCTCCCAGAAATTCAGCGGCGCAAGGACGCGCCTGTCATTATTATCTCTATTAAAAAGTCTCGATGCGCTGTCATGATTGAAAGAACGCTAGCGGCGTGATAAAAGGTAGTCTTTTATTAAATAAGCTTTTGCTAATAAATTGACTACCTTATCCACGCCTACCGGAAAAAACTTCTTCGACCGCCTGGTGGCGTATTCGCTCAAGGGCGGCTTGCCGGTGTTCTTTTTTGTCTTGTCTCTGGCATTAGGCGCTATCGCCTTGGTGTTTACCCCGAGAGAAGAAGAGCCGCAGATTGTGGTGCCTATGGCCAATGTGCTGGTATCGGCACCGGGGCTCTCGGCCAAACAAGTCGAAAATCAGGTGACCCGGCCCTTGGAGAAATTACTTAACCAAATATCGGGCGTAGAGCATGTCTATTCTCGAACGCTTAACGGCCGCAGCATCGTCACGCTGCGCTTTTTCGTTGGCGAAGATCGTGAAGACGCCTTGCTGGATGTCTATAACAAGCTCTATTCCAATCAAGACAAAATTCCAGCCGTGGTATCGCAGTGGCAAGTTGTGCCCATCGAGGTGGACGATGTGCCGATTGTGACGGTGGGTTTGTGGAGTAGTCAGCCTGAACGCTACAGCGATATTGAATTGCGCCGGTTTGCCGACCAAATCAGCCTGAATTTGCAACAAATCGGCGATACCAGCCAGGTGGACGTTGTCGGCGGGCGGACACGGACCCTGAAAGTGCTGCTGAATGCGCAAAGCCTAGCGGCCAGACAAACCACGGCGCTGGAAGTCTTGCAGGCAATCCAGACGGCTAATCAATTACACACAGCCGGCATCGTTGCAGTTAACAACCAGTCCATACAACTGGAAGCGGGCGAATTCATTACCTCCCCCGAACAATTAAAAAAGCTGGTGGTCAATCTGGTCGATGGGCTGCCGGTTTATCTACAGGATGTCGCCGACGTCAGCGATGGCCCCGAAGAGGCGGATCATTACAGTTGGCTGCGTTTTGCCGCCGGCCACCCGCTGGCGGGCCAATACCAGGACGACTATCCGCTGGTGACCTTGGCGGTTGCCAAAAAGCGCGGCGCTAACGCCGTGGCGGTGGCTGAAAATGTGCATCAACGCCTGGAGACCTTAAAGCATGAATTATTGCCGCCGGAGGTCCATCTGGAAGTGATGCGCGATTACGGCCAAACCGCCGACGAGAAAGTAAACAACCTAACCAATAGCCTGGGTTTTGCCATCATTACGGTGGTTTTATTTATCGGCATTTTTCTCGGCTGGCGGCCGGCGCTGGTGGTGGGTCTGGCCATCCCCATCTGTTATGGCGCCGCGTTGGCGCTGGATATGTTTTTCGGCTATACCATCAACCGCGTCACGCTGTTTGCGCTGATTCTGGCGCTGGGTTTGCTGGTGGATGATCCGATCACCGGCATCGACAATATCGAACGTTATCTGCGCCTGGGCAGCGGCACTGCGCAGGAGCGCATCATTGCCGCCATGGCGGAAATCCGCCCGGCGTTATTGATGTCCACCCTGACCATCATTCTCGCCTTTATACCGCTGGCTTTCATTACCGGCATGATGGGGCCTTACATGGCGCCCATGGCCTTTAACGTGCCGGTGGCCGTTATGTTATCGACGGCGGTGGCTTTTACCGTCACACC
Organism: uncultured Gammaproteobacteria bacterium; assembly: GCA_963848675.1. Lineage (GTDB taxonomy): Bacteria > Pseudomonadota > Gammaproteobacteria > Methylococcales > Methylomonadaceae > CAWKEY01. Next base: position 356,396 of record CAWKEY010000023.1, read on the forward strand.
CTGGCTTGCCAGCAAGGCGCTCAAAACAGATTTTGCTGCTGCGGCGGCAATCACCGGCGCTGCTACCCCCGGTTTATACGAACGTCTGGTGGCTCCCTGTATCGCCAATCGCAAAGCGGCATGGCGGCTCATCATGGTCATGCTGGCATTGTTCGTGGTCACGGCGCTGTTGCCGGTATTACGGCTGGTGCCACTGAAACTGCTTCCGTACGACAACAAAGACGAAATGCAGATTGTCATTGATATGCCGGAATCCAGCACCCTGGAACAAACGGCGGCCATTACCCGGCAAACCGCCACGCTGGCGGCCCGTCTGCCGGAAATTCAGGCCATAGCCGCTTATATCGGCACACCGTCCCCCATCGATTTTAATGGCCTGGTGCGGCAATACGACTACCGTATCGCCCCGCATCTGGCGGATATTCGCCTCACGCTGGCGCCCAAGGCGCAACGCGAACATCAATCGCATCAGGTGTTATTGCGGCTGCGTGCGCTGCTGGCGCCGTTAAATAGCGATGGCATTGCCATCAAAGTGGTTGAAGTGCCGCCTGGCCCACCGGTCATCAGCACGTTGGTTGCCGAAATCTACGGCGATACCCTCACCGATTATGCCGTGCAGCGCCAAGCCGCCGCTCTGGTGATGGAACGGCTGGCAAAAGAAGCCTTTGTCGTCGATATCGATGCCAGTGTGGAAGCCCGGCAAAGCCGCTGGCGTTTTGCTGTCGACAAAGCAAAAGCCGCGCTGGCGGGTATTTCGACAGAAGCCATCGCCCAGACATTAAACCTTGCCAATCAGGGACAGGTTGCAGGTTATCTGAATCTGGAACGCGAAATCCAGCCCATTCCAATACGCTTGCGACTGGCCGAGCAACACCGCAGCCAACAGCAATTAGGCGGTTTGCCCATAAAAGGCAACATGCCCTCTATGCCGTCCACACCGGCGCCGGTGTTACTGGCCGAATTGGGCAACTTTGTCGAGTCGGATGCCGATCTGTCCATTTACCATAAAGACCTGAAGCCGGTAGTTTATGTCATGGCCGAGCTGGAAGGCCGCACCCCGGCGGAGGTTATCGCGGATGTCAACGCCGATCTTAATGGCTCGGCAGATTCGGCCCCCGCTTGGGATAGCCGCAGCTTTTTTAATGCCGGTGGCGGCATGCCCTGGACACTGCCTCACGGCGTAACGGTGAACTGGGGCGGCGAAGGCGAATGGAAAATCACAGTGGAAGTGTTTCGCGATATGGGGCTGGCCTTTGCTTTCGCGCTGGTTGGCATCTTTTTTGTGCTGCGCTTGCAAACCGCCTCGACCACACTGTCGTTGTTGATCATGTCGTCAATCCCGTTGACCGTGATCGGCATCATGCCCGGCTTCTGGCTATTGAACCAGTTTGGCGAGCGGTTTATCGGCGGCAGCCCCGATCCCGTGTTATTCACCGCCACCGCGATGATCGGCATGATTGCGCTGGCGGGCATCGTCGTCAGAAACTCGCTGATTCTGGTTGAATTCATCACCCAGGCCAAAAATGAAGGCCTAGCCTTGCGCGATGCCTTGCTGCAAGCCGGCAGCATCAGAATGCGCCCGATTCTACTGACGGCGGGCACGACGCTGCTCGGCAATATCGTTATCGTGCTCGACCCGGTTTTCAGCGGTTTGGCCATTGCCATCATTTTTGGCATTCTGGCCTCGACGCTGTTTACGCTGTTTGTGATCCCCACAGCTTACTATTTGATTTACGCCGAAGCGGAGTGAAAAAGCCTTATGCGTTTGCCCGATAATCTGAAAACCCTGCTGCTGTCACTGCTCACGCTGCTTATTCTGCTGGTGATGATTCTGTGGATGGCCGGGACTTTTGAACACAAAATCGCCCCCGCTATCAACGCCGTATCCGAGCAGCATGTCGGCTCCACGCTAACGGTTGCCCTGGAACCCATAGCGCTTTTTGAAGAAGCCACCGGCAGCATTCAGTCCAAACAGGCTACCGATATTGCCGCACAGATTCAGGCGCGGGTTAAAGCCATTCATGTCAAGTCGGGAGATCTCATTAAGCCCGGACAACTGCTGATCACACTTGACGCAGAGACCTTGCAGGCCAGAAGCGCCCAGGCCAATGAAAACCTGAATGCCATCAGCGCCCGTCTGGTGAGCGCCAAATTGCACCATGATCGCACCCGTGAGTTGTACGGCAAGGAAAGCGCAACCCGGGCGGCGCTGGAGCAGGCGGCGGCTGATTACCAAAGCCTGAAAGCCCAGTATGCGGCCGCGCAACAGTCGCTGAATGAAGCCCGGCATATTCAGGATTACAGCCAGATCAAAGCCGGCTCTGCCGCGCGCGTGATCGACCGTTTTGTAGAACCCGGCGATGTGGTGTCGCCTGGCATGAAATTACTGGCGGTGTACGACCCGCAAGCGTTGCGGATAGAGGCTTATGTCCGCGAATCGGTGGCGATGGGTTTGAGTATTGGCCAAACCCTGGAAGCCCGCATCGACGCCCTCGATACGACGCTGCCGGCGGTCATTACGGAAATTGTGCCGTCCGCAAACCCCGGCGCGCGTAGTGTGCTGATTAAAACCCGCATCGAGCACCGGCCTGATAGGGTGCCCGGCCTGTTTGCCCGTATCCGCATTCCCCAAGGCGAGGAACGGATATTGGCGATCCCGCAGGCATATATTCGCCAGGTCGGCCAATTGGATTTGGTTTGGGTATTGGAAAACAAGCAATTTAACCGCCGTTTTATCCGGCTCGGCAGAACCCTGGCCGATGGCCGGATAAGCGTTATTTCCGGTTTATCCGCGGGCGAAAAGCTGATTCTGCCCGAGGATGCGCTCTCGGCATCCCGGCCGGCGCATTAACCTGCATGGCCAAAACCAATCCATTGGCATAAACCGCCCCGCTCAATCGTTAGGCGCGGCGAAGGGCCGGACTTTGGCCATCAACTGATCCGCCGTGACCGGCTCAAGCATTCCCATCGGAAAACCCGCGGCTTCCAAAGCACGCGCCGTCCAGCTGTTACAGGTATTAAACAGGTGAAATTTTCCGCGGGCGGGATAAAAAAGGCTGTTAGGCCCCCAGCCTGATGCTATCGGCATGGCTTTCAGCGCTCCGCTCCTGAGAAAACTGTAGTGAAGATAGTCCACGAATCGGATGAAACCGTCTCTGGCAACAGCGAGCCGGATGACTTCATAACCGGCAAAACGGCCGGTGACCTTACCTTTGACACCGGTCACATGCAGCACGCTGGCGCTCGGCCAGAGCGCGGCTTTCAGGGCCAACCAAAGCCCCGGGTCGCCCGACTGGTAATAATCCCAATCGCCCCAGCCCAGCTCCAGAGAATCGGCTGCGGGAAAATCCCCGGTTTCCGGGACGAGTCCCAAGGGAATATCCGCCCGTCTGACGACCAAACCGGTGTGCCAGCCATGGTTGACTACATGGATAGCGACAGAAGCTTCGCTTACAGGACGTAGGCGAGGGGCGTGAGCAGGAGCGGAAGCTTCGCCTTGAATGGGAACAGGCGGCGGATGCACCGGCCCCGCGCAAGCGGAACACAGCCACAACAGGCCAAGCAACAGCGCCGGGAGCGGGTTCATCGCGTCAGAAAATCCGCCACCGCCTGGAAGCGCTGGCGGCGGATGGCCGGATCGATGTCCATCAGTGGATGCGCGAATTCAGGGAATTTCAGCACGAGGCCGCCGCGCGCTTGCACGATTTTCGCCATCTCCTCGATGTCTCCCGGCGGCACCACACGATCCAGCAGGCCGATGATCTGGTCGGCCAGCATGGCATTACCCTGAGCCACCAGCAGATAGCCTTGGGGATTTTTTGCTCGCAGCTTATATCCGCCCAAGACGCGGCCGTCGCGGGTGGCAAACGACAGCTGTTGGATATTCCGGATCGGCTTGACGCGGCTCGCATCGCTCCTGCCTGCGGCCATCCGGAACTGCCAGAACGCCAGGGGCTCGCGCGGAAAGCCGCAGACACTGCCTTCCAAATCCGGTTCAGCGTTCGCGCCATGAGCCATCGTACAAGCTCCCATGAAAAGCATCATCGTCAAAAAACCCAATCGGTGCCTGGCGGTAAGGATGGTTGTAGGGTGTGACGACGCCAGCGGAGGCACGCCGTTCGGGTAAGATGCGCCCCCTGACGCCGGCAGCATCCTACCCCGATGTTTTTAGCGCATCTTACCGCGTTGAAAATTGTCATCCATTGAATGAATTAGTTCAACAGCATCTTGAATTCCCGATGCCAGCGGGCCAGTTGCTCATGATAATGATGCGCCTCGTACTTCGGGCCGTTGTAGAATCTGGCTACGCTGCGAAAGTCGGCATCGCCAGGGTTTGTCTTTTTCACTTCCTCTTTTCTACCGGAAAGAAAACGCGCTACGAAAGTCACCTGCCGCTCGGCCGGTGCTGTAAAAAGCTCGGTAGCTGAGGTTGCCCCTACTATCTTGAAATTACTGCCCATAATCTGCCCCAAGCCCATGCTCATGGATTGCATGCGGAGTTCTTCAAGCGGGGTGCTGGGCTGCTCCTTATTCAGGCGCGATAAGTAATGCTGTTCAAACCTCGGCCTGATAATGCCAGCTGTCTCCTGGCGGATAATGGCCAAAATCCATTCAGGTTGAACCGTAATGCCTTTTTCCTGCTCAACGTTCCGGGTTGCTGACTGGGCCATGCCGCCGTAGCGGTTAAGAATACCCTTACAATCCAGGAAGCGGCTTTTATGCAACGCGTTCAAGTGAAATATCGCATCATCAAAATGCCCCGTCATGATTTGACCGCTATCGATTTTGGCGAGAGCGACACCCAACATTTTTTCCAGAACCGGCAAGGTCAATTTGGCATCCGGTATTGTGGTAATGAGTGCTTTAGCGGTATTCCACTGGCACTCATAACAAAGGCTATTGCGAGTTATTCCTGGATTGAGATGGTATTCCACCTCAAACTGCGCAACTGCGCGATTGGTGCCGCGGCCAAAATCGCCGTCAATCGCGAAAGCACCGCTCGATGAAGTCGAATAACCCAAAAAAATCAACAATCGCTGCATGGCTTTAATGCCACTTTCTCCGACTGAAGTCCGCGTGAGCGATGCATCGCCATTCAGAAAACGCTGCAGATCAGCATGCCATTGGGCGTCACCGTCATCGGGATGAGTAGTAATCTGTTGAATATGCGGTTCGTTAATGAGAGTCTCGATAGCCATAACTTCAATCTCCACGGTTGGTAAAAACACCCCAAACAGTCTGTTTTCTGTTCATCATCCTACTCTCAAAAAACGGCTGGCCAAAACTTACGCTGTTTGCCTCAAAATAGCCTGCAGATTTTTCCACAGTCCGGTCTCCTTGGCGTGCTCGGCCATGAACACCAGGAACTCGATGTGTTCACGCAAGGCGGCTTTATCTTTGTAACTAGCGCCGCGTTCAACGGCCAGGCGATATCCTTCGACGATTCTGTTGCTGTCCTTCGAGTCAAGCACGCCTTTTACTAATGCCATCATGAGCAAACAGTCCGGCTCAACCACACTATCCCAATATTCGGGATTGACCGCCATTTTCTGTTTGGCTTCAGCGACCACTTCGGCAACCTGTGCGGGCAAATCTTCCTGCCAGCTCTGATCGCGGCTTTTATCGAACCAGCTCAAAACAGCTTCTGCGGTAATCCAGTTAGTCAAGGGATACGCTTTGTTTTTTCCTTTTTCGCGGCTGTTATTGAAAGCACGCTGATAATGCGTGCTCATTTTCTCCAGGGCTTTTTTCCTTTCGGTTTTACTGGATTGCAGCCAGGCCAGGCGCTTGTAGGCACTGCCCAGTAAAGATAGACGCTCTATGGTAAGGGTCGCAGGGGCCATGGCATTCAAGGTGTTCAATTCTTCGATCGCCTTTTCTATTTCTGCCAAGGCGGTATCTTTTTCGGCTTTATCGCTGGTCTGACGGAAGCGCAAAGCGTGTTTTACCCGGTAATTGGCCCGCTGCTCCAGCGCTTTTACCGGAAATTCGGCCTTATCGGCAGCCATGGCTTTATCCAGATGCGCGATGGCCAGGCCGTATTCTCCCATTTCGCCGTACACCATGCCCAACGCCGCCGTCACATCAGCCTCATCTTGCCAGTTTGCAAGCTGGTTGGCAGGAACCCGGTTTAAATAACTATCCAGCCTTTGATGAGTTTGTGCGTTGCCCGCTTTAACGTTGTTTTGGCTGCGCACGGCACTCAACAGGTTTTCTAAATCCGCGACCCATTCGGCCTTGGCATGATAAGGCGGGAGCTGCTTTTCATTGTTTCGGCCTGCTTCAAGCAAGCGAAAATCGGGATCCCCGTAGCATTGGTAAGCACCCCAGGTATTGACATCAGGAAATTGTTCGTAAATATGCTGGCGTGCTGCCCGGACTGCAGTACCAAAACTGCTGCCTGACAACAGGGACTGATAAAATGATTCGGCAAAGGCTTTAGCGGCGCCGTCATCGACGGCCCAACCGGCCGCGACGACCGCCTTAACACCCATATTGATAAATTGCGTCCCCAGATTTGCGGCCAATTCGTTATAGCGATTGGCTTCCGGATAGCCAACCTTGGTACTGCCCAAATGGCAGCAATTGATAAACACCAATTCCGGCACCCAGCGCATTTGCTCAACATCACCGGGCGTTAAAAAGGTGTTATCACCAATGACCATGCCGGAAATCCGCTTTTTGTCTTGCGGCAAACCTTGGCCGCAGGCCTGACAGCTTTCCTCGACCGGCACATATTTCTCAATTTCAAACTCATGAACCCCATGCCCGGCAAGATGCAGGATCCGGTACGCTTCACCGTGCAAACCCATCAAGATATCCCCGGCCTCAAGACCCGTAGAGCGTCTGCCCAGCGCTTGATTGACCTCATAGCCATTTGCCGAAAGCAGACTAGCCACCGCCTCGGCTTCCTGAGCAGCGCCCGGCAAATCGGGAAAAATAACGCCTCCTGGTCCAGCAGGAATAATCGGATTGCCGATGACAAAGGCGTTCTTTTCCGCCGTATGTAAAGGCTTGACTCTAAATTGCTGCGTCTTTAACTGCCGCAACAGTCCGGCAACCACTGCAGCAGGTTTGTGAGATGCCCCCCAACGATCATCCAGCAATTCCCACGGATAACGGGCCGATTCTTGATCCAGGATCAAGACCAGATCGTAATGCTTAGGCGCCAATTCCTTGAGCGGGTTAGGAATCAACATTTCAAACAGCGTCTGGGCCGTTTGCCGGGAATTACTGGTGCTGGCAATCATGTCGGCAATAAAATGATCGGCCAGGCGCATCTGCCCGGCAACCAGTGTCACCTCGGCTCGTGCGCGATCGGTTAGCGCAATAAAGCGCAACATCTGGTATTTCTTGTCATAGACGATTTCAAGACGGTGCCACCAACTCGGATCCGAATCGAACAACACGCGCTGCAATCCGCCCGGCCCAACCTGAACAGCAGCATCCTGCCAGTTGAAATGGGCCTGCAAACTACCCTCGCGTAAAATAGTTTCCAGCTCTCTGGCCGCGATAATGGCCACATCCTGGTACAGTTCCAGAAATTCAATTTCATCAAATAACACCTTGTCATCGAGACGGTTTTCGGCCAAAAGATCATTGGCCGATTGCACGCCGCTCAGGATGGCTTCGATGGAGTCGCGTATGCTCATGCCACCAAAACCGGTGCCAATCAACAAGAAACTGATTTTTGCCGAACGCGCAGTACCTGCCGTGCCGAAGCGGTCATCCGGCCATTCGGCGATTTTCAAGGCATAGTCGAGTAAAGCCTGTCCTGTTCCTGCGGCCAGCGTGCCCGGACTCAGCTCGCCGACACGGCCCAGTCCGATGACTATCGCACCATTGGGTCTCGCATTTTTATTTTTATGCAGAAAAATTTCGTGACTATTCAACTGGCCAGGATAAAGGCCCAGACTAACCCGTTTGCTTAATGCCCCGTCCAGCCTTCTATCCAAATCCGCTTCGGCACTGACTATGGTATCGCCGTAATAATGCCCGACACCTATCGGATGGCGGGCATAAGCCAGATTACCATGGCGAATCGTCACATTGACGCGTGGCAAACGCCGTTGACTGCCCCGTACAAATGGGCGCGCAACACCAAATCCAAAACCCGACAAATCCGCTTCAGACGGCATGCTGTCAGGCATGGCATCGCGCATAATAGTGCGCTCCTCGCTAAAATCCTCGCCTCGACTGACAGCGGGTTCATCCTGCGACAGGCGACGGGTGCTTCCCGACTGCAGCAAATCCAGATACGCCGGAAACGCCGGACGGTAGGCCAGCAATTGATCGTGAGAGGCTTCTTGCACATACCAGGTTTTAACGCCCGGCAGCCGGCCCAGGGCCCAAGGCACCGTACCGTCGCCTTTTTTGGTGGCGTAGAAACGCAGCGGCGGCCGTTCTTTGGAGAACAGGCCCCGGCCGGACATATTTTCAAAATCGGCTACCGTTTCCGGCGCCCAGCCGGCCACATAAATCATGCGTTCCGAATCGATGGGTGCATTCTGAATCAATTGCCAGGTTTTTCCGAGCTGCTGCAAATTGCCGGCCTGCGGTAGCGGCCAATTTTTATCACCGCCCTGGCAGGTCTGCTTCCAGAATTCAGTGCTGGAATAATTCCGGCCATCATTCGACGGTAGCAATTCCAGCACCCCGGGATAGCGATTAAAGATAGTAACCAGGCCCGCATTATCATGACTCACATCCAGCCAGCTTAATTTACCTAAAGTTGGATTCCAGCCGGTTAGCCAGCGCACTGCCTCGTAAGAACCCGCATTGGGCGTACCCAGCATGATAAGACGGCTGCCCTGCAAGGCTTGAAAGCGTTTCCATAACTGCGGATACACGGCGAACATCACCCGCACCACCAGGCCACCCATCGAATGCGCGACAAACCGGAGCGGTTGATGCTTCGCTTCGCAATCGGCCAGGCGGCTTGCCACCAAGTCTGCCAGTTTTCCGGCGATGACTGTAATCGATAAGCGCCAGTCATAGTGAAAGGCCTCAACGCGGTGGCTAGCCCCCAGATATTCGACAAAATCGCCGTAATAATCATCGAGCAAAGCCTCTGACTCCACCCCTGGCATGGTAATACCCAGCTCTGCCAGTCTGCCTCTGGAGATGGCCGCAACATTCAGCCATATCCGGTCTTGGTCCTGACTTAAGTGGCTGCCCAGAATGCCGTGCAGAACAATAGCCAGCGGCCCGGAACTGAGCGGTGCAGCGCGTCCGCGAATGGCGCCGCGCGCGGGCTCGGCATGCCTGGCTTGTGATAGCGGTTGAAAACCAGCCTGATCGCTATCGGAACGCAGCAGCCCGGCGGTTAATTTTTCAACGGTAAGCTTGTTTTTGAAATAGTTAAAATGCGTGACTGCCTTGCCCTGATCGAAATAAAACCGGGCCCCGCCCTCCTTACGCGTGATGCCGCCGTACATGGAGCCGGTGTTCACCACCAAATCGTGTTCACTGTCGTAAAACCAGTCTGCCAGCTGCAATTTCAGCTTGCTCCATATGGAATCACCTTCAATATCACCGGCGATCACGGTCAAATCGGCAGCTACCTTGAGCTCCGGATAATTCAGCAAACTAACCAGCGCCGACCCCGGCATCATCGCCTCCAGGCCCGGTAAAGTGCGTGGATCGGTACGCTCTTTCAACACGGCGAGCAGAAATTCGACAAAATCGTTGGAAGCGCTTAAAAACTGAATAATCGATAACCAGCGATCCAGACGCCCGGAAACCAGCGTGGTTCCGCGGGCCGGACAGGCGACCCGGACAAAACGGCTGACTTTGATGAGTTTATTGTCGAGAACTTCCAGCAATTCGAGTAATTGCTGTTTCTGGTATTCGTAGTCTTCGGACACACGATAACCCAAGCCTAATAGTTCGCCCTGAGTCCGGTCTTTTGTGCTATCAAATATCTTGTCGAGCAGGTCTTTCTGTATAGGATCGGGGGCTGTATGCCGTTGTCCCAGGCATAGTAACTCGCCGACCAAGCCGCCGCGGGAATGCGTGACCAAATGCACGTCGGCGTTTTCCGGCAATGCCTTGGCGATTTCCAGCGCATTATCGATAGGACTGACGGTTAAAGACCGGTGCTCGAAAGCATAACAGGCCCCGCCATATTGGTTTTGCAAGGCTTCCCGTGCCGGGACGTCGGTATTTGCCTCAGACCAAAATTCGCCGAACCCGCCTGCTGTGCTGGAACCGGTACCATGAATAAACAACAATAATGGCTTATCGGACGCAGTCATTCCGGCAGGCACTTTGTCGAGTTTTAAGGCCTCTGTTAACGACTGGCACTGATACAAGCCGGGACCTTGTTTTTGCAACTGCTTGGCCTCAAACCATTTACACAATTCACTTGCCGCCACACCCTTAAGATCGACGCCAAAAAATTCAAGCGCCTCGATGACCAGCGTACCAGCGCCCCGCTCATCGCTGCCGGCCCGAAGCTGCGGATCGATTTCCCAAACGTCCGTATCGTCATCCGCCGGGCCCCGCGTACTGCGTGCCGCATTTTCGCGATACAGATCATCAACCCGCGTCCACAGCTTAAAACCGTTGGAATACTCGACACAGGCGATATCGTCGGCGTGCATGTCCGGCAGTTCGACCATGCCGCCAGCCTCCCTGGCCAGCCCCAGGCGCACCCGGCCTTTCGATTTTTGAACAATGGAAGCTTCTGGGCCAATCTCAAACAAACTGGCGTCGCTATTAGCTTCTTTAATGCCGCGTAACCTTATTTTCTTGCTCATGTCGGGGCTCCTGACTCGGTTGGATAATCGGTTTACAGCGTTTTACTGTTTGGTTTTAAACTCGTTTTCATTCTCAACTATTACCCGCTTTAAAATCGATTTTGGGGGCCAAATAGCCAACCTGGCTTAAGCCCATCAGCGCGACCAATTCCCATGGAACTGCCCATAAATTACCATCGAGAATACTTTTAACGATAAACAGAAGCAAGGTTAATGCGGTCCATAGCACCATCTGGGCTCTGGCCAGCGATAAACGGCCCGCGGGGTCTTCCGAGTAATCCAGCACCAAATCGGCAAGGCCTGTTTTATGAGGGTTATTCGAAGACGGCTTGATGCCAGCAGCAAGTGCCGCCGGGGCTGCATCCTCTTTCATTTCAGATTGCGTGTAACTGATGGCTCCAGTCGCCAGGGAAAGCCCCATCAGCGCAACCAGTGAAGCCGGAATTTCTGGCACTTCCAGCCTCATAAAGCCATACGCAGTCACCAGACTGCCGATCGCAACCGTCCATAAGGCGACCTGGGTTCGGGCAAGCGATAAGTGGCCATCCTTATCACAGATAAATTGTATGGCGCTTTTATTGCTGCGTTTAGCCATAAAGACAATGAGCAGGATCAGCAGTATGACGATGGTAAAGGGTAAAATATAGGCAGGAACCGGGTTTGCCAAATATACTTCGTGCGCACCAATAGCCACTTTTTTAGATCCCATGCCTGTGCCTTCCTGCCATATGAGGGTCGGCGTCAGGCGCATCACGGCTTTGTAGGCAGGAATGGGGTAGTGCCTGAGATCAAACAGGAGCAGGGTTCCCGTTAAGGTCACCTGAGCGTCATTAATGGCCTGTTCGCTTCTTTGATTCTGCGCAATCAGCATGGGCGCAATGAGCTGATCCTCAACGGCATTTTTTTTGGTGATCGCGTGGCTTCCTGTCAACATTAATCGGGGCGACATGGACTCATCGATATTTTGGGTAAGAAATAAGCGCAGGGGATGCGATTTAAGTTGTCCATCGGCCATAAACAATTGAACTCTCTCTTCCGCTGACCATGCGCCCTGACTGCAAAGCAGCGCCATTACGAGCAGTGGAATTACCAAAAGTGTATTTTTCATCACCTTCTCCTTCCTAACAGAAATAAAACTGAGCAGAAAATAGCCGGGGCAACTGTAGGTGTGAATTTATTCGCACTGCCGAAAAACCACACCTACACCAGAAAATCCCCCACGAATGTTTGCACGTTATTGTGTGCTCATTCCTAAAGCTGATACGGAAACAGATTGATCAGCGCATTCAATGCCGGATTGGCGGCATTGGCGGAATCAATGGCTATTGCCAGCTCTTTGAGTTTGGCTGATGACGTGTACAAATCGGATCTGTTCATCAACGCCTTACCCCAGGCGCGGACCTCTTCGTTTAAATCATCATCAAGATAATAACGCTGACTCTCGTGCTGCAAAAACCCGTTCGCATGAAGATTATTGCTGGTATCGCTGACATACCACTTATCGTCATAGGCGACTTTTGCATGCAAGGTACCGCCGTCGATGCCATCCCATTTCTTCTTCATAAAAATACGCAATGCACCGGTAACATTTGGCATGGCTTTAACTTCGTCCAACAGATGCGCGGCATACTTGACAATCGCCCCGCTAATTTGCGGAACATCAATAGTTTCTGGCGAGTTGGTCACTATATTGACAACACGGCCATCGCGAACGGCACGCTTGATGGCCTCTAGGGTCGGGTCAATGTTGGCCCCAGGCACCGGCGGCAGAACATAGGCCTGGATCAGCGTATATTCATAGCCGGAGATTTCAAGCCCGCACAAGACGCCAATCAGGCCGTTAAAGGTCGATGTCGGCCCCGGCATTTCATGGGTGGCCAAGCCAATAATATCGCCGTGTTTGCTGGCTTCCTCATAATGAACATTAGGCCTTATAAGATAAGGACTCTTATGCATTTTGGCCTGCTGATTCCACATGTCATCTTCGGCGCGTTGCAGCGACTGAGCCAGCTTGCCCTTGATTTTAAATTCGGCATCCATCCAGCCGTAGTAATAATCGCCGTGAATATTGCGTCCGCCCACGATGGCTGTTGCATCGGCATTGTAACCGTTGGCGATGGCCGATTTCGAATGATTGGAATCGCCAGGGGTTCCTCGTTCATCATTGTTGAAGAAACACAGCGTCACATTCGGATGTTTTGCCAGCTCGGCCAGTAAGCCGCCCAAAACCGCCTGCGTATCGGGGTTGACTCTAACGACCGTGGGATCGCGAAATGCCACCGTCCGATCGACCGTCATATGGATAATTCCGCCGGCCTTGGCCAGTTCCATCAGTTTGCGCTCCAGTTTTGGCCCGAGCTGATAGAAGTCTACCGGTTTGTTGGCATAATGCTTCCAGATGGTGTAATCGTAGGTGACAGGCTTGCCCGCTTTGGCCAGCGTAATCAGGCGGTCAATATCCGCCAGGCGCTCTGCAAATGCCGCCGATCCTTCGGGTAAAAATTTCACGCTGTTACCCCAAGTGAATTTGGGTTGAGAATAAGCCGCTTCCGGCGACACCAGTTCCGCAAACTTGGCCAGCACATCCATCCGGACGATGTCATCACGCTTGTAAGGTTGACCGCTCATGGCCAGTTCAATCTGCTTGTCCACGCTGTAATAAAGGGGCTCCAAGCCTTTGACCTTAAGGGATTTGCGCAGGGCGCTTAACTGCATGAGCTTGTCATTCGCCTCCTTGGCAATCTGGTTGGGTGCCTTATAAAGTTGACCATCCTTGGTGCTGGCTTTCTGGTTAAGCAACAGCTCACTCAAAATAGTGGCATGCAGATTGTCGGCCATGACTTCGTTGCGCACCTTGTTCAGTTCAATTTGTTCTGGGGTGGCCACCGTTCCATCCTGATTTTGGGTAACCGGGAGCGCGGCATTCACGAAGTCAGCCGAAAATGCGGGCAATTTTCCTGCGTTATTGATTCGGGCCATATCGGCCCCAATCTGCGAACGGTCTCCTGTTGTCAACGCCAATTGAAGATGGCTCGGAGGAATATCATAGGCCTCAATGGCTACAGATAAGCGGCCAACAGTTTCGGCATTTTGGTGAGTTTTCTTGATCTGCTCATCACTGACCGAAGGTGCTGCTGCCAGATCCACGCCTGGCTTGCCGGTAAATTTATACCACAGGGATTTTTGCCCCCCCTTTTCGGGCGCCAGTTCCAAATAGAAGGATCTGGGATCGGATTTAGAGGCATGAACCCTATAGTCGTAGCCATTGGGCCCGCCCAGTTGGTCACGAACAGATTGATTGGGATTGAGGCCAACTGACTTGAAGGCATCCTTTTTTAACAAACCGGAAGCATCGGCAGGTTGTTGCGTGCCCATATTTTGCGGCGGCGTCACATAGCGATCCTTCATATTAAGCCCTACCAGGAGCATTGCAATATCGCTCTCGCTCACCGCTTTTCCGGCTATTAGCGTTCCGGGTTTACTCGTCGTACCATTCATAATAATTCCCCTCGTTGCATCTGAAAATATTGAAGATTTTGCATAATTCTACTCAAAATCGAAAAGTAACTATTCAGCGCCATCTGTCATTCCGAGCAGAGCGAGGAATCTTAAGCCTGAACAGTGTCTCCAGCGTTTAAGATTTCTCCCTTTGGTCGAAATGACAAAAAAATGGTTTGAGAGAAAGCGCCGAATAGTTACATTGAAAATACCTTAAGTCCAATCGAAAAACCTCCAGGAAAAAATGCCAAGTAACAGTCTTGGCAACTTTACTTCAAAAAAACTGTTTATGCCTTACATTTAAAATCAGCCGGAAAATCCATCCATGCAGAGACTTCCTTGCTCCTGACCCTCAACAATCACTGCCCACGCACGTCTAACTTGGCTGCAATCCAGTCATTGCAGTGCATCGGGAGCAAACCAGATTTCGAATTGGCCTTTAGGCAGAGCTTTCGAATTTTCAAAACCGGCAATGTATTTAACAGTAACGCCGGGTATTTTCTGTTGCCGCAACAGATCGGCAATTTTCTGAGCCTGCTCGGCTTCGTTTTCTCTAAAATAACGCACCTCAGTCGCTACAGGCCCAATCGTTAATGTTTCAATGCCCGGCACAATGAAATGATTGTTCTTGAGTATTTCCTGAATTTTCATGGCAGCGGCGCGCTGTTTGTCAGTACGTATCTGCAGATAAATAAGCTTGGATTGCTCTGGTTCCTGGTGGGCTTGTTCGGATTGTTCTAGGCTGACATCTGCGGGTGCTATGTGGGGGACTGCTGCGGGAGTTTCCTGAACTGCTGCTACGGGTATTTGGGGGACTGGTTTGGGTTGTTCCTTGCTGGCTTTCATGCGTTCACCAGTTATTCCCCACCCTACAAGACCCCCTACTACTAAACTGGAATTAAATGAACGAGTCAAACTGGCTTCAGCGGTCTGACGCAACTGCTCGTTTGTTTGAAGCAGTTGCTCGGTTTTCATTGACTCTTGCCATGCTTGCCAGCCGCTAAAGGACACCGCAACTAGCACAACGGCCAAGGCCACCAGCCAGGCACGCTTTATTTCCGTTTTCACACGGCGCAGATCGCGCGCCTTACGCACCACGGAAACCAGCCGGTCGTGAATCAACTCTATGCGCGGCGCGCCCAAATGTTGCTCCACACGCAACAGACGGTGGAGATTAGTCAGGCCCGCCAACTGCTTTTGCGTTATCAGGCCTTCTTCAAGCGCCAGTTTTTCCGGATAGCTGCTGCGGTAACGATCGCCCTGAATTAACTGGGTTTCGATAAATTTCGCAACAGAAACCGGCATTTTGGCCAAGGCATTGGCATAGTAGCCCTCAAGAATTTCCTGACCAGCCTTGCGCAGCAATTCTGCATCTATGCGCGGCGCTTTGCTGAGCTGCCGGCGAAGGTTGAGTTGATAGCAGCACAAACTCAGCAGAACAGGTTCGATAGCGGTATCCCCTTCACTCCGGTTTTTGTCCAGATTACCGACAAAATCGACTATTTGTTCCGCTACCCCTGGCGCGACAATAGCCGCTCCCGATTGCGCAACTGCCTGGATGGCGTGATCGCGTGACATGGGTTTTAACTGGCACCAGCTTTTCAGCAGCGAAGGCACATCACGTTCCCAGTTTTTGAGCACCGGTAAAAAGTCTTCCCGGAAAGACAGCACTACCCGGTAAGGTTGCGATAACAAATTCAGCTGCGCGCCAAGCTTCTTGTCAAAATTTCCAGACATGACATTGGCCGGTATTTTATTTTCGATCAGATCCGCCAGGTCATGACATAAAATCTGAGCTTGCGGCAGCTCGGGGTTTGCGCCGGCAAAGACCTCTTCAAACTGATCGAACACAAAAACCGGGGTAATCAAATGATTATCCTGGCTCCAGATTTCCAGGCCGCGCCGGTGCAGATAGCACCACAGATTTTCGCCTGTTTCGAAAGCCGGATAGTCGGCCAGAGAATCCTTCAACGCCTCCTGAAACCACTGCGCAGTCTGCTCCAGGTATGAAACAGCGGCTACATTGGCAGTATCCAGGCGGATATAAACCGGCAAAAAATAGGCCCGGCGCAGTTTGGGAAACAAACCGGCCTGCAGTAACGAGCTTTTACCCAGCCCGGATTTTCCATACAGCACAGTCAACGGCGACAAGCGGATCAAGCGCAACAGCTCTTCGGCCTCTTCCTCACGGCCAAAGAAAAAATCACGGGAGGCCTCGTCGTAGGTTGCAAGCCCTGGCCAGGGATTTTGCTCATCCAGCGATACACTTTGCCCGGAAATCGTCATCACTTTTCCTCCCGCCGCAGCTCACGAATCAGCTTGGTCAGATGTTGGCGGGTGCGGGCATCGGCAATGCCGCCCGGCGCATGACCAAAATCAATCGTATCACTCCACGCTTTAGGCACCCGAGTATACCCCTGCGGATTGTATTCCTCATCGAGAATGATCGGCACAATAAATTCTCTGCCGATAATGCCTTTACTGCGGTCGATGGCGGCATTCCATTCCCGGTAAAAGAATTTTTCGTCGAAACGATCCGCACCCGCCGAAATCAACGGCAAAAAGTAACGGCAGGCACGAATGCCGTCATAAATCAGTTTTTGAAAATCGCCGCCGGGCTCAATTGCGGTGCGATCGAACCAGATTTCGCTTTCCGCCAGGCCCTGTTCCCGGAGAGTTTGATAAAGCTGTTCCGCCGCCGGGAGATCCGTGGCCCGTGAATAGCTGATAAAAAACGCGACTTTGAGCGGATCGGGCGCCTGATTATGATTGGCGTTAGCTGAATTATCTTCTGCCGGCGTGTTACTCGACAACCAGCGGGCATGCAATTCATCGACAAAAGCTTGCGGCGAAAGCTCGGAAATAATCTCCGTTTCCCGGCTGAAACCACGTAGAAACAAGGCCAGTTCAGGGCGAATATTGCCATCTTCCACCAGCCAGGCGCGCGTTTTCTTGTCCGCAAGCCGGGTTTGATTGGTTAAACGCAGCAAAAAGCGGCTCAACCAGTCCGGGAAATTCGAGCCGATAAACAACAAGCCCCGCTGCTGCAATTCGCCCAAAAACCTCAGCGGCACATTGCTGCCGCGCGCAAGCAGGTTATGTGCGTATTCCAGGGTATCTTCATCGTGAATCGCAAATACCGGCGTCGATCGAGCCTTGCCGAACAGATACAGCAAGTTGACTTCGCCGGGTTTCTTCAGCCAGTCAGCCGCCAGATCGCCCGCTTCGCTGGTGGGTAAGCTCGGCGAATGCACAATCTCATTGACGGCGCAGCGTTTACGCAAGGCTCGCGCGAGCAAGGTATCCGGGGTCAGCGTCACCAGCAATTTAAAAGACGAAATGGCCGCCAATTTTTCAATCGAACCCGGCAGTTTGAAAGTCGGCGCCCGGGTTATCGCCTCCAGCGCATCGGCGATATCGCCGTAAAGATCCTGCAGATCAACATTCGGCTTAAGCAGGGTTACCACTTCATGCAATTCCCGGTGCGGCGTAAGAGTGACGGAAGCCGCGTCGACGTTATAAAGCTCCAGCACCCGTTTAGCAACCTGCTGCTGTAAGGACTGGGTGTTGTTTTGATCATTCCAGGTCAGCAACTGAGAACCGACAACCGGCACCACCTGCCCTTCCTCGATCGCTTTCAATAATCGATTCCAGAAGCGGTCGTCAAGATGGCTTAATGGCTCGGCCATAATGCACTCCTTTTGAATCTCGTTGTCATGGCTGGGTTTCCTCGGTGTTAGCGGTTGTTGCTCCCGGTTCGTCCGGTGGCATGGGTAGGTCGGGACATTGCTCGATGTACTCGATATCCGGCGACACCCACTCGCGCCATTCCTGGCGGCTCATGTTGCGGCCGAGTTTTTTGCAGAGTGCTTCGGCCCAGCCTTCAAAAACGCCCCACAGCCGCAAGGTCTTATCCTCACTGCCGGAGACCAAGCGTTTGCCGTCCGGGCTGAAGGCGACACTGGAAACAGTGTCCTCATGGCCCTTGAGCGGCTGGCCAATAGGCTGGCCGGTGTTCGCGTCCCACAGGCGCAGGGTCATATCCTCACTGCCGGAGACGATGCGGGCGCCGTCCGGGCTAAAGGCGACACTGGAAACCGTGCCCTCATGACCGGTGAGCGGTTGGCCAATGGGCTGACCGGTGTTCGCGTCCCACAGGCGCAGGGTTTTATCGACACTGCCGGAGACGATGCGGGCGCCATCCGGGCTGAAGGCGACGCTGGTAACTATGCTCTCATGGCCCTTCAGCGGCTGACCGATGGGCTGGCCGGTAGTCGCGTCCCACAGGCGCAGGGTTTTATCGACACTGCCGGAGACGATGTGGGCGCCAGCCGGGCTGAAGGCGACGCTGGTAACCCAGAGCTCATGACCGGTGAGCGGATGACCGATGGGCTGACCGGTGTTCGCATCCCAGAGGCGCAGAGTTTTATCGAGACTGCCGGAGACGATGTGGGCACCGTCCGGGCTGAAAGCGACGCTGGAAACCCAGAGCTCATGACCGGTGAGCGGCTGGCCGATAGGCTGGCCGGTGTCCGCATCCCAAAGGCGCAGGGTTTTATCCCCACCGCCGGAGACTATGCGGGCGCCGTCCGGGCTGAAGGCGACGCTGGAAACCCAGAGCTCATGACCGGTGAGCAGCTGACCCAGGGGCTGTCCGGTCGCCGCGTCCCAGAGCAGCAGGGTTTTATCGACACTGCCGGAAACGATGCGGGCGCCGTCCGGGCTGAAGGCGACGCCCAAAACCGGGCGCTCATGGCTCTTCAGTGGCAGGCCGATAGGCTGGCCGGTGTTCGCATCCCAGAGGCGCAGAGTTTTATCGACACTGCCGGAGACGATGCGCGCGCCGTCCGGGCTAAAGGCGACACTGGAAACCGTGCCCTCATGACCGGTGAGCGGTTGGCCAATGGGCTGACCGGTGTTCGCGTCCCACAGGCGCAGGGTTTTATCCGCACTGCCGGAGACGATGCGGGCGCCGTCCGGACTGAAGGCGACGCTAGAAACCGCGTCCTCATGGCCCTTCAGCGGCTGGCCGATGGGCTGGCCGGTGTTCATATCCCAGAGGCGCAAGGTTTTGTCCCCACCGGAGACGATGCGGGCGCCGTCCGGGCTGAAGGCGACACTGTTAACCGTCACCTCATGACCGGTGAGTGGCTGGCCGATGGACTGGCCGGTGTTCACGTCCCACAGGCGCAGGGTTTTATCGTAACTGCCGGAGACGATGCGGGCGCCGTCCGGGCTGAAGGCGACGCTGGAAACCGTGCCCTCATGACCGGTGAGCGACTGGCCAATGGGCTGGCCGGTGTTCGCGTCCCACAGGCGCAGGGTTTTATCCGCACTGCCGGAGACGATGCGGGCGCCGTCCGGACTGAAGGCGACACTGTAAACCGAGTCCTCATGGCCCTTCAGCGGTTGGCCAATGGGCTGACCGGTGTTCGCGTCCCACAGGCGCAAGGTTTTATCGTAACCGCCGGAGACGATGTAGGCACCGTCCGGACTGAAGGCGACGCTAGTGATAAGAGCTGCATTCTCTCGCACAAAAATCAGTTGACTGAATTTGAGATACTCGGTCTGCAAGGCATCGTTGGTATTGGCCGAGGGGACCAGTCTATGGCCGGCGAGCACCTTGAAAAAGCCTTTAACTGTCCCTCCCGGCCGCAGTCCGCCAGTCATCGCGCCGCCTTCCGCCACCAGCCGCATAGCTGTGGCGTCCCTGAATTTTCGGTTGGCGTCCCAAGCTTCGTAACCGGCCCACGAGGCTAACCCGATTAGCACCAAAATAACCGTTGCAACCATCCACCTGAACCAAGTGTTAGATCTAATGAAGCGGGGTGCGACTTGTAGCCGCGTCAGCACTGCGGGGCTTACTATTCCTTCGGCGACTGAATCTTGGGTTTCGTCTAGCCAGATCCGCCCATCGTGATCGAGCCAATGGAACGCCTCAACCTGTGGTCCATATCTTTCGATGGCACGGTCCACATTGATCGGAATAATCGGGCGTTTGGGGTGTTTGCGCCGAAACTCCTCAACTTCCTTGCGGACCCACTGGGACTGCAACAATGCTCCTTCATTCACCAAGACCACCAGAATGCGTGACCGGTGCAGGGCTTTGACGAGGGTCGTGTCCAGTTTCTCGCCGGGTGGGGCTTCCTCCTCACTGAAGAAAACCGTGAAATCCAGTTCGCGCAGTCTGCGGGCTAAATCGGAGGCGTAGCTCTGCGCCCCGATGGGAGGATGACCAAGTTTGAAGGAAATGAAAAAGTCGTAGCCGAAAATACGCGGCCAATTAAACCGGCGTATTTTGCCAGTCGTGGTAGCTTCGCTGTTGGCCGTATTAGTTTTCACCACAATTTCCTGGTATCCAACCAATAAACCTGCCCGGTTTTTTCATTCACCTCTTGATACATATGCGCCGTGCCGCCCGGCGCATCGCCACCCTCGCCATTCCACAGGCAGATAAATTGTACCTTTTCAACACCGTAAGCCAGTGCGCTGTACAGCAGCCAAAGGTTGCAGCGTTCGTAGGGGTTGACGTCTTTGGGCGGCTCGCCCAATTCGATAGGGGCGGCTTTGATTTGGGCTTGTGGTTTGAGCTTGAAATAACGCTCCCGCCAGGATTCGCCGCCGGGGAGTACGGATTTCTGAATAAATGCCGGTTCCTCGAAAGGTTGCAGCAGTTTGAGTTTGACGCCGCGTTGCAGGCAGGTTTCGGCAAACAGGATGTCCCCGCCGCACGCGCCTTGGGTCAAGGCCAAATCTTCAGGCCCTGCACCGATTTTGGCTAGGATTTCGGTAATTTTTTGTGCGGCAATAGCTTCCTTATCGGCCGGGAAACGCGGCGTTTCGCGGCCTGGCGCATCAATCATGTGGCCGCTGAATAACAAGACGTTGCGCGGTTGCCATTTGCTTTCGGGTTTTTGCAGCCGTGCCAAAGCGCGTTCAAAGGTATCAATTCCAGCATTGACAGCTTGAAGTTTGAAACCCAAGGCCGCCAGTAAACGCAGTTGCGTCAATGAGGAGTTCAGCGCAAACCAGTCCTGTTCGGCATGGACGATGGCTTCCTTGTAAGCACGCGTGACTGTCTCGGGTGTGCCGGTCAGCACCTGCAAATCACCCAGCGTGGCTTTGGCCCAGAAGTATTGCTGAGGATCGGCTTCACATTCCGCCCCGTAGCGAACTGCACCGGCCATCGATTCGGCTTGTTCAAGGTTAGGGGTTTGAATGTTCAGGTCGTGGCTGAGGTGGATTAAGGTCAGCGCATTGATGCCGGAATAATAGTGTCCCGGATGTCGCCGGAATGCCTGGCTGTAACTGGTGATGGCCTGATCGAGCAAAGCATCCTGATAAGCCGCTTCATCACGGCGTTGTTCCTGTGATAGGAGATTTTTCCAGCTTTCTACCCAGGCATCTTTGTCGATGCGCCCCAATAACGCCCAGGTTTCCGCATCATTAGGGTGGCTTTCCAAAATCTGCCGGTAATGATCCCGGGCACGATCCAAAGAATGACCGGGTTTACCGAGCAAGGCCAGACGCTGCAGACAAATACCTTTTTCTTGTCGTCCTAACAGCTGTTCGGGTTCAACTTCCAGCGCTTTATCCAACTGCTCCAGGGCAAAGTTAAAACATTCGGCCTTGCGCAAGGCGATACCGGCCTTAAGGTAGGCTTGAGTACGAAAGGCAATGACCGGGGCTTCATCGGCCAACACCAGCAATCCGCCGATGTCGCCGCGTTTGCGGGCCAGTTCCATCTGACGCACCCAGGCATCGTGAGTTTCCCAGAATTGTTTCGCAGCACCGATGCGCAACACCTGCCATTGCGGTTCCTGAAGATTGGGCAACAATTGGTAAACGGGGCTGATTTTGCGGCCATGCCAGGATGCCAGTGAGGCTTTGACCATTTCGGTCAGTGTGGCTTGGTCTTTGTTGAGTGTGGCCGGATCGGGCAGGCTGTTTTTAAGGCTGTAGTTCAGCTTGCGGTCGGTGTAGATGTCGAAAGGTTGCATGGCACGAGGCCCCTGCACCAGAACTACGCCTCTCGCTCGCAAGGCATGGCGAACGCCGAGTTCATACCAGACGTTGGGATTATCCAAGGTCAGATCAGCTACCACCAGATCGGCGATCAGCAATTCCTGGAACATGTCGGTTTTGATATCGCCCGCAGCCTGCTCTTCGTCGGCCCGGAACACTTCCAGGCCGGCGGCTTCAATGGCGGGCTTCAACAGCTTTTCATAGACCGCATTGAAGTCGATGACGGTCCCGTCAGGTCCCGTCTTTTTGCCGAACGGCATGGCGACAAAAGCATGCAATTTCACCGGTTCTCCTCCATGCCTGAAGCATGTCAGCTGACTGATTTTTTATATTTTTCTGGTGCTACAGGCTTTAATTATTGCTCCGGCCCAACATTTTTAAACGTCATTGAGCCGGTTTACTAGCAGTGTAGTGGTGTCTATCTTTTTAGTAAAGTTTGATAGCCTTCACACTATTGAATATTTCTTCCTTGACATATTCAATAGTGTCGAATGATGACTCTGGGCTCATAAATGGGTGCTGTTTGGTAACTTTGCTGGCTGTTTTGCAATAATCCGGCTTTATCCATGTAGACGTAAATGCCGCCCGCCAACACGATGGCCGCGATCACGGCAAAGCTGATTTTCCACCAGCTGTAGGGCCGTTCCCCCTGCACTTCACCGGTTCGGCCATTGATGACAAACCGGTAGGACTTATCCTGATAACGAAAAGCCGCAGACCAGACCGGCAACAGACAGTGCTTGTAGGTCGTGCCGCTGTGGCGGGTTCTAACCTGATGAATACGCTGATGGTCGCCGCCGATATCCAGCGCGATGTCGCGGTAAATCACACTGTCCATGACTTGTTTGGCATAGTCGAAACCTTCGCTGAGTTCGACTTGATAATATTCGCTGCGAAATCCGCTGAGGTAATGTTCATCATAGGGAATCAACTGTTCCAGATCCCAGGGCTGCAAGGCATCGAGTATCTTGCGCGGTAACGATTTGCTGGCCCCGACCAGGACATCGTCAAAAAACCGGCTGACCCGGCCGCTCACCGGTGTCCAGTGAATTTGGGGGACTTTCCTGATTTCAGTCACCATGCGGTTATTGCGCATCACTTGCACCGGTTGATCGACATAATACACATCGCCGCGCTCGCCGCTGTAATCGGTGACGGTATCGCTGTCGAAAGTCCAGTAAGGCAGGTAAACCCCGCTTAATTTGGTATCACTGCGGGCGTATTTTTTAACGGCATTGGGCGCAAACCAGAGCCCCTTGAGCCAGCTTTGAAATTGCTGCCGGGCGCTGAATTCATCAACACTAAAAGGCAGTAAGGATTTGGGCTGTATGGGTTTGGTTTGCGCGGTTGTAGTGACGATGGGCGTGCCGCAGAACGGGCATTCGCCGGCATGGATACTGGCTTCAAACTGAAAGCCGGCACCGCATTCGTCGCAATGAATCTGCGGCTTGGCGGGTTCGGTGCGCGGCTGCGACAACTGACGCAGCGCGTCCTGCAAATCATATTCTTCGATGTTTCCGGCGCGCTGTTCAATATGATTTTCAAAGCCGCAATAATCGCAGACCAGTGTGCGGGTTCCCGGTGCGTATTTCAGCACCGCTCCGCATTGGCTGCAGGGGAAACGCTCAATATCCTTGGATTTTTTAGTCCCTAAGGCCATTGTTATTGTTGAGGCAATGGTGGCGGAACGGCAGTAAATGCTCCAGACAGCTCGGCTACTTTTTCCGCCGGCGTCCATTCAACCAAATCGGCACGCCAGATCAGTGTGGCGCGAGTAATTTCAGCGGTTTTGATTTTTTGCTCAATCACGGACCGGTCGAAAGGTCCCTGTTGCTGGCCATCGATAGCCGCATAATAACCAACCGATGCCGGAAGCGGCGGCGGTGTTGCTGATGCTTGTCCCGGCGGCTGCGTGCTAAATGCCTGGGACATTTCCCGGGCAACGGCAAAGCCCATGCCCATGCCCAGACCTTCATTGGCGCCGCCGCCGGGGTTTTTCGCCGCCGCTTCCATCGCTTCGGCGGCCTGAAAATGCATGTAACGGCCTAAATCACCGATAATGCCCATGCTGGTGCGTTTGTCCAATGCCGCCTCCACTTCCGGCGGCAGGGAGATGTTTTCAACCATCAGTTGCAACACATCAAGCCCATACGCGGCAAATTCAGGGCTGATTTTTTGGGTAATGAAATTGCCCAAGGTTTCGTAATTGGCGGCCAGATCCAGAATGGGAATGCCGGATTCACCGATAATGCCTGCAAAGCGCGCCACGATCAGATTACGCAACTGCTCGCTGATTTCACCGGTCCGGAAATGGCCATCGGTACCGACGATTTCCTTGATAAAGGTGAGCGGTTCCTTGATGCGGATCGCATAAGTGCCAAAGGCGCGAAGTCTGAGCGGGCCGAATTCCTTGTCGCGCAGCATGATCGGATTTTTAGTGCCCCATTTCAAATCGGTAAAGCGGCGCATATTGAAAAAATAGACTTCTGCTTTGAAGGGACTTTTAAAACCATGCGGCCAGCTTTCCAGGGTCGTCAGCACCGGCATGTTGCGGGTTTCGAGCTGATAAAGTCCGGGCTCGTATATATCCGCGGCGCGGCCTTCGCTGACCAGTACCGCTGTTTGCGACTCTCTGACCGTCAGCATCGCACCGTATTTAATTTCATTGCCGTAACGCTCGAAGCGATACACCATGGTATCGCTGCTATCGTCCGTCCACTCGATAACATCAACAAATTCGCCTAAAAGCTTATCCAAAATACCCACTTTGTTACTCCTGTTGTTGGTTAATTGGTGTTACGAAAGGTAAAGATTGCTTTACCACGCAGTTCACGAAGAACACGAAGATTTGCAAACATGCCGCTTGCATCCTGCTTACCCAGACTTAAACGTAGCCGGCATACAGCCACAGAAACTACTTTGGCGTCGCTATCCTTGCCATTTTTGCTGAACATTTTTGTCACTAAAAAACGCTCACTTACTTCGTGCTCTTCGTGTCTTAGTGGTGTTTAGGTAGATTGCAAGACATTAGTGATTACGAAGTTGCCTCGCCGGTTGCTTTTGCTTGCGCCGAAGCCAGCGTTTTACGCAATTCGCTTTCACATTCCTGCAATTGCGTAACCGCTTCGGCACGCATTTTTTTACCCTCATCGGCAATTTGCAGGCTTTCTTCTATGGTCGCGATCAGGGTTTGGTTGGCTTTTTTGATCACTTCGATATCGAAAACACCGCGCTCCAGTTGTTTGCGCGTTTCGGCATTGGCCAGTTTGAGATTTTCGGCATTGGCGGCCAGCAAATCGTTAGTTAAATCGGTCGCTGCCTTCACCGTTTCCGCTGCTTGCGATGACCGGAAAATGGTTACCGCCGTCGCCAGTTGCTGGCGCCACAAGGGTACGGTGTTGACAATCGTCGAATTGATTTTGGTCACCAAGCCCTTATCGTTTTCCTGCACCAGGCGGATGCCCGGAAGGCTCTGCATGGAAACCTGGCGGGTCAGGCGCAGATCGTGCACCCGCCGTTCCAGATCGTCGCGGGCGGCGCGCATATCGCGGAGGTTTTGTGCCGAGATAATGCCCTCGCTGTTTTCAACCTGTTTAGCCAGTTCCGGAATCAGGGTTGCATCCAGTTGCCGCAGCTTCTCTTCACCGGCGGCGATGTAATCTTCCAAAGTATAAAAATACTCCAGATTGGCCTGATACAAACGATCCAGGGAAGTAATATCGGTCAGCAAACTGGTTTTATGTTTTTCCAGCCGGTCGGTGATGGTATCAATCTGTTTGCGCACTTCTTCGTACTGCTGCAGAAATTTAACCACCGGTTTGGCTTTGCCGAACAAGCGATCCATAAAACCCTGTTTTTTATTCGGATCAAGATCATCGACTTCGAAGCCGCGGATAATGGCGACCATTTCGTTCAAATCGGTACCGGCCGGGCCTACATCCTTATTCTTGACGCCATCCAGCATGCGGTCGGAAATACTGGTCAGTTGCTCCTGAGCCTTGCTGCCGAAAAAAATGATCGAATGGGTATCGTTCATGTCGATTTCAGCCAGCAATTTCTGGATGTTTTGCTGTTTTTCCGGGGTCGCCTCCTGATACGGCAATAGCTCCGCCTTGACTCCAGGGACCAGCTCAGTGCCGGCATGAGCCGCCGCTAAATCGATGGTTGTTGCTGTATTTACCTGCTGTTCACTCATGTTGTAGTCTCCGATTTCCGGCGGCATCAAAGGATGCCTTCCCGCTTGAGTTGTGTGGTGAGAACTTCAATTTTTACATCCAGATCAAAAACATCTTCTTCGAGCAACTTTTGATGCTGCTCCTGAAACACCGACTCGATGGTTTCTAGCACATTACGGAAATTTTCTTCGAGTTGCCCGGATTGGGTTTGTTGATGGGTTTTGGCGTAACCCTCGGTCACCTGCCGGGCGCCATCCAGATAAACATTCAGAAATTTACGCGCGCGCCGGATATCACGCGGATCGGCTTCAATTTCCGCCAAAATGCGGTCGGCAATCGCACAGATATTTTCGATACGCTGATTGAGTTCGGTGTTGCGAATTTTGTCGTTGGCCTGCTCGATACTGCGGATGATTTGCGACGATTCTGTCAGCATGCGCAAAATTTCATCGCCCGAGTAGCCTTGCGCATCGGCCAGCTTTTTTTCCTGGTGGCGATCAAAACCATAACTTAAATACATCCCTAGAAACGCGCCGCCGGCAAACATCAAGGCAACCGGTAACGCGTGCCGGGCACCCAACCAGGCAATCATGCCGGTGGCTAACGCGGTAATGACGGCTGCCAGCGATTTCAAGGGCCATCTGGGAGCGCGGGCAATGGGAGCTTTACTAAATGCGGCTTCCGCCTGTAAACCTTTACGTAAACACCAGGCCGCTGCCATATATAGCGCGAAACCTGAAGCATTGACGATAATGCCTAATAGATTGCCTGAGCCCAGGGCCATGATGGTTGCCGGAATCAATGCCCACGGTAAAAAATACAGCAACAAGCCGCGTGGCGAGTAATCCTGAAGTTTTTTGCCAATGAAGCGTTTAGGCTTTTTGAAATCATTCAAGCCTGTCATGATCTTGATTCCGTGCGGGTAGACACTGCATCGGCAACAGCAGCGGCGGGTTCAGCTTTAACCATGGACTGACACGTCGCCAAACCCACCGTGGCCACCAGCAGAATAAATCCTAAGAAATGTCGTAGTAATCCGGACATAACGCCTCCAGGGCGTGAATTGTGAGTTTAAGCAAACGCAAGCGATTATAACAAAATGCGCTCAGCTTTATCTCCGGAGAAGCGTTTGAAAGAACATAACGGCTCCCATTACCGCGTCCATAGCTTCAAAATCGACCAGAAACCCCGCCGCCGTTTTTAGTAGCCATTGAAATTAAACCAACGAAAACTGGCTTTTTTCACAGTTGTCTATTGCAGTTACAGCTGGCGGAGAGCTTGTGGGAGGGACGCGGCTAAAGCCCCTCCTACAAATGTGCATTGTGATGGACTAAAAAGTAATACAGGAATAAACCCTTGCTTCCCTTCTGGTTTTATTGATACGCGTAGCTGATGAAGATGTGATAACTCAGCAAAAACAACAGCGCTGTTGACAAGCCGACGTGAACGGTAATCCACATTGGTTGAAACCAGGGTTTGCGGATGCGGGTTATTTCAAAATTGAACAGGCCGGTAAGAAAAATAGCGAAATAAACCAGGCTCAATAGTTGTGCATAGGCGAAGCCCAGCGCTTGGGAATGTGCATAGAAAAATACCGGCGCCAGGCTGCCGGCCAGTTTATGGTGATTGAGTATTCTGCCCGCCTTGCGCATAAGTCCTCTATTACGCAACACCGAGCAATGCCATTGATGCGCAAGAAAGGTGAGCAAGGCGAAACCGGAGAGCTGCTTATACAGATTATCGGCTTGCAGATCTGTCAGCCAGGCCCAGCGCCAGTCATAGAATTCCTGAATAGCGAACGTTATCAATAACGCCAGACCCAGATAAAAATAGCCCTTGGCAAAGGCTTTGGGAGCCGCCGGAGTGTGCGTTTTTTGCGCCCGCAGAGCGATCCGTCTATTGATCAGCAACATAAGGACTAGCCTCCGAACTATCACTTGAACTGGCCAGCGCACCCAGGTTTGGCAGTGTATGCGGGGACGTACGCAGCAAGATCTCCTGCATAAAAATGTCCGCACTCGGCAAAAAATAACCCTCGCGCGGCCAGTGTTCGCCAATGAGCGGCGGATTGGCAAAGGTTTGGACTTTTTCCAGATACGCGCCGTAGGCATCCTGGAAGCCCTGATGTAATACCATCAGCACACCCACGAGTTCTTCCAGCGATACTGTCTGAGCCGGATACATCCAGGTGGTGCCGCCCATGATGTCATGGAGCTGCCAGTCACGCTTGGGTGATTGTTCGTGTTTATTGTGGCACTCGATGCACGCTTCTGCCACAGCCGGATCGGCGAACATGCCCGTATAAAGCCGCGTATCGGGCACATAAAAGAACTGCGGCTGCTGAAGCTGGCGCAGGGCTTGAAATTTTTCCTGCTGCAGCCCTTCGAAACGGTTATCGGGACTAATGGGATAATCCGAGCCCAGAAACAGGCTGATTCTTTTTGGACTTTTTTCCATGCTTTTGGCTGTTTCGCGCAGAAATAGCGCAGGCAAGGGACCCGCTTCCAGATCTTTATCGCGCCAATGTTCATCGAACTTAAGCCCGGCTTTCTGTCCAGCGCCGACGATTTCCTGAGTCCACAGCTTGCGTACGGCTGCGTTTTCCGCCTGCAGCAAAGTGAACATCTGTTGCACCGGAATAGTGGCCGCTTGAGTCTTATCGTCATTCAAAGGCGGCGGCGCGCTGACGAACAAATAGATGCCCAAGCAGCCCAGTGCAAACAGGGTAACCCAGAAATTTTTATCAATCATTACCGGACTCCTTCTTGGCTTTAAACCGGCGTTCATCACCATAGGGCGATAAACCGCCTTCGAAGTACGCATGAACTTTTTCAGACGGAATAATTTGATCGACCGTCTTTGGCGTCTGCCTGAGGTGATTGCCATGGAAATCGTGGCAACCTAAACAGCTATCCCAGCGCTTAAGCACAATCAATTTGTCATGAGGAACATCCACAGGATCATGTCTGAGCCTGGTTTTCTTGTGGCACTCTTGGCAATAATCGATGTTCGCCAAGCTGACACGCCGGCCGTTATGTTCGGCATGACAGGAAATGCAGCGATCCGGGCTGAGATTCTGTCTGGCTTTGAGAAAACGCGGTTCAAGAAAACGATAGACCGGATGTCTGTCATTGGGACGTTCATGGCAGTGGAGGCAGTTTTCATTGCCCACCCGCAGATGGCTAAAGTCTGCCGGGCGGTCACGTTGGCCGAAAATGAAGCGCATATTAGCCTGAATCTGCTGGCGCAGATCGCCAGGGGCTTCCCGGTGACAAGAAGCGCATTTGAGCTTTTCATGCCCCGTATTCATCGGCCCTCGGACATGAAATGGTTCATTGCCGGGCAAAAACAACAGCATCAAACCAAGCAGACCCAAACACATGCCTAACAGATAGGCTCGGTGCTGGCGTTTGCGGGGTTTGGCGGGCGGGTTCATTTCAGCCCAACGCAATCTTTAAACGCTGGCTTCCGGCAACAGAAATGTGTGCAGCACTTGCTTGCTAGCTTGCGGCTCAGGCTGTTGCGCTTTTAAATAATCGTTAAAAGCCATATCGGACTGGATGATATGGCTGCCCCATTTATCCATAAAGGCTTCAATATCCTGCTGCGTCCATTGCTGACGATTGATTCGCCGGTCTATGTCCGCCAGACTTTCCAGCATTAAATTATGCTCGTCGATATGCCTGTTATGGCCGTGATAATTTAATTTTTCCATGATTTCCTCCTCGGCAGTAAAATGCTCCTTGACATGCTGATAGAGCTTTTGGAAATTGCCGGTGAGTGCTTGTTGACCATCGGAACCAAGCAACTGTTCCGCCAGCACAAACAAATCCTTGTGTTGACTGTCAACCAGGTCATCGCCCGTTTGATAAACATCCTGCCAGACAAAGTGAGCGAGGCTTCCCGGTGATATTGGCTTCGCTAAATGTCCTGTTTGACGGTGAATAGCGATATTTTCAGGTGTTTTGGTCTCCCCCCCGAGCTTGTAAACAAATCTTTTCCGGGCAGCATGGTAGTCTTCATTACCATAAAAATTGGCATACATTTGCGTCAATTCGAATTGACGGTAAGACGCCAGCGCTTTGCTGGATTCGTCAAAACAGCGTGTTTTCGCTTTCTTCGCCAGAGAGTTTCTTAAAGCTTGGCTGTCAGCGCTAAAGGTTTTCGCCAAATGTTTAACTTGAGCATAATAGAGCTGATGCTGCTTATCGAGCACTTGATCAATCAGGCCTATGCGCCAGGCTTTCTTGGCGCTAACCGGCAGCCGCTGTTCGGTCAGTGCCGTGGCCATTTTAAGGCCGACGCGCTTGGGTAGTAGATAGGTCCAATATTCAGAACCGTAAAGTTCACCCATGTTCTTGTAATGCGGATTCAGAATGACGCCGTCTCTTGCCCATACCAAATCGGCCGCTATGGCTAATATTGCACCTCCTGCGCCGGCATTGCCGGCAACGGCCGATATGGTCAATTTATCCAGTGTGGTGACGATCTGATAAATCAGATCATCCATCGCATTGATATTCAACCAGGATTCATCTGCCGGACTCTCGGCGTGCTCGATGTGATTGAGATGGATACCATTCGACCAAAACTCTTCGCCACCCATCAATACGATCACCTTCACCGTCTGAGCCGCCAGGTATTGATAAACCGATAGCAGCAATTGGCATTGTTCAGTACTCATGCCGCCATTATGAAATTGAAAATACAGATAAGCGATTTCGCCGTCCAGTTCATGCCAGACTTCCTGACAAGGCAGTTGCCGTCCCGGCAGGGTATAGTCGATTGTTATCGATTGAATGGCTTGAGAAAACAGACTCTTGAACGCGCCGGCAACAGTGGCAGCCTTGGGCAATAGATCAGTTAAAAACTGTGTTGCGGGTAATTTGATGCCTTTGCCGCCGGTTGCCAATTTTTCTTGTAAATGTCCGATCCAGATCGCGCCGTCGACGGTGGCCAGGCAAATAGCCTGATTAGCCGTGGCAATGATGTCGCCCGCTTTGCCGCTTAAGCCGGTGGCTTTATGAGCGTTAAACACATGATAAGGCTTGCCGTAAAGCTCAGCCAGCAGACCGGGACTGCCATCTGCAGCCTGTATTCTTGTCAGAATCTCATCGGTGTTATGCTTTTTCCAGTCAATTGCACGATCCGCTTGTTTCATCAGAGGTCTTAATTCTCCTTTGATGGTCGGTTTATGGTAATCCAGCACCTCCGGCTTAAAAGCCGGCGCATCGAAATAGGTCAGCGCTTCCCATAAACAGTCAACGGCTGCTTGAGTCACTTCCCGATAAAACAGGCTGCTTTTTGTCGCGGGCCGCATCGGAAAAGTTTTACTAGCCCAAATATCTCCGGCATCCATTTCCTCACGGGCTTCCAGCAGGGTAACACCCCATTCCGATTCGCCGCTCTGTATGGCCCAGTCCAAGGAAGAAGGCCCCCGGTCGCCTTTAATGCCGGGATGTACGATCAGGCAGCGATAGTTTTCATAGAGTTCTTTTGGGATACGGCGAGTCAAAAATGGGCAGATGATTAAATCGGGTTTAAAGAGGGCAACGCCTTCTAACAGTTGGGGTATATCGCCCAAATGTAATTCGACCGATACGCTATAACCCGCGTCTTCAAGCTCGGTATAAAAACGTTGCGTTAACCCTGAAAATGCCGAAGAGACAAGTAAAATACGCATAAAGAAATCCTCACTGTAAAGCGCTTTGAAACCACCCAATTAACTTGAATAGGATAAAAAAGCGTAAATAAATAAAAAAAGTTGGTGGTAACTGTGTTTCACCTCAAAGTCTACAAAAACTGTTCACTCCCGGCCGATAGTGAGGACATTTCGATTTTTTTAAATCCTGGTTGAGGATGATAACTAAAACGCTCCCGGTAACTCAGCGGATTGACGCCTAGATGCCGTATAAACGTCCGGCGCATGCGCTCGGAATCAATAAATCCCGCTTTAATCGCCACTGTTTCAATGGATAAATCGTCTCTTTCCAAATATTGCCGGGCCGCATCGAGACGCGCCAACTCGACAAACTTAGCCGGCGTGGTGCCGGTTTCCAATAAAAAAGTTCTGGCAAAATTTCTTGGACTCATCGCCATGCGTTTAGCAAGCTCATCGACCTGCAGATTCCCGGCGGGATTTTCAATAATCCAGGCTTGCAGTTCACGAATATCAGGTCGTTGGGAGGATTCACTGGTCAAATAAGCACTGAACTGGGACTGTCCGCCGGGACGTTGGAGAAAAACCACCAGATAACGCGCCACATAGAGCGCAAGCTCCCGCCCCCAATCTTCTTCAACCATGGCTAACGCCAGATCAATACCGGAGGTAATGCCACCGGAGGTATAGATAAAATCGTCACGGATAAAAATCTTATCCGGCTCCAATTTGATTGCCTGATATTTATTTTTTAAGAGCGCGCTAAAATCCCAATGCGTAGTTGCGCGGCGATTATCGAGCAGTCCGCACTCGGCCAATAAGAAGGCGCCAGTACAGACCGATGCGAGCCGCCTGACCCTGGGCGCCATGATAGTAATCCAATTCAGTAAGGTGGTATCTTTTAACACCGAATCCACACCGCCTCCTGGAATAATCAGAGTATCCACATCATCATGGCTATCGCTATAGGCATGCGTTGCGATGATGTCCAGACCCGATAACGTTGTTACCGGACCCGGTTTCTCAGCTAGCACATCCATCAAATATACCGGTTGATCGGTCAGACCTCCCCTTTGTAAACTCAGGCTGGCAAAAGCAAAGACTTCGTAAGGTCCCGTAATATCCAGAACTTCACACCAGGGATAAGCGAGTATGGAAATTTTCCTGACTTTCTGAGTTTTAGTAAAAGATTTGTTGGGAGAAAAAGTTAATAATGCCATGAAACCTCCTCAAAGCCGAGTCGAAGACCTTCAAATAGTGTGTTTGCCGTTTTAATTTCATCATCAAGAGCCCTTCCGGTAAGAAAAAGAAGTACCCTCGCTTGAAATCCGGTCTCCTTATTAAACAATAAGATCAACCTTATGCTCTTCCTTTGCAATGCCAAGCGCAAGGACAACTTTCCCTCGTTTTCCGCCATGGTTAACTTGGAAGGCCCGCAGGCTTACGCTTGGGTACACTGAGCTCCAGCCCGGCGCTCCCTCCCGGACTTAAACGGCTATAGCTGCAGCCGAATGAATTTGTCCGAAATTGCGTTAATAATGTCATTGTGTTCGCGAAAATATCGCCTTACATTAATGCCACGCAATTAACTCCCTGATTGCCGTATTAATGAGGCTATTACCATGACCACTTATAACAAACAATTTGATTTATCGATTGAAGATGTTGATTTGATCGAGCATGCTGTTCGTTATCAAATCAGCCATTTGGCCCGTACCGAGGCTTCAGTCCCAACGCCGCAGTCGATAGCTAACCATAATAAAATAATGGAGTTGATGACTGTGCTGGGAGGATTGCATAACCAAAAAATATGGTATGGCCAGACTCACCATACAGGCGTACCAATTGGCTGATCAACGCGTAAAGTGAGGCAATGTAGTTTTTTTACACGCTGACACATACTAATCAGGTATAATGCCGCCATAACTTATGTATAAGGGTGCCAGGTATTTTATTTTGCCCTCAAAAATAGACAATACCACTATCAACACATAAATAACCTAGCGCAAGCCCACCCCTTGGCACCCTCCATTTCATCAGCTTACACTATATACCGGCACAGACCACCAAACCCTATCACGATTAGAATGATAGCGGGTTGAGCTAAGCGCGGCGTTTTCAAGAAAAACAGCACAAACTGTTTGAATACGCCGCTTTCGCCACTTTCCCCAACCTGGATTTTTTCCATCAGGACATGACTGCACACATTGCTTACCAGTCATTCTTCGGCGACTTTATTTAATTTTTTTATTTACCCCCTTTACACCAAGCTGCCTGACGCCTGTCGAGCGGCGTTTCATTGAGACTCTATACAATATGCCATTTACTACCCTCGGTTTATCGGATCCGCTCTTGCGCGCGATCGCAGATGCCGGCTATACCACGCCCTCCCCCATTCAATCCCAAGCCATTCCTGCCGTTTTGGGCGGCCATGATGTGCTGGCCGCCGCGCAAACCGGAACCGGTAAAACAGCAGGATTTGCCCTGCCGATTCTGCACCGTTTATCACAAAAGGCTTACGGCAATAACCGTCCGGTCAGGGTGCTCATACTGGCGCCAACCCGAGAGCTTGCCGCGCAAATCGGCGAATCAGTCAACAAATACGGGGCGCACCTGCATCCGCGTTTAAAATCGGAAGTCGTTTTTGGCGGGGTAAAAATCAATCCGCAAATGATGCGCTTAAGAGGCGGCGTCGACATACTGGTGGCCACGCCTGGACGCTTGCTGGATCTGATCAATCAAAATGCGGTAAAACTTGATCAGGTTCAAACCCTGATACTTGACGAAGCCGACCGCATGCTGGACATGGGCTTTATCCGGGATATTCGTAAAATTATCGCCTTGCTGCCGAAAAAACGCCAAAATCTGCTGTTTTCGGCAACCTTTTCCGAAGATATACGCAAGCTCACCATAGGGCTTCTGGTCAATCCGATAAAAATTGAAGTGGCGCCGCGCAACACTGCCGCCGAACTGGTTGAACAAGTCGCTTATCTGGTAGATAAGGCCGATAAGACAGAGCTGCTCTGTCACTTGATCAAAGAAAACAACTGGCAGCAGGTTTTGGTGTTCACGACTACCAAACACGGCGCGAACCGGCTCACTGAAAAACTCAACAAGGTTGATATTAAGGCGGCCGCCATTCACGGCAACAAAAGCCAGGGTGCCAGAACCAGTGCCTTGGCAGGTTTTAAAGCCGGTGAAGTCAGGGTTCTAGTAGCGACCGATGTGGCGGCACGCGGCATCGATATTAACCTGTTGCCGCATGTGGTCAACTTTGAGCTGCCGCGCGCGCCGGAAGATTACGTGCATAGAATTGGCCGCACCGGACGCGCAGGCGAAGAAGGCCAAGCCCTGTCTTTAGTATCCCATGATGAATATGATTTCTTGCGTCTGGTTGAAAAGCTGATCGGCAAGGAAATCAAGCGTGAACAAATTGCCGGCTTTGAAACTTCCGCAGTGGCTCCGCCAGTACAGCCAGCACCACCCCGAGGCCAGCGTCCGGGCAGAAACTCAAATCCAGCCCGCAAGCCCGGCGGCAATCAGGCCAGAAATAAGCCACGGGCAAGAAGCGCTTAGCTTAGATTGCTTGTTTGAGGGCGTACCCTCAATAATGAAATCGGCTGTGGGAGCGACGCCCTCGTCGCGATTAAAGGCGGCCTAACTGGGCCGCCTCACCCCCATTGGGATTTCCGGACATTAAAGTTGCGGCCCTTTATTTTGCCGTTTCTCAAGCAGGCCAGGGCCCTGTCAACGCTGTTGTGCCTGATGGCCACATAGGCATGAGCATCAAAAATATCAATTTTACCGACCTCACTACCGGCAATCCCGGCGTCACCGGTTAACGCGCCCAGGATATCGCCGGGGCGCACCTTGCTTCTGCGTCCGCCATCAATCCACAAGGTTACCATCGGCGGTTCAAAGCGGTGTTCATGGCTCATCTGAAAAGGCGCCACTTCATCCCATCTGGCAGACGAGTTTTGGTAGTCCTCAATAGCTTTAACCCGGCCCAGCTCTTTTTCCGTGCATAAACTGAGCGCCAAACCCTTTTTACCGGCACGGCCTGTGCGCCCAATCCGGTGGACATAAATCTCGGCATCCCAGGGCAGCTCATAATTAATCACCGCCTGCAAATCTTTAATATCGAGCCCCCGGGCGGCCACATCCGTCGCCACCAGAACTGAGCAGCTCTTGTTGGCAAACCGCACCAGCACCTGATCCCGGTGCTTTTGTTCCAGATCGCCATGCAGCGCCTGTACCGAAAATCCGCTGTTTTCAAGCGACCCCGCCACCTCCTGACAATCCCTTTTGGTATTGCAAAACACCACGGTAGATTCCGGCCGGTAATACGCCAAGAGATAACCCAGCGCGTTGAGCCTTTTCGATTTTTCGACCTGATAAAAACGCTGTTCTATATCGCTGTCGTGATGGCTGGTCTCAATACTCACCGAAACCGGTTTAAACTGAAATTTCTGGCTCATTTCCCGGATTGGATCGGCATAAGTCGCTGAAAACAGCAAGGTTTGCCGGTGCGTCGGTGCGTATGAAATCACCTCGGTAATCGCTTCCTCAAATCCCATATCCAGCATGCGGTCGGCTTCATCGAGCACCAGCACTTTCAGATTACTGAGCCGTAAGCTGCGTTTGCGCAGATGTTCCTGCAAGCGCCCCGGCGTACCAACCACCACATGCACGCCATGTTCCAGAGAACCCAGCTGCGGCCCAAAAGGCACGCCGCCGCACAAGGTCAACACCTTGATGTTTTGAGTAAAGCGCGCTAACCGCCGGATCTCCTTGCAGACCTGGTCGGCCAGCTCCCGGGTTGGACACACCACCATGGCCTGAACCCTAACACTGGTCAAATCCAGCTTGGCTAACAGTCCAATGCCAAACGCAGCAGTTTTACCACTGCCGGTTTTAGCCTGCGCAATGACATCCCTGCCTTCAAGAATATAGGGCAGGCTCTGCGCCTGAATGGGCGTTAAGTGGGTGTAACCCAAAGATTTGATGTTTTCAAGCAGGGCGGGTTTTAACGGTAAAGATGAAAATTCGGCAGTACTCACAAAGGACTCTTGATTTGATCGTGAATCGCGGCGGAGTGCCGTAATTCGATGGCTCATGATACCAGATACAGTGATCTTAAGCCCGCTTCAGGGTATTCCTGGCAATCATTAGCCAACCAACCTAAAGAAATTTCTATTGACTAATCTTTTCTGCAATTGGCTCGGGCAACTCAGCGCCACAGATACGGCAATAGTTTGCCTCTATGTCATGGCCGATTTTTCGGCATTTCGGACAGCGCCGGCGGACGGAACGCTCGTTTTGCCTTTTCACTTCCTGGGACAATTCGGCGGTGATAATGCCTGTGGGTACGGCGATGATGGCGTAGCCGATGATCATGACCACCGCCGAGATGGCGCGGCCCAGATCGGTTTTTGGGGTGATGTCACCGAAGCCCACGGTGGTCAGGGTCACAACCGCCCAGTAAATACTCACAGGTATGCTGGTGTAGCCATTTTCCGCCCCTTCGATCAGATACATCGCCGAGCCGAAAACCACCAGCAGATTGGAGATGGCGAACAGAAAAATGATGATCTTGGGCCGGCTCGCCAATAAGGCATTCATGAGCAGATTGGATTGCTTGATAAAGCGAACCAGCTTCAGGATACGAAATATACGCAACACTCTCAGGATGCGTATGACCTGGAGGTAATGGGTGCCGGGCAGGAACAGGCTGATATAGGACGGAATGATTGACAGCAGATCGATCAGGCCGAAGAAACTGGTGATGTATTTGAGGGGCCTGTTGATGCAGAAGATGCGAAGAAAATACTCAACAGTGAAGATAATCGTAAAAATCCATTCTGCCGCCGCAAGTTGCTGCCCATATCGCTGGCTGATTTCGGCGACGCTGTCCAGCATGATGGTTATCACACTGGCCAGAATTAAAATGATCAGGGCAATATCAAAGGCCTTGCCGGCCGGGGTGTTGGCCTGATAAATAATGTGGTACAAGCTGTGCCGGAGTGATTCTATGCGCTTTCGCATACTAATGATCCCTCATCTGCAAGTTCTAAAATGGGTTAATTGAAATCCGGAGCAGTGGCCGCTCTCATGAGCAAAGCCTCCAGCCAGGCGTGTCAGGCAAATTTTTGATGGCTCGAAGAAGTTTGTAAACATTCCAGGCTCAACTCATATCAGCCTATCCTGCCTGCCTGATGCTGTTTAGGCGGTTTTGTTCTGGCAATGATGTTTGGATGGACAGCCAGGCCGGGCAACGGCGCAGAATCCCAAAATCTCCCTCGTGGAAGCGCTATCGGCTCACCTATTGACCATCTACAAGTCAACGCGCATGACTTTCAAGGCTGCCTTGTTAAGGACTGGCAGTGCGCCTATCGCTTCCTTCAGTTTGTGCTCCCAACTGCGTCTGAGCTGCAGCAAATAATCGTCATCGTCATCAAAGCAATAATACTCATCAAAACTAAAACTGTTGCTACGGTAAATAAGCATTTCAACGGGCGGCCCGACACTGGCATTACTGCGGATGGTCGAGTCCATTGACACCAGACAGCAGCGCGCAGCTTCATCGATTGAAGTGTTTAATCTAAGAAAGCGATCCAGTATCGGCTTGCCATATTTACTCTCGCCGATTTGTAAAAATGGCGTATTGGCAGAGCTGGTGATGCTGTTACCTTCGGAATAAACCATATAAGCGCCATGCGGCTCACCGGCGATTTGGCCGGCTATGATAAAACTGGCCGAGGGATTAAACGCCGATTGACCCTCTGGATTCACATGCTGCTTTTGTTTTTCGACACTGACATGGCCCAGATAGTTGGCGGCATCTGACAGGCATTCCACATTATTGAGATTCACCCCGGCATTTTTGATTTTATCGCGGTGCAGCTGCTCCAAGACGGCTTGGGTGGTGGCGAGATTACCAGCGCACAGTAAAACGATTTTTCGGTCATTGTTGGTTTGGAACGCATGCATCTTGCCGTGAGTACTGACGTTATC
Organism: uncultured Gammaproteobacteria bacterium; assembly: GCA_963848675.1. Taxonomy (GTDB): domain Bacteria; phylum Pseudomonadota; class Gammaproteobacteria; order Methylococcales; family Methylomonadaceae; genus CAWKEY01. The sequence goes on from CAWKEY010000023.1 coordinate 395,527, forward strand.
TATACCCGCGTTGGTTCTCGAGTCGGAAACAAGAATGAGTCCTTCATCTATAGAAGCAGCAATACAATAAGTCATAAAAATGGTTCGTTTAATATTGAAAATAATTGCGGGGAATTATCCAGCAAAGTCTCGCCAACGTCCATGTCAAATAGCTAAATTCCTGGAAGACGGAAATATCAACGTTGTTATTCCAATCTAAGCACATCCACGGACACCGACAAGCTATGCTGCCCGCCCCCAAAGGCAATGCCTTTCAGCGGGGTGACATCGGTATAATCGCGCCCCCAGGCGAGAGTAATATGTTGATCAAAGGGCAGCTTATTATTTGTGGGATCAAACTCCAGCCAACCGGCGCCAGGCACATACACAGCAAACCAGGCATGTGACGCATCAGCGCCTACCATTCGTGGCTGGCCTGGTCCAGGCTGGGTTTCCACATAGCCGCTGACGTAACGTGCGGCAATACCAAAAGAGCGCAGACAAGCAATCGCCAAATGGGCAAAATCCTGGCACACGCCGCGGCGAAAATGCAGTACGTCGGATAACGGCGTAGCGATCGTGGTAAAGCTCGGATCGTACGTAAAATCGACATGGATCCGCTGCATCAAATCAGCCACCACTTGCACTAAAGGCCGATCCGGCAAAAATGAACTTTGAGCGTACTGAGCCAGTTCGGGGCTGGTGATCACCATCGGCGAATCCAGCACATATTGCTTGGCATCCAGCAGCTCATCATAAAAATCCGACTGCTGAGTCTGGCTTTGCTGCTGCGACAGCAATTGGGTTTGTCCAGGCGCTTCTTGCAGCTGACGCCGCACATGCTCCCAAGTCAGAGCATTAGCTAAATCGTCACGGCTTTGTCTGGGAAATACCGTGACCTCACTGACTGCGGTAACCATCAAGCGCTGATGCGCCTGCTGTATGGCGAAATAAGCCACACGATTGCCGAAAAAATCTCTGCGTTCATTAAAATCACTAGGCTCTGGGTTAATATCAAAGCGGCTGCTTTGACATTGCTGACGCCAGAAATCACGCGGCTGCAATCTGGCTTCATTCTGGCAGAGGCCGACCAGTTGACTGTATTGGTACAGCGTACTGTGGGTAATGCGGTATTTCACGGTTCCTCCTCTGCTTGAGTGGGCGTCATCAGTTGCGGAACTTGAGAGTGGCTAAAATAGGCTTGCGCCAGGACTTCATACAGCCGCCATAACTGTGCTGTCATTGCCGACAAGACGCTTTCCAGTCCGCTATAAACGCCTGCATGGTCATCAGCCTTAATCAAATCGGAGACCTTGAGCAAACGCAAATCGGTGTAAGTTCGAAGCAGCAAACGCTCTTCCTCGCTTAACTGTCCCTTGCGGCGTTCCCTGGGCAGCGCCCCGATATGATCAGACAATTGATGCAATTGGTAGGCTAATGATCGCGGGTGAGTTTCATCCATCAGCAACAATTCCAGCACCGTCGGCAACTGTATATACGAACGGTAACGGCGCCGGTAAATGCTCAAACTGTCAGTGAATACCAATACCGTTTCCAGCAGCTGATTTTGCAAAGCCGGTTCATGGCGCTGCACCACCGTGGCGCGCAGCAAGGCAATCAATGCCAGCGCACGCTCCAGGCGGCGCCCGCTATCCAGCATCAACCAGCCGGCTTCGCGGGTCATGCTTTCGTTGGTCAAGCCAATAAAGGCGACAAACCCGGTCATTAAATCATCCAGGTTTTTTTGCAATTGCTCCACGTCACAATCACTATTGACGACCCGTTGTTGCCAGCGCCGCTGAATATTATCGACGCAGCGCCAGGTGTCCTGCGACCAGACCTCGCGAATACTAAAGGCGGTTTGGGCAAACGCCTGGATATTGGCGGCCAGCGTGCCGGGGCGCTGGACATTTCTAGCTAATGCCAGTAATTCATTCTGGGGCTCTTTAATGATCGACGCAGTACCCGTCATAAATCCCGGATAGGTGCCGGTCACCTGGGTCATCGCGCGCAATAATACATTGAGACATAAGCAATCGACTGGATCATTCAGCTCCCGCGCATCAGAGAACTTGAGCAACAGCGTGCGCATCACCCGTGTAGCCACCTTGATGCGTTCCAGATGTCTGCCAACCCAAAACAGATTATCCGCGGCGCGGCTGGTCAAAGGCTCAGTGACTGCCGATAAGACCACAGTTCGGCCAGGCTGAGACCACAGAACGGGTTTATCTTTGCCATCGGCCAGTACCCAGGTGTCTTTATTAATCCCGCCGGCCTGATTTGAAACGATAAAATCGTCCTGCTGACGGGCCACCCGCGTCAAGCCCCCGGGCATGACCTGGTAATCATCGCCGCAGGCCACCACGAAGTTGCGCAGCACCGCAAAGCGCGGCTCGATATGGTGATCGACAAAGGCCGGTACCGTAGAATAACTGACCTGCTCCTGGCCAACATAACAATACGGTCTGGCGATAATGGCAGCGCGTAATTGTTCCTTTTCCTTAGTGTTTAACAGGCCGCCGAACAGGACATGATTCCCAGAGCTGCGATTGATCGGCTTGATGACCAGGCGCTCAAGATTCTGCAGCACAAAATCGCGCTCACGGCGCTGGCCGCACCACCAGGTGGCAACCGAAGGCAGCATCAGCTCCTGATTTAAAAAATACCGCGACAGCCTGGGCAGGAACGCCAGCAATCCCGGATTTTCCAGCACACTGCTCCCCAAAGGATTGGCAATTGCCACATTGCTCCGGCGCACGGCCTCAAGCAGCCCGGCAACACCCAGACGCGAAGCGCTGCGGAATGCTAACGGATCGCAAAAAGAGTCGTCCACGCGCCGCAAAATAACGTCCACCGCTTGCAAACCATCCAGTGATTTAAGCCAGACGCGGCCATCACGCACCGTCAGATCGTCGCCCTGAACCAAAGAAATCCCCAGATAAGACGACAAATAGGCATGCTCAAAATAGGTTTCATTGAACGAACCTGGCGTCAGTATGACTATGCGCGGGTCTTCCTTGTTGTGCGGCGCAATATCAGCCAGACCCTTGCGCAGCGCCTTAAAAAAACCGGCAAGCCGATGCACTTGTGTTTCCCGGAAAATATCCGGCAGCACGCGTGCCATGACCGTGCGATTTTCCAGGGCATAACCGGAACCGGAAGGCGCCTGACTACGATCATCCAGGACCCACATACGTCCATTAGGGCCACGCGCAAGGTTGGCTGAATACACAATCAGTTGCCGCGGCAGAGTCGACAGCGCACCCACGCAGGGATGCAAGAAGCCATCGTGCGCCCACACCAGCTCACTGGGTAACAGGCCTTTTTTTAGCAGCTGTTGTTGGCTATAAAGGTCTTTTAGCACCAGATTAAGCAGCTCGGCGCGTTGCTTAAGACCTGCTTCAATAAGCGCCCATTCGGCACTGCTGATCAGCAACGGAATGGGATCAAGCCGCCAGGGCCGTGTCAGATTTTGGGGTTCCCCATAGACGTTATAGGTAACGCCGTTTTCTCTTAACAGGCGCTGGGCTTCCCGGCGGCGCTGTTCGAGTTGTTCACTGCCCAATGCCGCAATGGCGCCGATAAAATGCTCCCAGTGCGGCAGCACCTTGTCTTCTTTGGCCACCATTTCATCGTAGACGCCCAGCCGGGTCGCGTAAAACTGCGTGCCAATATCGCCGGCTGATTCGTTCAAGCTACGTCCCTATTCATTTGCTGGCAGGAGTATCAAGCGCGGTAGGGTCCGCTGTGCGTACCATTGAATGCTGAAGGTACGCACAGCGGACCCTACGCGAGTGTTTCCCATGGCATCAAGACCGCTGCTCAATACTCTGAAAATGCCGCAACGGTTCACCCACGTAAATCTGCCGGGGGCGGGTAATGATCATTGGCTCACTGTGCAGCATTTCCCGCCAGTGGGCCATCCAGCCAGGCATCCGGCCAATAGCGAACAACACCGTAAACATATTGGTGGGTATGCCTGCGGCCCGAAGAATCAAGCCCGAATAAAAATCGACGTTGGGATACAATTTCCGGGAGATGAAATAATCGTCTTTTAAGGCACATTCTTCAAGCCGCTTGGCTATATCGAACAAAGGATCGCTTACACCCGCTTTGTTGAGTAATTTATCGCATTGTTTTTTCAATACCATGGCGCGAGGGTCAAAATTCTTATACACGCGATGGCCGAAACCCATCAGACGGCTCGGTGAATTCTTATCTTTAGCCTGATTGATAAATTCTGTGCCATCGCCGCCATCGGCATGGATCTGCTCAAGCATATGGATAACCTGCTGATTGGCTCCGCCATGACGCTGCCCCCAAAGTGCGGAAATACCGGCCGAAGCTACCGCATAAACATTGGCCATGCTTGATCCTGCCGTACGCACCGAAGAAGTGCTGCAGTTTTGCTCATGGTCGGCATGCAGAATAAAGAACATATCAATGGCTCTGACGATATCCACATCCAGCTCATAATCCCGCACCGGCGATGAAAACATCATATTTATAAAGTTACCGACATATTTTAGCTTGTAGGAAGGATAAACCAGCGGTTCTCCAATGGATTTTTTATACGAAAACGCCGCGATAGTGCGCAATTGGGACACCAGATTGACAACAATCTGCATTTCTGTGGAATCATCGAGCTGATCAGGCAGTGGATAAAACGTCGATAATGACGCCACCATGGTCGCCAAAATCCCCATCGGATGAGAGCCTCGCGGAAAGCCATTAAAAAAATGATGCATGTCTTCATGAATAATCGAAGACTCATTGAGATGCGTAGAAAACGCCGATAACTGCTGGCTGTTCGGCAAGTCGCCATGCAACAACAAATAGGCCACTTCAACAAAACGTGAATGTTCGGCCAGTTCCTCAATCGGGTATCCGCGATAACGCAGGATGCCTTGCTCGCCATCGATATAGGTAATGCCGCTTTCACAACTGGCGGTATTGCCGTAGCCGTCATCCAGGGTCACGTAACCACTTTGGTTGCGTAATTTGGAAATGTCGATGGCTCTTTCACCCTCCACTCCCATCATGGTTGGCATTTCGTAAGTTTTATTATCCAGCGTCAACACGGCTGGGGCTAACTGTTTTAATTTTTCGGTCATGTGAATAAAGCTCCAAAGTGGATGGCGCGATTCAGTTAATTTTATTTGGTTATTTCACCACGAAGAACACGAAGTTTGTTGGCGTTTGCCCTTCGTGTCCTTCGTGCTCTCTGTGGTGAAAAGCTTTTTGATGCACGCCGGCATTAGCTATTCCGGTGCCGCAAATCCATGGTAAACGGATATTCGTGGCTAGTCTCCTCAATGGGCGGGGCCATGGGTCTGGGTACTGTCTCATTAACGCTAAAGGTTGCCAATTTCTCCTGGTCAGACGCGGCAACAGCTGGCATCACCATGGGCGGGCGCGTGATAACCCCGGGCGTGTGGCCAAAATCCCAGAAACGGGTGACGCGCCGGGACTCCGCTTCATAGCTGTTTACCGGAAAGGCATCATAACTGCGGCCACCGGGATGGGCGACATGATACGTACAACCGCCTACCGCACAGCCATTCCAGGTATCAATCACATCAATTACCAGCGGTACATGCGGACTGATGGTGGGATGCAGCGCGGAAGGCGGCTGCCAGGCGCGGTAACGGACACCGGCGACATATTCACCTTTGCGGCCGGTGTTGCGCAACGGCAAGCGTCTGCCGTTACAGGTCAACACATAACGGCCCTCGGTAAAGCCGGTCACTTTGACCTGAACGCGCTCGACGGATGAATCCACATAGCGGGCCGTTCCGGTTCTGCTGACTTCCTCACCCAATACATGCCAGGGCTCAATAGCAAAACGCATTTCCAGATCGATGCCTTCGATCATAGTGTTGCCGTAACGTGGGAAACGGAATTCAAAAAACGGTTCCAGCCATTCCAGTTCAAATTCGAAGCCTGCGCGCTGCAAATCCTTGCTGACCTGCTTCATATCTTCACGGACATAATGCGGCAACATGAAGCGGTCATGCAATTCGGTGCCCCATCGGATTAAATCGTGCTTGTAAGGTTCACGCCAAAACCAGGCAATCAGCGAACGCAGCAATAAGGTTTGTACCAGTGACATGCGGGCGTGCGGCGGCATTTCAAAGGCGCGCAACTCCAGAATTCCCAGTCGTCCGGTCGAGCTATCGGGTGAATACAGTTTATCGATGCAAAACTCGGAACGGTGCGTGTTGCCGGTGATGTCGGTCAGCAAATGCCGCAGCAAGCGATCCACCAGCCAGGGTGCCGGCACTTCGCCTTCCGGCATTTGCTGGAAAGCGATTTCCAGTTCATAGAGTTTTTCATCCCGGCCCTCATCAACGCGTGGCGCCTGGCTGGTCGGACCGATAAACATGCCGGAAAACAAATACGACAAGCCGGGATGGTGCTGCCAGTAGGTCACCAGACTGCGCAACAAGTCGGGGCGGCGTAACAACGGGCTGTCCGTGGGCGTTTCCGCGCCCATGGTGATATGGTTACCGCCACCGGTACCGGTATGGCGGCCATCGAGCATAAACTTTTCCGTACCCAGCCTGACCTGATGCGCTTGTTCATAGAGAATGGTGGTTTTGTCCACCAGCTCTTGCCAGCTTTTCGAGGGATGGATATTGACTTCGATCACGCCGGGATCAGGCGTCACCATCAGGCGTTCAATGCGGTAATCGCGTGGCGGCTCATACCCTTCCAGCACAACAGGTATGGCCAGATTTTCCGCGGTGGCTTCAACGGCTGCAATCAGTTCCAGATAATGTTCCAATGACGTCAGCGGCGGCAAGAAGATATGAACACGGCCTTCGCGGGCTTCGATGCACACCGCCGTGTGGGGGACTTCTGCCTGGATAGTTTGATCATCGCCGGCATCCTGCTCGCTTAGCTCGGGATGGTTTTTGAGCTTTTTCTCGATATGGCTGTACCGGCGGGTGATCTCGCCGTAGTAATCGCCCAGTTCAGGCAGTGCCACAAACAGACTTTGCTCCTCCTGGCTATCGCGTTTGTCCGGAGCAACCCAGGGCAAACTGCCCAAAGGCAGGCGCAGCCCCATGGGCGAGTTGCCAGGTATCAAAAACATCTGTCCACGTCGAAAGCTCCAGGGCCCGCTTTGCCATTTTTGCTGGACCCAGTCCCACTTAATCGGTAGGGTGAACCCCGCGGGCTTGCCTAAGTCGGCATCCAGCAGATGCGCCAGGGTCTTGCGTTCAATCGAATCTTTTAGGTTGCATTTTAACGGATCGATGTTTTCGGGCACCGTTCCTTCCTGCCAGAGATAGTAAAAACTGTCTTCAAAAGCGGTCTTGATGTAGCGCGGCTGCACCCCTAATCGCAGGGTAAACTGCTTGATAAACTGCTCGGCATGTTGTTCGGTATGTCCGTAATCCTTGCCAATATCGGCCAGCAACTCAGGATTGCGCCATACCGGCACGCCATCCTTACGCCAGAATATGCCATATTGCCAGCGCGGTAACGCCTCGCCCGGATACCATTTGCCCTGCCCATAATGCAGCATGGCGCCCGTGGCGAATATATCGCGCAGCCGTTTGGTTAACCTGTTGGCGCGTTCGCGTTTGTGTTCTCCATCGGCATCGACATTCCACTCTGCCCCTTCCATATCGTCAACGGATACAAACGTGGGTTCGCCGCCCATGGTCAAACGCACGTCATTGGCCAGCAATTGCTGGTCAACCTGCCGGCCCAGCGCATCGATGCGAAACCATTGTTCATCAGAATACGGCTTGGTGACGCGCGGATCTTCATGCAGGCGTTCTACCGTGTTGCTGAATTCGAATTCCACTTCACACTTGTCGGTGCCGCCGGTCACCGGCGCGGCACTCGCAGGATCGGGTGTGCAGGCCAGCGGAATGTGCCCTTCCCCCGCCAGTAAACCGGAGGTCGGATCGAGCCCGATCCAGCCGGCTCCAGGGATATACACTTCAGTCCAGGCGTGCAAATCAGTGAAATCCTGTTCCGGCCCGGAGGGTCCATCCAAAGATTTCACGTCAGCAGTCAATTGAACCAGATAACCGGACACAAAACGCGCCGCCAGACCCAAATGCCGCAGAATTTGCACCAGCAACCACGCCGAATCCCGGCATGAACCACTGAGCTTGGTCAGCGATTCCTCACAGCTTTGAATGCCGACTTCCATGCGGATGTTGTAACCAATTGTCTGAAAAACTTTTCGATTCACATCAACCAGAAAATCGTTGATGTTTCGTTTAGTGAGATCAAAACCGGTCAGCCATTGCTTGAGTAAGGGGCCGTCCTCGGTAATTTCCAGATACGGCTGCAATTCCTTCAGCAATAGCTCAGGGTATTTAAACGGATACTTTTCCGCAAAGTCTTCAACAAAAAAGTCAAAGGGATTAATTACCGTCAACTCAGCAATGACTTCCACTTCAACGCTGAGCTTGCGGCATTTATTGGGAAACACAACCCGCGCAAGAATATTGCCGAACGGATCTTGCTGCCAGTTGATGAAATGCTCTTTAGGCTCAATGCGTAAGCTATAGCCTTTGACCGGCGTGCGGCTATGCACTGCCGGGCGCAATCTAAAGACATGTGGCGACAGGGATACGGACCTATCGAAGTTGTAGACAGTTTTATGACGGAGTGCTACCCGAATGGTCATGTTTTTTTCCTGTTGCTCAAGTGTTAAGCGCTATAAACACATAAAGTTAAGCAAGCACCATACCAAGCAGGCAATTAGCTGTCACCCGCTGATTATTGCATCCGGCAGTATACAGCCGCTACCCATCTCGCACCAAATTGGCGCAGTCAGCATCCAAAAATAGCGCATCTGAAGTCTAAGCGGAGCAATATCCTCGTCGCGACCAAAGTCAGTGCGCAATATACCGATAGAGACGAAAGCGCCGCTGGCAACACGCTTACATTCTCTTCAGAAGCTGGCAAAACATGGCACTAATCCTGCTTGTTGTCTTATTAAAGTTTATGAAGCCAACTAGCCAAATGAAATGCCATGAAATCAATCTGGAAAAACTACAATACCGAGGGCGCTTACGATGAACTCATGTGCTCGGAGTTCCAACCGAGGCAAATCAGTCACCGTTTGTGTCAGTACCTGCACTCACTCAATAAGAGCGATATTGATAAGCGCAAGATAGCCGCCGAACTGGCTATTTTGGAAATGGGTATCAGCTTTACGGTCTATACCGATGAAGGCGACATAGACCGGGCCTGGCCATTCGACATTATCCCTCGCATCATAAGTGCAAAAGAGTGGCGAAGGATAGAAAAAGGCTTAAAACAACGCTTGACTGCGCTTAACTGCTTTATTGCGGATGTTTACGATGAACAGGCATTTATCAAAGACGGCAAAATGCCTGCCGGGATTATCCTTAGCTCAAAAAACTTCCGTAAAGAATGTATCGGTATGAAACCCCGCCACAACGTTTGGGCCAACATTTGCGGCACCGACTTGGTACGCGACAAGGACGGCGTTATGTATGTATTGGAAGATAATTTACGTGTGCCCTCGGGGGTTTCCTATATGCTGGAAAACCGAGTCATTACCAAACGCGTATTCCCTGAGCTCTTCCAGGACACTGACATTCTGCCAATCGATGACTACCCGAGCCGACTGCATGATATGTTAGCGTCACTGGCGCCTGAACACATGAGCAAACCGCAAATAGTGGTATTAACGCCCGGCATTTACAACTCCGCCTATTTTGAACACGCTTATCTGGCCCAACAAATGGGCGCGCAGCTGGTCGAGGGCAGCGACCTCGTGGTCAATGACGATGATTGCGTGTACATGCGCACCATCGAAGGCCTGGAAAAAGTCGATGTGATTTACCGGCGCATCGACGACGACTTTCTGGATCCTGAAGTTTTCCGAAAAGATTCGGCACTGGGTGTGCGCGGCTTGATGCGCGCCTGGAAAGCTGGCAATGTGTCGCTGGCGAATGCCCCGGGAGCGGGAGTTGCCGATGACAAAGTGGTTTATGCCTACGTACCGGAAATGATCCGTTATTACCTGAACGAAGATCCTATTCTGCCTAATGTAAAAACCTATCTGTGTGATAACCCGGAACACCTTGAATATGTACTGCAACACCTGCCGGAACTGGTGGTTAAACCCGCCAATGAATCGGGCGGGTATGGCATGCTGGTTGGGCCGCATGCCTCGGCTAATGAAATTGCTGAATTCCGGCAAATCATCCAAAAAAATCCACGTAACTATATCGCCCAACCCACCTTGGCCATTTCGACCGCACCGACTTTATGCAAAGGCAAGCTGGAACCCCGGCATATCGACCTGCGGCCTTTTATTTTGCAGGGTGAAAACACCTTTGTGACCGCCGGCGGCTTGACCCGGGTGGCGCTTAAAAAAGGTTCGCTCGTGGTCAACTCATCACAAGGCGGCGGCAGTAAAGACACCTGGATTATCAACATGGAGCACAACTAATGTTATCCCGCTCAGCAGAACGCCTGTATTGGCTGGCCCGTTACCTGGAGCGCACTGAAAATATCGCCAGACTAGTCAGTGTGCACATGAATCTATTGATGGATTTACCTTTAGGCGTTGAGATGGGCTGGCAACAGCTTGTGCGCATCAATGCCACGGAGCGGGAATTCTATGAAAAATACAAAGCGGCCAATGAGCGCAATGTCACCCGGTTTCTGTTAATCGATGAAACGAATCTAGGCTCTGTATTTTCGTCTTTACGCGCGGCCAGAGAAAACATCCGCACCTCCAGAGACTTATTGCCCGATGAGGCATGGGAGCAGGTTAATGAAATGTATCTGTTTGTAAAGAATCATAAAGATTCGATACACATGCGCAGCAAACGGGTTTTTTTTCTCAACGAAATTCTCAAAGGCTGTCAACGATTTACTGGATTATTGTCGGGCTATATGAGCCACAATAATCCGTATCGATTTATCCGCCTGGGCAAAAATATTGAGCGCGCCGACATGACCAGCCGCATTCTGGATTTGGCTTCATTGCTGCTGGCTGAATCACGCAGCGATGAAATGCGCGAATATGAAACCATTCTGTGGGTGAATATCTTGAAGTCACTAAACGCCCAGTTAATGTATCGTCAACAGGTTAGAAGCAGCGTTAAAGGTGATGATGTGCTCAACTTTTTATTACTGAACACCAGTCTGCCTCGCTCGGTCGGCTACTGTATTGTGGAAATTGCCGATTCCATCAATGACCTGCCCAATAACGATGCCTTGCCAGATGACGTCGTTAAACTGCATGCTTATGTGCAGACGATTGATACCCGGCAGGCTACCCAAACACAGTTGCGGGAAATTCTCGATGAACTGCAAAACAAGCTGGGAGAACTGCACGAGCGGATTTCCAACAACTGGTTTATGCAGTCAGCAGTCTAAACAATACCAAGGGTCTATAAACAGCAATGCCCTCAAACGCTTGCACACCTGAGGGCATTTCAAGGCTTCAGAATTCGGGTATCAATCAGGCAAACGGATTTTCCAGAATAATGGTCTCATCACGGTCTGGGCCGGTCGATAATATGGCAATCCTGACGCCCACCAGTTCTTCAATACGCTTAATATAGGCTTTGGCATTGTCGGGCAGCGCGTCATAGTCAGTCACGCCTGCTGTTGTGCCTTTCCAGCCCGGCATTTCTTCGATAATGGCCTGGCACTCCTGGTATTGATCGGCGCCTAAAGGCGCTATGCCGGTAAGCCTGCCGTTCAGCTGGTAGGCTGTGCAGATACCTACTTTTTCCAGGCCATCCAAAACATCCAGCTTGGTTAAACAGATGCCGCTAATGCTGTTCATTTTTGCAGACTTTCGCATGGACACGGCATCAAACCAGCCGGTGCGGCGTTTGCGTCCGGTGGTGGCGCCAAATTCGTGGCCGACCGTACCCAGGTGATCGCCGTTGGCATCATGCAATTCTGTCGGGAAAGGTCCATTGCCCACGCGCGTTGAATACGCCTTGGTGATGCCCAGCACATAATCCAGATTCAGCGGCCCTACGCCGGTGCCTGTGGCCGCGCCGCCCGCAGTGGTATTTGATGAGGTCACGTACGGAAAAGTACCGTGATCAATATCCAGCAAGGCGCCTTGGGCACCTTCGAACAGCAGGTTTTTACCTTGCTCCTGATATTCGTACAAGGCTTCACCGACATCTGCCAGCATAGGTTTGATATGTTCGCCCAGCCTCAGCGTTTCATCCAGTGTTTGTTGGTAATCAATGGCATCGGCATGATAGTAATGGGTCAACATGAAATTATGATAATCCACCAGCTCTTTGAGCTTTTCGGCAAAAGTCGCGGCATTCAACAAGTCGCCCGCACGCAAACCTCTTCGCGCGGCCTTGTCTTCGTAAGCCGGGCCTATGCCGCGACCGGTAGTACCGATGGCTTTACTGCCGCGCGCCTTCTCACGGGCCTGATCGATGGCGACATGCACCGGCAGAATCAAGGCGCAGGCTTCACTGATAAACAAGCGATTCCGAACGGCAATGCCGGCTTTTTCCAGCAGCTCAATTTCTTCCATCAACGCTTCCGGCGATAAAACCACGCCATTACCAATCAGGCATTGCACATCCTCTCTAAGAATGCCCGAAGGAATCAAATGTAATACGGTTTTTTCACCTTTTATCACCAGCGTGTGTCCGGCATTATGTCCGCCCTGAAAGCGGACCACGGCCTCGGCCTGATCCGTCAACAGATCAACCAGCTTACCTTTTCCTTCGTCACCCCATTGAGTGCCGATAACAACGACATTTTTTCCCATAATTATCCCAAGCTTAAGCTAAAGCCTTAACGACCCAGCGTTGATTATCTTTTTCTAAAATAGATGTGCAACCCAGTTGTTCGGCATTACCAGTCTGCCCCGGCAACTGCTGAACGACAGCCTGGCCCTGCGCACGCAAGTCTCTGATCTTTTGCTTCAACTCTACATCGTCCACACACGGCGCAAAAATCAACGTGTGCAATTCTGTTTGATAGCTGGCTTTGCTCAGCGCCGACAATACCTTCAGGTCCGCACTAAAACCAGTTGCCGGACGGGCGCGGCCAAAAATCGCGCCAATATTATCATAGCGGCCGCCTCTGGCAATTTCTCTGCCTATCGAGGGCACGAAAGCCGCAAAAACCACACCGGTATGGTAGTGGTAGCCGCGCAACTCCGACAAATCAAAACTGATCGGCAACGCTGGAAAACAGATCGTCAATTTTTCTGCAACGGCTTCAAGATCGGCCAAAGCCTGTTTAACGTGGTCGTTGGCGCCGGCCAGCGCTTTCCGGGCTTTGTCCAGAACGTCCCTGCCGCCATTCAGTTTCGGCAATTGCAGAAACAGGGCTTTAAGAGGGCTGTCAATATCCAGGTCTGCCATCATCTCCTGCAACTCAGGCCTGGCCTTGCGCTGCAAGACGTCAAACAAGGCCGCCTCCTGCGCTTCACTGAGCCCTGCCTGTTGAGATAATGCGCGGTAGATGCCCACATGCCCCAAATCCAAATGCACATCTTGCAAGCCGGCCATTGCCAGCATTTCTAGCATCAGCCGGATGACTTCGATATCACTTTCCTTGCCGGCATGACCATACAGTTCGGCGCCTATCTGCATCGGGCTTCTGGTTTTTTCCAGCGGGTCGCCACGGGTATGCAGAATAGTCCCCGCATAACACAAGCGTGTTGGCCACTCATGATGAAGATTGTGCGCGTCTATTCGTGCCACTTGCGGCGTCATATCGGCTCTGACCCCGAGCATTTCACCGCTGATCTGATCTGTCAGTTTAAACGTCTGTAATTCCAGATCGTGGCCCGAGCCTGTTAACAAGGAATCCAGATAATCTATAAAAGGCGGAATTACGAGTTCATAGCCCCAGCAAGCAAACATATCCAGTATTTTGCGCCGCAGGCTTTCAAGATGCTTGGCATCTTCCGGTAAAATCTCTTCTATGCCGTCAGGCAAAAGCCAAGAGTCTTTCTGTTGCATGTTTTGTGTGTCCACTCAAACAAAACGCCCCGCAAGCGGAGCGTTTTTTATTGTCGATCAGGTCGTTAAATAATACCCTAGTTCAGCATTAGCACCGATTATTTCTGTTTTTTGAAATACTGGAAAAAATCGGAGTCAGGATCAAGCACCATGATGTCTGAAGCCGAGAATGTCTTTTTATAGGCATTCAAACTGCTGTAGAAAGTAAAGAATTCAGCATCCTGGCTGTAGGCATTGGCATAAATTTCCGCAGCCTTGGCATCGCCTTCACCGCGTATCTTCTCGGCCTCACGGAAGGCATTGGCTACCGTTACCACCCGCTGCCTGTCGGCATCGGCACGAATCTTTTCTGCGGCTTCCGCGCCCTGGGAGCGAAATTCACGCGCCACTCGCTCGCGCTCGGCTTCCATTCTTTGGAAAACGGAGCTGCTGACTTCAGGCGGCAAATCGATGCGCATAACCTGAACATCAACAACTTCCACCCCTAAATCAGCCGCAATGGTCTTGGAGTTCTTAATTAAAAGCTCACGAATAACACTGCGATCAGTTGAGATCAATTGCTTAATTTCCCGCTTGCTGAACTCGCTGCGGAAAGCGTCCTTAATAATCTGATCCAACCGCAAATTAGCCTGGTCTATGTCACCGGCAACCGTTGTATAGAATGTTGTTACATCACCAATACGCCATTTAACAAACGAATCAACAATGACGTTCTTTTTTTCCGCCGTCAAAAAACGCTCGGGAGGCGCATCCATGGTTTGGATCCGCGAATCAAACTTTTTGACGTTGTTTATAAATGGCCATTTAAAATGCAGGCCGGGCTCGTAATCAGCCTTTACGATTTCACCTAAACGAAACTTAATGGCTTTTTCGGTCTGACTCACGGTAAAAATGCACATCATGCCAATAAACAACAATGCGCCAATAGCTACCAATATTTTATTCTGTGTCATTAGCGTCCCCTTGTGTCACGACCGCGAGTTGAAGTTCGCACTGTTGGTTGTTCATCAGCTTTTATTTGTTGGAGCTTATCTGTCTTGCTATCAAGCACGCTCGATTGCTGACTTGTCGCGGGTTGCTGCATTATTTTGTCCAATGGCAAATACAGCATGTTGTTAGCACTCTTTGCATCAACCATCACCTTGTTTGTCTCGCCTAATACCGCCTGCATGGATTCAATATAAAGACGCTTGCGGGTCACATCAGGTGCCTTGCTGTATTCTGTCAGTAATTTTAAAAACCGGCTGGTTTCACCCTCTGCCCGCGCGACGACCTGCTCTCTGTAACCTTCAGCTTCCTGCATCTGCCTTGCTGCAGCACCACGCGCTTTAGGCACCACATCATTGGAGTAGGCTTCGGCTTCATTAATTAAACGCTGTTTATCCTCCCGTGATTTGATGGCATCCTCAAATGCGTTTTGTACCTGTTCGGGCGGCTGGGCATCCTGCAGGTTGACACTGGTAATCTGAATGCCGGATTTATAGCTGTCCATAACATCCTGGATCTCCTTTTTAATCTGGGCCACCACTTCACTCCGGCCTTCGGTCAGAACAAAGTCCATTTGACTGCTGCCGATCACACCCCGTTGAGCGCTCTCGGTGACTTGCTTCAATGACACTGCCGGACTGACAACATTAAAAAGAAATTCCTTGGCATCTTTGACCTGATATTGAACGGCCAGGCGCACATCAATAATGTTTTCATCTTTTGTCAGCATCAAGGCCTCTTTCGGCACCGAGCCGAGCAGCTTCTCACTGCCGCCACTACGGTAACCGACTTCGATGTAGCGCTGCTGCTTGACATTAACTATTTCTACCTGCTCGATAGGCACAGGAAAGTGCCAGTTCAAGCCCGCCTGAGTTGTTGCAACGTATTTGCCAAACCGGGTTTCAACACCGTGATTTCCTTCGTCGACAATATAAAATCCGCTTAAACCCCATAAAACGACCGCGCCTGGCAAAATCCATCCCAGGCCTTTGAGTGAACTACCGGGGGCACCATCACCACCTTTGCCACCTTTGCCACCACCAAAAATACCGCCTAATTTTTCTTGTAATGAGCGTATTGCCTCATCCAGATCAGGAGGACCTTTCTGGTCACCACGACCACTCCAGGGGTCTTTCTTATCGCCGCCAGGCTCATTCCAGGACATACTATGCTCCATTTTTGGTTACTTGATGTGTGTTAATTATCCCGCAGGACATGTGCAAATTTCAGCGTAAATCCACCTATCCTGGTGCCTATGCTTTTGCCGTATTTTATAGTAAACAACTCGATGTTGATTATCTAAGTTGGAAATTATCCTAAAAAAAAGGACTTTATACAAACCCGCACTAAAGTAGTTCTTCAGTTTCGAGTGATTTCACCAGACCCAAATGCTTGGCATCAATTTCAAAGTCTATGGTATAGCCGCCGTATTCATCCATTTG
The DNA here is from genome assembly GCA_963848675.1 of uncultured Gammaproteobacteria bacterium. Lineage (GTDB taxonomy): Bacteria > Pseudomonadota > Gammaproteobacteria > Methylococcales > Methylomonadaceae > CAWKEY01. The sequence continues at coordinate 411,908 of CAWKEY010000023.1, forward strand.
CTCAGCAATAATTTTGGTAACTTTAAATAATTTGGCTCTGATGTGGCCCTGATCGGCGTGCAGGTGACATCTCTTTTTATACCTGGCTAATGATAATATTTCAGCCAAAGCCTGGTATAGCAGATTAACACCCGTTCCCGTTTGTGCCGACAACCATACACGAACCGGTTTGCCGGCATCGTCCCGATCAATCCGGGGACTAAAGCCATCCAGCAAATCGATTTTATTGAAAACTTCAAGCTGCCTGACTTTGTCCGCTTCAATATCAACTAACACATGATTGACCTGTGCGATGGTCTCGTCTCTTTCTTCCGCATTGGCATCGATCACATGCAGCAGTAAATCGGCTTCACTGGCCTCTTGCAAGGTGGAGCGGAATGCCGCCACCAGTTCGTGCGGCAAATGCCGGATGAAGCCCACCGTATCGGCCAGCACAATTTCGGTGCTGTTCGGTAACTGACAATTCCGCAAAGTGGGATCCAGGGTAGCAAAAAGCTGATCTGCGGTATAAATATCCGCCCCGGTCAGTTTATTGAACAAGGTAGATTTGCCGGCATTGGTGTAACCCACCAAGGAAACTGATGGAATTTCGGCTTTTTTTCTTTTGCTGCGGCCCTGATGCCGTTGCTTGTTGACTTTTTCCAGACGCTGTTGAATCTGCTTGATACGCAAGCCCAAGAGCCGGCGGTCGGTTTCCAGCTGGGTTTCGCCAGGGCCACGCATACCAATACCGCCTTTTTGGCGCTCCAGATGCGTCCAGCCTCGAACCAGCCGGGTGGATAAATGCCGTAATTGGGCCAGTTCAACTTGCAGTTTGCCTTCAAAAGTTTGCGCACGTTGCGCAAAAATATCCAGAATCAGTCCGTTTCTATCGACTACCCGAACACCTAAAGCGCCTTCCAGATTTCTTTCCTGGCTGGGCGACAGCGGGTGATTAAATAAAACGATACCGGCGGAATGAGCTTCTATTGCGCTCTTTAACTCCTCGAGCTTACCTTTACCGACAAAATATTTGGGGTCTGGGCTGCGGCGACTGCCTGTTACTACGTGAACAGGATCAGTTCCGGCTGATTTAGCTAATTCTTTTAATTCTAAAAGATCTTCCTGCCCGGAATGAAGTGTCAAATGAACAAGAATGGCTCGTTCACCTGAATCGGGACGATCAAACAATCAAGTGCTCCGTGGTCTTGCTCATGAAAGAGCTATCTGTTTGCGCGATTTAAATGCTTTGAGCACCCATGAATACCAACAACAATCACCAACACCGCATTTATTGTTCACTGGGCTCGTTTTCAGCTTCATTATCACGTATTAATCTTACCGCTTTGCTGGGCACAATTGTTGAAATGGCGTGTTTATAAACCATTTGACTGACAGTATTTTTCAGCATAATGACATACTGGTCAAACGAATCTACTTTGCCCTGCAATTTAATGCCATTGACAAGAAAAATTGATACAGGTGTGTGTTCTTTTCTTAGCGCATTAAGAAAGTTGTCCTGCAAATTCTGGCCTTTCGACATCCGGTTTCTCCTTATTATTTTTAAAACTGCCAATTAAAATGAGTACAATCATTCACTTTTTTACATTTTAACTCTATTCAGATTGAATTTTAAAGCTACACCACCAAATCGATCAGTATACGCCTATTTTGAGCCTGCCCTTCAGGATATCTGTTGCTTTTGACCGGCCTGTCTTCCCCGTAGGCTTTTATTTGTATTTTATCTGATGCGACACCTCTGCTTTCAAGATAGTGCTTGAACTCATCGGCACGTCTTTGGGTAGCCGTATGATTACTGTCCCTGGCTCCACTGCTGTCGGTATGGCTACTGATTAGCAACCGGCCTTGCTTATTAAAATATTCAAGTACGTAGCGAGCCAGCAAATTCAAGCGTTGCTTTCCCTCGGCATTCAAACCGGCACTGCTTTTGCCCACATAAAAAAGCCTGAGCGCCTCAGGACCAAACACATCAATTCTGATCCCCTTGTCAGCCGCTGAAGCTTTGGGCTTGACCAGAATTCTGTCGGCAGCAATGCCTGATTTTTCAAGCTGCTTGACAATGGAGCCGGCCCTTTTTGCAAACAGATGATCTGCTTTGCCCGCTATGGCCGTGGCACTACTAATCACCGCTGTGCTGGCAGGAGACGACCTCAGGTATTCGGCAACTGCAATGACCTCTTTTTTTAGCCAATCGTTCAATCGAATATTACGAGGATTAAAATACAGGGTCTTATTTTGAAGGGGCTGACTATTCTGAGCAGCCTGGGAAACCTGGTTTTGCGCAGTGGAAACCGCGGCAAACCGATGCTGCTTTGTTGAAACAGCCGACAGGACATTGTACTCATCGGCTGCTGGCAGCAAATTTTTTCTGCACTCCGAAAATTCTTTATAACTGTCACTAAATTTGATGGACGACACCTGCACGCGGGTTTCTTCCACATTATTACCGGAAGATGCCCGGATATAGGTAAATGTCGGAAACTGTCCTTGCAACAAGGCGTCAATCATGACTTCGGCTGTCTCACCATAGACGGACAGACGGCCATAGTCTTTTGAATCATCGGATTGATCCAGATAAACCTGATAATCAACAGGATCCACCCTGCCCCGCATCCACGGTGCTGGCATGGCCGCTAAGCTAGCTTTGATCACTTGCGGTTTACGCCGCAGTTCCTGAATTGAAAACTGCAGGTGATGTCCGGAGCGTTGGACAAAATCCGCACTGCCATACAAAGGGATGAGGTGCTTCAACTGGCAGGTATTTTTGCTACGCTTCAGCTCCCAGTTGCTGTCCTGCATAGGCACCTGATAATAATCTGCAAAACTGCTTATGCTCAGCAGCAGCGAAAATAATGTAAAAAAACGCGTATAACCATTCATAGCCAAAAACCTGTTATTACCTAGTGTAGCTATCGGCAGTAAACGGCTTTTTTTAATCTCGCCTGCAAAAATTTTCAATGATTGCGATAAAAGCATCCGGCTGTTGCACATGCAGCCAATGTCCGGCATTGGCAATGGTATTCAAGGTTGCTGCCGGAAATAATGGCAGCACTGCTTCTGGCTTGACATAAGCCGAATCGGCACCGGCGATAAACAGAGCATTGCCGGCAAAAGCTGATAAATGACCGGCATCTGGAAAAGCGATGATATTCGGCGCCATCCGGTAAAAAATATCCAGATCAACGCGCCAGTCATAGCCATCCTTGTTCAAAACGAGATTCTGCAACAAAAACTGGCGATAACTTAGTTCCGGAATGGCATCCGCCAGCAGCAATTCGGCCTGTTTACGATTGCTGATGCCGGCGAGCGGGAGCGCTTTTAAGGCCTGAATAGTGTTGTTAAAACAGTGCACGTAGCTGACCGGTGCAATATCGGCAACCATCAGTTTATCGATATAAGCTGGATAATTCAGCGCAAACCACATCGCCACCTTGCCGCCCATGCTATGCCCGAGCAAACTGGCCGTTGATAAGCCCTGGCTGTCAAGGAACTGCTTGAGATCGGCGGCCATGGACGGATAATCCATCAAGGCAGCGCGTGGCGAGCCGCCATGATTGCGCATATTCAACGCATACACATGAAACCGGCCTGATAATCTTTCAGCCACTTGCCGCCAGTTACGCGCCGAAGCAAAAAAACCATGCAAAATAATTAACGGCGGCTGTTCGGCGCAGCCAAATTCTTCAAAAGCCAGATCGACGGTTTCCATCAGGCAAAATGAAACGCAGCGCCCAGCAAACCGCCAAAAATACCGCCCCACACCACCAGCCAGCCCAAATGCTCGCGTATGATGGCCTGCACTATTTCCTTAACCAGCTGGGGTGTTAACTGGTTTAAACGGCCATCGATGACAGTTTCAATCTTGCCGACAATATCTTCGCTTATTTTATGCGCGTTCAGGCCATGCTGGAGCGCGGCTTTAAAACGCTCGGATTCCACCATCTCGGTCAACGTGGTTTTCATTTTTTCGGTAAACGGTGCTTTTAACGGCGCCAGGGCTTCTTCTCCGCCCATCATCAGCAGCATGCCGCCAAAAGAAGAGCCCATAATCGACGACACCAGGCCTTCATAGACCTTGTCATAATCCACGGCATTCAACAAAGGTTCCAGATTCAGCAACCTGCCGCCTTCCTGCTCCTCCGCTTCAATAAACTGCTCAATATGGTTGACAGTAAAAAACTGTTCCATCATCAGCTGCTTGATAGAGCGTTTGAATTCTTCAAAACGGTTCGGAATAACACCCGAACCGTATAAAAAAGGCACCCTCTCAAACAGCATGTAAATAGCCAGCCAGTTGGTAATGGCGCCCGACAAGGCAAAAAAACCAATGGCCTTGATGAGCTCCTGCTGCACCGGGCAAACATAGCCGGCAATAATAACCAGCAGCGCCAGCAGGTTGGTCAGAAAACTTTTATTAAACACAGCTTTCATCGTTTTTTAACAACAAGATCGGTAATAGTGCCTTCAATTATTTCGGCTGAAAATCCCAACGTTTCAGCCAGGGTCGGATGGGCATGAACCGTCAAGGCCAAGTCTTCGGCCGAAGCGCCCATTTCCAGAGCCAGCACTGCTTCCGCGATCAATTCACCAGCATTAGTGCCGGCGATACCCGCACCGAGAATGCGTCCGCTTTGTTTATCAGACAGCAATTTGGTTAGCCCTTCCTTGCGCCCCGTGCTTAAGGAACGGCCACTGGCGGCCCAGGGAAATACGCCTTTTTCGTACGCTATGCCCTGCGCTTGCGCTGCATTTTCGGTCAGCCCCATCCAGGCTATTTCTGGATCGGTATAGGCCACGGAAGGAATGGTCAGCGCCTGGTCAGAAACCTTCATGCCGGCAATGACTTCGGCGGCGATTTTGCCTTCATGCGCGGCTTTATGGGCCAGCATCGGATTACCGGCCACATCGCCGATGGCAAAGATATGCTTTACAGAAGTGCGCAACTGTTTATCCACCGGAATAAAGCCGCGCTCATCGCCTTTAATCCCGGCCTTGCCGGCATCAATCAAATCGCCATTCGGACGGCGCCCGACCGCCACCAGCACTCTGTCAAACAGTTCCGATTCTGGCGCCGATGCGCCCTCGAAAGCGACCCTCAAACCCTCCGCCAAGGGCTCAATGGCTTTAACGCGAGTGTCCAGAAAAATATTGTCATATTGCTTTTTAATCCGTTGCAGCAAAGGTCTGACCAGATCCTTGTCGCAACCGGGGATGAGCTGCTCCTGCATTTCGACAATGGTGACCTTGCTGCCCAGGGCATGATAAACAGTCGCCATCTCCAGACCAATGATGCCGCCGCCGATAATCAGCAGTTTATTGGGAATATCCTGGAGCTCAAGCGCATCGGTCGAATCCATCAGCCGCGCATCATCGTACGGAAATCCCGGTATTTTGACGGGCTGAGACCCCACGGCAATAATGGCCTGCTCAAAATCGATAAGCTGTTGTCTGCCGCCGTCTTCAACCGTGATTTGCGTAGCCGAAACAAAGCGCCCGCTGCCCTTGATTACCGTGATGTTGCGCTGCTTAGCCAGGGTCGCAAGACCTGTATTCAACTGCGAACTGATCTTGTTTTTCCAGTCGCGCAGTTTTTCAAGATCAATGTCCGGCTTGGCAAAGCTGATGCCTGCCGGACTGATTTCTTGCGCTTCGTTGAGCACCTTGGCGACATGCAACAGGGTTTTTGAGGGAATGCAGCCGACATTCAGGCAAACGCCACCCAATACCGGATAGCGCTCGACCAAAGTCACCTGCTTACCTAGATCAGCCGCACGAAAAGCAGCCGTGTAACCGCCAGGCCCACCGCCCAGCACCAATACTTGTGTTTTCAATTGCGCACCTTAATCTGTTTTGAAAGATGAAATCTTATCAGCATCTAAACTCCTGATAAAAGCGGTATGAATCGTTTAAGCCCATCACACATATTGTCCCGCACACCAGCCCGATGACCAGGCCCATTGGAAATTATAACCGCCCAGCCAGCCGGTCACATCGACCACTTCACCAATAAAATAAAGCCCCGGCACCTGTTTGCTGGCCATGGTTTTGGAGGAAAGCGCATCGCAGTCCACTCCGCCGCAGGTCACCTCCGCCGTGCGATAGCCTTCCGTGCCGCCCGGCTTGATCGTCCAATGATGAAGCTGCTCGTGTATTTGCTGAATCTGGCGATCAGAAATATCCTGCAGCGAGCTATCCAGCCAATCCTCGGGGAGTAAATTGCCAAGCAAACGCTTGGGCAGATGTTCCTCGAGAATGGTTTTTACCTTGTTTTTGAGCTTCTGCCGGCGTTTTGCTTTTAATTCCGCCGCCACATCCGCTTGCGGCAGCCAGTTAATCATGATGGTTTCACCGGGTCGCCAATAGGATGAAATCTGTAACACGGCGGGGCCGCTCAGGCCACGATGGGTAAATAATACATTTTCGGCAAAACTCTGCCTGTCATTGCTGACAACACAAGGTATAGCAATGCCCGACAATAACGACAAGCGTTCTTTGTCTTCCGGCTGCAAGGTAAAAGGCACCAGACCCGCACGGGTTGGCCACACCTTGATGCCGAATTGCTGCGCAATTTGATATCCCAGTGGCGTCGCCCCCATTTTGGGTATCGACAAACCGCCGGTCGCCACCACTAATGACTGACTGATTAAACAGCCTGCAGACGTTTTAACATGAAAGCGCTGATCACTGGCTTGTTCGATAGCGTCTATGTGGGCATTTAACTGAATTTCCACACCGGCATTATCACATTCTGCCAGCAGCATATCGAGAATATCCCGGGCGCTGTCATTACAAAACAATTGGCCGTGATCTCTTTCATGATAAGGAATGTCATGTTTTGCAATCAGCACCAGAAAATCCCACTGACTAAAACGGCTCAGCGCAGACTTGCAAAAATGCGGATTATGGGAAAGATAGTGTTCCGGCTCAATGCTGTAATTGGTGAAATTGCAACGGCCGCCGCCCGACATCAGGATTTTTTTGCCCGCCTTGTTGGCATGGTCCAGCACCATGACTTTCCGCCCGCGCTTGCCGGCCTCAAGGGCGCACATCAAACCCGACGCACCCGCGCCAATAACAACGACATCAGCCTCCGTCATTCATTTACTCACAAAAAAAGCTCTGGTCTTGCCGCCAGAGCTTTTTTAAATGCGACCTAGCAATCAGTCACAATATAAAAACTCAAAGGGTCGGCCAATGCTGGGGCAGATGCGCCTGAATTTCAGCCACGCTATGTTTTGTAAGATCTTTATCCAGTTCAAAACTGACCAATTTTTTAACCTGCTCCGGCAGCTCGTCGCGCAACAGCCCAAGAAAAGAAGGATCCGCAATAATCATTAATTGCTCAAACTGGTTTGCATTGCTACCCGCTTCCAGATGATGGGCCAGGCTATGCGCAAAGTTAATGGCTTCCTGTTTTTTGGGATCGGTTTTTTGTTCAAACGCATGCCCCCCTCCAATACCGCCTTGAATTCTACCCGGCAAATCTGATGTGATTTCGCGATCATGTAAACGACTCTCCGCGTGAGAAAAGCCTTCCAGCTCCTCCAGGGGGGAAGAAGGTGCATCGGTGGTAAAAATACGCGCGCGGCTGCTGTCTGCAATCAATATCCATGTTTGTTTCATAATGGTTTCCTCTTTAAAAAATTTTATAAAAAATCAAAAACATTCTTTCTTATCAATCATCGCAACACTATTTTGCATTTATTGAGTTAGCCCCCCAACACCACATCATACCGCCTCATCAAGGCGGCAATGTCTTTGCGGTAAAATTCCCGAACAGGCAAACACAGATCGCCCGGTTTCAAACCGCGTTCCTGCAGCGATTCAACCTCGGCGTACAAATCATGCACATCATAAATTTCCAGCGCTTTAAAAATGGCCGACGTATCCTTCATGCCCTGCTTTTCCGGATTCTGGCCCTGTTTTAGTTGAAAGACGCCGTCATCCAGTAACAGGATGCCAAGCTTTTGGTCAAAAGCTGCCGTGGTCAAAATAATATCCAGCATTTCCTGAACATAAGCACCGCTATGAGGCGGTTTGCGCAATACAAATAAAAACGTTTTCATCCCTCATCCAAATACGATAAAGCGATCCGCTTCCAGCATGGCTTCAATCAGTTGGCCCAAACCGGAAATGCGAAAGCCATCGGCCAGATCATTGTCCTGTTTATGCTGTCTTTTGGCTTCATCGGCGCATAACAGCCCGCGCCGTTGTGCAGCGCTAATGCAAACCAGCAAATCAACCCGGTAAAGCCTGGCCAGTTCGCTCCACTGGGCTGCAAAAGCTATTTCATCATCGGGCGGCGTGGCAAACCTGAAGGCATGATAAACGCCATCGTGATAAAAAAACACCCGGAAAACCTCGTGTCCTTGCGCGATGGCGGCATGAATAAACCGGTAGGCCAGCTGTCCTGCATTTGACTGATAAGGACTGGTATTAATTTGAATGGCGAATTTCATATTAAAATGGCTTGCAGAACGTTAAAGAACAACTGGTTTATAACTTGAATCCCGGCTTATTATAATCCAAATGACCCCAGCAGACGCTTGCAAGCGCTTACTTATATTTTACCGGAACCAATCCCGCCCCTATTATGTCCCATCGCCATGAAATTTAAACCCTCTGCTTTGACCCTGGCCTTGAGCCTTTTTGCCTTCCCTGCTGCACAGCACGCCGCCGAGCTTGATAAAATTGATTTACCTGACATGGGTGATTCTTCCGGCACGCTGATTACGCCGGCTCAGGAACAAGAACTGGGAGCGGCTTTTTTCAGAAGCCTGCACAGCCAAATCAGCATCACTCAGGATGCCGAACTTCAGCACTACATCGAATCCATTGGCCAAAGGCTGGCCGCAAGCAGTGATAATCCGGGCTATCCCTTCCATTTTTTTGTGGTGATGGCCAATGATATTAACGCGTTTGCGGGTCCCGGTGGTTATATTGGCGTCAATTCCGGACTCATTTTAACAACGGAAGCCGAAAGCGAGCTTGCCTCGGTAATGGCACACGAGATTGCACACGTCACCCAGCGCCATTTATACCGTGCCTTTGAAGCCGCCAGCCGTTTATCGATCCCTGCCGCTGCCGCCACTCTGGCCGCCATCTTGTTAGGTACGCAATCGCCCGCGCTTGGCCAAGCTGCCCTGATCGCCATTCAGGCCGGCAGTGTTCAATATCAGATTGACTTTACGCGAGAAAACGAAGAAGAAGCCGATAATGTCGGCATGCAAACTCTGGCCGGTTCGCAATACGACCCGCGCAGCATGCCCACCTTTTTTGAGCGTCTACAGCAATCGACCCGCTATTACGGCAAAGACATCCCGGAATTCCTGAGAACTCACCCGGTCACCACGGCGCGTATTTCCGATACCCGCGGCCGTGCGGATAAGTATCCCTATAAACAATATCCTGATTCCCTGGGCTATCAATTAGCCAAGGCAAAAATCCGGGTTTTGACTGCAACAAACCCTGACGATATGCTCAACTATTTCCAAGCCGGCTTAAACCGGGGCACGGAAGAACAACGTACAGTTGCCCGCTATGGTTTGGGTTTAGCGCAACTGAGTCTGCAAAAATTTAAAGATGCCGAGGCTGTTTTTAATGAGTTGATCCGGGAACACCCTGACCAGGCGCACTATGCCGTCGCACTTGCCCGTACTGCATTAGAGGCCAAAAATTACCCAGCCGCGCTTGCCCAGTACCAAAAAGCCATTGCGCAATTTCCGGATAATGAAGCCATAAAATTTGAATATATCACCTCGCTATTGAGGGCCGGCAACGCCGAGCAAGCCCGGCAACACCTGAGTGCACTAAAGCCTAAAACCCAGCAACAACCGCTTTATTTTGAACTGCTGGCGCAAACTTATAGCGACCTGAATCAAGCCGCCGAGTCGCACCGCTATCTTGCCGAATACTACTATGCCATGGGGCAAACCAAAGATGCGGTTTTGCACATCAAGCTGGCACAAAAAACCCCTGGGCTTAATTTTTACTTGTCCTCGATTCTTGGCGAGCGGCTCAATTTTTTTATGGACGAACTTGAAGCAGCCAGACGTGATCGTTAGCAAAGCCAGCCGGCGATGAGCAGAAATACCCCAATAAGCCTATGGCATTCATTGCCGCCCATTTTTGCTAATTAGAAATATCTAACATTTCGTAATAACCTGTATTTATTATTTATTTTTGACTCAATACTATTTTTCAGGGGAAATCATTTTTTTTGGTGGACACCGGCGTTTTTGTTGACTATCATTTCGCCAGCTTAACGGAGTGAGCCCGGTTTCAATACCGGTTAGGAGGAAGATAAGCCTTTCAGGCTATTATGATAACAATAAAAATAATCTGCTTGAGTTGAGTTGTACAGGCGACAACAGTGTACAGCGTAATAATAACAATAATAAACTCAATAATGCCCGCTTTATGCGGGCTTTTTATTGCCTGTAAGAAAAGTGAACGTGTCTTTACTAATACCCGTTAAGCGCCAAGGCAAACGAGACTGTAAAGGCATTCCTGTTACGAATTATTCACCACGAAGGGCACGTAGCCCAATCCATTAAAACTTTGTACTCTTCGTGTCCTTCGTGGTTGTCAGCTTTATATTGAATACTTTGACAATCTCAAAAGAATATCCCGCCCCATCAACGCTGCTCCCCAAGCGTTTGTTACATACTCAAGCGCACACCAATCCAGCCGGCTCTGGGCGCTCCGGGCGATACAAAACGGCCGTCGTTATAGGCAGCACCCAGGATTTCATCCGCCTGACCGTAGACACCGAAGGTGTTGTAGCGGGTATCGAAGATATTATCAACTCTGCCGAATACGCTGAAATTCTTGGTCACTTTGTATTCGGCCTTGCCGTTAAACAGCCAGTAACCGCCGAGCTTGGCAAAATTATTAGCCTCGTCGCCTCTAAAATAACGCGCACCGCTGTAAGTCCCATCCATGCCCAATGAAAAACGCTGCCACAAATCAACACCAATAGATGCTTTGAACATATGTTCCGGGATTCCGGGTATTCTATCGCCTTTGCTTACCGGCGCTACTTGTTCAGGATCTAGCGGATTCAAGCTGTCGAAACCTGATAAATATTGCGCATTTAGATACGTATAATTGGTCGAAAAAGTCCAGTTGTCGATGCTGCTGAACAATTGCGGATAATTGACCGTTGTCCCTGCCTCAACACCGTAACGGCGGGTTTTTCCCACGTTATCAAAATAGCCTTGACTGATGATGTTGCTGGACGCATCCCGCCGGAAAATAATATCGTTGGAGTTGGTGGTATGAAAATAGCCCAGATTCCATTTCCAATCGCCTTTGCCCAGCAAGTCATCGAAATTGCCTCTGAAGCCGCCCTCATAGGTTTTTGCGACCACCTGCTCCAAGGGAGGATCGGCAACAAACGAATTCGGCAATTTACACGGCGCTTCCGGATCGGCGCAGCTTAATTCCATCGGCGAAGGCGCCCGGGCGGATTCACTATAACCGCCATACACCGTGAGATTATTGAAAATTTGATAGCTTAATCCGCCCGATGGATTAAGCCGCTCAAAGGTATGCGAGCCGTTTAAGTCGGTACCGCGCTGATCCTCCATGTTGATATGCATATAGTTGTAACGCCCCGCTATCGTGGCCGTTAACGCATCGGTAATCGAAAAGCTGTCGGTCAGATACACGCCGACTGTCGAGGTATTGGTGTTTAATCGCACTCTGGACTCGTCAACAAAAACACCGCTGCCTGTTGTGCCACGGCTATCCGTCAAACTGGCCAATTCGGTATCGGACCCAAAATGCACTTCGTTGTAATCGTAGCTGACGCCGGTCGTCAGGCTGTTTTTATGCTTGAACAAGTCCTGGCCGAAAGTCGTCTGCACAGTGCCGCCTCGGCTGCGCATATTGGTTTGGCTGGTGTTGTTGGTCGCGCCTTCTACAGCATCTGTGGCAAACACGGGATTGCCGTTGATGTCCTCAACCACTTCTTCGACGGGTTGGCCCAAAGCATCCAGGTTGAATTCGCATAGATAGGGGGCATTAACATCGCAATCCTCATAATCACTGTTATCGCCATTAAAGGTTTTGATACGATTCTGCCGGAAATAGGCATTACCGCTTAACTGGATATCATCGGTAAAGTCATATTTGCCTTCCAGTTCGGAAAAAAACATGCGGGTAATGGTTTGGTCAGGGTGCGTGAATACCGCTTTTCGATTTTGATCCAGCAACTGCACCGGCGCTGCGCCGTTGCCTCTCATATTGTTGTCATTGCCGCCCAAGGTCAAATCCAATGAACCTTTATCGCCGCGCCAGCTCAAGGTGCCAAAGGCCTGATCGGCTTTGGTCGGCGAGAAATCACGCCAGCCTTCTTCTTCAAAATGATGCAGATCAAGAAAATATCCCCAGGTGCCGTTGTTCCAGCCGCTGGATAATTCTTCCGAATGCCTGTCCCATGAGCCGCCATACACTTCAAGTTCATGCTTGGGCGACGAGAAACCGGTTTTGGTTCTGATGGCGATGGCGCCGCCCAGGCTGTTCAAACCGTAAACAGGATTCGACGGATATAACGCCATCGATTCAATCGCCCCTTCAGGAATCAAATCCCAATTGACGGTATCGCCAAACGGCTCATTAAACCGGACGCCATTGACATACGTCGATAAGCCCTGCGGCATTCCCAACAGCGGCGAGGCCACAAAGCCGCGGTAATAAATATCCGGTTGCAGCGGGTTATTCTGCGCCTCGTTGACATGCACGCCGCCAAGATAGCGATTAATATATTCCGCCAAGGAAATGCTTTGCGCTTTTTCTAATTGTTCGGAGCTTACCGTTTGCACATTGGCCGGGATTTTATCGATAGCGACATCGCCGCCTTGCAGCGGCGTCACCGCTATGACTTCCATGGCCTCCAGATTCACCGGCTGCTCTTCGGCCAGCACAGACGCTTCCGGCGACAAACAGAATAGACCCGCCGCTGCATACACAAGTTTGTTCATGTCTCTGCTCAAGATCCAAAAAAGCGCACATCATAGTCAATTCTGCTTTCAAACCCCAGACGCGCGCGCTAAAAAGGAAATTTTCCTATGCCCATGCAGCATTTCAAATAGGGCTGATTACAAAGATGCTGAAACTATTCAGTCTAATCAGGGTTTGCTATTTCAGCCCTATGCGACTTGGCTACAGCCAACATCGGCTTTCTGCGTGTTGTCATTGAAATACCCCCCTCCTTGACTATAGTTGATGGCATGTCAATTCAACTGCTTTCAATGCCATCAAACCATGATTAGCACTTTCAACACCCGCCATGCTTGCCAAGCGCTTTTAGTGCTTGGCGGCGCTTTGAGCTGCGGACAGGCAGTCTCGGCACAGGAACCCGACGCGCTTTTGGAGTTGTCGCTGGATCAGCTGGTGAACGTCGAGGTAGAATCGGCCTCGCGCTTCAAGCAAAAGTCCTCCGAGGCGCCGTCGGCGGTGGAAGTGGTCACGGCTAACGACATCCGCAGCTTCGGCTGGCGCACGCTGGCCGATGCGCTCAACGCCATGCGCGGCCTATACGTGCGCAATGACCGCAACTACTCCTATCTCGGCACTCGCGGCTTCATGCGCACCGGCGATTACGACTCGCGTTTGCTGATCATGATCGACGGCCGCCGCATGAATGATGCCGTCTATGATTCCGGTTTTATTGCCGAGGAATTCATGCTCGACATGAATCTGATCGAGCGCATCGAATACATCCCCGGCTCGGGTTCGTCGGTCTATGGCGCCAATGCGGTGCTCGGCGTGATCAATGTCATCACCAAGCAGGGCAAGGATTTCGACGGCGCCCGGCTGTACGGCGAAGCCGGCAGTCTGGATACCTACCGGGGGCGCTTGACCTATGGCAAGCAGTGGAGCAATGGCGCCGATTTGTTGATCAATGGCTCGCAGTACTTTAGTCATGGCGAGGAACGTCTTTATTTCCCGGAATTCGACGATCCCGCCACCAACAACGGTATCGCCCAGGATATGGACCTGGAACGCACCAGCCGGGTCTTTGGCCAATTCAGTTTTCAGGATTTTACCTTACGGGGTGGTTTTGTCGATCGTTTCAAGCGCGTGCCCACCGCCTCGTATGGCACAATTTTCAATGACAAAACCAATAATTATGTCGACCAGCAAGCCTATATCGATCTGGATTACAACACCGCGCTGAACGCCGACCTGGGCTTGGAACTACGGGGCTTTCATCATTGGTACGATTATTATAGTTTGACGCCCTACGACGCCAATGAAGGTGAGCCCCCGCTTGAGCGCTATCAGAATTACGACGGGGCGGATAGCCGCTGGTGGGGCGGCGATTTCAAGCTGACCGGCACCCAGTTTCAGTACCACAAATGGGTCGCCGGCGTCGAGTTTCAGTACGATCAGAAGCAGCAACTGTATAATTACGATGTCGATCCTTATGTTTCCAACTTAAACACCAATAATAACGGCTGGCGGGCCGGCGTGTATGTGCAGGACGAATATCGCCTCACCGACAGCCTGTTGGTAAACGCCGGCTTGCGGCTGGATTATCATCACATGATCAAGACCCTGCAGCTAAACCCCCGTATTGGCCTGATCTGGGATCTTACCCCGGCGATCACGACCAAACTGCTCTACGGTTCGGCGTTTCGCGCGCCCAATGTCTACGAGAAGGATTATGACGTACCTGCCTTTGGTAATTTCAAAAACCCCAATAACAAGGAAGAACTTATCAAAAGCTATGAAGTCATCGGAGAATGGCGCCCAGGTCAGGGGATCAAGTTACTGGGTACGCTGTTTTACAACGACATAACAAAAGTGCTGGTGCAGGATGTGGACGAAACCTCTCCGAATTACGGCATGTTCGTCAACAGCGGCGCCTTCCAGACTTACGGTTTCGAACTGGCCGGGGAAAAGCGCTGGGACAATGGCCGTCTGCTGAAATTGACCTGGACGCACAATTACACGCGCGACGAAAGTCTCGGAGGCTGGGCGCAGGATTCGCCGAAAAACCTGGTCAAGCTGCATTACGCCGAGCCCTTGTTCAACGATGCGCTGCGCCTGGGGTTTGAAGAGCTGTTCGTGGATGAACGCCGCACCCTCGCCAACAATACCGCCCCCAGCTATCATTTATTCAATATCAACCTGTCGACCAAAGCCTATTACGGCTTGCAGGCCTCACTCGGCATCTACAATGTGCTCGACCAGCACTACAAAGTCCTGGGCGGCACCGAGCACATCCAGGACACCTTGGCCATGGACGGGCGCACGGTGCGTTTTCGTCTGGAGTATGGCTTTTTTTAAGGGGGGTAGTTTTGAGCCGCTCCCTACAGCTTATGCCGCGTCTACTCGGGTTGGTGCTGGCCGCCGGAATGGCAGCTGGCATGAATCCCGCGTTTGCCGCCCCGGCACCCAGCGAGGAAGCGTTGACCGTGGCCTTCCTGTTTAACTTCCTGAAATTCGCGGAATGGCCGGCCGCTGCGGTGACGAGCGGCGAGCTGACCATCTGCTATGCCGACGGCACACCCTTTGGCCAGGAACTTGACGCCCTCACCGGCCGGCCGGCGCAGGACAAAACCGTACGCATCAAGCGCATCGAACTCGGCGAAAGCTTGCGCGCATGCCATCTGCTGTTTATCCCGCGCGAGGAAAAGCCGATACGCATCCGCGAGTGGCTCAAAAATACCGAGAACCTGCCGATATTGTCAGTCAGCAACCTGAGCAGCTTTCTCGATATGGGCGGCATGATCGCCCTGGTCTACGATGAACGCTTGCGCTTCGAAGTCAACCTGGAACCGGTCAGGCGCGTGGGCCTTAAATTGAGTTCCAAAATGCTGGCGTTAGCCCGCGACGTACGAGGAAAATGACCATGATAAGAACGTTGCTACAAGACAAGCCCATCGCCGACAAGCTGCGTCTGATCATACTCGCCAGCCTGGCCTGGTCGATGCTGATCGTCTTTGCGCTGGTAGCAACCAACGAGGTCAGGAACTCGCTGCAAACCGCACAAACACAGCTCACCGGCCTGGCGCAGGTGACGGCCACGAACTCTGAGGCCGCAGTGACCTTCCACGACGACAATAATGCCCAGCAAACCATCGACTCGTTGCGCGCGATTACCGGCATCGTTGGCGCTTCCCTCATGACTACGGATGACCGCGAAATGGCCAGTTTGACGCGCGCCGATCCCGTGTGGATGCCGACCTGGTTGCCCTGGCGGGAAATCAGCATTACTCAGCCGGTAATGCTCGGCAAGGAACGCGCCGGCAATCTGACGCTGCGCTACGCGCTCGGCGCAATGTGGAAAGAACTAGGCATGAATCTCGCCCTCTCCGCCCTGGCTTTGCTGACGGCCTTTCTGGTGGCTTTAATACTGGCACGGCGGCTGGCGCTGGCTGTCACGCAGCCCATCAGCGACTTGTCCGCAGCCGCGCAGCAGGTCTCGCATTCCGGCGAATATGGGTTCCGCGTGACCAAGCAGGACAATGATGAGGTGGGGGCGCTGGTGGATGCCTTCAACGACATGCTTGGCCAGATTCAGCGCAGAGACCAGGAACTTGCCCAACACCGCGTCAACCTTGAACAACAAGTGGAAATACGCACCGCCGAATTGCGCCACGCCATGGAAGAAGCGCAGGCTGCAAACATCGCCAAATCCCAGTTTCTCGCCAACATGAGCCATGAAATCCGCACCCCGATGAACGGCGTGCTGGGCATGGCCGAGCTCTTGCTGGGCACCGCCTTAACCGAAAAACAACGGCGTTTTGCGGAGACAGTGCATAAATCCGGCGAAACCTTGTTATCAATCATCAACGACATCCTCGACTTTTCCAAAATCGAAGCCGGCCGCTTCGAACTGGAAACCCTGGATTTCAACCTACACAAAACCATCGAAGATGTCGTCGAGCTGTTTGCCGAACGCGCGCACAGCAAGGATCTTGAGCTGAGCTGCCGCATCGCGTCCGACGTCCCCATGGGCGTTCAAGGCGACCCGACCCGGATACGGCAAGTCCTCAGTAATCTGATCGGCAATGCCATCAAATTCACCGGACAAGGGGAAATCGTGGTCGATGTCAGCCTGGACGGCAATTCAGAGGCCTCCACACAGACCGCCGATGCCGCCCCGCCGATGCTGCATTTTGCCGTACGCGACACAGGCATCGGCATCAGCGAAGAGGTGCTGCCGCGTCTGTTCCAGGCATTTTCCCAAGCCGACGGCTCAACGACGCGAAAATATGGCGGCACCGGGCTGGGACTAGCGATTTCCAGGCAATTGGTCGAATTGATGGCTGGCGAAATCGGCGTGGAGAGCCGTGCCGGTCAGGGAACCACCTTCTCGTTTTCCCTGCCACTGATCGCGGCCGGCCCTGTGCAAGCAAACCGGCCGGCAGAGTCTTCAGGACTGGCTGGCCTGAAGCTGCTGATCGTCGAGGACAATGCAACCAATCGCGACATTCTGCACAATCATGCGCTGTCCTGGGGCATGTCGGTGGACGCGGTAGCCAGCGCTTTATCGGCTCTGGAGTTGCTCAGAAAACCGGCCGACTGCCAGCCTCCCTACGACCTGGTGCTCATCGACATGAAGATGGCCGGCATGAACGGACTGGAACTGGGTCTACGCATCAAAGCCGACCCCGAACTGGCGCAGATACCTTTAATCATGGTGACTTCCACGCTGTTCAAGGGTGAAGCCGCCGAAGCAAAAAAATCCGGATTCGCGGCTTACCTGATCAAACCGGTGCGCAAGACCGACCTGTATCAATGCCTGCTCAATGCCGTGAAACCGGAAACAAGCCTGGCCGTTGTTGGCAAGGCCGACGCTCCGCGCAGCGCAGCGGCAACGGTTTCCGCGCGCATCCTGCTGGCAGAAGACAACCCCGTCAATCAGGAAGTTGCTCTAGCCATGCTGCAAAGCTTCGGCTGCTCTGTAGACATCGCCTGTAATGGTAACGACGCGCTGCAGGCCCTGACGCGCAAATCCTATGACCTGGTGCTGATGGACTGCATGATGCCGGACATGGACGGCTACGCCGCCACTGCAGAAATCCGGCGGCGGCAAAGCAGCGGCCAACTGCCGCATTTTCCGGTCATCGCCCTGACGGCTAACGCCATTGAAGGCGACCGCGAGAAATGCCTGATTGCCGGCATGGACGATTATCTGTCCAAACCATTCAAGGCTGAGGCCCTGCTGCGCGTGGTCAAATCGTGGGTAAAATCTGCCGTGTCGATGACCGCCGGCGCGGAAGCTCCCGCCGTAACAAGCGATGCCGTCATCAATAATGCCGCGCTGGAAACCATCCGCAGCTTGGACCCCAAGGGCGGTAATGAATTGCTGCACCGCGTAATCGCACTCTATCTGAGCAATGCCAAGACCCTCTTGCAGGCGCTGGAACAGGCCTGGGATTCAGGCGATCTTAATGCCCTACGCTCGGCGTCGCACACGCTCAAATCCAGCAGCAATCAGGTGGGCGCTCATGGACTGGCTGACTTGTGCCGTGAAGTGGAAGACGAGGCGCGCAATCATCGCTATGATGTTTCGGGGCTCGCGCTGGCGCGGATAAAGCAGGAACTCACCGATACCCATGCGGCGTTGAACACTTATCTTGGGTAAACCTTAATCATTTATTAGGACTGCAAAGACATGACAGACCAATCTCACATCCTCGTCATCGACGACGACCCCATGATTCGATTGGTGGTAACCATGGCGTTGCAGTCGGTCGGCTTGACCACCAGCGAGGCGTCCAGCGGCGAAGAAGGCTTGCGCTTATTCAACGAAAAAGGCGCAGACGCCGTCCTGCTGGACGTCATGATGCCAGACGGCATGGACGGCTTTGCCACCTGTGCGGAGTTCAGAATGCTGCAGGGTGGCCAACACATACCCGTGCTGATGATGACCGGGCTGGACGATATGGCGTCGATCAATCACGCCTTTGAGGCCGGCGCAACCGACTTCATCACCAAGCCGGTCAATATCCCGCTGCTGGGCCACCGGGTTCGCTATATGCTCAGGGCAAGCCACACCACCAAAAGCCTGGTAGAAAGTGAGCAGCGTTTGCATCGCATGGCTTACTTCGACGGCCTGACCGAGCTACCCAACCGGCAGTTTTTCCAGGAACACCTGCAGCATATAATCGCCTTGGCGCAGCGGCAAAAACTAAAACTGGGCGTGTTGTTTTTGGATCTCGATGGCTTCAAGCGCATCAACGATACGCTGGGGCACCATCTGGGGGATTTGGTCATTCAGGCGACCGGGGAACGCTTGCGCAACAGCATCCGGACCAGTGATGCGTTAATCCGCCCAAGCACAGGACGGGAGGACGGCTTATCCTTGGCGCGGCTGGGCGGCGATGAGTTCACCGTGCTGTTATCGGCGATCGAACGTGTCGAAGACGCCGCCAGCGTTGCCGAACGCATCCGTTTCAACCTGGCCCAACCGCTCATCTTTGGCGATCACGAATTGTACACGACCACCAGCATCGGCATCGCCATCTATCCGGATGATGGCGAAACGGCGGTGGAATTGCTGAAAAACGCCGACCTGGCCATGTATTATGCCAAACGTGCGGGTGGCAACAGGTACCAGTATTTCTCGATGAAGATGTCCGAAACCGCATTACACCGGCTCACCCTGGAAAATCATTTGCGCAAGGCCATCGAACGCGGCGAACTGGATCTGCATTACCAGCCCCAGCTCGATATCGCTACAGGCGAATTTTGCGGGCTGGAGGCCCTGATACGCTGGGACTGCCATGAGCTCGGGCGGCTTTCTCCGGCGGAATTCATCCCTTTGGCAGAAGAAACCGGCCTGATCATCAGCATCGGAGAATGGGTACTGCGTCAGGCATGTTTTCAGGCAAAAGCCTGGCGGGATCAAGGCATCCCGCTGCGCCGCATGGCCGTAAACGTCTCGGCGATGCAATTTCTGCATAAAGGCTTCTCCTCGCAGGTAGCGGCGATACTGGCCGAAACCGGACTGGAGCCTGACGTGCTGGAACTGGAACTCACCGAAAGCGCCCTGATCAATGATGAAGATAGCGTCCTCAGTGTCCTGCAAGCCCTCAAGCACATCGGCGTGCAACTGGCGATAGACGACTTTGGGACGGGCTACTCCAGTCTGAGCCGGCTGAAGAATTTTCCCATCGATCGCCTGAAGATCGACCAGGCCTTTGTCCGCAACATAGAACAGGATTCGAACAATGCGGCGATCGTGGTCGCAGTCATCGCCATGGCTGAAGGCATGGACATGAAAGTCATCGCCGAAGGTGTCGAGACCGGCAGCCAAATGGCCTTTCTGAAAAACAAGAACTGTCACGAATTACAGGGCTATTTCCTAAGCAGGCCCCTGGTTTCGACGCAAGTCGAAGAATTTCTGATGAAGCAGCTAAGATGAATTCATTGAAACTGTTCAGCATGTTGGGAACCGTCAGTGGGAGCGACGCCTACGTCGCGACGTGGGCGTCGCTCCCACAGTGAATCTTGCCAATCCAAAGTGCACCGGCAGGATTTTCCTGCCGCCTATCGGTATTTAATTTCGACCGCGTCTTCGCCTAGCAAACGCTTCAAGCGCAGGATTAATTCATCGGTGGCCTGCACACGCCAGTCATCGCCCAGCCTTAAAGTGGCTTGTGCATCGCGTGATTTGTAGTGGAGAGCAACCGGACAGGCACCGCCTTTAAACGGCTTCAGCACTACTTTTAACTGCTCGGTAAAAGACGCTGCACCCTGTTCATTGATGCCGGCCGTCCAGCTTAAATGCAGACCTCTGGCGAACGCATCCCTGGCCTGCTCAATGCTGTACAGTTTTTCCACGGTCAGGCGCAGGGTGCCGGAAAAATCATCAATATTCAGCCCGCCTTCGGCAACCAGCAGTGTGTCGCGCGTGAAAATGTCCCGGTATTTTTCATAACTATCGCCGAAGGCGGCAAGCTCAAGCCTGCCACTTCTATCATCAATGGTCGCAAAGCCCATGGTTTTACCGTTTTTGGTCTGACGCGTGCGTATTTCCACGACCAAACCGGCCACACGGGCTTCCATTTTACCCCTGGAGCGTTCGACATCGGCCAGCAAACTCGCGATTTTGCCATGGGTAAACTGTTTTAATTCCGGCTCGTATTGATCTATCGGATGCCCGGTCAGAAACAAACCCAGGGTGAGTTTTTCCGCGGCCAGGCGTTCATTTTCCGGCCACGGCTCTACTGCTGTGCTGTAAGTTTCCGTCTCTTCCAGGGCGTCATCGGCATTCACGGCCAGACCAAACAAATCGTTTTGCCCGGTTTGCGCCATCTTGCCGTGCTGCTCGGCCACTTTTAACACCGTAGGCAGCTCCGCCAGATGACCCGCACGGTTATCATCAAACGAATCAAAGGCACCGGCACGAATTAAGGCCTCCAGCACACGCCGGTTGACTTTTCTTAAATCGACCCGCTTGCACAAATCATACAAACCGGAAAACGCGCCGTGTTCGGCGCGTTCCTTGAGCATGTCTTCGATCGCCGCCTCGCCCACGCCCTTGATGGCGCCGAGACCATAAACGATGTGACCGTCATCATTCACGGTAAACCGGAAATTGGACACATTGATATTGGGCGGGCAGATCGCCAGCTTCATCTGCCGGCATTCCTCAATCAACACCACCACCTTGTCGGTATTATCCATATCCGATGACAGCACGGCGGCCATGAATGCGGCCGGATAATGCGCCTTCAGCCAGGCGGTTTGATAGGCCACCAGCGCATACGCGGCCGAGTGCGATTTATTGAAGCCGTAACCGGCAAACTTCTCCATTAAATCGAAGATGTAGGTGGCAATGCTTTCATCAATCTGATTGGCCACCGCGCCCTCGGTGAAGATTTCCCGCTGCTTGGCCATTTCCTCGGGCTTTTTCTTGCCCATCGCGCGCCGCAGCATGTCCGCGCCGCCGAGCGTGTATTGCGCCAGTTCCCGGGCAATCTGCATCACCTGTTCCTGATACAGAATAACGCCGTTGGTGGGCTTTAAAATCGGTTCCAGCAAGGGATGCGCATATTCGGCTTTCGCGCCATGCTTGACATTGATGTAGTCATCGACCATGCCCGATTCCAGAGGGCCGGGCCGGAACAGCGCCACCAGCGCGATAATATCGTCGAAGCAGTCCGGCTTGAGCTTTCTGATCAGCTCCTTCATGCCCCTGGATTCGAGCTGGAAGACGGCCGTGGTCTGGGCGTTTTTCAACAATTCGTAGGAGGCCGCATCATCCCGGGGAATGACGGTAATATCGACCGGCGGCTCGCCGGCCAGCTGTTTGTTATGATTGATGGTTTGCAGCGCCCAATCGATGATGGTGAGTGTGCGCAGACCCAGAAAGTCAAACTTGACCAACCCCACGGCTTCAACATCATCCTTGTCAAACTGGGTCACCAGATTGCCGCCGCCCTGCTCGCAGTACAGCGGCGTAAAATCGGTCAGCTTGGTCGGCGAGATGACCACGCCGCCGGCATGTTTGCCCGCGTTTCTGGAAATGCCTTCCAGTGACCGCGCCATGTCGATCAGCGTCTTGACTTCCTCTTCGGTTTCATAGAGCTGTTTAAGCTCGGGGCTATCTTTTAACGCTTTCTCCAGCGTCATGCCGATTTCAAAGGGAATCAGTTTGGCCAGCCGGTCGACAAAACCGTAACCAAAACCCAAGACGCGGCCGACATCGCGAATGACCGCCTTGGCCGCCATCGAACCGTAGGTGATAATCTGCGCAACGTGATCGCGGCCATAATGCCGGGCCACATAGTCGATCACCTCATCGCGCCTATCCATGCAGAAATCGACGTCAAAATCCGGCATGGAAACCCGCTCTGGATTCAGAAAACGCTCGAACAGCAGATCGAATTCGATGGGATCCAGATCCGTGATCTTCAGCGCATAGGCCACCAAGGAGCCGGCACCCGAGCCACGCCCCGGCCCTACCGGAATGAGATTGTTTTTGGCCCATTGAATGAAATCGGCAACAATCATGAAATAACCGGGAAAACCCATCTGGGTGATCATCTTCAGCTCGAAATCCAGGCGCTCATAGTAAACCTTACGGTTTTCTTCATCCGTGCCTTTACCCACGGCCGGGTGTTGCTGCAAGCGCTCTTCCAGACCCTTCAAAGCCTCGGCAGCCATCAACTCGGACAAATTCATGCCTTCGGGCACCGGAAAATCCGGCAGGAAATTTTCGCCCAGCGTCAGTTTCAGATTGCAACGCCTGGCAATTTCCACGGTGTTTTCCAGGGCCTCGGGAATATCCGCAAACAGCGCCAGCATTTCCTCGGTGCTGCGCAAATATTGCTGCGGGGTATAATCCTTGGGCCGCCGGTTATCATCAAGCACGCGGCCCTGATTGATGCAGACCCGCACTTCATGGGCATCGAAATCTTGCTGCCGGATAAAGCGGACGTCATTGGTAGCCACTACCGGCAAACCGGTCTCCAGCGCCAGGTCAACCGCAGCGGCAATATAGCGCTCTTCTTCCGGCTTGCCCACACGCTGCAATTCCAGATAAAAGCGTTGCTCAAACAATGCCCCCCAATGCCTTGCCAGGCGCCTGGCGGCATCCTTGTTTTCTGCCAGCAAAGCCTTGCCTATGTCGCCGCTCATGGCGCCTGACAAGGCAATCAATCCGTTATGATTGGCTTCAATCCATTCCCGTTGCAGCATCGGCACACCCTGATGCTGGCCTTCCTGATAGGCTTTGGAAATGAGTTCGGTCAACGTGATGTAGCCGGTATGGTTATTAACCAGCAAAGTCAAACGATAAGGCGTAGCCGGGTCTTCGGGATTGAAAATCAGCACATCAGAACCCGCAACCGGTTTGATGCCCTGCCCCATTGCCGCCTTATAAAACTTGACCAGCGCGAACAGATTGGCATGATCGGTCACCGCAACCGCAGGCATGTTTAACTCTGCCAGACGTTTAACCAAGGGCTTGATTCTGACGATGCCGTCAACCAGCGAAAATTCGGTATGGAGTCTTAAATGGACAAACGCGGGTTGCATAGGAGTTGGAGTGTGAAAACTTGTTGGGTTACGGAAAAATACAATGGCGGCGAGGAAACCACTTTGAACAGGCAATACATCAATTGCGGACTTCTATTGCGGAATTGCTAAACGCGAAGCGCCGGATTAAATGCAGCCCTAAAATGGCCCGGCTATTATACACGACCTATTGAGACCGGCCGCCTGCACATCACAACCTGTTGGTAAAATTTGCCCGGCTACCTGTAACCGGCAGCACATAATACCCGCTTGTCAAAGCCAGACCCGGCTTATGCCTGCTTGCGTTGAAACAGTTGAAAAATATCTACTTCAATGGAGGCAAATGCCACAATCCACAATGCCGCATCGTAAACATCAAGCCAGGCCCACGCGTCAACAGCGCTAGTCAAGGTATCGGCTACGGCATAGATAACGGCGTTAAGCGCCAGCAGCGCCACGATGGCTAGTTTGAATTTGGGATAAGGTAGGGATGAAAAATAATTGCGCATGTTTAGCCCCAAAAAAACGTCTATCGTAACGTGTCGTTGCCATCGCATTGAAACGTTAAAATTGCAACTGTTCAGTGCACTCAGGGTTCACTATTGCCGCAATATCCGGGAACGCTGAGCCTCATTTATTCGTTGCTCTGGCCAAGCTGGGGCTCGGCGTTCCCGGGCTTAGGAGCTTTATGGCGAGGTGCGCAGCCAGTAAGTTTTGTGCAGGCTGAAAAACCTGCTGACCGCTTGCGGCCATGCCCGATGTTGGGCGCCGAGCTTGAATCCCAGCAATTTCATGCCTGTCCGCAGCGCGGCAGAGGGAATCAGCCAGGGTGCATGCTTCATCAGGTAGCGCATTTCCGAGATGACGAAGCGCAAACCTTCACCGGACGCCCCGCCAAATGTCTGTTGCAGCCAGGGCGTATGCGTGTGGAACACGCCGATATCGAAATAACGCTTAAACTCGTCTACAAAATTATAATCATGAGAATGGAACACTTGAGCATCGGCGCAATAGCCGATTTTCCAGCCCGAGACCAGCATCTTGCCAGCCACATAGGTGTCTTCGTTCATGATGGTATCCACCGGAAAGCCGCCTGCCTGCATCAGCGCGCTGCGCCGGTAGGCAGAGAAGGAATTGGAGATAAACACGGTTTTAATGCCAAAACGTTTGCGGTCTTCCAGGCTGCGCAGCTGGCTTTCGGACGGATAATTAAACACCCGGGCATGGGCGCCAATCGGCCCCGCGTTCCGGTGCGGCAGCTGGCGTCCGTAGGCCGCGCCGATGCGTTCATTCTCGAACACAGCTAACAGCTTTTCGATGGCATCGGGGCTGGCCAACAAGGCATCCTGGGTCAAAAAGATTATAATATCCACATCCGCCGCCAACGCATTCACGCCGGCCTGCCGTGTGCCGCCGTGGTTAAACTCCGCCTTTGGAATCACCTGCACGTCAAAGCCCTGGGCGCGCGCCAACGCTGCGGTGCCGTCACTGGACGACGAGTCGATCACCAAAAGATAATCCGGTTTCCGGGTCTGCAGTTCGAAGGCTTTCAGCCAGGACTCCCAGAGTTTGCCTGCATTTAGGGTGGGAACGATAAGGCCGGTCTTACTCATACGATGAACCTTCTGCTAACTGTTGCGGCATATCAGCCTGATCAGGTTTCGTCAACACCTGCCAGACTTTATCGCCCAGTTTGACGGGGTCGAGCTGCTGCTCGACATACTGCCGGCCGTTTGTTGACATCTGTTGCCACTCGGCTCTGTCCAGTGCTTGCGCTCTAGCCAGAACGTCGCACACGGAAGCTTCGTTGCGTTCAAAGACAAAGCCGGCCCCAAACGCTTCCAGATGGTCCCATGCCAAACCTTTGGCAACCAGCACCGGACGTCCAACCGCCATGGCTTCTGCAACCACGTTGCCGAAGTTCTCGCGCATGCCGCCCGCTTCCTCCAAGCCCGATGGCAGCACCAGGAAATGACTGGCCGCTAACAGCTCCATGACTTCCTCGCGTTGCAAATACCCCCGGTAGCTGATGGCCCCTTCCGCCTGCTCGACCAGGGCTTGAAACTCTTCGAAATAAGCGCCGTCCACACTGCGGCCGGCGACTACCAGCTGATCTGCCGGCCGACGCACTTTCAACCAGGCTTTGATAAAGGCGTTGATGCCTTTTTCCTGTTGAACGTGACCCAGAAAGCACAATTGCACGCCTGCACTGGCAGGATATTCGGCTACTTGAAACTCGCGGCTATCGATGCCGTTTGGCACCAGCAGGATGCGGGCATCTTTACCGAGCACGTTGCGCACGCCTTCGGCCTCGGTGTCGCTGGTGCAGTGAATGGCCAAGGCACGACGTAAGGTCGGGAAAGTCACCCATTTATAGAACAACCATTTGTGCGGCTTCCGGCGCCGAATCAAGGCTACATGCTCGGGCATCAGGCCGCCGTGCACCGCCACCATGAACGGGCGCTTGAGCAAGTTACAGAAAATCGCCGCAAGGGTTAAGGGCCAAGTGGCAATACCGTGAATATAGACGACTGGTGCCTTCCGGCAGATGTCGAACAGTTTCGGGATGGCGCCGAACCCGAATCCCCAGCGCCTAAACCAGTGCGAACGATAGAGACTCACCTTCACTCGATCACCCAGTTGCACATCCTCCGGTTTCAACCGCCCGTCTATGGACTCATCCGAGGCAACGATTGCTATCTCATGGCCAAGCTCCGCCCAGGCCTTGGTCAAAACACTGGCCGTCACCGATACGCCGCCATAACCCTTGGCCGGCGGTATATGCGTCACTACTACACCTACATCCATAAATATCCTCCTGCAAAATTTTGAAAAACTTGGATTATGCTGTAACTGCCCATAACCATTTACCCCTCTATATCTATAGGACAGGGAGAAGCCAAGCGCTGTTGAGACATGTTGTAGATATGTCCCCGTAGGCTCGACGTCATCTCCTGCAGGCGACGATCTTGCCAACCCTTTGTACTCCATGCGAAATCCGCTAAGGAGCTAATCTGTTTGAAAGCCCCGCGCTCACTTTTTATCACCGTAACGCGCGAGCAGATATTTCGTAGCCTCATACCATGCAAACATCAATGAAAACTCCAGCCCCGGCCGTCCATCCAGAAATCCTCCACAAACCAGATAATGATAGATAAAGCGTGTCGGAACCCGTAGAGCCGAGTTCCCAAACAACAAGCTCAAGCGTTTGCGGCGGTTGAGAATAATTCCGTTCTTACTGACCCTGATTTCCCTATTGGCATGATCGATATGCTTGTGCATCCACTCCAGCAATTCACCTTCGTAGAAATAGTGATCGTAGGGTATTTTCCCATAAATGACCCGGCATCCCTGTTCGATATTTTCTCCGAAGCCGCCATCATGATGCGATAGAAACCGCACCTTACCACGCCGCAATAACCGGGCGTGGTAAATGGGATAACCCGGTGCATACTTGAGGCGTTTTCCGCGCAGGAAAAAATACGACGGGACCATGACCGCATCCGCCGCGGCCAATTCGCTATCCAATGAGGTCCCGATCCAATCGAAGAACGGCCGCGGAAAGACTTCATCGGCATCGATAAAAAGAACCCAGGTCGTGGTGATTCCACATTGTTCCAGGGCATAATTCCTCTGCTGAGCATATCCTTCCCAAGCATGTTGATGGATCATGCTGCCATGGCGCCTAGCTACCTCCAGCGTTTTATCCGTGCTCCCGGAATCCAGGACTATCACTCCATAGCCGGGTGGAATGGCCTCCAAGCACCGCGCCAGGGTCATTTCCTCGTTCTTGGTGAGAATGACCACCGTAACCATTTGCCCGGTATTATTCATAGCTAACCTCTCTCCATAAACCATGCGGCTGAAGCCACAACGTCAGCTTTCGGGTCTGCCGATCGAATTCCTTGAGCCACACCTCCGAGAGCCTGCCCTCGTTTAGGGTGGGGACGATGAGGCCAACCTTACTCATACAAGGAACCCTCCACCATATGCTGTGAACTATCGCCCGTACCAGGACCAGTCAGCACCCGCCAGACCCGCTCCCCTAGCATTCTGGAATCGAGCTGTTGTTCAACATAAGTGCGGGCATTGCGCGACATTCGCTCCCACTCCACCCGTCCCAGAGACTGCGCCCGATCCAGTGCAGCACACACGGAAGCCTCGGATTTGTCGAAAATAAAGCCAGCCCCAAACGATTCCAGGTGGTCCCATGCCAAGCCTTTGGTTACCAATACCGGCCGCCCCACCGCCATGGCTTCGGCCACCACATTGCCAAAGTTTTCCCCGATGCCACCGTCAGCCTCAATCCCGGAAGGGAACACCAGGAAATGGCTGGTCTCCAATAGCTCCAAGACTTCGGCCCGCCCCAGGTAACCTAGGTAACGGATGGCGCCCTCGGCCTGTCCGGCCAACTCCTGAAACTCCCCAAAATAGGCCCTATCCACGCTTCCTCCCGCGACCAACAACCGATCCCCCGGGCACCGTGTTTTCAACCATGCTCTGATGAAGGCGTTGATCCCCTTTTCCCGCTGAATGTGACCAAGAAAGCAGAGGGTCATTCCTTCCTCGGCGGGATATTCCGCCGGTTTCACCTCGAGGCTGTCGATTCCATTGGGAACCAGCAGTATCGGAGCATCATTGCCCAGTACATTTCTCACCCCTTCGACCTCGGCCTCGCAGGTGCAATGAACGGCGATAGCCCGGCGCAGAGTAGGGAAGGTTAGCCATTTATAAAACAACCATTTGTGGGGTTTCTTTCGCCGGATCATGGCGACATGTTCCGGCATAAGCCCGCCATGGACAGCTACCATGAAACGTCGGCGCAGCAAGGTACAGAAAATGGCAGCAAGCGTGGACGGCCAAGTTGCAATGCCATGGATATAAACCACCGGCGCCTTCAGGCATAACTTGAACAGTTCGGGAATAGCGCCAAACCCAAAGCCCCAACGCCTGAATCCATAGCAACGATAGAGCCGGACATCCACCTGTTCACCAAGATTTACATCCTCAGGCCGCAATCGGCCATCAATAGACTCATCGGACGCGACCAACACCATCTTATGACCACAGTCCGCCCAAGCCTTGCTCAAAACCCCAGCCGTGACGGACACTCCGCCGTACCCTTTAGCTGGCGGTATATGTGTAGCGACAACGCCTACTTTCATAGAATTTCTCCTGAAACTGTTTTTGAATAAATTAAAACCTGCAGGGTACGCACTGCGTACCTTGATTCTGATTTACCTTTCATAAGCCAGAAACCCGCGCCAGATGCCGACAAGGTTGTAAAAAGAATAAGTCAGCTTTTTCGGATTCAATAAAACCAGGGCCAACAGCATTTTTAGGAAGGGTACGACCAACATCTTGCGCGCCATGTAGTACAACATGAACACATCCTGCTGATTGGCAAATTTTCGGATGTACGCACCAACCCCTGTTGAATACATCAGCATCCTTCCTGTCCCCAACTTATAGTGATCTTTATCCGGGTGATAAATTTTTATGTCCGGGTTATAAAATGCAATATTACCGGCCCGCAGCAAGCGATACAAAAGCTCAAAACCCTCGCCTCCGGAATATTTCGATCCAATCCCGAAATCGTGATCGAAATGCAACTGCTCGCCATCAATCCTGTCCCGGTCAAAAAACTGCGTGAACTCGACTCCCATCATCCGGAACCTTGAAAAATAGCGGGCTTTGGGACTGTTCACGCCGATGCTGAAGCGGCCGGATGAGAGATCATAGGAACCGCCTACCAGGATGGCGAGGTTTTCACGATTGGCGAATTCGGTAACCACTTTTTCCAAAACATCATTGTCATAGGCGCAATCGTCATCGGGAAATGCGATGATTCTGCCCTGAGCGAAACCTATGCCGTAGTCTCTGGCGCGCGCATTACCGGTAAAATCCACCTTGATATGCTGCACATCCAGGCTACTTTTAAACAGCTCGACAATCGTATCAATTTTGCCATCCTGGTTCTGATCGATGATGACCAGTTCAAAGTCCTTATAGGTCTGGTAGAGTAAGGATTTCAAAAAATCCGCCACTTCCACGTCTCTTCCCAGCGTTGCTAATACCAACGATACTTTCATCGTCATCACCTTGTTTGAAGGCCGGCTTTTGCTTGCACATAGATGGTAGCCTCATACCAGGTAAACATCAGTGCAAACTCAAAGCCGGCAGCTCCGTCCAGAAAACCACCTCGAAATACAAAGTGGTATAAAAACCGGGCCAAAATCCTCAGCCAGGACCGCCCCAATAACACGCTTAAGCGCCCGCGTGTCGTCATCACCGCATCCGTCGTCGGCTGAAGCTGCACCTCTTGCGCGGCCTTGTCGACATGTTTATGCATCCACTCGATGATCTCGCCATGATAAAAATAGTGTTCATAAGGGATATCCGAATAGCCGATCCGGCAGGTATTGATCACCGCTTCACCGTGCCCGGTATGGTTGCGAACAAAACGGGTGGTTTCCCGGCGCACCAGTCGCGGATGATAAATGGGATAGCCGGGGGCGTGATTGAGTCGTTTGCCGCGAAGATACAAAATCGACGGCACCATCAGCACATCAAAGGAATCCGTATGCGCAAATTCCGATTCAAACCGGTCATAAAAAGCCTGTGGATAGATTTCATCGGCATCGACAAACAATAGCCATGGCGTGTTAATCTCGCATTGTTTGATGGCAAAATTACGCTGCTCGGCAAAGCCGGACCACGGATTGCTATAAATTCTGCAGCCCCGGCTATTGACAATGGCCACCGTGTTATCGGTACTTCCCGAGTCTACGATCACAGTGGGATAGTGCGCGGGTATCGCCGCCAGACATCGCGGCAGATTGGCTTCCTCGTTTTTGGTCAAAATAACAACAGTGAGCATATAAATTGTTTAAGTTTTTTGAAACTATTCACCCGAAACGTCGGGTTACGGCTAACGCCTAACCCGTCCTACGCGGCTACGAGACTCAGGCCGTTGCGCTGCAATTTGCGGTTTCCTCTGCCGCCTGACATGGGCTTTCTGTGCCGATCATTCGCCATGGTTTGGCCAGCATGGCCAATACCAAGGCCTCAACGCCGAAATATATGGGATTGGCCAGAGCTGCTCCGGGCAAGCCGAAATTTAGTACCATCAGCGGAATACACAGGGCTGCTGTTAGCGCACCGCATACCCGGCCCAGCAATAACAATCTCGTGCGTTTGTTTGCCAGCAGCGGTTGCGCCACCACGGTTCCCAAAGCATGCAGCGCACAGCCAACCGCGATGGCAGGCATCAACTCAACCGCCGAATGATAGGATTTGGCGAGCACCCAGGCCGCTACCCAGTCCTTGGTAAGGAGCAGCAGCGACACGCCGATGATCCCTAACGCAACCACACACCCTATCCATATCCATAAGATCCTGAAGCCTTCCTTGAATTGGTTTTGGGAAAAACACTGAAAATAAACCGGCTGAAAGGTACGCAACAACACCATCGCACTGCGATTAAACGCCTCGTTGATAATCATGTAGGTCGCTGCATATAAACCCACCTCCGCAGCGCTCAGCAAATAGCCAATGACATAGCGATCGCCCAAGCTATTCACCCAAAATATCAATTCCATCGGAATGAGCGGCAAAGCGTAGGCCCAGACATCAGTTTTAAAATGTCGTGCGCCGCCGGAATGCTGGTTTTTATCGACTTTCACACTTAGAACAGTTCCCCAAGCTATATTCGCGACCAGGCTTGCCCCGATGTAACCCAGTAAAACCCACTCGGCCTTGGCGCCGCCCCAGCATACCAACGAGATCGCCAACAATGGGCGCAGAATGCTGTCGCTGGTCTGCCACAGACTGGCGCCGCGTTGTTTACGCTCTCCGATCAATAACTGTACGCCCAGTTCGCGCCGGACGGTGGCCGCCAGCAGGATGCCAGCAAGTGCAAAGAGGGCTATATTGCTGTGCGCGAAATAGCTATAACCAGCACCTCCCAGCAGTAGCAGCGCTATCGCCAGAACCGTCGAACGAGTAGTCAGACTGGTCACAACTCCATACAAATCTGCACGCTCTGCACTGCTCTGGCATTCCGGCAACAGCCTCATGCCGGCCCAAATGAAGGGATAAGAAAAAAGCGCCACACCCAAGGCTACAAAACCGTTTAACAACGCGACTTGTCCGTAAATATCCGGCGTAACCAGTTCGGTCAGGACTCGCGTCCCCGCCAGCAACGCAATGGCAGACGCCAGTTGCCCAAACAGCACCCAAAACGCATCACCGAATATTCGTCTTTGTTTCAATGCACCAAACATAGTCGTTTTCATTTGCAAGCTCGTTGTCAGGAGGGACGTTGGGAATAAGCACCCGGCGTCACTGGGCTGGTCCTTTCAGAAACTGAACCAGGCTTGTAGTGGGTGCCCATTACCATGCCCCACAGCAACATTAACAACGCATTTTGCGGAAAATACTCCCACATATTGAAGGTCAGCCCGGCAACGAAGATAAACATCATCACCAAACCCTTGCTTGGGTGGACAGACATCCGTGTCGTTGTCCATAACAACAATAGATACGCCAGCAAGCCAATCAAGCCGTAACCATTCAACAGAAATAAATACAGACTGTCGGAGTCGAATTGGCCTGGAAAATGTTCAGCACCAAACAGAATATTGATAGTGTTGGAACCCAGTCCCAAGCCCCAACCAAACAACACGTCCATCGGATCATGGATGTAGTTGGCAAATACCCGCTGCCACAGGTCTATGCGGCCGTCTTCGGTGGGATTGGCATCATCACGGCCACTGAGCAGAGGGCTGGACGCCAGCAGCAGCGCACCCACAGCAAGTACCGGCGCCGGCATCACCAAGGCCCAGCGGTCACGCGGCCGCATTACAGCAAGAATCTGGAAATACACCACCAGCAAGGCGCTGATAAACGCGGTGCGCGATCCGCTCAGTAAAGCCAAAAACACGCTCAACGCCAGCCACTTGCGCATGCCCGGAACCAGCGCGAACAACAGCGCGCAAGTCGCCATGGTCGCGCCAAACAGATTGGGGCTGACAAAGGTGCCGAATGGCCGTCCACCGCCCAGGAATGACACCCCGAACAAAGGCGGCGCCCACAAGGCCTGCGCTATCGCCAACACGGCCTGCAAAGCAATGTAATAACGCAGATAATGCGCAAACTTATAGATGACATAGCCCCCCGCGCCCAACCGGCTGGTCACAAATCCAATCAGGGCCAGCGGCAGGTATTCGAAAACCCGCAGGCCCGCCATCGGTACTACCAACGGTAAACCCAGGTACAGCGCATAGCCCACTTCAAACAGCGCATAAGTGGCGACAGCCCCCAAAAATGCCAATACAGAACTGGTGATGGCCCCGCGCCGCAAGCGTGGTTCAAAAAATGCGTAGGCGACCAGCACCAAAAGCATGATCTCGCGAAGGATACGTAAACCGAAATCCTGTTCGCCATAAACTTCTTTTACACCCGTCCAGGCCGACTCGACTTGCGGCAAAGCAGCGACGGTCGACATGCTGACCAGCGCGAACAGCAGCACCGGCAGGTCTTTCTCTAGACGAATCACCATGCTTTACACCTGGACACTTTTGCCCGTCTCTATCGTGGATGCAACAACGGGTAGCGAATCCCTATCCAGATGTTTTTCCAGCCAGTCGCCCATCACCTGATATCCCGCCATCAAAGCCGATTGATCTTTATGTTCGATGTCGGTGCGGTGGTAGGCGTAGCCATAATAGGGGTAATACGATGAACCTTCCTTCATGTCATTAATAATGAAGCCATTCGGTTTCACACCGACCTGTTGGAAACGCCTAAAGCTCACTTCCAGTTCCTGCGCCGTATAGCGGCCTTCCTTGACCACCAGAAATGTGGCATCCGCGTGTTTGCCGATAATGGCGGCATCGGTGGCGCCCAAAATCGGCGGCGAATCGATGATGATATGGTTGTAAAAACTCTTCAATTGCTCCAGAGTTTCGGACAACTCGCCAAGCACCAGCAATTCAGACGGATTCATCACCATATTGCCTCTGGGTATCAAATCCACTCCGACATCGGGCAGGCTGACAATCACCTCACCGAGCGTAGCCTTACCGGCCAACAGATCGGAAAGCCCGGGCTGTTTGCCGATGGAAAAGGTTTCGTGTAGCCGGCCGTTGCGCATGTCGGCATCGATGATCAACACCCGCTTCTGGATGCTGGCCAGTAGCGCCGACAAATTGGTGCTGACAAACGATTTACCCATACCGGGCGCCGGACTACTGACCATGATCACCTTGCTTTCGTGTTTGGCCAGCGTGGCTTCGAGTGTGGTACGCAGGCCGCGCAGCGACTCGATGGAAATATCCAGTGGATCCTGGCTGACCAGGATGCCGGGCTGTCTATCGTTGCCCTGATCGATCTGCCGTGTCAGTTTGCGCTGCTTCTTGCTATGCGGTATGGCGGCGAACAGCGGCAGACCGACCTGATATTCCAGCAGCGCCGGATAATTGTCGTGGCGCTGCAAGGAATGTCTCAGAAACACCAAAGCCGATCCCAAACTCAGCCCGAGCATACTGGCGATAGCCAGCAACAAGCCGGGTCTAGGCCAATACGGTTTTTCCGGAGTTACCGCAAAATCGACGATGCGCGAGTTGCCCAGCGAACCGGCCGCCGCAATGCGCTGTTCCTGGGCGCTGTTCAGCAGCGAGGTATACAGTTCGGTATTGACCTGCACGTCCCGCGACAGGCTCACCACACTCTGCTGCGTGCGCGGCAGATCCTTGATCCGCTTCTCTAAACTCCACAACTTCCGGTTGACGCGCTTGATTTGCGCATTGGTGGCGACCATGTCCGGATGGGCGCTCTCAAAGCGCTGGCTCTGCTCGTCGTACTTCTGTTTGAGTTGAATGCCCAGGGTTTCCATTTCGGCCGCTTGCTTGAGCAATATCTCCGCCTCGGCAGAGATGTCAACGGCGCCATGCTTTTGACGGTATGCGCTCAGGCCTTGTTCGGCCTTTTCCAGGCGTTCCTTGACGATGGGCAGCTGGCTCTCCAGAAAACTCAGCTTTTGACCAGCCTCCGCAGACTCCCAATTGACCGTCGCGTTCACGTAAATAGTGGCGATATCATTGACTGATTTGGCAAGTTGCTCCGGATCTCGGCCTTTGAGCTCGACGCTGAGAATATTGGTGTCCTTGGAAACCTCCTTGACGGAAAAGGCCTTTTGCAAGGTTTCGATGGCAGCCAGCGTGGTCCTTTTGGTCAGCGTGAAATGGGTGCCGGTATGACCCTCGAGTTGTTCGAGCTTAATGACGATCGGACTCGCCTCACCGATGCCGGTTGTAAGGGTATCGCCTACCTGACCTTCGGCCAACATTTCACCCTCAGGCCCGAGCAAGCGAAAGCGGTTCAGCTCCATGGCAACCAGGGTAAACTCTTCGTCCAGATAACGATCCGGCACATTAAAGGTGGCAACCTTCAGTTTTTCACCGCCCCAGGCCCAGCGTCTAAATCCCAACCAGGGCGTTGCAATGCCGTCATGCGCGTCATGCCGGCGAGCCAGAGTCTCTCCAATAACCGGAAAGTAAAGGGGTGAATATTCGACCATCAGGTTCAGGTTCTCCACCACCTTGCCAAGCACCGAACGCGAACGCAGGATTTCCACCTCACGCTGCGCCCGTGGATTTTCGGCTTCGGAGGCGGCGCCGTTGTTGGCCTCGCTACGCAGCGGAGCGGCCAGCAGGGCCTTGTTCTTGTCAATCCGTAACAGTGCGTCGGCCTTGTAGGTGCGTGGCGCCAAAACCAGATAGACCGCTGTCACCAGCAATGTCGCTACCAGCGTCAGCAGAATGGTCTTTCTGCTCTCGTGCAGCAAGTCGACATAGTCACGGATACTTGTGCCATGCTCCTCGATCCGGGACGGACTCAGCGGCGGCAACAGTGTAGCTTCGTTCTGTGAATGCATTTTCATATCCCAATTATGTGAAAAGATAAGCCAATAATCTTGTATGCCATTACATTCCCATGATCGCAGCTTGCGACATAATCGATGTGAACGATCCCGGCAGGATTTGGTTGAGAACGCGTGACCACTGGGTGACGCCCGCCGTGCCGACGAAAACTGTATCTTGCGCTTGCAAAGCAAACTGGCTCGCCAGAATCATGGCATCGGGCGATTCCGCATTCAGCTGAAAAATCTCGGGGTTCATATTACCTGGACGAATCACATAGATGTCTTCCGGCCTGGATGTGTTGAAATCCACACCATAAGCTTCCGCCAGAGCTTGCGACAACGACAACCTGCCCTTGTTGATCTGCAGGGCCTGCTGCCTGCCGACTTCACCCATTATTAACACTTTGTTATCCTTGCTGTCGGGGATGTTCAGCACGTCGCCGTCCTTAAGCAACAGGTTCTGGGTGGAGTTGCCCTTTTCATACAAGGCCAGTACATCGATCTTGTAGAGTTTGCCATCGCGCGCCAGAGCAACGTTTCTCATATCGGCATTCTCTGTCACGCCACCGGCGCGGCTGATGGCTTCAGCCACCGTCATCGGCGTCTCGTTCATGGACTGAATGCCGGGGGTTTTGACTTCGCCAACCACGGCTGCCCTGTGACTCTGGAAAGACAGCACCCGGACATCGAGTTTGACTTTTTTGAAGTATTTGGAAAGTTCCTGAGTCAGTTCTGCCCTGACCTCACTGACGGTCTTTCCAGCCACATGGAGGTTACCCACATAGGGAAAATACAATTCGCCGTTTTCGTCCACCACTTTACCGGCCAGCTCGGGCAATATCTTTTCCCCGCCGGGATCGTTCAGCTCTGGATGCTCCCAAACGGTAATCATCAATCGGTCTTGCGGGCCGATTCGATAAATAGCTTTGCTAATGTCCACCGGCGGCAGATTGTTGACCGCTTGCTGCCGTGAGTTTTCCCGCTCGATGATCACATCTGCGGTAATCGGCACGATCCGGGTCTTTTCCTTGACCATCTTGCCGTTTTTCATCGTTGGCACTTCCAGCTCCGACATATTGTTGTCGACCTCCATATTCATGCCGGGCGTTAAAGAACAAGCCGACAGCAGTAAAGCCGGTATCAGGGGAATTAATCTAAACATGGCGAGGTATTCCTTAATAAGCATTTTTATTGATAAAACCGGTTAGCAGCGTGCGCAAGGCAATTTCCAGATCGAACCATATCGACCAATGCTGGATGTAATACAAATCGTGTTCGATACGCTGGTTCAGGTCGGTATCTCCGCGCCAGCCATTGACTTGCGCCCAGCCGGTGATGCCGGCCTTGACCATGTGCTTTTTCATGTAGTTCGGCACTTGATCCTTGAAGACTTCGACAAAATCAGGACGTTCCGGACGCGGTCCGACCAGGGACATATCGCCTCTGAGCACATTGATCAGCTGGGGCAATTCGTCCAGACTGGTTTTGCGCAAGAAGCTGCCAAACCGGGTTGCCCGATTCTCGCCTGGCTTAGCCCATACCGCGCCGGATTGGGCTTCGGCGTTCACAGGCATCGAGCGGAACTTCAGGATGGTGAAGGAACGGTTGTTCCAGCCCACCCGCTCTTGCCGGTAAAACACCGGGCCGCGTGAACTGATCTTAACGCCGAGTGCGATGAGTAGCAGCAACGGACTGATCAGAACCAAGATGATGAACGCCAGCAATCGATCTTCAATTTCCTTGACATAACGGTTGACGCCATGCAGTGGAGAAACCGAAAAATCCAGGGTCGGAATGCCGGCTACCGTGTTCAAGCTGAGAAATTTACTTTGCTTGAACGCAAAACAGTCGATCACCAGGCGGATACTGACAGGAAGATGGCGCAGTTCATGCTGGGCACGTTCCGCGAGTGATTCGCCGGGGAAGGCAATCCATACTTCATCCACGGCTTGTTCAGTAACTATGGCCGTGAGATCTTGTATATTGCCGAGCCGCGGGAGCGAGAAATCGCCCACCGCGTGCCGGTTTTCGAAGCGGTCATCGACATAACCGATGACTTGCAGGCCTGCCCAGGATGAATGACGCAACTGCCGGCTGACCGCAATCGCCATATGGTTCAAGCCGACCATAAGGATGCGCCCCTGTG
The DNA here is from genome assembly GCA_963848675.1 of uncultured Gammaproteobacteria bacterium. GTDB lineage: Bacteria > Pseudomonadota > Gammaproteobacteria > Methylococcales > Methylomonadaceae > CAWKEY01. Next base: position 449,968 of record CAWKEY010000023.1, read on the forward strand.
ACCAGCCGCGCGAACGCAACCATTTCAACAACAGGGACAGCAGGCCTCGGGCGCTCAGCACGGATAACAAGCCCAACCCCCACCAGGTCATAATCCAGCGATAACTGGAGCCGAACCAGAAATGCAAACGAATCAGGGCGACAATGGCAATAACCAGTGCAATTGCCGATACCCAGGCCCTGACGATACGCGCGACTTCCCCGCGCATGGCGTCATTCTGCCAGGGACGATAGACCTGGCCGATTTCGAAAAAGATGATGGTCGCCAGAACACCCAAAGCAGTCACGATCCGGTAGTGCTGATCAATGTCAAACTGGCGAAGCCAGAAATAATGGGCAACCCAAGCGGCGCCGATAAGCATGGCTATATCGATAAACCGCAGCAACAGGATCACCGTGTGTCCATATTGCTTGAAGAGCCCGTTGAAAATGTTGCCTAAACCGAGTGGCATATTCGCTAAACCCCTGTTATGTCTGTTTTCAATGATGAACGCCGAAAGCGTTCTTCCCAAAGTCATTGCGACAGCATTAGGCGCAAGTCGCTACGATTGGCTTAAAGAATACAGAATCAAGATGAGAGGAAACCCGGGGGTTTGATTAAGATTTGATGAAGATGGGATTAGTTTTGAATGAAGCCAGGCAATCCCGGCCGCGCCGAAGTCAGTGCCGGTGCGGGCGGAGGCGCCGGGATATCGGCTCCTGTCTCCCTTGCATATCCGGCTCCACTTAGAGTGTGGTCATTCTCCATTCCTGCCGGAATCGGACCAATTTCGATCAATCACGGGGTGGAACAGGTAATACAGCGGAATGCTCAGGAAGAATAGGCTGCTGAGATGCAGGCTCAGGTATAAAAGCGGGATGGCTATCAAGCTGATAATAATTGGACTCACAATCATTCGCCGGGTTACCTGCCAGCGGACATCGTCCTCAATCTTACGTACGAGCAGTTCGGGATGTGAAGCCGCATAAGTCCAGATTGCGATCAGAGCAAGCCCAATGACAATTTGTTCAACGCCAAATAGCAGCGTCACCAATACCTCGTCGCGATAGGCGCCTTTGAGCTTCGTGAAAAAGGGCAGCAGGGTGACCGGAAACAGAAAAAACAGATTCAGCCAAATCAGCGTTCTGCTGCCGTTCCGGAAAAAATGCATGATGGCAGCGTGTTGTAGCCAATACGTGCCTGCCAGCCAAAAACTGACCGCGTAAATCAGCAGATCAAAGCCGATACGCTCCAGAAACATAAAAAGCCCTTGTTCGGAAAAGCGGTGATCGGTAGGGACGTCGATACCCAGAACCAACAAGGTGACGACGATGGCGAAGACGCCGTCCACCAGTGCTTTGCAGCGATCGAGGCTGAAAGCTCCGGTGGAGCCGGATGATAGAAGTTCTTTTAGCATAATCTTGTCTCGCAAACCATTGCAGCGATTGAACGGCACTCAGGCCTTGGGCAAACCTAAAATAGTATATTCATGCGCAGACTTGCCTCGAGGGCAGTATCCATATTCTGCAATCCGTTACCCTTGCTGAGGGCTTTGTTCAAGCCGGAATTGATGACCTGAAGATTGGGACTTAGGTTTAACCACGGCGTGATCGCAGCGGTATAGTACATCTCGATGGCATCTTCATGATCCAGACCCAGATTCAGCCTGTCACGGAGCAAGGGCACAAATTGATCACTAAACTGCGTCCGCGCCCAGCCAATGCCAAAGCTATCGCGCGGCCGTCCGGAAAATGCGCCTTTACCGCCAATCCCCATCAAATAGCTGTATTGGATCGGGTTGGGATTGCCGTCGCTGGCGCCAAAACTAAAGAAAAGACCGATACCGCGTTTTGGGTCGTCATCGGGTTGCCAGAAATATTGATCAAAGCTATAGACAACATTCCAAGTGCTGTTCTTTTTATTGGCAGCCTCAACCGGAATGGCTAGTTGCGGAAAATATTTATTGAGAATCCGCTCGAGCAGTGGGCCAGGGTTGCCGAGGATGGGATAGCGCTCTTGTAAAAGCGCGCGTTTAAGGTTAGCTGGATCTTGATCAAGCGACAAACGGGTCTTGTCGCTCCACAGCCCGGATACACTTTGATGACCTACTAATCCAAAAGGCTTGATTTTGATATTTGCCGCGCTCAACAATGTCACGCCGTCATCGAAGGCTTTGCCGATGTCATTTTCAGTCGGTGTACCGCTGGCATCCAGCGCCAAGGCCATCAAGGTGATATCTGGCGTTGGTAGGATCAGAACGCCACCCCCGTAAGCTGAAATCGGCGCCATGGCATAAGCCGAGGATATATTCAGCGCCGTGTTCATAAATTGGGTGCGATAGTCGCCATAGAACTCGGTGGGGCTAAATTCGAACAGGTTCAGTTTCCCCATCGTGACACCAAAGTGGGGACTTAAAAACTGGGTGTATGAGGCCTGCATCAGACCGCTACTTGCCTCGTCATATTTGGGATATAGCGAAGCTACATTAATGGGTATAAAAGCGCCGGACTGATCTTGTAAGGTATTTCCAAAGCTGGATACACCTTCAAACTTGAAGAAACCGCCTGGCCAAAGCCCCAGTTTACCGGTATCGATATTCAGTGTGTAGTCGACGTTACCCCAGAATTCGGCGCCGGTGTCATTACCGCCGGTCATGACACCGCCCGGCATTAACAACATGTTGGCATCCAATTCCACGCCTTTCTTGCTCATCTCATCCCTGACGCCGCCCCAATCGCCCGTTAAACGCTGGCGTGAAGACAAATCCCCGCCCCAGGTTTCAGGTACTTCCACGGGACCCAATGCGTTGGCCGCTGATCCAAACCCCAGCAGCAGACACGATGCCAGTAGGCTAGGTAACCTTTCCTTGGCCCAAATGTTATGCTTCATGTTCTTTCTCCTAATTTCATTTTCCTGGTAGTTAATCATTTACTGGATACTGGCGAGTCATGCAGGGCTTGTATTAATCATTACCGATTCCCTGGAATAATAAACACTCTGGCCGGAGCGGCACTTTAGACAATAGCATGAGAGCCGAGGTGTCGGGTTACGGCTGCCCCTAACTCGACCTACACAGTGTTCGCCAGGTATTGGCAATGCAGTCGCTTATCTTACGGCGATAGCCTAATAGGGAGCAGCCACAGGCATATACATGACACCACTGTTGCCATACGCCTGGGTGTACCAGGCAGTACCGCATTGGAAATAAGTCACACCATTGACCACCGTCGTATTGGGGTTGCAGGGCAGACCCGCAGCACCCGTAGGCGGTGCCGCATAGACGACTGTCGTGGACGGGGCAGTAGAAGAGGCTGTTGACTGCCCCGCTGCATAACCGCCGATCGCACCTATCGCAGCCGCCCCGAGCGCCACGGCTGCCACTTCGCCATCGTCCCAGTTGCCATTATCATAGTGATCATCATAATGGCCATACCCACCATGGTATTGCTGCGCGGTTTCATTCCTCGTTTGCGTCCGGTCCGTGGCTCCTTGTTGGCGTGTGCCTGTCCTGGCTGTGTATCCTTCTTGGCGCTCCTCGACGTTTTGGCTTGAGTATTGCTGCCGCTGGGCCTGATTCGCCGTCGAAGTCGATTGACGGTTCTGCTGTGTCGATGCCCGGTTCGTGGACGCCGTCTGAGCGGTTGCAGACCTATTGGTAGAGGCGGTCTGTGCAGTCTGTGACCGGCCAGACGCTCTGGACGCAGAGGCCGCGGAACTTCCAGCCCCGGACGAGAAACTGCCGCTCGCGGCGGCGCCGCCGCGGGAATAACCGCCGCCACCTGAATAAGCACCGCCTCCGCCACGGGAGAAGCCTCCGCCGCCACCGCCACCTCCTCGACCGCCGCCACCGCCACGAGCGGCTGCGTCATCCACGGTAGCCATCAGAAGAACGGATGCGACCGTTATGGTCGTAATGATCAGATATGATTTGCTATTCATTTTTGTCCTCCGGTTTGTGCTGGTTTTGTCTTGCCCTCTTGCGCGATTTTAGGCAGCTCCGCGAGGAAGGCAATCTTCCGCGAGCCTTCGGGTGGGGTGAAGACGAACTGGGAGTCCTTGACCTCGGGTTTCAGGTTCCAATCGGCAAACTGCGCCCTGAACGCCGGCTGGCCCTCGGCGTTTTTGTAGGTCAGCACCACGCGAAGCGGCAAGGGTTGAGCGCTCTCCGCTATCCACACCTGATAATCCACGGTTTCCGTGCGGCCCGCCAAATGATGGGCGGGCGTGCCATCGAAAACAGTCTTCTCGACATAATCCAGGGCCTGGGTACGACGCTCAATTTCGGCCGGAAACCGGCTGGTCAGGAGCATGGCCAGCGGCAGACGCATGCCCAGATCCTTTAGAAAATACATGACCGCCCCGTCTATCCCGCCGGCTTTGGCAACCTGCGCGTAGACATTATGCGTTGGACTGAACGTGGTGATGTCCTTGCCGTCGTATAGTACGGTATGCTTCTCGCCGCTGCTTTCTTCCAGCTCGACGCGCAAGCCGTTAGGCCTGCTCACGGTGATTTTCCGGCGCTCGCCGAACTCGATTTTTTGGCCTGTTCCCTGGATGACGTCGTAACTGTCACTCAGGTTCACACTGAACTGCGGGGTCTTGGCCAGGAATTCGGCCATGCGCTTCAGAATATCTTCGGCATTCGCAGGCTTTGCCGCCGCTGCCGGGGCGGTTAGCTGAGCTGCTGGAGGTGCCGGCCGTGTAACCGCCTTATTCTCGGAACAGCCCGTGGTTATTGCCGACAGGACCGACACGCACAATACAGTGCACGCCGCCCGCCACCATTGATTTGTCTTCATAGGCCACCTCCCTCGATGACTGGGTTAAAACTACAGAACATCATTAAATGGCCTGTATGTTTTAAAGTCAATAACGATCTTCGAACGTGCCGCTTTCATGACAGGCATGAACTAATTTTTTCAGAGCCAATACCACAAAGGCCGCCAGAACATAAGTCAATGGGCAGCAACATTGTAGGCGTCTGTTTCATACCCTGGCATGCCCCACGACCGGTTTGGATAAAATGGGCGCTAGAGAACTTCGATAAATACCGGGTTCTTCAAATACCTTTGCTCTGAAACTATTTCACCTCTATCGTTACTTTCTCGATTTTACCAGTGAAGCGGGTTTTCGAACCTTCGCCGATGCCGTCGACCACTGGGGTTGCTTCATCCACGCCTACATCAGCGGTCTCGTCAGCCGAGAATATTCTTGGTTGCGTGCGCTCGATACGTCCTTCGGCGATTTTGCGGCCGTTGACGGAGATCGTACCGGTACCGCCCTTGCCTACGCCTCCTCCATCGTAAACGAAGTCAAACATCACTGTAGCCTTGCCGGCCTGAATGACTTCCGCTGCTTCTACCGTGTAACGGTTCAGGCCGAGAAAGTTATAAGTGTAAACGGGCTTGCCGTCTTTAAGGTAAAGGCTCCAACCTCCGAAGCGGCCACCTTGAGCGATAATGACCCCGTTAGCGCCGCCCTCAGGAATTTCCAGCTCAGCGGTGATGGTCTTGGAACGGTTCTTCACATCGATGAAGACATTTTCCATCATGCCGGTCATGCCTTCGCCAAGAGTCAGCGAGGTGCGGCCACCCATCACATCTGGACGTCCCACCGCGGAGGCTGTGAGACGTTCAAAAAGGCGGTCGTCAATGGGCAGCACGTTGTACTTGAGTGCTTCGGTCATGAACAATTTCTGCATCTTGGCCAATTGCTTGGGGTTTTGTTTCGCCAGATCGTTGCTGAGACTAAAGTCCTGCCGCACATCGTAAAGCTCCCAGGCATCCTCGGTCAGAGGGTGGCGGGGCTGTTGTTCCCAGGGCGCCTTATGCACAGTGCCAGCCAGCCAGCCATCATGGTAGATAGCCCGATTACCGAAAATTTCGAAGTACTGCGTCAAATGACGATCCTTGGCCTTGGCATCATCGAAGGTGTACGCCAGACTCAAGCCCTCGATGGGCGTCTGCTTGGTGCCATTGACAACTTTAGGCTCGGGCAGATGGGCCGCTTCCAGCACGGTCGGCGCAATGTCGATCACATGATGGAACTGGCTGCGAACTTCGTTTTTCGCTTTGATGCCCTTGGGCCAGTGAACGACCATGCCATTGCGGGTGCCGCCAAAGTTCGAAGCCACCTGCTTTGTCCACATGAATGGTGCATCGAACGCCACTGCCCAGCCTGCGGCCATGTGTGGATACGTTTCTGGACCACCCCAGTGATCAATATGTTTAAGTTGCTCTGCGACGGTTTCCTGCACGCCGTTGAAATAGGTACTTTCGTTATACATGCCATTCATGCCGCCCTCAGCGCTGGCGCCATTGTCACCGGCAATGTAGATGAACAGCGTGTTGTCCAATTCGCCAAGATCCTCAATCGCTTTCACCAGGCGGCCGATTTCGTGGTCTGTTTGTTCGGCAAAACCTGCGTATACTTCCACCTGGCGTGTGAACAGGCGCTTCTCGTCTTCGGAGAGTGTATCCCAGTCCTTGATGGCTTCAGGTTTGCCAGCCAGTTTGGTGCCAGCCGGTATCACACCAAGTTCAAGTTGCCGCTGTAAGGTGGCCTCGCGCAGCTTGTCCCAGCCTTGGTCGAATTTGCCCTTGTACTTGTCGGCCCACTCTTTGGGGACATGATGAGGCGCATGGGTGGCGCCGGGGGCGTAGTATACGAAAAATGGTTTGTCCGGCGTCAGCGCCTGCTGGTAACGGACCCAGGCCACGGCCTGGTTGGTCATGTCCGTGGTGAAGTGGTAGTTCGGATCTTGCGGCGGTTCGACCTTCGTCACTCCGTCGTAAATCGAAGGCGACCACTCGTTGGTTTCGCCGCCCATGAAACCATAGAACTTGTCGAAGCCCTGCAGGGTTGGCCAGCGGGCGAAAGGTCCCGAGACGCTGATCTCCCAGGGTGCGGTTTCATGCCACTTGCCAAAGGCCCCGGTGCTGTAGCCGTTGAGCCGCAACATCTCGGCCAATGGCGCCACGCTGTTCGGCAACACTCCGGTATCACCGGGAAAGGCTGTAGCGGTTTCCATGATCGAGCCGGTGTTGCCCGTGTGGTGGTTGCGGCCGGTCTTGAGTGCTTGCCGGGTAGGAGAGCATAATGCCGTGGTATGAAAGTTATTGTAGCGGAGCCCACCCTGCGCCAATTTATCGAGCGTCGGCATTGGAACCGGTCCGCCAAAAGTGTCAGCCGTGCCAAACCCCATGTCGTCGATCAGTACGATAACCACGTTGGGCGTACCCTGCGGCGCCTTTACCTGGAAGCTCGGCGGAGCCTTGGTCTTGCGAGCGTCCAGTTCGGTGATGTGCGGGTATGTAGGTTGGGCAATCGGCAGCACCGTGCGGTCGATATCGGCCGGATCCTTGGGTTTGCTTTTTGCGTTGACTGTTCCGCAATTGATAAAAACCAGAGTAACCAAGCTTGCTATTGCAAGTAGATTTTTTTTCATTTTTTTTGCCCTCAGGTGGTTGAAAGGTCTAAAGTCAAACGGTCTCAGGATAAACAGCAATTGTTTGCAGCAGCAAGCATTTTTTCCTTGTAACTATTCTCAGTCTTATCAGGGGCCGCTATTACAGCAGTGTCCGGGAACGCCGAGCCCCTGCTCGGCAAAAGCAAAGTGTTAATTCGCCGGGCTGGGACTCTGCGTTCCCAAACGGTGCGTCCATCAGTCTTTAAACAGCGGTCAGGTAATACAGGCCCGCAGTCAGACAGGCTAATGAAAAGCTCAAGTGCGTTGGTTTACCTGCGTAATGCCCCAGAAGGCTGCTGCCCAAGCAAACACAAGCACTGCTCAGCATTAACGCCGAAAAGTACAGCACACTACTGGAATCGTTCGGAATTTCAGCGGCATGGGCATAGCCATGGAATACGGCAAAAAACGATGCACAGACAAAGAGTATTTTTGCGAGCGGCTTATGATTAACGCTTACCAGAACACCAAACACCAGTATCGATGCGGTGATGAATGACTCAAGGAAAGGCATATCAACGGCGGTAACACGCATCAACGCGCCACCGGCCATCAATGCTAAAAAAAGCAATGGAAACAATAAAAGAGCTTTTCCACCCTGTTTGGCCGCACACAGTCCAACTGCGATTAATACCAGCAAATGATCAATTCCGGTTAAAGGGTGCAGTAAACCGCTCATCACACTATGCTCGATAGTGCTACCGGTATGTGCATAGAGTGATGGTGATACCAAAAGTAAAACTGCCGCTAGCCTATACATAAAAAGTCCTCTCAAATTGAAATAGTTGAATCAATAAAATGCCGGAACCACTTGGCGTTTTTTCGAAAAACGCTTGATTTTGCTGTCATTTCGACCATCGGGAGAAATCTTAAGCGCTAAAGCCTAAGTATAGGCTTCAAGATTCCTCGCTCTACTCGGAATGACACATGACGCTGGATAGTTACAGCAAATTAAAAATATTTTCCACGAAGGTCACCAAAGCAACCGCCCGTTAACGTCATGTTATCTGATTTCTTTTTGGTTTTGATGTGGCTGTGAATAATAAGGCCTAATCAACCTGCGGGCTGGCTTCATTATCCCGAGCCAATTCGGCAAATGCATGGGGTAGCGCTTTGCCGGGTTTGATGCCCAAGTCTTTAAGCTTGAGGGCTTGGCCCACCAGGTTCCCGCGGCCAGTCGTCAGCTTGCCCAGCGCTTTGTCGTAACTATCACGAGCCTGATTCAAGCGGTCACCCAGTTTTTGCATGTCTTCGACAAACCCCGCCAGCTTGTCATAAAGATCACCGCCACGTTTGGCAATTTCCTGAGCATTGCGATTTTGCTGTTCCTGACGCCAAAGATGGGCGACCGTGCGCACCACGAATAACAATGTACTGGGGCTCACCAGCAGCACATTCTGTTTCCAGGCATCCTGCCACAATTGACTGTCTTCCGAAATGGCCAGCATAAAGGCCGGCTCCACAGCGACAAACATCAGCACGAAATCCAGCGATTTAAGCTGATAGAGATCCTGATAGTTTTTGCCTGACAAGCCTTTGATATGGCTGCGAACCGAATCCAGGTGGCGCGTGAGCGCCGCTTCCCGGCCCAGATCAGTGTCGGCGCTGACATATTCCTCATACGCGGTCAGCGATACTTTTGCGTCGACGACCAGATGCCTGCCTTCGGGCAAGTGAATAATGATATCCGGCTGCGCCCTGGAGCCATCGTCTCTGACATGATTTTGCTGGGCCTGATAATGCAGCCCCTTGGTCAGCCCCGAGCTTTCGAGGACTCTTTCGAGGATCTGTTCACCCCAGTTGCCCTGCACTTTTGACTGGCCTTTCAATGCTTTGGTCAAATTATGGGCATCTTGTGAGAGCTGGTGATTCAGTGACAATAGTTGTTTGACCTGTTCAGCCAGTGCCGAGCGGTCTTTGCCTTCCTGGACATAAACTTCCTCGACTTTGCCCTGGAATTCGTGCAGTTTTAATTTCAGCGGTTCCAGCAAACCGCTGATATTGGTTTGATTCTGCTCGGTAAAGCGCCGCGATTTCTCTTCAAGAATTTCTGAAGCCAGGGCCTTGAACTGATTGGCGAGCTGTTCTCTGGCATCGTTGAGCAGCCGCAGCTTTTCTTCACTTTGCCGGCGTTCTGCGTCCAGCGTGGTGCTGGTTTCCGCCAGTTGCTTGCTGAGCCTGTTGTGCTCAGCCTGTAAATGCTCATACTGAAGCGTCAACGCCTGTTTTTCCTTGCCCAACTGTTTGATCTGTTCGGCCTGATTGCTGACGTTCATTTCCGCAGCGCCGAATTTTTCCCGCGAAACGGATAATTGTTCCTGCAAGTGCCGAGCCTGACCCATTGAACTGTCGAGCTCGGCGTTGACTCGCTTCAGATCATCTTGAGCATAACCCAGACGCTCATGTAAGCGCACGATTTCAAGCTGGCTCTCATTTTTTGCCTGCACCGCCGCTGCCTGGCTCCGGGTACGAAGCAGCAGCCACGTTATCGCCGCGCCTAATAAGCCCCCAATGACTATGGCGGCCAATACCTGCAACTGCTGCGCCGTCAGTACTGATTCCATACGGTACACTCCGGGTATTGCTGACTGGAAAGCAGTCTCAATAGGAAGATGCTGAATAACTCGTTTTTGCCATTCCAACCATCGGGAGGAATATTAAGTAAGATCAAAACGGGATATCGTCATCAAAATCTTCATAATCGGGTGGTGGAGACGGCATTGCCGGAGCATTGTTTTGTGGCGCCGAGGGTTTGGACTGGTATGCAGGTTTTGCGGAGGATGCGCTGAAAGCCGGTTGCGCCTGATCGCCACCGAAGCTGCTGGTGCCGCCGCTGCGGCTGCCAAGCATGTGCATTTCTTCGGCGATAATTTCTGTGGTGTAGCGGTCCTGCCCATCCTGGCCTTGCCACTTGCGGGTTTGGAGCCGGCCTTCTATATAGACCTGGCTGCCTTTCTTCAGATATTCGCCGGCTATTTCTGCCAAACGTCTATAAAATACAACCCTGTGCCATTCAGTAGCCTCCTTTCTTTCGCCTGTTTGTTTATCTTTCCATCTCCTGGAAGTCGCTAAGGTTATATTGGCAACAGCATCACCGGCCGGCATGTAGCGAACTTCAGGGTCTGCGCCCAAATTTCCAATTAATGTCACTTTATTAAGCATCTATTTCTCCCATTGTTTTCTTTTTGAACATTTGTAGAGGCGAGTTCATTCTTTTTCCTGACTAGCAAGATGCTTCAGCCAATACGTAATAGGTACCCGTTTTCGTCGTTCCGGCAAGGATTGCCGGAACCCAGAAGCCAAGGGATGGCTTGCCTAACTTACATCCCTGTAGACTGGATACCGGCAATCCCTGGCCGGTAAGACGCGTATTTTCCCTTAGCTGAAGCATCTTGTTAATCAAGTTGCGGTTTTTGGCTGGATAAATACGCCACTACCCTCAGATTTATGCATTAACGTACCGGGTGATCAGCTCTTGCAATTGGTCTTTATCCAATTGCTGGTTATCCACTTTAAGATAGGCTACGGCCTCTTCGTAGTGCAGGGTAATATCTTCTACGCCGCTGATTTTGAGCACGACCGCGGCAAATTCATTGGCCTCCTGCTCGCTCAGTTGTTCCAGCGAGATCAGCAGATTGGCCCAATAACGCGGCGGCTTCATGCTCAGGGACAACAGCAACCAGCTGGTCGCTGCAGCCGCACACAACAAAAACACCGAACCGGCGCCATAATGTCCATAACACCAGCCGCCGGCCGCACCGCCGATGCCTGCGCCGAGAAATTGGCTGGTTGAATAGATGCCCATGGCGGTGCCGCGCAAATCGCCCGGTGCGGTCTTGGAGATTAACGACGGCAAGGTCGCTTCCAATAAATTGAATCCGCAGAAGAACAGCCAGAGCAGGCTAATAAGGCCCGCCAGGCTGCCGTGTAATTCCATTAAGCCAAGATCAGCGAGCACCAGTGCGGCAATGGCGCCGATAAAAACAGCTTTCATCTGACGTTTTTTCTCGGCCAGGATGATAAACGGAATGATGCCGGCCATTGAGGTAATGAAAACAGGCAAATACACCTTCCAATGTTCGGCAGGCAGTAAACCGGCATCACGCATTAACAAGGGCACTATCACAAAGCTGGCTGTCAAAATGAAATGCAGAATAAAAATACCGTAATTCAGCCTTAACAAACCGGTATCTTTTAATACCTTTGAAAATTGCGAGGGCATCACTTCCGCATCACGATGTTTTTTCGATTGCTGGGGATTGGGCACAATAAAAATCAGTACGCCGATGGCCAGTATGGACAACAGCGCAATCAGCCAGAATATGCCATGTATGCCAATTAAATTGGCTATCACCGGGCCCGCGGCAACAGCAACGCCAAACGAAATGCCGATGCTGGCGCCAATGAGTGCCATGGCTTTGGTGCGATGCACTTCCTGAGTCAAATCCGCCACCAGCGCCATGACCGGCCCCGCTATGGCACCGGAACCCTGAATGATACGGCCCAGTAAAACTCCGTAAATGCTGTTGGAAACAGCGGCAATCACGCTACCGGCAACAAACAGAAGCAAGCCGAAGACAATAATTTTTTTGCGGCCGATGCGATCCGAAATCAGACCGAAAGGAATCTGGAAAATCGCCTGACTTAAGCCATACGCGCCAATGGCCCAGCCGATTAAGGCGGGTGTAGAGTCTTCCAGCTGTTCGGCGAATAACGATAACACCGGCATAATCAAAAACAAGCCGAGCATGCGTAATGCGTAAATGCTTGCCAATGACAAGGTCGCTCGTTTTTCCGATGCACTCATCGGACTTGTAATATCCTGCATTGTTGTCAAAACCAGCTTCTCCTTTTGAACCAGAATCATCAATAAATGTAGGGTACGCAATGCGTACCTCTATCCATTCCCAATCACAGTAAAGGTATGCAGTGCATACCCTACTCACTTTTAATCGCGACGAAGGCGTCGCTCCCACACCCAATACTTAATATTTTAAAGTTTGCCATTATAGCAATCTTATTTCCCGCATTCGTTCATTTTGTATTCGCTTAATTTTGAACGTATCATTCTTTTTTTTGAATTGCCGGAATTTTTAACATGGATACCATCAGCATCCGCGGTGCGCGAACGCATAATCTGAAAAATATTGACCTTGATCTGCCCCGGGATACGCTGATCGTGATCACCGGATTGTCCGGTTCGGGCAAATCCTCGCTGGCATTCGACACCATTTATGCCGAAGGACAGCGACGTTATGTGGAATCGCTTTCCGCGTATGCCCGTCAGTTTTTATCGATCATGGAAAAACCGGATGTCGATCATATCGAAGGCCTGTCACCCGCCATTTCCATCGAACAAAAATCCACCTCGCACAACCCGCGCTCCACCGTCGGCACCATCACCGAAATCTATGATTATCTAAGACTGCTCTATGCTCGTGCCGGCACGCCGCGCTGCCCGGAGCATCAGGTATCGCTGGCGGCGCAAACCATTAGCCAGATGGTCGATCTGGTGCTGGCGCAACCCCAGGATCAGCGCTGGATGTTGCTGGCCCCGGTCATTAATCAGCGCAAAGGCGAGCATACTCAGTTGCTGGATGATTTGCGCGCGCAGGGATTCATACGCGCACGCATTGATGGTACGGTGTATGACCTGGATGAACCGCCGGTGCTGGATCTAAAAAAGAAACATACGATTGAGGTCATTGTTGACCGTTTTAAAATCCGCGACGACATCGCCTTACGGTTATCCGAATCGTTTGAAACCGCGCTGCGCATTGCCGACGGCATCGCGATTGCCGCGTGTATGGATGATAACACCGAACTGCTGTTTTCCGAGCGCTACGCCTGCCCGCATTGCGGTTACAGCCTGACCGAGCTCGAGCCGCGCATTTTCTCATTCAATAATCCCAAAGGCGCTTGCAGCAGTTGTGATGGTCTGGGCGTACGCCAGCATTTTGATCCGGAGCTGATTATTCATAATCCGGACATCAGCCTTGCCGGCGGCGCGATTCGCGGCTGGGACCGGCGTAATGCCTATTATTATCAGATCATCTGCTCATTAGCCAAACATTACGGCTTTGACCCGGAACTGCCCTTTTCGCAACTGAGCAAAGACATTCAGGCGATTATTCTGTACGGCAGCGGCAATGAAATCATCGAGTTTCAGTACCAGATGGGCGCGGGCCCCGCAAAAAAGAAACACCATCCTTTTGAAGGCATTATCGCCAACATGGAAAGGCGTTATCACGAGACCGATTCGCAGATGGTCAGGGAAGAAATGGCCAAATATTTATCCAATAAGATCTGTGGCGCTTGCGATGGCGCACGCTTGAATATCGCCGCCCGCAATGTCTTCATCGAAGAACTGCCCATCCATCAGCTCACCCGCTTCCCTATCCGCAAGGCCCTGGAGTTCTTTCACAATCTGAACTTACCCGGCCAGCGTGGTGAAGTCGCCGTAAAGATCATCAAGGAAATCCAGGAACGCCTGGAATTTCTGGTCAATGTCGGGCTCGATTATTTAACCCTGGACCGCAGCGCCGATACGCTCTCGGGCGGCGAAGCGCAGCGTATCCGTCTCGCCAGCCAGATCGGCGCGGGCCTGGTCGGCGTGATGTATGTACTCGATGAGCCGTCTATCGGTCTGCATCAACGCGATAACCAGCGCTTGCTGAATACCCTGTTTCGTCTGCGCGATCTGGGCAATACCGTCATCGTGGTCGAGCATGATGAAGACGCCATCCGTTCGGCCCAGCATATTGTCGATATCGGCCCTGGCGCCGGCGTTCATGGTGGCCGCATCATCGCACAAGGCACGCTGGCTGATATTGTTAACAACAAAGAGTCCCTAACCGGCCAGTATTTATCGGGAAAAATCGAAATTGCAGTGCCGCAGTCCCTAACGCCGGCCGATAAAGACAAGCTGATCACCATCCGCAATGCCTGCGGCAATAATCTGAAAAATGTCGATATTGCCTTTCCCGTAGGCTTGCTGACCTGCGTGACCGGCGTGTCCGGTTCCGGCAAATCAACCCTGATTAACGACACCCTGTATTGCCATGCCGCACGTTTGATCAACCGCGCCGGCACCGTGCCGGCCCCGTGCGATGCGATCGAAGGGCTGGATTATTTCGATAAAGTCGTTGACATCGATCAAAGCCCGATTGGCCGGACTCCGCGCTCCAATCCAGCCACTTACACCGGCCTGTTCACGCCGATACGCGAGCTGTTTGCCGCCACGCCCGAAGCGCGTTCGCGCGGCTACACGCCCGGCCGCTTCAGCTTTAACGTCAAAGGCGGCCGCTGTGAAGCCTGTAAAGGCGATGGCGTGATTAAAGTTGAAATGCACTTCCTACCCGACATTTTCGTGCATTGCGAACTGTGCCACGGCAAGCGCTACAACCGGGAAACCCTGGAAATCCGCTACAAAGGCAAAACCATCAATCAGGTGCTGGAGATGACCGTGGAAGATGCGGCGGAGTTTTTTAAAGCCGTGCCGACCCTGGCGCGTAAACTCGACACCCTGACCGAAGTCGGCTTGAGTTATATCACCTTGGGCCAAAATGCGACCACGCTGTCCGGCGGTGAAGCACAGCGGGTCAAACTCGCCAAAGAACTGTCCAAACGCGATACCGGCAAAACCTTATACATCCTCGATGAACCCACCACCGGCCTGCACTTCCACGACATCAAACAATTATTGAAGGTTTTGCATACCCTGCGCGATCACGGCAATACCGTCATCGTCATCGAACACAACCTGGATGTCATTAAAACCGCCGACTGGCTGATTGATATGGGCCCTGAAGGCGGCGACGGCGGCGGCACCCTGGTTGCCGAAGGCACGCCGAAACAGGTTGCCAATAACCCGGCTTCGCATACCGGGGTTTATTTGAAGCGGTTTTTTGAGTGAGGAGATAGGTGTTTGCGGGCGGCTAAGGTTTGGGGTTATTATTGCATTGCCGTTTTTTTGTTGATTGGATTTTTAAGGTTTTTGATGATGCTATATTCAATTATTTTAGGACAGGCTAAATCTATTCAAGCCAATGAAATAGCAATGAATTTTAATTTTTATAAGTTAATAGGCAAACAAATGACGCAATGTTTTACGTCTATTAAGACGTCTAATTGGAGTTAGACAAATAAAAATGGCTATGGAAGAGTACGACCACATTCAGTTTAGACAAGGGCTTCCTTTTTTCGATATGGTTATGAGTTTTATGACCTCGTTATCAACCTTTTCTTTTGTTTTAAATAACGAAAAACTAATTGAACTAAAAGAAAAAGATTATGTGAGTATTGAAGGAAAATGGGTGGCACCCAGGCATTTTTTTCCTCATGATGTTGTGTCAAATATTCAGAATGGAAAATACAGTTTAAATGTTTACGTTAATTCATGTTGCTGTATGCTCGCAAATTCAGCATATGAATCAGTCAAGGAGCGTAATGACAAGTCACCGGAATTTGAATTTCTCCGTCATATTAGAAATGCAAGTTCTCATCAGAATAAATTTATGTTCTATTCTCATGAGCCAGCTCTTCCCGCACACTGGAAAGGTGCAATGATTGATCACAATTTAAAAGGTACGGACAACCCCCTTTATGGAAAAGAGTGCTTTGGTTCGTTTTTTGGAGTGCCCGATATTATTGACTTATTGAAAGAAATTGAAGATAAAGTGTAGTTGTCTAACCCGGCAGTCAACACGGACGCTGCGCGATAAAGCCGCGCAGCGCCGGTTACTTTTACGTTAGGCATCAACAGTGGACGCACTTCTTCGATTAATTAAGTGGCTATGGAGAGCATGGCCAGTTCTTGTCCTTTTACCTCTGGCGTATGCACATGTCCTTTTGCTCAATTATTTCCCCCAAGGTGCCGGCCCAATCAATAAGGTGATTTCCGAAGAAGAATTTACCCATTCAGGATAGAATTTCATCATTATTTCAACCACCGAGTACGACCTTGCGATCCACCACCGAACCATATCTTTTGCCCTTGAGTGCATACCAAATCGAAGACTTGAAATTAGCGAGTTCAAAAATGTCAGGGGCGGAACGCCGAGCTTTCCAAGCCGCGATGACCTTGAAATATTGCCAGGGAAATGCCCGGCTAGCGGAAAGAGTATTTGGTTGGGGCCGAGAAACTGTTCAGTTGGGATTGAATGAACACCGCACCGGCATCATTTGCCGGGGGATGCAATCGACTTATGGCGGGGACAAGCTGTGGGAAGAAAAACATCCTGAGGTGGCGCAAGCCCTGTGGACATTGGCCCAAGCGCACAGTCAGCAAGACCCAACCTTCCGGACATTGCTGTCGTACACCCGCTTGACTGCGGCAGAAGCTTTGAAGCAGTTACGTGCCCAAGGTTTCCAGGAAGACCACCTGCCGTCGCCCAGCACCATGGCCGAGGTTCTGAACCGCAACGGTTACCGTCTACGCAAGGTACTCAAGGCCAAGCCGCAAAAGAAACTCCCAGAAACAGATACCATCTTTGATAACATTAAGGAAAAGGACGGCGCCCTTTTGGAGGACGAAAATTCAGTTGACGGTGGACTGGTTAAGCGCCTTAGCATCGACTGTAAAGCTACGGTGAATATCGGCGATTACTCGCGGGGAGGGAAGACGCGCGGTGACTCGCGTGCCGCTGACCATGACATGGGTTGTGAGGAAAAATATGTCCCGTTTGGCATCGTCGACGAGGACGCAGGGTCCCTCTATATGACTTTTGGAAGCTCTTTCAAAACGAGCGATTTTATCGCGGACAACTTGATGGGCTGGTGGGAGAGAACCCCAGCGCACGAACGGGCGGCTATCGCACATATCCAAATCAAGGTCGACAACGGCCCGGAGAGCAGTGGTGTGCGCACGCAGTTCCTTAAGCGCGTCGTGGAATTCGTCGACCATACCAGAAAAATCGTCCAACTGCTGTACTATCCGCCTTACCACAGCAAGTACAATCCGATTGAGCGCTGCTGGGGCATTTTGGAGCAGCACTGGAATGGAGCCAAGCTGGTGACTGCCGAAACCATGCTGGAATGGGCAAAAAGCATGACCTGGAAAGGGATACAGCCAGTGGTCAACCTCAGCAAGACGGTTTATCAAAAAGGGATTTCACTGTCCAAGGTGGCTATGCAGGCGATTGAAGCAAGACTAGAACGTAACCCAATCCTGCCCAAATGGGACATCCTGATTCGACCCGGCTGATGGGTAAATTTATTTCTGGAAATCACCTAAAGCCATCTCTCTTTTCGCGCAATTGGTTGGTGGTTTACTGATCCTATATTCAATAGACTCCAATATAGGAGTCATCAAGCAAAAATCACTACTTACTGTTCTTGCGGCTTACTTCAAGGAATTTCCGCTAATCAAAAAATCGGTTACCCTCGAAGTTCAAGGCTTTGCAAACGCTACATCTTTTGGCAAAGCAAAAATCACTGTAGGCCGGAACCCGAATAGCATCGAAGAAAAAATTGAGTACCTCCAAGATCAGATTAACGAGATAAAACATGACCTTGAGCAGGAAACCAAGGAGCTAAACGAGAAAATTGACCGGCAATCAAAAGAAATGGGCACGCAAATTCAAGAAACAAAGTCCGCATTACGAAACCTTGAATCGAAAATGGACGAAGTCTCCACCGGAGGTGTGAAGGTTCAATTATTTGGTGTACTACTCATGGTGTACGGTGCAATTGCTGACTATGCTGCCTAACGAATAAGGTTAGCCAGGTAGGGTATGCATCGCGTACCTTTTGAATGTGTCATTGATACCGGAACGCATTGAATATGGTACGCGATGCGTACCCTAAAACCCGATAAGGTGCAATCCATGCCGGTTCTGGGAGCATTTGATTGTAGATGATGCCGATTAAGGGTAACAGGAAGGGTAACAGGAGGGTAACAGGGGACAGACCACGGTTTGGTAACAGGGGACAGACCACGGTTTCAACCCGATAAGGCGCAATCTATAGCGCCGCATGAAATGCACAACGGCCCCAAAGTGTTCTACATTTATGGGCATGAATGCTTAAGAGGATTTTACAATGCCTGACTACCGGCGTTACCGGATTCCCGGCGGCACCTATTTTTTTACCGTCAATCTGTTGGAAAGACGCCCCAACGATGTTTTGATCCGGCATATTGATCACCTTCGACAAGCGGTAAAAGACACCCGCAAACGCTGGCCTTTTCACATTGATGCCTGGGTGGTTTTGCCCGATCACATGCATTGTGTTTGGACGCTACCCGATGGCAATACCGATAACAGCAATCGCTGGCGAGTCATTAAACAAACGTTTTCCAAGGCATTGCCCGTTACCGAAAGACGATCTTCTGTGCGCGTTGCCCGTGGTGAACGTGGCATTTGGCAACGCCGGTTCTGGGAGCATTTGATTGTAGATGATGCCGATTATGCGGCGCATATTGATTATTGCCACATTAACCCGGTAAAACACGGTTTGGTTGAGCAGGTGGCGGATTGGCCATATTCAACGTTTCACCGTTACGTTTCGCAAGGTCTTTACCCTGATCATTGGTCAATGCCTTTGCCTTTGCCTTTGTCTGATGTCGAAGGGGAGCAGCATTAAATTTATTCGGCGCAATACGGCTAACGCCTATTGACGCCCTATAAATGATACCTCAGGGTCAGACTCCAATGTCATTAAGTTAAGAACTAAAATATCTCAGGGTCAGACTCGATTGATTAAGAGAATATGTTGTTTTCTAAGGCGAATTCGTATCATAAGTGCATAGCCCGTTTATATAAGGTACTTTTGGCGATACCCAGCTTTTCTGAGATTTCGTTTACCGTTAACCGTCCTTCCTTATAAAGGGTTTCTGCTGCACAGGCGGTGGCTTCTGCTTTTGGCGGAATGCCTTTAGGTCTGCCTCCGCTTCCCCCCCCTGGACCTGGCTGCGGACAAGCCGGCTTGGGTTCTTTCCCGGATAAGGTTACGCTCAAATTCGGCTAATGAGGCGAACAGGTTAAAGCTTAACCGGCCTTGGGCCGTGGTTGTGTCAATGGGATCGTGCAGGCTTTGTAGGCCGATCTTTTTTTCCATTAAGTCATTGACCAGGCTAATCAGGTGATTGAGCGAACGCCCCAATCGGTCTAGCTTCCAGATTACCAGCACATCCCCCGGGCGTAGGTTATGAATCATTTCATTAAGTGCCGGACGTTCTGACCGTGCGCCACTGGCAATGTCCTGATAAATCTTCTCACAACCGGCTTTAGTCAAGGCATCGATCTGGAGTACCAGATTCTGGTCTTTGGTGCTTACCCGCGCATAGCCAATTTTCATGAAGGCTGATCCCCAGAAATTGTATGATTATTTCGTCTCTGCGAAGAATTTAAAACCTTGTTTTATAAAACCACAATACCGAACCATAAAATCAAGGACTTGAAGGTAAACATGACGAACTTGCTTGGGTTCGATAAAACGCTCGTTTTATCGAACCCATGAATAGGGGAAGTAAACGGCAAAATTACCTGTTTGAGATCTTGATTGATTTGCGTGATTAGCTAGACTAGACTAGGCGTCTTTATGGAGAATGTAATGCAAACTGTAAATATGTTACAAGCCAAGTCCTCTCTGTCCCGCTTAGTAGAGGCCATTGAGCAAGGGCAAGAGCGTGAAATCGTGATTGCCAGGAATGGCCGCCCAGCTGCTAAACTTGTTCCGATGGATACTGCACCATCCGGGAAGCGGATTGGTGTAGCGAAAGGCTTGTTCGTGGTGCCGGACAGCATTGATGCACATAACGACGAAGTGGCTCGGTTGTTCATGGGCGAAGTGCAGTCTTGAATCTGCTGCTGGATACTCACGTTGCACTATGGGCTATCACGGATAACCCAAAACTGCCACAAAAGGCGCGTGATTTGATTGCATCGCCCAAAACGACCGTTTGGGTCAGCGCGGCGAATGTCTGGGAAATTGCAATCAAGCATTCGCTTGGTCGAGGCGACATGCCGGTTTCTGGCCGAGACGCGATGCGCTATTTTCAGGAATCTGGTTATCGCTTTCTTGCCGTTGAGGCGGAACATGCGATAGCGGTCGAAGAACTGCCTTTACATCACCAAGACCCGTTCGATCGCATACTTGTGGCTCAGGCACTCGTAGAGCCGATGCGTTTAATGACCCACGATCCCTTGGTAGCGCTCTATAACGACACAATTATCAAGATTTAAACTTGAGTTGATTTTAGTATGCAACTTTATTACGCACCCACAATTGTCGAGTTGTTTGTGTAAAAAGGGACACTGATAATAAACGAACTTCTGGTGTGCCGAACAGAACTTTCGACCCATTTCGGCATTTATTGAAAATTAATTTTAAGCTTATGCCGCCGTCTGGCCGATATAGGCAGGCTAACTAACTGAAAATTTCCTAACCCGGACAAGCCGGAACCAAAAAGGCTAAACTAATCCTCAACGCATTGTTTTACTGTGAGGGCTTTGGCTATGACAACCCAGCTAACTGAACATTATAAGCATGATCTCCTTGGCGTCCTTTCCGCTTGCAATTCTATTGCAACTGCCATTCCTGGTTGGCTGGTAAGCTCACGACAGAGGGCATCAATTTCGCCACGGCGGATAACGCCTTTATTCGCATCGATGACTTCGCACGGGCGCAACAACTTGCCGATGCGCTTCGGCCAGACGATCTGCATCGGCTTCTCCTTGCTTACGTCAAGGTGTGTTGCCCAGTGCTTCGGTCAAAATCTATGACAAGTTTGGCCGGGTGCTGCGCATCGAAACCACCACCAACGATGTATCCTTTTTCAAACACCACCGCAAGGTGGAACACAAGAACGGTACTGAAACACGCGAACTGGCACCGCTCAAAAAATCCATCTATAGCCTGATCGACCTGCGAGAAATTCTCTTCGGCTGCAACCGACGCTATCTTGATTTCCTTGCCTCGCTCGATGACCATTCAGATGAGCAACGCGCATTACAAAAGCTCACCGAACCTAAAACCGACCCAAAGATCACTTGGCGGGGCTTTAATTTCTTCGCCACGACTGACCAGGCATGGTTACGCGCGGTGTCAGATCCCAAGTTTACAATACACGGACTACGTCGTGCTGATTTGAAACCGTATCTCTCAAAAGTGTCGGATAGTTCGCTATCACGCCAACTAAAACGCCTGCGACTATTTTAACGCGTACCTGGCGCCTATCGTTATTACCTGACCAAACTGGGCAGAGCCGCAACCGCGGCATGTGTTCATGCGACAGAATTTAACATTCTGCCACCCTTGCCACTGCTGCTTAAGAAGCTTATTCTTGTCAGAAAATGTAAAGACTTGGTTGATAAGAGACTAAAACGCTGTTTATCTTCAAGTACGCAGACGACCTCGAATTCAGGCAATCGATTGAGAAACAACTCAATAAAATGGAAGGATAGAATAAATTATCCAAGGCGATTTCACTGGGCAATGACCACGCGTTCTCTCAAGGCGAAAAAGAAGACCAGGATATTGCAGAAGGCTGTCGCCGGCTAATCAAAAACACCCTTATTTGTTGGAACTACCTTTATCTAACAAAAGAGCTCGGCAAGGATAATAACGAAGAACGTAAAAAGGAACTCATGGAAGCCATCCGAAACGATTCCGTCATGCGGTGGAGCCATTTTAACTTTCAGGGGGAATATGATTTCTCGGATGAAAAAATGGAAGATTCCATCGGGTTGTAAGCTCTCAAAAAACAGACTCTAAAATAGACTAAAATTTAAGAGATCGCAAATCGTCTGTAGACCTTTATGGACAATAGGTTAGCTAAAATCCTGTGGAACTTTAGAGCCTGTTGTTGATTAGCACCCAATGAAACGAAATCAGCCCAAACGGCTTGATACTGAGCTTGAAGAATGAGAAAAACCCTTTATTACAGCCATCCGGATTTTTTGCTGCACGACACCGGCCTGGGCCACCCGGAATGTGCGGAGCGGCTTAAGAGCATTGAACAGGCGCTGGCAACGCCGGAGTTTTCAGGTTTAATCCGGATCTCGCCGCCGCTGGGCACGCAACAGCAAATCAGCCTGATTCATCCGCGCGCGCATATTGACGCCGTTCTGGCTGCGGTGCCGGAGCATGGCGAACGCCTCCTCGATCCGGACACGGTGCTTTCTCCCGGCTCAAAAAATGCCGCCTTACGTGCAGTGGGCGCTGTTTGTGATGCCGTCGACCAAATCATGCGCGCGCAGGCAAACAATGCCTTCTGCGCGCTGCGTCCGCCGGGACATCATGCCGAACCCAGACAAGCCATGGGTTTTTGCGTGTTCAACAATATCGCCATAGCCGCCGAATATGTCCGAACGCACTACCAGCTTGAGCGCATCGCCATCGTTGATTTTGATGTCCATCACGGCAACGGCACCCAGGCGGCTTTTTATCAGCAACCCCAGGTACTCTATGCCTCCAGCCATGAAATGCCGCATTATCCCGGCACCGGCTACCCCAATGAAACCGGCGCTGGCAACATTATTAACGTCCCCTTAGCCGCGGGCGATTCGGGCATTGAAGTGCGGGAAAAATACAGCAAGATTATTTTGCCGGCGCTGAAAGCCTTTAAACCGCAATTTTTATTTATTTCAGCCGGTTTTGATGCCCACAAAGACGATCCTCTGGCTTCAATCAACTTGCTCGAAGATGATTTTGAATGGCTTACCCGGGAATTGATGGCAATTGCCGATGCATATTCTGACGGCCGAATCGTCTCGGCGCTTGAAGGCGGCTATAACCTGAAAGCTTTGGCAGCCAGTGCCGCCATTCATGTCAAAACCCTGCTGTCGACTTAATAAGATACCTGCAAACAGGCGCTGTTCAGGATATAATTAGCAGGTTATTAACAGCAGATCAGGATAGTCATGACTTCACGATATATATATTCATTCCAAAACGGCGACGGAAAAAACAAGGTATTGCTCGGCGGCAAGGGCGCCAACCTGTGCGAGATGACCCAAATAGGTCTGAATGTTCCGCCCGGCTTCGTTATTACTACCGAAGCCTGTCTGGATTATTTGAAAAACCGGCAATTGCCGGACGGTCTGATGGATCAGGTCAAGCAACAAATTCAAGAAGTTGAGCGGACCACTGGAAAAAGCTTTGGCGCCAGCAAAAAACCGCTGCTAGTTTCAGTGCGCTCCGGTTCGGCCATTTCCATGCCCGGCATGATGGACACCATTTTAAACCTGGGTCTTAACCGGGACACTTTGAAAGGTCTGATCGAAGAAACCAACGACCCGCGTTTTGGTTATGACGCCTATCGGCGCTTTATTCAACTGTTTGGCAAAGTCGCGCTTGGCATTGCCGATGAAAAATTCGACGAGCATTTCGATAACATCAAAAGACAGGCCGGCATCAAGGCCGATGTCGCGCTCGATGCCGATCATCTCAAACAAATCAGCGAGTTGTTCCTGCAAGTGGTGCATGAGCAAACCGGCAGGCCCTTCCCCGAAGACGTCTACGAGCAACTGGAACTGTCCATCAAGGCTGTTTTCGATTCCTGGATGGGTAAACGTGCGGTCGATTATCGCCGGGAATTTCATATCACCCCCAAAATGGCCAACGGCACTGCCGTCAACGTGGTGACCATGGTATTCGGCAACATGGGCAACGACTGCGCCACCGGCGTCGGCTTTACGCGCAACCCCGGCACCGGCGTCAATGAAATGTATGGCGAATACCTGGTCAATGCCCAGGGTGAGGACGTTGTAGCAGGCATCCGCACCCCTAAACCCGTGCATGAACTCGCTACCGAAATGCCCGATCTGTACCGGCAACTGGTTGAATTACGCAACAAGCTGGAAACTCATTACAAGGAAGTGCAGGATTATGAATACACCATTGAACGCGGTG
The DNA here is from genome assembly GCA_963848675.1 of uncultured Gammaproteobacteria bacterium. Classification (GTDB taxonomy): domain Bacteria; phylum Pseudomonadota; class Gammaproteobacteria; order Methylococcales; family Methylomonadaceae; genus CAWKEY01. The sequence goes on from CAWKEY010000023.1 coordinate 474,269, forward strand.
TGCTTTTCTGCCTGCAAACCCGCAACGGCAAAATGAATGCGGCGGCCATGGTCAGAACCTCGGTAGAAATGGTGACTGAAGGCCTGATCAGCAAGGAGCGGGCATTACTGCGTATTGACCCTGAACTATTGGAACAATTGCTGCATCCGCAACTCGACCCCGAGAACAAAATACCGCCTTTGGCGCAGGGCTTACCGGCATCGCCGGGTGCTGCTTGCGGCAAGTGCGTATTTGATGCCGATACCGCCGAGTTGATGGGCCGTTCCGGAGAAAAGATCATTCTGCTGCGCGAAGAAACCAAACCGGAAGACATTCATGGCTTTTTTGCCGCGCAAGGCATTCTGACCAGCCGCGGCGGCAAAACTTCTCATGCGGCCGTGGTTGCCCGCGGCATGGGCAAGGCCTGCGTAGCCGGCGCCGAAGACATCAAAGTCGATGTCAAGGCGCGCATGGCGATTGTCGGTGATGTACATATCCGCGAAGGCGATGTGATTACCATCGACGGCAGCAATGGCTTGATTTATCTGGGTGAAATTCCCACCATTGAGCCTACCGTTTCTGAAGAACTACACACCTTGCTGTCCTGGGCCGATGAATACGCCGAATTAAAGGTGCATGCCAATGTCGACACGCCGGAACGCGCGCGCATGGCTGCCAGTTATGGCGCCAAGGGCATCGGTTTATGCCGCACGGAGCGCATGTTTAATGCCAAGGATCGACTGCCGCTGGTGATCGACATGATTATTGCCGATGACAAGGAAAGCCGCGAAGCCGCCCTGGAAAAACTGCTGCCCATTCAGCGCGAAGACTTTAAAGAATTGTTTGCCGCCATGGCGCCCTACCCGGTCACCGTTCGTCTGCTGGATCCGCCCATGCACGAATTTCTGCCCAACGAGCACCAGTTACAGGATGAAATTCAGGCGCTTCAACATTATGAGACCATCGTCAAAGGCCAGCGGGTAACGCTGGAAACCCTGTCGGCTCAAGATGCGCTGCCGGCACCGTTCAATTATCTGACCGAAGAAGTCATCAACAAAGCCATCGCCAAAAAGCAATTGATGCTGAAAAAAGTGCTGGATTTATACGAAGTCAACCCGATGCTCGGCCACCGCGGCGTTCGTCTGGGCATGTCGTATCCTGAAATCTACAAAATGCAGATCCGTTCCATACTTGAAGCCGCGGCCATCTGCACCCAGGAAGGTCTAAGCATACTGCCTGAAATCATGGTTCCTCAAGTGATCACCTTGCAGGAACTAAAGAAAGTAAAAGAGTATGTCGATGAAGTCCAGGAGGACATCGAAAATCACTACGGGATTAAATTGCAGTTTAAATTCGGCACCATGGTTGAAACCGTGCGCGCTTGCACCCGGGCAGGCCATCTGGCTGAAATCGCAGAATTTTTCTCGTTTGGCACCAACGATTTGACCCAGGCCACTTTCTCATTCTCACGCGAGGATGCAGAAAACAAATTCCTGCCTTTGTACAACGAATTTGGCCTGCTCGATGACAATCCGTTTGAAGTGCTGGACGTGAAAGGCGTCGGCCAACTCATGAAAATGACCGCCGAACTGGGCCGAAACACGCGTCCCGACATCCGCATCGGCATCTGTGGTGAACAAGGCGGACATCCTCAATCCATCCGTTTTTGCCACCATATCAAACTGGATTACGTGTCCTGTTCGGCACCCCGCATCCCCATCGCCAGACTGGCTGCGGCCCATGCCAAACTTCTGGAAAATGACTATTCCGAAGGTTAATTTCTAACGTGACTGGAATACAGACGCCAAACCTGTATTCCAGCGTCATGAATTGGTCAGATGAAGTTTATTGCCCTTTATTCCAGGGCAATTTTCCCCTCGATACAGTAATTCAGGTCAATACCCGGGATATCCAGGACCATTTTGACGTAAATGCTATCCGTCGCTTTTAACTTTCCTGACTCGATTGCCTTATGGACAGCGTGCTCAATTTCGCGCTGTGAGGTGACGCCGACTTTCTTAAGATATTTTCTTATCTCCATGTTTAAGGTATCTTCATTCATTGGAGCCTCCCGGCAAATTAATGAACCCACATTATAGTCTTCAGATTGCTATCAGGGTTCCAAAACTTATGGCGGATAAACCTTGCATTCAATAGAAAAATCATTGCCGTGCCCGAATTTTCCTTAACTACAACCTGGTCAATTCCCGCCTCCATCGAGGCTGTATGGGCGTGTCTGTTGGACACCGAAAGCTGGCCGTCCTGGTGGGAATACGTCGCAACGGTTGAAGAAACAGACGCTGGCGATGCTTTTGGTGTTAATAATGCCCGGCGTTATTGCTGGCGCACCTGCCTGCCTTACCGTTTGGTACTCAGTTTACGCGTCACTGAAATTCAGCCCTGCCATCATGTTATTGTTGAAGTAACAGGCGATCTGCAGGGGGAAGGCCGCTGTTACGTCTACTCCGCCCCTGAAACAGGCTTGACTCACGTTCAATTTCAATGGCAGGTACAAACCCTTAAACCCTGGATGCGCTGGTTTACAACGCTAACTGCTCCGATTTTTGCCTGGAACCATAACAGGGTTATGAAGCAGGGGGAACAGGGCTTGATCGGGCACTTATCAGCTATTAAAACATGATCAAAACATGGAATAATAACCCACCCTTCAATATTTACTGACAGACAACAGATCACCAAACCCCTATGGCGCAATACATATTCTCAATGAACCGGGTCGGCAAAATTGTCCCACCCAAAAAATATATCCTCAAAGACATTTCGCTGTCTTTTTTTCCCGGTGCCAAAATTGGCGTGCTGGGCTTAAACGGTTCCGGCAAATCCACCTTGCTTCGAATCATGGCGGGCATAGACAAGGAAATCGAAGGCGAAGCCATTCCGCTAAAAGGCATTCATATCGGCTACCTGCCCCAGGAGCCGCAACTCGATCCCGATAAAACCGTACGCGGCAATGTCGAAGAAGCTGTCGCGGAAATCAAGGCGGTGCTGGATCGTTTTAATGAAGTGAATAACGCTTTTGCCGACCCGGATGCCGATTTTGATGCTTTATTGGCTGAACAGGCTGATCTGCAGGAAAAAATCGAAGCGGCCGGGGCCTGGGAGCTGGAACGCAAGCTGGAAATTGCCGCCGATGCCCTGCGTCTGCCCGATTGGGATGCCGATGTCAGCAAGCTGTCAGGCGGCGAAAAACGCCGTGTCGCTTTGTGCCGTTTACTGCTGTCCAATCCCGACATGCTGCTGCTGGATGAACCCACCAACCATCTCGATGCCGAATCGGTTGCCTGGCTGGAACGGTTTCTGCATGATTATCCCGGCACCGTCGTCGCGGTCACCCACGATCGGTACTTCCTCGACAATGTTGCCGGCTGGATTCTGGAGCTGGACAGAGGCGCCGGCATTCCATGGGAAGGCAATTACTCCAGCTGGCTGGAACAGAAGGAAAAACGTCTGGAACAGGAAGAAAGACAGGAATCTTCCCGCCAAAAAGCCATGAAGGCCGAGCTGGAATGGGTACGCTCCAATCCCAAAGGCCGGCACGCCAAAAGCAAAGCTCGTCTGGCGCGGTTTGAAGAGCTGTCTTCAGCGGATGTGCAAAAACGCAACGAAACCCAGGAAATCTATATTCCACCCGGCCCGCGTTTGGGTGATGTCGTCATTGAAGCCGATAACATCAGAAAAGGTTTTGGCGACCGGCTGCTGATCAACGATCTCAGCTTTAAACTGCCGCCCGGCGGCATTGTCGGCATTATCGGCCCTAACGGCGCCGGAAAAACCACATTGTTCCGCATGATGGCCGGCATAGACCAGCCCGATTCAGGCACCTTGACACTAGGTCAAACAGTGGAAATGGCATACGTGGATCAGTTGCGTGACGACCTGGATCCGAAAAAAACCGTCTTTGAAGAAATTTCTGATGGCCTGGATATGATTACCGTGGGCAAATATGAAACGCCGTCACGGGCCTACGTAGGACGCTTCAACTTTAAAGGCGCGGATCAGCAAAAACGCATCGGCGAACTCTCCGGGGGCGAGCGCAACCGTGTGCATCTGGCCAAACTGCTCAAAAGCGGCGGCAACGTGTTGTTACTTGACGAACCGACCAACGACCTCGATGTTGAAACCCTGCGCGCCCTGGAAGAAGCGCTGCTCGCCTTCCCCGGCTGCGCCGTGGTGATTTCGCATGACCGCTGGTTTCTGGACCGGATCGCCACGCATATGCTGGCGTTTGAAGGCGACAGCCAGGTGGTCTGGTTTGAAGGCAACTATCAGGATTATGAAGCCGACCGCCATCGCCGTTTGGGTACCGATGCCGATAATCCGCACCGGATTAAATACAAGAAATTGTCCTAGCTCATTCAGTAGATTAGTCACTGCCTCCGGCTAAATCCGGTGGCGGTGATTACAGTCATGAAAAACCTGACGAACATTTATCAAAAGAATCGATCTGTTAATGATCGCAGCCGGCGCCATGAATATGGCCATGCTTGATTTCTTGTTCAGTTGCCGGCCTGAGATCGACCACTTCCACCTCAAAGGTTAATGCCTCACCGGCCAAAGGATGATTGCCGTCGATGGTAATATCATCACCATCGACATTGACTACTGTGACCACCCCAGGGCCGTAACTGACATCGGCATGAAACTGCATGCCGACTTCAACGGTGTCGATACCTTCAAACATCTCCCGCGAAATAACCTGAATCATTTCATCGCTGTACTCGCCGTAGGCATCTTCGGCATCAATGCGCACTTTAAATTTATCGCCAGCAGCTTTGCCCTGCAAGGCTTTTTCCAGACCGGAAATAATGTTGCCCGCGCCATGCAGATAGACCAAAGCGTCGTCGCCCATGGAGCTATCAATGACTTCGCCGTCATCATTGGACAGAGTGTAGTGTATGGAGACCGCCGTATTGTCTGCAATTTGCATGATCAAACCTTCTTCGTGATTAAAAAGGCGGTTATGATATAGATTTACAGCTCATTTGTCTGAAAAAATAAACTACAGGACATCCACTATGACGCGCTGGCGGCCGCCTCAGGCCAAATCATCCCCTTACATAACACCGGCAGGTTATCAAAACACTGGAAATGGAATTGCGTGAACTCTGGCAGCGGCGCCAAGAGGTTACCCAGGCATTAGCCGCCGCCGCTGCCGAGGGCGACCGTTCAGAAAATGCCGAGTATATTTATCGTAAAAAAGAATTACGCGGCATAGACCGGCGCATTCATTATCTGCAAAATCGCCTGCCGGCGTTGAAAGTGGTCTCGGAGACGCCAGATGATCAGGACAGAGTTTTCTTTGGTGCCTGGGTCAGCTTGGAAACTGAAGCCGGAGAAGGCCTTTGTTTCCGCATCGTCGGTGCCGATGAGATTGATCCGAAAAAACACTACATCAGCCTGGATTCGCCCATGGCCAGAGCCCTGCTTAAAAAAACCTTTGCTGACGAGGTGGTTATTAAAAATGAGCTCAAAGAAAGCCGGTATGTAGTCGTCGACATCAATTACAACAAGCCCGACTAAACCCTGATCCTAAAAAAACAGCTCAGCTACCCGCCTCTACATTTTTTCGATTTTTATTTTCATCTGGCGTATGGCGATATAGCCCACCAAAGAGCCCCATAACAGCACATAGGCCCCATACAACTGAATTTCCGGCTTGAAGCTGTCGACATTTCTAAAGTAATCCCAGATGTCGTCAGCCAGAAGCATGGCTAAAATCAGATAAACCAAACTCTTCAATTTGATTTTATGCTCATAAAAATACACGATGCCGATGAGAAAAAAACCGGTAAAGAAGCGCAGAGCACCGTGAATTAAAAGCTCTGAACTTAACGTATCTATCCTGAATGCTGCGTTCATCAAATAAATGGGAATTAATCCTAATACCAAAATAACAGCCAGTACCTTCACGTTACATTTCCTTTAATTTTATAATTGGGCAAGCAATTTTAATCCCGGCGGCAAGGCCTCGCCAAATATCTGTTGTTCTGCTTTTTCATCGAGCTCTTTAAACTGCTCCACCATGTCCAGCCAGGATGAGGGCGCCTTGCTCAGCCTCAGTTTATCAATGACTTGCAAACGTATTTCTTCATCAACATCACGCGCCCGGTCTCCGCTCATGCGCGCAATCAGGGTCGCAGCAAAACCGGCATGAGGTTTTTTCTTCCAGTCTTCCTGGAGTATCTGTGTCAGCCATTGGCAGACGGTAACCGCGGAAATCACATTGTGGCTGCTGCCATGGAAGGGTATCCGGGCCCCGATACGCCCGACCGCCCACCAGGTTTGACTGGGCTCACCGGGTTTTTGCAGACGCTTTAACAGCCATTCGCCCACAGATATTTTTTGCGTTACCGGCAAGCGCTCCAACACGGCCGCCAGGCGCACCATATCATCATAACCGCGATTTTTGATTTGCTTGGCAACGCCGGGCTGTCTTGCCGCCGCCGGATTAATAAACTTTGCAATATCGGCAAAGATTTGTTCCTGTGCATCGGCATCCAAACCACCGGCAATACGCCGCCACAGCGTCCACCACTCGGTCCAGTTCTGGGTTTCATTGATAAACTGAATCCCCTGCGGGTAGATTTTCCAGAGCTGTTCCACACGCCAGTCATCCAGAGGATACCCGAAGCCCGGACGCAAACAAAAACCCGTCAGACTAAGCCAGACCCGCTCATGGTTTTCTGAGCGGCGGCGGTATTTCAAGCCTTCCAGCAGCGTTGTAAACAAGGCTCTGAGTACAGGCGTTTCCCATTCGGTGCGCGCGCTGCCCAGACATTTTTCAAGATCGGCGCGTAAATTCTTCACCGCCTTAGGGTCAATGTGTTTGGATCTTGAGCCAAAGATGACCTGTATTTTTTCAACGGCTGCGACCGTTTGCGCCGGCAAGGCGGCATCGGTTTGCAAACCGGCCCTGCCTTTTTTTCTGATTTGAAACTCGACATCCCAGCGTTGATTGGGGTCATCGACCGACACACATTGAATTTTTAACGTGCCCACTTCGGTCTGCGTTACCGCCAGCTGCACAATCGCTTCGGTATTCGTATCGCTTCCTCCCAGAGCAACCGCCAGCGGCGGCAAAGAATGAAACAAATCACTAATGTCTGCCAGATCACCAGCTTTGAATGGGCTATCACCGGTAATAGAAGCCAGATGAAAACGTACTGGCTGCCCTAATCGCAAGGCAAAATGCCGGTCTTTGAGAATGACCTCTTGGCCTTCTTCGCTGCCTCTGGGCAGGATACAGACGCCTTGCTGCCGGGATTCATCGGTATCCACCAGCAAAAAATAACTGCGCGCAGCACCGCCGCCAATCTTGATTTTTCTGTCGCGCCTGGCGATGGCATAAGCTACCGCGCCCAGGGCAACGGCCAGCTCAGGCTGCTTGTTCTCCAGCAAGACCGGCGTTCTGGCGCTCCAGGCGCTGATCAAGTCCAGCGCTCTTTGCGTAATGGGCTGGCTTCGAAACACTCCGCCATTCAGCAACAATGCATCAGGTACCCGGCCTTCGCCGTTTAAAGCCTCCAGGCAAGCGTCAGCGTGCAACTTTAAAAATGCAGCAATATGTTTGCTGACGGCCGGCTCGGCTGCATAAGGCAAGCCAAACTCAACCACGCCGCTGCGTTTTCTGTCGGGCAACTCATTAAGCCCTGACAAAGGAAAAAATCCATCCAGCGCAATGTTTCTGACTTCCTCCCTGCCAAGGGATACGGAACGCGAACTGCCTATCAGCTTAGAACCGCCACCCAGCAAGGTGACGTTAATATGATCCGGCGCATCGTCGGCCAAGAGGCGCTCTTTGGCGATTCTGCATTGTTCGATAAGCTGCGAAAGATCGGCAGCGGACAAGCGTTTTTGTTCACCTATTAAACGGCTTTCGGCCAGGTGCGCCAGTGCCAGATCAATATTATCGCCGCCCAGCATTAAATGCTCACCGACCCCAATACGGGTCAATTTGGGTTCTTGCTCGCCCGGCTCTACTTTGATCAGCGTTAAATCAGTGGTGCCACCGCCGACATCACACACCAGCAGTAAATGCACATTGGCCAGCGCCTGTTTAATAGTACCGGCATGACGTCTTAACCAGTCGTAACAAACCGCCTGCGGCTCTTCCAGCAGCCGGACCTTATCAAGCCCCGCAATGCGCGCTGCTTCTACTGTCAATGAGCGCGCCGCCTCATCAAATGAGGCTGGAACAGTAATGACAATATCGTGTTTTTCCAATGGCGCATCAGGGAATTGATGTCCCCAAACCGTGCGTATATGCGACAAATAACTGGCGCTGGCATCGATGGGTGAAACCTTGCTGATGTCATCGCTACTGCCCCAGGGCAGAATATCCGCGCTGTGATCAACTGACGGATGAGATAACCAGCTTTTGGCGCTGGTCACAAAGCGGCCTTTGCTTTTTGCACCCAGGACGCGAGCCGCCTCGCCGATAACCGCGGAATCAGCGGCTGGAGAGAAAACAACATCCGCGGCGGTCAGCTCCCCTTCGGCAGGATGATAACGCACAGAGGGCAACAAAGGCCGTGCCGCCACTTGTCCCGGTGCTACCAGCTGCTCGACCTGAAAAATGTGTATATCCTGATGCGTTTTATCGGCGTTAGCGAAAGCCACAACGGTATGGGTGGTACCCAGATCAATGCCGACCAAATAGTGTGGAGTTTGCTTTTGCACTTTGATTTTATAATTCTGAACAGGTCCCTGTATTTTATATCACTTTCTCTGCGTAAATATACCTGTCATATTGCATGGCTTTAGAGCTGCTTCAACTTTACAATAAGAGGCCGCATCATGAAGTGCTAATATCGCAGGCTAAGAATTCCGAAGCGAGGCTATGAGTATCCGCCGTTCGAGAAAGATCAACTTTTCCTCAATCCATCTCAGCCGAGAGCTCAGAATCATTCTTGGCGGGGCGAGATTTAACCCGCTTCATGGGCAGGTGTGAAGCCAATACGCCCGGCCCCGTTTCCACGATGACCGCAGGTTCCATACTGTGTCATGATAATTACCCATATTGCCTGCAAATGACTATAATTGACACCAATGAACGCATATTCTTTATCGGGAACTTGCGCAATGTAAGACCCATCAGATGGGATTACACATTACTTTGATAGCCACATTAAAACAGACTCATGTACCACACTTCCAGCCCCCTTGCTTTGCATATTTGCCGGAATATTGTACTGTTTGTGTTTTCAGGAAATAACGCATTATGCTGAAAAATAGACGGGTAATTGTCCAGCTTCTGACCTTGTACATAGTGGTTGTATTGGCTGGAATCCTGGTTGCTCTGGGATTAATGATTAAAGAGGAAGTGCAAACCTCAAAATATCAGGCGCATTATTTATCTTCGATCAGCAAACAACTGACTTTCAAAGTTGAAAGCGGCGCCAACCCTTCGATTCGTTACCCCAAGTATGGACCTTACGATCAACGCTTGGGCTACACCCTGCTGCCGGATTTTATTCCACGCCTGCAGCAATACGGTTTCAATATAACCGCACAAGCTTCATCTTCCCCTATGATGAACGAATTGAGCGATTTTGGTCTGTACAGCATTTATCATGAAAAAACGCAGGCCGGACTCCGCATCACGGACCCCTCCGACCAAGTCCTGTTTAGCGCTGTCTATCCTGCCCGCGGCTATCCGAATTTTGACGCGATCCCGCCGTTAGTCTTGAACACCCTGCTCTATATCGAAAACAGGGAATTATTTAATGAGACACATCCCTTCATCAATCCAGCTGTTGAATGGGATCGCCTGGGTTTCGCCGGAGTGCAAATGGTGGCGAAAAAACTGGGCGCCAGTATCAATGTTCCCGGCGGCAGTACTTTAGCCACCCAATTGGAAAAGTACCGGCATTCACCAAACGGCTACACCAGTTCGGTTCTGGAAAAATTTCGCCAAATGGGCAGCGCCTCTGTGCGCGCCTATTTGCTGGGGCCCGATACACGTGATATGCGCAAAGAAATTGCGCTCGCTTATCTGAACTCCATGCCACTGGCCGCAACAGCCAAACATGGTGAAATCCATGGCTTGGGCGATGGATTGTCGGCCTGGTTTGGCGCTGATTTTAAACAGGTTAACCGGCTGCTCAGCCCTGATGCCCTTACATCGGCCGAACAAATCACTCCACAACAGGCGCAAGCTTACCGGCAGGTACTGAGTCTGTTATTGTCGCAAAGAAGGCCTTCTTATCTATTGGGTTCCGGCTATCAGGCCCTGCAACATCTCACCGACAGTTACTTACGCCTGTTAGCCGCGCAGGGTATCATTTCAAACTCATTGCGCGATGCCGCCTTGCAAACCTCGACGATCGAGTCCTTTAAACCCGATCCTGCACCAACCCGGTTTTTAGTTGAGCAAAAAACCCAATCGGTACTCCGGACCCGTCTTGCCAAAATGTTGGGGGTAAGCTCTATCTATGACCTGGACAGAATGGATCTGACCGCTAAAACCACCCTCGCCTATAACACTCAACAAGCGGTTACCGAGGCCTTGCGGCGGTTGAGCGATCCTGCTGTAGCGCGTTCAGCAGGCGTGCTGGGGTTCAGATTGCTGAACGAAACCAATGATCTATCCCCTATCGTTTACAGTCTCATGTTGTTCGAGCGCGGCAATACCGGAAACCTTTTGCGTATTCAAACTGACAATTATGATCAGCCACTTGATATTAATGAAGGGATTAAAATAGATCTAGGTTCAACTGCCAAGCTGCGCACTATGGTGCATTATCTGGAACTTATTACCGAAATATATCAACAATATAAAGGCCGTTCTGTGCAGGAACTAAGGCAAATTGAGCTACATCCTCGCGACTTCCTGTCTGCCTGGGTTATAGAACAGCTGCGCTTGCAGCGCCAGATCAACCTTGAGGATTTACTGAACAAAGCCCTGGACCGGCGCTACTCAGCCAGCCCCGGTGAGAATTTTTTCACCGGCGGCGGTGTACATCATTTTGAAAATTTCACTCGCGATGAAAACATGAAAATCATGTCTGTACGCGATGCTTTGCGGGATTCTGTCAATCTGGTGTTCATTCGCCTAATGCGTGATGTGGTGTACCATCACCTCTATAAACCCGAAGGCGTGGCACGCTGGCTTGAAATTGAAGGTGATCCAAAACGTAAAGAATACCTTGAGCGCTTTGCAGACCGCGAAGGCCGTGTTTATCTGCAGAAATTCTACGCAAGATACCAAGGCAAGAGTGCAGAAGAAACCTTATCCATGCTTGTCCAGAGAGTGGGAATCAAAGCCTCGCGTTTGACCATGCTCTATCAAGCCATTTACCCTGATCATGACTTTTATGATCTTGCCGTGTTTCTAAAAGCCCATCTGCCGACTGGCGTCCTGGCAAATGAAGATATACAAAATCTGCACGAGAAATACACGCCGGCGAAATTTGACTTACAGGATCAGGGCTACATCACCAAAATCCATCCATTGGAATTATGGCTGGCTGGCTATTTGGCTAAACACCCCGGCGCCACCCGCCAGGAGGTTATGAATGCCAGCCTTGAACAACGCCTGGCGGTATACCGCTGGCTATTCAAAAGCAACAGGAAATCCGCTCAGCACCGGCGCATTATGACCTTGCTGGAGGCAGAGGCCTTTAATGCCATTCATGCTGCATGGAAACGTGTAGGCTACCCTTTCGAGACATTAACGCCTTCATACGCAACTTCAATTGGCGCATCAGGTGATCGCCCTGCAGCTTTGGCGGAACTCATGGGCATCCTACAGGCCGATGGCCGTAGACTGCCTTTTGTACGCTTTGAAAGTCTGCATTATGCCAGCGCAACGCCTTATGAAACCCTATTCAACAAGCGGCACGACCCAGGTCAGCAAGTGCTTGCTCCGGAAATTGCAAAAGTTGCACGCGGTGCGCTGGCAGGCGTGGTAGAAGCCGGCACGGCAGGGCGCCTAAGAGGCGTTTACACTAACACTGACGGTAAAAACATGACAGTAGGTGGCAAAACAGGAACGGGAGATCATCGCCGCATGGCCTGGGCCGGGAATGGACGCCTACTTGAATCGAAGTTTATCAGTCGCGCAGCCACCTTTGCATTTTTCCTGGGCGACCGTTTTTTTGGTGTCATTACCGCTTATGTCGAAGGTGAAAACGCTGAAAACTATCACTTTACCAGTGCGCTACCGGTGCAAATTTTAAAGTTTCTTAAACCGACGCTTTCACCTTTGCTTGAAAGGGCACCCGAAGGAGGCTTTGCGCCATTGCCCAAAGTAACCTTGGCAAAAACCATTAACGTAGATGGGGCTACGACTTACACTAAGTAGTGAAGTAACAGGTGATCAACAAGGTCGCTGCCTTTTATCGGCTTCGGCGTCCCGGCTTGGGAGACTCGAAGTTCACCTTGATTGGCTTGCCATTAAATTCCCTGCCATTCAGGCCGGCAATAGCGGCGCGTGCCTCATGGCCTTCCATTTCTATAAAGCCAAAGCCTTTGCACTGACCGGAAAAAACATCCATCACCAGCTTGGATGAGCGCACAGTGCCAAATTCGGAAAACAGGGTCTCAAGGTCTTTTTCGCTAGTGCTGGCAGGCAAATTGCCAATAAATAGTTTTTTCAATTCTGTTCCTTTTTTGTAGGATGGCAGCCGTTATTACTAATTGAGCCGCCCAAAAAAAGAACCCCGCCGAGGGCGGGGTTCTACGTATCGGTTTATCCGATGAGGTATTCCTTAGACAGGGGTAACACTGCTCGCCTGAGGCCCCTTAGGGCCATTCTCTACCTCGTAGGAGACGGCCTGTCCTTCATTTAGGGTTTTAAAGCCCGAACCTTGGATCGAACTGAAATGTACGAATACGTCTGGGCCGCCATTGTCCTGAGAAATAAAACCAAAACCTTTGGATTCGTTAAACCACTTTATAGTACCTGTAGCCATATAACTTTTAACCTGAAATAAATTAAACAAAAAGAGTGTTGCGTACAGGTAATGAAACGGGGAATCCAGAGGGGGTAACACGGAGGGAACAACCATAACTGCCAATAACAAAATCTGTAACTGGGTACACTATAGGAGAATATTCCCGATTTTACCAGAAATATAATTTATATTTCAGCGAGATAAGTCGGGAACTTATTCAGAAATTCAATGTTTTCGAGGAAAAAGCCCAGGGAATAAAGGAAGAGCCTTCTGATGTCTGCGCTTATCCTGACTATAAAGATGCTCCCGGCATGGACTAAGCGCAATTTTCAACCGGCATCCATGCGTCATATCTCTCGGTGATGACCCAATGATATTGATTAGCGAGTTGCAGTACCGGTTTCCCAAAGCCAATTCGAGATATTTGCCGCAAAAGTCGTGGGCTTTGTCGGGAACAGCCTTGCGGCTTGATCTTCAAGCGATGTGCAAGGCAACGCTTTCAGCAACCCGCATAGCAGGCGCGGCCCCCGCATGCCCCGCGAGTAGCTTGGCCGTGGCGATGCCGGTTGAGCTCAGGCAATAAATCCTAGATTTCATTAAACAACGCAAGTTCGGCAGGGTGCGGGCTCATGTAATAGGAATTGTCGATAAACGTATCGGGCTGCTTGCGGAAATGATGTTTCAGCAGAGTGATCGGCACTATCAGTGGAACGATACCCAGGCGATAGCTTTCAATCGTTTCGATGAGTTCTTTTTTATCGTCGGCGTCCAGTTTGTTTTTTAAATAGCCCTGTATGTGCTGCAGCACATTGACATGATTACCTCGGCTAGCAACGATTTTCAAACAGGCCATCAAAGCGCTGATATAACGATCGGCCATCGCTTCCATTGCGCCTGAATGTGATACGGCTACAATGCGGCCCAACATGCGCGCCTGATTCTGGTCGTGACTCATCGCGATCAGTTTGTGCCGGCTGTGGAAGGTCATCAGGCCGTTAACAGTTAATGGCTGTTGACGTAATTCCTGCCAACGCCGCATGACAAAAACGCGCTGGATGAAATTTTCGCGCAAGCCTGGATCGCCCAAGCGTCCTTCTTCTTCAACCGGCAGAATCGGAAACTGTTGTTTCAGGTACCCGGCAAAAATACCTGTGCCATTGCGAGTAGCGACATGAGTGCCGTACACCTTGACGCGCTCCATACCGCAGCTGGGTGAATCTTTTTTCAAAATATAGCCGCATAAGCCACTCAGCCAATGGCGCTGCTGCTCGGAAATGCTTTGCAGGCGCTCGGTGACATCAACGTTGTGATTTTTAAATTCAACACAGCGGATGTCCCGTCCGGTGTTTCTGAGCTGCACAGCCGGTCTTGGAATACCCATGCCGCATTCCACTTCAGGGCAAAACGACCGGAACTGAAAATATTGTCCCAGCGTTTGCTCAATGTAACTGTGGCGTTTATGGCCACCATCAAAACGGACCTCGTTGCCCAGTAAACAACTGCTGATACCGACTACTATTTTTTCCATTTTATTGGCTTGTGCTCAAGGTGAATCGTGTTTGTCAAAAATCAGTGCTTCGGTGGCAAAACCCAAATCTTTGGCCTGATCTAGCAAGCGCTGCAATGTGGGCTGATCCAGCTTGGGAGTGCGCGACAAAATCCACAGATAATCCCGGTTGGGGCCGGTAATCATGACATATCGGTAATTGATTTTGTCCAAAGCAATGATGTTGTAGCCACCATAAAACGGCCCAAAAAAAGACACCCGCAAGCGCCCGACATCAGGATTTTCCACAAAATAAGCTTTGCCTTCGGCCGATTCCCGGCGGCCCTTTTCGCTATTGTATCCGCTATTGACAACTTTAACACCACCATCCGGGCGTAGGCTGTATTCGGCGTGAATATCGGTTAAACCGCGCTCAAATCGATGATCCAGACGCGCAATTTCATACCAGGTGCCCAAATAGCGGCTCACCTCAAAACCAGTGACCGCTTCAATACCAGAAGGAATACCGGTACAACCGGAAATTAATAGCAACAAATGTAAGGCCAGATAAGGCATAGTAAAACCCCGTTTTTTAGGAAATCTGTTGAAACAGTGCTTTGGCCTGCTGGCTGCGCAAGGCATGATCAAGCATGGGCACCGGATACTTGCAAACCACCGGCTTTTTATGCCATTGATGAATCATGGCGGCGGTGAAAGGCCTTAACTCCGGTATCCAGCGTTTGATATACAGACAATCCACATCAAATTTCTTCTGCTGTAACCAGGGATTAAAAATACGAAAATAGGGCTGGGCATCGCAACCGGTAGAGGCCGACCATTGCCAGTTGCCGTTATTCAGGCAAGGATCGTAATCAAGCAGGTGCTGGGCAAAGTAGCGCTCGCCCCAGCGCCAGTCGATATGCAGGTCTTTAACCAGAAACGAGGCGGTAATCATGCGCACCCGGTTGTGCATAGCGCCGCTCTGGTTTAACTCGCGAAGGCCGGCATCAACAATGGGAAAACCGGTGCGGCCCTCGGCCCAGGCCTGAAATTCATCCTGATTATTCCGCCAGGGTATAGCATCGTATCGCCGGTGAAAGGCATGGCCAAACACATGCGGAAAATGAAAGGCAATGTGGGTAAAAAAATCACGCCAGTAAAACTGACGCAGCAACGGATGCTCACTGCCCAAGGCCTCGACAACCGCATAGCAGGCTTCCCTTACCGAACAACAGCCGAATTTTAGATACACCGACAAGCCGGTGGTTGCTGACAAGGCGGGGAAATCGCGTTGGTGTTGATACTCGCGGCATCCAGACAAACGTTCTAACAGAGCCAATGCCGGCTGCCGCCCTCCTGTCAGCGCATTGTCATGCGGCTGGGCAAAACGTCCGAGGAGCTCCCCACCATGATCATCCGGTTTTTCATGAAAAAAAGCCCCTGGCGCCAAGCTTTTTGGTAATGCAACGGGATGTTGCCGGGCGCGATTGTAAAAAGCCGTAAACACCTTATATGGCGTCTGATCGTCTTTTAGTACCACCTCGGGTTCGGTCAGCAGCAAATCGGCATGACTCTGAAAATCCAGACCGTACCGTTGACAGCATTGCAGTATCTCGGCGTCCCGTTGCCGGCTGAACGGTGTGTAATCGCGATTGACGAAGACCGCTTCAATAGCCTGTTCCGCCAGCAGCCGGTTGATGACGTTTTCCGGGCGATCATTAAACAGGTACAGGACGCCGCCTTGCCGGGCAAGCCCTTGCTGTAAATCCAGCAAGGCTTGCAGCATGAACTGCAAAGCGGATTTGCTCTGGTAAGGATGCGGGTCAATTTGCCGTGGATCGAACACAAAACACGGCAACACCTGTTCAGATTGCTCTAGGGCGGCGTTGAGTGCGCTATTGTCTGCCAAGCGCAGGTCGCGGCGAAAGATAAACAAGGATTTAGCGTAGCGTTTCATGATCTCGTCGTTGAACTATCAGGCCAGGCGCGGAGCCCATGCATCAGGCTGTTAATGGTCGTCTTTTTCTTTTTTATCGAGCAGCCAATATGTAAGACCCAAAGCCAGCACAACGGCCGCACTGGCATAGATGTAATCCGATTCCAGGTATTTAAAATCGAATACGATGACTTTTCGGGATATGGCCATTAACGCGGTCGCAACCACCAACTTGACAGGGATGACATCACTGCGTAAATACAAGCTGATGTTAATATAAATTTCAATGGCGATCAGCACCGCCAAAAACGCACCGAATGCAGCCAGCAAATCGGTAATGCTTAGAAATAAATAAGGCGGTTTACTTATTTTTTCATACAACACATACACCACATCGAGTACACCCAGAAAAATCACCAGCACCATCAAACCGGCTAAAACGGTTACCGCTAAACGAATGGCCTTATGAAAAAACTGCAGAATGCTATGCTGATCACTGTCAACCGGCAATTCTTCGTGCGATTTGCGCTTTTTATAAGATGTTCTGATGTGGGACATTAACGAACTAATCAATTTATGATTGAATTCGCCAGATGGGGCAACGCCGGCTTTTTTCTGATCAAAAAAATGATTAAGCCCTTCAATATTTAGATCAGCAAACTGCTTTGCATCGACTTCCTCGAAGCCCATGCTCCAGTCCGGAAATTGCCGTTCTTTTATATATTCTCTTTCCAGTTCGGAAACATTCGTGTGACGCGAGTCTTTTTTGATGCGCTGAAAGGTTGCATTTACGATTTCTTCTTTGCCTTCCAGCACCTGAACAAAACATTCGTTGAAATACAGCAATACGCCGGTAATATCGTCCCTTGAATTGTTTTGCCGGGCCTTTCTTAACAAGGCCATCAGCTCGTCGGTTGAATAAGGTTTGATGGCTTGGCTCATATACACTAGTCTGATCATAATCACTCCCCCGGTTAGCCGGAAGATCGACTAACTCAATTTTTTTGTAAGTAGATAAAAACCACCAAAGCCCAGATGCGACAGGCCCGAATACAAAAACAAACGGGCATAATTATCATCAACAGGAACCTGGTTGATTACACTATAAACTTCAAGAGAGGCAATTAACAGCAGTATGAAAACACCCAACAGCGCAATGCCTTGATAGTTATCGACGAACCGGCAAAAGCTGTAAACGCCTATTTCAATCATGCACAAGTAAAACAGCACAAAGCGCAAATTGTTGGCCAGTGGGCCATATAAATCGCTGTTATCGGTAAAAAAGTAATCGCTGCCTGTCATCGAAATAACACTGACAATCAATAGGAAAATGACCGAAGCGTTAAAATTAACCTGCAACAGTAATTTCAACAAACTCAGACTCTTACTGGCAATCGCAACGGAATTCATGGCTCATCACCTTGTTAAAAAAATACCCTCCATGGAGTACTACGGCAGGAGGGCATATAGAGGAGGACTTTTATGCTACCCAGGGCTGCCCTTGAGTAACGGGTTTAGACGGTTGTTGCTCTACAGTGATTTCCTGCTCCGCTTCTGCTAAAGGTGCGGGTTCTGGTACAGGCGGGGCGATCATGCGTCCCTGCATCAATTCATCAATCTGAAACTTGTCTATCGTCTCCCAATCCAGCAAGGCGTGCGCCATGTTATGCAGAATCTCGATATGGTCTTTGAGGATTTGTTCAGCGCGCTGGTAATTTTGATCTACGACGTGACGGATTTCGTCGTCGATGATCTGCGCCATTTTTTCCGACATCGGCTTGGCTTGCGGCCCCATGTATCCGCCTTGGCTGTCGCCATAATCCATCGGCCCGAGCCGATCCGACAAACCCCATTTGGTGACCATGTTGCGAGCCAGTTGGGTAGCGCGCTCGATGTCGTTGGAAGCACCGGTAGTGACTTTATTTTTACCATAAATCAGCGCTTCGGCAACGCGGCCGCCGAACAAACTGGAAATCTGGCTTTCAAGTTTGTCTTTACTGGCGCTGTACTGATCACGTTCGGGCAGGAACATGGTGATACCCAAGGCACCGCCACGGGGCATGATGCTGACTTTGTACACGGGATCGTGCTCCGGCACGATACGGCCGACAATTGCATGCCCTGCTTCATGATAAGCCGTCATTAACAGGTCTTCCCTGCTCATAATCATGGTGCGTTTTTCGGCACCCATAAGCATTTTGTCGCGAGCCTTGTCGAGGTCGTTCATGCTAACCAGGCGCTTGTTGTTACGGGCTGCGAACAAGGCGCCTTCGTTAATCAGATTGGCCAATTCGGCCCCCGAGAAGCCCGGCGTTCCGCGAGCCAGGTCAGTGATATTGACGTCCTCAGCCAATGGAACCTTCTCGGCGTGGACTTTAAGAATTTGCTCACGGCCCTTGATGTCGGGCAGCCCAACCTGCACCTGGCGATCAAAACGGCCGGGTCTGAGCAGGGCTTTATCGAGAACGTCTGCACGGTTAGTCGCGGCGATGACGATGATGCCTTCATTGCCGCTGAAGCCATCCATCTCGACGAGCAACTGATTAAGCGTTTGTTCGCGCTCGTCATTACCGCCGCCCATGCCGGCGCCTCCGCGCTGGCGGCCGACGGCGTCGATTTCGTCGATAAAAATGATGCAAGGCGCGCGTTTTTTGGCTTCTTCAAACATGTCGCGCACCCTGGAAGCACCCACGCCAACGAACATTTCCACAAAATCTGATCCGGAGATGGAGAAGAACGGCACCCCCGCCTCACCCGCAATGGCGCGGGCCAGCAAGGTTTTGCCGGTACCGGGAGGGCCAACCATCAGCACACCGCGTGGAATCTTGCCGCCCAGTACTTCGTATTTGCCGGGATCTTTGAGGAAATCGACCATTTCCACAACATCTTCCTTGGCTTCTTCTACACCGGCAACATCCTTGAAGCGGACCTTAACCTGATCCTCTGTCATTAACTTGGCCCGGCTTTTGCCAAAGCCCATCTGCCCGCCCGGTCCGGAGGCTTGTTGCTTGCGCATGAAGTAAATCCATACCGCAATTAACACCAGCATGGGCGCCCAGGACATCAAGAATTGCATGAACGCCGACTGTGTATGCGGTTTTTCGACCTTGATTTTGACCCCATACTCCAATAATTCATCAATCATCCGTGAATCATTAGGATTGTAGGTGGTAAAAGGTTCGCCACTTTTACGGAGGCCCTCAACCACGTTGCCGTCGATCACCACTTCAGTAATCGCCTTGGCACGAATGTCTTCAATAAAATCGGAATAGGAAATGGCGTAATTTTGCTCATAATTGGGTGAAGTCCTGTTAAAAATCATAAACAGGAGCGTCCCGGTCAGCGCAAAAATTGCGACTCTGATAATGTTCTTGGTCATGTTGGTCTCCTTGATTGGGGGGACTGAGGGCAATGCATCAAGCTGGCCAAGATTAAAGGCGATTGCAGTTAAACTTTGTTTTATGCCTTTTACTCTTTGGCTTATGCCTGATATTTATTTTTCGCTATTAAAGAATTTGAAAAAATCAGAATCCGGCTTCAATACCATCGTATCCTGAGTTGTTTCAAACGAGACCCTATAAGCCTGCAGGCTCCTGTAAAAATCGAAAAACTCGGGATTTTTACTGTAGCTTTTGGCATATATTTCAGCCGATTGCGCATCCCCGCCACCACGGACAATTTCTGCGTCGCGATGGGCATTGGCAATAATTACCTGACGTTGCTTATCGGCTTCGGCGCTGATCTGTTCAGCGCTTTCTGCTCCCTGCGAGCGGAATTCCCGGGCCACACGTTCGCGTTCGGCACGCATTCTTTGATAGACCGAACTGCTCACCTCTTGTGGCAAATCAATCCGTTTGATACGTATATCGACTATCTCGATGCCGAATTTTTGCGCCACTGGTGACAGTTTACTTAGCAGGGTCTTGCGCAATTCACTGCGATCTTCGGAGATCAGTTGCTTGATGGTTCTGAGACCGAATTCGCCACGCATGGCGTCTTTCATGATCTGCTCAAGACGTAAATTGGCCTGGTATTCGTCACCGCCAACCGTAGTATAAAAAAGACCCACATCACCGATTCGCCACTTGGCAAACGAGTCAACAATAACGTTTTTCTTTTCGGAGGTAAGAAAACGCTCAGACTTAGTGTCCAAGGTCAGCACACGCGCATCAAATGTACTGACATTATTGATGATGGGGGTCATAAAATGGAGCCCGGGAGCAAAGTCGGAATCGACCATTTCCCCCAGACGAAACACAATGGCTTTTTCATGTTGGTTAACAGAAAAAACGGACAAATAAGCCATGACTAACAAAGTCAAAGTCGCTGGCAACATATAATAGGTTCTGCTCATGGTCTGCTCCGGCTAGGACGTAATTCGCTTCTTGCAGCTTTCTGGTTCTGGCTCATTTCGCTGCTGACTGCTGCGGGCCGTGGATTGGCATCATCGGCCGCGATTTTAGGGGCAGAGTTTGCTTGGCCAGGCAATGATTGCAGCGGCATGTAGAACTGGGGAGCGTTATTTTCGGCATCGACAATCACCTTATTGGTTTTGCTGTACAGCTTCTCTTTGGTTTCCAGAAACAAGCGTTTGCGCGTAATCGCCGGCGCTTTTTCGTATTCAAACAGCAATTGCTCAAAACGTTCGGTTTCGCCTTTGGCTTTGGCCACTTTTTCTGCGACGTAGGCTTCTGCTTCCTGATGCAGACGAGCGGCAGCACCACGCGCTTTCGGGATGATTTCGTTGCTGTAGGCTTCCGCTTCGTTAATCAGGCGCTGTTTGTCCTCACGGGCGCGGATGGCGTCTTCAAAGGCGCCCTGCACTTCTTCTGGCGGCTGGGCGTCTTGTAAATTGACGCTGGCAATGCTGATGCCGGCCTGATATTCATCCATTGCGTTTTGAATATCGCGTTTGATCTCGGCGACTATTTCACTGCGGCCTTCGGTCAACACAAAATCCATGGCATTACGGCCAATGACTGCGCGCAATGCACTCTCGGTGAGGTGCTTAAGCGTCGCTTCGGGATTTTTTACGTTAAACATAAAATCTTTGGCGTTGTTGATCTGGTACTGCACGGCTAGACGCACATTGATGATGTTTTCATCGCGGGTTAGCATCAGCGACTCCTGGGGAATCACCGATGATTTGGCAAAGCGGTTTGAGTCGCTATAACCAATTTCAATAAAGCGTTGCTGCTCGACATTAACGATCGCCACTTTTTCTATCGGCATCGGTAGATGCCAATGCGGTCCAGGCATAGTAATCTGCGTGTAGGCGCCAAATCGCGTAACCACACCACGGTTACCCTCCCCGACAATGTAAATACCGGAAGCCAGCCAAATCACCGAAGCTGTACCAACGAGCAGGCCGGCGATGGTCGACATAGAAAAAAGCTGTGGATGTTGATGATAAAAATCAGCACATTTCTGGTTCACCAGCTTCCATTGCCTGTCAATCTCCGACTTCCAGTCGGGTTCGGATGTTGGTTTGCTGGCATTGTGTTTTTCTGATGACATAATCACTCCTCATTTTTTATCTATGTTTGGCCGGTTTTATCGCGTTAGCTATCGTTGGCTTCAAGAAACAGCCTGAGCTCACAACCAAACTGTTGTTTTAATTTTTTTAAGGCTTCATTTTGTATTTGGCGGACACGCTCCCGGGTTACTTGCAGTTGATCGGCCACGGCTTGCAGGGTCATTTCAGCGTGATTTTTTAAACCAAAGCGCCAAATCAGAATGCTCGCCTCTTTCTCAGGCAATGACGCAATGACCTCATCCAGGTAATGAGTCAAAGCATGATCTATCAGCGCATTGAGCGGCAAGGCAAACTGCTGCTGCTGCATCTGATCCATTAGAGTGAGATCGTCACCGTCTTCTTGCAACGTAGCATCGAGGGAATGCGTAGCCTGGTAATAACTGATAAGGGTTTTGATATCACTTTCCGATAAATTTGATTGCCCATGCAATTCCTCCCAGCTCGGCCAGCGTTCGTTTTGCAGGTAGCTTTTACGGATAATTTCCAATACAGCTGAGGCTTTTTCCGCCAGGGCAACCGGCAAGCGGACGATTTTTTCCTGTTTCACAATCAGTCGTGAGATGGCCTGTTTGATCCAGAAAATGGCGTAGGTAGAAAAACGGATTGCACGGTCGGGATCAAAGCGGTCGACCGCCTTGATTAAACCGATCAGACCTTCCTGCATGACATCGTCAAAACTCAGATTAGTGGTTTTGTATCTACGCGCGGCAAAAGCGACCAGACCGGTATTTTTAACAATCATCTGCTGCCTCAAGTTTTGCAACTGTTGCTGGCAGTGGAAAAGCCGGTTTTTGTAGTTCAGGTCGGCAACGCTTTCTACCGGCATGCTTTGCAGCACTTGTGCCGACACTTCGGTCAAAAAAGCCGGTAAAAAATGATGGCTCGATAGATCATTGCAATTTAAATCACTGACGAAGTCGCTGCTATTCCGGGGTGTTTCACTTGAGCCATCGACAGCGCCTTCAGTGTCAAGTTGTACAAACATGTTAGCTTGTACAATATAATGATCCTGAAATTTGCCCAGGGCTAAATCGGAAATATCTACGCCCGCACTTACCCTGGACAAAAACTGTTCGGCAAGTACGTCTGAAGCAAACTGGTTTTGCTTCAATAACCGTGATAGCTCTACCCGGGCCTGCTCCATCTGTTTGGCCAGTTTCAAAATCGACTCTGAGGTCGCCTCAGCAGTGCTGGCAGACTTTCCCCGCAGGCTGTCGGAGGTGCCGGTTATCATGGGTATGGCAATGCTCGAATTAAGAATCATAAGTTCATCTTCAGTTAAGTGACTGTGGCCGTCTTCATGCACCAGGATACTTTCAGTAGAAGAGCCAAAAATATCTTGGTGATCAAATTACTCCACTGTACAATATTTGTCAAATAAATAGTTATACAAAACATATACAATGTACTCAATTAAAGCAGTGTGTTCACTCACGGGTCTGGGCGCCGAAACTTTACGAGCCTGGGAGCGACGTTACGAGACCATTCTTCCGGGTCGTGACAATAGTGGCCGGCGTTTTTATTCTCAGCGGGATCTGGAAAAACTGACCCTGCTTGCCAATTTAACCCGCAACGGCCATGCCATCAGCAAAGTTTCCGCTCTGGATATTGACCAGTTAAACGAGCTAATTGCTCAATCCAATGTCGTACCAGGCAAAGACCAGTCATTTTTATTTACAGAGCAAATTGTTGATGCCCTCATGAACTACCGGATTGATATCTGCGAGCAATTATTAAAACGAGCGCTGATCGCCAACGAGCCACTGGTTTATGCACGCGATATATTGATGCCTACACTCAACGAAGTAGGGCGTCTGTGGCATGAAGAAAAACTGAGTATTGCTCAAGAACACATGTTTTCGGCTTGCATAACACGCATCATCTTGAGCATGGTGAACAACCTGTACACACTGTCTCACAATAGGCCGGGCATGCTGTTTGCCACCCCGAGTGCTGAACGACATGAATTTGGGATATTGATTGGCTCCCTGCTGGCCGCAGGACATCAATTTAACTGTTACTACTTGGGCGCTGACTTGCCTGGCAAAAATATTTCCGAAGCAGCCCGGCATTTAAAGCCTGCCGTTATTTTGATGAGTCTGGTTAAAACTCCCCCTGAGCCAGAAACTATTACAGAATTGAACGCGGTCATCGATTCCAGCGACACCGCTAAAGCAGCAATTTGGATAGGGGGAATGGGTGCTCGTTATCTCGATAAAATGGGCTTGCTGCCCAGCCGCTGCGAACTGATTGCCGATATTGATCATTTTAATTTGAAAATGGAGCAATTTAAGGCGCTCGGATAAACGACCACGGCTTTCTCATAAAAAGTCACACTGGCCAACAGTAAATAATCCCAAGCTACTTTTGCTTCTCGAAACATCCACGAAAGTGCGGCAATCTTATAGCCGCCCAAACACGCTCGCTCAACCTTCGCCCAGCACACCGAATTGGTCAGCAACATCCCTGTCAAACAAAATCCCAGCCAAATCCTTTGTAGTTGCGTCAGCTTGGCATTAGGCTTCAGCTTTACCAGGGCTGCATCTAAATCAGTGACAAAGGTTTTTATAAAGTGTACAGGCTCGGACATCAACATGTTGTTGAAATACATCCGATTCTAACACTGATTAGCTTACCCGTTTCCCTGCTGTTTTCCTAAGCTTAAAAACTTGAACATCGAGTATATAACTTACTTCCAAGATTAATACCTGCTCAATATTTTAATCGTGTGACAAGCTTGAGACTGGCTTTGATCGACACGTTAAAACGACTTTTTGAGGCTTGCAGGATGCTCCACAGTAATAAGCATATCCTGCATTTTACAAGTACGTGCTAGGTAATCGGCTTGTGCGCGTCAACAACGATTCATAGCTGCTAGTCTTGACCTCCCTGTTAGCGGCAAAGCCTTGCCGCCCTGCCCCGTCAATTTTCCGTCACTCGCCAATAGAGCCCGCTAACAGCAATCATAGATGACTGATTATTAATGCTTTATGTAGACTGGCACAGTCCTCGCTTAAAGTGTTGCAACTAACAAGTTTCAAGACACGAGGAAGTGGTCATGGCTAAAAAATCAACCAATCTGGCGATCATCAGCAACAACACCTTTGAAGCAACAAAAGCGGTCAATCTGCATCACTATGATATCAGCAGCGCCTTGCAAACCACGCTGGAGTTTAATGAGCTCATTGCGATTTTCAGCGGCAAAATTCAAAGCATGATTCCCCACAGCGCTTTTATTTATAGCAACACCGAGTTTGGCCTGGAAATTAAAAACGGTGTTTTTACCCGCCATTCTTGCAGTTATGCCCTTAAAGTCGAACAACAACAGCTCGGCGAATTAAAACTGATGCGTAACCATCGTTTTACCGATGCTGAAATCAAACTGCTGGAAACACTGCTGTGCTGCCTGATTTATCCGCTGAAAAACGCAACCTTGTTTAATCAGGCGATAAAAATGGCCTATACCGATCCGCTGACGCAAACCAAAAACCGGACTTCTTTTAACGATTCTGTTCACCGTGAAATCAGCCTGGCGAGACGTAACAGCAAAAATCTGTCGATCATTTTTCTGGACATCGACCATTTTAAAGTCATTAATGATAGTTATGGCCATGATTGCGGCGACGTAACTCTGGCCTCCGTTGCCAAATGGATCAAGGAAAGCCTGCGCGACAGCGATCTGGTGTTCCGCTTTGGCGGTGAGGAATTTGTGATCTTATTAAGCCACACCGATCTTGCCGGTGCCGAATTATTGGCAGAACGCATACGCGCCTCCATCGCCCATCACATCCTGGCTTACGGTATGGAAACCATTAAAGTCACGGTCAGCTTAGGCATAAGTGCCTTACGCGGCAATGATACGCCGGAAGATTTTGTCAAACGCGCCGATGATGCCATGTACCAAGCCAAGAGAGCCGGTAGAAACAGGGTGGCAGTGGCGGCCTAGCCGGAAAACGCCTGGCCGCCTGACAATATCTGTTACCTTATTTGGGTTTATAGAGGGGGTTCTAATCTAAGCCCCCCTGAATTTTGCTAATTCCAAGGGATTCCCGATGAATGAAGAATGCTTATAACTATAACTCATTGTAATAAAAGACATTATGCATTTCATAATAGCTACAATTCCACGAACCTTAGAAAAACTTTAGTCAAAATAATTTACTAACACATTGAGTTAAAATGTTTAAAAAAATTACGCGGTTTAGCTTTTAAAACCCGTTTAAACAAAAAGATTAAAAGCTTCATAGAATTTTTCTGAATGGCTTATCCAGTATGATATTCAACCTGTTTTCGACTTCCCAAATATAGCCCGTTCTGACCGTTAAATTTTTAGGAAACTTAGACTGCCAGACTTTTTCGTACCGAGAATAAAGGGCTTATGGTGAATATGGAGTGGTGCAAATGCTCATAGAGCAGCACTGACTCAAGTACCAATGGTATTGTTAGTTAGTGCCTGACCGAAAAAGCCAAAAATAACCGCCCCCCGCAGCAAGAGGTGCCAAAATTCACGCGGAAGCTGGAAGGCTAACGGCTTTCTTATGGTGCTTATCGACTAAAAAGCTTGCAATCCATCCGGCAGGGGCAAGCTCTCGGGATTCCGGACGCAGCTTGCCTGTCTTGCCGCAATACCGCGGTTAAAAAACTTAGGCGGCGAGCTTTTGCTGGCGCTGTCGTAGCCGCTCCCGCTCCTGAGCCAGACGCTCGCGTTCGGCGTCGCGCTTGATCTGGCCGATCTTTTGGAGGTTGCGCGACAGCACGGCCAGGGCGACATAGCGCTTGAAGCCGCCGATGCCGTGGTCTGGGCACTTGTCCAGACCGTGCACCTCCAGCGCGTTGATGCCGGACTCAACGGCCGAGTGCGCCTTCCGGGCGGCAACAAAGGCGCCATCGCGCTCACGCGCCTCATCGCTGGCAGACCACTTGCCTTTCTTGGGCAGGGTGACTTGGTCAAGCATCGCCTTAAGCCCGGTTTGGTTGGCGGGGCTGTGGAAGCCCTTGTCAAAGCTACAGGCCTTGAACGAGGGGAAGTGCTGTTGCGTTTCCTTGACGATGCTTACCGCGATCTGGTCGTCTGTTTGTTTTTCCATGACCTGATGGTGCAAGATGAAGCCCTCCTTGCTTTCCACCACCGCCACGCGCAGGCCTAACTCCACCGGCACCCCGGCCTTGCCCTTGACGATCCATTCGGTGTGCGGCTGGAACAGGGAGAAGACTTTCTCATCGTGCGGGATGACCTCACCCTTGAGCACGCGGCGCTCGATTTGGCCGATTTGGCGCTGGGCGTGGGCGATGAATTGCCGGGGCTTGGCTAGTTGCATTGCGCAGACGGCGTACTGGCTGGCCAGTTGCGCGACGGTCGCTTCGACGCGCTTTAGGTGGGCGGCCGACAGGCTAATGAAGGTCTGGTGAGCCTTGGCGATCTGCTCGGCCTTGGCCTGCTGCTTGGCCGCGTCCTTGGAGGTGGAGTGTTTGAGCTTCTGGATGACGCGCATGGCTTTTCTGAGTTTCTTCAGGCAGTTCTTAAACTGCCGCCAGCCCTTCAGATCGTAGGTCTCGCTGAATTGCGCGCAAAGCTGGAGGAGCACCCGCATGGCGTCGTACAGCAGGTTGACGTCGGTTGGAAAGTGCACGTCAGTCTCCACCACGAACGAGTCACAGCGGCCTGCGACGGGCGCGGGGCTGTTTTTTTTACCGAGCAGGGCGTAGCCGGTCTCCACCACCGCCTGGTTGATGCGGGCCAGGATCTCCGGCGTGAACAAGGCGAGATTGTCCTTGAGCGTCTGTAGGGAGAAGATCTTTTCGTCCCATTCGGCAATGCCAAGGATGAGCCGCAGGGTGCGGTGCTGGTTGGCCAACTCGTGGATGCGGTCAAAGTCGGCGTTCAGGCACAGGCGCAAGCAGCCCAGCACCAGGATGGTCCATTGGTTCATGCCGGGGCAGCCCAACTCGGCGGAGACCACTTTGGCCTGGCCGTCGACGACTTGCGTCGGCAGGATGTCCTTGATGATCTCGAAGACCTTGTCCCGCAAGCCATCGCTGCAATAGATGTGCTGGAGGCCGAGCAGGATCAGGGGGATGTCGTCCCGCGAGCGCACGTCGATCTGGATGTCGGCGATGTCGACTTGGCCGATGGTCTGTTGGCTTGGGAAGGTGTCTCTCATGAGTTTTCCCTGAGTTTTGGGTGGTTTGGCAGGGCCTGCCCTGTTGGTTTTGGCGGGACGTTTTCTATTGTTATTGTTTTTCAATGGCTTGAAGGTTTTGGCCCGGCGCCGCTGGTTGGGTGCGGTCATCATCTTCATTATTGATATTATACTGCAAGCTGTTGTTATATAATAGCTATTTTACTTATCGGTCAGGCACTACATAGTTCTCTGTGTACGCTTCACCTGACCCTTGTTCACGTATGCTACAGTCGTAACCGTTGACAACGTTCCGCCGCAGGCGCAACACTCGATACTGCTGGCTGGTTAGGCCTTATGAACTCATTCCTTTGAATTCCAGGCAAGGACTTTCACCTTGCAAGAAATGACAAGCTTCGCTTGTCGCACGGGGTTCTACGCCCTAACCCCTCGGAATTTTCCTAATTCCAAGGGGCTCCGGATCAAGGAAGAATGCTTATAACCCCTTATAGCGTCTCGGCCTGGGACTTTCGGCAATACCCGGCACAGACTTCTCTTTTTCCATACCGGCAAACTCAAACAGTAAGTCCAGCTCCTTATGATCAAGCTCATAATAACAATGGTTTTTCAAACGCTCCGGCAGCACAATCGGCCCATAACGCACACGCATCAGGCGGCTGACGGTGACCTCCTGGGATTCCCACAACCGCCTGACCAAGCGGTTACGGCCTTCGCTGACGGTCACGTAATACCATTTGTTGGCACCCTCGCCGCCGGCGAAGCGAATATCATTAAATTGCGCCTTACCATCCTCCAGCTCGACACCTTGTTTGAGTCTTGCCAGCGTGGCGTCCTGGACTTCACCGAGAATACGCACAGCATATTCACGCTCCACCTGAGTTGACGGGTGCATTAAACGGTTGGCCAGTTCGCCGTTGTTGGTCACCAGCAATAAGCCCGAGGTATTAATATCCAGACGGCCGACGGCAATCCAGCGCCCCGTTTCCAGTTTAGGCAGTTGGGTAAAAATGACCGGGCGGTTTTCCGGGTCACGCCGGGTCACTACTTCACCGGTCGGTTTGTGATACAGCAGAACCCGGGTCGGTTGTTCGGCGAATTTTTCCCAATGCACGACCCGGCCATTTATTTGTAAATGATCACCAGCCCTCAACCGTGTACCCAAAGTGACGGTTTCACCATTGAGCTTGAGCCGGCCTTCATCTATCCAGCGTTCAATTTCTCTTCTGGAGCCGACACCGCCGCGCGCCAAGACTTTTTGAATGCGTTCGCCGTCACCGCCTTTATGCGAGTCGATTTTTTTAGGCGCTGGCAGCGGATTTTTTTCACTGGTTTGTTTCGGCGATCTGTTCACTGGTTTCTTGCTTTTCACTCTTTACCTGCATGGCTTGCTGTGGGTTATCTATCGACAAATCAAGATCCTGTATCTCTTGTAAGGCCGGTAATTCATCTAATGCTGTAACGTTAAAATAATCCAGAAATTGTTTGGTCGTGCCATAAATGGCCGGCCGTCCGGGGGCTTCCTTATGCCCCAAAACCCTGATCCAGTCGCGTTCCAGCAGACTTTGCATGATGCTGGAACTGACGCTGACGCCGCGGATATCTTCAATATCGCCGCGCGTAACCGGTTGACGATAGGCGATGATGGCCAGTGTTTCCAATAGCGCGCGTGAATATTTGGGCGGCTTTTCTTCAAACAGCCGGGACACCCAGCGCGACAGCTCTTTCTTGACCTGAAACCGGTAGCCGCTGGCTACTTTTTTTAGTTCCACCGGCCGGAACCGGTAATCGGCGGTAATGGCATCAATGGCCGCCTGTATCTCCTGGAGGTCCGGCTGTTCCAGTTCAGGAAAAACCTGCTGCACCTGTTTGGCCGTCATCGGCGCGCTGGCGGCAAATAAAATGGCTTCAACGATTCGTTTAATTTCCATGTTGCATACGGGCTGTGCGCTGACGTGATCTGGTTCGGGTACTATGGCTGGCTTGAACTGTCGACGCCGCGTTCTGAGTTTGGCGCTCGGCCGGAGCCTGTAGGCTGCTGGCGCTGGAGCGGATCTCAACGCGAGTACGGGTGCCTGCATCGGATGCATCGCTGGCGACAGCTTTGGTTTTAGGCTTGGCTTGAACACGCTTAGGCGGAGGCGCTACCGGCGGCGCTTCTGACTCGTAATCCGGCAAGGGCGTCTGACTCGATGATGTCGATGAGTCGCTCTTTGCTGAGCTCGAGGATGGCCAAAAACGAGACAACGACCCCTTGTCGGCCTTCTTTTCGGTTAAATAACTGCGAGAAAAGGAGACTATCCGCTCCTTTAAGGTTTGCCAAAATGGTTGCCATTCGTTCACGGACTGATAACGGTTCTTTGATAATTTGGTGGTGACTAAGTTGTTCTACCCGTTTAAGCACATCCTGAAATGCCAGCAATAGCTCTCTTAATTGAACATCGGGATGCAGGCGCTCAACACTCAGCGTCGAAGTATCGACACTGATGTCGAAGGTGTCGCGCTCCATGCGCGGTAATTCATCGATTTCTTCTGCGGCTTGCTTGATGCACTCGTATTCCTGGAGCCGCCTGATCAGCGTGGCACGGGGATCTTCCTCGTCTTCCTCGGAGTCGGGCGGACGCGGCAACAGCATTCTGGACTTTATTTCGGCCAGCAACGCCGCCATCACCAGATATTCCGCAGCCAGTTCCAGATTCAAGATGGTCATCATCTGGATATAGGCAATGTACTGGTGGGTAATATTGGCGATGGGAATGTTCAGAATATCCAGATTCTGCTTTCTGATCAGGTACAACAATAAATCCAGTGGGCCTTCAAAGGCATCCAGAAACACTTCCAGCGCATCGGGCGGTATGTAAAGATCTTCCGGCAGCTCATTGAACGGCGCACCGTGAACCCTGGCAAAGGCCTGCGGTTCATCCAATAATTCAGCGGTATTTTGATGCATTGTTTAGCAGACTAACAACACTTACAAGCCGGCAATAGTAAAGAACAGTTTCTGAGTCACATACATGGGATAGGCCAACAGCATGCTTAAAATACCGCTGTATAACAGCAGTAGCAGGATAATAAAGCCAAATCGCTCCAGCCGGTTGTATTGCCAGGCCCATTTGGCCGGCAACATGCCGGTTAAAATACGGCTGCCATCCAGCGGAGGAATCGGCAGCAGATTAATCAGCGCCAGCACCAGATTAATGGAAATGCCGGCAATACCCGTGTAAATCAAGGGCAAGGAAATCGCCTCCATGCCGATAATAACCCCCAACCTGGCAATGAGCGCCCAGCCTATGGCCATCAGCAGATTCGCCAGGGGCCCGGCAAAAGCCACAATAGCCATATCATGCAATGGATTTTTAAAATTCCGCGCATCGACCGGAACCGGTTTAGCCCAGCCAAAAATAAAACCGGTGCCGGTCAGCAATAACAAACCGGGAATAATAAGGGTGCCGAGTGGATCAATATGCTTGATCGGGTTCAGGGTTAAGCGGCCCAGCAGGGAGGCGGTATTGTCACCGTATTTTTTTGCTACCCAGCCGTGCGCCACTTCATGCACGGTAATGGCAAATACCACCGGCAGGATCCAGACGGCGATGCGCTGCATCAGCGTTAATTCATTCATCATGCTTGAGTTACCTTGCTCAGTCCAGCATCGGGGCAAGACCCTTGCCCTGCCGGATAATTTCGGGGCCATCCTTGCCGAATTCAATGATCGTGGTTTGTTCAGATTCGACAATGCCGGCATCGATGACCAGATCCAGTTCGTGTTCAAGCCGTTCCCTAATATCGTAAGGGTCGGTCAGGGCATCTTCGTCGCCAGGCAAAATCAGCGTGGAACTAAACAAAGCTTCGTTAAGCTCCTGAATCAGCAGCTGCACGACTGGATGTTTGGGGATGCGGATGCCAATGGTTTTTTTCTTGGGATGCTGCAGCCGGCGCGGCACTTCGCGCGTTGCATCGAGAATAAAGGTAAAGGGCCCGGGAGTTAAGGCCTTGATCAGCCGGTAGGCATCATTAGTGATTTTAGTGAATGTTGAAACCTGGGTCAGGTCTTTGCAAACCAAGGTAAAATTATGTTTGTCATCGAGCTGCCGGATACGGCGGATCTTGTCCAGCGCCTGTTTATCGTCAAGATGACAGGCCAAGGCATACGATGAATCGGTGGGATAAGCAATAACACCACCCTGACGAATAATCTCAACAGCACGATGAATCAATCGCAGCTGCGGATTCTCAGGATGAATTTCAAAGTATTGGGCCATTTCTTGGTGCAGTGAGGTTGTTATAATGTGCGTCATTATACCGTATTATCGCTCCGATTCTTTTTTTGCGACCTTATCGCGTAAATAAACCGGCATGGCCTGGTCAACCGTTACCGCCAGCCCCTGTTTGAATCCCCATTCGGCCAAACGCGCAATGGCGCCTGCCCTGGGCAATACCTCGCTGACACAGTGCTCAACCAGCCCCTCCAGCCGGTTCATTAATTCATGCCGGTACACCGCCCAGCCTGAGCCGACACCCACGCCAGTGAGTCCGGAACATTCAACCTGATCCGCCCGCGCTACCGTCTCCTTGCCAATCAACTCGGCAAATCCTTGTGCAGTGCGCCGGTACACACCCCAGTAAATCTCGCCCATGCGCGCATCCATTGCCGTATAGGCAATATTACTGTCATTGTGATCGAAATAATCCTGCGCAATGGCTGCCAGCGTGGAAACCGGTACAACCGGCAAATTGGCGCCGAAAGCAATGCCCTGAATGACGCCGGTGGCAATGCGCACACCGGTAAAACTGCCGGGGCCGCGGCCAAAAGCCAGCGCATCGAGCTGCTGAGGTTTTAATCCGGCATCGGCCATCAGGCTATCAATCATCGGCAGAATCAGCCGCGTATGCTCTTTCGGCGCCAGCTGAAAACGTTCATTGATCACGCCATCAATGAACAGCGCGGCCGAGCAGGCTTCGGTGGCGGTATCTACCGCTAATAACTTCATTGTTCCGTCTCTTGTTGAAAAAACGCCTGCACGTCGGCAATATCACGGGTACGCTTCATGGGCGGCACGCTGTCCAAAAAAATCTGACCATACGCCCGCTTTAACAAACGCGGGTCACATACCATCAATACGCCGCGATCGGTGACATCACGAATCAGCCGGCCTATGCCTTGCCTTAAGGCAATCACGGCAGTAGGCAACTGGTGCTCAAAAAAAGCATTGCGCCCCTGCTCGACCATGGCATTCAACCTTGCTTTTAATACCGGATCGCCGGGCGATGCAAATGGCAGTTTGTCGATAATCACGCAGGAGAGAGCCTCGCCCCTGACATCCACGCCCTCCCAAAAACTGGACGTCCCCAACAACACCGCATTGCCGGCTGCTTTAAACTGCTCAAGCAACAGCGCCTTGGGGCGGCTACCCTGAATCAGCAAGGGATAGCCCAGATTATCCTTGAGCAGATTCTCTGCCTGTTTGAGCGCGCGATGACTGGTGAATAAAAAAAATGCCCTGCCCTTGCTGGCCTGCAAAACCGGTAAGGCAAACTGCACAATGCGCGCAACAAAATCGGCATCATTCGGCTGCGGCAAGCCTTTGGGGTGATAAAACAGGGATTGCGCGGGATAATCAAAGGGGCTGCCCCAGCTGGCCGTGACGGCCTTATTCAGGCCCAGGTTATTGGCGAAATAATCAAACCGATTACCCACACTCAAGGTGGCCGAAGTAAAAATCCAGGCGGCCTGATGCTGCTGCATAAAAAACCGGAATTCGGCTGCAATATCCAGCGGTGTGCGGCTTAAGGTAAAGGTTTTTTTATGGGTCTCATACCAGCGTATCCATTTGCCGCTGTGATCATCCAGGATAATCTTTAATTGCTGAAGCAATTCGTCGGCGCGTTTGAAACAGCTTTCCAGGCCCTTGGTTTTGACCGATGCCAGTTCCAATTGATCGCACAGACGCTGCAACTGCTCCTTGACGGCCGTTAACGCGGCGGAAATTTTGGGATTGTTTTCAACATCCTGCCATTCACCACGTTTAAGCTCGATACCAAAGGCCAGGCGCAGATCCTTGACTTCATGCTCCAGATCTTCACAGGCAGTCCGCAAGGCCGGTATGTCGGTCGCATCTTTAAAGTATTCCATCAGTGCATCCTGCGCCAGATCATTCAGCTGTTTACCGCCGAGGTTAAGACCCAGGAAATTGGAGGCGGTATCGGCCAATTGATGGGCCTCGTCGATAATCACCACCTCGGCATTGGGCAGCAATTCGCCAAAACCGCTGTCGCGTATCGACCAGTCGGCACAAAGCAAATGATGATTAACCACCAGAAGCTCGGATTCCTGGGCATTTTTTCGGGCCTTGACCAGAAAACACTCGGCATAATCGGGGCAATCCTGACCCAGACAATTATCTCTGGAAGAGGTCGCCTGATACCAGACCGGATCGGCCTCGGCTACTTCCGCCATTTCTGAAATATCGCCGGTTTGAGTGCGTTTGGACCAGGATTTTATGTTGGCCAGGGCTGCCGCCTCTTCCTTGCTGAAGCCCAAGGTAGAGTTCAGGGCATTGTGCAGCCGATACTTGCACAAATAATTACTGCGGCCTTTTAACAACGCAGCCACAAAGGGCACTTTGATGGCTTTGCGGATAACCGGCAGATCCTTATTAAACAGCTGATCCTGCAAATTTTTTGTGCCGGTGGAAATAATGACTTTCTTGCCGGATAAAATGGCCGGCACCAAATAGGCGAAGGTCTTGCCCGTACCGGTTCCGGCTTCTGCTATCAGGTGCTGATTCTCTCTAATGGCATGAGCAATTGCCAATGCCATTTCAAGCTGCGCGGCTCTGGGCCGGTAGCCCGCAATAACCTGAGCCAAAGCGCCGTCAGTGCTGAAAAATGCTTCTATTTCTGTCACGCTAATTGCAAAGCGCCTGATAAAGGCCAAAAATACACGAGAGTGTACGCAAGAACATTGTTGAGTTTCAAGTTAATATAACCATGAGCCATTTGCGCTGTAACGCTTTCCAGATTCACTGTCGAAAAAGGGGTGGATATTTCGTCTCAAAATATTTTTTTGGACGACTCACTAACACGGCATTTGACGATTTTAAGTGCCGAATATCGAAAAAAATCATCAGAGCCTGTTTTTAGGCAATAGCTTCCCCTGGCCGGTGTCATCGGCCATTGTAGGGAAACGCCTCAGTACGAATTTAACCCGTTTGCCGAATCGGCTGAACCAGTGAGCGCATCTGCTCGATGCGTCCCGCCTTTACATGGCCTAGCGCCATGGCCATCATAACCGCCAGCGCCAGCCCCCTGCGGGTTTTCATTTTGGCCTGACCCCGTATAAAGTGCTTTTCAAAACAGAAGCTATTGTCGATGCGATTGTTGATGCGTTCCAAGGCGCTGCGACGTGCGTAACCTCGTTGCCAAGAGGGACTGCCGTGAGGCGTCGGGACGAAGATGCGCCGATTTTGCGCCGTGATGTCGATGCGGACAATGCGTCCATAATCGCCCGGATTCACTTGACCTGCTGCGTGGCATTGAGCTTGGCCTTGGCAGTCCAGACCATAAGCCGCCGCCGGACAGCGATATTTCAAGGTGTCCCGATCGGCTTCGAAACCCTGAAAAGCTAAATCGCGTTGTGTTCCGGTGACTAAGCAAACACAATGAACCGTCCCTTTCTCGGTATACACAATCGTGTCAGCCCGATCGGGGTAGAGAGGGCGCGTAATAGCTTGGCCAGGGTCATAATGGGGCTCCTGTTTTTCTGATCGCCACAATTCGCGGGTATCGATAAGTGGACGGATGTGATGCTCATCCCATAGCTTAGCCTTGGTTTCGGCGCAATCCAAGCCCCGATCCGCACTAAAATCCGCGCAGCGCTCGGCCAGTTCGGGTGTTTGCTCGAACAACTCATCAAGCATGGCCCGCAGTTCAACCTGCTCAGAATGAGAGGCAGGGGTCAGGTGAAATGCCACCGGAATTTCGTACTGGGTATCGGCAATCAGATGCAGACCATAGCCAAACCAGCTCTTCACTTTCTTCCAGGGAGCGCCTGTTTTGGTATTCACTCCGGCTGTTTCGTGATGACCCCAATCGGCATCCGGGTCTGAACAGTGTCCGCTCTTGCTATCGACTTGTCCGGTGCTGTGGCTATCGATCGCTTTACCGTCATAGCCCAGGTGTTGACCAAAATCCGGTAACACCGCCATCAACTGTTCACGCAAATCGATTAGCATTCGGCTAACCAGTCCTTGTTCCGTTTCGATGGCAATGAGATTGCTGAGAAAGCGCGAAAAATTCCAGCTATTGGGCACCGCATAATGGGGGGCTTCGGGTTGCGGCCAAACTACGTCCATCCGCCCAGTGAGCTCATTCTTCACCAGTTGCGCCACCGGCTTCTTTTGCAGGGGTAAAACATTAAAGCCACAAGCCTGTAACAAGGCCGGATTTCGGGATAGCTCTCGCTGCAACAATTCAATCGATTCATGTTGAAAAACCACGCCAGCGACTATTGCATTCCACATAGGAATGACCGGGTAGTCATCACGACCCAGTCCACGTTTCGCTTCTAGTGCTGCGATCAAGTCGCTGTCCGGCAGGTGGTCACGAACCAGAAAAAAACGCTCCAGATCCGAATGTGCTTCAACGGCATCCCAATCAAATAATGCGGCGGCTATCTGAGTCACAAAATACCTATATTTGTTATAGTTATCAATTGGTTAATTATAACATGCCCCACACTTATCTGCCACATCAATCTTGGGGTGAAAAACGGCTAAAAACCGTGATCGTATCTCTCAAACTCTGATTCTACCGTTAAAATTTGGGGTAAACGATTTTTTTGGAAGGCTGTAGTCTAGGCAAATCGTGGCCTACAGACCAGCGCAATTGGCTCACGCTAGCAGAAGCCAGAACGTGGATGACGGACTTTGTGGCTTGGTACAACCTGGAGCATCGGCACAGCAGCATCCATTTTGTAAGCCCGGAACAACGCCATAACGGCGAAGATCAAGCCATTCTCAACACAAGAAAAGCCACCTATAGTGCCGCTAAAGAGGCGAATCCTGCCCGCTGGAGCAAGGAACATCAGAAACTGGGAATGGCAAGCAGAGGTGTTCTTAAATCCAGATAAACCAAGCACGCCGCCTGCAAATTGTCCGAGCATGAGTGTGCATTAATTTTCATCAAAGGCAACAAGTATTTTGACATTTACCGTACCGACGACAGGGGTACATGTCGCACTGCTCCGTTCTTGGTTTCCTTGAGAGTAATCACAAGGCCTCGAATCATATCCCAACGAAGAGATGCTATTTCGCTAGGCGCATAGCAGTTTCGATAGCGATGGTTACGATGGCGTTCATCTCGGAACTCAGATGTCCGCGAATTGCTTCTTCTTCGCCAAAGCCAAAACGACGATCGCGCGCGTTATTTACCTTTGGCGAGCGAACAGACATTACCGGGTTTGAAAGATACTCCATCCCCCATTCTTTTCGGCAGATGGTGTATAAATGACTAATAGTCGCCATCTCGACCTGCACGGTTCTAGGTGAAACTTCCTTAAGCCTTGCATCACGGTAAGTTGCTATATCTACGCCACGAACAGATGCCAGAAAACGATTGCCGAGCGTGCTTTTTTGCAGCAGCATAATGCGCGAGCGCTCGCGCTTGGCGCCTTTCTTGGTTGGGGTTATTTCTTTTAGATAACGATCCCAGGCCTCAGCCAATGTGGTTCGTTCGGCTTCTTTATTGCAGATAAAGGAACCACGAAGCATAGTGGATTAAATTTCTGCCGGCCAAAGCTCAGCCTCCGGCCGAGTTGGAAAGGCTTGCGATTGTTCAGGGTAGCCGATTCGACGTACACGAACAAACCATTTGCCATTAGAAAGCTTTCGAAAAGTAGCCATTTTCACCTAATTTTTTTACAATTGGCAATAAAATGGTAATGATTTTTTCTAATAGGTCAAGTCAATAACCGTAAGCTATTGAATTTTATGGTGCCTCGGGCCGGAGTCGAACCGGCACGTCCTTACGAACGAGGGATTTTAAGTCCCTTGCGTCTACCAATTTCGCCACCGAGGCATCGATAACGATGATGAGCGGGGGATTATATAACAATAAAAAAAATAAACTAGGTCTATGTTAATTTTTTTAACACCGATGACCTGATTAAAAACACAAGCACTTGGCAATTGAGACTAACACTAAGCATCATCCGGGAGCAGCCGAGTAATGTTGTTTTTTATGCTGGCGGCAGTAGAGCCTGTTCGCGTTGGTTCAATTGCAGATACAGGTAACGAATAGTGCCTTCGCGGCCTAGTTCGACCGGAATGCTAAAACAGTTATTTTTAATGCCCCGCTAATCGGCAAAATAGGTGCTCAAGGGCATGCGGCGATGTTCATTATAAATGATGGCGCGTATGCGGAGATAAGGACGATATCACCGGCAGGGACTTCTGCACTCATCCCGCCTATTTGCTATAAAATACCGGATTTAAGCCAACGCTCAAGCCACTAGCCTAATGAATACTCAAAAAAAACTGCTCAGCTCAGACATACGCTACGAATGCGGCGATAGTACCTATGCGCGTGGCAAAAACTATTATGATAAAGGCCAGGTCGTAAAGCTCAAAATCAGCAATGAAGGCGCTCTTTTTGTACAAATCAATTCTTCCGTTAAAGGCAGTGTTCAAAACCCATACAACCAGAATATTCGCATAAACTGGCGGCCGGACTACAGCGCGGCGGAGATTGAAGGCGACTGCTCCTGTCCCGTCGGCTATAACTGTAAACATGTTGCCGCAGCCTGTCTGCAGTATCAAAGTTCCACTCAGCTTGGCCCATCACGACCAGCACCCAATCCCAATTGTTTGGATTGGCTGAATAGCCTTGATCAGCCGGTTAAAAGCCGCGATGTTTACCAGGAATTTATCGCCTACATTCTTAAACCCGGCAAGAGTAAAGCTGACTTCACCCTTGAATTCCAGATCACCAAAGAAAAAAAAACCGGAGGCTTGGCCAAAGGCAGAAAAACCACTTTAAATAATCTGCGTTACAGCTATTCATACGTTGGCTACCTGCAAACAGAGGACGAGGAGATTGCCAAATTACTCACCGCATTGAGCAACTCTTACACAGGAATTCCGCTGCTTACCGGGTCAACCGGTTTCCTGGCCTTAGTAAAGCTGGCGCGAACCGGCCGGCTGTTTTGGCAGGATTATGAGCAAAACGCGCCATTGAAAACCGGAGCTAAACGAGATTTAGGCTTGGATTGGCTGCAACAAAGCAACGGTGATTACCAGCTATTGATTACCGCCGGGCCATCCGCCTTGCTGATCCTAACCGAACCGCCGCTGTATCTGGATACAACGGCGGGGGCGATAGGCGAAATTAACCCGCACAATCTCACAACGGATCAAATAAAAAAGCTGCTATCAGCTCCCCTTATCCCTGGTGAATATGCCGAAGAATTCAGCCACCGGCTGCTGATTGAGCATCCAAAACTGGCTTTGCCTGCTCCGAAAAAAATTGAATTAACCGAAGCCAAGGATTTAACGCCTATCCCCAAACTGGTGTTGTTAGGCAAGCAGCTTAATGCTCAGCAATACATTCACCTTATCGCGGTTGCTTTTGTCTATGGGGACTGGACATTGCCTGCAGCCCCAACTGAAGAATTTAGCGTGCTTAAAACCGAACACGGTTTTTTGCGCATCAAACGTAATGCAGAAGCTGAACAACAAGCCATCACGCATCTTGGCGAATTGGGCTTCATGTCTGCACCCTTTGCCAAAAGCGGCACTCAGGAGTTGCTGCTTTACAGTCCGGCAAAATCTCAACTGGATAGCGCCACACGCTGGGGGGATTTTCTGCAAAACACCCTGCCTGAACTGGAACAGGCCGGCTGGATAATTGACATAGATGACAGCTTTTTACTGAATTTTCAAACTGCCGAAAACTGGGATGCCGAGATCAGTGAAAGCCAGCAGGACTGGTTTGAAATGCGGTTTAATGTCGATATTAACGGCCAGCGCTACCCCTTGCTGCCGCTGATTATGCCGGTGCTGGAACAGTATGATCTGGACAACTTGCCCGAGCTGCTTAACATTCCTGTCGGCGAGCATCAATACCTGAGCCTGCCATCCGAGAGACTCAGGCCGTTTCTGGCGATTTTACTTGAACTCTTTAACAGCAGCACCCTGGATCAGAATGGGTCGCTTAAGTTATCGCGCTTTAATGCTGCCGCATTGGCCGACATGGAGGATCAACATTACGGACTTTTTAGCTTAAGAGGTGGCGAGGCCCTGCGCGAACTGGGACAAAAACTAAAAAACTTCACCGGCATTGCCGATGCCGCCCTGCCCCTCAACTTAAAGGCAGAGCTCAGGCATTACCAAAAGCAAGGATTAAATTGGCTGCAATTTTTGCGTGAATATCAATTTGCCGGCATTCTTGCCGACGATATGGGCCTGGGTAAAACCATACAGACTCTCGCCCATCTTTTACTCGAAAAAGAAAGCGGCCGCATGAGCGCCCCTTGCCTGATCATCGCCCCCACCAGCCTGATGGGCAACTGGCGCCGGGAAGCGGAACGCTTCACGCCGGATTTGAAAGTACTGACCTTACAG
Source organism: uncultured Gammaproteobacteria bacterium (assembly GCA_963848675.1). Classification (GTDB taxonomy): domain Bacteria; phylum Pseudomonadota; class Gammaproteobacteria; order Methylococcales; family Methylomonadaceae; genus CAWKEY01. Next base: position 514,880 of record CAWKEY010000023.1, read on the forward strand.
GGTGCCGAACGTAAAGACCATTTCGATAAAATCAGGGATTTTGACCTGATTCTGACCACCTACCCTTTGCTGCCCCGAGATGAGGAAACCCTGCTTGGCCATGACTATTATTACCTGATTCTGGACGAGGCTCAGGTCGTTAAAAATCCGCTGGCCAAAGCCTCCAAAATAGTCCGGCAGATCAAGGCCGGGCATCGGCTTTGTCTGACCGGTACGCCCATGGAAAATCATCTGGGCGAACTGTGGGCGCAATTTGATTTTCTAATGCCGGGTTTTTTAGCCGACAGTGCGACGTTTAAACGACTCTACCGGACGCCGATTGAAGTGCATGGCAATAGCCAACAGCGTGCCCGGTTATCACGCCGCATTGCGCCGTTTATGCTGCGCCGCACCAAGCTGGAGGTCGCCACCGAATTGCCGGCCAAAACCGAAATCATCCGCTCAGTGCCGCTTTATGAAAAACAGGCCGCCTTGTACGAAAGCATCCGCCTGACCATGGAGAAAAAAGTCCGTGACGCCATTGCCGAGAAAGGCCTGGCCCGCAGCCATATTACCATCCTGGATGCCCTGCTCAAACTGCGCCAGACTTGCTGCGATCCTCGCACCCTGTCACTCAAAGAAGCCCAAAAACTTAAAGAATCAGCCAAGCTCGACCTACTGATGGACATCCTGCCGGAACAACTTGAAGAAGGCCGGCGCATACTCGTCTTCTCGCAATTCACCCGCATGATTGCGCTCATTGAAGATGAATTAGAGGCATTAAAAATTCCTTACAGCAAACTGACAGGACAAACCAAGCATCGCGAAGCCGCCATTGAGCTGTTTAAAAGCGGCGCCGCCAATGTTTTTCTAATCAGCCTGAAGGCTGGCGGGGTCGGTTTAAACCTGACCGAAGCCGATACCGTTATCATCTATGATCCGTGGTGGAATCCGGCCGCGGAAAGCCAGGCCGCCGACCGCGCCCACCGCATCGGCCAGGACAAACCGGTATTTGTCTACAAGCTCGTCACCGAAAACACCGTGGAAGAGAAAATACTGCTCATGCAGGAAAAAAAGCGCGCATTGGCCGAAGGCATTTATAAAGGCGGCGCCAAGGAAGAATCCTTCAAGCTGAGCGCGGATGACCTGACTGCATTGTTTGAGCCTCTAGCATGAAATTTTCCATCATCATCCCGGCACTCAATGAAGAAAAAACCATTCAAAGCTGTTTGATACCGTTACAGACTTTGCGCAGCCAGTGTGAAATTATCATAGTTGATGGCGGCAGCACCGATAACACAGCGCAACTCGCCGCTGCTTTGGCCGACCAAGTGCTCGGCTCAGAACAAGGCCGCGCCCGGCAAATGAACACCGGCGCCCGGCGGGCCTGCGGGGATGTGTTGATGTTTTTACATGCCGATACCTTGTTACCGGACCATGCCTTGGCGCTGATTGCACAGCGTATTACCAAGAACCAGGTCTGGGGGCGTTTTGATATTCGCTTGCGCGGCCGTCATTACCTGCTCAAGATTATTGCCAGGATGATGAACTGGCGCTCGCGGCTGACCGGCATTGCCACCGGCGATCAGGTGATTTTTGTTACCGGACAGGCGTTTGCCAAGGTTGGCCAATATCCAGAAATCGCCTTGATGGAAGACATTGCACTCAGCAAGGCGCTCAAGAAAATCAGCCCGCCCATCTGTCTGCGAGCCATGGTTACCAGCTCCGCTCGCCGGTGGGAGCACAACGGTATAATCAAGACAATACTGCTGATGTGGTGTTTACGTCTGGGTTACTTCCTGGGCGCAGACCCGAAAACATTGGCTCGGCTTTATACGCAAAGCTGATTGCTGGAAAGGCTTGATCCGTGCATGAGGGGCGGCCAATGCTGCCCCACCATTAAATCTAACCAACTACTAACAGAGCATCATGGAAAACCTAATCCGCGTAACGACATCAATCAGTATCTTCTGCATTATGATTGCCTGGGAATATGCAAGCCCGCGAAGACAGCAGAACATTAATCGTAAACAACGCTGGCCGGTTAACCTGGGGCTGGCCGCACTGAATATGCTAATCATGCGGTTCAGCATCGGCAGTCTGGCTTATCTGAGCGCCGTTGCCGCAGCAGATCAGCGTTATGGCCTGTTAAACTGGTTAAACGCACCGGCCTGGCTGTCGATTCTGGCCACTTTGTTGTTTCTGGATTTTGCCATTTATTGTCAACACATTGCTTCACACAAATGGCCGCTGCTGTGGCGTTTACATCAGGTTCATCACACCGATATTGAATTTGATGCCACCACGGCGGTGCGTTTTCATCCTCTGGAAATTCTCATTTCCATGCTTTACAAGGTCGTGTGCATTGTTCTGATCGGCGCCGATCCCCTGGCGGTAATTGTTTTTGAGATTATCCTGAATGGCGCTGCGACATTTAATCACAGTAATATCAACATTCCACCTGCAGTAGACAAAAAATTACGCTGGCTGATTATCACGCCGGACATGCATCGCATCCATCATTCAACTATTCCTGCTGAAACCGACAGTAACTACGGCTTTTCCATTTCCTGTTGGGACCGGCTTTGTAATACCTACGTAGACCAGCCCCAACAGCCACAAACAACGATGACTATCGGTTTAAAGCCGTTTCGCCAGCAATCTGAACTGAGGCTTATGCGCGTCCTACTGCTGCCTTTCAAGTCGCTGCGTGTCCGCTAAAAACAGACCCATTGACACCGCAGGGACATCAATGATGACTTACCAGTACCCTGATGCGGTGTTGATGATTTTCTGCAAAGCCCCGGTTGCCGGCCAGGTAAAAACCCGGCTGACCCCGGCTCTTAGCGCACAGCAGGCCGTCGACGTACATATTGAACTCAGCACAAGAACCCTGCGCCTGGCGACACAAAGTCAGTTGTGTCCGGTAGAACTGTGGTGCGCGCCCTCAACGCAGCATGCTTTTTTTACGGCTGTATCAGCCAGCTACCCTTTAGTGCTGCGCCAGCAACAGGGCGCCGATTTGGGCGCGCGCATGCTCGGGGCGTTTTGCGCTGCGTTTGAACTTTATGATCATGCGCTATTAATGGGCTGCGACTGCCCCTCGTTAAGCCAGGGCGATCTTGAAGACGCGCTCAAAGCACTCAGCCAAAACAGTGACAGCGTGCTGGCACCGGCCGAAGACGGCGGCTATGTCATGATTGGACTTAACCAGGCGCAGCCCGAACTGTTTGTTGATATGCCGTGGGGCACGCCGCAAGTCCTGGCACAAACCCGCGCGCGCATCAGTACGCTTAATCTTCGCCATCATGAACTCAGGCAGCAGTGGGATGTTGACACCCCGGAAGATCTGGCAAGATATTGCAGTTTGAAACACGCTTCCGATATCTAAAGAGCCGCCAGTCCCCAGTCCCTAGGCTCCAGCTCGGGAAGCAGCGGAATCATCTCTATGATTCATGTCTCATGGGCTATAAATTTGATCAACCAGATTTTTAAACCAGCGCGGGCGTTTAATCATAACGAACAATATCAGCACTTCCAATATCGGAAGAGGTATTACGTGCAAAATTATCAACGCTAGCAAAACTACAATACAAATAATTAGCCTTGGAAAAGAGGTTTTGTTCATCACAAGATACCAGTTTGGTTTGGCTTGTTTCGCAACTAATTTTAAGGAAGCAAGCGTAGAATTTTTATTTGTGGATAGCTTTCAAGCAACAAGGCCGATAGATGCCAGTCAAAGGCATTGCGGTTTTGAGCATGGCTGAACTCCAGGCTAGCGGGGAAGAAGAGAAACTCGAGCCTACTAGGGCTGAATCCCTAGCTGAAGTTTGGGATCCAGCCGGATCTTCTGCATTGCCTGCCTTATCGTGCGGCGATGCCTTCACAATTCAGGCCTAGTGTGGCCCGACAAACTCTATCGGTTTTGCGCCGCTAAGATGCTCCGGGGTAATGATATAAGTACCTTTCTGGCTGGCATCCCATACTTTTTTAGCCGCATAGTAATCGCCGCCGGTAAATACCCAGGTTAAGCCGCCAATTACGCTGCCCACTCCGGCAAAGGCCAGTTTAAAGGCGCCATAAACCGGTGTTGCAATAAAGCAGGCGGCGCCGGTCACCAATTGGGAAGTGCCCGATTGAGCCTGCGCGGCATGAGCGTTTGGCGCCAGGAATAAACCCCAAAGCATCAGCGCGGTCACTAAAACCGCCGAAATGCGTTTGCCAGGCACTGCTGGTTTGAATAAATTCATCATATCCATCTCCTTAGTCTTCTTTTAAAAAGCTAATCTTATCTGTCTTTGCCGGTTTATCAAAAATTGATCTTTTCTTGCTGGATGTTTTACAGCCAATGACTGTATGGGCAGCACAGAACATGAAGCTATTGAAAGCTTTTTGATTCCTCGCTTTTAGCCCTCATGTCTTTCCACATGCAGCGTTTCAGATTTTTTCGATAAGCGCCAGATTACGTGGTTGTGATCAATGCAGCTATTCCATGAGGTCATGAATAGCCTTGAACCCCAAAAGGAGCTGTGGCCATGCGAGTCACTCGTGCCCGTGGTAAAAGTGCCCTAATTTGCGTAACATCACGCATCAGGATATTTTCACCACAGCAGACAAGCTGGTGCGTACTCAGGAATTTCAATCACCATGTTAGCCGCTCTTGTTCGTTTCTCCATCCGTTATTACGGCATTGTCATTGCGCTTGCCGTATTGATTCTGCTCTATGGCGCTTATCGTTTTGCCACGGCAGGACTGGATATTTTTCCGGCCTTTTCCCCCAAACAGGTGATCATTCAAACCGAAGCGCCGGGGTATTCTTCGGAGCAGGTCGAAGTCCTGGTAACGCAGCAGATTGAAATGGCCATCAGCGGTTTGGTCGGCATGGAATCGGTACGTTCCGAATCGATTCAGGGCTTGTCCATTATTACCGCAATCTTTAACGACAGCAGCGATATTTATCGCAACCGGCAACTGATCAGCGAGCGTCTGGCCGGTATGCCGGCAAAACTCCCGCAAGGCATTACACCCGTGGTAATACCGCTTTCGTCGTCTTCGGCGACGGTGTTAACCCTGGGCATAAGCGCTGACAACAAAGATTTGATGAGCCTGCGCAGTCTGGTTGACTGGACCATCGTGCCGCGATTACTGGCTGTCGCGGGTGTCGCGGATGTGAATGTGTTCGGCGGCGAAGTCCAACAGTTGCAGATTCAGGTTGATCCGGTTCAGCTGCAGCGCTTTAATCTGGGCTTTGATGACATTATCAGGGCCGCCTCGCAAGCCGGCGCTATTCAGGGCGGCGGTTTTATCGAAAACAGCAATCAGCGCTTCACCTTGCAGGTCAGCGGCCAGCCGGCTACGCCCGAACAATTTGCCAAAGTCATTGTTAAACGCGATCAAGGCCGCAACATTACCCTGGGCGAAGTGACCACCATTGCTTATGCCCCCGAGCCACCGGTCGGCGCGGCGCAAATCATGGGCAAACCCGGCATTGTGATGATGGTGATCGGGCAATACGGCGCCAATACCTTGTCGGTGTCGAGAGAGGTAGAACAGGCGCTGAAACAACTTGAACCCATTTTCAACAACCAGGCGATTCATTTTTATCCCCGCCTGTTCCGCCCTGCCGATTATATCGAACGCTCGCTGGCCAATTTGTCGGGACATTTGCTGATCGGCGGCTTGTTCGTATTGCTTATCCTGTATCTGTTTCTGTTTAATTTTCGCACCGCGTTCATTTCTGCGCTGGCCATTCCCTTGTCATTAATCAGCGCCATCATCGTTTTGCTGGCGACCGGGGTTAACCTTAATATCATGGTACTCGGAGGGCTTGCTATCGCGCTGGGGGAAGTGGTTGATGATGCCATTATCGATACCGAAAACATTTTCCGGCGCCTGCGTGAAAACCGTTTATCAGCCCAGCCGCTGCCTGTTGCCGAGGTGGTATACAGCGCCTCGCTGGAAGTGCGCAGCTCCGTGGTTTACGCCAGTTTTATCGTTGCGCTGGTGTTTGTGCCCTTGCTGACCTTACACGGCGTGGCCGGACGCTTATTCGCGCCTTTGGGCTATTCCTATATTCTGGCCATTTTGATGTCGTTGCTGGTTGCCCTGACCCTCACGCCTGCGCTGTGCTATGTTTTGCTCGGCACGCAACTCGACAAGACCAATGAGCCGCCGCTGATCAGACGTATCAAGCCGCTGTATCAGCATTTGCTAGACTGGGTATTCAGGCATTTTAAACCGGTGTTCAGCGCCAGCCTCATCGTTTGCCTGTCCGGTTTGCTGGCCTTTTTCAGTCTCGACAGCAAATTTCTGCCCGAATTGCGCGAAGGCCATTATATTGTCCACACCAGCAGCATTCCGGGCACATCCTTGCAGGAGTCGCTCAGAATCGGCAGCAAACTGACCGAACAATTGTTGGCTATTCCAGGCGTTGAATCGGTATCGCAGTGGGCAGGACGAGCGGAACGCGGCGCCGATACTTACGGCAGTCATTACAGTGAGTATGAAGTCCGCCTTAAGCCGATGCCGGGAGCGCAGCAACAGCAGATCATGGATAAACTCAGGGCGATTCTGGGCGCCTTCCCCGGCATTTTGTTTGAGGCCAATACCTTTTTGACGGAACGCGTGGATGAAACGATCTCCGGCTACACCTCGCCGGTGGTCGTCAATATTTATGGCAATGATCTGAATAGCCTGGATACCAAGGCGCAGGCGATTGCCCGGATTATGCGCGACATTCCTGGCGCCACCGATGTACAGTTGCGCTCTCCGCCCGGCACGCCGCTGCTGCAAATCGATTTGAATCTCGACAAGCTTAACTTCTGGGGCGTGCTGCCGGCACAGGTGCTTGATACCCTACAAGCCGCTTATGAAACCCGAGTCGTCGGCAAACACATTCAGGGTAATAAAATTTCTAACATTGCTGTCACCCTGGCGCCCCGTTTAAGAACGCAAACCGAAGCCATTGCCCAGCTGCCCATCAGAACGCAGGATGGCGCTTTAATTAAATTGGAACAGGTCGCCGAAATCAGGCACTCAACGAGCCGCTATAACATTCTGCATCAGGGCGCACAAAGGCGGCAAACCGTCACCTGTAATGTCATCGACAGGGATCTGGATACCTTCATGCAGGAACTCAAAGCGCGCGTGTTGAAAGAAATTCCTTTTTCGGAGCAGTCCTATCCTGAATTCACCGGCGCTGCGATTGAACAGGCGCAGGCCCGGCAGGATTTAATCCTGCATTCTTTACTGGCCGGCGCCGGCGTGCTGATTTTTATTTATATCGCCATAGGCAACATCCGTCACGTCTGGCTGACGCTGGCCAACCTGCCCTTTGCACTTATCGGCGGGGTTGTTGCGGTTGTAATAACCGGCGGCACCTTATCGGTAGGTTCGATCGTCGGATTTATCACTTTATTCGGGATTACCGTGCGCAATAGCATCATGCTGCTGTCACACTATCGGTATCTGGTCGAAGTTGAGGGGAAAAGCTGGAATCTGGAAACAGCCATACAGGGCGCCCAGGAACGATTGCCGTCCATTTTAATGACGGCGCTGGTCACCGCCTTGGCCATGCTTCCTATCGCCTACAACAGCGATAATCCGGGGCGGGAAATCATGGGGCCTATGGCGGCGATTATTATCGGCGGCCTGGCATCTTCCACGCTGTTGAATTTATTATTAATGCCCGGGATGTTGCTGCGTTATGGAAAATTCAAAGCTTAAGTTAAACGCCATCGTAAAGATAATGCCTGTTAGCGTATCAAACGCTAAAACTCTCGCCACAGCCGCAAGTCCCTTTGACATTCGGATTATTGAATTGAAACGCCTCGTTGATGCCTTCTCTGCGATAATCCAGCTCGATACCGTCCACAAACGGCAGGTCACACTCCTGAACAATCACCTTAACCCCAAACTTTTCAAACACGGCATCACCTTCTTTTAATTCATCAGCATAATCCAGCGCATAGGCATAGCCCGAGCAACCGGATTTTCTGACGCCCAATTTTAAACCGACGCCATTACCGCGCTTTTCCAGCTGTTTTTTAATCTGCCGCGCTGCACTTTCAGTTAATGACACAGACATAATCACCTCTATTTAGCTTGCCCCACTATATCAGGGCTTTCAATTGTTTAATAAATTCAAAAACATCCGATTCAGTATTGGTAACCCCCAAACTGATGCGGATTGCGCTTTTGGCAAGATCCGGCGTTACCCCCATAGCCGTCAGCACCGGGCTGGGCTGGGCGCCACCACTGGCGCAGGCAGAACCGCTGGAAACGGCAATGCCTTTTTGATCCAGCCTCATCAATAACATTTCGCCATCGCTGCCAGAACTGCCGATCTGAACGGTATTAGGCAGCCGGTCTGCCTGCTGGGCAAAAATAGTCAGCCCTGGAATGCCGGCTAAACCCGCTTCCAATAGCTGCCTTAATGTCAGCAAATGGGTATTTCTTTGAGCCAGCTCGGCTTTGGCGAGTTCCGCTGCCTTGCCAAAGCCGACGATAGCCGCGGCATTTTCTGTGCCGGCTCTAAAGCCTTGTTCCTGTCCACCGCCACGCAATACCGGTTTTATTGCCACGCCTTTCTCAAATACCAGCGCACCACAACCTTTAGGGCCATAGATTTTATGACTGGACAGCGACATTAAATGAACGCCAAGTTGTTTAAAGGCTACCGGAATTTTCCCCAGTGCCTGAACAGCATCGGTATGAACCGTGATTTGGTTTGCCCTAAACTGCCGTGCATAGAGCTCAACATCCTGCACCACGCCGGTCTCATTATTGGCATGCATGATGGAAACCAGAGCGGGCTTTTGCCGGATAATGGAATCAATAGCTTCCGGGTTAAGCACCCCGTTTGCATTCACATCGATAATCGCTAGCGCGTGACCCTGGCTTTTCAAGTGCAGGGCTGGTTCAACAATAGAGGGATGTTCAATGGCCGAAATAGCCAGACCTGCATGTGGCTCAATGCTTGCCAGCGCCAGATTATTTGCCTCGGTGCCGCCGCTGGTAAAAATAACTTGTGAAGCTTGTGCGCCCACCAGCGCCGCGACCTGCTCACGCGCAGCCTCGATAGCACTGCGAACCACTCTGCCGTAGCGGTATAAACTGGAAGGGTTGCCGTAGAAGGTGTTTAAGAAAGGCAACATGGCCGACAACACCCGATCATCTATCGCAGTTGTCGCATTATGATCAAGGTAGATCATTTGACGTTAAGCACTAACTTCCTCGTTAAGACGATTAAATTCAATGACTCGAAGCGCCTCCTGATCCTGATCCTGTCTTCTGGCCACTTCCTGCACCTGATGCCGTTCCAGCAGATCACCCAAGGTAATACCCTTCAAATACTCGCGAATTTGCTCGCTTAATCCCATCCACAAGTCATGAGTTAGGCATGACTGGTTTTTCTGGCAATTGGCCTCACCGCCGCATTTGGTGGAATCGAGCTGGTCGTCAACAGCGGCAATAATATCCGCAATATTGATCTCGCTAGCCTTCCGGCTCAATTTATAGCCGCCACCGGGGCCGCGCACGCCTTTTACTATGCCGGCATGACGCAGGCGCGAAAATAATTGCTCCAGATAAGACAGGGAAATCGTTTGACGTGTTGCAATGTCAGTTAGGGTAACCGGTCTTTTTTGACTGTGAAAAGCCACATCGAGCATTGCAGTTACGGCATAGCGGCCTTTTGTAGTTAAACGCACAAAAACATCCTTTATAAAATCAAGTAAGTTATTGTTACTATACTTAACCCATCAAAAGAGTCAACTATTATGCTTTTATCATACCGGCTCGCAATTTCCATCGACCCGGTATCTAAAGAGTCGCTACGAATAATTTCAAACCGGCCTCATCATGAATCTACCGATGCCCCTGCTACGAGCATCCCTACTCAAGCTCCGCGACAGAAGCATGCCCAAAAAACAATTTATTTTTCAATGTATTAATAAAAATGTCGGTAAGCCAAACACTCACAGCCCGCGCATTTGACATCAATTTGGAGTTTTTTTATCTTTTTTAGTTTTGACACGACACATTATCTCATGTTAAAAATTACCCCGTCGTTTGATAGATAATTCGACATTTGCTCACTGCTTTAGTTGGTGGGCAACCTCCCCTTTGAGGAGAGGGGGATAAAAAATCACTATTACAATAACTATGAGGATTTAAAAATGGCTGAAGTAAAAGAAAAAGATAATTTTTGGTTCATTATTGGCGGCATTATTGTTGCGACCATTATTTTGGTCATAATGTTAAAAGCAGACGAAACTAAGCATTTGGAAAGTGGCGCTGTTGCAGAACTCCAGAAAGAAACTTTTTCAAAAATTGAAAAAAGAAAGACCTCAAATAACAGCACTGCTGAACAAATAAGCGGCAAATAAAATACTCCCCCCGTATCGATACGGGGGGTACTTCTCCCCCCTAGTTAGCCCCATCCAAATTTCTAAACAAACCCTATCTCCGGCTTGATCTGCAATCCTGCAGCTTACTATTTGCCAAGAGCCTGAATCTTCTCTTCCAGCACTTTTACTTTTTTCAACAGTTCCGGTAATTTGCTGAGGGCTATCTGTTCCTTGTAGGCGGTTTTCTTGTCTTTTGCCGGACTGCCAAACACTTGCTTGCCGGCTTCAATATCACCTGCTACGCCGGAACGCGCCATGACTACTGCACCACGACCAATGGTCACATGATCAGCAACACCTGAGCTGCCGGCCAGAATGGCATAATCTTCAATATTGCAGGATCCCGAAATCCCGGTTTGTCCACACATGATGACGTTTTTGCCAATTTTATTATTGTGGCCAATCTGCACCAGATTATCTATTTTACTGCCTGATCCGATCGTCGTACTGCCCAATGCGCCCCGATCAATACAGGTATTGGCGCCAATTTCGACATTATCGCCGATAACCACATTGCCCACCTGCGGGACTTTAACGTGCTCGTGGTTACGGAACTTATAACCGAAACCGTCAGCGCCGATAACAGCGCCTGAATGAATAATGACATTATCGCCCACAACCACATCATCGTAGATAACGGCATAGGGATAAATCCGGCAGTGCCTGCCTATCTTTACATTGTTGCCTATGTAGACGCCGGCCAGAATTTCGCTGCCGTCGCCGATACTTGCCTGCTCGCCAATCACTGCATAAGGGCCGATATGGAGTTCGGCCCCCAGCATTACGCTATCTGCAATCACTGCCTGTGGCGCAATAGTCCGGCCATAAACACTGCCCGGATGCAGTAACTGAACCGCCTTAATAAAGCTGATTTCGGGATCGGCTGACACTAATAAAGTCATCGTAGCGGGTACGTTTTCTACGCTAACGCCCTCGCCGACAATGCAGGCAGAAGCGGTGCAATCCTTGATATGAGCCGCATATCGATTGTTAGTCAACTGCGTTACCTGACCTGCTTGCGCACTCATAATATCGGCTGCCGAATAAATGGCGGCCGAGACATCGCCCCCTTCAATCCGGGCGCCACAAAAATCGGCAAGTTCTTTCAATGTAACCGGCATATAAATCCTCTGCTGTTAATTCCAATAGCGCCAAAGTCAAGGCACGGAAAATTTAAATCGCAGAATAGTGTATCAAAAAACCGGTACGCCAAAAGCAAACAACTGCTGTCAGAATAGTTATTTCATTGTGGCAAGCGTATTGTTGATTTTAACGGCAAGACTCTCAACCGCTTTCAGGGTTAATTTTTTTTCGCCGCCTTTCGTTTCCGAAATGTAATTACCGATTAACCGGCCATCACTCACACGGATCAAATGCCCCATGAGGTAGGCAAATAAAAAGCTGGGTTTATGCAAGCGCCCCACCAGAACATAATCAGCTCCCGCCGGCTTTGCCAGTTCTGCTGCCACATCATCATGATCGAAAAGATAGCCAACACCGGCCGTTGCCGCTTGCTGAGCTTGCGCGTCAATCATGACCACCGTATGGCCAGCTTTCGCTAACTCACCTTCCAGCATGGCTTTAATGCCTGCCGTCCGTTTGACTTCTGAAGGTATCCTGGGAGCCAGGGTCAAATCTTTAAGCTCAAAATCCAAAACCGCGATACGCGCTCCGGCATATCCTGCAACCGGCGCTAGCCACAATAATGCAAATGCCAAGCCTATAACTGATAACAGCTGATTGTTTTTAAGGTGTGTCAAGTTTCTCTCCCGGTATTTTCTTCATTCAGTTACACGCTGACTGGATGCGCAGGGTGTTCATAATACCCCTGCTCGCCTGGAGTTGACATCATACCTCATGCAGTTGCGGAAAAACTGCTGTCCATTGCGGCATCGCAACCACAAGAAAATCAACAGATATGTAAACACGCGAGCAAGATAGGCTCCGGGAAGTCCGGCAATCCCTGCCGGAACGACAGATGTTTAATGGCTTTATAGCCCTTAACTTTTGCCGGGCAACATGCCTACTGAGCCTGGCTTGATGCGCTTACAGGTTACGACAACGTCTTCCAGATGGCACTGGCTTTTGCCGCTGTCAGCTCCCGTACATTCCTCACAGACAGCCTTGCCGTTATCTTTTATTTCTTCAACATGCCAGCCGTACCCTTGCGTTTGGCAAAACTTCTTACTGAACCGATTCAGATTATATTGTTTCGAAGCATTGGCAATGGCATCGGCTTTTGCTTCACATTTTACCGGCGGTAAAGTATTGGCCATCAGATCCCGGTAAATATATTCCGTGGCCGATGCATTCACTGAAAAAATTGATAACGCCGCCAACAGGCCCATCACATACTGTTTCATAACTGTTTCCTCTCCCGATTATTATTATAAACACCTGTCTGTCAGGCTAAAGTTCAATTCAAGGCCCTGATATTCATCTGCGCTATCTCTTCTTCCACCTGCTGTTTAATCGGGGCAAATTTATCATCCTCACTTTTTTTGACCAAAATCAGAACAGTGACCAAGGCAAGGGTTACCGCGCCAACGTACAGCCAGAATCTGTCTTTTTGCTGTGCTTCTGCATTCATTTTTTTGTACCTTATTTTTGTGTGTAAAATCTTCGATGAAGACACCAAAGTTAATTCAAAAAACTTCATCACCCAGAGCCTGCACCCGCACTGCATATACTGCCGCTACAAGCCTCCACCCTGCGAACTGGCCGTTCGTCCACATGAATGACGTCGACTTTATACCAACGGCATTCGTAGCGTCTGCCCAGCACTCTGTCAAAGCGGGCAACCGACAAGATAACAAATTGCCACGCTTATAAAGCGACCCATTTTAATAGTGAATCGATACTATAAAAAAGCCAGCAGTGCTTGTCAATTAAATATCGATTCGCCATCGTGATCTTGCCACCCAGCCCCCTTACAGCCATCCAACGTAGCGTCCTGATTTGATTTCTGAGATAATGTAAAAGCTGTACCGATACTGAATGACCGCTTTTTGCTATCCAGTCCCAGCCAAAATCCTATTAAAGCAAGCATCGATGAAAGAAAAAAAAACCTATAAACCCTGCGATTTAGTGATTTATGGAGCGCTCGGCGATTTAAGCAAACGCAAACTGCTTATTTCATTGTATCGCCTTGAAAAATCGAATTTGCTTGAAGCGGAAACCCGTATCATCGGTATCGACAGACTGCCCGGAGACAGTTCTGGGTTTGTTGAGATTGCCCACAACAGCCTGCAGGCGTTTTTAAATAACGCTATAAATGACGAGATATGGCAGCGTTTTTCAGCCCGGCTTTCCTATCTGCAAATTGACTTAACCCAGCTGGATCAGTACAGAAAACTGAATACGGTCATTGACCAAAAATCCAGGATCATGGTGAATTATTTTGCCGTGGCGCCTTTTTTATTCAAAAACATCTGCCAGGGCCTCGATAAATCCGGGATTTTAACCAAAGAATCCCGCATGGTGATGGAAAAACCTATCGGCCATGATCTTAAATCCTCCAAAGAGATCAACGATGTCGTGGCCGAAGTCTTCCACGAAGATCAGGTTTACCGTATCGACCATTATCTGGGCAAGGAAACGGTACTGAACTTATTGGCGCTGCGCTTTGCCAACTCCATTTTCACGACCAACTGGAATCACAACACCATTGATCATGTTCAGATTACCGTTGCAGAAGAAGTGGGTATCGAAGGCCGCTGGGATTATTTTGACCATACCGGGCAATTGCGCGACATGGTGCAAAACCACCTGTTACAGATTCTAACCTTCACCGCCATGGAGCCGCCGGCCAATCTGGAAGCCGACAGCATCCACAGCGAGAAAATCAAGGTGCTAAAAGCGCTGCGCCCCATTACCACCAATAACGTCGACGAAAAAACCGTGCGCGGGCAATATACTGCCGGCTACATGACAGGCACCGCGGTGCCGGGCTATCTGGATGAAGAAGGCGCCAATACCGAAAGCGCCACGGAAAGCTTTGTCGCCTTGCGCGTTGACATCGATAACTGGCGCTGGGCGGGCGTACCCTTTTACCTGCGCACCGGCAAACGTCTACATAACAAGCGCACCGAAATTGTCGTCTATTTTAAACAACTGCCGCATAATATTTTTAAAGACAGCTTTCGCGAACTGCCGCCCAATAAACTCATTATTCACCTGCAGCCCAATGAAGGCGTGGAGATCGAGATGCTGAACAAAATCCCGGGTATTGATGAGAACATCAAGCTGCAAAAAACCAAGCTGGATTTAAGTTTTTCCGATCACTTTAAAAAGAACAGCATTTTCGGCGGTTATGAAAAACTGATTCTGGAAGCCTTGCGCGGCAACCCTACCCTGTTCCTGAGTCGCGAGGAAATCGAACAGGCCTGGGCCTGGATCGATTCCATCCAGGATGCCTGGGCGCATAACAACGCCACACCCAGGCCCTACCCGGCCGGCAGCTGGGGCCCTGTTGCTTCCGTCGCCCTGCTGGCCAGAGACGGCCGTGCCTGGGAAGAATAACACAGGCGCAAGTAACCCAAGCGTTGCCACTTGTACCAATCTTGAATAACCGCACACGCAGGAATAAACATGCATCCCGTCATAGAAAAAGTTACTGAACAAGTTATTGAACGCAGTCGTGAAAGCCGTGCTATTTACCTGGCGCGCGTGGATGCGGCCGTTGAGAAAGGCCCGCACCGTTCCGCGCTCGGCTGCGGCAACCTGGCTCACGGATTTGCGGCGTGCAGCGCCAGTGAAAAAATCGATCTGGCGGGCGATAAAAAAGCCGATGTCGCCATCATCTCTTCTTATAACGACATGCTGTCCGCCCACGAACCCTACAAAGACTTCCCGGCGCTGATCAAACAAGCCATCGCTGAAGCGGGCGGTGTTGCCCAGTTTGCCGGCGGCGTGCCCGCCATGTGTGACGGCATCACCCAGGGTCAGCCCGGCATGGAACTGTCGTTATTCAGCCGCGATGTGATCGCCATGGCAACCGCTATCGGCCTGAGCCACAACATGTTCGATGCTGCGCTGTATTTAGGCGTCTGCGACAAAATTGTCCCGGGCTTGCTAATGGGCGCCCTGAGTTTTGGGCATTTGCCCGCCGTATTTGTCCCGGCCGGCCCCATGACCAGCGGCATCACCAACAAGGAAAAATCACGCGCACGGCAAAAATATGCGGAAGGTAAAATCGGCCGCGAAGAACTGCTGGAATCAGAATCAAAATCGTATCACGGCCCCGGTACTTGTACGTTCTACGGCACCGCCAACAGCAACCAGATGATGGTCGAGATCATGGGCCTGCATCTGCCGGGCAGCTCATTCATCAATCCTTATACGCCGCTGCGTGACGAACTGACCAAAGCGGTCGCCCGGCAGGTGTTGAAATTCACCGCATTGGGCAACGATTTCCGCCCCATCGGCCACGTCATCAACGAAAAAGCGATCTTGAACGCCATTATCGGCTTGCTGGCAACGGGTGGTTCAACCAATCACACCATGCACCTGATCGCCATTGCCCGCGCAGCCGGCATCATTATCAACTGGGATGATTTTGATAACCTGTCGCGCGCGATTCCCTTGCTTACCCGCATCTATCCGAACGGCCCGGCCGATGTCAACCAGTTCCAGGCGGCCGGCGGCATGGGCCGACTCATTGCCGAACTGCTGGACAACGGCCTGCTGCACGAAGATATTCTGACCGTTGCCGATGAGCGCGGCATGAAAAATTACACCCGCGAACCCCAGCTCATCGACGGCCAGTTGCGTTGGGCACCCTGCCCTGAAGCCTCGCTGGATCCTGAAGTCATCAGCACCGTCGCCAAACCTTTTGCAGCCGGCGGCGGCCTGCATGTCGTCCACGGCAATCTGGGCCGCGGCGTATCCAAAGTGTCTGCGGTTGCAGAAGCGCATCGGGTCGTGGAAGCGCCGGCGGTTGTTTTTGATGATCAGGATGACATGATGGCTGCGTTTAGACGTGGTGAATTGGAAAAAGACTTCATTGCGGTTCTCCGCTTCCAGGGCCCAAAATCCAACGGCATGCCGGAATTGCATAAACTGACGCCGCCTCTCGGTCTGTTGCAGGACAAAGGCTTTAAGGTCGCCTTAATTACCGATGGCCGTATGTCCGGCGCATCCGGCAAAGTGCCTTCGGCTATCCACATGTGCCCGGAATGTGCCGATGGCGGCCCGCTGGCCAAAGTACGCAATGGCGACATGATCTACCTGAACACCGAAACCGGCGAGGTCAATGTTCTGGTCGACAAAACCGAATTTAATGCCCGCCGACCAGCCGTCAACAGCGCCAAAGACCACCACCATGGCATGGGCCGTGAACTGTTTGCTGGTTTCCGTCTAAACGCATCCTCCGCAGAAACCGGCGCGACTAATGTGTTTATCAATGATTAACTGCTTGCGCCGTTCCGGATCTTCTCCAGGCTGGCACTTATTAACCCGATACAACCGAGACCTGTAATGACTGCATCCATTAAAGAGATTATGAACACCTCACCCGTGGTGCCGGTGATGGTAATTAACAAACTTGAGCATGCCGTACCCCTGGCCCTGGCCCTGGTCGAAGGCGGCCTGAAAGTGCTGGAAATTACCTTGCGCACACCCGTTGCGATAGACGCCATCAAAAGAATTAAAGCCGAAGTGCCAGGCGCGATTGTGGGTGCCGGCACAGTCATTAACCTGGCAACCTTAAAGCTGGCCATCGATGCCGGTGCTGAATTTCTGGTCAGCCCCGGCGTTACCGAAAGCCTGATAGATGCTGCCTTAAAAACCGGCGTGCCCATTTTGCCTGGCGTGATCAGTCCAAGTGAAGTCATGCGTTTGCTGGAAAAAGGCGTCACCGAAATGAAGTTTTTCCCCGCTGAAGCAGCGGGCGGCATCCCGATGCTTAAATCTATTGGGGGACCGCTGCCGCAGGCCACCTTCTGCCCTACGGGCGGTATCAGCCCCAATAATGCCAAAGACTATCTGGCATTACCCAATGTGGCCTGTGTCGGCGGCTCCTGGATGGCGCCTGCAGACCTCGTGGATGCAGAAGACTGGGCCGAAATCACACGCAGAGCGGCCGAAGCGGCCAGTCTCAATAAATAAGCAGACTCGTCTGATAAGCCCATCAACTTGGTTATTTTTTACTTGCCTTGCAGATAAGCGATGAGACTTCTGCTAGTAGCAGCTAATAAGCCTGAAACTTCAACAAACCTGTCTACTGGCTATGGGCAATAATCCGGGTTAAGCGCGTCATTGATTTTCTTAACCTGATTGCAATATGGCTTTACCGGGAATTTGTCTTAGTTTGACGATAGTGCTTTGCCATATTACCCGCAGCCGAAACCTTTAAAACAGAGATCAATTCCATGACTAAAGAGCGTAGTATTATTCTAAACGATGGAGAAACAGAGCTTTCCTATAGCTTACCCGTTTTATCCGGAACTATAGGCCCCGACGTGATAGATGTCCATTCCCTGTACAAACAGACAGGCATGTTTACCTATGACCCCGGCTTTACTTCCACAGCGAGTTGTAGCTCAACGATCACTTATATCGATGGTGAGGAAGGCATTTTGCTCTACCGCGGCTATCCTATCGAGCAATTGGCAGAACAATGCAGTTATCTGGAAGTCTGCTATCTGCTGTTGAGATCCGAATTGCCAACCAACGAGGAATTGGCACAATTCGAGAATAAAATTACCCGCCACACCATGGTGCATGAGCAGCTCATCAATTTTTTCAAAGGCTTTCGACGGGATGCGCATCCCATGGCGCTTATGGTGGGTATAGTCGGCGCACTCTCTGCATTTTACCATGATGCACTGGACATCACTTCCAAAAAGGATCGCGATCTGTGTGCCGTCCGTTTGATTGCCAAAGTGCCCACTATCGTGGCCATGTGCCACAAATACAGTACCGGCTTACCGTTCATGTATCCGAATAACTCCTTGAGTTATGTCGAAAATTTTATGCACATGCTCCTGGGCAATCCCTGCGAAGAGTACAAGCCTAATCCGATATTAGTCAGGGCGCTGGACAGAATTCTCATTCTTCATGCCGATCATGAACAAAACGCATCAACTTCAACCGTGCGTCTGGCCGGTTCCAGCGGCGCCAACCCTTACGCCTGCGTTACCTCCGGCATTGCCTGTTTATGGGGCGCAGCCCATGGCGGCGCCAATGAAGCGGTCTTAGATATGCTCGAAAAGATGGGCGATGTTTCGAATATCGAAACCTATATCAAGAGAGCCAAGGATAAAAATGATCCGTTCAGACTAATGGGTTTCGGTCATCGCGTTTACAAGCATTATGATCCGCGCGCCAAACTGATGCGGGAGACCTGTCATGAGGTGCTGACTGAGCTCGGTTTGCATGATGACAAACTGTTTGCCCTAGCGCTGGAACTGGAGCGCATTGCCCTGGAAGATGACTACTTCGTTGAGAAAAAGCTGTATCCCAATGTCGACTTTTATTCGGGTATCGTGTTGCGCGCATTGGGCATACCGAGCAACATGTTCACGGCCATTTTTGCAATGGGCCGCAGTATAGGCTGGATTGCCAATTGGGATGAAATGATCTCTGATCCTGAACAAAAAATCGGCCGACCAAGACAGCTGTATACCGGCAAACCACGACGCGACGTGCCCGCCAAGTCCGCACGCTAAGAAATGCGCACAAAATAAGTTGAACAAGTGTAGGTGTGAATTTATTCTCACAGTGCGGATAAATCCGCACCTACGCAAAAATTGTTGCTCAGAGTTGCGCAAGTTATTTGATACGCGTTCCTAAGGGCTATTCAAACTCTGCTTCTGTATTGCATAGGCGCGCCAGTCGCCTGTGCAGAAGCAAGCCCAGTTTAATCTGGCAAACTCACATCAGCCAACATGAACCTGTTGTTTTCTTGCTACTGATGTTGTGTTTTTTTATCGCCCCTCTATACTACCGCACTCATTGTAAGCTTTATGGTTCTATCCTTTAAGGAAATCCGCTATGTTTTCATCTCCGCAAATAGTCCGCCGAAGCCCGTATATAAATTTGACGGCATTATCCACGCTTATGCTTGCCCTGTCTGTGGGCCCTACAAGTGCCTCGGCCAGCATCGATGAAAGCATCGAAAACGCGTTAAAATTCGGCCAGTCCGATGCCAGATACGGTCAGGTCAAGTTTGATTTGCGCTATCGCTATGAAAACCATGACAGCAAAAATCCCAATAAAGCAGTAGGCAACGCCTCAACCATCCGCTTGCGCCTGGGTTATTTAACGCCGGTCTTCCACGGTTTTCAACTGTACTCGGAATACGAAGGCAATCAGGATATTGTCGCCAATGACTATAACAGCCTAAGAAATGGCAAAACCGGTTATGAAACCATCGCCGATCCGCAACAACACGAATTAAATCAATTCTGGATTAGTTACACCGGATTTGCCGATACCGCCGTTAAAGTAGGCCGCCAACATATCGCTCTTGACAATCACCGTTTTATCGGCGACGTCGACTGGCGCCAATTGCAGCAAACCTTTGATGCGGCAACCGTGACCAACCAATCACTGCCTAATACCACGATTCAGGCGGGTTACCTGATCAGCTCCAGAGACATCGTCTCCACTAAAAATTCCATGGACAGCCAATTCGTCAATTTGGCGTATGACATTAGCAATATCGGTAAATTGACTGCCTATACCTACCTGCTGGGTTTTGCCAACACGCTTGATTTCAACGGCAACCCGAATAGACTGAAATCCAGTCAAACTTACGGAGCCCGTTTTGATGGCGGCGGCAAAGTCAATGACGACGTCGCCACCCTGTTTACCGCTGAGTATGCCTACCAGCAGGATTTTAGAAACAACCCCAATGAATACGAAGCTGATTATTATCATTTAATGGGCGGAGTGACGGCCTACAAGGTAACCGGCAAAGCCGGCATTGAACAACTGGGCGGCAAAGGCACTGGCAAAGCTTTTCAAACGCCGTTAGCAACCCTGCATGCTTTTAACGGCTGGTCGGATCAGTTTTTGACCACACCAGGAAACGGTCTGCGTGACGTGTATGGCTCATTGGGTACTCAAATCGCGGGCGTAAAACTCGAAGGTATTTACCACAATTTTGATGATGACACCGGCAACATTAACTACGGTGACGAATGGGATTTCATTGTTATAAAAAAATTCGGCAAACATTACAGCCTGCTGGGGAAATATGCCTATTATAATGCCGATGGCAGTGCCCCAAAGGCTCAATCTTTTGACAGCCATAACTTTTGGCTGCAAGCCGGCGTAAGTTACTAAGCAGCCACACATTTTAAGGGCGAATTTATCCGTTTTTTTATCGGCTGCGGCCATGATTTTGGATTTCCACCGTTAGTAATAACAATTACACATAATCAAACTTGAGCTTTAGTGCCTAATTAGATAATATTGATTCAATACTACTTGGAGAGCCTGAACATGAAAACAACAAAAAAGCTGCTATCGCAATCCGTCGTTGCCGGACTAACCGCGGTTCTGTTGCCCTTGGGCGCACAGGCCGCATCCGATGACAAAGCCAAAATGCATGAACTGTATAAAAACAACTGCGCCAGTTGTCACGGCTCTGATCATGGCGGCTATCTGGCGCCGGCACTCAATTCCGAGACGCTCAAGGGCCGCAGTCCTACGGCTATGCGCACTATTGTCATGGCCGGCAGTTTTGACACACTGATGCCTCCGTTTTATGGCCGCTTATCCGATGACGATATTCGCGGCCTGGTCAATCACCTGCAAAGCACCCCAAAACTGGACAATCCGGCCTGGACCATTGATGACATCAAAGCCTCATTAAAAGTCTATGTCAAAGACGAAAGCACGCTGCCGGCAAAACCGGCTTACGAAATCGACAGCATGGATAACGTCATCGGCGTGGCGGCGCGCGGCAAATACGGACGCGGCGCCGGTTCAAAAGCGGTGTTCATCAATAGTGTCACGCATAAACAAATCGGCGAAGTGCCTACAGGTACCGCCGCACACATTATTGACTATAACCCCGCCAACCCGCGCTGGGCTTACGTAAAAACCGATACCGCGGAAATTTTTAAAGTTGATCTGTATTCCATGCAGGCCGTACGCAGCGTGAAAACCGGCTACAACGGTCCGGGCATGGGCGTTTCGCGCGACGGCAAATACATCATGGCGGGCTCTTTCGTGCCTCACAACGCCGTCATTCTGGATGCCGATACCCTGGAGCCTCTGAAAACCTTTGAACTCGAAGGCATTGATCCTGATGGCAAAATGGTGACTTCGGATTCCGGCATGATCATCGGCACACCCTTTGCTGATATTTTTGCGATCGCGCTGGAAAATGCCGGCCAAGTCTGGGTAGTGGATTTAAAAGAAGGCTTTCCGGTGACCAAAATTACCGACGTCGGCCACCATTTGCATGATGCGTTCCTGACTCACGGCGGTCAAAAATTGATGATTGCCTCTTATGACGACAGCATCGTCGCCGCGATTGACCTGAAAGACCGCAAAATCATCAAAAAACTGGAAGCCGGTTGCGTACCTCATGTCGGCGGCGGCGCAGCGGTTGAAGTCGATGGCCGCACCTTGGGTTTTGGCACCAATTTTGGCGACTGCGAAAAAACCGTGGTCAGCGTTTGGGATCTGGACACCATGGAAGTCGTTAAACAAATCCCCGTCTCGGGTGGTACCGAGTCTCCTGCCGCGCATGCCAATGCGCCTTATGTGGCCGTGGACATTATTTCCAAAGACAAACGCGCACGCACCATTCAGTTAATCGACAAGAAAACCCTGGAAGTGGTTAAAACCCTCGATGTTGGCGGTCATGCCTATTTCCCTGAATACAGCGCCGATGGCAAATTCCTGTACGTCAGCGCCGGTTACAGCGGTGATGAAGTCGTGGTTTATGATTCAACTTCATTGCAAAAAGTGGCCACGATTGGCATGGAAAGCCCTGCCGGTATTTTCTCTCACGGCCGTGTTAAATACATGACCCGCGGACTGTCACCCGATGACTTGTTAAAGCGCGATAGCGAAATGAAGGGGGCTGCAAAATGAGAGCGTTCGTTTTATTGATCACGCTGTTTTCTGTCTCCAGTGTTGAAGCAACCAGCATCTATGCCGGCCAATCCACTGCTCAGGCGGTTTGCTCGCAATGTCATGGTATTAAAATGCCCTCCGCCGGCGCGCCTTTTCCACCGCTGGCAGGGCGTGATGCAGAATATCTGCAATCGGCAATCAAGCAATACCGCGACAAAACACGCAAATCGGACATTATGAATAATATCGCCGGCTCGTTAAGCGATCAGGATATCGCCAATGTGGCCGCCTATTATTCCCGCTTGAAACCGTGAAAAAATGGCTGTTGTTAGCGCTGTTCGCCGGCTCCGGTTTTGCCGGAGAACCGGCTCCAGAACGGCAAAGCGCGCTCCGTAATATGCTCAAGCATGATTGCGGCGCGTGCCATGGTTTAAGCCTAAAAGGTGGCATGGGCCCATCCTTGTTGCCCAAAGCCCTGACCGGAAAATCCGATGATTTTCTGGTCGATACCATTCTTAACGGCCGCAAAGGCACAGCTATGCCGCCGTGGAAAACGTTTATAAGTCGTGATGAGGCATTGTGGTTGTTAGGCAACTTACGCAAGGGTAAGCGTTAAAATCGATTTTATATCGCTCCCAACTTTGGACCAAATAACTAAATCAATGTAAGGATTTCTTTAAATGACCCCGTCATCAATCGTTACCCAAATGCTTAGCCAGATAATAAGCGTTTACTGGTGGGTGATCCCCCTGCTTTTTCTGATTGCTTTCCTTAAATCGCCTTTTATGAAAGGTGTATTTGGCGAGTTTGTGGTTAATCTAGCAGCTAAGTTCTTTTTGGATAAACGCATCTATTCGCTGTTTAAGAATGTGACTCTGCCAACAGAAGATGGCACCACCCAGATAGACCATGTCATAGTGTCACGGTATGGTGTTTTCGTGATCGAGACTAAGAACATGAAAGGCTGGATATTCGGCAGCCCCCAACAAAAAACGTGGACCCAGAAGATTTACCGGCACACGACCAAATTCCAGAATCCGCTGCATCAAAATTACAAACATACCCAAACATTGCAGGCAGCTTTAGGGCTTGATCCTGACACAGTATTTTCTGTTGTCGTCTTTGTCGGCGACAGCACCTTTAAAACAGCCATGCCGGATAATGTTGTTTATGCTGGCGGTTATATCCGATTTATCAAAAGTAAAATGCAACCCATCTTGAGCGATACTGAGGTTCTGGCTATTTGTACAAGGATTCAAACGGGTCGATTAAAGCCATCGATTAGAACCCACATTGACCATGTTAAGCACGTTAAGGCAATCGTCGAGGAAAAGCAGCGTCCAGTTGAAAATAAAGATGATAATTCATGCCCAAAATGCGGCAAGCCAATGATCTTAAGAACTGCACGGAGTGGTAATAATCAAGGGAAGCAATTTTTTGGGTGTTCTGATTATCCGAAATGCAGAATGGTTAGGCAAATAGCATAGGCTGTAATAAAAACGCATTCTCCAACACCATACCAAAGTAATTGCTAGCTTTATCCAGGATAATTTTTATGCAAAGCATTTTTTTTAAAGAAGCCCAACAGAATTTTGACCAGCTTTGCCAAAAAGCCTGTCAAGATCATGAGCCCTGCATCGTAAACCGTGAGGACAATAACCATGTGGTTATTTTGTCATTAGAGGACTTTAACGCATGGCAAGAAACGCATTATTTATTATCGAATCCCGCCAATGCCGAAAGACTTCTGCGCTCACTGGACAAGGCGCGTAGCGGTCAACTGATGCAAAAGGAATTGATTGAGGAATGAATATCCTGTTTACGGACGACGCTTGGGAAGATTATCTGTATTGGCAACAAACCGATAAACAAACACTCAGAAAAATTAATCAGCTGCTAAAAGAGATACAACGTACGCCATTTACAGGGATTGGAAAGCCCGAGCCATTGAAGCATCAACTGCAAGGGTGTTGGTCGAGGCGCATTGATAGCGAACATCGTCTGGTTTATGAAATCACCGATAACACGCTTAAAGTTATCGGTTGCCGTTTTCATTATTAACACGTTCTTATGAAAAAAATATTACCCCTCCTTGGCTTCCTATTATCCTTCAACGCACTGGCCGAGCCGCGCGCCACCGGCGATTTGGGCATTGTCATCGAGCGCGAAGACGGCAACGCGCTGATCATCAACACCAGCACGCACACACAACTGGCCAAAATTGAACAGTTGGGTGATTTATCGCATGCTTCCGTGGTGTTCTCGCGCGATCAGCGTTACGCCTATGTGTTTGGCCGCGACGGCGGCTTGACTAAAATCGATATGCTGAATGACGCGATCGCCAAGCGCATCATCCAGGCCGGCAACAGCATCGGCGGCGCCATTTCACAGGATGGACGTCTGATTGCCGTATCCAACTATACGCCGGGCGGCGTTAAGGTGTTTTCTGCCGACACCCTGGAGCTGGTTGCCGACATTCCTGCCGAATATGACGCTGGCAAACTCTCCAAAGTGGTCGGTCTGGTTGACGCGCCTGGACAGCGCTTTGTCTTCAGCTTGTTTGATGCCGGTGAAATCTGGCTGCTGGATGTCAAAAACCCTCAACAACCGGCCATCCAGAAATTCAAAAATATCGGCAAGCAGCCTTACGATGCCCTGATCTCGCCCGATGGCCGCTATTACATTGCCGGTTTATTTGGCGAACCGGGGCTGGCCCTGCTCGATCTATGGAGTCCTGAAGCTGGTGTCAAACGGATTTTGCCGGACTATGGCAAAAATGATGACAAGCTGCCTGTTTATAAAATGCCGCATCTTGAAGGCTGGGCGGTTGCCGGCGATTACGTGTTTATTCCGGCGATTGGCCGTCACGAAGTGCTAGTCGTAAATAAACAAAATTCGCAATTGGTTAAAGCCATCCCGGTGGCCGGCCAGCCGGTTTTTGTCATGGCCCGGCCGGATGGCAGGCAAATTTGGGTCAATTTTGCCTTCCCTGACAATCATCTGTTACAAGTCATTGATACCAAAGACCTGAGCTTATTGAAAACCCTCACGCCCGGCAAAGCCCTGCTGCATATGGAATTTACGCCGCGCGGCGAACAAGTCTGGATTGCGGCCAGGGATGACAACCAGGTGCTTGTTTATGATACCGAAACCTTGCAGGAAATCGCCCGCCTGCCGGCGCATACTCCCAACGGGATATTTTTTAGCGCCCGGGCGCATAAAATCGGATTGTAAGCCTATGCTGGCACCCCTGCATAAACACCTGCTGAACGACTTTCAGCATGACTTCCCCCTCACCGCGCGCCCGTTTCAGGCCATTGCCGACTCGCTGGGCGTTAGCGAAGAGGAAGTATTATCGGCATACAGCGACTTAAACGAGCAGCACTTCATCAGCCGCATCGGTCCGGTTATTCCGCCGAATCATATCGGCGTCAGTACCCTGGTAGCCATGGCTGTGCCTGAACACGAATTGCAGGCGGTCGCCGGCAAAATCAGCGCCTATCCCGAAGTCAATCATAATTATGAGCGCGAGCACCACTTTAACCTTTGGTTTGTTTTGATCGCCTCCGATGACCAGCACTTGCAAGCCGTCATCAACGCCATAGAACGGGAAACCACGTACAAAACCATGCAACTGCCCATGCTGGATGATTTTTTTATCGACCTGGGCTTCAAACTGGATCTTCATAATGCTTGATGCCCGCGACCTGCAACTGCTGGAACATGTTCAGCTGGGCCTGCCGGTATGCGCGAGACCCTATGCCAAAATCGGCGCCGGCATCGACATGCCCGAGGCGGAAGTCATCGAGCGCTTAACCCGGCTTAAACAACAAGGCCTGATCAAGCGCATGGGCGTCATCGTCAAACATCACAAACTGGGTTACCGCGCCAATGCCATGATCGTCTGGAATGTGCCCGATGATCTGGTTAAACAACTGGGCGGACATATCGGCCGGTTTCCATTTGTAACGCTCTGCTATCAACGCCCCAGACAACCGGAATGGCCCTACAATCTGTATTGCATGATCCACGGTAAGGATAAAGCCAAGGTATTAATGCAACTGGAACAATTGATCGAATGTTGCGGCCTGGCGGGTTTTGAAAAAGAAATCCTGTTCAGCCGCCGCTGCTTCAAGCAACGCGGCGCCCTTTATCAACGCAGCGCGGGGGCCCTGGCTCATGGATGAAATAGACCGCACCATTATCAACACGCTGCAAAACGGCTTCCCAATTTGCGCATCACCCTATCAACAAGTGGCTGCGCAACTAGATATAACAGAACAGCAACTCATCACCCGGCTAAAAGCGCTGCTCGATAACGGCACCCTGACTCGCTACGGTCCACTGTACAATGCCGAGCAAATGGGCGGGGCCTTAACCCTGGCTGCGGTTAAAGTCCCCGTTGAGCGCTTTGATGAAGTCACCGGCATCATCAACGCCTTTCCCGAAGTGGCTCATAACTATGCCCGCAAGCATGAACTGAATATGTGGTTTGTCATCGCCACGGAAACCCCCGAACAACAGCAGCAAACCATCAGCGCCATCGAACAGCAAACCGGGTTGACCGTCTACAATATGCCTAAAATACAAGAGTATTTCGTCAACCTGAAGCTGGAAGCCTGATATGCTCGATGATATCGACCGTGCAATCATTCAGGCCACGCAGGCCGGTTTACCATTAACGCCGGAGCCTTATCAAGCGCTTGCCGAACAACTCGGCCTGAGCGCCGATGAACTGATGCAGCGCTTATCGGCCATGCAGGACAGCGGCATCATCCGCCGCATCGGCGCGGTACCCAATCACTATAAACTCGGCTATCGTTTTAACGGCATGACTGTTTGGAATGTGCCGGATGATCAGATCGATGCACTCGGCCAGCAAGTCGGGCAACTGGCATTTGTCAGCCATTGCTACCACCGCCCCCGGCATCTGCCCGAATGGCCTTACAATCTGTTTGCCATGGTGCACGGCAAAACCCAACAGGATGTTGATCTACAGATCCGGCAGATTGCCGAGCTACTGGGTGACCACAACCAGGGCAGTGATGTTTTATACAGTACAAAAATCCTCAAAAAAACCGGTTTCCGCCGCCGCTGATTAGCGCAAACGCATTCAGTCTAACGCTCGCTGCGTTGTTTCAAGCTTGTTAATAAATCCAGTGGAAACACGATGGTGGAGGACTTGTCGCCGGCAATTTCGGTTAATGTCTGCATGTATCGCAGTTGAATGGCTTCGGGTTGTCCTGACAGTATTTTTGCCGCCTGCAACAATTTCTCGGCAGCCTGCATTTCACCTTCGGCATGAATGACTTTGGCGCGCCGCGTGCGTTCGGCCTCGGCCTGTTTGGCAATGGCTCTGACCATGCTTTCATCCAGATCCACATGTTTGATTTCGACATTTGATACCTTGATTCCCCAGGCATCGGTTTGCTGATCCAGACTGTTCTGAATGTCGATATTCAGGCGTTCACGTTCTGAGAGCATTTCATCCAGTTCATGCTGTCCAAGCACCGAGCGCAAGGTCGTTTGCGCAAGCTGGCTGGTAGCCTCATAAAAATTAACCACCTGTATGATCGCCTTGTCCGGTTCTATGACGCGGAAATAGACGACGGCATTGACCTTGACGGAAACGTTATCGCGGGAAATGACATCCTGAGTCGGCACGTCCATCACGACAGTGCGTAAATCAACCCGTTCCATCTGTTGAATGAGGGGGATCACGATGATGAAGCCCGGGCCTTTGACCTTGTAAAAACGGCCGAGCATGAAAATAACACCGCGCTCATATTCTCTTAGAATTCTGAACGCACTGATCAGTAATATCAGCAGAATGCTGATAAAGATGTAAACAAAATTTGCAAACATTAGTCATTCTCCTGTGTATTGATAGGCACAACCTGCAACAACAGGCCATGGATTGCTGTCACCATCACTTTTGCATTTTTACGCAACGGCTGGTCGCATGAGGCGCGCCAGTTTTCACTATGAATCCGAATCATCCCGGTTCCGGTAAAATCATCCAGCACCACACCGCCCCCCCCCAGCAGTTCTTCTTTGCCGCTGACAATCGGGCGGTGTCTTGATTTGAGCAGCAGGCTGATTGCAATGATGAAAAAGGCCGCACTGCTTAACGCAAAACCGGCAATCAGACCCAGATCGATACCGAATCCGGGCACATCGGTATCCATCAAGATCACCGAGCCAATGACAAAAGCGACAACGCCACCCAATCCGAGGATGCCGATGCTGGGCACAAAGGCCTCCGCAATCATCAGGGCGATCCCCAGCAGAATCAGCCCCATGCCGGCATAATTGACCGGCAATAGCTGCAAGGCATATAAAGCCAGCAGCAAACAGATACCGCCAATCGTGCCGGGAACAATGCTGCCGGGATTGGAGAACTCAAACACCAATCCATAAATGCCCACCATCAACAGAATATAGGCGATGCTGGGATTGGTGATCACCGCCAGAAACTCACTGCGCCAGTCCGGCTGGATGTTGTTGATTTCGGCCTGCACGGTATTGAGTACGACTTCCTGGCCGGAAACATTGACCTTTCGGCCCTGCAATTGCCGGAGTAAATCGCTGACATCGCTAGCCACAATATCAATTACGTTCAGTTTTAACGCTTCTTCTGCAGAAAGACTGGCCGCTTCACGCACCGCCTTTTCCGCCCATTGTTCGTTTCTGCCGTGTATTTTTGCCAAACCTCTAATATAAGCGGCGGCGTCATTGACCATTTTGTGCGTCATTGCATCTGGCGCTGGTTTGGCTTTATCGTCACTCTTATCATCGCCAAAACCGCCGAAGCCGCCGATTTGCACCGGCGTTGCAGCGCCCAGATTGGTTGCCGGCGCCATCGCCGCGATATGACTGGCATAGAGGATATACGTGCCGGCACTGGCAGCGCGGGCGCCGCCGGGTGCCACATAGGTGATTAGCGGTATCGGAGAAGAAATGATTTGCTTGACTATGCGGCGCATGGAAGTATCCAGACCTCCGGGCGTATCCATGCGAATGAGTATCGCCATGGCCCGGTTTTTGATCGCCTTCTGCAGATTGCGTTCGATATAGTCAGTGGTTGCCGGGCCTATAACATCGTTAATTTCAAATTGATAGATCACCGGTGAGTTGAGTGGCGGCTTATCGCTTTCCCCGGCATAAGCCGTTGCTGCACAAGCCAGGAAAATCAGCAAAACAATTCGGATACTCGATACTATCCACATAGCGCATGATCCACTCGTTAATTTGTAGATATTCCAAGTGTACTCCGGGCCGAGGCTCGCCGCAATAATAGCAACACCGCTCTAACCGCAACGAAGGTCTGGCTTCCGCCTTGTTGTGCCGATCGCTTTTTGATTTGTTGTGGTGAGCTTAATTGCCTATTTCAGTTAATCTCACGGGTTTATGTATTATCCAGCCTTGCGCATAATCGACGCCTATCTCTTTTAAAATGGCATGGATTTCTTTGCTCTCGACATATTCGGCAATGCTCTGCAACCCTAATGAATGGGCGATTTCGTTCATGGATTTCACCATGGCGACATCCGCAGGGCTGTTGACTATTTCTTTAACGAAAGAACCATCAATTTTAAGGTAGTCGACATCCAGATTCTTTAAATAAGAGTAGGAGGAATAACCGGTACCAAAGTCATCGAGGGAAAACTTGCAGCCGAACCGCTTGATTTCACTAATGAACTTTTCTGTAAAAATAAGATTATCCGACGCCACCGTCTCGGTGACTTCAAAGGTGATTTTATGCAGCGGGAAGTCGCAAGCAGCCAGACGCAGCAACAGATGCTCTAGAAATTCTTCAGAATTGAGCGATTGACCGGACAGGTTAATGGCAAACCCGCCAATACCGTCAAAATACGGCCTGTGCTGTTCTATCCAGGTAAATGCAGTATTGATCATCCATTGATCTATTTCAGGCATCCGCCGGCAATGTTCAACGGCCGGCAGAAAATTATCGGGGGCAATAATATTGCCTGTTTCGTCTTGCACTCCCAACAATAACTCGTAATGGCTGTGAAGGGTTTTGTCCGGATCGATAGGAGCAATCTGCTGACAGCGGGCAAACAAGCGGTTTTCGGAGAAGACCTGATCAATACGTCCAACCCAATCATTGATAATCGTGTGCAATTTAATGGCCGCATCATCGTACTGATACAAACAAACCCGGCTATGGCCTTTGTTTTTAGCAATGATGCTTGCTGAATCGGCCTGATGAAGCAATTCTTCGATACTAGCGCCTTCGTTAACAAAGGGAACCAAGCCGATACTGGAGCCGACCGAATAACTTTTGCCTCCCCACTCGAAGTGCGAATTTTTGATATTTCTGCTCAGTGTTTTGGCTGTTTCGTGAGCCTCATCGCCGGAGCAATCTTTCATCAAAATACCAAACGTGTTATCACCGAGCCGGGCAAGAATATCATGCTGGCCTAAATGGCTCTGTATTAATTGACTGATGTTTTTTATCAGCTCATCGCCGGCAATCAGGCCGCAAATATTGGTAATCATCCGGAAATCAAGGATATCCAAATAGCCGAGCATATGCCTGGTATTATCGGGCAGAGTGATTTCTGCTTTCAGTTGCTTTATAAATTCTCTCCTGTTGATCAGAAGGCTTATGGGATCATGACTGGCGTTGTAAACCATTTTTTCATGCATTTTTTGCAACATCATATTGGCAGCTCGATCCATCAATGGAATATCAAGACTTTCAATTTTATTGACCGCGCCGCTACGCATCAATGCAGCCAGCTCATCTCTGCTAAGTTCGAGTTTTTTTTGGCCTTCCCGGTTTACGAAAACATAGACATCGGATTGACTACTAATCCACACCAGCTTCAGCGGCTCAAACTCTTCAGCCTCCAGCATAAGGGTAAGCCAATCGCCAATCTGCAAACGGGAGACTTGCCGTGTCCAATTATTATCAATAACATCGCCGGGATGTTTGGTTTCTTCTACCCTTTGACCTATTTGTATGCTTTCCACCGGTCTACGGATCCGCGGTTCTCCGCTGCCCAGCAAAGCGGCCTTGAGTTCATCCATGACCTTGTCATGAAGAAAGGCGTTGGTGCAAACAGAACCCAGGTGGTTTTCTATCAACGCCAGTTCTCGGTCAATCTCATTAATTTGCTCACCCGAAAACGCCTCCTCGCAGGCAAGCCAGTCCAGCAGCCTGTCTAAAATTTTTAGAAAACGTTGCCGACTATTGAGATGATTTTCGTCGTTTAATTCGGTAATCACCAACAAATGCAGCCACCCCGAATCAAGCAGCGTTGCAATGACTTTCGGTATCCGTTTACCGGCTATTCGATCATCAATTTCTTGCTGAATGACCTGTCTTGCCTTTTCCAGCTTTTGTTTTCCTTCATACGCTTCGATGACCCGGCGAATATTCAATTCCGCGGATTTGGCAACCGATACCGAGATGTCCTTTAGTTCTTCATTAGCAATTGCGAATATCTCGGGATTGGTCATTGATTCCTGAGCTATTCGAGCGAAAAGCTGATCCAGGGTTTGCCTTACTTTTTGGCGTTTAATGATCCTGTTGCCTTTAACGACGCTCTCAAGCGAAGACAATTTGTTTAGCACGCTAAGAGCGGGATGATTCCCGGAATCTAAAAAATCCGAATCTTTAAGGGCCAGCGCCATTAACGGCAGATGGATGCTTTCCAGATACAATTTAACGTGGGGAGTAAACATCAAATCATTCGTCAGGGTATCGAACAATTGTCCGTATACTTCCAGCCTGTTTTTATCGGTGGATGAAAATTGTTTCGACCCTTGCGTAACTCCGGACAGGGTATCTGCCAAATGCTTCTGCAGCGTAACAGAATCTTGATGCATAACATTGTTTGCAGCTTCCTTCGCT
This sequence comes from uncultured Gammaproteobacteria bacterium, assembly GCA_963848675.1. Lineage (GTDB taxonomy): Bacteria > Pseudomonadota > Gammaproteobacteria > Methylococcales > Methylomonadaceae > CAWKEY01. Next base: position 547,187 of record CAWKEY010000023.1, read on the forward strand.
TGTAATAGCGCTATCGCTTTTACTATTTCATCTGAAGAATAAGCCGAGGAGTAATTGCTTTCACCGGAAGCGGATTTTTCAGTCGCTGTTAAATTACCTGGCACGGACTGCCAGCCACTGGAATTACTCTGGTTGATGATATCAAGCAGTCTACTTGCCGTCTGGGCTATGGGCTGTCCCTGCCGAGGCCGGAGCGTTTTCTGAAAAGGCAGACCGATCATTTCTGAGGGCGATAGCCCATGCTGTATCAGCCGTAGTTGACCTGCCTGCTGGACATCATGATAGTGGTTTTCTTCCGAAGACATGCCGCGTTTATTTTTAGGGCTTATATCCGGCTGCGGGACTATTCCTTCAATAATCTGTTCAGGGGCGCCATAATCCCCTAAAATTTTTTCCAAGGGTTGATATAGAAGATACAGATTCTCTCTTAAGGCATCTTCAAAAACTTTACAGAGCATTTGTCTTATCGTCTTGATTTCTTCAATAGGGCTGATGCTCTTATTAAAACTTTCATACAGCCTGGCAGGACTAATCGGGTTATTGATATTACGCCGCGGAATTCCTGTCACGTAGCTCAGTTTCAAATCAAACTGATAGAGCTGGGCCTTAAAATCCAACTCAACTTTTCTAATACTGGACGTTAGATTCAGCCAAATCTCAAAATCGTCTTTATCGATTAACGAAAGCGTATGCCCATCATGAACGGCTGCTGTATTGGCAATATTCAACTTTCGTACAAATTCCGTCTCCTGTAATACAGACTGGCAAAAATCATTAACGATTGAATCCTGAAACAGCCGCAAATTCTTGGCCACATATTCCGCATCAATGGAAGCCGTTTGCTCACTGTAACTCCCGGCTTCAGCCTTTGCCTGTTCCAGAGCATCGAATACACGATTGAAAAATCGGCTCATCAATACCGGCAGCTTGTCATTCAACATCACTTCGAAGGCGATTTTGAGGCGTTGAAGATTTACCGAAGCGAAGGGCGGAATCTGATCGCCGGAAGACTCCGCCTGAGCCTGCCTATTTGCTATCTGAATTAAGGCCTGGAACACAGAATCGTAAATTTTTTCATAGGCAACCCCTAAGCCATTCGGACAAACTCGCATCACCTCGGCATCGACCTGCATATATTCCCTGTCCTGGTCGCTGGTCACCGAAAAAACAACTTTACCTCTTTTATGCAAAAGCCGTGACAGGTCGGTAATTGGCTGCTTGATTTCCAAAAAAAGCCCACGCGTACAAAAATCGAGAATGGTACATTTCAGGGTAAGCGAATCTTCGAAAGCCAGAATCGCCTTCAAATTAACCCGGTATCTTTTAAATTGACGGCGTTCTGAATGATTAATATCAATGCTCATTAATGCACAAGGAATCGGAAGTTATTGCCATGCAAAAAGTATAGCATTGCAAATTGAAGCCAAGTCTTGCCATAACAAATAATTGCTCTGTTCTGTGTTCTTTTTGGGGCTATCTATGCTTGCAGCTTACATGTGTCTTCCCCGTCATTGGCAGTTTTTATGTTACCGGTTACTTACGCCCGGCGGCTTACTTGCTACAATGCACTCCTTTTTCACCAGAACAAACACTCAAAATGGACGTCATCCAACGTATAGCCGAAGAATTATCTGTTACCAGCAAACAAGTCAGCGCCGCCGTCGCTTTACTGGATGAAGGCGCAACGGTGCCGTTTATTGCCCGCTACCGGAAGGAAGTGACCGGCGGCCTGGACGATACCCAGTTAAGAACACTAGAAGAACGGTTAACGTATTTACGCGAATTAAACGAGCGCCGCAACAGCATTCTGGACAGCATTGCCGGCCAGGGCAAACTGACGCCCGAACTGGAACGGGCCATCAAGAATGCGGAGACCAAAACCCTGCTGGAAGATTTGTATTTACCCTACAAACCCAAACGTCGCACCAAGGCACAGATCGCCCGCGAAGCCGGTCTGGAGCCGCTCGCCGATGCGCTATTAGATGACCGCAGCCTGATCCCGGTACAGTTTGCCGAAGGTTTTATCGATGCCGAAAAAGGCGTGCCCGATGCCGCTGCGGCATTGGAAGGTGCAAGACAAATCATCATGGAGCGCATTTCCGAAGATGCCGAATTATTGGCCGGACTTCGCGAGCGCATCTGGCAAAAAGGCATTGTGCATGCCACTGTGGCCGCTGGAAAAGAGCAGGAAGCGGCCAAATTCAAGGACTATTTTGATTATCAGGAAGCCATCAACAAAATTCCCTCGCATCGGGCGCTGGCGCTGTTGCGCGGCCGCAATGAAGATTTATTGAACATAAATCTTAAACCCGGCGCTGAAGACAAGGAAGAACACGCTCTGTGCGCCCAGTTTGTGGCCCGCCATCTTAACATCACTGACAGTTCAAAACCGGCCGATGCCTGGCTCGCGGAAACGGCGCGCTTTGCCTGGAAAATCAAACTGTTCACACGGATTGATCTGGATTTAAAACTGCGGCTGCGGGAAGCGGCCGAACAGGAAGCCATCCGCGTTTTCGCCAGCAATTTAAGGGACTTGCTGCTGGCGGCACCCGCCGGCCCCAAAGCCACGATGGGCCTGGATCCCGGCATACGCACCGGCGTTAAAATCGCCATCGTAGACCCCACCGGCAAGCTACTGACCACCGATACTATTTATCCGCATCCGCCGCGCCAGCAATGGGATCAATCGATAGCAACGCTGGCCAAACTAATTGAGCAGTATCAGGTTGATTTGGTTAGTATCGGCAACGGCACGGGTTCCCGGGAAACCGATCAACTGGTGGCCGATGTCATGAAACGGCACAGCGAACTCAAATTCACCAAACTCACGGTGTCCGAAGCCGGCGCATCGGTTTATTCGGCCTCGGCACTGGCCGCCAGGGAATTTCCCGGTCTGGATGTTTCGCTGCGCGGCGCCGTTTCCATCGCCCGGCGCTTGCAGGATCCCTTGGCCGAGCTGGTTAAAATCGATCCCAAATCCATCGGCGTGGGTCAGTACCAGCATGACGTCAATCAGGCGCAGTTGGCCCGCAGTCTCGATACCGTGGTTGAGGATTGTGTCAACGCCGTCGGCGTCGATGTCAACACGGCATCGGTCGCCTTGCTCAAGCAGGTGTCCGGTCTTTCCAGCAGCATCAGTGAAAATATTGTCGCCTTCCGTGATGCCAACGGCCCGTTCACCAATCGCAAGCAGCTGAAAAAAGTGCCGCGTCTGGGTGATAAGGCTTACGAACAGGCGGCGGGCTTCTTGCGTATCATGAACGGCGACAATCCGCTGGATGCCTCCGCCGTGCATCCTGAAGCCTATCCGGTGGTTGAGGCGATTATTGACAGCACCGGCAAATCCATACGTGATCTTATTGGCCAGAGCGGCTTTTTACGTGGGCTCAATCCGGCCAATTTCACCAATGCGCATTTTGGTCTGCCCACCGTAAGCGATATTCTGCAGGAGCTGGAAAAGCCCGGCCGCGATCCTCGACCGGAATTCAAAAGCGTGCAATTTAAAGACGGCATCGAAAAAATCACCGACATCAAGCCGGGCATGACGCTGGATGGCGTGGTGACCAATGTCGCCAACTTCGGCGCATTTGTGGACATCGGCGTACATCAGGATGGTCTCGTGCACATCTCGCATTTATCCGATAGCTTTGTCAAAGACCCGCGTGATGTCGTTAAAACCGGCGACATGGTGAAAGTGAAAGTGCTGGAAATCGATGTCGCGCGCAAACGCATCGCCTTGACCATGAAAAAAGAGGCAGCAACGGAGCCGGGATCAGAGCGCACTCAGACAAAACCGGCCAATAAAGCCAAGCCACAGGCCCCTGCACAGAACCTGATGGCCAATGCATTTGCCAAGGCGCTGAAAAAGTAAATCAATAAAGCTCTGCTATACTGGAACAGACATTTTTATCTTACTCATCGCCGGATAATCTATGAAAACACATAAATACGTTCTGATAATTACCCTGTTGACAGCTTTTCTAGCCGCATTCTCGCCGCTGGGTAGCGCTGCCGGGATGCAAACTTACGGTTCAGGTTTGGACGACATGGGTCAGCATAAATACTGCGCAAAGACAGTCCCTGCAGGTCAGTCTTACGGTTCAAAAATAGGCAATAAAGCCTTAAGGGGTTTTACCAATATTCTCTTATCCCCTATGGAAATTCCGAAAAACGTCATCGACATCAGCAATATAAGCAATCCTTTTTATGGCCTTACTGGCGGACTATTCAAAGGTCTTGTTTACACCGCCGGACGTATGAGTGCAGGCCTGATTGATCTGATCTTTTTTCCTTTACCGACAAAACCGAATATCGACCCCATTTACCCTTGGGACGATTATTTCGATAGGGATACCACGTTCTGCGACATATTTGACCTGGATTTTGCAGAGAAGACCGAACAACCTATAGCGCCCATGCCCGTTGCACAACCGGCAGCCACCCCTCTGGTGGTGGATCCTACAGCCCATGTCGTTGATCATACCGATCAATATAGAGAGGAAACCGACAGAAACCTAAATAGGCTGTTCAAAAAAGAAATGCAGAAATAGTGTATCCAGCCTTGCACAAAAAAAGCCCGGACGAGATATCCCGTCCGGGCTTTTTTTATGGGCTGCCGGCGTCAGGGCGTCAGGGCGACCGGCCAAATTCTCTACCCTGCCCTCAAGAGGCTTTTCTCAACTCGCCCATGCCATTGGGTTTTTTAACGATTTGCAGTTGCGCTTTAAAGCGTTTCTGCACGCCTTCGACATGCGAAATAACGCCCACGGTCTTGCCGTGGGTATGCAGACCTTCCAGGGTGCTGATGACCGTATAGAGCGTATCTGCATCAAGACTACCAAAACCCTCGTCAAGAAACAGCGAATCCACAGACTTGCCGTTGTTGGCCAGCTCGGAAAGCCCCAGAGCCAGAGCTAGACTGACGACAAAACTTTCGCCACCGGATAGCGTCTTGGGCAGGCGACGGACATTGCCCTGGTAGGTATCCTCTATTTCCAGCGCCAGTCCTTGTTCGCTGGATCGCTGGCGCAGATAGTACCGGCCGCTGATTTTCTCCAGCACCTCGTTGGTTTTTGCCAATAATTGCCCGGCAATCTTTTCCTGAACCCGGCGCCTGAAAGCCATGCCATGTTCGGCTGTTATTTGTTCAACTTCAAAGCGGCATTGTTCGGCTATTTTTTCCTGTTCCTGCAAGCGCGAAGTGAGAGCATCATAGCGTTGCTGCAATTGTTTTTGCTGTTGCAGCAGTTGATCGAGACGCTGGACTTCAAGGCTGGCTATGTCGATTTTCTCGCTGAAACTCTTGAGCTGGGCAGCCAGCTCTTCCAGGCTGATTTCGCTGACAATATGCGCCTGCTCTGTCTCCAGGTCGTCCTGGCTTTGTTGCAGTGCTACCGTTCTTGCATCAATTTCCTGTTCGAGTTCGGCCAGTTGCCGCTCGAAATCAGCCTGATGTTCCATCAGTTCAAGGCTTTCGCTCAACTGTTTCACGGTGGTAAATTGCGTTCCCTGCAGCTTCTCCAGCAACGCCTGCTCGAGGCTTAAGGATTCCGCTTGCTGTTGTGCCAGCAATTGTTCTTTATCGGCAATCAGTTTTTGTTTTTCTATCAGGGCAAGATGCAAACCCAGCGTTTCTTCTGTGCGTAATCCCCCTTTAAAGCGCTCAAGCTTGTCATCACAGACTTTTATATTGGCTTGGCAGTTTGCCTCTTTTTCGGCTAAGGCATGCAGCTCTTCAGTTAAGCTTTTACGCCGGAAAGCATAGCCGTGGTAATCCTGACGGCGGCTGTTCAAGCGGTCAAACAGTTCATCTTCCTTGCCTTTGGCAGGCATTTTTTCGCCCAGCGCGGCCAGATCATGCTGCACCTTGGCCGTCAATTCTTTTTCTTCTTGTTCCATCCTGGGCAAAGCGGCCTCAATGTCGATCTGTTCCTGTGGACGTCCCTGCCACTCGGCTTCGAGTTTCCGGGTGCGTTCCTTTAACTGCTCAAGGCTGGCCTCGCTCCGGGCAATCAAGGTCTTTAGTTTTTCAATGCTCGCCTGGGTGTTGCGATAGCGTTTTGCCAAAGCGTTAATGTTTTGCAATTCGGCGGTCTCTGCCTTTAGCAGCCGCTGCATCAGTTTTAAATTATCAATATCCAGCTCATCACTGGCCGTATTAAGCCGGTTACACAAAGTCAGCCACTGACCGCTAATCTGCAGCATTTGCGCCTGCCTGGCCTGTTTGCTCTGAGCCTGCTGTTGCGCAGCCTTGATTTGCTGGCTTAATTGGCTGACAGCCAGTGTTAATTTCTGGATTTTCGCGCGCTGGTCGATCAATGCCTGCTGTGAATTAGTTGGCACCGGAGCGCGTTTAACGTAGGGATGCTGCAATGCCCCGCATAAAGGACAAGGCTTGCCATGCACAAGATGCTGACGCTCGGGCGCCATTTTTCTCAATAAGTCTTCATTAATAACCGCCGCTTCCAGCGCGCGCCTGATATTGTCTTCGCGGCTGATTTGCTGTTTTAATTGCTCCAGCTCAAGACTCAGCTCATCGGCATCGTCTTCAGGTTTGTTTTTGCCTAACAGACTGCGGATAAAGCCGAATTTGCCATTGGCCAGTCTTTGCTTGGCCAGCGCCAGGTTATTTAATTCCTGAAACGATTGCACGCGCTCCAGCTGTTCCTGCAGCAAATCGTCAATGGCCTCCATATCCCTGCCTTCTGCAAGCGTTGCCAGGGCTTTCTCTTCTGCCAGCAACTGGTGTTTTAAGCCGGCAATTTTTTTATGTTCTTGTTCAATAGTGGATTTATTAGTTTTTAAGGCTGCATGCGTGGTTTTTGACCATTTGGCAAATGACTTCTGATTTTGACCTAATTCAAGCAACTCGGCCCTGAGTTTTTTTAAGCGGCCGATTTCAGGGAAATTCGTCAGCAGCGCTTCATCAATTGCATGCTCATCGAGCCATGCCGTAACCGTTGCCAACACGGATTGCTTTTGGTTAATCTGTTGCACCAAAGCCTGAGCCAGATTCGTCTCAGCCTGCCTTTCCGCGTTCAGCAGACTGATCTGATCGCGCATATCGTCGAGGATCTGCCTTTGTTCTCCAACCGATTTCTCGGGCAAGCCTTCGGGCACTGTTTTATCTGCACCGGCTAGCGCCAGCGTCTGTTGCAGTTGGTTTAATTCGTTATGGAAAGCACCCAGAGCATGTTTACTCAGATTAATTTCGTGGTGCTGATCTTTAATCTGGGCAATTTCGTCTTTAAAGGCAGCCGCCTCTTGTAAAGAGGTGATTTTGTCCAATTGGGCCTGCGTATTGTCTGCCTGGCTTTTTTTGGAGCGTATTTGGCTTTCCTGCTCGGCAATCTGGCTTTGTAGATTGACGCTATTTTCCAGCGCTGCTTGCTGTTGCTTCAAGCTGTTGCGTTGATCGCGAAAGTCGGCATATTGCTCTTTAAAATCGTTTAAATCCTGTTCACGGGCATCGGCTTCCTCGGCAGTCAGCACCGGCAAACCGGCTAATTCCTGCTTTAATTGCTCCAGCTGTTGTTGCGCCTGGTCGTTTTTTTCGGTGATTTCCTTTTTATAATCCGCGTAAATGTCCGTACTGATGATTTTTTCCAGTATATCCATGCGCTCGCTATCCAGCGCATTCAAAAACGCGGCAAAATCGCCCTGTGCGAGCATAATCGAGCGCGTAAAGTTACGAAAATTCATGCCGGTCAGCTCGGTAATGTGGGCGCATACCTCTTGCGGAGTTTCGGCCAGCAGGACTTGGCCATCATTCACATGCAGCAGACTCATAACCGGCATCATCACTTCGCCTTCAGGGCTGCCGCCCTCCCTTTGCACATGCCAGCTAGCGCGGTATTTGTTCTTGCCCAGCGCAAATTCAATCACCGAAAAACTCTCAGCCGTATTTTTGGTCATCACATGCCGTGCCGGGCGGTCAAAGCGGAAGGTTTCCCCATAAAGTCCCAGGGTAATGGCATCCAGAATGCTGGACTTGCCCGAGCCATTGGGCCCCGTAATCGCGAAAACCCCGGTATCGGAAAACGGCGATTGTTCAAAGTCGATGCGACTCTCGCCTTCCAATGAGTTGATATTTTTGAAATGGATATTGAGTATGCTTCATAAGTGTTTGAATTTTATAATTGGTGCACAGCGATGCCGCGCAATTGGGTACACGCTTGGTACACACTCGTTAATGTGCATACATGATACAGGACGGGACTGTTTGAGAAAACCGCGCAAAAAAAAGGCCGGTGTTACCCGGCCTTGATGTTTACATTCATGCACTTCGAAACGAAACAGAAAGCGCTAGCGTTGACCTGGAATGCTAGTTCTCCCGAATCTGCCCCGGTTTTAAAAGCTTTGCATCGAGTTCAAAATCCATGCGGATGCGCTGGGCCACCGTCTTGCCTTCCTTTTTATTCTTAAACGGGCCAGCGATAACCTGATAGGCGCCATTTTTTTCTATTTTGCGCGCAGGTATGGGTGGCCCTTGATGATTAAGCATGACCGCCAGTTGCTGTGCATCGGCTTCGTTATCAAAGCTGGCCGCAAGCAGCGCCCAATCGCTAGCCTTGAGCTCTCCGGCAACTGGCTGTCCGTAAAGTTGTCCAGGATGTTCGACTTGCAGGGCCTGAGCCGATAATTCCCCGATATCCGGGCTTTGCGCGAGTACCGGTGTCGGTATGCCGTCCGCCCGTTGCAGGATACGTTCAACTTTTTCCCAATCAACGGTCAATTTTTTTTCCTCGCTTATTGCACGCAGATCTTTCAATAATTTCTTTTTGAGCACCGGCTTTTGCCTGGCCCATTTTTCCAGCGGTTCATGCGCTTCAAGATACAGCATGTTCTGATCCCATGCCGTCATATAAGGCTGATGAATGATCCGCACCGGCATGCCAATCCTGGCTTGCTTAAACAGCACTTCAATGTCTTCGGGATAAAGCTGCACACAACCATGACTGATCTGCATGCCGATGCCGTAAGGCTTGTTGGTGCCGTGAATTAAATAGCCGGAAAACCCCAGCGGCATGGCATATCTTCCCAGGGGGTTATCAGGGCCTGAACGTACCACTTTCGGCAACGGATCGCCTTTTTGCGCATGTTCACGGTGTATCGATTCTGGCACCGTCCAGACCGGATTGGCTTTCTTGTCGGCGATGCGCGTTACCCCCATCGGCGTATTCCAGCCTTGACGGCCTATACCGACGGGATAGGTGAATACAGTGTTCGACTGCTGCTTGGGATAATAAAACAAGCGCATATTCGCTAGGTTCAGGACAATGCCCTTATGCGGCACATCAGGGAGAATAAAACGTAAAGGCAGCAGAACGCGCTTGCCCGCTCCCGGCATCCAGGGCGTGATGCCCTTGTTGGCAATGGTAATATCGTTATAGCCCAGACCAAAATGCCGGGCGATATCCGGCAGGGTATCAGTTTCGCGCGTGTCCATGACCGCCAGCGTACCCACCATATTTTGTGCTTCAGCTAACTGAAACTCATGGCTGGCAATATTTTCGCTTTTTGCCGGCACAAGCACCGGTCCGGATTCTTCTGCTGAAGAAAACAGCGGCATATTCTGACAGCCGACCAGGAAGGTGCTTAATACGATTACTGATAAAAGCGGGGCCGGAAAGATTGCGTTTTTCAATTTAATCATCATGCGTAAGTCGTTGGTTCCGAGGATATAGCCAATAATTAACAGCAGTTTATCGCATTTTCATTAAGACGCGATTAACGTTTGATTAAGACCCGATGAACATGGCTAAGAAAACGCGCAATATACCCTCATTTGGAACCAAGCGATGGCATGGACATAGAGTTGGCCATATGAACGGCATACCAAAACGTGTAAAGCTTCCTGCCACTGGCCGGAATGACAAAGCAACTTATTCAGCATTTCCTCGGCGTTGTTAAATAATCGCCCTAATGGCTTCAGCCAGCAGGCTATCGAGTTTGATGCAGGCGGCTGGATGATCGATGCTGTCTGTAGTCCAGATTGTTTTAATGCCGGCGCTCAGGATATGCGTCAGCGCATCACCGCAAAACAACGCATGCGTGACTGCCGCATAAATATCTCTGGCGCCGGCGGCTTGCAAGAGTCCCGCGGCTTTGGCCAGGGTTCTGCCGGTGCTGGCCATGTCGTCGATAATAACAACCGGCTGGTTGCGGTAATTGCGTTCCGGCAAACTCATGTCAACCTGTTGGTCGCCACGTCTGTGCTTATGCGCGATGGCGTAGTCAAAACCGATGTTGCCGGCAATACTGCTGACCCATTGTTCCGATTCGGCATCCGGGCCCAGCAATAAGACATGCTCGAATTTTGCTTTCAGAAAGCCGCCGATATCGTTGGCGGCGCTCAGACTGATGGCGTTTGTTATGGGTATGGCCTGACTTAACGCCGAAATACGATGCAAATGCGGGTCGACAGTAATGACATCATCAAACAAATCGGCCAGCATGCTGCCGATGACACGCTGACTGACCGCTTCGCCGGGCTGGTTGGCGATGTCCTGGCGCATATAGCACATATAAGGTGCAACCAGGGTGAGGCGTTTGGCGCCAAGCTCCCGCGCTGTTCTGGCGCACAGCAACAGCTCGATCAATTTGTCGTTGGGCTGGTTAAGGCTGCGGCACAGGATAAGGTGTTCGGGCAATGGCAGCGGCAGCCGCACAAAACTCTCGCTGTCGGGAAAATGATGCACAATAATTTCAGCCAGGCCGGCATCAAGACGGGCGGCGAGACGTTGACTCTGACTTAAATAATCGGGGAAGGCGAGTATCAGCATGGCCTGGGCTTGTTCCTGTTAAAAGGCAATCAGTGATTTGATAATCTGTGCTTCGTTGCCAATAGTATAGCCATTGTTATGTGCGGCCAGTTGCTGAGCGAAGTTAAAGTCGGCAGGGAATTCGGCATAGATGCGGTATAGAATCTCGCCTTTTTTGACAGGACTGCCGAGCTTTTTTAACAAATCGACACCGGCCTTTTTGATCATGGGCGCGCCGGCCATGCGTGCGATTTTGGCCATTTGGAAGTTGTCGATACTGATCACGACGCCATCACAGTCGGCATATACTTCCTGACACAGCGTACCGGGATGCAAATCTATCACCTTGGGACCCTGGGCCTGAATCAACGCATTCATTTTTACCAGCGCACGCCCGGATTCGAGTATATCCCTGGCAATGGCATAACCCTGACCGCCGCGGACATCGGGGTCAAATTCAATAATTCTGCCAGCCAGATGCAAGGATTTCTGACGCAAATCGGCGGGCGCATCCGGATCATTTTGCAGCACCTGCATGACATCCCGGGCTTCGAGTACCGGGCCGATGCCGCGGCCTATGGGCTGACGGCCATCTGTAATCATGACTTCCAGATGGATATCAAGCCGATCGCCAACAAATTCAAATAATTTGCGCAGCGCCAATGCCTGGCGCATTTGCCGCACCTTTGCGGTCGGGCCAACCGGTATATCGATAATCAGGTGCGTGGAACCGGCGGCCAGTTTTTTGGACAGAATGGAGGCGACCATTTGCCCCTGTGAATCGATGCCCAACGGCCGCTCGACCGAAATCAGCATGTCATCGACCGGCGCCAGCCTGGCCGTTCCGCCCCAGGCCAGACAGCCGCGTTCCTGACGCACGATGTCCTGTAATTGGTCCGGCGTCAGATTGACCTCGGCCAGCACTTCCATGGTATCGGCGGTGCCGGCCGGCGAAGTGATGGCGCGGCTGGATGTTTTCGGAATCAACATGCCATGCGCGGCAACGATAGGCACGACCAGCATCGAGGTGCGATTGCCGGGGATGCCGCCGATACAATGTTTATCAGCGACCAGCGCTTCATGCCAGTCCAGGCTGTCGCCGGATTGCAGCATGGCGCGTGTCAGATAGAACAGCTCGTCACGATCGAGATTGTTTTGCCCGGTGGCGACCAGAAACGCTGCCATTTCCATTTTTGAATAGCGGGCATCGACTATATCGTTGGTGATACTGGTAAAGTCATCCTGATCGAGGCGTTCGCCGTCAATTTTGCGCCGAACCGCATCCATGGACTTGGGCGGCTTCGGCATGATTGATCGTAACCAGACTGCTTTCGTTGGCATTGAGTTGGGCAAAAGCCTGTTCGGACAAGCCCAATTGGCCCGGCTGCACGATACTGGCATCATCGACGACATTAAGCACGGCGAGTACCTTATTTCCATTCGCGCTGACCTGAATCTTGGACAGCGCCTGGAAGCCCTCGGCACGGTAAATGCCGCATTCGCGATGCATGTAAGCGACGTTCTCATGATAGGTATCAATAGCGATGCGGCGAATTTGCAGGGTGTCTTTGCTCATGGCCTAAAGGTGTAGTAAATGACAATGAATGATGATGCGGTTTGAGCCGGCTATTGTCAATAAAACAGGTCCGTAAGATACGCCAAAAAAGGGCCGCGCAAATGGGCTTGAAAGAGGTAAAAAGCGATGCGAAGGATTGCTCGACTTTAGGGAATCTTTTCCGAGATTAGCCCTTTAACTCGCCGCTTTTCGATCTCGCCGAAGATGAGCTATATCTCTGTAAAAACAGAACACATCCCCTAGCGCATACTTACTCACAGATTTTGTGATTGGCAATTATGGCTGATACCTCTGGTTGTTGCCCGCTCCCCCTTAGAATGCTGCTTTCAGACTAATCCGGAAATTGGTCGGTTCAATCGGATGGAAGTGAACATCATCGATACCCGCAGCGTCTTCGCCGGGCAGCCGGGATGTGTAATAGTAGTCAATGGCGCTGTCCTTTCTATTCAGCAGATTGAACAGCTCCGCCTGTAACTGTCCAATTTTTGTTGAATACATAGCCTAGCATTGCGGACAACAAGATAGTCGGATCAGAACGGACACTATTATCTTCGATCAGTGAACGCGGGCCAAAGTAGCGCAGGCGCGGACCACCGAAAAAGCCGCCGTACAGGTCATGAAACGTAGCGCCCGAGGCAATGACGGTTTCCACCGATCCCGGAATATGATTACCTTCCGGGGCATCTCCACGAAAACGCGACCTGGAAAAGCTGAAATCCGCATCGAACGTCAACCAATCGGTAGGCGAGTAGAAATTTGCCCACTCTACGCCGTAGCGTCGACTGGGGCGACTGGCTTCTGTGGTGCCGGCATCGCCTACGAACAACAGTTCGGAA